>NZ_JAAMNX010000019.1:0-460 GCF_011065565.1 Bacillus sp. EKM420B | reverse complement strand
GGTGGAGGATGACGGGCTCGAACCGCCGACCCTCTGCTTGTAAGGCAGATGCTCTCCCAGCTGAGCTAATCCTCCATCATATAAGTGACCCGTACGGGATTCGAACCCGTGTTACCGCCGTGAAAGGGCGGTGTCTTAACCGCTTGACCAACGGGCCCTGGTATTTTTTCGTTTGTTATGTATTGATAATTAGTGGCGGAGAGCAAGGGATTCGAACCCTTGAGACGGGGTTACCGCCTACACGATTTCCAATCGTGCTCCTTCGGCCACTCGGACAGCTCTCCATAAATGGCTCCGCAGGTAGGATTCGAACCTACGACCGATCGGTTAACAGCCGATAGCTCTACCACTGAGCTACTGCGGAATGAAGTCTGCCTGGCGATGTCCTACTCTCACAGGGGGAAACCCCCGACTACCATCGGCGCTGAAGAGCTTAACTTCCGTGTTCGGCATGGGAACG
>NZ_JAAMNX010000018.1:0-559 GCF_011065565.1 Bacillus sp. EKM420B | reverse complement strand
TCTTTGAAAACTAAACAAGACAAAACGTACCTGTTAATTCAAAGTTTTAAATAAATCGCACAGCGATGTGCGTAGTCAGTCAAACTACTTTATCGGAGAGTTTGATCCTGGCTCAGGACGAACGCTGGCGGCGTGCCTAATACATGCAAGTCGAGCGGACAGATGGGAGCTTGCTCCCTGATGTTAGCGGCGGACGGGTGAGTAACACGTGGGTAACCTGCCTGTAAGACTGGGATAACTCCGGGAAACCGGGGCTAATACCGGATGGTTGTTTGAACCGCATGGTTCAGACATAAAAGGTGGCTTCGGCTACCACTTACAGATGGACCCGCGGCGCATTAGCTAGTTGGTGAGGTAACGGCTCACCAAGGCGACGATGCGTAGCCGACCTGAGAGGGTGATCGGCCACACTGGGACTGAGACACGGCCCAGACTCCTACGGGAGGCAGCAGTAGGGAATCTTCCGCAATGGACGAAAGTCTGACGGAGCAACGCCGCGTGAGTGATGAAGGTTTTCGGATCGTAAAGCTCTGTTGTTAGGGAAGAACAAGTGCCGTTC
>NZ_JAAMNX010000017.1:0-845 GCF_011065565.1 Bacillus sp. EKM420B | reverse complement strand
CGAACACGGAAGTTAAGCTCTTCAGCGCCGATGGTAGTCGGGGGTTTCCCCCTGTGAGAGTAGGACGCCGCCAAGCTTTTTATTTTATCTACCATGTTTTTGTTTATGAAGCTTATAATATTCCGCAGTAGCTCAGTGGTAGAGCTATCGGCTGTTAACCGATCGGTCGTAGGTTCGAGTCCTACCTGCGGAGCCATTGCTTCCATAGCTCAGCAGGTAGAGCACTTCCATGGTAAGGAAGAGGTCAGCGGTTCGAGCCCGCTTGGAAGCTTATCTAAATACGTTGATCTGAAGCAGTTTCCGAATGTTATGGAACTGTTATTTTTTGTTTAGTTCAGTAAAAATCCGTTGCTGATTGTACCAGTTAAGGTATAGGTATTTAGCGCGTCTTCTGATGAATCCTTTCTTCAATGATGCAAAAGAGATTAACATAATTAATTGTTAAACGGTATTGACTTTTATCAAAACCTTGATATAATTACTTTTGTCATAATGAACAGTATAAATAACAATACGGTTTACCGCCATCTGAGGCTGTATTCTGGGTATGCATTACATTTTTACTTGCGGAAGTAGTTCAGTGGTAGAACACCACCTTGCCAAGGTGGGGGTCGCGGGTTCGAATCCCGTCTTCCGCTCCATTTTATCCCAACGGGATATTGTGAAATTAATTGCGCCCGTAGCTCAATTGGATAGAGCGTTTGACTACGGATCAAAAGGTTAGGGGTTCGACTCCTCTCGGGCGCGCCATAATATTTTAAAAAATCGGGAAGTAGCTCAGCTTGGTAGAGCACATGGTTTGGGACCATGGGGTCGCAGGTTCGAATCCTGTCTTCCCGACCATT
>NZ_JAAMNX010000016.1:0-1252 GCF_011065565.1 Bacillus sp. EKM420B | reverse complement strand
TAAAAAGAATCACTACGTGATATCTTGCATTACTAATTGAATGTGAATTACTTCTGTTATCTAGTTTTCAAAGAACAACATCTCGAAGAATCGAATGATCCTTCAAAACTAAACAAGACAGGGAACGTTCTGTTTATAAGACCCAAGGTCTTATATTCCGTTAAAATCCTTAGAAAGGAGGTGATCCAGCCGCACCTTCCGATACGGCTACCTTGTTACGACTTCACCCCAATCATCTGTCCCACCTTCGGCGGCTGGCTCCATAAAGGTTACCTCACCGACTTCGGGTGTTACAAACTCTCGTGGTGTGACGGGCGGTGTGTACAAGGCCCGGGAACGTATTCACCGCGGCATGCTGATCCGCGATTACTAGCGATTCCAGCTTCACGCAGTCGAGTTGCAGACTGCGATCCGAACTGAGAACAGATTTGTGGGATTGGCTTAACCTCGCGGTTTCGCTGCCCTTTGTTCTGTCCATTGTAGCACGTGTGTAGCCCAGGTCATAAGGGGCATGATGATTTGACGTCATCCCCACCTTCCTCCGGTTTGTCACCGGCAGTCACCTTAGAGTGCCCAACTGAATGCTGGCAACTAAGATCAAGGGTTGCGCTCGTTGCGGGACTTAACCCAACATCTCACGACACGAGCTGACGACAACCATGCACCACCTGTCACTCTGCCCCCGAAGGGGACGTCCTATCTCTAGGATTGTCAGAGGATGTCAAGACCTGGTAAGGTTCTTCGCGTTGCTTCGAATTAAACCACATGCTCCACCGCTTGTGCGGGCCCCCGTCAATTCCTTTGAGTTTCAGTCTTGCGACCGTACTCCCCAGGCGGAGTGCTTAATGCGTTAGCTGCAGCACTAAGGGGCGGAAACCCCCTAACACTTAGCACTCATCGTTTACGGCGTGGACTACCAGGGTATCTAATCCTGTTCGCTCCCCACGCTTTCGCTCCTCAGCGTCAGTTACAGACCAGAGAGTCGCCTTCGCCACTGGTGTTCCTCCACATCTCTACGCATTTCACCGCTACACGTGGAATTCCACTCTCCTCTTCTGCACTCAAGTTCCCCAGTTTCCAATGACCCTCCCCGGTTGAGCCGGGGGCTTTCACATCAGACTTAAGAAACCGCCTGCGAGCCCTTTACGCCCAATAATTCCGGACAACGCTTGCCACCTACGTATTACCGCGGCTGCTGGCACGTAGTTAGCCGTGGCTTTCTGGTTAGGTACCGTCAAGGTGCCGCCCTATT
>NZ_JAAMNX010000015.1:0-1572 GCF_011065565.1 Bacillus sp. EKM420B | reverse complement strand
CTTACCCTATCCTCCTGCGTCCCCCCATTGCTCAAATGGTGAGGAGGTGGTACAGGAATATCAACCTGTTATCCATCGCCTACGCCTTTCGGCCTCGGCTTAGGTCCCGACTAACCCTGAGCGGACGAGCCTTCCTCAGGAAACCTTAGGCATTCGGTGGAGGGGATTCTCACCCCTCTTTCGCTACTCATACCGGCATTCTCACTTCTAAGCGCTCCACAAGTCCTTCCGGTCTTGCTTCACAGCCCTTAGAACGCTCTCCTACCACTGTTCGAAGAACAGTCCGCAGCTTCGGTGATACGTTTAGCCCCGGTACATTTTCGGCGCAGAGTCACTCGACCAGTGAGCTATTACGCACTCTTTAAATGGTGGCTGCTTCTAAGCCAACATCCTGGTTGTCTAAGCAACTCCACATCCTTTTCCACTTAACGTATACTTTGGGACCTTAGCTGGCGGTCTGGGCTGTTTCCCTTTCGACTACGGATCTTATCACTCGCAGTCTGACTCCCAAGGATAAGTCATCGGCATTCGGAGTTTGACTGAATTCGGTAACCCGGTAGGGGCCCCTAGTCCAATCAGTGCTCTACCTCCGAGACTCTTACCTTGAGGCTAGCCCTAAAGCTATTTCGGAGAGAACCAGCTATCTCCAGGTTCGATTGGCATTTCACCCCTACCCACACCTCATCCCCGCACTTTTCAACGTGCGTGGGTTCGGGCCTCCATTCAGTGTTACCTGAACTTCACCCTGGACATGGGTAGATCACCTGGTTTCGGGTCTACGACCACGTACTCAATTCGCCCTATTCAGACTCGCTTTCGCTGCGGCTCCGCATCTTCTGCTTAACCTTGCACGGGATCGTAACTCGCCGGTTCATTCTACAAAAGGCACGCCATCACCCGTTAACGGGCTCTGACTACTTGTAGGCACACGGTTTCAGGATCTCTTTCACTCCCCTTCCGGGGTGCTTTTCACCTTTCCCTCACGGTACTGGTTCACTATCGGTCACTAGGGAGTATTTAGCCTTGGGAGATGGTCCTCCCGGATTCCGACGGAATTTCACGTGTTCCGCCGTACTCAGGATCCACTCAGGAGAGAACGAAGTTTTGACTACAGGGCTGTTACCTCCTATGGCGGGCCTTTCCAGACCTCTTCATCTACCTCGTTCCTTTGTAACTCCGTACAGAGTGTCCTACAACCCCAAGAGGCAAGCCTCTTGGTTTGGGCTGGTCCCGTTTCGCTCGCCGCTACTCAGGGAATCGCATTTGCTTTCTCTTCCTCCGGGTACTTAGATGTTTCAGTTCCCCGGGTCTGCCTTCTCATATCCTATGTATTCAGATATGGATACCACTCCATTACGAGTGGTGGGTTTCCCCATTCGGAAATCTCCGGATCAAAGCTTGCTTACAGCTCCCCGAAGCATATCGGTGTTCGTCCCGTCCTTCATCGGCTCCTAGTGCCAAGGCATCCACCGTGCGCCCTTTCTAACTTAACCGTTAAAAAGAATCACTACGTGATATCTTGCATTACTAATTGAATGTGAATTACTTCTGTTATCTAGTTTTCAAAGAACA
>NZ_JAAMNX010000014.1:0-9428 GCF_011065565.1 Bacillus sp. EKM420B | reverse complement strand
GCGCCGGAAACGGAGATGGAGACGCTGCTTTCTGACATTTGGCAGGAAGTGCTCGGTCTTGATCAGATCGGCGTAAGCGATAATTTCTTCACGCTCGGCGGCGACTCGATCAAAGGCATCCAAATGGCGAGCCGTCTGAACCAGCACGGGTATAAATTGGAGATGAAAGATCTCTTCCAGCATCCGACCATCGAAGAGCTCGTCTCTTATGTGGAGCGGACGGAAGGCAAGCAGGCCGATCAGGGACCTGTCGAAGGCGAAGCGGACTTAACGCCGATCCAGCGCTGGTTCTTTGAGAAAAACTTTACCGACAAACACCACTGGAACCAATCCGTCATGCTTCATGCGAAAGACGGCTTTGATCCGGAGATAACAGAAAAAACATTACATGTCCTGACGGTGCACCATGATGCGCTCCGGATGATTTATCGTGAACAAAAACCGTATTACAGAGGGCTTGAGGATGCGTCTGTTGAACTGAACGTCTTTGAGCTGAACGGACCTGCTGAAGACCATGAGGACCGTATCGAACGAGAAGCAGACCGTCTTCAAAGCAGTATTTCACTGGAAACAGGACATCTGCTGAAGGCCGGGCTCTTCCGGGCTGAAGATGGAGACCACCTTCTTCTCGCAATCCATCACTTAGTCGTGGATGGTGTATCTTGGCGGATTTTACTGGAGGACTTCACGTCCGTTTATACGCAGCTGAAGCAAGGCAATGAACCGGCGCTGCCTCCGAAAACACATTCATTCGCCGAATTTGCTGAAAGAATCAAAGAATACGCAAATACGAAGGCGTTTCTGAAAGAAGCGGATTACTGGAGAGAGCTTGAGGAAAAAGAGGTATGCACTCAGCTTCCGAAAGACAGGCAGTCTGGCGATCAGCGCATGAGACATACGAGAACGGTCAGCTTCTCTCTGACGCCTGAACAAACTGAACAGCTGACGACAAACGTACATGAAGCCTACCATACGGAAATGAACGACATCCTGCTCACGGCGCTCGGACTGGCGCTGAAAGAGTGGACGGGTGAAGACACGATCGGCGTTCATTTGGAAGGCCACGGGCGCGAAGACATTCTTGACGGCCTGAATATCACCCGGACGGTCGGATGGTTTACGAGCATGTATCCGATGATCCTTGAGATGAAGCACGCCGACGATCTTTCATATCAGCTGAAACAAATGAAAGAAGACATCAGACACATCCCGAACAAAGGAGTCGGCTACGGCATTCTGCGTTATGTAACGGCGCCTGAGCATAAAGAGAATCTTTCATTTAAGATTGATCCGGATATCAGCTTTAACTACTTAGGCCAGTTTAATGAGATGTCGGATTCCGGCTTATTTACAAGATCCGGGATGCCGTCAGGACAATCGCTGAGCCCTGACACAGAGAAGCCGAATGCGCTTGATATTGTCGGATTTATAGAAAATGGGCAGATGACGATGACGTTTGCCTATCATTCTCTCGAATTTCATGAAAAAACCATTCAATCGTTCAGTGACAGCTTTAAAGGGCACCTCTTGAAAATCATAGATCACTGCCTGGCCCAAGACGGACCTGAGCTTACGCCTAGCGATCTTGGCGATGATGATCTGACGCTTGATGAACTTGATAAATTAATGGAAATTCTCTAACAGAAAAGACAGAGGTGACATATGAGCAAAAAATCGATTCAAAAGGTGTATGCACTCACACCGATGCAGGAGGGAATGCTGTATCATGCGCTGCTTGATCCGCATTCTTCCTCCTACTTCACACAATTAGAGCTTAGGATTCACGGAAGCTTTCAGCTTGAGCTTTTTGAAAAAAGCGTCAATGAGCTGATCCGGACATATGACATCCTGCGTACGGTATTCGTGCACCAGCAGCTTCAAAAACCGCGCCAAGTCGTATTAGCAGAGCGGAAGACGAAGGTGCACTATGAAGATATCAGTCAATTAGATGAAGCGCGCCAAACCGAATATATTGAACGCTATAAACGCGATGTGCAGCAGCAGGGCTTTCATCTGGCGAAGGATATTCTCTTTAAAGCGGCGGTGTTCAGGCTCAGTGAGAAGGAGCTGTATCTCGTCTGGAGCAATCATCATATCGTCATGGACGGCTGGAGTATGGGCGTTTTGATGAAAAGCCTGTTTCAAAACTATGAAGCGCTTCGTGCCGGCCGGCCCGCTGGGGGAAGCCAGGGCAAACCTTACTCTGACTATATCAAATGGCTCGGAGGCCGGGATTATGAGGAGGCGGAACAATATTGGAGCAGCCGCCTGGCGGATTTCGAACAGCCGAGCCTGCTCCCGGGCCGTCTGGCATCAGAAAAGAAAGACTACCAAAATGAAGAATATTCTTTTGTCTGGGATGAAGAGCTGGTCGCGCAGATTCAGCAGACCGCCAACCGGCATCAAGTCACGGGGCCTAACCTGTTTCAGGCCGTTTGGGGTGCGGTGCTCAGCAAATACAACTATACAGCCGATGTGGTGTTCGGCACCGTCGTATCAGGCCGTCCTTCAGAAATCAACGGCATTGAAACGATGGCGGGGCTGTTCATCAATACGATTCCCGTCAGAATCAAGATTGACAAAGATGCAGCCTTTTCTGACGTGATGGCGGCAGTTCAGAAAAACGCCGTGGAAGCCGAGCGCTATGATTATGTGCCGCTCTATGACATTCAAAAGCGCTCCGCTCTGGACGGCAGCCTCTTGAATCATTTGGTCGCGTTTGAAAACTATCCGCTGGACAAAGAGCTGGAAAACGGGGGCATGGAGGAAAGACTCGGCTTTTCCATTAAAGTTGAACATGCTTTTGAGCAGACGAGCTTTGATTTCAATCTCATCGTGTATCCGGGAAAAACGTGGACTGTCAAAATCAAATACAACGGAGCGGCTTTCGCTCATGATGCCATCGAACGAACGGCGCACCATCTGACCCGCATGATGAAAGCGGCGATCGGAACGCCTGACGCGCCCGTGCGGGAACTCGGCCTTGTTTCAGGCGAAGAAGAGCGGCAGATTGTTGAGATATTCAATGATACGAAAACGGCGCTTCCGGAAGAGGAGGCCGTTCACCGTTTGTTTGAAGCACAGGCAAACCGGACGCCTGCAAGCATCGCGATAAAAGAAGAGGGACGCGAATGGACCTACCGTGAAGTGAACGAAGCGGCCAACCGCCTGGCGAGACACCTTGTGAAGAGCGGGCTGGAAAAAGGCCGGACCGCCGCTATTATGAACGACCGGTCTGCGGAAACCGTTATCGGAATGCTTGCCGTCCTAAAAGCAGGCGGCGCCTATGTGCCGATTGATCCGGCTTTTCCGGAGGACCGTCTCCGCTTTATGGCGGCAGACAGCTCGATTCGGCTCGTGCTGACAGTTCAGGACTATCAAGAACAAGCGGGCACATTGCAAGTCCCGATTGTCATGCTGGATGAAAGCGCGGATGAAACGGTAAGCGGAACAGACTTGAATCTCCCGGCCGGCGGCAACGACTTGGCGTATATCATGTATACATCCGGGTCGACCGGAAAACCGAAAGGCGTCATGATTGAACACAGAAATATCATCAGGCTCGTCAAACATTCGAATTACGTGCCGATTCATGAAGAAGACCGGATGGCGCAAACGGGAGCCGTCAGCTTTGATGCCGGAACCTTCGAAGTCTTCGGCGCATTGCTGAACGGAGCGGCATTACACCCGGTGAAAAAAGAGACGCTGCTTGACGCCGGGCAATTCGCCCAATTTCTGAAAGAGCAGCGGATCACGACCATGTGGCTGACGTCTCCGCTGTTTAATCAGCTTGCCCAAAAGGATGCCGGCATGTTTAACACGCTCCGGCACCTCATCATCGGCGGTGACGCGCTTGTGCCGCATATCGTCAGCAAAGTGAGGAAGGCATCACCGGAGCTGTCGCTTTGGAACGGCTACGGGCCGACGGAGAATACGACGTTTTCGACGAGTTTTCTCATTGATCAGGACTACGACGGCTCGATCCCGATCGGGAAGCCGATCGGAAATTCCACTGCGTACATTATGGACGAAAACCGCAACCTCCAGCCGATCGGCGCGCCCGGTGAGCTGTGCGTCGGCGGAAGCGGAGTGGCAAGAGGCTATGTGAATCTGCCTGAATTAACGGAGAAGCAGTTTGTCCGCGATCCGTTCAGACCGGATGAAATGATATACCGGACGGGGGACTTGGCGAAGTGGCTTCCGGACGGCACGATCGAGTTTCTCGGCAGAATTGACAATCAAGTAAAGGTCCGCGGTTTCAGAATCGAGCTCGGCGAAATCGAGGCGAAAATCAGCCAGGCGGAGAATGTGACGGAATCTGCGGCTGTGATCCGGAAAAATAAAGCGGATGAAAATGAAATCTGCGCTTACTTTACCGCAGACCGGGACCTTTCGCCGGAAGACCTGCGCAAAACGCTTTCGGAATCACTTCCGGAATACATGATTCCCGCGCACTTCATCCAGATGAATCAGTTTCCGCTGACGGCGAACGGAAAGATTGATAAAAAAGCGCTGCCTGAGCCTCAGGCTGAAGCCGTTCAAAAAGAATACGAAGCGCCGAAAACGGAAGCGGAGCAGAAACTCGCGGACATTTGGGAAGGCATTCTCGGTGTAAAAGCGGGTGTGACTGACAATTTCTTCACGATTGGCGGACATTCTTTAAAAGCTATGATGATGACCGCTAAAATCCAGGAGCACTTTCAAAAAGAAGTGCCGATTAAAGTGTTATTTGAAAAGCCGACCATTCAGGAGCTTGCGCATTATTTGGAGCATGAGAGCGAGGAGGAACAGCAGTTTGAACCGATCCGACAAGCGCCTTATCAGAAGCATTATCCTGTTTCCTCAGCACAGCGCAGGATGTATATCCTTAATCAGCTCGGACAGGCCAGCACGAGCTACAACGTCCCTGCTGTACTTCTGCTGGAAGGATCAGTAGACAAAAAGCGTCTTGAAGAGGCCATGCAGGCATTAATCAACCGTCATGAGACACTGCGTACGTCGTTTGACATGGCAGATGGAGAAGTCGTGCAGACCATTCATAAAAATGTGTCGTTTGAGCTTGAAACCGCCGAGGGCCGGGAAGAAGATGCAGAAGAGCTGACAAAAGCCTTTATCAGGCCGTTTGCGCTCAATCATGCGCCGCTGGTCCGTTCGAAGCTGATCCGGCTTGAAGAAGACCGGCATCTTCTGCTGATTGACATGCACCACATTATTACGGACGGAAGCTCAATGGGCATTTTCATCGGTGATCTTGCGAAGCTTTATCAAGGCACGGAGCTTGAGCTGCCAAAGATTCATTATAAGGATTTTTCAGTCTGGCAGCGTGAAAAAGCAAATCTCGATCAGCACGAAGCTTACTGGCTTGATACGTTCAAAGGCGATCTGCCGGTGCTGGATCTGCCGCTTGATTTCCCGCGTCCTGCAGAGCGCAGTTTTGAAGGGGAACGCGTCATCTTCGGGCTTGATAAACAGGTGACGGCGCAGATTAAGAAGCTGCTGGCTGATACGGATACGACGATGTACATGTTCTTGTTAGCCGCTTTTCAAGTGCTGCTGTCCAAATATTCGGGGCAGGAAGACATCATAGTCGGGTCTCCGGCGGCCGGAAGACAGCATCCTGATCTCCAAGACGTGCCGGGCATGTTTGTCAACACAGTGGCGCTTCGGTCGCATCCTGCCGGCAAAAAAACGTTCAAGCAATTTCTGGATGAAGTGAAAACGGCGAGCCTTCAAGCTTTTGAGCATCAAAGCTATCCGCTTGAAGAATTAATTGAAAAACTGCCGTTAACGAGGGACACAAGCCGGAGTCCGCTGTTCAGCGTGTTATTTAATATGCAGAACATGGAGATCCCGGCCCTGCGGCTCGGAGATTTGGAGATTTCTTCTTACTCCATGCATCATCATGTCGCTAAATTTGATCTTTCCTTAGAAGCGGCTGAGCGCGGAGAAGAGGTCGGATTGAGCTTTGATTACGCGAAAGCCTTATTTGCGGACGAAACCATCCGCCGCTGGAGCGCTCATTTTGTCAATCTGATTAAAGCCTGCGCCGAAAATCCGGATATTCAGCTGGCCGACGCAAGCCTGCTGTCCGCTCCTGAGCGGGAAGCGCTCCTTTCTGATGAAAAACGGACGGAAGCGGATCTGCCTGAGGGCACTTTTGTTTCGCTGTTTGAACGGCAAGCGCAAAAAACGCCTGATCTCACGGCGGTTGCGGGCGGAACAAGTCTGACATATCGTGAGCTTGATGAACGCTCGAACCGGTTTGCCCGCCACCTTCAGGCTTGCGGAACGGGCAGTGAGGACATCGTGGCCATTATGATGGATCGTTCGGCCGATTTGATTACCGCGATTCTCGGCGTCATGAAAGCCGGAGCGGCATTTCTCCCGATTGATCCGGAGACTCCTGAAGAGAGAATCCGCTACTCTCTCGAAGACAGCGGAACGAAGCTTCTGGTCGTCAATGAGAGAAACATGACCGCGGCCGCCGTTTATAAAGGAAAAACGGTCGTAATGGAAGACGGAGAATGGCAGAACGAAAGCGCCGACCGGCTTGAAACGGAGCCCGGCGCCGACCAGCTTGCCTATATCATTTATACCTCGGGAACAACGGGCAAACCGAAAGGCGTCCAGCTGGAGCACCGCAATCTAATCAATTATGTCACATGGTTCAGCCGTGAAGCCGGTTTGACCGAAGCTGACAAATCCATGCTGCTGTCTTCTTACGCATTTGATCTCGGCTATACGGCCATATTCCCGATTCTTCAGGCGGGCGGCGAGCTGCACATTGTGCCGAAAGAGACGTACACCGCGCCTGATCAGCTTGGTGAGTATATACAGAAAAACGGCATTACGTATATGAAACTGACGCCGTCATTGTTCCATATGATCGTCAATACAGCCTGTTTTACGTCAGAACGCCGTTTCAGCCCGCTTCGTTTAGTGGTGCTCGGCGGAGAAAAGATCATCACGTCCGATGTCCGCAAGTTTCATGACGTATACGCCCATACCGACTTCATCAATCACTACGGGCCGACGGAAACGACGATCGGCGCCATTGCGGAACGGATCAATATGGAGCGTCTTGATCAATATGAGCAGCGTCCCGTCATCGGCCGCCCGATCGCAAATACCGGCGCGCTTGTATTGGACGGAGCAATGCAGCTCGTTCCTCCGGGCGCAAGCGGCGAGCTTTATATTACCGGGAAGGGGCTTGCCAGAGGATATCTTCACCGTCCGCAGCTGACGGCGGAGAAATTTCTCTCAAATCCTTTTTCACCGGACAGCCTGATGTACAAAACGGGAGATGTCGTCCGCAGGCTTCCTGACGGGACGATTGAATTTATCGGCCGTGCGGATGATCAGGTGAAAATCCGGGGCTACCGCATTGAATTAAAAGAGGTTGAAACCGTGCTGTTAAGCGTAAATGGCATTCAGGAGGCGGTCGTTCTCGCAGTCAGCGAAGGCGGGCTGCCGGAACTGTGCGCGTACTATAAAGCCGACAGCGGGCTGAAAGGCTCTGAGCTTCGCAAACGGCTTTCCGAAACACTGCCGTCTCATATGCTTCCGGCTTATTTCGTGCAGGTAGACCGCATTCCGCTCACAGCCAACGGAAAAACCGATAAAAACGCCCTCCCGAAACCGGGCGTCAGCCAAACGGCGCAAACAGCTTCAGCCTTGCCGGAAACGGAATTGGAGGAAAAGCTGTGCCGCATTTGGAAACAGACACTCGGTACGGATACGCTCGGCATCGACGATAATTTCTTCGATTACGGCGGGCACTCTTTAAAAGGCATGATGCTCCTCGCCAATATTCAGGCTGAACTGGACAAAACGGTTCCGTTAAAAGCGCTGTTCGAACAGCCGACTGTCCGCCTGCTTGCCGCATATATCGAAAAATCGGCGGTATCTGAGGGATATCGGATGATCACACCGGCAGACAGTGCAGACGCGTACCCGTTATCATCCGCCCAAAAACGGATGTACGTCCTGAACCAGCTTGACCGGGAGACAATCAGCTATAATATGCCGTCCGTTCTTCTGATGGAAGGAGAAGTCAATATTTCAAGGCTTCAGGAAGCGCTCAATCAGATGATCAATCGCCACGAATCTTTGCGGACGTCCTTTATCGATCAAAAAGGTCAGCCGATGCAGAAGATCGCAGAACAGGCTGACATTGACCTGCACATTTTTGAGGCAGCGGACGAGGAGAAAGCGGATCTTATCATTCAGGCATTCATTAAGCCGTTTGATCTGAGCGCGGCTCCGCTCATTCGGGCCGCTCTTGTCAGACTGAATGAAAAGAAACACCTGCTGCTGCTGGATATGCATCATATTATTGCCGACGGCGTGTCCAGAAGCATGCTGGTCAAAGAGCTCGCTCACCTTTACAAAGGCGGAAGTCTGCCGTCGCCGAACCTGCACTATAAAGACTTCGCCGTCTGGCAGAATGAACCCGGGCAGGCCGAACGGATGAAAGACCATGAACGTTATTGGCTCTCCGCATTTTCCGGCGAGCTTCCTGAATTGAATCTGCCGACCGATTTTCCCCGTCCGCCGGTTCAAAGTTTTAAAGGACAATCCGTCCGTTTCAGAGCGGGACGTGAAACGGAAAAAGCGGTGCGTGAATTAATGGAATCATCGGGAGCGACTCTTCATATGGTGCTTCACGCCGCGTTCCATGTCTTTTTGAGCAAAATCACGGGGCAGCGTGATATCATTATCGGCTCGGTGACCGCCGGAAGAACGAGCGCCGAAGTTCAGGAAATGCCGGGGATGTTTGTCAATACGCTTGCGCTTCGCAATGAAACGCGAAAAGAGCAGACCTTCGCCGGGCTGCTCGAACAGGTGAAACAAACCAATCTCGACGCGCTGGCGCATCAGGATTATCCGTTTGAGGATTTGATCGGAAAGCTTGACCTGCCGAGAGATATGAGCCGCAATCCGTTGTTCCAGGTGATGGTGACGACAGAAGATCCGGATAAAGAAACACTGGAACTGGAGAACCTGCGCATCACTCCGTATGAGTCAAACCAAGGCACGGCGAAATTCGATCTGACACTCGGCGGCTTTACGGATCAAGAAGGTCTCGGCCTTCAGTTTGAATATGCGACTGATCTGTTTAAAAAAGAAACCATTGAAAAGTGGAGCGCCGGGTTCCTGCGGATTCTGAAGCAAGCGGCGGAAAGCCCGGACAGAAAGCTGCCAGAGATTTCACTGATCAGCGATGCTGAAAAACAAGCCCTTCTTGACGCATGGAAAGGAAAAACACTCTCCGTGCCGCGGGACAAAACGGTTCACCGTCTCTTTGAAGAAACGGCCGCCCGCCATGCAAACCGTCCGGCCGCGGCATACAACGGCGCGAAATGGACGTACGGCGAGCTGAACGCAAGGGCGAACCGGATCGCGCGCATTCTCATGGACTGCGGCGT
>NZ_JAAMNX010000013.1:0-10221 GCF_011065565.1 Bacillus sp. EKM420B | reverse complement strand
TTCGCCCGGCCGACGGTGGAAGAGCTCGCTTCGGTTATTCAGGACTTGGAAGAGAGCCCGTATGAAGCGATTCAGCCTGCGAAAAAACAGGACACCTACCCGGTGTCTTCGGCGCAGAAACGGATGTATGTGCTCCAACAGCTTGAAGACGGCGGTGTCGGCTACAATATGCCGGCTGTGCTGGAACTGACGGGTCCGCTTGACCGCGGCCGGCTGGAGGAGACGTTCCGGCAGCTTGTTGAGCGGCACGAGTCGCTCAGAACGTCCTTTGAAACGGGGCCTGACGGCGAACCGGTGCAGCGCATCCATGACAGCGTACGGTTTCAGCTCGATGAGGCCGAGTCAGCTGACGCATTCGTCCGGCCGTTTTGTCTGGAGGAAGCGCCGCTCTTCCGTGCGGCCCTCGTGAAAGAATCGGAAGAACACCATCTTTTATTAACGGATATGCATCATATTATTTCTGACGGCGTTTCCGTCAACACCTTGATAAAAGAATTCGGCGAGCTGTACGCAGGCCGTTCGCTTGCGCCGATGCGCCTTCAATATAAAGACTATGCTGTCTGGCAGCGGTCGTTTCAGCAGAAAGAAGGGTATCAGAAGCAGGAAGCGTATTGGCTGAAACGGCTCGAAGGAGAGCTTCCGGTGCTTGAGCTTCCGGCTGACAAGCCCCGCCCGGCTGTCAGAAGCTTTGCGGGCGGCAGCGTATCGTGCACGCTTGACGCTGAAACGGCATCCGGCCTTCACCGCATCGCCCGGGATCACGGCTCCACTTTGTATATGGTTCTTCTCGCCGCGTACAATACGTTACTCGCGAGATTGAGCGGGCAGGAAGACATCATCGTCGGCTCGCCGATTGCCGGGCGTCCGCACAAAGACCTTGAACCGATTCTCGGCATGTTCGTCAACACGCTTGCCATCAGAACGGAGCCGAAAGGAGACAAACGGTTTACCGATTATTTGTCGGAAGTCCGCCAGGCGGCGCTTGAGGCGTATGAGCATCAGGACTACCCGTTTGAAGAGCTGGTGGAACGGCTCGGCGTGCAGCGGGACACAAGCCGCAATCCGCTGTTTGACGTGATGTTTGTGCTCCAAAATATGGAGCGTGAATCCCTGAATTTAAATGAGCTGCATTTGACTCAAGCTGCGGATACAAGTCATAAAACCGCAAAGTTTGATGCCACGCTTTACGCGTCAGAAGGGTCTGACGGTTCAATCAGCTTTGATTTTGAATTCAATACAGATATCTATCAAAAACAGACAATCGAAAAATGGCTTTCTTACT
Source organism: Bacillus sp. EKM420B (assembly GCF_011065565.1). Classification (NCBI taxonomy): domain Bacteria; kingdom Bacillati; phylum Bacillota; class Bacilli; order Caryophanales; family Bacillaceae; genus Bacillus; species Bacillus sp. EKM420B. Next base: position 8,939 of record NZ_JAAMNX010000013.1, on the reverse strand, counting down.
TTACCCGAATTCTTACAAAAGTAATTGAAGACCAAACAATACCGCTTGGTGACATTCACGTACTGGATGATGCTGAAACAAATCGCGTCATTTATCAGTTTAATCAGACGAAAAGCGATTACCCAAGACACGAAACCATCAGCCGTTTATTTGAGCGGCAGGCTGAAGAAACCCCCGATGCCCGGGCAGTTGTATATGATGGACAAATCTTGACATACCGTGAGCTGAACGAACGGGCTAACAGAATAGCGGCGGCTCTCCGATCAAATGGTGTCGGTCCGGAAAGTGTTGTCGCCTTATTAACCGGCCGCACAACAGAGCTTGCTTCCGGAATCCTCGGAATATTAAAAGCGGGAGGCGCCTACTTGCCTATCGGTGACGATGTGCCTCGGGAACGGGCTGAATGGATGCTTAAAGACTGTAAAGCTGATATTCTTCTCCAATCTGATAAACTTGACGGTCTGCCGCTTTCAGGAAAACGTTTATTCATAGAGGATATTCAAACAAAGGCCGGCTTGAGTTCGGAAAATCCCGAACCGCTCGGCGGACCTGAATCGTTGGCCTACATGATTTATACGTCCGGGTCAACAGGTGCGCCAAAAGGCGTCATGATTGAACAGCGAAGCGTGATCCGCCTTGTGAAAAACAGCAATTATATTGATTTTACGCCGGAAGACAGACTGTTGTTTACTTCATCATTAGGATTTGATGTAACGACATTTGAAATATTCGGTTCGCTTTTAAACGGCGCTTCTTTATATGTAAGTGACCAGGAAACCTATCTCGACTCTGATGTTCTGGACACATTTATACAGCAAAACGGCATTACGACACTGTGGCTGACATCGTCTTTGTTCAATCATCTATCAGAACAAAATGAACACGTGTTTTCCGGATTATCCCGATTGATTATCGGCGGGGAAGCACTGTCCCCGAGCCATGTAAACCGGGTTCGGAATGCGCTGCCGCATCTCTCAGTATGGAATGGATACGGACCGACTGAAAACACGACGTTCTCGACTTGCTTTTTGATTGAACAATCATACGATCATTCAATCCCGATCGGCCGCCCTGTCGGAAATTCAACCGCATATATCATAAACAGCAGGGGAACACCGCAGCCGATCGGCGTCATCGGCGAATTATGCACAGGCGGAGACGGTGTGGCAAGAGGATATTTCGGCCGCCCTGAGCTGACGGAAGAAAAATTTGTCCCTAACCCTTTTGTTCCCGGAGAACGGATGTACCGCACCGGAGATTTAGCCCGCTGGCTGCCGGACGGAACGATTGAATATGCCGGACGGATGGATGATCAAGTGAAAATCCGCGGTTATCGGGTCGAGCTGGGAGAGGTTGAAACCGCACTGAGGAGCCTGGACGGCGTGAAAGAAGCTGCCGTGTCAGTCAGAACCGGGCAGTCCGGCAATAAAGAACTGATCGCATATATGAGTCTGCAGGCGGACATGGATACAGAAAAAGTGCGTTCTTCACTTTCTAAGCAACTGCCGAATTACATGGTTCCGGCCTATATGATGGAACTTGAGAAGCTGCCGCTTACGCCGAACGGTAAATTGGATCGGAAAAATCTGCCCGAACCGGAGCTCGCGCTTCAAACCGTGTACACAGCTCCCCGCAATGAGCTTGAAGAACAGCTTTCCGTGATCTGGCAGGAAGTGCTCGGCACAAAACAAGTCGGGATTGAGGACTCATTTTTTGAGTTGGGCGGCGATTCAATCAAAGCGCTGCAAGTTGCCGCACGGCTCGGACGCTATGGGTGGAAAATGACGGCAAGTGACTTATTCCGGCATCCGTCCATTAAGGAACTCGCGCCTCTTATCCGGAAAGCGGAAAGAGTCATCGATCAGCGGCCGGTGGAAGGAGACATACCTTGGACACCCGTTCAGCACTGGTTTTTATCACAGCGGATGGAAAACAGAAATCATTTCAATCAGTCCGTCATGATGTTCAGCTCTGACGCATTGCATAAACAGCCGCTCAAACAAGCTTTGGAGCATCTTGTCATTCATCATGATGCACTCCGGATCACCGTCAGTTCAGAAAACGAAAGTATCAGACAAATCAATCACGGTATTCAAAAAGATGAACTGTACAGCTTGGACATTTGGGATCTGTCTGAGACAGATACTTGGGAAAGAGAAATAGAAGATGAAGTTACTGCGCTCCAACAGCGGATGGATATTGAAAAAGGGCCGTTATTAAAAGCCGGCTGGTTCAAAACCCGGTCAGGGGATTATTTATTCATCACCGTACATCACCTGTCGGTTGACGGAGTGTCGTGGCGTATTCTGCTGGAGGATTTATCTGCCGCTTACACTCATGCCGTAAAAGGTCAGCCGGTCCAGCTTCCGCCAAAGACCGATTCGTTTAAGCAATACGCCGTAAGGCTTTCAGAATACGCAAAAAGCAGCAAGCTGATGCGTGAAGAAGAATATTGGCGTTTTATTGAAGAAGAAACAGCCGCCGAACTTCCTTATGAAAAACCGCAGTATCAGACGGGAGCCGACAGCGTTCGGCAAACGGTAAGCTTTACGCTTACAGAAGAAGAAACGTCCGTTTTGCTTCAGCAGGTCAACCGGGCCTACCATACCGATACGCAAGATATTCTTCTGACTGCCGCAGCTTTGGCTTTACGGGACTGGACAGGGGGCGGCAGACTGCGCATCGCGATGGAAGGGCACGGGAGAGAGCACATCATGCCGGAGCTCGACATCAGCCGCACCGTAGGCTGGTTTACCTCCATGTACCCGGTGCTCATTGACTTGAACACAGCAGGCGCTGAGCTTGGAACGGCTGTAAAAACGGTCAAAGACACACTCGGAAGAATACCGGATAAAGGAATAGGCTACGGCATTTTAAAATACATGACACCATCTGAACAAAAAACAATCCGCTTCAGACAAGCGCCTGAAATCAGCTTTAACTATTTAGGGCAATTCAATGATACAGAAGATCAGCACACATTCAGTTTATCCGGTCTTGCGAGCGGGCACGACATCACGCCGACATGGCAGCGGGAACAAGCGGTGGAAATGAGCGCGATGGCTGCACAACATAAACTGCACTTCAGTTTGAGCTATCCGCCGAGCCGCTTCCGCAAAGAAACGATGGAACAGCTGCTGCAAACTTTACAGCAATATTTGCGTGATATTATGGCGCACTGCACAGGCAAAGAGGAAGCAGAAAAAACCGTTAGTGATTTTAGCAGCAAAACGTTAACATCTGATGATTTGGACAGCATAGCGAGTTTTGTCGAGGAACTGTAGAAAAAGGCGACGGGGAGATTATAACATGACAAAAAAGAATGCAATTCAGGATATTTATCCGCTGTCTTATATGCAGGAAGGAATGCTTTTTCATTCCCTCCTGCAAAAGGAATCACAGGCTTACGCCGAGCAGGCCTCCTTTTCAATAACAGGGAAGGTTGACACCCGCGTGTTTGAAGAGAGCGTTCATGCCCTTTTCGAAAGACATGATATTTTCAGAACGATCTTTATCAGCCAGAACGTGTCAGTGCCGCAGCAGGTCGTATTAAAAGAGCGGAACGTCAGCATCATTGAGGAAAATCTCACCAATTTAAACAAGGCTGATCAAATCAAGCATATTGAAGAAGCCAAACGAAGAGACCGTAAGAAAGGATTTCACCTGCAAAAAGACATGCTGATGCGGGTGACGCTGCTTCAAACCGGAGAATGTGAATATACGTGCATATGGAGTTTTCATCACATTATTATGGATGGCTGGTGTCTCGGGATCGTGCTGAAAGAGTTCTTCCAGATATACGCCTCGCGCCTCCGCCGGACACCGTTAACGCTTGAGCCTGCTGTGCCGTACGGGACCTACATCAAGTGGCTGATGGAGCAAGATAAAGAAAAAGCCGCTTCGTACTGGGAGCGATACCTTGAAGGCTTTGAGCAGCAGACTGTTCTGCCGAAGCAGAAAAAAGCCGGCGAAAGCAGACAAGAGGAAGTGACGTTTTCCTTTTCAAAAGAGGACACGGCTAAGCTGAAAGATCTGGCCGTGAAAGAAGAGGTCACGCTGAGCACCATTTTCCACACGCTCTGGGGCATTTTGCTTCAGGCGTATAACCAGACAGAAGATGCGGTTTTTGGTTCTGTAATTTCCGGAAGGCCGTCTGAAATCGAAGGCATCGAGCGAATGATCGGCCTGTTCATTAATACCGTGCCTGTCCGGATCAGCGGGGCGGACATCCCGTTTCAAAAGCTGATCAAAAACGTGCAAAAGGACGCTTTGAAAGGACAGGCATACAGCTATCATCCGCTTTATGATATACAGGCGAATTCACAGGTAAAACAAGGCTTAATTGACCATATTCTCGTCTTTGAGAATTATCCGGTTGAACAGGAGCTCGATGTGCTGAACAGCAACGGGGAAACGAAAGACCTTTTTCACATCCATGATTTCAGCATGGAAGACGAAACCAATTACAGTTTTTATCTTATGGTGGCGCCGGGTGACGAGATTCATTTGAAAATGAGATACGATTCAAGCGTGTATGACCGCCAATTTATCGAAAATATCAAAGGTCATTTGACACATATCGTTTCCCAGATTCTCGATAAACCTGATATTACGCCGGATAACCTTGTAATCATAACTCCTGAGGAAAAAGAGCAGCTGCTTGCTCCAATTTCTGAAGAAACCGAAAAGCCTGAATATGACACAATTCATGCGATGTTTGAACGGCAAGCCGCACAAACGCCGGATCAAATCGCGATCAAGTATGAAGGCGAGTCAGTGACGTACAAAGAGCTGAACGAATCGGCTAATAAGCTGGCCCGCCTTCTGCAAAAACGCGGATTAAAGCGGGAGGAGCCGGTAGGCGTCATGCTCGGCCGTTCCCCTTCTTTAGCGGCGGCCGTTCTCGGTATTTTAAAAGCGGGCGGCGCGTTTGTCCCGATAGATCCCGGCAGTCCAAAGGAGCGTATCCGATATGTTATTGAAAACAGCGGCTGCATCCATGTTGTAACAGAGCGGCATCAGTCACTCCCCGCGGAACAAACGCTGCAGGTTACATATATAGAAGAGGCCGGGACGGAAGCGGACGGAAGCAATGTGCAATCCATTAATACGGCGGACGACCTCCTTTATATGATTTATACATCCGGTACGACAGGGAAACCGAAGGGCGTGCTGCTCGAACATAAAAATATGGCCAACCTTCTTTCTGACCAATTGACGAACACAGACATTGATTTTTGCACAAATGTGCTGCAGTACGCATCTTTGGCGTTTGACGTCTGCTATCAGGAGTTATTTTCAGTACTCTTGAGCGGCGGCACCCTTTGTATCGTGCCCGAATCAATCAAACGGGATGTTTCTCAGCTGTATTCGTTTATCGATCAGCACAAAACGGAAGTGGTGTTTTTCCCGACTGCGTTTGTCAAGATGCTTTTCAATGAAGACGATTATGCACAGTCTTTTCCCCGCTGTGTGAAGCATGTCATTACGGCCGGAGAGCAGCTGACCGTCTCGCGGTTGTTCAGGCAGACGCTCCGTTTACACGGTATGCATTTGCATAATCATTACGGCCCGTCAGAAACCCATGTGGTTTCAACGTATACGATTTCTGCGGGAGATGACATACCTGAACATCCGCCGATCGGGAAACCGATCCATCATAACAAGATGTATATTCTCAGCAAAAACAGACAGCATCAGCCTCTTGGAATTGCGGGAGAATTGTATATTTCCGGAGCGAATACAGGAAGAGGCTATGTGAACAATCCGGCGCTGACCGAAGAGAAATTTTTGCCGGATCCGTTCAGAAAGGGCGCCGTCATGTACCGTACCGGAGATTTGGCAAGAATGCGTGCGGACGGCCAAATTGAATACATCGGCCGGACAGATGATCAAGTGAAGATCAGAGGGTACCGGATTGAACCGAAGGAAATTGAAACCGTCCTGGCAAATCATCATGCCGTGAAAGAAGCTGCCGTGCTGATTCAAACGAATGAGTCGGGCGAAAATGAATTATGCGCCTACTGTAGCGTCTCACAAGCGACTGATCCTTCTCAGCTGCGAAGTGATTTGGCCAAAGAGCTGCCTGACTATATGATTCCGGTCAAATGGGCTTTCGTTGACGCGATTCCGCTCACTGCGAACGGCAAAGTCGATCAGCGGGCCCTTCCGGAAGCTTCGGCGTACGCAGCGGGCCGTCGATATACAGCTCCCCGGAATGTGACCGAACTGAAGCTTACCCGCATATGGGAAGAAGTGCTTCAAACCGGCCCGATCGGCGTTCACGATCACTTTTTCGAGCTTGGCGGCCATTCATTAAAGGCGACGGCACTCGTTGCAAAAATAGCTAAAGAGTGCAGCGTGCAAATCCCGCTGAGTGATGTCTTCAGCTATCCGACTGTAGAAGAACTCGCCAAAATCATCGGTGAAGCAGAAGAGAATCCGTTCGCATCCATAGAAAAGACAGAAACAAAAGAAACTTATCCTGTCTCATCCGCTCAAAAACGGATGTATGTCCTTCACCAGCTTGAAAATGGCGGTGTCAGCTATAACATTCCAGCCGTTTTAGAGGTGAAGGGGCCGTTTGACCGAGACAGGATGGAAGCCGTGTTCAAGGAGCTGATCCGGCGGCATGAACCGCTCAGAACGTCCTTTGAAGAAAAAAACGGCCGGCCTGTGCAGAGGATTCATGACGAAGTGCCGTTTGCATTTACAAAAGAACAATCAGCCGAAGCGTTTATCCGGCCGTTCGATCTCGGCAAAGCGCCCCTTTTCCGGGCGGGATTTGTCCAAATAGAAAAAGACCGGCATCTGCTTTTAGCTGACATGCATCATATTATTTCAGACGGCGTATCCGTCAATCTTTTGATACGTGAATTCAGTGAGCTGTATGCTGAGAGAAGTCTGCCGCCGTTACGGATTCAATACAAAGATTATGCCGTCTGGCAGCAATCATTTATGGCGGGCGCCGCATATCGGAAACAAGAGGAGTACTGGCTGAACCGGCTTGCCGGGGAGATTCCCGTGCTTGAATTGCCGGCTGATAAGCCGCGTCCCCCGGTGCGGAGCTTTTCCGGTGACCGGGTGTCATTTGTCATCAGCGAAAAACATACAGCACAGTTGAAAAAGCTGGCGAAAGAAAACAAATGCACACTTTTTATGACGCTGCTCGGTGTGTACACGGTTCTGTTAGCCCGTTTAAGCGGACAGGAAGATATGATTGTCGGGTCTCCGATTGCAGGAAGGCCTCATGCCGACCTTGACGCCGTTCTGGGCATGTTTGTCAATACGCTCGCTTTCAGGACGCGTCCCGACGGAAGCATGACGTTCAAAGAATATTTAAAGGAAATTCGCCAAACAGCGCTTGAGGCTTACGAACATCAGGATTACCCGTTAGAAGAGCTCGTCGATAAGCTCGGTGTGCCGCGGGACATGTCCCGAAATCCGCTGTTTGACACAACATTTGCGCTGCAAAATATGGAACAGCAGAAGCTTAGGGCAGCCGGACTTGAACTGCAGCCGGCAGACGTCAGCCTGCCGATTTCTAAATTTGACTTATCGCTGTACATCTCCGAAAACGCCGGTGAATTGTACTGCCAGTTTGAATACAGCACCGATTTGTTTGAGAGAAAAACGATTCGAAAATGGGCGGAATTTTTCACGACACTTGCCGAAAACGCCGCAGCTGATCCGGGTTTGGAATTAGACGATATTTCTGTTTTGTCAGAAAAAGAAGAAGTGTCTCTGCTTCAAGAATTCAGCCCCTTGCAGAAAACAGCGTTTCCGCTTCATCAGTCTCTTCATGATCTGCTGGAACAACAGGCGGAAAAAACGCCGGACCGTCCGGCGATTTTAACTGATGACTTTTCGATTACGTATCAGGAGCTGAACGAAAGAGCGAATGAGCTTGCGCACCGGCTGATCAAGCGGGGAATAAGGCTGGAGGATAAAACTGCCATTATGGGCCGGCGTTCTCCTGGCATGCTGATCGGCATTTACGCTGTCTTAAAAGCAGGCGGTGCATATCTGCCGATTGATCCGGATTATCCGGAAGAGCGGATTCGCTTTTTACTGAAAGACAGCGGCGTGAAATTCTTACTGGCAGAACCAGAACTTTTCGCACCAGATCTTTTTGAGGGAGAAACGATCTCTCTGAAAAGCGGGCAAACAGGAAACCCGGAAGCTGCGGCCAACCCCAATGTTCCGGTAAAACCTGATTCATTGGCTTATATCATCTATACATCCGGTTCTACGGGACGCCCAAAAGGCGTGCAGGTTGAACATCAGTCAGCCGTAAACTTTTTATACTCGCTGCAAACGCGGTATGGATTAAATGATTCCGACACCATTTTGCATAAAACATCATACTCTTTCGATGCTTCGATTTGGGAGCTGTTTTGGTGGCCGATCGCGGGAGCTTCTGTTTTTCTCCTTCCGCAAGGCGGCGAGAAAGACCCTGAAATGATACTGAACGCATTGGAGAAAAACCGCATAACGGCAGCTCATTTTGTGCCATCCATGCTTCATGCTTTCTTGGAATATATAAATTCCAGAAAACAGCCGATCAAAAAGACCTGCTTGAAAAGGGTTTTTGCCGGCGGCGAACAATTGGGCCCGCACTTGGTTTCCCGTTTTTATGACCTTCTGCCGGGAACGGAATTGACAAATTCCTACGGTCCGACGGAAGCGACGGTAGAAGCGGCGTACTTTGATTTGCCGCAAGGAAAGGAATTTCACAATGTTCCGATCGGCATTTCCGGACATAACATGCGGCTGTATATTTTAAATCAAAAGAGACAGCTTCTGCCGCCGGGCTGTATCGGAGAGCTGTATATCGCGGGGACAGGGGTGGCCCGGGGCTACCTGAACCGGCCTGAGCTGACGGAGGAGCGCTTTCTCGATGATCCGTTTTACCCGGGAGAACGCATGTATCAGACGGG
>NZ_JAAMNX010000012.1:0-16799 GCF_011065565.1 Bacillus sp. EKM420B | reverse complement strand
AACACGGAAGTTAAGCTCTTCAGCGCCGATGGTAGTCGGGGGTTTCCCCCTGTGAGAGTAGGACGCCGCCAAGCTATTATTTCGGTAAAGGCAGCTCATCATGAGCTGCCTTTTTTATTTATAAGTATTGCTTCAGGAAATTAGAAACGTAATACGGAAATTTGCGTTCCGTTACCTCTAAGAACCGGCGGATCATCACATAATCATCACTGACATGCTGTGTCAGCAGTTCATACCACCACTCCGTTTCATATCTTGCAATCATCCCGATATTGTAGAGGACCAAATAATGAATAATCATTTCCGGAAGATGCAGGAAGTGATCACGCTGAGAGGGAATGTAATATTGATTTTTCTCCAAGTGAAACAATAAATTTGGAGAAGACCAAGGTTCTCTGTCTATCGGGTCAGCCTCAAAAACCAAGTGGTTATGGTCTTTCCTCAGAAAAGACCATTTCAAATGATGGCTGATATATTCAGCAAAGCGGGAATCAGACATATTGTAATGAATGACCGCATGCTCAGGCACTGAAATAAGGTCATCTTTCAGCTCTACTTGGGTCAGCCAATTCTTTTTCTCTTGGAAGTAAAAGACAGTATGCAATTCAGGTATGGCTGTCAGCAATTTCTTCATTGTGTACCGTTCTTCCTCAAGACCAGCTATTCCGAATAAGTGCTTCATTACATGAATACATAAGCCATTGCGCTGCACCTTCACTTCATCATCCCTAAAGGAGTAATTTTGCTTTTTGCGTTTCCGGGCAGTCACGCCATGCGCGAGTACTGAAGCGTGGCTTGGATAGCCTGGATCTGTGGTCAGAAGGCAGGCTTTCAGCAATTGTGACATCCCGTAAAACAACAGAATAGGCTTAATTTCTAAAGGGGAAAGAGATGCCTGCTTATAGAAGGACTCGGCGTGTTTGATAAAGAATATGAAGCGCTCACTGTTCTTAAACGCATATCGTTTTGGTTCTTCCATGCCGCTTTCTGTATAGACTTTGTTTAGAAATTTTTGGGAAGATTCTACGGAATAAAATAAGGATAACTCTTTCCACTCATGATCTCTCATATGTATTTTTAAACCCTTTCCTTTATCTAAATATTTCAACTCTTTTTCGCTTCCTTGACATGCTGTTTTCTAGTTGATAATCTACATATAATATTTTGCCGAAAAGAGGGGGATTTACTAATGTGGGAAAGTAAATTTTCAAAAGAAGGCTTAACGTTCGATGATGTACTGCTCGTACCGGCTCAATCAGACGTACTTCCGCGTGATGTGGATTTATCTGTTGAACTGACAAAAACGTTAAAGCTTAATATTCCTGTCATCAGTGCGGGAATGGATACAGTAACAGAATCAGCTATGGCGATTGCGATGGCCAGACAGGGCGGCTTAGGCATTATCCATAAAAACATGTCCATCGAACAGCAGGCTGAACATGTTGACAAAGTCAAACGTTCTGAACGGGGCGTTATTACAAATCCCTTCTTTTTAACACCTGATCATCAAGTATTCGATGCGGAGCATTTGATGGGGAAATACAGAATTTCCGGTGTTCCGATCGTAGATAATAAAGACGATCAAAAGCTTGTCGGTATCATTACAAACCGTGATCTTCGCTTTATCTCTGATTATTCAATGAAAATCAGTGATGTCATGACAAAAGAAGAGCTGGTTACGGCTCCTGTGGGAACCACATTAGACGAAGCAGAAAAAATTTTACAGAAACATAAAATTGAAAAACTTCCTTTAGTGGATGACCAAAACAAATTAAAAGGTCTTATCACGATCAAAGATATTGAAAAGGTTATCGAATTCCCGAATTCATCTAAAGATGAACACGGACGCCTTATTGTCGGCGCTGCGGTAGGCGTGACAGGCGATACAATGACACGCGTCAGCAAGCTTGTTGAAGCGAATGTCGACGTTATCGTGGTTGATACGGCTCACGGACATTCCAGAGGCGTACTGAACACAGTTGCGAAAATCCGTGAAACATATCCTGAACTGAACATTATCGCAGGAAATGTTGCAACGGCTGAAGCGACAAAAGCTCTGATTGAAGCCGGAGCAAATATTGTCAAAGTGGGAATCGGGCCTGGTTCTATCTGTACGACACGGGTCGTTGCAGGTGTAGGCGTACCGCAGATCACTGCCATTTATGATTGTGCCACTGAAGCGAGAAAACACGGCGCGACAATAATCGCAGACGGCGGTATTAAATTCTCCGGAGATATTACGAAAGCGTTGGCTTCAGGCGGACATGCCGTAATGCTCGGAAGCCTGCTTGCCGGTACTTCAGAAAGCCCGGGAGAGACTGAAATCTATCAGGGCAGAAGATTTAAAGTATATCGCGGTATGGGTTCTGTCGCTGCCATGGAAAAAGGCAGTAAAGACCGATATTTCCAAGAAGAAAATAAGAAATTCGTCCCTGAAGGTATCGAAGGACGGACTCCGTACAAAGGTCCTGTAGAAGAAACAGTGTATCAGCTTGTCGGCGGTCTTCGTTCAGGTATGGGATATTGCGGTTCAAAAGACTTGCGCGCTTTAAGAGAAGAGGCTCAATTCATCCGTATGACAGGTGCCGGTCTTCGTGAAAGTCATCCGCATGATGTCCAAATTACGAAAGAATCACCAAACTACACAATCTCATAATTGTTACAAATAAAAAACATTTGACAGGGTCGCTGACTCTGTCTATTTTTTTTATATCGAGTGTGATAAAATTTATACTGTTGTGTTTTGAATTTGAATATGTCCTTAACGGCTTAATTATAGATTTAAAATGAATGACGGAGGTCGTAAGATTGAACATCACGAAATGGAAACAGCTGTTGGTGTCATTAGTGGTACTGGCACTGGCCGCAACTTGCTTTGTTCCGATGTCTAAAGCGGAGGCAGCCGGCAATGACCCGATTGATGTCAACGCATCAGCTGCGATAATGATTGAGGCTTCATCGGGGAAAATTTTATACAGTAAAAATGCAGACAAAAGACTGCCGATTGCCAGCATGACAAAAATGATGACTGAATATCTGCTTCTGGAAGCCATTAAAGAAGGAAAAGTGAAATGGGATCAAACGTATACTCCTGATGATTATGTCTATGAAATTTCTCAAGACAACAGTTTATCAAACGTCCCCCTTCGAAAAGACGGCAAATACACGGTTAAAGAACTGTATCAGGCTATGGCGATTTACTCTGCTAACGGAGCCGCGATTGCAGTTGCCGAAATTCTTGCCGGAACTGAAACGAAATTTGTCGATGAAATGAATGCGAAAGCCAAAGAATTAGGCATGACAAACTATGATTTTAAAAATGCCACAGGGCTTGTGAATGAAGACCTTCACGGCAAGCAGCCGCAAGGAGAAGGCGTTAAAGAAGAGAGTGAAGTTTCTGCTAAAGACATGGCGCTTCTTGCAGACCGCCTGATCACTGATTATCCGGAAGTTCTCAAAACAACAAGCATCGCTAAAACAAAATTCAGAGCCGGCACTGATGATGAAATGGACATGCCGAACTGGAACTTCATGTTAAAAGGTCTTGTTTCTGAATACCCTGGCGTTGACGGCTTAAAAACGGGTTCTACTGATTCTGCGGGATCTTGTTTTACAAGCACAGCACAGCGGAACGGAATGCGGGTCATCACCGTTGTATTAAACGCAAAAGGCAACCTGCATACCGGACGTTTTGATGAAACGAAAAAAATGCTCGATTACGCATTTAACAGCAATTTCTCAATGAAAGATCTTTACCCTGAAGGCTCTCAAGTAAAAGGGCACAAAACGGTTGACGTTGAAAAAGGGAAAGACAAGCAAGTTGATATTGTTACTGACAAGGCGCTTTCTATTCCTGTGAAAAGCGGAGATGAAAAGAACTATAAAGCCGAAGTGACTATAGATAAAAAAGAAATCACGGCTCCTGTGAAAAAGGGAACGAAAGTCGGAACGCTGACAGTTACATACAAAGGCAGTGACAAAGACTACGGATTCCTCAAATCCAAAGAGTTCAGCGTGAATCTTGTAACGAAAAATGATGTAGATAAAGCAAACTGGTTTGTTCAGATGATGCGCGGCATCGGCGGATTTTTCTCCGGTATCTGGAACAGCGCCGTTGACACGGTAACAGGCTGGTTTTAAGAAATAAGAAAGAGCTCTGATGAAAGTTAGGGCTCTTTTGCTTAATATACTGAAAAAACCAAATTATTAGTAAAAAAATGATATCTATCTTATTCATCTCGCTGTAAAATAAGAATACCCATATGAAATATTGTATTTCTGGGATACAATAAGAGATAGACATTATCTAACTATACATTGACTAGGGGGACCAAATAATGGCTCAAACAGGTACTGATCGTGTAAAACGCGGCATGGCGGAAATGCAAAAAGGCGGCGTCATCATGGACGTTGTAAATGCTGAACAAGCGAAGATTGCGGAAGAGGCGGGAGCTGTTGCCGTAATGGCGTTAGAACGCGTTCCGGCTGATATTCGCGCTGCCGGCGGTGTTGCCCGCATGGCTGATCCGACAATCGTTGAAGAAGTAATGAATGCTGTATCCATTCCCGTAATGGCAAAAGCGCGTATCGGACATATCGTTGAAGCGCGTGTCCTTGAAGCAATGGGGGTAGATTACATCGATGAAAGTGAAGTTCTGACTCCGGCTGACGAAGAATTTCATTTAAATAAAAATGAATATACAGTCCCGTTCGTATGCGGCTGCCGTGATCTCGGCGAAGCAACTCGCCGTATCGCCGAAGGAGCTTCCATGCTTCGTACAAAAGGCGAACCGGGAACAGGAAACATTGTGGAAGCTGTCCGCCATATGAGAAAAGTAAACGCGCAAGTGCGCAAAGTTGTTGCGATGAGCGATGATGAGCTGATGACTGAAGCTAAAAACCTCGGCGCTCCTTATGAACTGCTTCTTCAAATCAAACGTGACGGCAAACTGCCTGTAGTGAACTTTGCTGCCGGCGGAGTAGCGACGCCTGCTGACGCGGCATTGATGATGCAGCTTGGCGCTGACGGCGTATTTGTCGGTTCAGGTATTTTCAAATCAGACAACCCTGCTAAATTCGCCAAAGCAATTGTTGAAGCAACGACTCATTACACAGACTACAAACTGATCGCTGAGCTTTCTAAAGAATTAGGCACAGCAATGAAAGGAATCGAAATCTCAAATCTATTGCCGGAACAGCGTATGCAAGAACGCGGCTGGTAAAACCATAGGAGAGCTGGAAGCATGTTAACAATTGGTGTACTTGGACTTCAAGGAGCAGTAAGAGAACATATTCGTTCAATTGAAGCATGTGGTTCAAAAGGTGTCGTCATTAAGCGTCCTGAACAGCTGAATGACATCGACGGCTTAATCCTGCCGGGAGGGGAAAGCACGACAATGCGGCGTTTAATGGATACGTATCATTTTATGGAGCCGCTTCGCGAGTTTGCCGCCCAAGGCAAGCCGATGTTCGGCACATGCGCCGGTCTGATTATCTTAGCCAAAGAGATAGCGGGAACGGATAACGCTCATTTAGGGCTGTTGAACGTTGTTGTCGAGCGTAATTCCTTTGGCCGTCAGGTCGACAGCTTTGAAGCTGATCTGACGATTAAAGGCCTTGATGAGCCGTTTACGGGTGTATTTATTCGCGCGCCGCATATTTTAGAAGCCGGAGAAGATGTTGAAGTGCTTTGTGAGCATAACGAACGCATCGTGGCTGCAAAGCAGGGAAATTTCCTCGGCTGCTCGTTCCATCCTGAACTGACGGATGATCACCGGGTGACAGAGCTGTTTGTGAAGATGGCGGAAAAGCATAAGCAGGAAACAGCTGTATAAAACAGTTGAAAACCGCTGATACTTATAGTACATTATAATCACAAATAAAGATCGAAAAGCGTTGACAGGAAGCAGTAGGGAGCCCCTCTTTCAAAGAGAGCCGATGGGTGGTGCGAATCGGTGAAAGATGCTGTCCGAATCCGTCCTTGAGCGAAATGCTGAAAACAAGTAGGCATTTACGGGAAAACCGTTATGTGTTAAAGCGGGAAGCAAGTGTGAGCTTGTTTTCAATCAGGGTGGCAACGCGAGAGCTCTCGTCCCTTTCAGGGGATGAGGGCTCTTTTTTATTTTCGATAAAAACAGATAGGAGTTGTTAGGCATGATTGATACGAAGGTGCTGAGAGCCAATTTTCAAGAGGTAAAAGCGAAGCTCATTCCAAAAGGCGAAGACTTATCTGACTTTGACAAGTTTGAAGAGCTGGATGAGAAGAGAAGAGAGCTTATCGGTAAAGTAGAAGAACTGAAGGGAAAACGCAATGAAGTGTCTCAGCAGGTCGCCGTTTTGAAACGTGAGAAAAAAGACGCTGATCATATTATTAAAGAGATGCGTGAAGTAGGCGAAGAAATTAAGAAGCTTGATGAAGAGCTTCGTACTGTCGAAACGACGCTCGAAACCATCCTTCTGTCTATTCCGAACATCCCGCACGATTCAGTGCCCGTCGGAGAAACGGAAGATGATAACATTGAAATTCGCAAGTGGGGAGAGGCGCCGGCATTTTCATATGAGCCGAAACCGCATTGGGATATCGCAGACCGCTTAAACATTCTTGATTTCGAACGCGCTTCAAAAGTAACAGGCAGCCGGTTTGTGTTTTATAAAGGATTAGGCGCCCGCCTCGAACGCGCGCTCTACAACTTTATGCTGGATCTTCACGTTGATGAATTTGATTACACGGAAGTCATTCCTCCTTATATGGTAAACCGTACGAGCATGACAGGTACGGGACAGCTTCCTAAATTTGAAGAGGATGCTTTTAAAATCAGAGAAGAGGATTATTTCTTAATTCCGACGGCGGAAGTGCCGATTACAAATATGCACCGCGATGAAATCTTATCCGGTGAGAACCTGCCGATCAATTATGCCGCGTTCAGCGCCTGCTTCCGTTCAGAAGCGGGATCCGCCGGCCGTGATACACGCGGTTTGATCCGTCAGCATCAGTTCAACAAGGTTGAGCTTGTAAAGTTCGTGAAGCCGGAAGATTCTTATGAGGAGCTTGAAAAACTGACAAATCAAGCTGAGCGGGTGCTTCAGCTGCTTGAACTGCCGTATCGTGTCATGAGCATGTGTACCGGTGATCTCGGCTTTACAGCTGCGAAAAAATACGATATCGAGGTTTGGATTCCAAGCCAAGACACATATCGTGAAATTTCTTCTTGCAGCAACTTTGAGGCCTTCCAGGCAAGACGTGCGAACATTCGATTCAGACGCGAAGCGAAAGGCAAGCCGGAGCATGTGCATACATTAAACGGTTCAGGTCTTGCAGTCGGCCGAACAGTAGCTGCCATCTTGGAAAACTATCAGCAGGAAGACGGAAGTGTCATCATTCCGAAGGTGCTCCGTCCTTATATGGGAAATCAAGAAGTCATCAAACCATAAAAAGGTGCGCCCTAGAGGCGCGCCTTTTTTGCTGCCCGGTATAGAGCGGCGGCATTCCGAGCTGTGCTTTCAAGGTTAAAACGGCCGGATGCTAAGGCGTCTTCAAGACTTACAGCGCCGGGCACGATAGAAAATACAGCTGTTATTCCTGCGCTGTAAACATGCTCGAAATTTTTGCCTAAGGAGCCCGCCAATGCGATAACGGGAATTTCTTGAGCGGCTGCGCGTGAGGCGATCCCGGCGGGGGTTTTACCGAATATCGTTTGTCCGTCAATCTGGCCCTCTCCGGTAATGACAAGGTCAGCATCTCTTATCTGATCTGAGAAGGACAGTGTATCTAATACAACGTCAATCCCGCTTTGAAGTTCTGCCTGTAAGAAAGCGATCAGTCCAGCGCCCAGCCCCCCTGCGGCGCCCGCGCTTTTTACGGTATCCGCTTCGATATCGTGCTGACGTCTCAATACGTCAGCGAAATGGCGTAAATTGCGATCCAATACAACTTTCGTCTTCTCGGACGCCCCTTTTTGCGGGCCGAAGACATATGACGCGCCGTTTTCACCGGTCAGGGGATTTTCGACATCACATGCGGCACGAAAACGGATATGTTTCAGATCAGGGGAGAGCCCGCTAATATCAATAGAAGCTAGGGTGTGCAGAGCGCCTCCGCCGTCATGTATCTCCTGACCTTCCTCATTTAAGAAACGCACACCGAGCGCGCTCGCCATTCCTGTTCCGCCGTCATTGGTTGCACTCCCGCCAAGCCCGATGATGATCTCACTCGCCCCGCGGGAGGCTGCATCCGCTATCAGTTCACCCGTTCCTCTTGTCGTTGTGTTCAACGGATCTCTGAGATGGCGGGGAACGAGATGGAGTCCCGATGCTTCCGCCATTTCAATGACTGCCGTGCGTCCGTCTCCCAGAAGTCCATATGCGGCGTTTACCGGCGTTCCCAGCGGACCGGTCACAGTTTTTTTGATGATGCTTCCGCCAGTGGCATCCGTCAAAGCCTGAACGGTTCCTTCTCCGCCATCAGCCGCGGGTATCTTGGTATATTCAGCGTCAGGGAAAACCGCTTTGAATCCTTTTTCTATGCTGTCAGCTGCTTCTTTTGATGTCATGCTTTCTTTGAAAGAATCGGGTGCAATGATGATTTTCATTATGTTCTCCACCTTTATGAGCAGGTTATCTGTTTGAATCTATTCTTGATTTTTACTGTGTTTTCCTGCCCGTATGGCATACTGAGGTTGAATTGGACGCAAGACTTTTGTATGATAGTAAAGCTGACGGAAAAGCTGTTTAAGAAATGAAATAAAAAATATGAAAAAGCGCTTGACTGAAATTTGGGTCATGTGGTATATTATTAAATGTCGATACGGAGGAATACCCAAGTCTGGCTGAAGGGATCGGTCTTGAAAACCGACAGGGGTGTCAAAGCCCGCGGGGGTTCGAATCCCTCTTCCTCCGCCATATTGATTTTAAACCTAATGAAACTCGAGCATATATTGGAGATTGTTTTGTCCGCTGCATGTGATGCAGCGGATTTTTTATATGCAAAAAAAGCGATTTTCTCTGTTCGGGGAAAATCGCTTTGCTATTTTTATTTGTTTCTGTTTTCGTTGATCACGTGACTGATTTTTTCGATCAAAGGTTCCAGTGACTGTTCATCAGCTTCAAGGTCATAATCTTCAATGCGTACTTTCAGCACAGGGCAGGCGTTAAAACCGCTTATCCAGTCTTCGTACCGTGTATACATCTCTTCCCAATAGGAGCGGTTTGTCTGCAGCTCCATCTCGCGGCCCCGCTTTTCAATCCGGCTTATAATGTATTCAAGGTCGCCTTCTAAATAGATCAAAACATCAGGATGCGGGAAGTACGGCGTCATGACCATCGCCTCAAATAGGCTTGTGTATGTTGTGTAATCTGTCAGCGACATGGTTCCTTTATCCGCATGCATTTTTGCGAATATGCCTGTATCTTCATAAATCGAACGGTCCTGCACGAATCCGCCGCCTGATTCAAACATGTTTTTCTGCTCTTTGAACCGCTCAGCCAGAAAATAAATTTGCAAATGGAAGCTCCAGCGTTCAAAATCGTGATAAAACTTCTCTAAATAAGGGTTTTCATCCACTTCCTCAAGTGAGGTATGAAACCCGAGCCGTTTTGCTAAAGCTTTGGTCAAAGTCGATTTTCCGACTCCTACCGTTCCTGCTACTGTTATAATGGCATTGTTTGGAATATGAATGTCTTTCATTTAATAAGCTCCTTTACCTGACGGGCAATTCTTTCATAGTCTGTCTTATTCAAAACAAAGTCTTCAGTATCACCGTCAATGGTCAGTACAGATATATCCTGATCTTCTTCCTGAAGCTGTCTGATGGCTGTGTCGTAATCTGCAATGAGATGTTCCAGATATTGATGTTCGATATTTTTCTCAAACGGGCGCCCGCGTTTTTCAATGCGTTGAAGCAATGTCGGCAGGCTTGCCTTTATGTATACAATGATATTGGGCTTCGGCAGGTCGTGAGTGAGCAGATGATAGATCTGCTTATACTTCTCAAGCTTTTGGCCGTGCAATGTACGCTCTGCGAAAATAACATTTTTATAAATATGATAATCGGACAAAACGGGCTGTCCTTGTTTTAAATAATCTCGATCGGTGTCTTCAAGCTGTTTATACCTGTGACATAGAAAAAACATTTCAAGCTGGAAACTCCACTCCTCGATATTGTCATAAAACTTATCGAGATAAGGGTTGTCTTCCACAATCTCATTAATCATAGGAAAACCGAGCTCTTCAGAAAGCATCGTAGCGAGTGTCGTTTTTCCTGCCCCGATAGGACCTTCTACCGCGATAAAAGGGGCTCTGTTCATTGAAAATCCTCCTTAATTCTGCAAACATCCGTCAGCTGCCGGCCTTTATATTGTATCACACTCACAGAAAAGCCCATGAAAAAAGACGCTTCCAATTAACGAAACGTCTCTTTTACAATATGAAATTGATCGCCGAGCAAAAGCCAGTTTTGCGGGAAAGAAAGGCCGAGTTTCCAATAGCTGATTCCTCTTAAATGAAGTTCTTTAATTAAATTGAATTTCGCTTGAATGGATCGTGCGTCTTCAAACCATACTTCATGCCGTCTCTGATTTGCATCCGTGTATCGGAAGAAGGGAGCCTGGGCGGTTTCGTCATATTGAATGTCGACTTTATAGCGTGCGGCCAGAGCGATTGCCTGCTGAGGACTGACGGCTTTCGCTGTCGTTCCCTGTTTGAAAGGCAGTGTCCAATCATAGCCGTACATATTCTGGCCCATGACGATTTTTGAAGAAGGCATTTCCGTCAGCGCGTACTCAATGACATTTCTTACAGGGCCGATAGGTGATACGGCCTGAGCCGGGCCTCCGCTGTACCCCCACTCATATGTCATAATCACGACGAAATCGACGATTTCTCCATGTGCCCTATAGTCATGAGCTTCGTACCATTTGCCGGCCTGAGTCGCGCTCGTTTTCGGAGCAAGCGCCGTTGAAATCTTCCAGCCTTCCCGATGAAAAATCGTTCTCGCTTCACGTAAAAAACGATTGTAGGCTTCCCTGTCCTGTGGACGTAAATATTCGAAATCAAAGTGAATATCGCGAAAGCCGTACTTTTTAGCCGTGGAGACGATTTCCTGAAAGAGTTTTGTTTTCACTGTATTGTCATTCAAGATGAGCCGCCCGAGTTCATCGCTGAATGCGTCATTTTCAAGGTTGGTGATGATCATCATCAGTGTGGTGTTGTGCCTGTCACTGATGCTTTTTAAATTGGTCAGAGGCGGTTCCTTTAAAGTTCCGTTCCGCTGCACTTGAAAACTGAATGCGCCGAGGTATGTTAAATAAGGAGAGGCCTCCCTTGCCGCCTGCTGCAGATTTGCGCTTACGCTCGTTCCCCGCGGTTCTATATATGCGTTTGATTCGATATCGGGCTTATTCGCCTGCTGCGGAATGTAAAGGCGGGTTCCGACTCTCAATGTGGTGCCGGGCTGAATTCCGTTCACCCTCGCAAGCTCCGCGGCCGATATATGGAAACGGCCGGCGATTGACGCGAGAGTATCACCTTGTTTTACTTCGTAATATTGACCCTCAATCGGGATGACAAGGGTTTGTCCGACAACCAATGTATTGGGATTAGGCAGTTTATTTGCTTCCGCAATGACATTTGCGGCTGTCCGGTAGCGCGCCGCAATAGCGGAAAGCGTGTCGCCCCGTTTCACTATATAGATCTGAATGAAAAACGCCTCCTTTCATATCCGCTATCAAATATATGAAAAAAGGAGGCTGATCATGTTTATTTTTCGGCGGTAATTTGTTTTTCCGTGGTTATTTCTGCGAAGAGAACATTCTCCATCATGGTCAAAGCGAAATCATTGTCTTCGTCGTTATTGGAAGCGGTGCAGTCTTTCGGAATGGCAATGCTGTATTCTCTCATATAGGCGTCGTTGGCCGTGAACAGCACACAAATGTTTCCGGCAATCCCCGTGATGATTAATCGGTTCACTTGTAATTCGGTCAGAAGGGTGTGAAGCGCCGTTTCGTAAAAAGCGGAATGCTTCGGTTTAATGAGAAAATAATCATCCGGCTGAGGCGAAATATCTTTTATAATGGAGGCGCTTCTGTCGTTGCTGCATTCCTCCCTGATGGCATCAATATCAGCCTTCCAGAGCCCGTAATGATCATTAATATAAATAATCGGCCAGTTGCTTTGTTTTGCATGCTTCTTTAATGATAAAATACGGGGGACAATTTGTTTGGTTTTTTCAGCAAGACGTTCGCCCATATCAAATTGAAAATTGTTGATCATATCGACAATCAGAAGGGCTGTGTTGTTAGGTTCAGACAATACCGGCAACTCCTTTCTGCTGGGGTATTCCTATTTTAACCTTTATGAGACATGAAAAAACTTAAGAAGAGAGCTCGAACCTATGAATGATGAATATTATATGAGAGAAGCCATAAAAGAAGCGAAGAAAGCCGAAGCGAAAGGTGAAGTGCCGATCGGAGCAGTTCTTGTTCTGCACGATGAGATCGTGGCGCGGGCGCATAATCTGCGGGAGACTGAACAGAGGTCGCTTGCCCACGCCGAAATGCTGGCGATAGACGAAGCGTGCCGTAAGCTGGGGACATGGAGACTTGAGGATGCCGTTCTTTATGTCACTTTGGAGCCGTGTCCGATGTGCGCGGGAGCCGTCGTGCTTTCGAGAGTCGATAAGGTCGTATTCGGCGCATTTGATCCCAAGGGGGGCTGTACAGGAACGCTGATGAACCTCTTGCAGGAAGAGCGGTTCAACCACCAAGCGGAAGTGGTGAGCGGCGTGCTCGGAGAAGAGTGCGGAGAAATGCTCAGCGCTTTTTTCAGAAAGCTGCGCCGGCAAAAGAAAGACATGAGGAAAAAGTTGTCTGAGTAGTACGGTTGCATTTTCTGCCTGAAGCAGATATACTTATGTGTGCATCATGAATGGTGCGCATATCAAAATTTGATATTTATTTTGCCGTGCTAAGCGGGGAGGTAGCGGTGCCCTGTACCCGCAATCCGCTCTAGCGGGGCCGAATCCCTTCTCGAGGTTCGTTTACTGTAAGGTCTGCCTTAAGTAAGTGGCGTTGACGTCTGGGTCCTGCGCAATGGGAATTCATGAACCATGTCAGGTCCGGAAGGAAGCAGCATTAAGTGAAACCTCTCATGTGCCGCAGGGTTGCCTGGACTGAGCTAACTGCTTAAGTAACGCTTAGGGTAGCGAATCGACAGAAGGTGCACGGTAAATCAATCATCAAATTTCAGACTCACCTGTTACGCAGGTGAGTTTTTTCGTATATGAAAAACGGGTTTTGGCGTTAAAAGCACGTTCATGTATAATAAACATGATGAATAACAGAGGAGGGCGCATCCTGTGGGTTACCAAGCTTTATATCGAGTATTTAGGCCTCAGCAGTTTGAAGATGTGGTCGGACAGGAACACATTACGAAAACGCTGCAAAATGCCCTTTTGCAAAAGAAATTTTCTCATGCATATCTGTTTTCTGGACCGCGGGGAACGGGAAAAACCAGTGCAGCTAAAATATTTGCGAAAGCAGTCAACTGTGAGCACGCCCCTGTAGAAGAACCGTGCAATGAGTGCGCGGCGTGCAAGGGGATCACAAATGGCTCTATATCAGATGTGATTGAAATAGACGCGGCGTCGAATAACGGCGTAGACGAAATCCGCGACATCCGTGACAAAGTAAAATTCGCCCCGTCGGCCGTTACTTACAAGGTATATATTATAGATGAGGTGCATATGCTCTCTATCGGCGCATTCAATGCGCTTCTGAAAACGCTGGAAGAACCGCCGGCACATTGCATTTTCATATTAGCTACGACTGAGCCTCATAAGATTCCTTTAACCATTATCTCCAGATGTCAGCGTTTTGACTTCAAACGGATTACATCCAAAGCAATTGTCGGACGAATGAAGACAATCGTTGATGCAGAGCAGCTGAAGGTGGAAGAAGGAGCCCTTGATATCATAGCGAGTGCTGCGGACGGAGGAATGAGGGACGCGCTGAGCCTGCTCGATCAAGCTGTATCATTCAGCGGCGAGGAGCTGTCGGTGGATGACGCTTTGCTCATTACCGGAGCCGTTTCTCAGCACTATATTGGAAAACTGGCATCTGCTCTTCACAGCAAACAGGTTTCCGAGGCATTGGAAACACTGAATGAATTGCTCCAGCAGGGGAAAGATGCGGCCAAACTGATTGAAGATATGATTTTCTATTTCAGGGATATGCTCTTGTACCAGGCCGCTCCCGGTTTAGAAGGAGTCCTGGAGAAGGTGAAGGTCGATGAAACGTTTCGGAATCTGAGCGGTGACATACCGGCCCCCGCTTTATATGAGATGATTGATATCCTGAATAAAAGCCATCAGGAAATGAAGTGGACGAACCACCCAAGAATCTTTTTTGAAGTGGCTGTCGTGAAAATATGCCAGACGGCACAGCAATCCGCCGGAGACATCCCTGAGGTCGGCATGCTGATGAATAAGATCCAGCAGCTTGAGCAGGAAGTAGAAAGGCTGAAAACCTCCGGTGTGAAGGTTCAGATGGAAAGCGCTCCGAAAGAAGCTCCGCGTCCTCAAAAAGGCGGAAAAAGCCATTATAAAGCCCCGGTCGGAAGAATTCATGAGATATTGAAGGAAGCCACAAGACCTGATCTTGAACAGCTTAAAAGCAGCTGGGGCAAGCTGCTGGCACACCTGAAACAGCAGAATAAGGTGTCTCATGCGGCTCTTTTGAATGACAGTGAACCGGTGGCCGCTGCTCAAAAGGCATTTGTGCTTAAATTTAAATACGAAATCCATTGTAAAATGGTTGCAGAAGACAATAACGGAGTCCGTACGAATCTTGAACAGATTCTCGAATCAATGCTCGGGAAAAGAATGGATTTGATTGGCGTTCCGGAAGCACAATGGGGTAAAATAAGAGAAGAATTTTTAAATGATCACCAGCAGGAAAGTGAAGGATCAAACGAACCGGCTGAAGAAGATCCGCTGATTGCAGAGGCGAAAAAACTTGTCGGAGCGGATTTAATCGAAATAAAAGACTAATAAGATGAAAGAGAGTGATTGAATATGCGTGGCGGAATGGGAAACATGCAAAAAATGATGAAACAAATGCAAAAAATGCAAAAGGATATGGCGAAGGCTCAGGAGGAACTTGCTGAAAAAGTGCTTGAAGGCACAGCGGGCGGCGGTATGGTGACTGTAAAAGTCAACGGCCAAAAAGAAGTTGTAGACGTTGCCATTAAAGAAGAAGTTGTTGATCCGGAAGATATCGAAATGCTTCAGGACCTGGTTCTTGCTGCGACAAACGACGCCCTCAAAAAAGTGGATGACATGACGAATGAGACAATGGGACAATTTACAAAAGGAATGAACATACCGGGTTTATTCTAGGGGGATAAATAAACATGCAGTATCCTGAACCAATATCAAAGCTGATTGACAGCTTTATGAAATTGCCAGGGATCGGACCGAAAACAGCGGTTCGTCTGGCTTTTTTTGTTCTAGGTATGAAAGAAGACACAGTATTGGATTTTGCTAAGGCACTTGTCAATGCGAAGCGGAATCTGACATATTGCTCGATTTGCGGACATATTACAGATCAGGACCCTTGTTATATATGTGAGGACACAAGAAGGGATAAGTCTGTTATTTGTGTCGTGCAGGACCCTAAGGATGTGATCGCAATGGAGAAAATGAAGGAATATAACGGCCAGTATCATGTTCTTCACGGCGCGATTTCACCAATGGACGGCATCGGCCCGGAGGATATTAAGATTCCGGAGCTGCTGAAACGTCTTCAGGATGATCAAGTGACAGAAGTTATTCTCGCAACCAACCCTAATATTGAAGGGGAAGCAACAGCGATGTATATATCAAGGCTGTTAAAGCCCTCAGGCATCAAGCTCTCCCGTATTGCCCACGGTCTGCCCGTCGGCGGTGATTTGGAATATGCTGATGAGGTCACTCTTTCAAAAGCTCTTGAAGGAAGACGTGAATTGTAAGGGAGGAAAAGGCAAGGCATGGGTTTTCTTCGCAGAAATACATTAAGAAAAGAGTTTGACGAGAAGCTGATAGAACAGCTCTTTAAACAAAAAGAAGAATGGAACAGACAGAAGAGTCTGGTCGAGAAAAGTCTAGAGCCCTCCGCTGAAGTGTTGTTTGAGCTGAAAGTCGCTGAATCTAAGTACTTTTTTTATTTGAAAGAAGCGAAGCAGCGGAATTTGAAAATGAGCAGATGGAAGTAAGAGGTCTATTCTCCGGAATCTTCTCATAAGCTTGTACTAAACAAGCGAGGGGGAAGATTCATGGAGCCTTTTTTCATTATCGGTTTGATTGTCGGTCTGGTTGCTTTGCTTTTTTTATGGGGAGTATCTTCAAAACCGTTAAGGTGGATTGGTGTGACTGCCATTAAGTTTATTGCCGGCGCGATTCTGTTGGTGGGTGTGAACTTGTTCGGCGGTAGTCTCGGTATTCATATCCCTGTTAACCTGATTACAACGGGCATCAGCGGGATTCTGGGAATTCCTGGCATTGCGGCTTTGATAGTCATTAAACGCTTCATCATTTAATTTGTCGATTATTGTTGACATGTTGGATCATGGGTGGTATTCTAATATACGTCGCTGATGACGAAACGAATTCTTGAAAAAGAAATTTTAAAAAGTTATTGACGATACTGACACTGAGATGTTATAATAATTAAGTCGCTTCAAGAGCGATGGACAAAGTTCTTTGAAAACTAAACAAGACAAAACGTACCTGTTAATTCAAAGTTTTAAATAAATCGCACAGCGATGTGCG
>NZ_JAAMNX010000011.1:0-21485 GCF_011065565.1 Bacillus sp. EKM420B | reverse complement strand
ATGGTGGAGGATGACGGGCTCGAACCGCCGACCCTCTGCTTGTAAGGCAGATGCTCTCCCAGCTGAGCTAATCCTCCATATGACCCGTACGGGATTCGAACCCGTGTTACCGCCGTGAAAGGGCGGTGTCTTAACCGCTTGACCAACGGGCCGTTGTGTCCGCGTCGAGCTGACAAAAGTTATTATATACAGGTTGTACCCCATTTGTAAAGAGAAAAATTATTTTTTTTATTTTCAAACTTTTTTACCCGTTTTTTAACTGAAAAACTCATCCCTCCTCTCTTATTTCATTTATGATGAAAGTATCAAAATATTGAAGGGAATGGACACAGATGATCTTAGTCAGCTCTTGTCTCGGCGGTATCGAATGCAGATATAACGGCTCTCACGCCGCTTCGGAAAAAATCCGCAGACTCGTAGAAGAAAAGAAAGCTGTTATGGTCTGCCCCGAACTTTTGGGCGGCTTCACCACTCCCCGCGAACCGGCGGAAATCATCGGCGGCACGGGTGAAGACGTGCTGAACGGAACGGCAAGAATCGTAACGGCATCAGGCGAAGACGTTACAGCTTTATATATGGACGGCGCGGAAAAAACGTTAGCATACGCAAAAGAAATAGGCGCCGCAACGGTCATCCTTAAAGAAAACAGTCCGTCCTGCGGCAGCAGCTTTATCTATGACGGCACTTTCTCAGGAAAAAAAATACTCGGAGACGGCATCACTTCCGCTCTTTTAAAACGGGCAGGCTGCCGTGTTCTATCAGAAGATGAATTGGATCAATTATAAAAAAGGAGAGTAGATATCATGGATGTAGCCCTGTCCTTTTATAAACCGGAGCATGCAGACGGGCTGAACGGGTTTGTGCTGAGTGAAGAAGATAAAAAGTTCACAGCTCTGCCGATAGATGTCCTGCCGCAGGCGCTTGTCATCCGGGATCGCTACCCGACAGTCATTTTAAAAGAAGACCGCCCCGTCGGTTTTTTTATTTTACATACCTCAAAAGAAACCATTGCACCGTATTCGAACAATGTGTCTGCCATTTTGCTGAGTGCGCTGTCATTACATGCGCCGCATCAGGGAAAAGGTTATGCCAAACAAGCGATGCTGCAGCTCCCCGCTTTTGTCGCAAATTATTTTCCTTGGTGTGATGAAATCGTGCTTGCTGTAAACCATCGCAATCAACGTGCAAAGAACCTGTACCGGTCTTCCGGTTTTATTGACAAAGGGCGGCGCAGGATCGGTCCGATCGGTGAACAGCACATTCTGCATCATTTTTTGTGAAAGCGCTTGATTATTCATCTCATCCCTGCCGATTTTTCTTGAAACATCTATTCAGATGCCCATATACTTCAAGTATTAACGACTTGGGAGGGTACGATCATGACAGACCGGCTTAACATTCACAGATTGACCACAGAAACCAGAAATCCGCAGACCGCTTCAATCCATCAGGCTGACACGATGGAAATTCTCCGCATCATTAACGAAGAGGATTTCAAAGTGGCTGAAGCCGTTCAGCAGGTGCTACCCGATATTCAGATTGCTGTTCAATTCGCCCATCAGTCCTTACGGCGAAACGGCAGGCTGATTTATGCGGGAGCGGGCACAAGCGGCAGACTCGGTGTACTGGATGCGGTTGAATGCCCGCCTACATACAGCGTAAGCCCCGACACCGTCATCGGTCTGATGGCCGGAGGGGCAGACGCCTTTTTGCAAGCGGCTGAAGGTATAGAAGATAGCGAGGAAACCGGCGCTCTCGATCTCAAAACGATCGGGCTTACCGCAGAAGACACCGTGATCGCCATCGCGGCAAGCGGGCGCACGCCGTATGCGGCCGGTGCGCTGAAATATGCAAAAACAATCGGCGCCAAAACCGTCGCGCTCACATGCAATAAGGACTCATTGATCAGCACATTTGCCGATCACAGCATTGAAGTCATTGTCGGCCCCGAAGTGATTACAGGGTCAACACGAATGAAAGCCGCGACGGCACATAAAATGATTCTGAACATGATTTCCACAGCCGTGATGATTAAAAGCGGCAAAGTGTACGAAAATTTAATGGTGGACGTTCATGTCAGCAACGAAAAATTGAAAGAACGCGCAATCGGCATTATCCAAAGCATCACGGGCGTTCCGTACGACAAGGCAAAAGAAACGCTTGAGGCCGCAGACAGCCATGTCAAAACGGCAATTGTCATGCTGAAGACGAATTCGGACGAAACACACGCGAAGGCACTGCTCAAAGAATCAGAAGGATTCATTGATAAAGCCATTGAACAGCACGTTTCAAGAGAAAAAGAACGCTGATCGTTCTTTGGTGAAAAATAATGTGCTTTTACGAGCCCGCGCCGTTTTCATGTTCGGCGCAGGCGCTTTTAGGACGCGTTTCAGGCATAGCTCCCCGGGAAAAATCGTACGGAAAAAGGAGGATCTCCATGAGCAAAGAGGCATTTTATCAGTCACTGGCCAAAGATATCCTGGACAATTGCGGCGGTTCAGCGAATATTTCAGGCTTTACCCACTGTATGACACGCCTGAGGATTACACCTTTAGATCGGGACAAAACGGATATTGAGGCGCTGAAACGGCTTGACGGGGTAATAGGCGTCGTCGAAGCTGAAACACTGCAGATCATTCTCGGCACGGGTGTCGTCAATCATGTCGCCGACGCTTTCGCAAAACTTATGCCATCCGGAAAAAACATTGATTTAAAAGAAGCCGCCTCACGGAAAAAAGCCGATCTCAACAGAAAAAACACCACACCCATCAAATTGTTTCTGAGAAAAATATCAAGCATCTTCATTCCCCTTATTCCCGCACTCATTGCATCAGGTTTAATCACCGGTATTACGAAAGCCGTCATTCAGGCCGGCTGGCTCCCGAAAGAATCCCAAATCGCACTTATTTTAACGGTTATCGGTTCAGGCTTGTTCGCTTACCTCGGCGTCCTTGTCGGCATCAATGCGGCGAAGGAATTCGGCGGGACACCCGCGATGGGCGGCCTTGCGGGCATATTGATCCTTAACCCTGAGATCGCCAATATCAGTTTGTTCGGAGAGAATCTGCTCCCTGGCAGGGGAGGATTAATCGGCGTTCTTTTCGCTGCGGTTTTTATCGCTTATACCGAACGGTTTATCAGAAAGTACGTCCATCAATCCATCGACATTATCGTCACGCCTACATTGTCTTTACTTATCACCGGGCTGGTGACATATGTCGTTTTTATCCCTGCAGGCGGTTTTATTTCTGATCTGATTACATCAGGTTTATTGTCGCTGCTGAATGTCGGGGGAGTGCTCTCAGGGTTTGTACTAGGAGCCGCCTTCCTGCCGCTTGTCGTCACCGGCCTGCATCAGGGCTTGACTCCCGTACATTTGGAATTAATCCGATCAATCGGAGATGACCCGCTTCTTCCGATTCTCGCGATGGGAGGCGCGGGTCAAGTAGGCGCGGCCTTCGCCATCTTTATGAAAACAAAAAAAGCCTCATTAAAAAGAGCGATCGGCGGCGGACTTCCATCCGGTCTGCTCGGAATCGGAGAGCCGCTCATCTTCGGCGTCACGCTCCCGCTCGGCCGGCCGTTTTTGACGGCGTGTTTAGGGGCGGGAATCGGCGGCGCCTTTCAAGCCCATTTTCAAGTGGCTACTTTTTCAATCGGTGTCTCCGGCCTTCCGCTCTCGTTTCTCGTACAGCCGGCTCAAATCGTTTTGTATATCATCGGTCTCTTCATCTCTTACGCGGCGGGCTTTGTTTTCACTTATGCGTTCGGATTTAAGGATGACATGGCTGCTGAATTTGAATAAACCGGGAGGGATCAGAATATGAAAACACTGACAGCCGCCGTACTCACAATGGTCATCAGCCTCTCTTTTCTGCCGCAGCACAAAGCCGAAGCCCAATCCAAATTATACGACGCAGCAAAGCTCAGAAAGGTTGATCAAATGATTGAAAAAGACATCGCTGCAGGATTTCCCGGAGCCGTCCTCGTCGTCGTAAAGGACGGACGGGTGATCAAAAAGAAAGCATACGGCTACAGCAAAAAATATGACGGGAACACCCTTTTATCCCGTCCGAAAAAAATGAAAACATCAACCATGTTTGATCTAGCTTCCAATACAAAAATGTACGCGGCCAATTTTGCATTACAGCGACTCGTCAGCCAGGGAAAGCTTGATGTGTATCAAAAAGTCTCGGCTTACCTTCCTGATTTCAAAGACAGAAAAAGCGATCCGATTCAAGAAAAAGACCGCATTCGCGTCATCGATGTGCTCCAGCATCAATCCGGTCTGCCGGCAAGCTTTTATTTCTATCAGCCGGACACCGCAGGCCCTTTGTATTCACAAGAACGGGATAAAACGATCCGTTTTCTCACCCAAATCCCGCTTGAATACAAACCGGGAACAAAACACGTATACAGCGATATCGGTTACATGCTTCTCGGCTGCATCATTGAAAACATAACCGGAAAAACCCTTGATGCCTATGCGGAACAAGAACTGTACAAACCGCTGAAACTGACGCACACACTGTTCAACCCGCTGCAAAAAGGCTTTAAAGAAAAAGCATTCGCAGCTACTGAACGTTTAGGCAACACACGTGACGGAGTCATCCGTTTTCCTCACATCAGGACATATACGCTGCAGGGGGAAGTTCACGATGAAAAAGCATTTTACTCAATGGGAGGGGTGTCCGGTCACGCCGGGCTGTTTTCCAGAGCTGATGATATGGCCGTCCTTCTTCAAGTCATGCTGAACGGCGGCAGTTATAACCACGTTTCTCTCTTCAATAAAAGAACGGCCGATTTGTTCACAACGGCGGCATCCTCTGATCCGACTTTCGCTCTCGGCTGGCGGAAAAACGGCAGCCCGGATATGGAGTGGATGTTCGGACCTTATGCAAGCAGGCAGGCATACGGCCATACGGGATGGACCGGCACCATCACGATTATTGATCCCGCTTATGAACTGGGGATCGCACTTTTGACCAATAAAAAGCATTCCCCCGTCGTCAGCCCCGGTGAAAACCCGAATGTTTTTGAAGGGGATCTTTTCCCGACCGGAAGCTACGGCAGCGTCATAAAAGCGATTTATGAAGCCATTGAATGACAACCCATGTCTTTTGTCCAAACTATGACGGGAGGAGGGCACCATTATGAAACTTTTCATCTCAGCTGTATTACTGTTGTTTATTGTTTTCGGCACGCATCATGCATCGACAAAACCGGATATTCCGTCACAGGCAGAACAAGCGGTATCCCGTATGACATTAGATGAAAAATTAGGGCAGATGCTCATGCCTGATTTTCGTAATTGGCAAAAAAAGGGGCAGTCATCACCTGAGGCTCTTACCCAAATGAATGACGAAGTCGCAGGGCTTATTCAAAAGTACCGGTTCGGCGGCGTTATCTTATTTGCAGAAAATGTAAAAAATACTGAGCAAACGGTACGCCTGACAGATGCCTTTCAAAAGGCGAGCCCTGACATTCCGCTATTATTAAGCATTGATCAGGAGGGCGGCATCGTAACTAGACTTGGTGAGGGCACTCATTTCCCAGGCAATATGGCGCTCGGGGCCGCTAGGAAAACAGCCTATGCGTCCCAGACCGGCGCCATTATCGGGAAAGAACTGAAAGCACTGGGCATTAATACGAATTTCGCTCCCGTTCTCGATATCAATAATAATCCCGGAAACCCTGTCATCGGCGTCAGGTCGTTCAGTTCAGACCGTGATCTGACAGCTTCACTCGGCCTTGCCTCAATGAAGGCTCAGCAAAAGCAGAATGTCGCTTCCGCCGTCAAACATTTCCCGGGACACGGCGACACGGATGTCGACAGCCACTACGGCCTTCCGCTTGTCACCCACAATCAAGAAAGGCTGCGTCAGATTGAACTTTATCCGTTCCGGCAGGCCATTCAGGCCGGAGCTGATATGATCATGACAGCCCATGTGCAATTTCCCGCTTTTGACGATACAACCTATAAAAGCAAGCTGGACGGTTCAGACATCCTCGTACCCGCCACACTCTCGAAAAAAGTGATGACTCATCTTCTCCGTGAGGAAATGGGATTTAACGGCATCATCGTTACGGATGCATTAAATATGAAAGCCATTGCCGATCATTTCGGCCAGGAAGAGGCGGTCGTCATGGCAGTAAAAGCAGGAGTCGATATTGCCCTGATGCCGGCCCAAGTGACATCGCTGAAAACGGAAAACCGCTTTGCCCGGGTTCATTCCGCTTTAAAACAGGCGGTACAAAAAGGGGAAATTCCGCTTCAGCAAATTAACAAATCAGTTGAACGCATCATTTCCCTGAAAATAAAACGAGGGATATATCCCGCACCGAAAGAGACAAATCTGAAAAAGAAGATTGCAAAAGCAAAGAAAACCGTCGGCAGTAAAAATCACCTGAAAACTGAAAAACAAATCGCGGAAAGATCCGTCACCGTCTTACAAAACAAAAACCGCACGCTCCCATTCAAACCGAAAAAGAACAGCCGCGTTCTCATTGCCGCTCCTTATGAAGATCAAACAGCGTCAATGGAACAAACCATCCGGCAGCTCATCAAGAAGAAAAAAATCCGGCCGGTAACCATCAGTAAAATGAACTTCGCCGAGCGCACATTTCATGATGAACACAAAAAGCTGGTATCTGATGCGGATTACGTGATTACAGGCTCATATGTCGTAAAAAATGACCCTGTCGTAAACGACGGCGTGATTGACGATTCCATCACAGATCCCGGCAAGTGGACGACTGCATTTCCGCGGGCCGTCATGAAAGCCGCACAATCGAACCAAAAACCCTTTGTGCTGATGAGCCTGCGTAATCCTTACGACGCCGCGAATTTTGAAGAAGCTGAAGCCCTTATCGCAGTCTACGGCTTTAAAGGATATACAGACGGACAATTCCTCCAGCCAAACATTCCGGCAGGCATTGAAGCGATATTCGGACAGACAACACCGCAAGGCAGGCTGCCCGCTGACATTCCTTCTGTCACGCATCCGGGAACGACACTGTATCCTTATGGTTTCGGTATCAATCTGAAGACCGGAAAACCGCTTTAAACAGGAGGGCTGATTATGAAAACACATACGGCTGCACTTCTCGCCGGACTTGTCGTCATCAGTGCTATGACGGCAGTCTCGGCGGCTTCTGACAGAAACCTTCATACCGCCAAGAAACCAAGCATCCAAACAGGCATCGACCGCCTGCTGAAAGATTATAAACAGGAACTGAAGGGAAAACGGGTCGGGCTGATCACCAACCCGACCGGTGTGAACAATTCATTGAAAAGCAGCGTTGACGTGCTGTATGAGGCACCAGACATCCACTTGACGGCGTTATTCGGACCGGAGCACGGTGTCCGCGGCGATGCTCAGGCCGGAGACAAAGTCACATCCTATATAGACGAAAAAACAGGGCTTCCCGTCTACAGCCTATACGGGGAGACGAGGAAACCGACGCCTGACATGCTGAAAGATACAGATGTGCTGATTTTCGATATTCAGGATGTCGGAACGCGATACTACACCTACATTTATACAATGGCCTATGCCATGGAAGCGGCCAAAGAAAAAGGCATTCCTTTTTATGTCTTGGACCGGCCGAATCCGCAAGGCGGACGAAATCCGGACGGCCCGGTTCTTGAACCGGATTACGCTTCATTTGTCGGACTGTATCCGATCCCGCTGAAGCACGGCATGACGATCGGTGAGCTTGCTCTTTTATTCAATAAAGAGTTTCATATTGGCGCCGACCTCACTGTCGTAAAAATGAAGCGCTGGAAGCGGACGATGACGATTGAAGATACCGGTCTGCCGTTTGTCCTCCCTTCGCCTAATATCCCGACCCCGGACAGCATATTCGCATATTCGGCGACAGGACTAATCGAAGGCACAAACGTGTCCGAAGGAAGGGGCACGACAAAGCCGTTTGAACTTATCGGCGCGCCTTATATGAAAAGCACCGAGCTCGAAGAACGCCTGAACAGTCTCAAGCTTCCGGGCGTCACCTTCAGAGCCGCATCATTTATCCCCAGCTTCTCCAAGCACCAGGGCAAGCTGTGCCACGGCGTACAAGTCTACGTAACAAACAGAAACACATTTGAAGCGGCAAAAACAGGGCTTTCCATTCTGAAAACCATGCATGACTTATATCCGAATGACTTTTCATTCTTGCCGACAGGCTCTTTTGACAAGTTGATCGGTAACGGCTGGGTACGCAAAAAAATAGAAAAAGGCACTTCCATTGAAGACATCTCCGGCACATATCAACGCCGGCTGGACCAATTCAAAACTCTAAGAAAACAATACCTTATATACTGACAACATTCGTGTTACACGTGTAACATTTTGACGCATTTCACATTTCCGCTTTTTATAGGAAAACATTCATTTATTTGGTACAATTTAAATGATAACAGTTATCATTTAAATGAATGTTTCCTAAAAGGTGGTTTCTCATGAAAAACACATTATTCTTTCAGCCCATTGATATCATCTCCGTAAAAAAAACAGCCGACCTTCTGTCAGAGCATCAGCTCACTGATTCCCCCGTATTGATCTTTCATGTGAAAGGCGAGGGACAAATTGATATCGGCACAGACAGCTTTCCGCTGCAGAAGGAAACGCTCTACATCTGTCCTTGTGATGAGACATTCAATATTGCCCCTATATCGTCAGGCGGCATCCATTTGTATATCGTCAGACTCCGTGTTTTCTCCTATTCCTCAGATGATGAAGCGATGCTTCCGGATAACGGGGAAGACATCTTCCACGGACTTCAGCAAATGAATTTACAAACGGTTGATCATTTGACAAGCCGGCTCCAATCACTTTCTGAAAACGTGCGATCGGCGGATGGATTGCAGAAAATGAAATATACAGCCGACTTTCAGCAGCTGATGTACGACCTTTATGCCGCAAAAGTATGCCATCAAAATAATACGAAAGCGGCGATCGAACAGACAAAACAATTCATACATGCTCAGTCCGACACAAAAATCACGCTCACCCAGCTCGCTCATATGGCGGGAATCAGTCCCAAACATTACAGTGAAACCTTTAAAAAACTATATGGGCAGAGCGTAACTGAATATATCACAGACATCCGCATAACCAATGCGAAAAAACTGATGGCCAAGGCAAGCTGCAAACTGCGGGAAATCGCTCATCAAATCGGCTACCAGGACGAATTTTATTTCAGCCGCATCTTTAAAAAACATACCGGCAGCTCACCTACAAGCTACATGAAAAAAAGGCGCACAAAAATGGCCGCGTACGGAAAAGAAACGATGGGGCATCTGATTCCTCTGCATCACGTGCCTTACGCTGCGGCGCTGCACCCGAAATGGACGGCCTATTATTACAAACAATTCTCTTCCGATATTCCGGTTCACCTGAGCGCTTACCGCTATAATGCAAATTGGGAAGAGAACCTGCATACGCTGTCTCAAGCTGCCCCGGACATCATTTTCAGTCTCGATTCTGTCAGTGAAGAAGAAAAACAGCTCCTGAATGACATCACTGAAGTTTTTTACCTTCCGGCTCAAGAGAATTGGAGAGACCAGTTTCTTCGCACAGCCGCATATCTGAATGAAGAGCAGGAGGCGCGGCACTGGCTTAAAACTTATCAAAGTCTCGCCCATTCAGCGAAAGATGCACTTAAACACGTGCGGCACCAGCGGTTCTTATTTGTCCGTGTATATAAAGAAAATATGTACATCGCCCATAACAACAGTATTGAGGAAGTCTTCTTCGGTGATTTAGACTTTGCCTCCGCAAAACCGGAATCTTTTGCTCCTGACGAAAAGATTTCCTTGGAAATGCTGGCGGATTGCCAGGCTGACTGCATCATGCTTTTCACTTGTAAAGAACCGGAAACGCTTCGCTATTTTCAGCGGATTCAGCAGACCGGGATATGGCAGAACCTTAGTGCCGTCAGCAATAAACGCGTGTTTCCCATTTCATCTGACCCGTGGATTGAATATTCTCCAAGCGGACATCAGCGGATGATCGAGCAAAGCATTTCCATTTTATCCGAAGATCGTCCATGGTAATGACGGAAATTATCCATGGTCTTATCCCTATTCATTCTCTATAATTCCAATTGATAATAGTTATCAATTGAACAGGAGGAACAATAGATGAAGAAATTGGCATTCGCTTTCATGATTTTGCTTTTGGCTTTCACGGCCGCGGCTTGCGGAAGCTCAGAAACATCTGATACAGCAAGTAAGGGAAAGGACGCTTCTTCAGATAAAAAGAAAATCGAATATCTCGGAAAAACATATGAAGTCAAAGCGCCGACTGACAAAATCGCCATTACAGGCAGCGTAGAATCAATGGAAGACGCCAAATTGCTTGACGTTCATCCGGCAGGAGCAATTTCTTTCTCCGGCAAATTCCCGGAACTGTTTAAAGATATTACAGATAAATCCGTATCAACGGGGGAAAAAATGCAGCCGAATATGGAAAAAATTCTTGAGCTGCAGCCGGACGTCATTCTGGCATCAACCAAATTCCCGGAAAAAACGTTGAAAAAATTGAGCGGCACCGCTGAAACGATCCCTGTCTCTCATATCTCATCAAACTGGAA
Organism: Bacillus sp. EKM420B; assembly: GCF_011065565.1. Taxonomy (NCBI): domain Bacteria; kingdom Bacillati; phylum Bacillota; class Bacilli; order Caryophanales; family Bacillaceae; genus Bacillus; species Bacillus sp. EKM420B. Next base: position 10,886 of record NZ_JAAMNX010000011.1, on the reverse strand, counting down.
AGAAAACATGATGCTGCTCGCCCAGCTTACAGATAAAGAGAAAAAAGCGAAAAAAATCATCGCAGATTACGAACAGGACCTGAAAAAGACAAAAACAAAGATCAACAGCAAAGCGAAACAGTCAAACGCGCTGGTCATCAGAATCAGACAAGGCAATATTTATATTTATCCTGAACAAGTTTATTTCAACTCCACGCTTTACGGTGATTTAGGCCTGAAGGCGCCGGACGAAGTCAAAGCGGCGAAAGCGCAGGAACTGATCTCTCTTGAGAAATTAAGCGAAATGAATCCTGACCATATCTTCGTACAATTTTCTGATGACGAAAACGCAGATAAGCCGGACGCTTTGAAAGACTTAGAGAAAAATCCGATCTGGAAGAGCCTGAAGGCAGTCAAAAAAGACCATGTATACGTCAATACGATTGATCCATTAGCCCAAGGCGGAACCGCGTGGAGTAAAATCAGCTTCTTACAGGTTGCGGCTGACAAATTGACTCAAGACTAATAAAGAGTAGGTTTTTCACATGTATGCAAAACGGCGGACACACATTATTATCATTGCTTCACCGATTGCCATTGTTCTGTCACTGCTCCTTTCCGTTTTATACGGCGCAAAGCAGCTTGACTTCCATACCGTGTTCTCCGCATTGCTGCACTTTAATCCGGAGAATACCGACCATCAGATCATATGGCATTCAAGAATCCCGAGGGCTGCCGGCGCTATGTTTATCGGCGCCGCCCTTGCTGTTTCCGGAGCGCTCATGCAGGGAATCACACGGAACTATCTGGCCTCGCCTTCGATCATGGGTGTGTCGGACGGCTCCGCTTTTATCATCACCCTTTGCATGGTATTGCTCCCTCAATCGACATCCATTGAAATGATCATATACTCGTTTATCGGTTCCGCATTCGGCGCGGCTCTTGTTTTCGGGCTGGCCTCCATTCTTCCCGGCGGTTTTACCCCTGTGCAGCTTGCCATTATCGGAACGGTAACCAGTATGCTTCTCAGCAGTCTGTCGGCTGCGCTTTCGATTTATTTTCAAATTTCGCAGGATCTCAGTTTTTGGTACAGTGCGAGACTGCATCAAATGAACCCTGATTTTTTGAAACTGGCCGTCCCATTTTTTGCGATCGGAATCATCACGGCCATGATTCTCAGCAAAAAGGTCACTGCCGTATCATTAGGAGACGACATTTCAAAAAGTCTGGGACAGCAGAAAAGAACCATCAAACTCATGGCGATGGCAGCCGTTGTCATATTGACCGGAAGCTCGGTGGCGCTCGCCGGAAAAATTGCCTTTGTCGGTTTGGTCGTTCCGCACATCACACGTTTTCTCGTCGGATCGGACTACAGCAGGCTGATCCCATGCGCGTGCATCATCGGCGGCGTCTTCCTGACCCTTTGCGATCTTGCCAGCCGATTCATCAATTACCCGTTTGAGACGCCTATTGAAGTCGTTACTTCTATCATCGGTGTTCCTTTCTTTCTTTATTTGATTAAAAGAAAAGGAGGGGATCAGCGTGGTGCGTAAAATGGCCGGAATTTATATCATTCTGATTGCTCTCATATTGCTCGTAAGCTATTTCAGCATGACAAGCGGTTCTTTTTCCGCAAAGCCGGGTGAACTGCTCAGTACGCTTTTCCGCATCCATCCGAATCCGCAATATGACATTTTGCTGTTTCAGCTGAGGCTGCCGCGCATAGTCATGGCTGCTGCCATCGGACTCGGATTGGGGATAGCCGGAGCCGTTATTCAGGCCATTACCAAAAACGGTCTTGCCGATCCCGGTATTTTGGGCATTAATGCAGGAGCCGGAGCGGGAATCGTCACGTTTATGCTTCTGTTTCAGGGACAATCTGAAGCGACGGCACTTGCCTCTGCGATGGGTATGCCTGTCTTCGGCCTCATCGGAGGATTGATGGCAGCCGTGCTGATCTATATTTTCGCCTGGCACCGGGGACATCTGGAATCGGGCAGAATTATTCTCGTCGGGATCGCCATGAATTCCGGATTCAGCGCGCTGTCTTTATTTCTTTCATTAAAAATGGACCCGCAAGATTATGAGATGGCGATGGTTTGGAAAAACGGCAGCATCTGGTCGGCAAACTGGATGACCATTACGGCAATCCTTCCGTGGCTGATCTTGTTCATTCCTCTTCTTATGGCGAAAACGTCATTGCTGGATACCATTCGTTTCGATGAGGACACGGTGAAAAGCCTCGGTGTTTCAACCAATAAAGAAAAAACCATTTTACTCATTGCCTGCATCGCTTTGATCAGCGCATGTGTAACCGCAGCGGGCAGCATGGCATTTGTCGGACTGATCGCGCCCCATATTTCCCGCAGGCTCGCCGGCATTGAGCACAGATACTCATTACCGGTCAGCGGACTGGTCGGTATGCTCCTCGTCATATCCGCCGACTTTGCGGGCAAATTGTTCTTTCAGCCTTCAGAAGTGCCGGCGGGAATTATTCTTGCGATTCTCGGCGTTCCTTATTTCTTTTTTCTTCTGTTTAAGCAAAAGAAGGGGCTGGACGCATGAGAGGCACCCTTACAGAACACCGGATAAACGGAAGGGAATGCACTGTGTATCTTCCTCCGTCCTATTCGGTTCAAACGGGGGCTTTACCCTGTGTGTACGTACTTGACGGAGGATCTTTGTTTTTAGAACAGATAGATAAGCTTGAATTCCAATTTGCAGACGGAACACTTCCCGAATTGATTTTCATCGGCATCAAACCGGCTGACAGACTCGATGAGTACACACCGTGGCCGGCACCTTCCCTGAGCCCTGCGTTTCATGATTTCGGCGGCAAAGGGAGGCTCTTTCTTGAGGAGCTGACAAATGTCATCATTCCAACTGTTGAAGATATGCATCACATTTCTGCACATCCGGAAACGAGAGGACTGATCGGCGCGTCATTAGGCGGACTGTTTTCGATATACGCGATGCTGCAAAAGCCTGAAATATTCGGCAGAATCGGCTGTATTTCCGGTTCCTTCTGGTATGAAAAATCAGCAGATTATGTCCGCTCCGCACCTTTGCGGCCGGCACGGCGGCGTATCTATATGTCTGTCGGCAGCCGTGAAGCAGAGCAAAAATGTAACATCCAAAACACCATGATCCGACAAAATAAAGACGTGTACAAAAGCCTGAGGCAAAAAGGCTTTTCTCAATCTCAGCTCTCATTTACGATCGAAGAGGGTGCCGTGCACCATCAAGAAGCGTTCAAACGACAATTCAATTCAGCACTAAGCTGGCTGTACGGAAAAAACCGCTCACGTAGCTGAGCGGTTTTTTTCATACTTGATCACGACCGGCTTAAGTTCAAAGCGTCTCAGCAAATAGCCGAACAAAGCGGCAAGGATTTGCTGAAAGAGCATCCCGATGACGACCGGAACCGCCACTTGAGACGGAAAAAAAGACACGGCGAGAACGGCTCCGGCGCTGATATTGCGCATGCCCCCCGTATAAATCAGAGACACGATTTCATCCTGGCTCCGCTTCATCAGTCTTCCGATCAGCCAAGCCACGGCATAACCCGTCATGGCAATAAAAAATACCGTGCCTGCGATGCCCGCAAATTTGATATCCACGTGCGTGACATACGGCGCGATTTCCGAACTGTTAATGGCAATGACAATCATCAGACAGATTTTTGAAAAAGGAGACAGTGACCGGCTTATCGCCTGAGTCCTTACCGGCGGGGAAAACTGGTTGACCATCATCCCTGCGATGGACGGAATCACCACCATCTCCGCCAGCCCTTTCATCATGCCCCACACATCCATCTGAACATTCGCCCCGGCCAGGACAGACAGGCTTAACGGTACGATAAAAGGAGAAAGTACGGTATCAACCAGGATAATAGACAGCGTCAATCCGACATTTCCCTTATACATCGCAGCCCAAATCAAACTCGTAATTCCGGTCGGGATCACCACACCCATAATCAGCCCCGTCACAGTTAAAGGGTCACCGCTGAAAATCAGATGGCCGCTTCCCCATGCAAAAACAGGCATGAAAATGTGCAGAACAAACAATGCCATGATCATCGGGAGCGGCTTCTCGATACTGCGCTTCAGCGATTGAAAATTGGCACTCAGACTGCCCGTAAATGTAATAAATGCAAATATCCACGGCACAGCGCCGGCCATCCAGCTGATATGCTGGGATAACAGCACACCCGCCGCCACACTTGACGGAGTCAAAAGCGGCATGATTCTCCCCAACACTTGGTTCAACTTCTGAAGCCACATCATATGCAAGTCTCCTATATACGGTTTTCAAGTCTCATTCATTATAACAATGCACACCGGCAAATTTAACCGAAAAAAAGCCCAGATATATTCATCCGGACTTCACAAATTCTATGCCATTTGTTTCATTAAATCTCGGCTTTTCTGATTTAATCCCTTTAATTCAGCCTCAATTCCGTATTCTTTACATTTGGCGACAATCTTCTCAAGAGCCGCCGCTCCCGAATCATCCCACACGTGGGCATCGGTCAAATCGATGATAATCCGTTTCACGTCTTCATCATAAACGATGGCATTCATCAGTTCAGACACGGAAGCAAAAAAGATTTGTCCCGTGACCTTATAAGTTTTGACATCTTTCTGTTCGGAATGTGACACAATCTTCAGCTTAGAAATTTTCGCCGTAAAAAAGATTGCGCTTAGCAGCACACCCGCGAAAACACCCTTCGATAAATCATTTGTCAGAACGACTGTCACGACGGTAATCACCATAACGATCGAATCAGTAAGGGGCGCTTTCCGCAAACCTTTAATCGATGACCAGTCAAACGTGCCAATGGACACCATAACCATCACGGCCACAAGCGCAGCCATCGGAATTTTCACGACGATACCGCTTAATACGGCAATTAAAAACATTAAAAACGCGCCGGCCGTAAAAGCCGATAACCGGCCGCGTCCGCCGGCTTTCGTATTAATAACAGACTGGCCGATCATTGCGCATCCGGCCATGCCTCCGAAAAATCCGTTCACAATATTGGCGATGCCTTGTCCGCGGCTTTCTTTGTTCTTATCACTATCCGTATCCGTCATTTCATCAATGATCTGGGCCGTCAGCAGCGACTCGAGCAATCCGACGAATGCAAGCGCCAGTGAATACGGGAAAATAACCCGCAATGTCTCAAACGCCCACGGAACATCCGGTATCAAGAAATGCGGAAGTGAACTTGTAATCCCGCCCATATCACCGACCGTGCGGACATCCGCATGGAAGACCACCGCAATGATCGTCATGACAATAATCGCCACCAGCGGAGACGGCACAGCCGTCGTAACCTTCGGCAATAAATATATGATAGCCAGTGATCCGGCAAGCATGGCGTACATGACCCATGAAGCTCCTTTGAACTGCGGCAGCTGCGCAGAAAAAATCAAGATCGCCAAAGCATTCACAAATCCGATCATGACCGAACGCGGAATAAATTTCATCAATTTCGCTATCTTACTGACACCAAGAATAAATTGAATAATACCTGTCAAAATGGTTGCCGCAAACAAATACTGCAGCCCGTAATCAGCCACCAATGTCACCATGACAACCGCCATTGAACCCGTAGCGGCTGAAATCATTCCCGGTCTGCCGCCGAAGATAGAAATAATAATCGCGATACAAAATGATGCATAAAGGCCGACCATCGGATCGACACCTGCAATAATTGAAAATCCGATCGCCTCAGGGATCAGAGCGAGAGCAACCAGAATACCGGCCAGAATGTCTTTACGGACATTTCCGAACCATTGCTGCTGTAACGTATAATCTTTCAAATGATAACGACTCCTTTTCACTATAAAAATCCGCACCCTATCAGTTGGAAACATTGATTTTCATCTGTGGAATATGAGGCAAGCTTACGGGGAAAAAGAGGACACGCTCAGAGTATAATGTCGTTGAGGAAAGGAATGGTTAACAAAGAGTATCATATTAAACTTTAAAGAAATGTGCAAGACCGTATAAATAAGAAAAGAAAACGACTCTCACTGGAGCCGTTTCCGCTTTTATAAAAGTTCCGGATCAGACACAAGAATCGTTTTTATTGCGCTGATATCCTTTCTTTCTTTTGTCACCGGGTCGATGCCCATGAGATGATCAATGGCTTCTTCATAATTCTTCAGTTCCGTCTTTTCCGTAATAAAATCATAGAGTTGCGGAAGGTCGGACGCGCATGCTAACGCAGCCTCCATGATCTGGCGGGCTTCACCTGTGCCCACAATCGTTACGCCGTTTGACAGCAGCTGGTACGGCCTGACCGTCATCTCATACGTATCATCAAAGCCCATCGGCACGATTCTGCCTCCCTTTTCAATGAAAGGATAAGCCCAATCAAGCTGGTTGCCGATGGCGTCAAAAATCACATCAAATTTTCTTCCTTGATTAATCCGTTTCACTTCATCCACGGTTAATGCTTCAGGGTGATAGACATAATCCGATATCCGGCTCGCCGCCTCGCTTCGGAAACTGCCTATTTCAGTCGCAACCGTCAATCGCGCCAGTTTTTTCACCATCATTTGCACAAGCAGTCCGATCGGTCCGGACCCCAAAACCAAGACCGAGTCCTGAGGCTGAATCGAAGCCTTGTCCACAACATTCAGTACACAGGAGAGAGGCTCAACCAATGTGGCCCGCTCCCATTCCATTGAATCCGGAATTCTGTACATGAACCTGTCTTCCCCCACGTAATATTCCGCAAACGTTCCGTGCGCCCCGATTCCGAGCTGCCAATCCTCGAAGGTTTCGCAATAACACGTCAGCCCTCTCCGGCAATAATGACATTTCCCGCAAAACTGCGTAGGATCTATCACGACGCGGTCTCCGACTTTTACATTTGTCACGTCCGGTCCGATTTCCACGACCGCTCCCACCGATTCATGCCCCATAATCATATGATGGGTTGCATTCATTTTTCCTTTCAGCACATTTAAATCCGTTCCGCAGATACCGGTGCCGAAAATTTTCACTTTCACATCATTGGATTTCCGAATTTCAGGCTCGTCCACCTCTTGATATTCAAGCTTATCATTAGGAGTCCAGACCAACGCCTTCATATTTCTCTTCCTTTCTGCCCCAGCGGATTTGGTCTAACAATGTTTGATGAAGCTCCTTCGTTGATGCCGCAATACATGATTGCTGATTCTGATAACTTAAATCTGTCAGAAGCGTTTCGTCCAAAGACCGGCCGTATGCATCCGTAATGACCACTCCCGCTTTCTTCGCCAAAAAGACGCTTGCGGCAATATCATAGGGAAACAAATGCAGCACCTGTCCGTTCCCGACCTGCTGAAAATCTGAAAGCAGCTTCGGATCATCTTTCAGCAGACGATTGCCGATATCCACATAAGCATCCATCTGCCCCGTGATAATTCGTGAAATCGAATAAGAAGCGCTGTTGAAAACAAAAACCCCGCCATTATTAGCCGATTGGTCAATCAGATGGCCGTATGCGTCCGTCATCAGCTTCGCCGGATGCCCGTTAAATTCAAGGCTCCAAAACATATTCTTAATATCCCGCACTCCGCTCAAATTCGGCAAATCTCCCTGATACCCCTCAAATTGAATGACATCGCTGTAAATATCACCGTACATATAAGCGCCCGATTTCACTTCAAGCAAAAAAGCAAATTCGATATCCTTAATCTTTGCGTTTGGCTTATATGAAGCAAGCGCAATCGAAATACACGACATTTCAAGCCCCGCGGCGGCCGGGCGCGTTCCGTCTATCGGATCTACAATTAAAATATATTGCGGATCTTCTCCAATCAGCTTCAGGCCGCCATCCTCCGTGTAAAAAGCAACCGGATGGCCCTTTTCTTGAATATAATCCAGCACCGCCTCCTCAGCAGCGGCGTCTATGTTAAATTGGGCGTCGCCTCCCGGAGAATAGCCGTTTACGAGCCGGTTTTTCAGCGTGCCTTTTTGATTTTTCACCTTATGATAAACAAATTGTCCAAGCTCAATGATATAGTCTCTCACTTGATTTCCTCCAATAGCTTGCGAAGTCTGTAGCAGAGCACTTCGGCTTCACTAAGTGTAATGGTTAAAGGCGGACGGATTTTAAATACATTTCCGAACCCGTAACGGGATGTCCGGAGAATCAGCCCGTAATCCATCGCCCGTTTGGCAATATAATTGGTCAATTCCACATCCGGTTCATTGTTCTCTTTGACAATTTCCACACCGATCATAAGACCGACGCCTCTTACCTCAGAAATAAAAGCGAACTCCTCTTTCATCGTTTCTAAGCAATCCATAATATAATGACCGACAGTCGTTACGTTCTCCAAAAATCCCGGACGCTGCATGATATCTATGGTTTTACAAGCGGCAGCGGCGGCCATCACATTTGAGCCGTACGTGAAGGAGTGTGTATACCCCGGAAGCCCGGTATACTTGTCCTCCGTCAGAGTGGCGGCGACTTGGAAGCCTGTGCCCCCGAGCCCTTTTGCTACCGTCATCATATTAGGTTTCACATCGAAGTGGTCCGCGGCAAACATTTTGCCCGTCCGTCCGAATCCGGTCTGAATTTCATCAAAAATCAGGGCGATATCGTGTTCATCACAAAGCTGTCTCAGCTGTTTAAAATACTCTTTAGGCGGAACGACGTTTCCACCGTTGCCGGATATCGGTTCAATAATCATGGCGGCAATTTTTCCATTGCTCGCATACTCAATAAAATCATTAATTCTTTCTACACACAGCATGCCGCATGAATCAGGTTTCTGATTATAAAAACAGCGGCTGCAATACGGATCGGGGACTTGAAGGCCAAAAGAAATTTGCGGCGGGAAAGGTTCTTTTCTGAATGAGTTGCCGGACAAAGCGGAAGTCATATACGTTTGTCCGAGGTGGCTTCGAAATAAGGAGATGACATCGGTTTTTCCGGAGTAATACTGAGCCATTTTAATAGCTCCTTCATTTGCACCGGAACCGCTGCTGACTTTAGGGTGTACTTTTGTGAGATTATCGGGGGCGATTTCTACTAGTTTTTCTGCCAGTTTATTTACGGCGTCTGTTTGAAAAGATGATGTCACATGGATCAGCTTATCGGCTTGTTCTTTAACCGTATCAATGACTTCTTTGTTACCGTATCCTAAATTCAAGTTAAATGTGGCAGAAGCGCAATCAATGTACTCATTCCCCTCTTGATCGTACAGGTAAATCCCTTCTCCGCGCTCCATTACTACATCGTCAACACTGTAATACAAGCTGTCTGGATTCGTGATTTCCTTCGTTCCCACAAATACCACCCCTATGAAATTATTAGAATTTCGCTTTTTATCGTATTAATTATTGAAAATAATGTCAACGATCTTTATTGTAAAAAATGTTAACAATTTGTTAACGTTACCATAAGGGATGTGCGAGAAAAAGTTATGTGATATAGTAACAATACTTGGATTTTTTGTAAAAATGTCATGTCATACGAGTAGAGAGAAATATTATTTTACCAATAAGGAGATAAAATGATGAAAACTCGTCTGCTGTGGATAAGCTGTTTTTCTTATGGATCGATTGCTTTTACACTTGTTATTCTGGGAGCCGTACTGCCTGAGTTACTCACACATTATTCACAAAGCTACAGTAATGGCGGTGTATTGGTATTCTCTCAGTTCATGGGCTTTCTCATCGGTGTCATCGGAATGCCTTACATGGTGAAAAAGCTTGGGCGCAAAAACGTCGTTATCTTTGGCATGGCACTCATCAGCTGTGAAATGTTCATCACCTTCCTGCCGCCCTGGCCGCTGCTCTTTCTTCTCGTCAGCATCGCGGGGCTTGGCGCCGGATTGGTGGAATCCTGTGTAGGTACGATCATCCTCACCGCTATTAAAGAAAGACAGGCTGTGGCCATGAGCAAGATGGAAGTGGCCTACGGATTAGGCGCGCTTTTCATGCCTCTGCTCTCAGGCTTTCTTATCAACAACCACATGTGGACAATTGCTTTTTTAATATTAGGGTTATCCAGTTTTGCACTTTTAATCGCATGGAAGCAGATGAGTTTCGGCAGTATTGATCAGCTTCTCATCCGAAAAGAGGTCTCTTCCGATGACACTAAAAAAGAAAGCACCGGTTATCAGTCACACGGATTGCTGTTTATTGCCTTGGCGGGGGCTTACTTCTTCTTTTACGGCGGCAGTGAAGTTTCAATTGTACATTTTATCCCTTCCATTTTCGCTGAGAAATGGGATATCCCCAACTCTTTGGCAACGATAACAGTTACAGTGTATTGGACGGGGATGATCATCGGAAGGTTATTAACAGGCCCGGTATCAGAAAAGCTGACATATCACCGTTATCTTCGTCTCATAAGCATTGGCGGTCTGGCTGCACTTACCGTATTGGCACTAAGTAAAAACGTATGGTTCGGCTTTGCCCTTTGCTTCTTTTTAGGGCTGTTCATGGCAGGCATGTTTGCAATAGCCCTAATCATCACGAATCATTTTTATCCCGGAAAGACAGAAACGACTACCAGTATTCTGCTCGCTTCAAACGGATTAGGAGGTTCACTCCTTCCGATCGCCGTCGGCTGGAGCTTAGATGAATATCCCGCACAAACTGCATTCTGGCTGTTTACTGCACTGATGGTCCTTATGCTGCTGATTGTGTTCAGTTTAAGAATACTCGAGACAATAAAATCAAACAATCTTCAAAATCACAAGAGTAAAGCAAAATCAATGTAAACAAAAAAGCTAATGCCTTTCAAAGGCATTAGCTTTTTATATCTATATGATCTTTCATATAAAAAAACCAGTTCATCATGAACTGGTTTAAGACAGCTTGGCGGCGTCCTACTCTCACAGGGGGAAACCCCCGACTACCATCGGCGCTGAAGAGCTTAACTTCCGTGTTCG
>NZ_JAAMNX010000010.1:0-23847 GCF_011065565.1 Bacillus sp. EKM420B | reverse complement strand
AGCGGAGCGGGCAGACCCTGTCCGTCAACTGGCCGCTTTGGGAAGAAGGCGGTATGCGCGTGGACAAAGAGACAGAAAGGCTGATGTATGAACAGACCGGAATGAAAGCCATGCGATCGGCTTCAGGCATCCAGGCGCTTTACGCCGCTTTTGCCTCCGGAGAACACCAGGTCATGGTGGCAGAAGGCGACGAGAAACGGATTCGAAAAAACCTGATGCCTGAAGCGTCAGAACCGTCCCATAGCATTCATGTGTCAAGGAAGACGCACGTCCATCTGCCAAATAAAGTACAAGCGGAACTCAAACATATGATATCAGGCATTCTGAAGGTGAAAGAAGAAGAAATAGATGCTGAATCAGAGATGAGAGATTATGGCTTTGATTCGGTTTCATTCACGCAGTTTGCAAATGAACTAAATAAAATGTATGGGCTTGAACTGACGCCGGCCGTGTTTTTTGAATACCCGACAGTCTTTAGTTTTGCCCAATACTTGCTGACGGAACATCCGGATACATTCGGCTCACAGGAAGAAACAGAAACGGAGAAACCGGTTGAGCATAAAAAAATGAAGACGGAGCCATTCTCGATTCCGTCCCGCCTTCCTAAAACAAAAACCGCAGCTGCACCTGAAGAGCCCGTGGCGATAATCGGAATCAGCTGTGCATTTCCAATGGCTGAAAATCCGGAAATGTTTTGGGAGAATTTAGCCGGAGAAAAAGACTGCATTTCTGAAATACCGCCGGAGCGCTGGGACTGGAGACAGTATTACGGAGATCCGCAGAAAGATAAAAATGCGAGCAATGTAAAGTGGGGCGGCTTCATTGATGAAACCGCTCAATTTGATCCTTTATTCTTCGGTATTTCTCCGCATGAAGCCGAAATGATGGATCCTCAGCAAAGACTTTTAATGATGCATGTATGGAAAGCGATTGAAGATGCCGGCTGCTCTGCCAAAAGCCTGTCAGGTACAAATACAGGCATTTTTGCAGGCACGGCAAACAGCGGTTACGCCCAGGAAGCTTCAAAGTTCCATATAGAGATTGAGGGTTCTTCCGCCGCCGGGACGGTTCCGTCAATCGGTCCGAACCGCATGAGCTATTTTCTGAATATACATGGGCCGAGCGAACCGATTGAAACCGCCTGTTCAAGCTCATTGGTCGCTGTCCACCGTGCGGTCAGGGCAATTCAGGCCGGAGACTGCGGCATCGCGATTGCAGGAGGCGTCAATGCTATTGTGTCGCCGGATATGCATATCAGCTTTAATAAAGCGGGAATGCTCAGTGAAGACGGGCGCTGCAAAACATTTTCCGATCAAGCGGACGGGTATGTCAGAGCTGAAGGTGCCGGCATGATTGTTTTGAAAACATTATCCGATGCGGAACGTGACGGCGACCGTATTTATGCCGTTATCCGCGGAACGGCGGAAAATCATGGCGGAAGGGCTGCTTCCCTTACATCGCCGAATCCGAAAGCACAGACAGAAGTCATGATAAAAGCGTATCAGCAAGCGAACATCGACCCCCGTACAGTGAGTTATATTGAAGCCCACGGCACGGGAACGGCGCTCGGAGATCCGATAGAAATCAACGGACTCAAAGCGGCTTTTGCAGCGCTTTATCAGAAAGCCGGAGTAACGGCACCCGAGCAGCCTCATTGCGGCCTCGGTTCCGTCAAAACGAATATCGGCCACACAGAGCTTGCCGCCGGCATGGCCGGGCTTTTAAAAATTATTTTGCAGATGCAGCACAAAACGCTCGTTAAAAGTCTGCATTGTGAAACCGTTAATCCGTATATCAGCCTAGACGGAAGCCCGTTTTATTTCGTCCGCGACACTCAGCCGTGGAAAGCGGCGACTGATGATAGCGGAAATGAACTGCCGCGGAGAGCGGGTGTCAGCTCGTTCGGATTTGGCGGTGTCAATGCTCATGTCGTGCTCGAAGAATATGTTTCTCCTGTTGAAGAGAAACAATGGACGGCCGGTGAACTTCAGCCGTCCTTATTCATTCTCTCGGCAAAGACGGCGGAACAGCTGAAGGAACGTGCGGAACAGCTGCGCAGATATTTGGAAAAGTCACATTCAGCTGACGGAGCTCTTGCGGATATCGCTTATACGCTTCAGCTTGGCCGGGATGAAATGGAAGAGCGCCTTGCCGTCATTGCTGAAACAAAAGAAGAGCTTACGAACGCGCTGAATGATTTCCTCAGCGGCAAGGAGACGGGGCAGAATTTCTTTACAGGCCGGAACAAAGCGATGAAACAGCTGTTTACAGAGATGACGGACAACGCAGAAATGAGCGGGGCCGTAGATCAATGGATTGAAGCAGGAAAGTATGCAAGGCTTGCAAAATTATGGGTGCAAGGCTTGCATATTGATTGGAGTAAATTATATCCGGACGAAAGACCGAAAAAAGTCAGCCTGCCCGTCTATCCTTTTGCGAAAACACATTGCTGGATACCGCACAGTGCGCAGCATATAAGGCACCGGGAGACTTATGAGACTGATACGTCCCCGCTTGAGACTTATGAGCGCCTGCTTGATGAATTGGAGAAAAACGAAATAAGCATAGAAGCCGCTGTAAAAAGAACGATCGGTTTTTACAGGGATTAGCGTAATGGAGGAAACCATATGAAAGAGTTTCTGCACCGGGTTTTTTCTGACGTCAAAAATAAAAAAATGACAAAACAGGATGCGATCGGCATTTTGCGCGATTATGATATGCGGATGGGACTTCGCCAAGCGGATTCCCTTCATCCGCTTGCTCAGCAGCATATTTCCGATGAAACGGGACAGGGATTCTCGGCAGCTTTCAGCGGCCGGGAATTTTTTCTCGCTGATGTTTCTTTACAGCATAAAAAGCTTATGCCCGGAGAACTTCTTTTGGAAATGGCGAGAGCTGCGGCTGTTTTGACAGTAAAGGAGACTGCGGCTGTCCGGCTGACGCATATCGTGTGGTCAAAGCCCATTTTGACTGAGGCTGAGCCGTTCCATATCGAGATCAGGCTGATACCCGCAGAGGGTGAAGCCAAAAGGTTTGAGATTTATAATCCATTTTCTGCTGATTCCAGTCATTATGATGTGTACAGCCAAGGGACGATTCAGCCAGTTGATGCTGCGCCCGGCATGCTGGATATCAGCCGCTTGAAGGAAAACAGCGGTTCCCTGATGGATAAGCAGCAAATTGAAGCCATCACTCAGAACGATACCGTTCAATACAGTGAGCACATGAAAGGAATTGAGCGTATTTACGCCTCAGCAGGACGGATGCTGGCAGACATAACAATTCCATTGACAGACCAAAAAGAATCCGCCCGATTCGGCCTCCCACCCTGTGTGATGCAAAGTGTGACAGAGGCATGCGCGCTGCTTGGCGGCAAAGAATATAAAACGCTCGCCCCGGTTTCATTGGACGAGCTTTTGTTTTATGAATCTTGTCCTGACAAGGTATGGGCCGAGATACAAGAGAAGGCGGGGAGCTTTTATATTGATTTATGTGACGAAGAAGGAAAAATATGGGCTTCTCTGTCGGGGTTGAAGCTGCAGCCTGTCATCAAGACGGGCGCTTCCGGAAAAACCAATGCCGAACACCGCAGTGAACGTTTGTATGAACAAACGCTTCTTCAGCTCAAAACGCTTTTTGGCCTGACTGCAAAAATTGCTGTTTCCAACATAGATACTGAAGAGCCGCTGGAAACCTACGGAATAAACTCAGTCACTGTGACGAAATTAAACCGCGAATTGTCTCTGCTTTTCGGTGACCTTTCCAAAACGGTTTTTTACGAATATAAGACACTGGGCTCCCTGGCAGCTCACTTTGTCACGGATTATCCGAATGAATGCCGAAAATGGACAAATGATGATGAGCACCGTTCAGGCATATCAGAACAGGTTTTGGCAAATGAAGATTTTCCGGTGCTTCCGTCGTTTATCAAGCGAAAGAAACGGTCTGCTTTTTCCAATGAGAAACAGACAAAAGAAGGGATTGCGATTATCGGAGTCAGCGGACGTTATCCGCAAGCTGAAACACTTGAAGAGTACTGGGATAACTTAGCGGCCGGAAAAGACTGTGTGACCGAAATTCCCGAAGAGCGCTGGGAAAAGGACAAGTACTACAACCCTGATCCCGAAGCGGCCGTGAAAGCAGGGAAAAGTTACAGTAAGCGGGGCGGGTTTCTGAAAGATGCCGCTTTCTTTGATCCGCTGTTTTTTCAAATTTCACCCCGTGATGCTTTGAATATGGACCCGCAGGAGCGTCTCTTTATTGAAATGTGCTGGCAGGTGCTGGAGGATGCCGGTTATACGAAGGAACAGCTTGAGAATCTGTATAACGGCCGGGTCGGCGTTTTTGCTGGCATTACGAAAAACGGGTACGGAATGTACTGGAAAAACGGCGGCACCCTGCAGCCAAAAACGTCGTTCAGTTCAGCGGCCAACAGAGTTTCCTATTTTCTTAATCTGAAAGGGCCGAGCATGCCGGTCGACACGATGTGCTCGTCTTCGCTGACTGCAATTCATGAAGCGTGTGAAAACATCCTTCGCGGCGAATGTGACATGGCGATTGCCGGCGGTGTGAATGTGTATACGCATCCTTCGGCTTATGCGGAGCTCAGCGCCTATCGAATGCTTTCAAAAGACGGAACGTGCAAAAGTTTCGGTGAAGGCGGGGACGGATTTGTTCCCGGGGAAGGCGTCGGGGCCGTGCTGTTAAAGCCGCTGTCAAAAGCGATGGCTGATAAGGACCATATTTACGGGGTGATTCGCGGCACTCATATCAATCACGGCGGCAGAACAAACGGGTATACAGTGCCGAGTCCGAGCGCCCAGGCTGACGTGATTTCCGGCGCGCTTGAAAAATCAGGAATACATCCGCGGATGATCAGCTGTATCGAAGCCCACGGCACGGGCACTGAACTCGGAGATCCGATCGAAATTGACGGTTTGACCCGCGCATTTCAAACGAAAACGTCAGATAAAGGCTTTTGCGCCATCAGCTCAGTTAAATCCAATATCGGGCATTTGGAAGCCGCGGCAGGCATCGCCGGTGTAACAAAACTGCTGCTCCAGTTTCAAAAACGAAAGCTGGCTCCTTCATTACATTGCCGAAAATTGAATCCGAATATTGCATTTGACCGGACGCCGTTTGCGGTGCAGCGTGAATTGGCAGACTGGAAACGGCCGGTCATTGAGGAAAACGGAGCGCAGAAAGAGATTCCGAGAATCGCGGGAATCTCTTCTTTTGGCGCGGGCGGGGCAAATGCCCACATATTGATAGAAGAATATATTGAACCTGATAGGGAGATTTCTGAGCCATTCACAGATGAAGATCCCGCAGTCATTTTATTATCCGCCAAACAGGAGGCCAGCCTGAAGCAGCGGGCGCAGCAGCTTCTTCAAGCGATCAGAAAAAATGACGTCACAGACCGCAGCCTCCGGGATGCGGCTTACACCCTTCAAACCGGAAGAGAAGCGATGGAAGAACGTGCGGCGTTTATTGTGACGTCGACAGAGCAGTTAGCGGAAAAACTGCAGCGTTTTATTGACGGCGGAACAGACGGCTGCTTCAGGGGAAAAAGCAAACAGTATAAAGATATTCTAGCCGTTTTTAAGGATGAAGATATGCAGGAAGCCGTCCGTAAATGGATGAAAAGAAAAAAATTCGCGAAGCTTCTGGAACTTTGGGTAAAAGGGCTGAAGATTGATTGGTCAGAGCTTTATAACGGCAGCCTGCCGCATCGCGTCAGCCTTCCCGGTTATCCATTTATAAAGGATCGTTATTGGCCGGACGATGCAGCGCCGGACAATGTTCGTGATGCTGAAACACATTCTGAAACATTTCGTGAATTCCGCTTTTTACAGAAAAGCTGGGCAGAAAGCAGCCGTGTTCCGGCTAAGGAAGTGCGGGGCGTCATCGGAATAGCCGCTGATCACCAGACAGGAAATTTGGCCGTTGAGCTGTCCCGTTATTTCCCCGAGTCTGAAATCATTGACGCTGCATCACCGGAAATATCCGGGGACGCGGCCCGATTTGGCGGTCTGATTGATGTGACGGGGTGCGGGACGGAAATCAAGCATGATGACGGCTGGATTCATCGTCTGCAGTCTCTCGTTGACAACAGAAACCGCGGCCGAAAGCTTCAGCTGCTTTGTGTGACAAAGGGGCTTGAACCTTTTGCAAATGAAACGATAAATCTCTCAGGTGCAAAAAAGGCCGGATTGTACCGGATGCTCCAAAGTGAGTATAAGGATATCCGCTCGCGGCATATGGATGCAGAACGGACTGCCGAAGATCCCGAGCTGGCAAACCAGATCGCAGAGGAGTTTTTTCGCGATTCTGCAGACATCGAAGTGTGTTACCGAAACGGTGTGCGCTATCACGCGCGGTTAAAGGAAACAAACAGCTTAGCTGAAAAAGAATTTTCATTTCCGAAAGACCATGTGCTCTGGATCACCGGAGGGACCCGGGGACTCGGATATTTATTCGCCCGGCATTTTGCCGAACGTTACGGAGTCACGAAACTCGTGCTTACCGGAAAAGAAACAATGCCTCCGAAAGCGGAGTGGGATGATCATATCAAACGGAATTCCCCGTTTTCCGATAAAGTGAGAAGAATCAGAGAGCTCGAACAAAAAGGTGTCCGGACGGAAGTGCTGTCTGTATCTTCCGGCCCTGAATATGAGCAGGCCGTCAGCCGGGTGAAAGAGAAGATGGGGCCGATAGGAGGCGTGATACACGCAGCGGGAGCCGTAGATCTCGATCATCCAGCCTTTATCCGCAAAACGAGAGAACAGATGATGCCCGTGCTTGAACCTAAAACAGACGGGCTGGACCTTTTGTATCAAGCGCTGCACAAGGAGCCTCTCCGGTTTTTTGCGCTGTTTTCTTCAGTGTCCGGCGTGATGCCGGAATTAGGAGCGGGACAAAGCGATTATGCCATGGCTAACGCCTATATGGATTATTTTGCGGCCGCAAAAGGTTTTCCGGTGCTGAGCATCCAATGGCCGAGCTGGAAAGAAACGGGTATGGGCGAATCAAAAAGCCGGGCCTATCTGGAAAGCGGTTTAAAGAGCATCACTGACAGAGAAGGGCTGAGTCTGTTTGATGCCGTTATGGCAGGCGATTGCGGATCTGTTATTATGCCGGCCGTCATTCACCCGGAAAAATGGGAGCCCGACCGTCTGATGCTTTCAACCGGCCTTACCGAAACAAAGCAGCATGTACAGGGTGAGACAGAAAGCGTAGAGGAGTGGCTGACGGGCATTTGCTGCCGGGAATTAAGACTGGAGCCGTCAAGATTTGAATCTGATACACCGTTTCAAGATTACGGAGCCGATTCCATCATGCTTGCCCAAGTGTCCAGAGCGATCGGAAAGAGGATCAAAGCTGACCTTGACCCGGCGGTGCTGTATGAATACCCTACGGTTGCTGCGCTGGCGGGATGGCTTGAAACAGCATATCCGGAAATCAAAGATGCCGTTTCAAAACCGGTTCAGCCTGTAATCCCGGACGTTCCCAAACAAACAGCAGCCGCTGTCATTCAGCCTTCTGGCGCTGCAGCGGCGCAAGACATCGCTGTTGTCGGAATGTCCTGCCGTTTTCCTGGAGCTGAATCAATTGAAGCTTATTGGAAGCTGCTGTCTGAAGGAACGTCGGCCATTCAAAGGGTGCCGAAAGAGCGCTGGAAAACGGAGAAGGCGGATTATGCGGGCCTTTTAAAAAATGTAACGCATTTTGACCCGGAGTTTTTCCTTATTCCCGAAGAAGACATCAAGGCAATGGATATCCAGTCCTTTCTTATATTAGAAGAGGCGCTTCATCTGTTCAGAGACAGCGGTTACTCTTTACAAGAAATGAAAGGCAGGTCAGCCGGTGTCTATTTAGGAGGACGCGGCGGCAGTATGCCTGACGAAAACCGTCTGAAGCATGCAAAAAATCCGATAGTCGCCGCCGGCCCGAATTACTTGGCGGCCAATCTTTCTCAGTTTTTTGATTTGAAGGGGCCGAGTCTTGTTTTGGATACGGCCTGTTCTTCAGCGCTTGTCGGTATGAATATGGCGATACAGGCGCTTTCTTGCGGTGAAATCGACTCAGCGGTGGTCGGGGGAGTCAGTCTGCTGGAATCCGGTCAAACCCACCGGATGTTCGAACTTCGCAATCTGTTAAGCGAAGAGCCTGCGTTTCATATTTTTGACCGCCGCACCGGCGGCATCGTATTGGGAGAAGGCGTCGGAATGGTGTATTTAAAAACAGCGGCCCAGGCTGTAAAAGACGGGGACCGGATTCATGCGGTCATTAAAGGCATTTCCGTAAACAATGACGGCAGAACCGCAGGGCCTGCCACACCGAATATACAGGCGCAGAAAGAAGTGATGGCCAAGGCGCTTGCCAAAAGCGGCAGAAAAGCGGAGGATATCAGCTACATTGAAGCAAACGGTTCAGGCTCTGAAGTAACAGACCTTTTGGAACTGAGGGCGATTGAAGCGGTGTACCGTATGCAAAACAGCGCGCCTTGCGAATTGGGGTCGATGAAGCCGAATATCGGACACCCGTTATGCGCTGAAGGGATTGCCGGATTCATTAAAACAGTGCTTATGCTTTCGCGCCGAATGCGTGTGCCTTTCCTTTCGGGCAAAGAGCCGATGACGCATTACGATCTGTCCGCCTCGCCGTTTTATTTTTCGCACGCGCTGCGTGAATGGACGGATTCACCGCGGATTGCCGCCGTCAGCAGCTTCGCTGACGGAGGGACGAATGCCCATGTCATAGTGGAAGCCTGGGAGCAAGAGGCGTACACCCCGGTTAGAAAGCCTTTGCCGAGACAGGAATTAAAACGCCGGCCCATCCGTTCGGACAAAGCTGAAAACCTGCATGAAAACGCACATGAGTCCCGCCCGAATACGTTTTGGAAACAAATGAAGACTTACTGATTGCGCTGAAAATTGAACGTCGATATGGAGGAAGTTCATATGCAAGAGCAGCTTCTTATTAACAATCAGCATCCCGTTCTGAAACATCATAAAGCCTATGGAAAGGAACTGCTGCCGGGTCTGGCTTATATTGACCTGATCTATCAGACTTTCAGAGAAAACGGTTTTTTTCATGCCTGCCTTGAACTCAGGCACTTATCGATTTTTCACCCTTTAGCTCCTGAACAGGGAGAAACAATCCTGCTTTCTGTTGACTGTACAGAGAACGGCGAAGGGCAATGGAAGGTAGAGGTGAAAGGGCAAAAACAAGGTGACGAAGCAGCAGAGACAAAGATATATGCCGCGGCGCAAATGCATTCCGTCAAGCCCGCCGGCTTCCAAGAGAGCGTCCGGATGGATGCCGTAAAACAAACGGCGGCAGAAATACCGCTTGAGGACATTTACGCGGAATGCAGGGATCAAGAACTGGTTCATTCAGGAATGATGAAAGGCTGCGGAAGCGTCTACCAGACTGAAAAAGAGATTTATATTGATCTGTCGGTGCAAAAGGATCAGCTGGCACATGCAGAAGAGGCGATGTTTCATCCCGCATTGATAGATGCGAGCAGCATCGGCTCCAATGTATATCTCGCTCCTTTGACGAGGGAGGAGGGGCAATTATTTCTGCCGCTGTTTTATGAATCGTTTTATTGCGCCGAATTGCTGCAGACGACATGTATCACCAAGATAAAAAAAGAATCCGTCACCCGTAAGAAAGATCTCGTTTACGTGACAATGGAGTTTTTCAATGAGGAAGGCAGAAAAGTCGGCGAACTGAAAAACTTCGCCAATAAACGGGTGAGGGACCCGGAACTGATCAATCAGAAACGGCAAAAGAAAGAACCTGACGGGCGGAATGCCGTCCCGGCTCCGCAAGCGGAACCGGCGCCTTCCGCCGGCCTTACTGAACAGTGCATCCTTTATTTAAAAGAATTGCTTGCCGCCCGATTGAACAAACCTGTGAAAGAGATCGACCCGGATATCGGCTACTATGAAATGGGGCTGGATTCTCCGGGGCTGTTGGACATGGTAAAGGAAATTGAACGAAAAATCGGAACGCAGCTTCTGCCGACGCTGTTATTTGAATACACGACAATCGCGGAATTGGCGGGATATTTGTGCGAACATTACGGAGCCGGCTTCGGCCATGCTCAAAGCGGGCATTCAAATGCTGAACCTTTGCACAGGGAAAAAAAGAGGACGACCCAAATCCGTGTGAAAAAATCGGCGTCAGCCGGAACGCAGAATGGAGATATTGCGATTGTCGGGATGGCGGGACGGTACCCCGGCGCCAAAAATCTTCGTGAATTCTGGACAAATTTAAAAAATGGAGAAAACAGCGTAACGGAAGTGCCTCGTTCCCGCTGGGATACGAGGAAATATGAGCATTTGCGATCGCCGTCCGGCAAGCCGATTTCCAAATGGGGCGGTTTTATAGACGATCCGGATTGTTTTGATGCGAAATTTTTCCGGATTTCTCCGCGCGAGGCAGAAGCTAAAGATCCGCAAGAACGATTGTTTTTAGAAACATGCTGGGAAACGATTGAGGATGCGGGCTACACCCCGGAAACAATCGTTCAGCCGAAAGGGCCGAATAAGAGAATGAACGTCGGTGTGTTTGCCGGGGTGATGCATATGGATTATTCTCTCGCCGGCGCTGAAGCTGCGGCCAAAGGGCTGGTCTTTCCTTATCCCTTGAACTATGCGCCGATCGCAAACCGGGTTTCATATTTCTGCAATTTTCACGGGCCGAGCATGGCGGTTGACACGGTGTGTTCGTCATCTCTGACGGCCGTCCATATGGCGGCGGAAAGTCTGAGACGCGGTGAATGTGAAGCAGCTCTTGCCGGAGGCGTCAATTTATCATTGCACCCGACAAAATATATCACATACGGCTTGATGGATATGCATTCGAGTGACGGGCTGTGCCGCACGTTCGGCGAAGGCGGCACAGGCTATGTCTCAGCTGACGGCATCGGGGCCGTGCTGCTGAAGCCGCTTCACAAAGCCGAAGAAGATAAGGATCATATTTATGCGGTGATAAAAGGCAGCGCCGTCAATCACGTGGGAACCGTCAGCGGGATTACCGTGCCGAGCCCAGTGGCGCAGGGGGATATGATAGCTGAATGTCTTGAAAAGACGGGGATCGATCCCCGGACGATTTCTTATGTGGAAGCGCACGGAACCGGAACTTCTTTAGGAGATCCGATTGAAATACAAGGTCTTGTCAAAGCTTACCGCACGTTTACGGAGGATCGGCAATTTTGTGCGATCGGTTCCGTTAAATCGAATATCGGACATGCGGAATCAGCCGCCGGGATCAGCGGGCTTCATAAAACGGTTTTGCAGCTGTTTCACAAAACGCTTGTCCCTTCTTTGCACTCAGAGACGATTAATCCGTATCTCCGTTTAGAGGACTCGCCATTTTACGTGCAGCAAAAAACCGAGTCATGGAAAAAGCCGGCGTATACAGAGAACGGCAGTGAACATTCCTGTCCGAGACGCGCAGGCATCAGTTCATTCGGGGCGACGGGTTCAAACGTTCATCTCATTTTAGAAGAGTACAGGCCCAAAAACCCCGGCATTACGGAGAATCAAGAGAGATCGTATATCGTGCCTCTATCAGCGAAAAATCCGGAGCGGCTGAAGGAATACGCTGCCCGCCTGCTGATGTTTCTCAAAGATAAAGCGGTTGAAGGAAGCGGGCCGCTTCATGACAAAACAGATACAATGCAAAATCAGCTGGAAAATGTGCTGCGCGGTGCTCTGGCCGAAGTTCTGCATGTAGAGGCCGGCTCGGTAGATGGTGAACAGGATTGGAAGGAATTCGGCTTGGATGTCATGCAGCTGACACAGTTTTCTGAGCGGCTGACGGATCAATACGGGCTGGCAATAGACATGACTGATCTCATACAGCATACTTCCGTCCGGACTTTAGCAGAATGTCTGACAAACGATGAGAAACATAAGAATCTTCTTTCCGGTCTTTTCGGTCAGTCCGGCTTAGAGAAGCAGCCTAAAGAACCTTTTTCCCTGCGGTCACTGGCATATACGCTGCAAACGGGACGGCTGGCAATGGAAGAACGGCTTGTTTTTTTAGTGAACGATCAAGCGGACCTGGTCAGGAAATTAACCGAATTTACAGAACGAAAACGGCAGATTGACGGCTGCTTTCAAGGGCGGTCTGATAGCGGAGCGGAATTCAGGGATTTCCTGAATGATGATCAGGATACGGAGGAGCTGATCCGAAAATGGACGGACAGCGGCACTTACAAAAAACTTGCGGAGCTGTGGTCAAAAGGATTTGAGATAGACTGGACGCGGCTGTATCAGGAGGAGAAGCCGCGCCGGATGAGTCTGCCGACGTATCCGTTTGCAAAGGACCGCTATTGGATACCGGAGCCCGATCATCCCGTCACTTCCGTAAATACAGAAAGCAGGCTTCACCCGCTGCTTCACCGCAATACATCAGATTTGTTAGAACAAAAATTCAGCACGATACTGAACGGAGATGAATTCTTCTTAGCCGATCATATCGTCCGAAACAAGCGTGTTCTCCCCGGGGCGGCTTATCTTGAAATGGCGAGAGCCGCGGCTGAACTGGCTGCCGCGCCGTTAGCCGCTGGATACACGGCTAAAACCGGCATTTCGCTGCGGTATATCAGCTGGATACGCCAGGCCGTTCATAAAAAAGAGCCGCTGCGTATGACGACAGGTCTTTCCTTAGAGGATAACGGCAATGTTTCATTTCAAGTGTACAGCAATGAAAACGATTCAGACATTTATTGTGAAGGCAGTGCTGTGATTGAGCCGCTGTCTGAGGCGCCGGTTTTGCATATTGAACAGCTGAAAGCGCGATGCCGCAAAAAAATGCTGTCAAAGGAAGACTGCTATGCGGCATTTGCAAAGGCGGAAATTGTATACGGACCTTCACATCAAGGAATTGATCACATTTATTGCGGGGAAAAAGAAGCCTTGGCTAAATTGGTGCTCCCGGCTTCCGTTTGTGATGAGGCCGAACAGTTTGTGCTCCATCCGAGTCTGATAGATTCCGCTTTTCAGGCGGCCATCGGCGTTATGAATGAAGATAAAGCGGGTTATCCGGAGCAGCCGTTAATGCCTTTTGAATTGCATGAACTGACCGTTTTTCATCCGTGCAGTCCAAACATGTGGGCGGCCGTATTTGTGACGCATGAAACACCGGCCGTGCGAAGAATGGACATTGATATATGTGATGAACGCGGCAATGTGTGTGTAAGAATAAAAGGATTTTCTGCCCGGATGGCCGAAAGTGCGCCGGCCGTAACCGATAATAAGCAATACGATCTGCCGGGTAACCTTACCGGAGCCGTCAAACTGATGCAGGTATGGGACGCGGAACCGATAGACAACCAAACCGGCTTCCCCATTTCTGAAGCAAAAGCTGTCATCATAGGCGGTACAGACGGGCAGGCGGACGCGGTTTTACGATTGTTTCCTAAAGCTGTGCGATTTGATAGCAGCCAAAGTGCTTCCGTTGAAGTGATATCCGATCGGCTCCGCCGTCTCGGTGAGATTCAGCATATGATCTGGTTTGCCCCTCAGCCGGCTGATTCTTACATCCATGATCAAAAAAGCGGGGTGCTGCAAATTTTCAGAGCGGCCAAAGCTCTTATCGGTCTCGGGTATGGAAAAGAGCAGCTCGGGATGACGGTGATTACGCACCAAGCACAGCCTATCACCCAATATGATGAGGTGCGTCCCGCTCATTCCAGTGTGCACGGTTTCGTCGGGTCTCTCGCAAAAGAACATCCGAGCTGGCACATCCGTCTGGTCGATCTTGAAGACGGGGGGGATTTCCCCGCAGAAGACATATTCAGCCTGCCCCGCGACCGTACGGGTAAAGCATGGGTGCGCAGACATCAGGAATGGCACCGGCCTCAATTGCTTCCGGTCCAAAGCGAGCCGTCTGAAAGTGTTCCTTACCGATATGGAGGCGTATATGTCATCATCGGCGGTGCGGGAGGCATCGGCGAGGTTTGGACAGATTATATGGTGACGACGTATAAAGCCCGAGTCGTCTGGATCGGGAGGCGGCCGCTGGACAGCCGGATACGCCAAAAAATAGACCGGTACCGGCCATCAGGCCCGGCTCCCGAATATATAGCCGCAGATGCTTCTGATCTTCCATCGCTTCAGCGCGCCTATGAACAGATTAAAAACACATACGGCACCATCAGCGGCGTCGTTCATTCAGCGATGGTATTTGCGAATGAAAGCGTAAAAGATATGGAAGAATCACAGTTTCACGCCGGCCTTGCGGCGAAAGTGGATATTTCCGTCAACATTGCCGAAGTATTTGCGAAAGAGTCTTTGGACTTTATTCTCTTTTTCTCTTCGGTTATTTCATATATTAAGAATCCGAATCAAAGTCATTATGCGGCGGGGTGCGCATTTAAAGACGCATTTGCCCATGAGCTTTCCGGACGGCTGTCATGCCCGGTCAAAGTGATGAACTGGGGGTATTGGGAGCGGGCTGACAATCACATTTCTGAAGAGTTTGACAGACTGAGTGCAATCGGTCTCGGACTGATCAGCCGGGCGGAAGGGATGCAGGCGCTGGAAACTCTGCTGACGCAGCCGATCTCCCGCATGGGGCTGATGAAGCTGACCAAGCCGATTCCGATCGAGGGAATGAACCCTC
The DNA here is from genome assembly GCF_011065565.1 of Bacillus sp. EKM420B. Classification (NCBI taxonomy): domain Bacteria; kingdom Bacillati; phylum Bacillota; class Bacilli; order Caryophanales; family Bacillaceae; genus Bacillus; species Bacillus sp. EKM420B. Next base: position 9,201 of record NZ_JAAMNX010000010.1, on the reverse strand, counting down.
ATGAATTTGTGACTATCTGATTGCCTGTCAAAATGACGGAGCAAATTTAATTTTCTTAGGAGGATAAGGTTTTGGGTAAGGGAGACAAACAAAAAGACCGTACACAGTTATCCTTAAGAACAGAAATAAGCAATCAAATGAAAGAATTGAATCGGCTTTTGCTGCAAGTGCTGCGGGTGACGCTGCGTTCAATGGGTCTGACCGGCGAAGCGCCGGCGGCTTCCTGTCTGCCTTTATATGAGCGCTGGCTGGAAGAAAGCATACGTCTTTTAGACAGCGATTTTAAAAGCGGTGAAACGGCCGCGGTGTGGGAAGAGTGGCATAAGAAGAAAAACGAATGGCTGAAAGATCCGGATATGAAAGCGCAGGCTCTGCTGGCGGATACCGTCATTCAAGCTTTGCCTGACATTTTAACAGGCAAAATAAAAGCCACTGACGTGATGTTTCCCGATTCTTCAATGGAGCTTGTTGAAGGAATCTATAAGCATAACATTCTCGCTGATTATTACAACGATGTGCTGGCAAATGAAGCGTGTATTTATGTGGAAAATGTAATTAAAAACAATCCTGAGGCAAACATCCGTCTGCTGGAGATCGGAGCGGGCACCGGCGGAACGAGCAGCACACTGTTTAAAAAGCTCCGCCCCTATCAAAACCATATTCAGGAATACTGTTATACCGACTTGTCAAAAGCTTTTTTAATGCATGCCGAAAAGGAATACGGCGCGGACAATCCGTATTTGACGTATCAGCTGTTTAATGTGGAGAAGCCTGCGGCGGGCCAGGGATTACATCTGAGAACCTACGATATCGCTATTGCCGCAAACGTGCTGCATGCGACCAAAAATATCCGGAAAACCTTACGGACGGCAAAAGCCGTATTGAAAAAGGACGGTTTGCTGCTCGTTAATGAACTGGGCGGGCATACGCCGTTTACACATGTTACATTCGGCTTATTAGAGGGCTGGTGGCTGTACGAAGACGAGGCGCTGCGGATTCCGGGGTGCCCCGGTCTTTATCCGGAAACATGGAAATCCGTTTTAATGGCTGAAGGCTTTCATTCCATTCAATTTCCGGCTGAAAACGAACGTCTGCACACCCAGCAGATTATCACGGCGAAAAGCAACGGAGTCATCAGGCAGAGCAGGGAAGCTTACACCGCGCAAAAACGCCAGTCAAACGTACCGCAACCATCCTCTGATCGTCAGCTCCCCATCAAACAAGCGGGAGAGGGGCTTGCGGAAAAGACAGCGGCTTTTCTGATAAGGGCTGCGGCAAAAGTATTAAAAATGCCGGCAGAAGAGATAAATCCGCTGGCTCCTCTGGATGAATACGGCATTGACTCTATTCTGATCGTTCAGCTGACGAATGAGCTGCGTGATCTCGTCCCTGATATCAGCAGCACGCTGTTTTTTGAATACCGGACGATAGAAGAGCTTGCCGCATACTTGACTGAAACGAAGGAGCGCGAACTGCATGCGCAATTTTCTGAAGAAGTCCGTCATACTGAAGCGGTATCATCCGGCTCTTTGCTTGAAAAAAGCACAGAGTACCTGAAACAGATCGTCAGCGTCATCTTAAAGATGCCGATTGAGGACGTTCAAGCCCATACGCCCCTTGAAGAATACGGAATCGATTCCATCTTAATCGTACAGCTGACCAACCGCGTGCGGGAAGACGTTCCTGATATCAGCAGCACATTGTTCTTCGAGTATCCGACAATCGGCGGATTAGCGGAATATCTCGTCAGCTCAAGACAGGAAGATATGGCTGGGATTTTCAAGACAAATAAAGAAGCTGAAAAGACGCCGCACACTTTACAGAAAAAGCAAAGCCGCAAAAAAAGTGCCGGATTGACGAAGCGCCAAGCAGCATCTTTTTCTGAAAAAGCGCCGCCCGCTTCCGAACCGCCGTCAAAACACCTTGAAGTGGCAATTGTCGGTCTTGCCGGGAGGTATCCCGGAGCTGAAAATGTTAATGAGTTCTGGGAACGGTTAAAGACCGGTGAACACGGAATCACCGAAATTCCGAAAGACCGCTGGGATTGGCGGGACTACTATGATGAGACAAAAGGTAAGGAAGGCCGGATGTATACAAAGTGGGGCGGCTTTTTAACAGACATTGATAAATTTGATCCGCTGTTTTTTAAAATCTCCCCGAAAGAAGCGGAGCGCATGGACCCGCAGGAGAGACTGTTTCTGGAAACCGCTTATGCGGCCCTTGAGGATGCCGGGTATACCCCTGATTCACTATGCGCCGGTAAAAAGGTTGGTGTCTTTGCGGGTGTCATGAACGGCAACTATCCGACAGGGGCCCACTACCACTTTATCCCGAACCGCGTATCCTATGTGTTTGATTTTCACGGTCCGAGCATCGCGGTCGATACCGCATGCAGCTCATCCTTAACCGCCATTCATCTCGCCGCAGAAAGCATCAGAACAGGTGCATCTGAATGCGCGATTGCCGGCGGCGTAAACCTGATTACAGATCCGGTTCATTATATCGGACTTTCTTCTATGAGAATGCTGTCGCCGTCAAACGCGTGCAAAGCGTTCGGTGATAAGGCCGACGGGTTTGTTGACGGAGAAGGTGTCGGCTGTATCGTGTTAAAGCCGTTGAAGAAGGCTGTTGAAGACCATGATCATATATACGGTGTCATTAAAGGAAGCGCTCTGAATGCCGGCGGCAAAACGAACGGGTTCACCGTTCCGAACCCGAATGCACAAGGGGAAGTGATCGCAGACGCGATGGAGCGGGCAGGGATTGACCCGAGAGCAATCAGCTATCTGGAAGCCCACGGCACCGGCACTTCCTTGGGAGATCCGATTGAAATCGCGGGGTTAACCAAGGCTTTCCGCCGCTATACGGATGCAAAGCAATTTTGTTCCATCGGTTCTGTTAAATCCAATATCGGACACCTGGAAAGTGCGGCGGGCATTGCTGCGGTCACCAAAATTCTTCTTCAGATGAAACACGGATATCTGGTGCCGTCGCTGCATTCAAAGCAGCTGAACCCGGAAATTGATTTTGAAACTTCTCCTTTTATCGTGCAGCAGGAAACGGCGGAATGGAGACGGCCGGTCATAGAATCTGAAGGAGCAACACGGGAATATCCGAGAATCGCGGGTACATCTTCTTTCGGAGCGGGCGGGGCAAATGCCCACCTGCTTATAGAAGAGTATGAACCGGCTGAAATGACTTCGGCGGACTCCGGCCGTCCGGCGCTTTTTGTTTTATCGGCAAAGGATAAAGACCGCTTGCGAGAGCAGGCTCTGTTGCTGTCGGATGCCGCCGGAAACGGAACAATTACAGATGCAAATCTGCTTGACGCGGCATTTACCCTTCAAGTCGGCAGAGTCCCGATGGAAGAACGGCTGGCGGTGACAGCGGACTCTGTTTCTGAATTGGAACAGAAGCTGACTGCTTTTCTGAATAATGCCGGTTCCGTAAGCGGGGTGTTTACGGGCCGGAGTGATAGTGCTGTCACAGAGACGGAAGGCACAGTCAGTGATTGGATGGAAAAACGTCAATTTGACAGTCTTTTGAATGCCTGGGTTCACGGGGCGCCCGTCGATTGGGCATCTTTATATAAAGGCGCGCTGCCGCATCGTATCAGTCTGCCGTCTTATCCATTTGCAAAAGAAAGCTACTGGATGAAGCGGGAAGAACCAAAAACAGGAACAACTGAATATGTGCATCCTTTCCTGCATGAAAATACGTCAACCTTGGCGGAGCAAAGCTATCATACATCTTTTACCGGCCGGGAACACGTTTTCCAGGATGTGAGAGGGGAGCGGGTTCTGTCGGCAGCCGTTTATTTAGAAATGGCGCTTGCGGCTTATCATCATGCGGCAGACAGCTCTGGCGAAAAAGAGATATGGATCCGAACAGCGGCATGGACTGACCCGATTACCGGCGGACATCACGGTGCGGGCGTCAATCTCTCCCTTCTGTCTGAAGACGAGGAAGGCATCCATTATGAAATATACAGTGACGAAGAGAAGCTGCATCATTATGGAATCATCGGGCAAGGGAACATACAGCCATCCCGCGTGCTTGATATTGCCTCCTTACAAAAAGACTGCCGCCCGCTGTCATTCGATTATGAAACACCAGGCACATCAGGTGTAACGATCAGTAAGGAGTTCCGCACCGTTGAAAAGCTTTATACGGGAGAAAATGCGGTTTGGGCGAAGCTTGCTCTTACAGATGAAAGCGTCCGTAATCCGGGATATCATCTGCCGCCGGAATTTCTGGACGCAGCTTTTCATGTCCTGGCAAAAACGGAGCCGTCAGTCCATATCGTGCCTGAAGCGGTTGAAGAACTGCGCGTCATGCGTCCGTGCTCATCCGGCATGTGGATGTATATGAATAAAAAGAATCAAACCGGCTGTGACATTCAATTTTGTGACGAAACCGGCACTGTCTGCGCAGAAATCAAAGGGGTGAGAATGAGAAAGCCGTCTCAGCAGGATCACGGGCAAGAGGAACACTCCGAGATGATGATATTTGAGGAAAGGTGGGCGCAGCAGCCTCTGAAGAAATCCATTCATGAAGAGCTGAAAACGGTCATCTGTTTTCTTACGGGAGAAGCTGCCAGAAAGCATGCTTATCGGTCTTTACAATCCCTTTATCCGGGAGCCGGCGTGTTTTTTATTTCACAGGGTGAGGAAACTCAAAAGCTTTCAAACACGCATTATCAAATTAAAATCACTGACGGACAAGCATATCAAGAAACGTTTCGGCATATTGAAACGGCTGCAGGCAAAGCGGATGCCGTTTTGTATGGATGGCCGCTTGAAGATGAAAAGGCCGTGAAAGACTATTCCATTCTGTATCATGTGATCCGCGCAGCGGCTTCTTTGCGTTCTAAACCGAGGCGAATTCTTCTTTCCGCTCAGTGCGGGACCGATGCCGATATCAATTACGCCGAGTCGTGGATCGGGCTGGAACGGTCGCTGAAACTGATCCTGCCGGAGACGGATACGGCCTCGGTTTATTTTGGACAAAAAGGACCGTTTGAAAAGCTGATCCGTAACGTATGTGAAGAGTTTCACAGCGAGTCGTTCCGCAGTGTCATGTACAGTGGGGAAATCCGTCACGTCATGGAAATGAAGCAGACGGATATTGCCCCTGTTGAGAAGCGTGTGATAAAAAGCGGAAAAACGTACTTGATTACCGGCGGATGCGGAGGTTTAGGCTTGTTATTTGCCGGATATTTTGCTGAAAAAGGACCGGTTACGCTCATTTTGACGGGGAGATCAGCGGCAGGCGGCCCGGTGCTGAACAAGATAAAGAGATTGGAAGAATCAGGCGCCAAGGTGTTTTACGTGCAGGCGGATGCCGCAGATCAGGCTCAGATGGAGAAAGGTTTGCAAGAAGCGAAAGAGAAAGGATGCGGGCCGATTCACGGTGTCATTCACGCTGCAGGTCTTCAAGGCACTGAAAGCATTCTGGAGAAAGATCTGCAAACCTTTCAGCAAGTCTTATCGCCAAAAGCGGACGGCACCGCGGTGTTAGATCAGGTTCTGTCACGGGAGCCGCTTGACTTCTTCTGTTGTTTCTCTTCTTCTTCAGCGATTTTAGGAGACTTCGGTTCTTGTGACTACGCCATGGGGAACCGCTTCCAAATGGCTTTTGTCCGTCACCGGGATAAACTTGTGAGCCTCGGACTCAGAAGCGGCAAGTCACTTGCCATCAATTGGCCGCTTTGGAAAGAAGGGGGGATGCATGTCGGCACGGCGGAAAGCACCGATATGTATTTAAAATCAAGCGGACAGCGTTATTTATACACAGAGGAAGGACTCGAAGCTTTTGAAACATTGTTAGTCCAGCCGTCCAGCCAGTATCTCGTCCTGGCCGGCTTTCCGTCGAGGGCCAAACGCTTCCTGCAGATAGATCAAGGCGAACGGCCGATTTCGGGTTCTGTACACAGGAACGTCCCGTTTTCAGGAAGGCGGAGTGAAATGAAAGGCTTTACACTGGAAGAATGCGTAAGCTGGGATGTGAAGGAACTGGCGGCGGGGCTTTTGAAAATAGACAAGAACAGACTGACGGACGCTGACAATTTGGCTGATTTCGGCTTTGATTCTATCAGTTTGGCGGAATTCGCTTCTTCTTTGTCCGCTCACTACGGAATTGAAGTGACCCCGGCCCTGTTTTTCGGACATTCCACACTGGAGAAGGTCGTCCGCTATTTTCTGACGGAACACAAGTCCGTCATAGAGCATGTCTATGAAGAAAAGAAACCTGAATCCGCAGATCAATCTATCTTTGAAAAGGCAGGAACGGAAAAGCGAAAGAAGCAGAGGGGAAGAAATAAGCTGAACGCCGGAACCGAGGGCAGTCAGGCAGCTGATTCCATTGCCATTATCGGCATGAGCGGCCGCTTTCCTCAGGCGCGCACGGCGGACGAGCTGTGGGACATTCTGTTTCAGGAAAAGGACGTTGTCGCACCGGTCGCAAAAAAAGGCTTCACAAGTTCAAAATGGAAACTCGGCGCTGTACCGGGGGCGGACGAATTCGACCCTTTATTTTTTGAAATATCGCCGAGGGAAGCTGAAACGATGGATCCGAAGCAGCGGCTTCTTCTACAGGAAGCGTGGAGGGCCCTTGAGGACGCCGGCTACGGCGCCAGTCACATCAGGCAGCAGACGATCGGTATGTTTGTGGGTGCGGAAGAAGGAGATTATCACCTTTTAACACGGGACAAAGGCAATGTCACGTCTCATCATAACGGTATTTTGGCGGCGCGGCTGGCTTATCACTTGAATTTATCAGGTCCTGTGATGGCGATAAATACAGCATGTTCTTCGGGGCTCGTTTCTGTCCATCAGGCGGTATTAAGCCTGCAGAATAAAGAGTGTACAACAGCTGTTGCGGCCGGGGTGAATATCATGAATACTCCGGACTTTTTTGAAACGATAGATAAAGCCGGAATGCTGTCGGAAAACGGGAAATGCTTCGCGTTTGATAAAAGGGCTGACGGCATGGTTCCCGGGGAAGCGGCCGCGGCGGTTGTTCTGAAGCCGCTGAGAGAGGCGGAAGAAGGTGGTGATCCGATTTACGGGGTGATTCGGGCTAGCGGCATCAATTATGACGGGAAAACAAACGGAATTACCGCTCCGAGCGGCGTCGCGCAGACCCGGCTGCTTACTTCCGTTTATGACCGGGGGCGTATCAACCCTGAAGATATCGAATATATCGTCACACACGGCACGGGTACAAAACTCGGTGATCCGGTGGAAATTAACGCGCTTTATGACGCATTTTCTGCCTATACAAACGAAGAAGCATTTTGCGCGCTCACATCAATTAAAACCAATATCGGCCACACGTTTGCCGCGTCAGGCATTGTCAGTTTGATCAGTCTTTTACAGGCATTCTCCCGTGAAATGATTCCCGCCAGTCTGCATTGCAGCGGGGAAAACCGCTATATCAACTGGGAGAAGAGTCCTTTTTATGTGAATAAAACGGGTAAACCGTGGCCTTCTCTGCCGGATAAAAACCGAATGGGGGCAGTCAGCGCATTCGGGATGAGCGGAACAAACGCCCATGTCGTTATGGAAAGCTATAAGCGCAGCGCTTCACCTCATCCGGATACCCCTGCTTATTTACTGACTTTATCAGCAAAAACAAAGGAGGCCCTTCAGGAAAAAATCGAAGATATGATTACTTGGGCGGAAAATGGCGGACTGAAAGAAAATGATCTAGCCCAGCTCAGCTATACGTTGCTAAAAGGACGGCATCACTTTAACCATCGCGCCGCCATCGTGGTTCAAGATGCTGATGACGCAGTGTATGTATGGAAGCAGGCAAAGCTTAATGAACATCATCCTTATGTGTTTTCGGGAAAAGTACCGCAGCACTTTGCAGGCCGACAGCATATTCAGGAGCACATAATAGAAGTGCTCGGCAAGTGCAGCGCCTCATATTCTGACCATAGAAAATATCAGGAACTGTTATGCGTGCTGGCAGATTTTTATTGTCAAGGTTATGAAATCGAAGGGGACTTGCTTTATGGCGGACCTTTGCCGCGAATCGGCAATCTGCCGGGCTACCCGTTTGCCAGGCAGACGTATTGGGCGTCCGATGGTCTTCAGGGAGAGCTTGAAAGCCGGAATTCAGCTGAACGTGAAAAGCTTCACCCGCTGCTCCATGCGAATACGTCGACTTTTACCGCCCAGCGCTTTACTTCTGTTTTTTCAGGGCATGAACCGTTTTTTGCCGATCACATCGTCAATGGAAAACCGGTTCTTCCGGGCGCGGCTGCTTTAGAAATGGCCCGGGCCGCCGTTACGCTTGCCGCTGAGGACTTGCCGTGCGGGAAAGCGGGTGTCCGGCTCAAACAGATCGTTTGGCTTCGCCCGGTGACGGCGCTTTCTGAGGGAGTGACGCTTCATGTAAAGCTTCAGCCGGAAGAAAACGGAGACATCGCTTTTGAAGCATATGCCGAAGGAGAAGAGCCGCTTGTCTTTTTCCAGGGAAAGGCCGTGCTCGAAGAGACGGAGCGTGCTCCGGTACTCGATGTGGAGGCGGTTCAGGCGCGCTGCGGCGGCCGGCGCATGTCAAAGGCTGAGTGCTATGAAGCATTCGACAGTCTCGGCATCACCTACGGACCGTCTCATCAGGCGCTTGACGCCGTCTACGCCGGAAGCGGAGAAGTGCTCGCGAAGCTCACTCTTCCGCCGTCCGTCCGCGAAGAAAAGGAGCCGTTCATCCTGCATCCGAGCATGCTGGACGCCGCCCTTCAGGCTTCTATCGGTCTCGTGCTCTCAGACGGTTCCGCGTCCGGACGGCCGTTTCTGCCGTTTGCTCTCCGGGATATGCAGGTGTTTTCTGCGTGCCGGGAGACGATGTGGGCGGTGCTTTCCTCAGCGGACGGCGCCTATCATATTGAGCTGTGTGATGAAAACGGCGAGGTATGCGTCCGATTGACGGGGCTCACCGCCCGTTTTCTGGAAGAGGAAACGGAGGGAAAACCGCTCTTGCTTCAGCCGGAGTGGCAGGAATCACCGCCGGGTGAAGACGGCGGACAAGAAGAGTCTTTCAGATACGTGACGCTGTATGGCGGAATGAACGCTGAGGACATAAACGGCGCCGTATGTGCGGCTGACGGCGAAGATCCGATTGAAGACCGTTATGACGCCTGCGCGGCGGAGCTGTCAGCGATCGTCAAGCGTCTTATCAAAGAAAAACAGA
>NZ_JAAMNX010000001.1:0-1084468 GCF_011065565.1 Bacillus sp. EKM420B | reverse complement strand
TTGAGCGGGCAGGAAGACATCATCGTCGGCTCGCCGATTGCCGGGCGTCCGCACAAAGACCTTGAACCGATTCTCGGGATGTTCGTCAACACGCTTGCCATCAGAACGGAGCCGAAAGGAGACAAACGGTTCACCGATTATTTGGCGGAAGTCCGCCAGGCGGCGCTTGAGGCGTATGAACATCAGGACTACCCGTTTGAAGAGCTTGTGGAGCGGATCGGCGTGCAGCGGGACACAAGCCGTAATCCGCTGTTTGATGCCATGCTTGTCGTTCAGAATATGGAACATGAGGAATTGCTGTTGGACGGTTTGCATATTCAGCCTGCGAACGTGTCCCGTCCGGTTTCCAAATTTGATGTCACTTTGCAGGCTTCTGAAGGCGGGGGACAGATTCATTTTCTGTTTGAATATGCGGCGTCTTTATTCCGGAAAGAAACGATGCAGCGCTGGGCTTCCCACTTTATGACGATGCTTGAACACATTGTCCGTGAACCGGAAACTTCTATACAAGCGATCAGCATGCTGACTGCTGCGGAACGGGACCGAATTCTTTCGGACTTTAACGGCATGACGGATAAACAGCTGCCTGAAAAAACAGTTCATGAACTGTTCATCACTCAGGCGCGAAAAACACCGGATGCGGCAGCCCTTATCAGCGGGGAAACGTTGGTCACATATAAAGAATTAGATGAATGGTCGAATAAAATCGCCAGAGCTCTGCAAAAACGGCAGATCGGACCGAATGCCGCCGTCGGCATTGTGATACCAAGATCACCGGAACAAGTCGCCGCAGTCTTCGGGGTTTGGAAAGCCGGGGGCGCCTACGTCCCGATAGATCCTGAATACCCGGAGGAACGCAAGCGATATATCATTTCAGACAGCGGCACAGCGCTTCTCCTTACCGTACACGGCGCGATAGATCAAGTGCCTGATCATTTTAAAGGTGAAGTGCTCGCACTGGAGGATATCCAAGAACAAGACGCATCACCGGTTCAGCCATTATCAGCACCGGAAGATTTGGCTTACATCATTTACACGTCCGGGACGACAGGCAGGCCGAAAGGGGTTATGGTCGAACATCGTTCCGTCAGCAAAACCCTTCAATGGCGCAGCGGATTTTATGATCTGAATGAGAAAGATACAGTTCTTCAGCTTTTTTCATTTTCCTTTGACGGTTTTGTAACAAGTATGTTCACACCGCTGATTTCAGGTGCGAAGGCGGCCGTTCCAGCTGAAGATGAAGCAAGAGATATTCTTGCCATTAAACACTATCTTGCATCTTACCGCATCACTCACATGATCATTGTTCCCGTACTGTACCGTACACTGCTTGACGTACTGGAGCCGGGGGATGCAGAGTCTCTCAGAATTGTCACATTAGCTGGAGAAGCTGTCGACCAAAACATTATCAGCCGCAGTTTATCAGTTTGTCCTCACACGGAGCTTGCCAATGAGTACGGCCCGACGGAAAACAGCGTCGCCACTACAGCGGCAAGACATATAGAACAAAGTGAGAACATTACGATCGGCCGTCCGATTGAGCATTCACACGTTTATATTTTAAACGGGGATCACCCGCAGCCGATCGGTGTAACGGGAGAACTTTGCATTTCGGGTTCCGGCCTTGCAAGAGGGTACCGCAATCTTCCTAAGCAAACGGCCCAAGCCTTTGTCCAAGACCCGTTCCACAAGAACCGGCGCATGTACCGCACGGGCGATCTGGCAAAATGGCTGCCGGACGGCACGCTGCAATATATCGGCCGAATGGACGAGCAAGTCAAAATCAGAGGCTACCGGGTGGAACTGAAAGAAATTGAATCGGCCTTAACAGGCATAAAAGGTGTCAAGGAAGCAGCCGTTACCGCTCTGTCCGCATCAGCAGGCCAAACGGAACTATGCGCTTATATCGTGACAGAAGAAGGAACAGAAAGTGAAACCGTGCAGCAGGCACTCAGAAATGAAATGCCCGCTTATATGGTGCCGGCGTTCTTTGAAACACTTGAAGCCCTGCCTGTCACACCGAACGGGAAGCTTGACCGCCGCGCGCTTCCTGAGCCGCGGAAAAAAGCGCACACCGGACGGGCTTTTACGGAGCCTGAAAGCGACTTGGAAAAAGAGCTTTCCGCGATTTGGAGCGAAGTGCTCGGAACTGAAAACATTGCCGCGGATCAATCATTTTTTGAACTGGGCGGCGATTCCATCAAAGCCCTGCAAGTATCAGCCCGATTACATCAGGCAGGAAAACAGATCGCCGTAAAAGATATTTTCAGCCGGCCGACAATTAGAGAGCTGGCTCCTTATGTCCGTACAGAGCGGCAGCCGGTCAGCCAAGCTCCCGCAGAAGGAGAAGTGAAGTGGTCGCCGGTTCACAAATGGTTCTTCACACAAGACATGAAGGAAGCAAATCATTTTAACCAGTCCGTCATGCTGACGAGAACAAATTCAATAGATGAAGAGGCTCTGAGGAAAACGTTAAAAGCCATTACCGTTCATCATGATGCCTTGCGCCTTGTCTGCAAAAAAGACGAAGAGAAAGCTCTTCTCCTCTTCAACAGACCGGCTGACCTCGCAGATGAGCAGCTTTACAACCTGACCATATTAGAAACGGAAGGCGATGAGCATGAGAAGGAACGTGTTATAAAACGCCGCGTCGCAGAGCTTCAGAGAAACATGGATTTGGAGAACGGGCCGCTGGTACAGGCGGGGCTGTTCCGCTCTGAAGCAGAAGATTACTTGTTTCTGACCGTCCATCATCTCGCTGTCGACGGGATATCATGGCGGATTTTATTGGAAGACTTGGCTTCTGCTTATGAGCAGGCCGCCTCTGGACAGGAAATCAAACTCCCTCCGAAAACCATGTCATTCAAAACATATACGGAGCAGCTGGCCGATTATGCCGAAAGTAAACAGCTTCTTCAGCAGGCGGAGTATTGGCGGGAGATTGAACACTATGAAACGGAAAGTCTTCCTTACGAGCAGGCAGGTCTATCTCAAACTCCTGCAAAAAAACGGAACACGGTATCCTTCACTCTGACAGAAAGTGAAACGGACGCCCTGTTGAAAGATGTGCACAGCGCCTACAATACGGATACGCAAGATGTGCTGTTGGCTTCCGCCGTGCTTGCCGTTCAAAAGTGGTCGCCGCGGCACGCTTTGAAAATCGCCCTTGAAGGACACGGACGCCAATCGGAGCAGGCAGGTGCGGACATCAGCAGGACAGTGGGGTGGTTCACTTCCATTTACCCGGTGCTTGTCCGGAGCGGAGTTTATGAACCTCTTGAAGAATATGAAATTCGCACATTGAAAACCGTTAAAGACACATTGCGGCGCATTCCGGATAAAGGGAACGGATACGGCGTCCTCAAATATTTAACACCGCCGAAGCTTGCCGGGATGACTTTCGGGAAAACACCGGAGATCAGCTTTAATTATCTCGGACAATTCGATGCGCCCGGCGGGAGTTCGGCAGAAACGGAACAGCCTGACGCGTTTCAGTTTTCTCCTTTGGGAGGCGGAGATGATGTGACAGATACATGGAAACGGGAGCAGTCACTTGAAATCAGCGCGATTGCGGCAAAAGGCCGGATGACCGTCAGCATTTCCTATGAAACGGAACGCTTCCGGCAAGGTACGATCGAACGGCTGTCCGAAAGCTGCCGGTATTATCTCCTGAAACTGTCGGAACACTGCCTCAGCAAAACCGATACGGAGAAGACTGTCAGTGACTTTGATGATCGGGAGCTGACTGAGGAAGCCTTGCAGGATATTGCCGACTTACTCAGCTTCCACTAAACCGAGCGGGAGGAACACATGGACAAAACAAAAAATATCCAAAATATTTATCCCCTCAGCCGAATGCAGGAAGGAATGCTTTTTCATTCCTTTCTGCAAAAGGAGGGGGCTGCATATATCGAGCAATCCGTCTTCACCATAAAAGGCCGGCTTCGTCCGGAATTGTTTGAGCAAAGCGTACAGTCTGTCATCAGCCGTCACGATATTTTCAGAACGGTTTTTTTACCTCATGTCGCTCAGCTGAACGGCCCCCGCCAAGTCGTGCTGCGTGAGCGGGAATTCCGGCTGCACCGCGAAGATCTTACACATTTGGATGAAGCGGAACAGAGCGCCTACTTACAGCGATTTAAGGAACGTGACCGCTTAAAAGGCTTTGACTTGCAAAAGGATATGCTGATGCGTGTGTCTTTGTTTAAAACGGCTGAGGAAAAATATGTATGCGTCTGGAGCCACCATCACATCCTTATGGACGGCTGGTGCCTCGGTATCGTCCTTCAGGAATTCATGCATATGTACCGGGCGATTGAATCAGGCTCACCCGTCACATTGGCGCCCGCAAAGCCTTACAGCACGTATATTACATGGCTGACTGATCAGGACAAAGACGCGGCTTCTGAGTATTGGAAAGGATATTTAGCAGGCTGCGAGACACCCTCAGGACTCCCGAAAATATCGGCCCGTCCCCAGGAAAAAGGCTACCGTAAGAAAGAGCTCCTGTTTTCTTTAGATCAAAATCTGACCGACAGGCTGAAAACCATCGCCAAAGAAGAGGGCGCTACGCTCGCGGTTCTTATGCAGACTGTATGGGGCCTGATGCTGCAGCGCTACAACCGGACGGACGATGCCGTATTCGGCGCCGTCGTATCAGGGCGGCCTTCCGTCATTGACGGCGTGGAAAGCATGATCGGGCTGTTTATCAATACCGTGCCGGTACGCATTAAAACGGGTGACGAAAGCTTTAGAGAACTGCTGGGCCGCAGCCAGAAAGAAATGCTTGATTCAGAGGCGTTCAGTTATCATCCGCTTGCTGACATCCAATCTCAGACTGAGCTGAAACAGGATTTAATCGACCATATCATCGTGTTTGAAAATTATCCGATTCAGCAGCAGATGAGAGACGCGGAAAAGGAATCGGATGCACCGTTCCGGATCGGGAATGTTAATGTTTCGGAACAATCGGGCTACGATTTTAACCTCATCATAGCGCCCGGCGATGAGCTGATCATCAAATTCAGCTACAATGCGAACGTTTATGACGAAGTATGGATAGAGAGCGTAAAAGGACACTTGGAAGAAGCGCTGCGCGGCGCCGCCTTCAATCCCGATGTTCCCGCTGATCGGCTTCCGATGCTCGGACAAAAGGAAAAATCAAGAATAATCGGCGAATTTAATGACACGAAAACAATTTATGAAAGAGACGAAAGCATTATCAGCCTGTTCAGCCGACAGGTGAAGAAAACCCCGGACCATCAGGCGCTTCACGCCGGCGGGCTGACGATGACGTACCGGGAGCTCGATGAACGGTCAACTGCGTTCGCCCGCATCCTGCTGGAAAACGGTTTGGCGCCAAAAGGAATTGCCGGAATTCTTGCCGAACGCTCACCGGAATTTATCATCGCTGTTCTCGCTGTATTGAAAGCGGGAGGGACGTACCTTCCGCTCGATGCAGAACTGCCATCCGACAGGATCGCCGATATGCTCACTGAGAGCGGAGCACAGCTGTTAACGGTACAAAAAGGGATTGAGACTGACGTTGACTTTTCTCACATCATCTCTATCCCGGCTGCAGCTGAAAAACAAACAGCTGATGCGGGAAAACTGAATACCGTTACGTCACCTGATGATCTTGCCTATATTATGTATACATCCGGTTCAACAGGAAAACCGAAGGGCGTAATGATTTCCAACCGCAACGTCGTATCGCTCGTGTCAAACAGCAATTACACGTCAGCCGACACGACGGACCGTCTCATTCTGACAGGGTCCATCGGTTTTGACGCAGTGACGTTTGAAATCTTCGGAGCGCTATTGAACGGAGCGTGCCTTCATGTGGTTGACCGCACGACAATGCTTGCCCCTGAGAGGTTCAGCAATTATCTTTGTTCCAATCGTATTACGATTCTGTTTTTGACGACGGCGCTCTTTAACCAGTTTGCCCAGGCGGATCCGGAGATGTTTTCCGGATTGCACACCTTATATGTCGGCGGAGAAGCATTGTCCCCGGCGCTCATCAATAAGGTCAGACACCGCTGTCCGAATCTCAGCCTTTATAACATATACGGGCCGACGGAAAATACGACATTTTCTACCTTTTACGAAATCAGGCACGATTTTTCTCAGCCGATCCCAATCGGAAAACCGATCAGCAATTCAACCGCGTATATCATTGATAAAAATGGCGGACTTGCGCCGATCGGCGTGCCCGGTGAGCTTTGTGTCGGCGGGGACGGGGTTGCCAAAGGCTACTTAAACAGGCCTGATTTAACAAGTGAAGCGTTTGTCAGCCATCCGGTTCATCCTGAAGAAAAGATCTACAGAACAGGGGATTTGGCACACTGGCTGCCGGATGGAAGCATCGGATACATCAGCCGTATCGACCGTCAATTCAAGATTCGCGGGAAGCGTATCGAGCCGGCCGAAATTGAAGCGCGGCTGACTGAAATTGATGGAATCAGGGAAGCGGCAGTCATCGTGTCAGACGAAGGACAAGAAGCAACCCTTTGTGCGTATTATACAGGCGCACATGCTGAAGAAAGAGCCATTCGATCCCTATTGGCCAGGTCGCTTCCCGACTATATGATTCCGCAGTATGTGATGAAGCTTGACCGTATGCCGCTTACCGCAAACGGCAAAGTGGACCGCCGCGGGCTGCCTGCGCCGGAACGGAAAAAAGCTTCATCAAAAGCCGTTCCGCCACGAAACTGGGTAGAGCGTGAGCTGATCGACATTTGGACGCCGATCCTCGGCTGCGGGGAGCTGGGCATACAGGATGACTTCTTTGAGCTGGGCGGCCATTCTTTGAAAGCATTGCAAGTGATTCATCAGCTGAAGACCAGGCAGCAGATGGACGTCCCGATTGAAATGATATTTGAATATCCGACAATCGAACAATTGGCTGAAAAGCTGTATTCAAACACACTGTCAGAAGCTGCCGAACAGCATATCAGCAGACTGAATCAGCCGAAAGGCCGCAATCTTTTCTGTTTTCCGCCTATCTCAGGTTTCGGCATTTTCTTTAAAGATCTGGCGGCGGCATTAAATGGACGGGCTGCTGTGTACGGTTTTAACTTTATTGAAGAAGACAGCAGAATGGAACAATACATTGATAAAATGCTGGAAATCCAGCCGGAAGGCCCTTACATCCTCTTCGGATATTCAGCGGGCGGCAATACGGCATTCGAGGCTGCAAAAGCGATGGAAAAGCGCGGCTTAGAAATCAGCGACGTCATTATCGCAGACGCGTACAGAAAGCTTGACGCACTGCCGCAGCAGCCAACAAACGCAACAGCCGAAAATGTCCCGGAAGCCGTCAGGGAAGCGGTCATCAGAAAAACAGAGCGCTATCAAACGTACTGGGCGGAACTGATAAATGACGGCCAAATCGCGGCAAACCTCCATTTTATCGAGGCCGGCTTAAAGGAAGAGCACAATGCTGAGTCTGAGCCGAAGAAATGGGAAGGCGCCACAACGGGACTCTACCAGGAATATCAGGGCGAGGGAGCTCATAAAGATATGTTTGAACCCGCCTTTGCACACAAAAATGCCGAGATCATACTGGACATCATTGCAAACAGCGGAAGACGCTTGGCGCGGAATCTGTAACATCCGGCAGAATGACTGAAGAAGACAAAGGGCAAGATAGGGGAATCACACTCAGTTTTTTTTGGAGGCTTTGAGATGACGAACCTATCTTGGCTTACGTATGTAATGATTATTCTTGCCAGCTACCGGCTGACCCATTTGATCGTATTTGATAAGATTACGGAATTCATAAGAAAACCCTTTATAAAACAAGAAAAAACCGTCGATCAAAACGGGCGCGCCGTCCAAAAAAAAGTCCCTTCCTCCGCATTCGGTTATATGCTGCAATGTTATTGGTGTGCGGGCATCTGGTGCGCCATATTGATCGGCATCTGCTATTTGGTCTGGCCCCGCTATGCACATCCGGTTATTTTCATTTTGTCCATCGCCGGAGCGCAGGCCATTCTTGAAACATGCGTCGGCGTCGGAACGAAGGTCATTGACGTGCTCGCCGCCATAAAACATAAAAAGTCCTGAAGCGTTTTGATTCGCTTTAGGACTTTTTTCTTTCCCTTTTAGGCTGAGAGGAGCAAAGCAGGCTTTCTGATTCACCGCCCGGAATGCTTCGGAATACCGTAAAGCAGAGAGGGGGAAAAACATGAAAAGCTGCCGTTTTAGCATGATATGGTTTTTGGCCGTTGTACTGACAGCCGGCATCTTTACGTTCTCAGCATCCGCACAAGCAAGCGGCGCTCAGCCGGAGAGAGAAATGAGAGCCGTCTGGATCGCGTCTGTCACCAATATCGACTGGCCCTCTAAAAAAGGGCTGTCACCGGAAGAGCAAAAAAGAGAATACAGCAAGCTGCTGGATGACGTTCAGGAGATGGGGATGAACGCCGTTATCGTCCAAATTAAGCCTGCGGCTGATGCTTTTTATCCATCAGATTACGGGCCTTGGTCAGAGTATCTGACAGGAACACAAGGCAAAAATCCCGGATACGATCCGCTTGCTTTTTTAGTTGAAGAGACACATAAACGGAATCTTGAATTTCACGCTTGGTTCAATCCTTACCGGATCACGATGAATCACACAAATTTGAATGCGCTTTCAGACGATCATCCCGCGCGTTCTCATCCGGACTGGGTCGCTGCATACGGAAAACAGCTGTACTATAATCCTGGAATTCCGGAAGTAAGACAATTTATAACGGATGGAATCAAAGAGGTGGTCAGCCGTTATGACATTGATGCGGTTCATATGGATGATTATTTTTATCCTTATAAAATTGCCGGACAGGAATTCCCCGATCAGGCGGAATACGAACGGTACGGAAAAGCTCAATTTGCATCAATTGATGACTGGCGCAGGGATAACGTCAACCGGCTTGTAAAAGAAATCAACCTAACCATCAAACGAGAAAAACCTTATGTCAAATTCGGAATCAGCCCGTTCGGCGTATGGAGAAATGCCGCAGATGATCCGACAGGCTCCGAAACGGCCGCCGGGGTGCGGAACTACGATGACTTATATGCTGATACAAGAGAATGGATCCAAAAAGGATACATTGATTACATCGCACCGCAAATTTACTGGAGTATCGGATTTAAAGCGGCGGCATATGACGTCTTAGCGGATTGGTGGGGAAAAGAAGTGAACAATCGGCCGGTGCATTTATATATCGGGCAGGCAGCTTATAAAATCAACAACAATGCTGATCCGGCCTGGGCCGACCCGGGGGAATACGGAAGACAGATTACGCTAAACAGGGGATCAGCTTGGATTAAAGGAAGCATGCATTTCAGTTTAAAGGATTTAAACCGTAATCCGCTCGATGTGAAAAACCGTTTGATCAAAGACATGTACAGCCGGCCCGCATTAATTCCCGAGATGCCTTGGCTCGGACAGTCGGCTTTAAAAAAACCGTCTGTCAAACGGGCGGAGAAGAACGCTTCAGGCCATACACTCTATATCGAAGATGCGAAATCCAACGGTAAAAAAACGGCTTATTACGCCATTTACCGCGCAGAAAAGGGAAAGCAGCCTTATTTAGTGGATACAGTCAGAAAAACATCGTCACGGACTCAGACATTTTCAGATACTGATATTCGGGCGAAAGAAGCCTGCACCTATATCGTTACTTCCGTTGACAGGCTTCACCATGAGAGCCGTCCCTCCGCAAAACGGACGATTAAATAGCCATTATTAATAAAACTGACAGTTGCCGCGCTGTCAGTTTTTTTGCGATGGATGAGTCCGAATGTTCAGACTTTATTTGGATGGAATGAATAAAGACCCCCATTAATAAAATGTAGAAAGCAGCAGAAGGAGGAAGGTTAATGAATTTTCAACTGACAAAAGAACAACAGATGGTGCGCGAAATGGTCAGAGATTTCGCCAAAAATGAAATTGCCCCGAAAGCCCATGAGGTTGATCAATCAGCCGTCTTCCCGATAGACACATTTAAAAAAATAGGCGAACTCGGGCTGCTCGGAATTCCGTTTCCGGAAGAATACGGCGGGGCGGGCGGTGACACCATTTCATATGCAGCAGCGGTTGAAGAAATCGGAAAAGCCTGCGGCAGCACGGGGCTGAGCTACGCGGCCGCCGTGTCACTCGGCGCAAGCCCATTATACTATTTCGGTACTGAACAGCAAAAGCAAGAACATCTTATTCCGCTTGCTTCGGGAAAAGCGATCGGATCATTCGGGCTGACAGAGCCGAATGCCGGTTCAGATGCCGGCGGTACCCAGACAAAAGCCGAGAAAAAGGACGATGACTATGTGATAAACGGAGAAAAATGCTGGATCACAAACGCAAATTACGCCCGCACGGTCATTGTCACCGCCGTTACGGGAAAGAACTCCGCCGGAAAACCGATCATTTCAGCTCTCATCGTCCCGACAGACACACCGGGATTTACGATCACAAATCCGTACGACAAGATGGGTGTGAGAGGCTCGGATACGGCCGAGCTTGTGCTGGAGGATGTCAGGGTGCCTGCCGATAACCTGCTCGGTGATCCTGAAAAAGGTTTTAAACAATTTTTATATACATTAGACGGCGGGCGGATCTCGATTGCGGCACTGGCTGTCGGTATCGCTCAAGGCGCACTGGAGGCGTCGCTGTCATATGCGAAGGAACGCAAGCAGTTCGGCAGTCCGATATCGTCATTTCAAGCCATTCAATTTAAGCTGGCCGATATGGCGATGGAAATTGACCTTGCCAGACAAATGGTGCTTAAAGCGGCATGGCTGAAGGATCAAAATCTGCCATTTACGAAAGAAGCGGCATTCGCCAAGCTTTATGCTTCAGAAATGGCCGTCAGAACATGCCTTCAGGCCATCCAAATTCATGGCGGTTCCGGTTATATGAAAGAATGCGGTGTCGAACGTATGCTTCGTGACGCAAAGCTGATGGAGATTGGCGAAGGAACGTCAGAAATTCAAAGAATGGTCATCGCAAGACAGCTTTTGAAGTGAAATGAAAACGTTTACTAAGACGAGGATGGAGGGGGGCAGGTCATATGGCTGAACTTATCCATTTAACAGCCGGAAAGCTGCTTGAGCGGACCGCGGAGCTTTTTCCGGATCACGAAGCGGTTGTTTACCCTGAGCGCGGCCTTCGTTATACGTATGCCGAGTTTGACCGGTTATGCCGGCAAACCGCAAAAGGGCTGATGAAGCTGGGAGTTAAAAAAGGAGATCATGTGGCCATATGGGCATCCAACATACCGGAATGGCTCGCGGCGCAATTTGCAACGGCGAAAATCGGCGCCGTTCTGGTCACCATCAATACAAATTTTCAAATCGCAGAACTCGATTACCTGCTGGCACATTCAGACGTCTCGGCCCTGATAATCATGGATTCCTACCGGCAGACATCTTATGTTGAGATGGTGAATAAGCTGATTCCGGAGCTGAAAACTTGTGAGCACGGCAGGCTGCGTTCGAAACGTTACCCCTTTTTACGGACGGTGTTATATATCGGTGATAAAAGTCCGCCCGGGATGCACCGCTGGGATTCTTTGCTGAAGGATGGCGAAGCTGTAACGGATGCAGCGCTTGACGGAAGGATGGACAGCCTGAAAAAGGATGATTGCATTCATATGCAATATACATCAGGTACGACCGGATTTCCGAAAGGCGTTATGCTCTCACATTTTAATATCGTAAATAACGCGGCCAATATCGCAGAATGCATGAAGCTTACTTCAAGTGACCGTTTATGTATTCCCGTGCCGTTTTTCCACTGCTTCGGGTGTGTGCTCGGCGTGCTGGCGTGTGTTTCCGCGGGTGCGGCGATGATTCCGATCGAACAGTTTTCTCCGCCGGCCGTTCTGAAAACGGTGGAGCAAGAAGCCTGCACGGCTCTGCACGGTGTACCGACGATGTTTATCGCCCTCCTAAATGACAGCCGTTTTTCTGAATATGATCTTTCCCACGTCCGAACCGGGATTATGGCAGGCTCGCCATGCCCGGCGGAAGTCATGAGAGAAGTGATCGGCAAAATGGGGATGACCGACATTACCATTGCCTACGGACAGACCGAAGCATCACCTGTCATTACGCAGACAAGAACGGATGATTCGTTTGAAAGAAGAGTGGAAACAGCGGGGCGCGCACTTCCCCATATCGAAGTCAGAATCGTTCGGCCCGGAACATCCGGAGAAGCCGACCGGGGTGAACAAGGAGAGCTCTGCACCCGCGGATATCATGTCATGAAAGGTTACTATAAAAATCAAGAAGCGACCGAAGAAGCGATAGACAAAGACGGCTGGCTGCATACCGGTGATTTGGCGGTCATGGACGAGGACGGGTACTGCAAAATCACGGGCCGTCTGAAAGACATGCTGATCAGGGGCGGCGAAAATATCTATCCGCGCGAAATTGAGGAAATGTTATATCGGCATCCCGCAGTAGCAGACGTTCAGGTCGTCGGCGTGCCTGATCCGAAATACGGAGAAGAGGCCGCGGCGTGGGTCAGGCTCAAAGACGGACAAACCGCTTCCGCAGAAGACATCAGAACCTTTTGCAAAGAACATATCGCCCGCTATAAAGTCCCCAGGTATGTTTTGTTTACAGATGAATATCCAATGACAGCCTCAGGAAAAATTCAGAAATTCAAGCTGCGGGAAAAAACGATTGAAGAGCTCAAATTAACTTAATGAAAAAGGAGTGCTTCACATTTGTTTAAAAAAGTCCTGATTGCCAACAGAGGAGAAATCGCCTTAAGAATTATCCGCACCTGCAAACGTCTCGGCATCCCCTCGGCAGCTGTGTATTCAGAAGCCGACCGGGACGCGCTGCATGTAAAAGAGGCTGATGAGGCCTATCCGATCGGTAAATCGAGAGTAAATGAAAGCTATTTACATATCGACAGAATCATAGAAGCCGCCAAATCCGCCGGAGCGGACGCCATTCATCCGGGCTACGGGCTGCTGTCAGAAAACAGCCTGTTCGCCGAACGCTGCCGGAAGGAACAAATCACATTTATCGGCCCGCCCGGTGATATCATCGCCAAGATGGGCAGCAAGATAGAGGCCCGAAAAACGATGCAAAAAGCAAAGGTCCCGATCGTTCCCGGTGTTTCAGAGCCATTGCCCGATGTTCACTCCGCCTTAGCCGAAGCCCGTGCCATCGGCTTTCCGGTCATGCTGAAAGCGTCTGCAGGGGGAGGCGGAATCGGCATGCAGATCGTACATTCAGAAGAAGAGCTGGCCAAAGCGTTCGAAGGCAATCAAAAGCGGGCCGCGTCCTTTTTTGGAGACGGCGCAATGTATATGGAAAAGGTCATTGAAAATGCCCGTCATATTGAAATTCAGATTCTCGCAGATTCTTTCGGAAACACCGTTCATCTGTTTGAACGTGACTGTTCAGTACAAAGGCGCCACCAAAAAGTGATAGAAGAAGCGCCGTCGCCGTTTGTTGACGATGAATTAAGACAAAGACTCGGTGAAACCGCCGTTAAAGCCGCTAAATCGATCGGCTACCAAAATGCAGGCACAATAGAATTTCTCGTCGACCAAAAGAAACAAATCTATTTTTTAGAGATGAACACAAGACTGCAGGTGGAGCATCCGGTGACAGAAGAAATTACAGGACTGGATCTTGTGGAAGAACAGCTGAAAATCGCCGCCGGGCAGGCGCTGACTTTCTCGCAGAAAGATATCAATCACCGCGGTCATGCGATAGAAGTGCGGATCTATGCGGAAGATCCGGTCACCTTTTACCCGTCACCCGGTACCATCTCGTCTTTTTCCGTTTTAAGACACCCGTCAGTGCGACACGAATGCGCCGTCGAAAAGGGAAGCGTCATTTCTCCGTTTTACGATCCGATGATTGCCAAAATGATCGTCACGGCGAATACGAGAAAACAGGCCATTGAACAACTGAAAACCGCCCTTGGCGAATATCATGTAGAAGGGATTAAAACCAACATTCCGCTGCTGACAAAAATTGCCCATTCAGAAGTGTTTGAAAAGGGTGAGGCAACAACCGGTTTTTTACAAACAATGAACGAGGGGGCGTCAAAATGAGCGTCATAAAAATTCAGATGGCGGGAAACCTGTGGAAAATTCATGTGAAGCCGGGTGATGTCATTGAAGAAGGGCAGGAAGTGGCCATCTTGGAATCTATGAAAATGGAAATTCCGATTATCGCTGATGCAGCGGGTACGGTGAAAGAAGTGAAAAAATCAGAAGGTGATTTCACTGATGAAGGAGAGGTCCTGATTGAACTTCAATAAAACGGGAGGTGCAGCATGAACTGTCCGAAACATGTCCGCATCAATGAAGTAGGACCGCGTGACGGCTTGCAGAATGAATCGGCGTGGGTGGATACAGAAGATAAGATTGAGTGGATCAATATGCTGTCAAAAACAGGCCTTCCCTATATCGAAGTGACATCATTCGTGCATCCGAGATGGATTCCGGCTCTTCGTGACAGCCTGGACGTAGCAAAAGGCATTGCCAGATCTGAACATACGGTCTACGCGGCTCTCGTTCCGAACCTCATCGGACTGGAGCATGCTGCAGAAGGCGGAATCGATCAGGCCTGTGTATTTTTATCTGCAAGCGAAACCCATAACCAAAAAAACGTAAACAAACCGATTGACCGGACCGTTCAAGAGCTCAGGCGGGTTATTACTGAAGCAAAAGCTGAAAAAATGGCGACGAGAGCTTATCTGTCTACTGTGTTCGGCTGTCCGTACGAACAGAACGTGCCGGTCGAACAAGTCATCCGCCTGTCAGACACCCTGCTCGAAATGGATGTTGATGAAATATCGCTCGGCGACACAATCGGCGCGGCAAACCCCTTGCAGGTCATAGCCGTGCTTGAAGCCCTTTTGCCGAGAATTCCCGCCTCAAAAATCGCACTCCATTTCCATGATACAAGAGGAACGGCTCTAGCGAATATCATTCCAGCTCTTGATATGGGGATTACATCCTTCGATACTTCCTCAGGCGGGCTTGGCGGCTGTCCGTATGCTCCGGGATCAGCAGGAAACGCCGCCACAGAAGACGTCATTTATATGCTCGAACAAATGGGGATTGATACCGGGACGGACATGAATAAACTTCTTTATGCCGCCGACTGGATCGCGGATAAAATAGGCAAAGATCTGCCAAGCAGAAACCTGCAGGCATTCAGAACGAAATGAGAAAGGAGAAGCCATGGGAGATTGCGTCTTGTATTCCGTCTGTCAAGAAACGATCGGTCTGATCACGCTGAACCGCCCGCATGCGGCCAACTCACTGTCTTCAGAAATGATTGATCATTTACAGCGTGTGATTGAAGACATCAAAAACTCGCCATCCATTCGCTGTGTCATTCTCACCGGCTCCGGAAACACATTTTGCGCCGGCGCTGATTTAAAAGAGAGAGCGGGGATGAATCATGAACAAGTTAAGCAAAGCGTCAGGCGTATCGGTGAAACGGCTGCATCCATTGAAGCTCTCCCGCAGCCGGTCATTGCAGCGCTGAACGGAACCGCTGTCGGAGGAGGCCTTGAACTCGCTCTCGCCTGCGATATCAGAACAGCCGTCAGCCGGGCGGGCCTCGGCCTTCCTGAAACAGGGCTTGCAATCATTCCCGGGGCGGGCGGAACGCAGAGACTGCCCCGGCTTATCGGCCCCGGCGCGGCAAAAGAATTGATCTATACCGGCCGAAGGCTTTCTGCCGAAGAGGGAAAAGACATGAAGCTGATCGAGCATGTTTGTGAAGCCGATGAACTTATGGAAAAAGCAAAAGCACTGGCCGGCCGCATCGCCGCTAATGGGCCGATCGCCGTCAGACAAGCAAAATCCGCGATAAACAAGGGTCTGGAGACAGATCTCAATACAGGGCTCGAAATCGAACGAAAAGCATATGAACAAGTCATCCCTACACTTGACAGAGAAGAGGGCCTGCGCGCTTTTAAAGAAAAAAGACCCCCTGAATACAAAGGAAAATAAAACATGGAGGGACTCGGATGGATTACGAAAAAGAACGGCAGACACGCAGCAAAACGATTGAAAAGGGAGGAGCCGCGAAATATCATGCAAGCAACGAAAAGAAGGGAAAACTTTTTGTAAGAGACAGGCTGAAGCTTTTATTCGATGACGGCATATCCGTTGAAGACGCTTTTTTCGCCGAGTGCATGTCAGACGGACTGCCGGCTGACGGGGTCGTTACCGGGATCGGAACCATCGGCGGCAGAACCGTTTGTGTGATGGCAAATGACTCAACCGTAAAGGCGGGCTCGTGGGGCGCGAAAACGGTGGAAAAAATCATCCGCATTCAGGAGACGGCGGAAAAGCTTCAGTGTCCGCTCTTGTACTTAGTCGATTCCGCAGGTGCGAGAATTACGGATCAGGTCGACATGTTCCCGGGCAGAAGGGGAGCCGGCCGCATCTTTTATAATCAAGTAAAGCTGTCGGGCCGCATTCCGCAAATCTGTTTATTGTTCGGCCCTTCCGCTGCGGGCGGCGCTTACATTCCGGCCTTTTGCGACATTGTCATTATGGTCGAAGGCAATGCATCCATGTACTTAGGTTCCCCGCGCATGGCAGAAATGGTGATCGGCGAGAAAGTATCGCTTGAAGAAATGGGCGGCGCCCGTATGCATTGTTCCGTATCAGGCTGCGGTGATCTCCTCGCCCCGACGGAACAGGAAGCAATCATGATGGCGCAGACATATCTCAGCTACTTTCCGGCAAATTATACTGAAAAAGCGCCCGTCAACAAATCTAAGAACCCGAAAGCGTTTGAAAAACCGCTCTCAGATGTCATCCCGGCACATCAAAACGCACCGTTCAACATGATGGATTTAATTGAACGTGTCATTGATGAAGACTCATTTTTTGAGATTAAATCGTTATTTGCGCAGGAATTAATAACGGGGCTTGCGCGGATTCACGGACAGCCGGTCGGCATTATCGCCAATCAGCCGCGTGTCAAAGGCGGAGTTTTATTTCTCGATTCGGCGGATAAAGCCGCAAAATTTATCGCTTTGTGCGACGCATTCCATATTCCGCTTCTGTTTTTAGCAGACATTCCCGGATTCATGATCGGAACGAAGGTTGAGCAGGCGGGCATCATCAGGCATGGCGCAAAAATGATCTCCGCAATGGCGGAAGCGACTGTTCCGAAGCTTTCCGTTATCGTCAGAAAAGCCTACGGTGCCGGATTATACGCGATGGCGGGGCCTGCTTTTGAACCGGACTGCTGTTTAGCGCTTCCGACTGCGCAAATTGCCGTAATGGGTCCTGAAGCAGCGGTGAATGCGGTCTACGCAAACAAAATCAGCGAGCTGGCCCCTGAAGAAAGGCCGGCTTTTATTCAAGAAAAGCGTGATGAATATAAGGAAGACATTAACCTTTACCGGCTTGCCTCTGAAATGGTGATTGACGGCATTGTTCCTGCTGATTCCTTGCGGGAAGAACTCAATAAACGCCTCACTGCTTACATGTCCAAACAACTGACATTCACACACCGGAAACACCCCGTATACCCGGTATAAATAAAAAAGACTGCATAGATCCGGCTCACAGCCGTTCTTATGCAGTCTTTTTTCACAGTCTTGATCTCATTTTCTTCACAACAAAATAAACAACAATAAATACGAGAGCCAATATAATGATCGGAGTTGTATACATTCCGGCATAGCTGTCTACGTCTTTCCACTGTCCCCCGAGCTGATACCCGAGATAAACGAAAATGACAGACCACGGAATAATGGCAAGCGTCGTCAATATGACAAACTTGGAAAGAGGCATTTTCGCAAGGCCGGCCGGGATGGAAATCGCATGTCTGACGACCGGGATAAACCGCGCCGAGAACACAACGCCGGCGCCGTAACGGCGAAACCAGTTTTCCGCAACATCAACATGATGCTTTTTCAGAAGTAAGTACTTGCCGTACTTGTCCAAAAACGGCCGTCCCCCATAACGGGCGATCCAGTAAATAAAGCACTGCGCGATCGTTCCCCCGATCACACCGGCGACAATGGCGCCGATAAAGCTGATCGTGCCTTCTGACACCATATAGCCTCCGTAAGCCAGAACGATTTCACTCGGAATGATTTCGATCATTAATCCGAGCGCAATCCCTAAATAGCCCATACTTGTCAGCCAGGATAATATTTCACTAATAAAATTGCCCACACTGTTCACAACCTCTTTATCTTTTTACCCAATTATATGACTGATTGACAAGCAAAATGGTTACAAATTATTTTTTAACGCACGATTTCTTCAGATTCTCTTTTTAACACCTCTTCTAAATAAGCTAAAAGTTTCGGTCTCATTTCTTCCCGCAGAAGCCCGATCTCCGTGCCGGCCTTAAAACAGCCGAACTTATCTCCTATATCAAACCGGCTTCCTTCAAGCTCCCGCGCGTAAATGCTTCGGGTGCGGCATACTTCGCGCAGCGCGTCTGTCAATTGGATTTCGCTGCCCGCGCCTCTTCCGATCGTCTTCAGCGCTTTAAAAATGGCAGGGGTTAATATGTAACGGCCCAACACCGCAATATGAGAGGGCGCCTTTTCAACGGCCGGTTTCTCAATCAGATCCTCAACCCGGTACACATGACCGCTCTGCCGCCCCGTCTGTATAATACCATATTTGCTGACATCAGCAGGATCGACGGGCTGTACGCCGATCGTTTCTGTGCCGTGTTGGTTATAGACGTCTATGAGCTGTAAAAGAGCGGGAGTGTCAGATACCATAATATCATCACCTAAGAGAACGGCAAAAGGCTCATCTCCGATAAAATGCTCCGCACACAGCACTGCATGGCCTAGTCCGAGCAGTTCTTTCTGACGGATGTAATGAATATTGGCCAAATCGGCAATCCGCTGCATTTCCTTCAGCGTCTCTGACTTGCCTTTTTCCTCAAGATTGAATTCCAACTCCGCCGACCGGTCAAAATGATCTTCAATCGAGCGTTTGTTTCTCCCTGTAATAATCAGTATATCTTCAATTCCTGACGCTGCGGCCTCTTCGACAATATATTGGATTGCCGGTTTGTCGACGATCGGCAGCATTTCTTTCGGCTGCGCCTTTGTCGCCGGCAGAAATCTCGTTCCTAAACCCGCTGCGGGGATGACCGCTTTTCTCACTTTTTTTCTCATTCATCTTCACTCCTGATCCTGTATGTTTTTCAGCGAATCTCCAAATACCCAGATTCGGTTTCCGATAAAATTCATCATCATTCCGCCGATAGTGGCGGCGAGCTTACTCACCAAAAGCGAACAGCCGCCTTTTTGAAACGCGTACAGCAGCAAAAAGGTGATTCCCGACGCTGCTAGATTAATGATGAGAAAGCGCACGATCTCTTTCCCGTCAGCCTTGCGTTTTACACGAAACGTCCACTTCCGGTTCCACACATAGCTGTTGATGATCCCTGCCGAATAGGAGCAGATCTGCGCCGGCAGATAGGGGACAAGGCAAGCGGTGAGAAGAAAGAAGACACCAAAATCGATCAGCGTATTGCCGGCGCCCACGGTGCAAAAACGGCCTGCTGTCTTTACTTTTTCTTTCAGCATAACGGCATCCGGTTTTGACCTCCCTTCATAAGTAAGATGCGGATCGCTGTCCTATTTGTTGATATGGATTACTTTAGCGGACAGTGTTGAATAAACAATTACTAAAATATGAACAAAACATGAAAACGTAATGAGGCTTTGTAAAACCCATTAAGTTAACAGTTTTATAGTTTATGTTGACATATTACGTGCAAGACACTAATATTCTGTATGAGTGTTAACCTTTTATTATTTTGGTTAACATTAAATTTCAAAGTAAAAGAAAGGAGGGAGATTTCATGCGGGAAGAGACCTATTACAGCGTCAGAATGAGAGCTTCCCGAAACGCCCCCCATGAGCAGGGCGGAAAACACATTTCCGGCGGAGAACGGCTCATCACTTACAGCGGTTTACAGGAAGCGGTAGATGGCTTATTACATAAAGGCTTCTCGCACTCAAGAGGGATACCTGATTTTATGCAGATTCAGCTTGAAAGCGTTCATGAACCGATCGAAACGATCCGCCCTTTGCCGGTTGCCCTCCATCAAACAGACACGCCGGAAAAAGGACAAGCAATCGCCCGCAAGCTTCTGCAAAAGGCGGGGATTCCTCCGCACATGATCGAGAAAGCGTACGAAAACATTGCGGAATATGCAGAAGCAAGAGGAGCGGTCCTGTTTGATATCCGGGCAGGAAAACGCATTGACTGCAGAGGGAATAGAGGTGTGCGGGTATCCCGAGTGGATTGGCCGTCACCTGATTTTCAAAAATGGGCTTTTACTCACAACATGCCGGAAAATTCACGAATAAAAGAAGCACATGCCATCGCGGCAAAAGTTTGCGCACATCCGGGAATTATTGCCGAATTGTGCTGGTCAGATGACCCTGATTACATAACAGGCTACGTTGCCGCAAAGAAGCTGGGATATCAGCGGATTGCCAAGATGAAGAATGCCGGAGATGAAAGCGGATGCCGGGTTTTCTTTACTGATGGCTCCATAGATGCGGAGAGCTGTATCCATTTTTTAGAGAAACAGCCTGTATTCATTCAGCGGGAGGAGAACATATGAAACAATCAATGATTGAAAAAAGTAAACAGCATCTTTGGCTGCCTTTCACACAAATGAAAGATTACGATGAAGATCAGTTAATCATTGAAAGCGGAAACGGGATCATGCTGAAAGACATCAGCGGCAAAGAATATTATGACGGCTTTTCTTCAGTATGGCTCAATGTACACGGCCACCGCAAAAAAGAAATGGATGAAGCGATTCAAAAACAGCTTGAAAAAATCGCTCATTCGACTTTGCTGGGTATGACGAACGTTCCCGCAACAGAACTTGCAGAGATGCTGACGGGCATCACACCGGAAAAGCTGACACGCGTTTTTTACTCCGACAGCGGAGCGGAAGCAATGGAAATCGCTCTGAAAATGGCCTTTCAATACTGGAAAAACGTAGGGAGACCTAAGAAGCAGACGTTTATTTCGATGCAGAACGGCTATCACGGCGATACGATCGGAGCCGTCAGCGTCGGCTCCATTGAACTCTTCCACCATGTGTACGGCCCGCTGATGTTTGAAAGCTACAAAGCCCCGATTCCTTATGTATACAGATCTGAAAGCGGTGACCCCGTACAGTGCCGGGATGAATGCCTTCACGCGCTCGAACAGCTGCTTGCAAAGCACCACGAAGAGATTGCCGCACTTACGATTGAATCGATGGTGCAAGGCGCATCCGGGATGATCGTCATGCCTGAAGGCTTTCTGGCAGGCGTACGAAAGCTGTGTACGGCATATGATGTGTTAATGATCGTTGACGAAGTGGCGACGGGGTTCGGCCGCACCGGAAAAATGTTTGCCTGTGAGCATGAAAACGTCCAGCCGGACTTGATGGCGGCAGGGAAAGGCATTACGGGAGGCTATTTGCCGATCGCTGTGACGTTTGCCACAGAAGCCATTTATGAAGCCTTCTACGATGACTACGACAAAATGAAAACATTTTTCCACGGCCATTCCTATACAGGAAATCAGCTTGGCTGTGCCGCGGCAATTGAAAATCTGCGTTTATTCGAATCAGAGCGCATCGTTGAACGAGTCGCCGAAAAATCAAAAACGGCTGCGAAATTTCTTCATGATCTGAAGCTGCTTCCTCATGTCGGCGATGTCCGCCAGCTCGGTTTGATGTGCGGCATAGAGCTTGTGCAGGATAAGGGGACAAAACAGCCTTATCCGCCTGAAAAGCGGATGGGCTACAAGGTGTCCTTGAAAATGAGAGAGCTGGGTATGCTGACACGGCCGCTCGGAGACGTCATCGCCTTTCTGCCACCGCTCGCCAGCACAACCGACCAGTTACAAGCCATGATATCCATTATGAAAGAAGCGATAGCCGAGGTGACCGGCCGTGGATTTTGACGGATGGCTCCTCGGAAGGCTCGATGCGGTGAAAAGAGACGGGCTGTATCGGACGCTGCGAACACAGGAAACCGCTCTTAAAACCAAGGGGCAAAAGCGGCAGACCTGGGCGTCCAATGACTATTTAGGTCTGTCAAAAGATGAACGGCTGATCACAGCCGCGCAAACAGCGCTGAGCCGGTTCGGAGCGGGAAGCGGCGGCTCACGGTTAACGACAGGAAATACTGTGTGGCACGAAAAACTTGAACAAACAATCTCGGATTTTAAACAGACGGAAGCGGCTTTATTGTTTTCAAGCGGTTACTTGGCGAATATCGGCGTGCTTGCCTCACTGCCTCAAAAAGGCGATGTCATTTTAAGCGATCAACTGAACCATGCGAGCATTGTTGACGGCTGCCGTTTATCAAAAGCGGAAACCATCGTGTACCGCCATATTGATATGGATGATCTTGAGAAAAAACTTGCCTCCGTCCAGACTCGGAACCGCCGCTTTATCGTCACAGACGGCGTTTTCAGCATGGACGGCACCATCGCGCCTCTTGACCGAATAATGGCGCTTGCAAAGCAGTATCAGGCATTTGTGATAGCAGATGACGCGCATGCAACCGGTGTACTCGGGGAAAACGGCGGAGGAACCAGTGACTATTTCGGTATTTGTCCTGATGTTGTCATCGGCACATTAAGCAAAGCTGTAGGAACGGAAGGCGGTTTTGCCGCGGGATCAAACATTTTTATTGATTTTTTGCTGAATCAGGCGCGGACGTTTATTTTTCAGACGGCCCTCCCGCCGTCAATTTGTGCGGCTTCGCATACGGCATTTGACCTCATATCAGATATGCACGATACGCGCCGTGAGCTGCAGTCTTCTGTCAAAAAGATAAAAACGCGTCTGGCCGATATGGGCTTTATCGTAAGAGGCGGGGATACACCGATTATTCCCGTTATCATCGGTGATGCAAAAACAGCGGTTTCAGCCGCTGCGCTGCTTGAGAAAAAGGGAATCTGCGCCCCGGCCATCCGCCCGCCCGCCGTTCCGGAAGGCGAAAGCAGAATCAGGCTGACCGTTACGGCGGATCGCAGCTTACAGGACATAGACGAGCTGACAGAAGCATTTGATTCCATTAGAAAAGAGCTGAATATAAACAAATGAGAAGTTTTTTTGTCACAGGAACCGATACCGGCGTCGGAAAAACCATCGTTTCTTGCGGACTTGCCGCGGCATTCAGGCAGAAACAGGCGGATATCGGAGTGTTTAAGCCGTTTTTAAGCGGCGTGCCGCGGACTCATCCGGAAAGTGACACCTCGCTGTTGAAAAACATGTCACAAACCGCACTGTCTCATGAAGAAATCACGCCATTTGAATGGAAAGAGCCGCTTGCGCCGTACACGGCCGCCATGCTTGAGGGGAAATCCGTGAGCATGGATGAAGTCATGGCCCACTGGAGTAAGATCAAAAATCGTCATGAGTGTTTCATCGTCGAGGGGGCAGGCGGCATTTCCGTTCCGCTTGGTGAAAATTACTTAGTCAGTGATCTGATAAAAGCCTTGGAATTACCGGCAGTGATTGTCGCCAGGCCTGATCTCGGAACCATCAACCACACATATTTAACCGTTGAATATGCGAAAAACATGGGAATAGAGGTTCTCGGCATTATGATCAACGGCGTAAAGAGCCGGCCGGGGCTGGACGAGAAGACAAACCCGAGCATGATTGAAACATTATGCAAAGTTCCGATTTTGGGAATCACACCGAAGCTGGATCACGTTTCACCGGAAAACATTCAACACATGATTGAGAAACATATAGACGTTTCCTCTTTCATGAATCTGACACAAATGGGGAGATAAACATGAATCAATGGATGGATCTTGCAGAGAGAGTGCTGGACGGGGCGGAAGTAATGAATCAAGAAGCGCTGGCCATTTTAAATTGTCCTGATGAGGATCTTTTATTGCTGATGCATGCCGCTTTTCATATCAGAAAACGATTTTACGGAAAAAAAGTAAAGCTGAATATGATTATGAATGCAAAATCAGGCCTGTGTCCGGAAAATTGCGGGTACTGTTCACAATCTTCAATATCAAAAGCGCCGATCGAGTCTTATCGGATGGTGGATAAGCATATATTGCTTAAGGGGGCAAAACGCGCCCACGACCTGAATATAGGGACATACTGCATCGTCGCCAGCGGGCGGGGACCGTCGAACAGAGAAGTAGATCAAGTTGTTGATGCTGTCAAAGAAATTAAAGAAACGTACGGTTTAAAAATCTGCGCATGCCTCGGTCTGCTGAAGCCGGAACAGGCAGAGCGCCTGAAACAGGCAGGAGTAGACCGGTACAATCATAACATCAATACATCACAAAGGAATCACTCAAACATTACGACTTCCCACACGTATGACGACAGGGTCAATACGGTGGAAACGGCGAAACAATCGGGGATGTCGCCTTGTTCGGGTGTCATCGTCGGCATGAAAGAAACGAAACAGGACGTCATTGATATGGCGAACAGCTTAAAAGCGCTTGACGCCGACAGCATCCCGGTTAATTTTCTGCATGCGATTGACGGAACTCCGTTAGAAGGGGTAAGCGAATTACATCCGATGTATTGCCTGAAAGTGCTCGCCTTGTTCCGTTTTATCAATCCGTCAAAAGAAATCCGTATCTCAGGAGGCCGGGAAGTCAACCTTCGTTCGCTGCAGCCGCTGGGACTTTATGCCGCAAATTCGATTTTCGTCGGAGATTACTTAACGACAGCAGGGCAGCATGAAACAGAGGATCATCAAATGCTCCATGATTTAGGTTTTGAAGTCGAATCCGTTGAAGAAATGAAAGCCGGCCTGCAATCCGCCTGCAATACGGAGGTATAAGATGACGGCGGGCCTATCGACTGCACATCCGTCTCTCCATGCGGATTCGGATTTTTGGAATGACCCTTACCCGTTTTATGAAAAACTGCGATCCATTGATCCTGTTTATAAAGGAACCGTCTTAAAACATCCGGGCTGGTATGTCACCGGGTACAAAGAGGCGGCATCGATTCTGAAAGACACCCGATTTAAAAACCGCATTCCTCTTCCGGAAGCTTCAACGAAATATCAAAATTTATCGCATATCCAGCACGATATGCTGTTATTTAAAAATCAATCAGACCATAAGCGGATGCGGATGCTTATAGGTAAAGAATTTACCGCAAAGACGGCGGAATCACTTCGCCCCTGTATAAAAGAAACGGTTCATGACTTGTTGGATCAAATCCAAAACAAAAAAACCGCAGACCTTGTTTCAGAGTTTGCCTTTCCATTGGCAAGCCTCATCATTGCGGAGATACTCGGAGTGCCGAAAGAGGAGAGATATCAATTCAGACAATGGACGGCAGACGTCATTCAGGCCATTGATCTTACCCGGTCAAGAAAGACGTTAGTCAGAGCAAGCGACACCGCAGGCAGGCTGACTGCATATTTCAGAGATTTGATTCACGAGCGGAAAGCACATCCTCAGGAAGACTTAATCAGCAGGTTTATCATGGGGAAACAGCTTTCAAAAGACGAAGTGCTCGCGACATGTATCTTACTTGTCATAGCCGGACACGAGACGACGGTAAACCTCATGAGCAACGGTGTGTTTACTTTATTGAAACACCCTGAACAGCTTAGCGCACTGAGAGAAAACCCCTCGCTTATTGAAACTGCTGTCGAGGAATGTCTGCGCTACGACAGCCCCGCGCAGCTGACGGCACGCACCGCTTCAGAAGACTGTGAAATAAATGGAAAAACCATAAAAAAAGGAGAGCAGGTATACATCTTTTTAGGAGCGGCCAATCGCGATCCAAGCATATTCGATCAGCCTCATAAAATGGACATCCAAAGAAAACCGAATCCGCATCTTGCATTCGGAAAGAACGCCCATTTTTGCATAGGCTCCTCATTAGCGCGCATCGAAGCACAAATTGCAATTCTCACACTGTTTGAGCGGATGCCTAAGCTTCGGCTGGCCGCACACCGCCTTGAATACCGC
The DNA here is from genome assembly GCF_011065565.1 of Bacillus sp. EKM420B. Lineage (NCBI taxonomy): Bacteria > Bacillati > Bacillota > Bacilli > Caryophanales > Bacillaceae > Bacillus > Bacillus sp. EKM420B. The sequence continues at coordinate 1,058,501 of NZ_JAAMNX010000001.1, read as the reverse complement.
AAGCTCATTGGTTTTAGATCGCTCAAAGAGCTTCCGGTTGTCCTTGGCTGAATGACCATGCAGGAGGGCCGGATTTTATCGGTTCTCTTGCAGGAAATAAATGAAAGAAAAAAGAATACATATTTATAAAGCAAAAATCCTCTCTGATCCATCTCACTATCCCTAAAAAAACTCACTGCTCAGCCAATCAATATCATGCAGCAAGGATCTCCTTTTCTTTTGCCAAAACGGAAAATTCACCATGATGCACATTTTTTCAGCCTCAGAAACTGTGCAAAACCGGCATGTTTTTCGCTTTATTTTCTCGATTTTTGTAAGCGCTTACTAATATTGAGCAGAAAAGAGGGGGATTTGTGGACATTGTTATTATTTTATTGGCATTAGGCATGCTGATGTTTGCGGCTTACCGGGGCTTTTCAGTCATTTTATTCGCTCCGATTTGTGCGCTGTTTGCCGTGCTTCTTACAGATCCAAGCTTCGTACTTCCTTTCTTCTCGAATATATTTATGGAGAAGATGGTAGGATTTATTAAGCTGTATTTTCCCGTATTTCTTTTAGGGGCCGTTTTTGGCAAGGTTGTTGAAATATCCGGGCTCGCCGAGTCGATTGCAAAAACAATCGTCAGGCTTGTGGGAGCAAAAAGAGCCATTCTCGCCATCGTCTTAATGGGTGCGATTTTAACGTACAGCGGCGTCAGTCTCTTCGTAGCGGTGTTTGCCATTTATCCGTTTGCTAAAAACCTATTTATTAAAGCTGATATTCCCAAGCGTCTGATACCCGGTACGATTGCATTGGGCGCCTTTACTTTTACAATGGATGCGCTTCCCGGCACACCGCAAATTCAAAATGTCATTCCGACAGCTTTTTTTAAAACAAACATTTATGCCGCTCCCTGGCTCGGACTGATTGGTGCAGCATTTGTGCTTACGGCCGGAATGATTTATTTAGAATCCCGGCGCAAAAAAGCGGTCAATGCCGGAGAAGGCTATGCTGGATTTCAATCTGAAGTTTCCGCTGCAGAGGAACCCTCAGGTCTGGCTAATGAAAAACATACGCCTGTTTTACCGCAGGAGGCAGAACCCAGCCCCGCGCGGCAAGTGCTCGCCTTTGTTCCGCTTATCCTTGTGGGAGTCATGAACAAATGCTTCACGATGTGGCTCCCGCATTGGTACCCTGACGGATTTGATTTTGCGCAGCTCGGTTTAGAAGCGTTCGGGAAGATTGACCTTTCCTCCGTCACTGCGATCTGGTCAGTAGAACTCGCACTGTTCATCGGAATCATGACAACGATTTTGTTCGATTGGAAAAAAGTGCTCTTCAATTTGAAAGAAGGACTGAATGAGGGCATCGGGGGTGCCTTGCTGGCGTCGATGAATACAGGAGCCGAATACGGATTTGGCGGCATCATTGCGGCGCTTCCCGGCTTTAAAATGGTCAGCAGCGGCATATCGCAGACGTTTACTGATCCGCTCGTCAACGGAGCGGTGACGACCACTGCGCTTGCCGGGATTACAGGATCGGCATCAGGAGGAATGGGCATCGCTTTAAGCACGATGTCAGCAGCATATACAGAAGCAATCAATACATTCCACATCCCGCCGGAGGTCATGCACCGAGTGATCTCGATGGCCTCCGGCGGGATGGACACTCTTCCGCATAATGGCGCCGTCATTACGCTGCTCGCGGTCACCGGGTTGACCCACCGCCAATCCTACAGGGATATCTTTGCCATTACCGTCATTAAAACAGCCGCTGTGTTTGTCATTATCGCCATTTACAGTCTGACGGGCCTTGTGTAGCCAAAACAGAAAGGGGAAACGAATATGGGAAAAGGAAAAGTGATGGACTCTTATAAAGATGCTGCTGCACTGATCAAGGACGGAGACACCCTCATCGCAGGAGGCTTCGGCCTGTGCGGCATTCCGGAACAATTAATTCTCGCGATCAGGGACAGCGGCGTGAAAAACTTGACCGTTGTCAGTAATAACTGCGGTGTTGATGATTGGGGGTTAGGCCTCTTGCTTGCAAACCGGCAGATCAAAAAAATGGTCGCATCCTATGTCGGAGAAAATAAAACCTTTGAACGGCAGTTTTTAAGCGGGGAGCTGGAAGTCGAATTGGTGCCCCAAGGAACGCTCGCAGAAAGAATTCGCGCGGGAGGGGCGGGCATTCCGGCGTTTTATACACCTGCGGGCGTCGGAACATCAGTAGCCGAGGGAAAAGAACATAAGACATTTGACGGACGCACCTATCTTCTGGAGAAAGGGATTACAGGGAACGCCGCCATCGTAAAGGCCTGGAAAGCCGATCCTCTGGGCAACCTGATGTTCAGAAAGACGGCGAGAAATTTCAATCCGCTCGCTGCAATGGCAGGCAAAGTGACGATTGCAGAGGCTGAAGAAATCGTCGATGCCGGAGAGCTTGATCCCGATCAAATTCATACGCCGGGTATTTTTGTGCAGCACGTTCTGCTTGGCGGGATTCATGAAAAACGGATTGAACGCCGCACCGTCCGGCAAGCATGATAAAGGAGGCTGACAGAATGAGAGATAGCAGAAAACGAATGATCAAACGGGCTGTAAAGGAAATTAAGGACGGTATGAATGTGAACTTGGGGATAGGGATGCCGACGCTTGTAGCCAATGAGATACCGAATGATTATAACGTCCTGCTTCAGTCTGAAAACGGCTTGCTCGGAATCGGGCCTTATCCGGCGGAAGGAACGGAGGACCCCGATCTGATCAATGCGGGAAAAGAAACCATTACCGAGGTAAAGGGAGCCTCGTATTTTGACAGTGCCGAATCCTTTGCCATGATTCGCGGCGGCCACATTGATGTAGCGATCCTCGGCGGGATGGAAGTGTCCGAACGGGGAGATTTGGCGAACTGGATGATCCCCGGAAAAATGATCAAAGGAATGGGCGGCGCCATGGACCTGGTCCACGGAGCAAAACGGATTATTGTCATTATGGAGCATGTTAATAAATATGGGGAATCTAAAGTGAGAACGGAATGTACGCTGCCTTTAACCGGCAGGCAGGTGGTCGATCGGCTGATCACAGATTTGGCTGTATTCGATTTTTATGATGGCCGTATGACGCTCACCGAACTGCAGGAAGGTGTAACAATGGAGGAGGTCTTTGAGAAAACAGAAGGTCATTTTACTGTCAGCCAGTCGTTAAAAAACGGGGTCAGACCAAAATGAGGAGGTGCCGCCATGCATTCATTGCTTATTGAAAAAACAGCCGTTGTAACAGGAGCAGCCGGAGGAATCGGGCTTGAAATTGCAAGAGAATTCGCCCGTGAAGGAGCAGCCGTCATCATCTCTGATGTAAACGAACAAGCGGGGAAAGAAGCGGCGGCAGGAATGAGAGATGAAGGCTGTGAAGCAGTCAGCATCACATGCGATGTAACAAATGAAAAGCAAGTGGCCGACATGCTGCAGACGGTCGAGAAACAATTCGGACGTCTCGATATCCTTGTGAATAATGCGGGCATTCAGCATGTCGCGCCCATCGAGGAATTTCCCACCGAACAGTTTGAACGGCTCATTCGTGTCATGCTGACTGCGCCATTTATCGCAATGAAGCATGCATTCCCCATTATGAAAAAACAGCAATTCGGACGAATCATTAATATGGCGTCTGTCAACGGGCTGATCGGTTTTCACGGGAAAGCGGCATATAACAGCGCCAAGCACGGCGTCATCGGTTTAACGAAAGTCGGCGCACTTGAAGGCGCGGCTGACGGCATTACCGTCAATGCGCTTTGTCCGGGATATGTGGACACTCAGCTTGTCCGCAATCAATTAAAGGACATTTCCGCAACAAGGAATGTACCGTACGAGCGGGTGCTTGAGGACGTCATCTTTCCGCTCGTTCCCCAAAAACGGCTGCTGTCAGTGAAGGAAATCGCTGATTACGCCGTATTTTTGGCCAGCGACAAAGCAAAAGGGGTCACAGGTCAGGCCGTAGTCATGGACGGCGGGTATACCGCTCAATAGTTCTTGTACTATTTAAAAAACAGCCGCTCTGAACGGCTGTTTTTTTATGCCTGAAAACCTTGTTCACTCAATAGGCCGATTTACTGCGTCAATCGGTATCCGGGCTGGGTCATTTACTTGTTCTGCGGCGTATTTTGTCCTTGCAGATTTTCCTCACCAGATCCATCTCTTGCGCCGCATTTATAATCAAACGCCCTCAGTTTACAATCCTTCACAGATATACAAATGAATTTTTACAATAAACAGAAAATATGTAATTTCTGACACAATAATGCCAATAGCCCTAAAACATATGAAACATGAAGAGCTCGTCCTAAGTGAAGAAGAGGCGGTAACAGGCTCCACTCCGGCTTTTCATCATCTCTCTTTAAGACTGATTTTCGGTGAAACCCCCATGTTTTATTTTATGAATAAATATATCTAATTCGTTTGTAAAATCGAACAATAACTCCTCCGAAAGTATTCTATACACATTTGTTATAATCATGCTAGGATGTTAGATAAAGGGATAATTTGTAGGATATTGTATTTCTGTTCAATATGATCGGAGGAATCTCATGAACAATCTTGCCTTTTTATTTCCTGGACAAGGGTCTCAGTTTGTAGGAATGGGCAAACAATTTTGGAATGATTTTGTGCTCGCAAAGAGATTGTTTGAAGAAGCGAGCGATGCGATCTCCTTGGATGTAAAAAAACTGTGTTTTAACGGAGATATGAATGAATTGACAAAGACAATGAACGCGCAGCCCGCTATTTTAACGGTCAGTGTTATTGCTTTTCAAGTGTATATGCAGGAAATAGGGGTGAAGCCCCGCTTCCTGGCAGGTCATAGCTTAGGCGAATATTCAGCGCTTGTCTGTGCCGGCGCCCTTTCTTTTCAGGATGCCGTTACACTTGTAAGGCAGCGGGGAATTCTTATGCAAAATGCGGATCCTCAGCAGCAGGGGACGATGGCCGCCGTGACTCACCTCTCTCTTCAAACGTTGCAGGAAATATGTTCGAAAGTGTCGACGGAAGACTTTCCGGCAGGAGTAGCCTGCATGAATTCAGAACAGCAGCATGTAATTTCCGGACACCGGCAAGCTGTGGAACGTGTCATCAAGATGGCGGAGAAAAAGGGAGCGGCATACACTTATTTGAATGTCAGTGCGCCTTTTCACAGTCCGATGATACGCTCAGCATCTGACCAATTCCAGACTGTATTACACCGGTATTCCTTCCGGGATGCCGCATGGCCGATCATTTCAAATGTCACCGCACGCCCTTACAGCAGCGGAAATTCCATCAGCGAACATCTCAAGCAGCACATGACGATGCCGGTAAGATGGACGGAATCGATGCATTACTTGCTTTTACACGGAGTCACAGAAGTCATCGAAATGGGTCCGAACAATGTTTTAGCCGGTCTGCTGAGAAAAACAACGAATCACATTGTACCTTATCCCTTAGGACAGACATCTGATGTTCACTTGCTTTCCAATTCAGCGGAAAGAAAGAAACATATTGTCCGTTTACGCAAAAAACAACTGAATAAATTGATGATTCAATCCGTCATTGCGCGCAATTACAACAAGGATTCAGCGGCTTATTCCAATATGACGACGCCATTATTTACGCAAATCCAAGAGCTGAAAGAGAGAATGAAAAAGCATGAAGACGTGCTTTCAGAACAAGAACTCGAACATTCGATCCATTTATGCAAATTAATTTGTGAAGCTAAACAGCTTCCGGCTTGGGAAGAATTGCGGATTTTAAAATAAAGCGCCCAGGAGGGGACCTATGTATACCAGTCAATTCCAAACCTTAGTAGAAGTCATTCGGGAAAGAAGCAATATCTCTGACCGCGGGATCCGTTTTATCGAATCCGATAAAAACGAGACGGTTGTCTCTTATCGCCAATTGTTTGAAGAGGCGCAAGGGTATCTTGGCTATTTACAGCATCTCGGCATTAAGCCGAAGCAGGAAATTGTATTTCAAATCCAAGAAAACAAATCATTTGTCGTTGCTTTTTGGGCTTGTATATTAGGAGGAATGATCCCGGTGCCGGTCAGTATCGGAGAAGATGATGACCATAAGCTGAAGGTCTGGCGCATTTGGAATATATTAAATCATCCGTTTCTGATTGCCTCTGAAAAAGTATTGGACAAAATAAAGAAATACGCTGCAGAACACGATTTACAGGATTTCCATCATCAATTAAACGAAAAATCTGACATCATTCAAGATCAAACCTACGATTACCCCGCTTCATTTTATGAACCTGATGCGGATGAACTCGCCTTTATCCAATTTTCTTCAGGATCGACAGGAGATCCAAAAGGGGTCATGTTAACGCATCACAACTTAATACATAACACGTGTGCCATTGGGAATGCCCTAGCCGTTCATTCGAAAGACTCTTTCTTATCATGGATGCCTTTAACGCATGATATGGGGCTCATCGCCTGCCACCTTGTTCCCTTCATAACCGGAATCAATCAAAATCTGATGCCTACAGAATTATTTATTCGCAGACCTATCCTTTGGATGAAAAAAGCTCATGAACATAAAGCCAGTATTCTATCCTCTCCTAATTTCGGGTACAACTACTTCCTTAAATTTCTGAAAAACGAACCAGACTGGGATTTATCCCACATCAAGGTCATCGCAAACGGTGCAGAACCGATATTGCCGGAGCTATGTGACGAATTTTTGAAAAGATGCGCAGCATTCAATCTGAAAAGATCCGCCATTTTGAATGTTTACGGTTTAGCGGAAGCTTCGGTCGGCGCAGCATTCTCTAAATTAGGTAAAGAATTCGTTCCCGTTTATTTGCATCGTGACTATTTAAATCTTGGTGAAAGAGCTGTAAACGTCAGCAAAGAGGATCAAAATTGCGCTTCATTCGTCGAAGTGGGACGACCTATTGACTATTGTCAGCTTCGGATCTCCGATGAAGTAAATGAAAGAGTAGAAGACGGAATCATCGGCCATATCCAGATCAAAGGAGACAATGTGACTCAAGGGTATTATAACAACCCCGAGAGTACGGAAAAAGCGCTGACTTCTGACGGCTGGGTAAAAACGGGAGACCTCGGATTCATTAGTGAAAGTGGTAACTTAGTCGTAACCGGAAGAGAAAAGGACATTATTTTCGTGAACGGAAAAAATATCTACCCGCACGATATTGAACGGGTCGCGATTGAAATGGAAGAGGTTGACTTAGGAAGGGTTGCCGCCTGCGGTGTATATGATCAAAAGACACAAAGCGGAGAAATCGTGCTCTTTGTTGTTTACAAAAAATCACCTGAAAAATTCGCACCGCTTGTCAAAGAGATAAAAAAGCATTTGCTCAAGCGGGGCGGCTGGAGCATAAAAGAAGTCCTTCCGATCCGAAAACTCCCTAAAACAACCAGCGGAAAGGTTAAACGCTACGAACTTGCCAGACAGTATGAGGCAGGGAATTTTTCAACAGAGTCTGCCGCTATCAATGAATGTTTGGAGAGCAGCCCGGAAACATCCGGACAGACTCCCATTCATGAAATTGAAACGGAATTACTGTCTATCTTTTCCGATGTGCTCAATGGGAAAAAGGTTCACCTCGCTGACAGTTATTTTGATATGGGAGCAAATTCATTACAGTTATCGCAGATTGCCGAGCGCATAGAACAGAAATTCGGACGCGAGCTTGCCGTTTCAGATCTCTTTACGTATCCTTCTATCACTGATTTAGCGGCATATCTGTCTGAAAGCCGGGCTGAAATCAAGCAGGACGCGGCAGCGAAACCAAGCCATGTAACGCCGAAAGATATCGCCATTATCGGGATGTCGCTCAATGTCCCAGGAGCATCAACGAAAAGTGATTTTTGGAATCTGCTTGAAAAAGGTGAGCACAGCATTCGAGAATACCCTGCATCCCGGCTGAAAGATGCGGCGGATTATTTAAAGTCCATCCAAAGCGAAATCAATGAGAATCAGTTTGTGAAGGGCGGCTATTTAGATGAAATCGACCGCTTTGATTACTCGTTCTTCGGTTTAGCTCCTAAAACGGCTCAGTTTATGGACCCTAACCAAAGACTGTTTTTGCAGTCTGCATGGCATGCGATTGAAGATGCGGGCTATGCCGGCGGCAGCATGAACGGGAGCCGTGTCGGGGTATATGCAGGGTACTCGAAGGTGGGCTACGATTATGAACGTCTCCTTTCTGCGAATTATCCGGAGGAGCTTCATCAATATATCGTGGGCAATCTCCCTTCCGTGTTAGCCAGCCGAATCGCTTATTTCTTAAATTTAAAAGGGCCGGCGGTCACAGTCGATACGGCGTGCTCCTCATCGCTTGCCGCCGTTCATATGGCATGTAAATCTTTAATATCCGGCGATTGTGAAATGGCTCTTGCCGGCGGTATCCGGACATCGCTCTTGCCGATCTGTATCGGACTTGATATGGAATCTTCGGACGGGTACACGAAAACGTTCAGCAAAGATTCAGACGGTACTGGCACAGGTGAAGGCGCGGCCGCAGTCCTGCTGAAACCTCTGCAGGATGCTGTTCGCGACGGAGACCATATTTACGGCGTAATCAAGGGAAGCGCGCTGAATCAAGACGGAACAACCGCCGGGATTACAGCACCGAATCCGGCAGCTCAGACTGAGGTCATTGAGACGGCCTGGAAAGACGCGGGCATTGCCCCTGAAACACTGTCTTTCATCGAAGCGCATGGCACCGGAACGAAGCTCGGCGATCCGGTTGAATTTAACGGGCTTTGTAAAGCGTTTGAAAAGTATACGGCAAAAAAACAATTTTGTGCGATTGGTTCTGTTAAATCGAACATCGGTCATTTGTTTGAAGCGGCAGGCATCGTCGGGCTGATCAAATCTGTCCTCATGCTGAATCACAAGAAAAATCCGCCGTTAGTGCACTTTAATGAACCTAATCCGCTCATTCATTTTCACTCTTCACCATTTTACGTAAACCAGGAAGCTGCAGCGTTCACATCCGGTGATGAGCCGCTGCGAGGCGGAGTCAGCTCATTTGGCTTTAGCGGAACGAACGCTCATGTGGTATTGGAAGAATATATTTCTCAAAGTGAGTATGCGCCCGAGGATGAACATGGGCCGCACCTATTTGTTTTATCCGCTCATACTGAAAAATCACTCTATGAACTCGCTCAGCAGTACCGGCAATATGTAACGGATGACAGCCAAGCTTCATTAAAGTCCATTTGCTATACAGCCAGTACGGGCAGGGCTCATTTGGATCATGGCATTGCCATGATTGTATCCGGTAAACAAGAACTATCGGATAAGCTGACCAGCCTGATTCAGGGAGACAGAAACCTTCCCGGTGTATACATCGGCTACAAGAATATGAAGGAAATGCTGCCCGCTCATAAAGAAGAGCTGAATAAACAAGCAGCCGCACTGATTAAGCAGCGTTTACGTACGCAAGATGAACGGATCACATGGCTGCATCGCGCCGCCGAATTATTTGTGCAAGGAGCCGTTATCGATTGGCGCGCGCTTTATTCCGGTGAAACTGTACAAAAGACGCCATTGCCCCTGTATCCGTTTGAACGGAGCCGATGCTGGGCTGAAGCTGACCAATTGCGCTTAAACGAGGACGAAAAGAGAGGAGAAGCGGCATTGAATATCAATCAATCGAAGGCGCACATTGAATCCTTCCTGAAAACTGTAATCAGCAATGCTTCGGGGATCAGAGCGGAGGAACTCGATCTGAATGCTCATTTTATCGGACTCGGAATGGATTCTATCATGCTGTCACAGGTCAAAAAAGCCATCGCGGACGAATTTGGGGCAGACATCCCGATGGATCGTTTTTTTGATACGATGAACAACCTTCAAAGTGTCATAGATTACTTGGCTGAGACCGTTCCACCGTCCTTTGCATCCGCTCCGCCTCAAGAGAATGTTCCGGCGCAGGAAATACAGGTCATTTCAGAAGCACAGTCTGAATCGGATCGCAGAGAAGGTCATCAAGAGCATATGCTCGAAAAAATAATCGCTTCTCAGAATCAATTAATTCAGGATACCTTGCAAGCTCAATTAAATAGCTTTAATTTGTTGAGAAACAGCGGACATCATTTCGATGAGAAAGAATACGCTAAAGCGCAAGAGAAATCAATTCCTTCTGTCAAGCAGGGGCCTCCGGCCGTCACTGCAGAAAAGAAAGCGGCTCAAGAAGCGAAACCCTATGTTCCTTTCCAGCCTCAGAACCTGCATGATCAGGGACACTATACCGCACGGCAAAAACAATACTTAGAAGATTTCATCAAGAAATACGCAGATAAAACGAAAGGTTCCAAACAATATACGGACAACACCCGATTTGCTCATGCAAACAACCGCAACTTGTCCAGCTTCCGTTCATATTGGAAGGAAATCGTATACCCGATTATCGCCGAACGTTCTGACGGTTCCAAGATGTGGGATGTTGACGGCAATGAATACATTGATATCACCATGGGATTCGGGGTTAACCTTTTCGGGCATCATCCTTCCTTTATTACACAGGTTATCGATGATTCAGTCCGTTCATCATTGCCTCCGCTCGGCCCAATGTCGAATGTCGCAGGAGAAGTTGCCGATCGGATCCGCACATGTACCGGGGTGGAAAGGGTCGCTTTCTATAATTCCGGAACAGAGGCCGTCATGGTTGCCCTGCGTTTGGCGCGGGCGGCAACAGGAAGAAAGAAAGTCGTGGCGTTCTCGGGATCTTATCACGGCACGTTTGACGGCGTATTAGGGGTTGCCGGCACTAAAGGCGGAGCTGCGTCTGCGAATCCGCTGGCTCCGGGCATACTGCAAAGCTTTATGGATGATTTGATTATTTTACATTACAACAATCCCGATTCGCTGGACGTGATCCGCAGTCTTGGTGATGAATTGGCAGCCGTACTGGTGGAACCGGTACAAAGCCGCAGACCGGATTTGCAGCCACGGGCATTTTTGAAAGAATTGCGGGCGATCACGCAGCAATCCGGAACAGCTTTGATTATCGATGAAATTATTACCGGATTTCGGATCGGTCTCGGCGGCGCCCAGGAATGGTTCGGTATTCAGGCTGATTTAGTGACCTACGGAAAAATCATCGGCGGCGGACAGCCGTTAGGGATTGTTGCCGGAAAAGCTGAATTCATGAATGCGATCGACGGGGGAACCTGGCAGTATGGGGACGATTCCTATCCGCAAGATGAGGCGAAACGCACGTTTGTGGCCGGCACCTTCAATACTCACCCGCTTACCATGAGGATGTCATTAGCCGTCCTTCGCCATTTACAAACCGAGGGAGAACATCTGTATGAGCAGCTTAATCAAAAAACAGCCTACTTGGTCGATGAGCTGAATCGCTGCTTCGAACAAGCGCAAGTGCCTATCCGCATGGTTCGATTCGGTTCATTATTCCGGTTTGTCTCATCGCTTGATAATGACTTGTTCTTTTACCATCTCAACTATAAAGGTGTCTATGTGTGGGAAGGACGCAACTGCTTCTTGTCCGTCGCGCATACCGCAGATGATATCGAAAATATTATTCAAGCGGTGAAAGACACGGTGGAGGATCTTCGCCGAGGCGGATTTATTCCGGAAGGCCCGGATTCCCCTGATGGCGGAGGCCGTAAAAAGTCCGGGACGCGCGAGCTTTCACCTGAACAAAAGCAGTTGGTTATGGCATCCCATTACGGGAATGAAGCTTCCGCCGCTTTAAACCAGTCCATTATGCTGAAAGTGGAGGGCGAACTGCAGCATACGCCATTAAAACAAGCCGTCCGGCATATCGTTGACCGTCATGAAGCTTTACGTACGGTGATTCATCCCGATGACGAGGTACAGCAAGTGCAGGAACGGATGAATATAGAAATACCAGTCATTGATTTTACCGGTCACCCGCATGAACATCGGGAGTCGGAAATTCAAAAATGGCTGACAGAAGATGCCAAGCGGCCGTTTCATTTCCATGAACAAAAGCCTTTGTTTAGAATCCATGTGCTTACTGCGGCTCACAATGAACATCTGATTGTGCTCACGTTCCATCATATCATTGCCGATGGATGGTCAATCGCCGTTTTTGTTCAAGAACTGGAGAGCAACTACGCGGCAATCGTACAAGGAAAACCAATTTCACCGAAAGAGGCAGATGTTTCGTTTCGCCAATACTTAGACTGGCAGCAGGCACAGATTGACAGCGGCCATTATGAAGAAGGGGTCCGGTATTGGCGGCGTCATTTCTCTGAACCGATACAGCAGCCAATTCTGCCGAGCGCAGCTTCTGTCCGTTATCCGAAGGGGTATGAGGGAGACCGGTGTACCGTCAGGCTTGGACGGCCATTGAGCGAGGCTTTAAGGTCATTAAGCATTCAGATGAAAAATAGCGTATTTGTGACGATGCTGGGTGCATTTCATCTTTTTCTGCATCGGCTTACCAAACAGTCAGGCCTTGTGATCGGGGTCCCCGCAGCAGGTCAATCGCATATGAAACAGCATGATCTGATTGGAAATTGCGTCAATATGATTCCGGTGAAGAACACGTCTTCTTCAGAAAGCACTTTATCCGGTTATCTTGGCAGTATGAAAGAAAGCGTGAATCTTGCAATGCAGCACCAAGCCGTCCCGATGACACTGGTGGCCAGAGAGCTTCCGCACGATCAAGTGCCGGATATGCGTATTATCTTTAATTTAGACAGGCCTTTTCGAAAGCTGCATTTCGGAAAGGCGGAAGCGGAGCCCGTTGCATACCCGGTAAAATGCACTCTGTACGATTTATTTCTTAACATAACAGACGCGCATCAAGAATATGTTCTTGATTTCGACTTTAATACGAACGTCATCAGTCCGGAAATCATGAAAAAGTGGGGAGCGGGTTTTACAAAATTGCTGCAAAAAATGGTTGAGGGAGATTCAATCCCTCTTGACGCCATGATGCTGTTTTCCGATGAAGAACAGCATGATTTACAAGCACTTTATGCCGAACACCAGAAGCGGGTCTCTTCAATAGGAAGCAATACAGCAAATTTCACTGAAGCCTATGAGGCGCCGGTAAATGAAACGGAGCGGCAGCTGGCGCGGATTTGGGAGGAACTTTTCGGCCTTGAACGGGTCGGCAGATCAGATCGCTTCCTGGCTCTGGGAGGAAACTCGCTCCAGGCGACGCTTATGCTTTCCAAAGTTCAGAAGACATTTCATCAAAAGGTTTCCATCGGACAATTTTTCAATCACCAGACTGTTAAAGAATTAGCACATTTCATTCAGAACGAAACAAAAGTCGTGCACCTCCCGATGAAGGCTGCCGAGAAAAAAGCGTATTACCCGACATCGCCGGCGCAGCAAAGAGTATATTTCCTGCACCAGCTGGAACCGGATCAGCTGGCGCAAAATATGTTCGGCCAAATATCAATAACAGGGAAGTACGATGAGCAAGCCCTGATCTCATCTCTTCAACAAGTGATGCAGCGGCACGAAGCGTTTCGCACGTATTTCGACATTATAGATGGCGATATCGTTCAGAAACTTGAAAACGAAGTTGATTTTAACGTTCATGTCCGGACAATGAGCCGGGACGAATTTGATGCCTATTCAGACCGGTTTGTAAAACCGTTCCGCCTGGACCAAGCTCCGTTAGTTCGTGCGGAGCTGATCAAGATTGAAAACGAGCAGGCCGAACTGCTCATCGATATGCATCATATCATTTCGGACGGTTATTCCGTCAACATCCTTACAAATGAATTGCTGGCTTTATATCATCAGAAACCATTACCGGACATTGAATTTGAATATAAAGATTTCGCAGAATGGCAAAACCAACGGCTGAATGAGGATGCTATGAAGCGGCAGGAGACATATTGGCTGGAACAATTTCAAGACGAAATTCCCATCCTTAACCTGCCGACAGACGGTTCAAAAGCGGCAGAACGGTCTTCTGAGGGACAGCGTGTGACATGCTCCTTACAGCCGGATGTCATCCGTTCGCTTCAAGATTTGGCGCAAAAGGCGGAAACCACTCTCTATACAGTGCTCCTGGCCGCCTATAATGTGCTGCTTCATAAATATACCGGACAAGAAGACATTGTCGTAGGCACGCCTGCTTCAGGAAGAAATCATCCGGATATCGAAAAAATCATCGGTATTTTCATACAAACCATTGGAATCCGGACGAAGCCGCACGCCAATAGAACGTTTACGGATTATCTGGAAGAAGTAAAGCGGCAGACGCTTGACGCTTTCGAAAACCAAGACTATCCATTTGACCGGCTTGTGGAGAAATTAAATGTGCAGCGGGAAACAACCGGAAAGTCTCTGTTTAACACGATGTTTGTGTTTCAAAACATTGAATTTCATGAAATCCGGCACAATGAATGTACATTTAAAGTGAAAGAACGAAATCCAGGGGTCTCTTTGTATGATTTGATGCTCACAATCGAAGATGCCGGTCAACAGATAGAGATGCATTTTGATTATAAACCGGGACGATTCACAAAAGACACCATTGAACAGATCACCAGACACTATACCGCCATTTTAAACAGTCTTGTTGAGCAGCCGGAGATGACATTGTCTTCCGTTCCTATGCTGTCTGAAACCGAACGGCATCAACTGCTGACGGAGTGTAACGGCACAAAGACGCCGTATCCGCATAACGAAACAGTAACCCGATGGTTTGAAATGCAAGCGGAACAGAGTCCCGATCATGAAGCCGTTATTTTTGGCAATGAGCGGTATACGTACAGACAGCTCAATGAACGGGCGAACCGATTGGCGCGGACGTTACGGACAAAAGGCGTACAAGCGGATCAATTCGTTGCCATCATCTGCCCGCATCGAATCGAACTGATTGTCGGAATTTTGGCTGTTCTGAAAGCCGGCGGCGCATACGTGCCCATTGATCCTGAATATCCGGAAGATCGGATCCAATATATGCTGAGAGATTCAAGGGCGGAGGTTGTGTTGACACAGCGCAGCCTGCTGGATCAATTACCGTATGATGGTGACGTTGTGCTTTTGGATGAGGAAAACTCATACCATGAGGATCACTCGAATCTTGAATCGGACAGCGATGCGCATGATTTGGCCTACATGATCTATACGTCAGGATCCACGGGAAATCCAAAAGGTGTCCTCATTGAGCATCAGGGACTGGCTGATTATATTTGGTGGGCGAAAGAGGTTTATGTAAGAGGTGAGAAAACCAACTTCCCATTATACTCTTCCATCTCTTTCGATCTGACTGTGACCTCGATATTTACACCGCTGGTTACGGGAAATACCATCATTGTCTTTGACGGCGAAGATAAAAGCGCTGTGCTTTCTGAGATTATGCGGGACTCAAGAATAGACATGATCAAATTGACCCCGGCACATCTGCACGTCATCAAGGAGATGAATATCGCTGGCGGCACGTCAATACGGAAAATGATTGTCGGCGGAGAAAATTTAAGCACCCGTCTGGCCAAAAGTGTCAGCGAGCAGTTTAAAGGCCGGCTGGACATTTTCAATGAATACGGACCGACGGAAGCTGTCGTCGGATGTATGATTTATCACTTCGACGCAGAACGGGACAAGCGGGAATTTGTACCGATCGGCACTCCGGCTGCCAACACGGATATTTATGTGGCCGATGCAAGCAGAAACCTGGTTCCGATCGGGGTAATCGGCGAAATATATATCAGCGGACCGGGTGTTGCCAGAGGGTATTGGAACCGTCCGGATTTAACGGCAGAGAAATTTGTTGAAAACCCGTATGTCCCGGGAGCGAAGATGTACAAATCAGGGGATTTGGCTAAGCGGTTGAAGGACGGAAATCTTGTATATATCGGGCGCGTTGATGAACAAGTCAAAATCAGGGGATACCGAATCGAGCTTGGTGAAATTGAAGCAGCAATGCATAACGCGGAAGCGGTGCAAAAAGCCGCGGTTACAGTGAAAGAAGAAGAAGACGGCTTAAAACAATTATGCGCGTATTACGTAAGCGACAAGCCTATAGCGGCTGCGCAGCTTAGGGAACAATTGTCATCGGAGCTTCCGGACTACATGGTTCCGTCCTATTTTGTCCATCTGGAGCATATGCCGTTAACGTCCAACGGGAAAATAAACCGTAAGGCACTGCCAGCACCAGAAGCGAGTCTGCAGCTGACAGCTGAATATGTTCCGCCGGGTAATGAGACGGAATCCAAACTGACAGATTTATGGAAGGAAGTGCTCGGAATAAGCCATGCGGGGATCAAACATAATTTCTTTGATCTCGGAGGCAACTCCATTCGAGCGGCTGCCTTAGCCGCCAGAATTCACAAAGAGCTGGATGTGAATCTGTCTCTCAAAGACATATTCAAGTTTCCTACCATTGAACAATTGGCTGACAAGGCGTTACACATGGACAAAAATCGATATGTACCGATTCCGGCTGCAAAGGAAATGCCATATTATCCGGTTTCTTCAGCTCAGAGGCGGATGTATTTGTTAAGTCACACAGAAGGCGGCGAGCTGACTTACAATATGACGGGTGCCATGAATGTGGAAGGGACGATCGATCCCGAACGGTTAAACGCCGCTTTCCGAAAATTAATCGCGCGTCATGAAGCGTTGCGGACCAGCTTTGATTTATATGAAGGCGAGCCGGCACAGCGTATTCATCAGAACGTCGACTTTACGATAGAACGGATTCAAGCAAGCGAAGAAGAAGCGGAAGACCGTGTGCTTGATTTCATCAAAGCGTTTGACTTAGCCAAACCGCCGCTGATGCGGGCCGGACTGATTGAAATTGAACCTGCGCGGCACGTGCTTGTGGTTGATATGCATCATATCATTTCTGACGGCGTGTCCGTCAATATTCTGATGAAAGATTTAACCCGAATCTACGAGGGGAACGAACCGGATCCGCTCTCTATTCAATATAAAGACTTTGCAGTTTGGCAGCAATCGGACATTCAGAAACGGAACATCAAGAGCCAGGAAGCGTATTGGCTGGATCAGTTTCACGGTGATATTCCTGTACTGGATATGCCTGCGGATTATGAGAGACCTGCCATACGCGATTACGAAGGCGAATCATTTGAATTTCTTATACCAGAACACTTAAAACAGCGTTTAAGCCAAATGGAAGAAGACACAGGAGCAACACTGTATATGATTTTATTGGCAGCCTATACGATTCTTTTATCCAAATACAGCGGACAAGAAGATATTATCGTAGGAACGCCATCTGCCGGGCGGACTCATTTGGATGTAGAGCCGGTCGTGGGAATGTTCGTCAATACGTTAGTCATTCGCAATCACCCGGCGGGCCGTAAAACATTTGATGCCTACTTAAACGAAGTAAAAGAAAACATGCTGAACGCCTATAAAAATCAAGACTATCCGTTGGAAGAATTAATTCAGCATCTGCATCTTCCAAAAGATTCAAGCCGCAATCCTTTATTCGATACGATGTTTGTGCTGCAAAATCTCGATCATGCTGAATTGACTTTCGATTCTCTTCAACTCAAGCCGTATCCATTTCATCATCCGGTTGCGAAATTCGATTTGACTTTGTCGATTCAGGCGGACCGCGACAACTATCACGGACTGTTTGAATATTCAAAAAAACTGTTTAAGAAAAGCAGAATCGAGGTTTTATCAAACGACTACTTACACATCCTATCGGCGATTTTGGAACAGCCTAGCATTCTAATCGAACATATCGGATTGAGCGGCAGCAATGAGGAAGAAGAGAACGCGCTTGATTCTATTCAATTGAACTTTTAGGGAAAAGCATTATTTCTTTAAATTATATAAAATGAGGTGCTCCAATGTCGGTATTTAAAAACCAAGAAACGTACTGGGAAAACCTGTTTGATGAAGAAGACGGCCTAAGCGCATTCCCTTACTTTAAAGCAGCGGATAAAGCATCGTTGGCCCGTACCGGCTACCAGGAAAAATGCATCTGCCGTTCCTTATCTCCGGAAGTATCTCAAAGAATCATGACAATGGCGAATCATTCCGATATGGCCGCCTATCTGATTTTATTGGCGGGTATTGAATGCTTGTTGTATAAATATACGGATCAAACGAGCCTGATTCTTGGCATTCCGACGGTATCGAAGCAAAAAGCCGGCCAGTCAGCCGTTAACAACATTGTCCTCTTAAAAAATACGCTTTCAAACGAGAGCACATTTAAAACCGTATTCGGGCAGCTGAAAGAAGCCGTTAATGATTCTCTGAAAAATCAAAACCTGCCGTTTAGAAAAATGGTCCGGCATCTGAGCGTGCAATACAATGACGAGCATTTGCCTTTGATTCATACCGTCGTTTCGCTTAACGAAATTCATTCCTTGCAATTTAAAGAAGATACTGCAACCGATACGCTGTTTCACTTTGATTTGGAGAACAACGGGATTCATTTGAAGCTTTTTTATAACGGCAATCTGTACGATGAGCACTATATCAATCAAATTGTATCCCATTTGGATCAGCTGCTGTCTGTGATCCTGTTTCAGCCTCAAGCCGCGATCCATACGGCAGAGATCTTACCGGAAGCGGAAAAACAGAAGCTATTGTTTGATTTTAACGACACCGTCAGAGATTTCTCCGGGAGCAGAACAGTCTATCAATTATTTGAAGAGCAAGCAGAAAGAACGCCTGAGCATGCGGCCGTCAAGTTTAAAAACGACCATTTGACGTACAGGGAACTGAATGAGAAGGCGAACCGTTTGGCAAGAACATTGCGTAATTGCGGGGTTCAACCCGATACGTTAGTCGCCATTCTCGCTGATCGTTCATTAGAGATGATCGTATCCATTATAGCCGTTTGGAAGGCAGGGGGCGCTTATGTGCCCCTGGATCCTGAATATCCAAAAGAGCGGCTTCAATATTTGCTTCATGATGCGGATGCAGACGTTCTCCTTGTTCAGCGTCATTTAAAAAACAGTCTCACCTTTGACGGCCCGGTGATTGATTTGAATGATGAAACATCATACCATGCCGATAGCTCATTGTTATCACCAGTAGCGGGACACAGCCATTTAGCCTATGTCATTTATACGTCGGGTACAACAGGAAAGCCGAAAGGAGTCATGGTTGAACACGGCGGCATTGTGAATTCGCTCCAATGGAAGAAGGCGTTTTTTAAGCATTCTCCGGCGGATCGCGTGCTTGTCTTGTACCCGTATGTTTTTGATGCGTTCATTTTAAATTTCTTCGGTCCGCTCATCTCGGGGGCAACTTTGCACCTATTGCCTAATGAAGAGAATAAAGAAACTTTCGCCATTCAAAATGCCATAAAACAAGAGAGAATTACTCATTTCTCAACTTCTCCCCGTCTTCTGAAAACGATGATCGAACAGATGAACACAGAGGACTTCATCCATGTTCAGCATGTTGTTGTAGGCGGTGAGCAGCTGGAAACAGATACGGTTGAGAAGCTGCATTCTCTGCAGCCTCGCATTCGGATCAATAATGAATACGGACCGACAGAAAACAGCGTGGTATCTACATTTCACCCTGTTCAGTCCGCTGATGAACAGATCACAATCGGCAGCCCGGTGGCCAACCATCAAGCTTATATTTTAGGAGCGCACCATCAAATCCAGCCGATCGGCGTACCGGGAGAGCTGTATGTCGGAGGAGCGGGAGTGGCCCGCGGCTACCTCAATCGTCCTGAATTGACGGAGGAAAAATTTGTGGAGCACCTGCATGTCCCTGGTCAAAAGATGTATAAAACGGGTGATCTCGCCAGATGGCTGCCGGATGGAAGAATCGAATATTTAGGGCGGATTGATCATCAAGTAAAAATTCGCGGCTACCGGATTGAGATCGGCGAGGTAGAGGCAGCCATGTTCAATCTGGAAAACGTTCGTGAAGCCGCAGTCGTCGCGCGTGAAGACGCAGACGGGGCCAAACAATTGTATGCCTATTATGTCGGCGGGCCTTCTTTGACCGCTGTGCAGTTCAGAAAAGAATTATCCCGGGAACTGCCGAATTATATGATTCCCTCCCGCTTTATCCCATTGGAACGCATTCCGCTCACTTCCAATGGGAAGATTGATCTGAAAGCTTTGCCTGCTGCTGACGAAAATACGCGGGCGGAATACGAATACATAGTCCCGCGGAACACAATAGAAGAACTGCTGGCGTCTATCTGGCAAGAAGTATTAGGGGCAGAGCGTATAGGAATTCTGGATAATTTCTTTGATTTTGGCGGAGATTCGATTAAGTCAATTCAGGTGTCATCCAGATTGTATCAAGCCGGATACAAGGTTGATATGAAGCATTTGTTTAAACACCCCTCGATTGCTGAACTTAGTCAGTTTGTAGCGCCGGTCAGCAGGGTGGCTGATCAAGGAGAAGTGAATGGCGGAACCAAGCTGACCCCGATTCAGCATTGGTTTTTTGAACAAAACATGCCGCATGCACACCATTACAATCAGGCCGTCATGTTATATTCGGCGGAATGCTTTAAAGAGGCTCCTCTTCGCCGGACGATGGAACAGATCGCGTCGCATCACGATGCCTTGAGGATGATTTTTGAAAAAACGCCGGATGGATACGCTCCGCGAATTACAGGAACAGATGAAAGTGAACTATACCATCTGGAAGTGATGAATTATAAAGGGGAAACCGATCCGGCTCAAGCGATTGCCGATAAAGCGAATGAGATTCAAAGCAGCATGGTATTAGACAAAGGGCCATTAATGAAGCTCGGTTTGTTCCAATGTCCGGACGGAGATCATTTGCTGATTGCAATTCATCATTTGCTGATTGACGGAGTATCCTGGCGTATTTTGCTCGAGGATTTTGCAAGCGGTTATGAGCAGGCAGAACGCGGACAAACGATCCAGCTCCCGCAAAAAACAGATTCGTTTCCATTCTGGACCGATCAATTGTCCAAATATGCGGCGGAAACCGATATGGAAGAGGAGATTGCTTATTGGACTGGGCTTTCAAGCATAAAGCCTCAGCCATTGCCTAAGGACACTATCAGCGAAGGATCGTTATTAAGAGACAGCGAAGAAGTGACGATTCAATGGACAAAAGAGGAAACGGAGCAATTATTAAAACAAGCGAACCGCGCCTACAACACGGATATCAACGATCTGCTGCTGACTTCGTTAGGGCTGGCCGTTTACAAGTGGACAGGCACGGAAGACATTGTCGTGAATTTGGAAGGCCACGGGAGAGAACCGATTATTCCGGATGCTGACATTTCCCGCACGATAGGATGGTTCACAAGCCAGTACCCTGTCGTCCTGAGGATGGAAGCCGGAAAAGACCTGTCGCAGCGGATCAAGATCGTAAAAGAAGGGCTGCGCCGCATCCCTGATAAAGGAATGAATTACAGCATCATCAAATATATATCCGGGCATCCGGAAGCCGACAGCCTGCAGCTGAATCCGGAGATATCGTTTAACTATTTGGGACAATTTGACCAAGACCTGAAGCATCAGGCTTTGCGCATATCGCCATATTCCACAGGGTTATCGATGAACGAAAACCAAGAGAGAACGGCCGTGCTTGATTTGAACGGCATGATTGCCGAAGGGACATTATCACTGACACTGAGCTACAGCAGCAAACAATACGAAAGATCTACTATGGCGCAATTTGCCCGGGGGTTGAAAGAAAGTCTGCAAGAAGTCATTGCGCATTGCGTAAGCCGGCAGCAGACTTCTCTCACACCAAGTGACATCCTGTTAAAAGATATCTCAATCGACGAACTGGAACAGCTTTTGGAGCAGACGCGTGAATTAGGCGAAGCGGAAAATATTTATCCATTAACGCCGATGCAGAAGGGCATGCTGTTTCACAGCTTATTTGATCCGAATTCAGGTGCTTATTTTCAGCAAACGATGTTTGATCTGCATGGAGATCTGGAGATTGATTCATTTTCAAAAAGCTTGGACGGCTTATCGCAAAAATATGATATTTTCCGCACGAATTTTTACAGAGGCTGGAAGGATCAGCCGCTCCAAATTATATTCAAAACGAAAAAAATCGGTTTTCAATTCAATGACTTACGAGAGATGAAGGAATCACAAAAAGAAGCGATGATTCAGCAGTATGCCAGAGAAGATAAGATGCGGGGGTTCGACTTAGAAAAAGGCGCGTTAATGCGGCTATTCATCCTTCGTACGGATGAAAACACATACCGTTTTATCTGGAGCTTCCACCATATTTTGATGGACGGCTGGTGCCTGCCGCTGATTACAAAAGAAATATTCGAGAATTACTTTGCCTTGCTTCAGCAAAAGCAGCCTGAACAATCATCAATTACTCCGTACAGTCAATATATTGAATGGCTCGGCCGGCAAGATGCGAAAAAGGCCACGGCTTATTGGGATCAATACTTGGAGGGATATGAGGAGCAAACCGGCCTTCCTAAGGATCACCATGCAGCGGAAGACGGACGATACGTTCCTGAAAAAGTGACGTGTGACATAAGCTCCGATCTCACTTCAAAAATGAAGCGGACGGCAGGCCAGCATCATGTCACGCTGAACACGCTGCTGCAGACGGCATGGGCGGTTTTGCTGCAGAAATATAACCGCAGCCGGGACGTTGTGTTTGGAAGTGTTGTATCCGGAAGACCTGCTGGAATTCCAAACGTGGAAACCATGATCGGCTTATTCATTAACACCATTCCCGTCCGGTTCCGGTGTGAAGCCGGGACAACGTTTGCCGAACTTATGAAAGAGGCGCAGGAAAGGGCTGTAGCGTCTCAACAATTTGAGACGCACCCGCTGTACGATATTCAAACGCGTACAACGCAAAAGCAAGATTTAATTACACATTTAATGATATTCGAAAATTATCCGGTTGATCAGTATATGGAAAGCATAGGCCGCCAAAACGGAACATCCATCAAAATTTCCAACGTGCAAATGGAAGAACAGACCAACTACGATTTTAATTTGACCGTTATACCGGGCGACGAGATGAACATCTCTTTTGAATACAATGCAAATGTGTATGATCGGGCAAGCATAGAACGGGTTCGGGAACATTTCATGCATATCCTGCATCAAGTCGTGACAGATGCGGATATCCGGGTGGATCAAGCGGAATTGTTAACGGAAGGCGAAAGAAGAACCCTTCTGCAGACGCTTAACGACACGGCCGCGCCGTTTCCGCAGACGCCGGTTCATCAATTATTTGAAGAGCAATCGCAGCGTACGCCCGATCAAGCAGCCGTCATTGATAAGGACAGGCAGCTCACGTACGGAGAGCTCAATAAGCGGGCCAACCGACTGGCGCGAACGTTAAGAGCGAAAGGAGTCCAGACGGATCAGCCTGTAGCCATCATCACAAGAAACAGCATCGAATCGGTGGTCGGAATCCTTGCCGTTTTAAAATCAGGCGGAGCCTATGTCCCTATAGATCCGGAATATCCGCAAGACCGCATCCGGTATATGCTGGATGACTCCCAAGCCGGAATCGTTTTAATGCAGCGGGACGTCAGGAAACAGCTCGCCTACGAAGGCGTCACGGTTTTACTTGATGATGAAAGTTCTTATCACCAAGATGGCTCTGACCTTGCTCCGATAAATGATGCGAGCCATTTGGCATATGTCATTTATACGTCAGGTTCCACAGGCCGGCCAAAAGGCGTACTAATCGAGCACCGAGGCTTGACCAATTATATTTGGTGGGCGAAAGAAGTTTATGTAAAAGGCGAGAAAGCCAACTTCCCATTGTATTCGTCAATTTCTTTTGATCTGACGGTGACTTCTATTTTCACGCCGCTTGTCACAGGCAATGCAATCATCGTCTATGACGGAGAAGATAAAACAGCTCTGCTTGAATCGATTGTGCGGGACCCGAGGGTGGATATCATTAAATTGACTCCGGCCCATTTGCAGGTTTTGAAAGAAATGAACATTGCCGATCAAACGGCTGTCCGAAGAATGATTGTGGGCGGGGAAAACTTAAGCACCCGGTTAGCCCGCAGCATTCATGAACAGTTCGAAGGCCGGGTTGAAATATGCAATGAGTACGGACCGACGGAAACCGTTGTCGGCTGCATGATTTACCGTTATGATGCCGCAAAGGACAGACGGGAATCGGTACCGATCGGAACCGCTGCGGCAAACACGAGCATTTACGTTCTTGATGAGAATATGAAACCCGCACCGATCGGAGTGCCGGGAGAAATCTATATCAGCGGCGCCGGTGTGGCAAGAGGATATTTGAACCGTCCCGAATTAACGGCAGAGAAATTTGTCGATGACCCATTTGAACCCGGAGCGAAGATGTATAAGACCGGAGATTTGGCGAAGTGGCTGGCGGACGGAAACATTGAATATGCGGGCAGAATAGATGAACAAGTGAAAATCAGAGGCTATCGTATCGAATTAGGCGAGATCGAGGCGGCACTGCTTCAAGAAGAAGCGATCAAGGAAGCTGTCGTTACAGCCAGAGAGGATGTCCACGGGTTTAAACAATTGTGTGCATATTACGTAAGCGGCGGGCAAACAACGGCAGCCCGGCTCCGGAAACAATTATCTCATACTCTTGCAAGTTATATGGTTCCGGCTTATTTTATCGAGCTTGATGAAATGCCTTTAACTTCTAACGGAAAAATAAACAAAAAAGGGCTGCCGGCTCCGGATTTCGAGCTGCAGGACAGAGCAGAGTATAAAGCTCCCCGAACAAAAGCGGAAGAAATATTAGTTTCTGCCTGGGAATCGGTATTAGGCGCTGAAAACGTCAGTATTCTTGATAATTTCTTTGACCTTGGCGGAGATTCCATTAAATCCATTCAAGTATCCTCCAGATTAAATCAGCAAGGATACAAAATGGAAATCAAAGACTTGTTTCAATATGCAACAATTGCAGAATTGAGTCCGCATATCAAGCAGAATCTGCGTATAGCCGATCAAGGTGAGGTCAAAGGAAAAGTCAGCCTGACTCCTATTCAGCATTGGTTTTTCGAACAAATAACGACAGATCAGCATTATTATAATCAAGCCGTCATGCTGCATGCGCCGGAAGGTTTTCAGGAAACGCAGCTTCGTCAAACCCTGCAAAAGCTTGCTGAACATCACGATGCGCTCCGCATGACGTTCCGGACTACGGAAAATGGCTGTGAGGCACAGAATGAAGAAATCGCCCAAAGCGGACTGTACCGCTTAGAAGTCCTGAATCTGAAAGAAGATTCCGATCCGGGACGGACAATTGAAGCCAAAGCTGATGAGATACAAAGCAGTATGCGTTTAAGTGATGGGCCGTTAATGAAAGCCGGGTTGTTTCAATGCGCAAATGGAGATCATCTGCTCATTGCCATCCATCATTTGATTATAGACGGGATTTCATGGCGCATTTTACTGGAAGATATCGTTAGCGGCTACAAGCAAGCCGAGAACGGGCGAGTGATTCAACTGCCGCAAAAAACAGATTCCTTCCAATTATGGGCTAAGAAACTTTCAGAATATGCGCAAAGTGAAACCATAAAACAAGAACAGGAATATTGGACAAAGATCGAACAAACCGAAGTCAAACCGCTGCCTAAAGATTTTCATGAAACCCATACAACTTCAAAAGACAGTGAAACAGCAACTGTGGAATGGACGAAAGAGGAAACGGAGCTGCTATTAAAACAAGCGAATCGCGCTTATAACACGGAAATAAACGATTTGCTCTTAACTTCTCTGGGTCTTTCCATATCGCATTGGTCAGGACTGAAACAAATTCCGATTCATTTAGAGGGACACGGCCGAGAACAGATTATACAAGATATAGATATCTCCCGCACAGTCGGGTGGTTTACAAGTCTGTATCCGGTTGTGCTGCACGCGCATCCGGGCAAAGAGATCTCTGATTATATCAAGACGACCAAAGAAGGATTGCGCCAAATTCCGCATAAAGGGATCGGATATGGAATAGCAAGGTACTTAAGCGGCGGAATGCCATCGAAACTCAATCCTGAGATCAGCTTTAACTACCTGGGACAGTTTGACCAAGATTTACAGCAGCATGGGGTTCAATTATCTTCTTATTCTTGCGGTTCAGACTCTAGCGGAGATCAAGAAAGACCGTATGTATTGAATATAAACGGATTGATCACCGACGGCCGGCTGAAGCTTACGATCAGCTACAGCAGCAAACAGTACGCAAAAGAAACGATCATGCGGTTATCGGAAACGATTCAAAGCCGCCTGCGGACAATCATTACGCATTGCGTTCATAAAGAACAATCGGAACTGACGCCAAGCGATATTTTGTTAAAAGGCATGTCCATTGACAAATTGGATCAGCTCCTCATTCAACTGCCGCATGCAGGTGAGGTTGAAAACGTGTATCCGCTCACTCCGATGCAGAAAGGAATGCTCTTCCACAGCCTGCTGGACGAGGCCTCAAGTTCTTATTTTGAACAAGCATCGTTCGATTTGCAGGGAGAGTTAAAGATTGATTGGTTTAAAGCAAGCCTTGAACGATTATTTGAAACATACGCCGTGCTCAGAACCCGTTTTTACAGCGGCTGGAACGATACTCCTTTACAAATTGTCTATAAAACGCAAAAACCGCAAATTCATTTTGCAGATTTGCGTGACATAGAGGAGCACCTGAGAGAGGATGCAATCGCAGCCTATCAAAGAGAAGATAAGGCAAAAGGATTTGACTTGGCTCGGGGTCCGCTGATGCGCATAGCGATTTTCCGTATGGAAGACCGCAAATATCATTTGATTTGGAGCTTCCATCATATTGTGATGGATGGCTGGTGCCTGTCTCTTATCACGAAGGAAGTGTTTGATCATTATCGCGCCTTACAGGAAGGCAGGGAACCAGAACCGTCATCGGCAGCTCCTTACAGCGACTATATCGAGTGGCTTGACCGCCAAGATCAGGGAGCGGCAAAGCGGTACTGGAGCGGGTATCTTGAAGGATATACAGGTGAAACCACGCTTCTTCATAAAATAGAGCAGCATGAACAAAAAGAATACGCCTATGCCAATGTGATCTGCCGATTTGATCACGAACAGACAAAACAATTACAGCAGATCGCAAATCAGCATCAGGTTACATTAAATACGTTGATCCAAACGTTATGGGGAGTTTTATTACAGAAATACAGCGGGTCAGCAGACGTTGTCTTCGGCAGTGTCGTGTCAGGAAGGCCGGCGGAAATTCCTGATGTGGAACAGATGATCGGCCTGTTCATCAATACCATTCCGGTTCGCATCCGCTGCGATGAGGACAGCACTTTTGCTGATACGATGCAAATGGTTCAACAAAACGCTCTGGCTTCCCAATCATACGATACCTATCCTTTATACGAAATTCAGGCCCAAACGGAACAAAAGCAAAACTTAATTGATCATATACTGATCTTTGAAAATTATCCGATAGAGCAGCAAGTCGAAAAGGGCCATGATGCTGCGAATTTAAATATCGTGAATTTCCATATAGAAGAACATACCCATTACGATTTTAATGTAGTTGTCATCCCTGGCGAACAACTCACCGTTCATTTTGATTTCAACCAAAATGAATATGGACAATCAGAGGCAGAGCGGATTCGCGGACATTTTGAACAGCTCACTCACCAAATTTTGCAGCAGCCGTCTGTCAAAATAGAAGAAATGGAACTTCTGACACAGCAAGAAAAAGAACAGCTGCTCACTCCGCTTTCCGGGGGAACAGAGAAGCCTGAATACAAAACGATTCATACTATGTTTGAACGCCAGGCGGCACAAACGCCGCAAGAAATCGCAGTTCAATACGAAGGGGCGGAGATTTCTTACAAAGAGCTGAACGAAACAGCCAATAAACTGGCGCGGATTCTCCGTAAGCGAGGTGTGAAGCATCAGGAGCCGGTGGCTGTGATCGCCGGGCGTTCACCATCATTAGCGATTGCTGTTTTAGGCATTTTAAAAGCGGGCGGTGCCATTGTTCCGATTGATCCGAGCCATCCTGCCGAACGAATCCGCTATATCATTGAAAACAGCAGCTCCACTCATGTTGTAACAGAGAAAGACCGGTCAGTCCCCGAGGCAGCAACGCAGATTGTCACATTCATAGAAGAAGCGGTGACAGAACCGGACGGGAGCAATGTGCAGACGATAAACACGGCGGAGGATCTGCTTTACGTTATTTATACATCAGGAACGACGGGGAAACCGAAGGGTGTGCTGCTTGAACATAGAAATATGGCCAATTTGCTGTATGACCAATTTACAAACTCAGGCATCGATTTCAAAACCAATGTGCTTCAATACGCATCTCCGGCATTTGATGTCTGCTATCAAGAGCTGTTTTCAGCCCTGCTCAGCGGCGGCACACTCCACATCGTGCCTGAATCAATAAAGCGGGACGCGGCTCAGCTGTTTTCGTTTATTAATAAACATCAGACGGACATCGTCTTTTTCCCGACTGCTTTTGCCAAAATGCTTTTTAGCGAAGAGAGCTATGCATATTCATTTCCGCGCTGTGTGAAGCATTTGATTACAGCAGGAGAACAATTGACAGTATCCCGTTTATTTCAGCAAGTGCTCCGCACCCACGGCTTGCATTTGCACAATCATTACGGTCCGTCAGAAACTCATGTGGTGTCGACGTATACCATTCAACCGGGAGATGATATTCCTGAATTTCCGCCGATCGGCAAACCGATATGCCATAACAATATGTATGTCATCAGCAAGAACAAACAGCTTCAGCCCTTGGGCATTGCGGGAGAACTGTATATTTCCGGAGCAAATACCGGGAGGGGCTATGCGAATAACCGGGCTTTAACGGAAGAGAAATTTTTGCCTGATCCGTTCAGAGAGGGAGCCGTTATGTACCGCACCGGAGATTTGGCAAGGCTGCGTGAGGACGGGCAAATCGAATACATCGGCCGCATTGATGATCAGGCGAAAATAAGGGGCTACCGGATCGAACCGAAAGAAGTTGAGGTCATATTGGCCAATCACCCGGCGGTGAGAGAAGCAGCCGTCCTTATTCAAAAAAACGCTTTGGGTGAAAATGAATTGTGCGCGTACTGCAGCGTCTCAAAAGCGACTGATCCTTCAGCATTACGGAAAGATCTGGCCAAAAACCTTCCTGACTATATGATTCCTGTGAAATGGGCTTTTGTTGAATCGATTCCGCTCACGGCAAACGGAAAAGTCGACCGCAAAGCATTGCCGACACCAGAAGGAGGCGTGCAAACAGGGGGCGAATACGTTGCTCCCCGTACAGCGGCGGAAGCGCAGGTGGCGCATATCTGGAAAGAGGTGCTTGGACTTCCGCGTATCGGCGTGAAAGATAACTTCTTCGACATCGGCGGTCACTCGCTGCGGGCAACGACTCTGACGGCGAAGCTGCACAAAGTGATGGGGGTCAGCCTGCCGCTGCGGGAAGTGTTCCGGTCGCCAACAATTGAAGAAATGGCAGAAACGATTACCGGAATGAAACACACAGCATATACATCTATCCCGACCATTGACGCAAAAGAATACTATGCCGTCTCCTCGGCGCAAAAACGGCTGTACATTTTGAATCAGCTGAAAGGCGGAGAGCTGAGCTACAACATGCCGAGTGTCATGAGGGCCGATGGAGCTCTGGATCGGGAACTTGTCGAGAAGGCGATCCGCAAGCTGATTCAGCGCCATGAAACGCTGCGTACCGGCTTTGAACTGATAGATGGAGAACCGGTGCAGCGGATCTATGACGACGTCCGATTTGCAGTGGAATTCACTCAGGCGAAAGAAGAACAGGCGGAAGCCCTCGTTCATGGGTTTGTGCGGGCATTTGACTTGGAGAAAGCGCCGCTGCTGCGGGTAGGACTGATCGAGCTTGCAAAAGACCGCCATTTGCTGCTGTTTGACATGCATCATATCATTTCAGACGGCGTATCTATCAAGAATTTGATTGAAGAGTTCGTTTCATTATATGAAGGAAAAGAATTGCCGCCATTGCGGGTTCAGTATAAAGATTATGCGGCGTGGCAGCTGGCGGATATGCAAAGCGAACGGATGAAGAAACAGGAAGCGTATTGGCTGGATGTGTTCAGCGGAGAAGTTCCGGTGCTGGATATGCCAACCGACTACGGAAGACCGGCTGCGCGGAGCTTTGAAGGAGGACGAATCGAGTTTGTTATCGGACCGGAGCTGACGGAACAGCTGAAAGGCTTGGCGGTGAAGAGCGAAAGCACGCTGTACATGGTGCTGCTGGCTGCTTATACGACCATGCTTGCCAAATACAGCGGGCAAGAAGACATCGTAGTAGGGAGCCCGATTGCCGGAAGAACCCATTCGGATTTGGAAAGCTTAATCGGCATGTTCGTGGGCACGCTGGCGATACGAACGAAACCGATCGGGGAAAAAACATTCCGGGAGTTCGTGCAGGAAGTCAAAGAGCATACATTAAAAGCGTACGAAAACCAGGAGTATCCATTCGACGAACTGGTGGACAAGCTGAATGTGTCCCGGGATTTCAGCCGCCATCCGCTGTTTGACACGATGTTCATATGGCAAAACACAGAACGTGGAGAATTGAGCCTCGATGATGTGCGTTTTACCCCTTATCCGGACAACCATGCGATGGCGAAGTTCGACCTGACGTTCCAAGCGGCAGAAAATGAAGACGGAATTACAGGTATGATCAGTTACGCGGCAGCGCTGTACAAGCAGGAAACTGCGGAACGCATGGCAAAGCACTTTATCCAATTGATCGAGGCGATTGCCAATGATCCGCAGGCGCCGCTTTCATCGCTGGAGATGATCACCGCGAAGGAGAAAGAGCAGATTGTGGAGAGATGGGGCCAACCGGCAATAGACTGCCCAAGGGACAAAACAATTCACCAATTGTTCGAGGAGCAGGCGGAGCGTACGCCGGAACTTACGGCCGCAGTTTACGAGAAAAGCCGATTCACATACCGTGAGCTGAATGAGCGGGCCAACCGCCTGGCGCGGATTTTAAGAAGCGAAGGCGTGCAGCCTGACCAGCCTGTGGGTATTCTGGCAGAACGTTCTCTGGAAATGATCGTGGGGATTATGGCGATCCTGAAAGCCGGGGGCGCGTATGTGCCGATGGATCCGGACAGCCCGCAGGAACGCATCCGCTATATTCTGGAGGATTCAGGAGCAAAGGTTCTGCTGGCACAGCCCCATTTACAAGATCGTGTATCCTTTGCCGGAGAAATTTTACTGCTGAACGACGAACGAATGAACAGCGGGGATGGCTCGAATCTGGTGACGGCAGCCGGACCGGATCACTTGGCGTATGTGATTTACACATCAGGCACAACCGGCAAGCCAAAAGGCACGCTGATTGAGCATCGCCAGGTACTTCATTTGATGGAGGGGCTCCGCGGACAAGTGTACGGTGCTTATGATTCGGGATTGCGTGTGTCTCTGTTGGCACCGTACTATTTCGACGCATCGGTCAAGCAAATTTTCGCGGCACTGTTAGGGGGACATGCACTGTATATCGTCCCTAAAGCATCAGTATCAGACGGTTATGCCTTGTCAAACTATTATCGCACCCACCGCATTGACGTAACAGACGGAACACCGTCACATTTGCAATTGCTTATCGCTGCAGACAGCCTTCATGGGGTAACGATCCGGCACATGCTTATTGGAGGAGAAGCGCTCCCGCAGGCGACAGTGGCGCAATTGCTTGAATTGTTCGCTTCGAACGGGTCATCAATGCCGCTCATAACCAATGTATACGGTCCGACGGAAACCTGCGTGGATGCATCGGTCTTCCATATCGTACCGGAGACATTGGCATCCGCTGACGACGGCGGTTACGTGCCGATCGGCAAGCCGCTGGGCAACAACCGTGTGTATATTGTTGATTCCCATGATCGGATGCTGCCTATAGGTGTAAAGGGTGAGCTGTGCATCGCCGGAGACGGAGTAGGACGAGGGTATCTGAACTTGCCTGAATTGACGGGTGAAAAGTTTGTGGCCGATCCGTTTGTAATCGGAGAGCGGATGTATAAAACAGGCGATCTTGCCCGTTACCTGCCGGATGGAAACATTGAATATGCCGGAAGAAAGGATCATCAGGTGAAAATTCGCGGTTACCGGATCGAACTTGGCGAGGTGGAAGCCGCTCTTCTCAACATCGAGCATGTACAAGAAGCGGTGATCCTGGCCA
This sequence comes from Bacillus sp. EKM420B, assembly GCF_011065565.1. NCBI lineage: Bacteria > Bacillati > Bacillota > Bacilli > Caryophanales > Bacillaceae > Bacillus > Bacillus sp. EKM420B. Next base: position 1,026,451 of record NZ_JAAMNX010000001.1, on the reverse strand, counting down.
GAGAAAATGCAGAGGGACAAAGCGATTTGTATGCCTATTTTACAGGGGAGAAGTCACTGCCGATCAATCAGCTTAAAGAAAAACTCTCCGATCAAATACCAGGCTACATGGTTCCTTCATACCTGATGCAACTGGAACAAATGCCGTTAACCTCCAATGGAAAAGTGAATCGCAGCGCGTTACCGCTGCCTGAAGCAGGCTTGCAGACCGGGATTGACTATGTTGCTCCAAGGACAAAACCGGAAGAGCAGCTGGTTCACATCTGGAAAGAAGTATTGAAGTTAGAACAAGTCGGCGTCAAAGATAACTTTTTCGATCTCGGCGGGCATTCGTTACGGGGGATGACGCTCGTTACCAAGATCCATAAGCAATTCGGCAAAAGCATTTCATTGAGAGAAGTGTTTCAATACCCGACGGTTGAAGAAATGGCGAGGGCCATTGCAGGCGCGGAAACCGGCGGACCGGATGAGATCCCTGTTGCAGAAGCCAAAGATGTTTATCCTGTATCTTCCGTACAAAAGATGGTTTACCTGTCTACACAAATTGAAGGCGGAGAACTAAGTTACAACATGCCGGGGATTTTGACATTGGAAGGCAGGATGGACATGAATCGTTTACAATCTGCGTTCCAAAGTCTGATCCAGCGCCATGAATCGCTACGAACCGGATTTGAAATGGTCCGGGGAGAGCTGGTGCAGGTGATCAAGCCGCAGGCGGATTTCTCTATAGAAAGGTACAAAGCAGCTGATAAGCAGGTCGAGGAGCTGTTCCGCAATTTCGTGCGGCCTTTCGATCTCAGTCAGGCTCCATTGCTTCGAGCCGGACTCATCGAATTAGAACAGGACAGACATGTTTTCATGTTTGACATGCATCATATCGTTTCAGACGGCGCTTCTATGAATATTTTTGTTGAAGAACTGATTCAATTGTATGACGGCAAAGAATTAACCCCGCTCCGTATTCAATACAAAGATTACACTGTATGGCAGCAGCAGGCGGAGCAGAGGGCACGCATCAAAAGGCAGGAGAACTATTGGCTGAATGTATTTCATGAGGAACTCCCGCGATTTGAACTGCCGAAAGATTTTGCCAGACCGCGAATTCGAAGCTTTGAAGGCAAGCGATACAATTTCGCTCTCGATGAGACTGTGGTCCAGGGGATAAAACAGATGGAAGAATTGACCGGATCCACTGCTTACATGATCTTGCTGTCAGCCTATAACATACTGCTGGCGAAATACAGCGGTCAGGAAGATATCGTCGTCGGTACGCCTATTGCGGGAAGAATGCATGAAGATTTACAGCATATTATCGGGATGTTTGTGAATACGCTGGCCATCCGTACTGCCCCGGCTGGAGAAAAGACCTTTATGGACTATGTAACGGAAACAAAAGAAACGATGCTGAAAGCTTATGAAAATCAAGAATATCCTTTTGAAGAATTAGTTGAGAAACTGGGAGTGAAACGGGACTTAAGCCGTAATCCGTTATTCGATACGATGTTTGTTCTGCAAAATACGGAACAAACGGATATCGAATTGGACTCTCTCGCGGTCAGACCATATGAACAAACAAATACGGCGGCCAAATTTGATTTACAGCTGACTTTCGTGATGAATCCGCACGAGATTCAAGGAAGCTTTGAGTACTGCACGAAGCTGTTTAAACAGAAAACCATCGCTACGCTGAGCAAGGATTACGCCATGATTCTGTCGGCGATCATAAAAGACCCATCGATTCCTTTAAAAGAAATTCAATTAAGTGAGAAAGTAAATAAAAGTGAACACTTTGCAAACGAAATCGAATTGAATTTCTAAAAACGGCCGGTACCGGCTGTCCCCGGCATGATGTTTTTACGGGGACAGCGGTCAGCCGGCTAAAACTCACTGGAGGGATATTAATGTCAGAATTCAAGCAACAGGAGTTGTTCTGGAGCAGCATGTTCGATGCGGAAGATCGTCCCAGTGCAATCCCTTCGTTTCAAATGTCGGACTCAACAATAGAGCACGATGCGCCGAGTGCACCCAACCGTATTCACAGTTCATTGAGCTCCGATGTATCCCTGCGCATCATGAAGATGACGAATAAATCGCCAATGGCCGTTTATATGGTTCTCCTGGTCGGAATCGAGTGTCTTTTGTACAAATATACGGGGGAAGAGGGCGTTATTGTAGGTGTACCGACCTTTGAAGACGAAACCGATGAAGACCTTCGTTTAGATCAAGTCATGTTAATCAAACAAAACATAAATGCGGACAGCACATTTAAATCCATATTTAATGAATTCAAGCATACGCTGAACGGAGCCATCTTAAATCAGCACGTTCCTTTCGATAAAATGGCCGGTCCATTAAATCTGAACTACGATTCAAATCATTTGCCAATGATCCATACGATCGTATCACTAGATCAGCTTCATCCCATTCGTTTTATAGAAACGGCTGCTGCTGATACGTTATTTCAGTTTTCCATCGAAAATGATTCGATTCATTTAAAGTTAACTTATAATGAACAAGCTTATGATCGCCAGTATATGATGCAAGTGATCGAACATGTAAACCGGGTTTTTTCAAGTTTGTTATTCCAACCCGACCTTATGATCCGACAGCTTAATATTCTGTCAGACTCAGAGACAAATCAACTCATCGCCTATAATCAAACGGCTGCAGAGTATCCAACAGAAAAAACGATTCATCAATTTTTGGAGGAACAAGCGGAACGCACCCCTGATCAAACGGCTGTTGTCTACGAGGATAGCCGTCTGACGTACCGGGAATTGAATGAAAAGGCGAATCAACTCGCTCGGACACTGCAATCTGAAGGCGTGCAGCCGGATCAGCCGGTCGGGATTATGGCCGAACGCTCCCTGGATATGATTGTAGGGATCTTCGGGATCTTGAAAGCCGGCGGGGCGTATGTACCGATTGACCCGGGCTATCCCGAGGAACGGGTTCGATACATATTGGAGGATTCGGATACGAAGTTGTTACTCGTGCAGAATCAATCGCAAGAGAGAGTACCTTTTACGGGAAAAGTGCTGGATATGAAAGATCCCCAAAACTTTTGTGCAGACGGGTCGAATGTAGAGCCGGCTGCTGGTCCGGATCATCTGGCCTATGTTATTTATACATCGGGTTCAACGGGCAAGCCGAAAGGGGTTATGGTTGAGCACCGGTCGGTCATCAATCGGCTGGTGTGGATGCAGGAAAAATACCCTCTGGATGAGCGGGATGCGATTCTGCAAAAAACTGCGATCACCTTTGACGTATCAGTGTGGGAACTGTTCTGGTGGACGCTGGCAGGTTCTAAACTGGTGCTGCTGCCAAGCGGAGGAGAAAAGAATCCCGAGCTGATTTTAGATACAATTGCACAAAAAGGCGTCAGCACAATGCATTTTGTACCTGCGATGCTGCATGCCTTCCTGGAATCCATGGATCAGAAGCCAAGCGGGATGTTGAAACAAAAATTAGCGTCATTAAGACATGTGTTTGCAAGCGGTGAGGCTTTGAAGCCTGTACATGTCGCAGGCTTCAAACGCATCATCACGTCGGTGAGCCAGGCTCAAATCATCAATTTGTACGGACCGACTGAGGCAACAATTGATGTATCATACTTTGATTGCCAGACGGAAGAAACATATGCAACGATTCCGATAGGCAAACCGATTTCCAACATTCAATTGTATATATTACATGCTGATTTGGAACATATGCAGCCGATCGGTGTGGCGGGAGAACTGTGCATAGCGGGCGACGGGCTTGCAAGGGGCTACTTGAATCGTCCCGAACTGACGGCCGAGAAGTTTGTAAACCATCCGATTGCATCAGGAGAACGGATATACCGGACGGGAGACTTGGCAAGATGGCTGCCGGACGGCAATATCGAGTATTTGGGCCGGATTGATCACCAGGTGAAAATCCGCGGTTACCGCATTGAAATCGGCGAAGTCGAAGGCGCTTTTTTTCAGCTGCCGGCGATCAAAGAAGCCATCGTCATCGCCCGGGAAATCGATGGGGAAACATCCTTGTGCGCCTATTATACCGCACAACATGCTTTAACTGCAGGCGAGCTCCGTGAAGAGCTGTCCCGGCAGCTTCCATCCTATATGATACCTGCTTATTTCGTTCAGCTGGAAGAGATGCCGCTTACTTTCAACGGGAAAATAGACCGTAAATCCCTTCCTTCTCCAAGAGAGAATCTTACAGGCATGAACTATGAAGCTCCTCGAACAGAACTGGAAAAAATACTGGCCGCGGTGTGGGAGTCGGTCTTAGGCTTAGAACGGGTCGGAATCTCAGATCATTTCTTCGAATTGGGGGGCGATTCCATTAAGTCGATTCAAGTGTCCTCAAGATTATACCAAGCCGGGTATAAGTTTGAAATCAAACACTTGTTTAAATACCCAACCATCTCCGAGCTTGTTCCATACGTAGAGCCGGCAACCCGAATCGCAGAACAAGGAGAAATCAAAGGCCGTGCGCTGCTGACACCGATTCAGCATTGGTTTTTCGACCAGAAATACCCGGAATTACACCATTACAATCAAGCGATTATGCTTTATTGGAAAGAGGGACTGGATGAATCCAAGCTTCGGGAAGTCATGAAGAAGATCACAGAGCATCACGATGCTTTGCGCATGGTCTATGTTCCGACAGAAGATGGATATGAAGCCCGAAATCGGGGGATCGATGAAGGTGATCTGTTCAGCCTTGAAGTGATCTCATTACGCGAAGAAAAAAATGTGTCCCAGACGATAGAAACCATTTCCAATGAGATTCAGCAATCCATTCATTTAGCCGAAGGACCGCTCATGAAACTGGGATTGTTCCGGTGTCAAGAGGGAGATCATTTGCTGATTGCGGTTCATCATCTGGTCATCGACGGCGTATCGTGGAGGATTTTACTTGAGGATATAGCGGCAGCTTATGAGCAGCTTCAAAACGGCGAAGCGATCCGGCTTCCGAAGAAAACGGACTCTTATCTGTTATGGGCTGAACAGTTGAATCGTTATGCAGAAAGTCAGGAATTCGAAGCGGAAAATCAATACTGGTTCAGACAGAAACATAATCCGCAACATACATTGCCAAAGGACAATGGACAGGAGACCTGTCTGGCCAAAGACAAGGAAACGGTCATTGTTCAATGGACCGTCGAGGAAACCGAACGTTTATTAAAAAACGCTCACAGGGCTTATTCGACCGATATGAACGATTTATTACTGACCGGTCTGGGAACTGCTGTTCATCGTTGGACCGGATATGAAGACATTCTCATTCATCTTGAAGGACACGGCAGAGAGTCTATCATTCCGGATCTCGATATTTCGCGTACCGTGGGATGGTTCACAAGCCTATATCCGGTTTCGCTTCAAATCAAAGCTGATCAGGATATCCCGCAGCGGATTAAAACAGTGAAAGAAAATTTGCGTCAGATCCCCCAAAAAGGAATAGGTTACGGCCTGATCAAATATTTGTCCGATCACCCGAAGGCACATGAATGGACCGGACATCCGGAAATACGTTTCAATTATTTGGGTCAATTTGATCAAGATGTCCGGAACGGCAGGATGGAGGTATCCCCTTACTCAAGCGGGAAAACAGCCAGTGACAATCGTCCCTTGACCTATACACTTGATATCAACGGCATGATTTCAGAAGGCCGATTGTCGCTGGCCATCAGCTATAGCGGTAAACAATATCAAAGAGAAACAATGGAAGCCTGTGCCGATCTCTTAAAAAGCAGCCTGCAGCAAGTCATCGCACATTGTGATGCTCAAGATCAAATTCACCTGACGCCAAGCGACATTTCGTTAAAAGGTATAACGATCGGTGAACTGGATCAATTTGTGCAGCAAACGAGTCATCTCGGTGACATTGAAAATATATACCCATTAACCCCGATGCAGAAAGGAATGTTGTTCCACAGCTTGATCGATTCGGCTTCCGAAGCTTACTTTGAACAAGCCGCTTTTGATCTGAAAGGTTTCTTGGATATCGATGCATTCAGGATGAGTTTAGCGCATCTGGCCGAAAAATATGACATTCTTCGGACTCTTTTTTATACAGAATGGAAAGATCAGCCTTTGCAGATTGTATTCCGGCAAAAGCCGATTGAAACGGCCGTTGAAGATATTCGCAGCATGAACAGTCATCAGCGCAGCGAGTTTATTGCCGATTTTGCCAGAAGAGATAAGGCGCGGGGATTCAATCTCACCCGGGATGCTTTAATGCGCGTATCGATCCTGCGGACAGAGGAAGACCAAGCGCGATTGATATGGAGCTTTCATCATATTTTAATGGATGGCTGGTGTTTGCCTCTTGTTACGAAAGAAGTGTTTGAAACCTATTATGCGATACTCGAACAAAGGCAGCCGCAGCCGAAGCGGGGAGCCGTCACTCCATACAGCCGATATATCGAATGGCTCGATCAACAAGATCACAAGCAGGCGTCAGCCTATTGGCGCAATTACTTGGAAGGTTATGAAGGGCAAACTGTTTTGTTACAAGAACAATCTTCCGGCCAGACGAAAGGATACGAAAAAGGAGAGCATACGTTTCATTTAGGAAAGCAGCTCTCAGACGAAATCAAACGGGCCGCAAGCCGCCAGCAAGTCACCGTCAATACATGGATACAAACAGCATGGGGCTTACTGCTGCAAAGATATAACGGAAGTCAGGATGTCGTCTTCGGCACGGTCGTATCCGGCAGGCCGGCAGAAATTCCGGGAATTGAAACCATGGTCGGTTTATTTATCAATACCATTCCCGTACGTATTCATACGCAGCCTGAAATGACAGCTGCACAAGTATTGAAAGTGAACCAGGAGCGGGCACTGGCTTCTCAAAAATATGATACATTTCCGTTATATGACATTCAGGCTCAAACTGAGCAAAAGCAACAGTTGATCAATCATATTATGGTATTTGAGAATTACCCGGTTGAGAAACAAATAGAACATATGAAGCAGGATGACAACGCATTAGACATTCTCGATTTTCATATGGAAGAACATACACATTACGACTTTACTTTTATCGTGATGCCGGATGGAGAAATTGACATTCGTTTTGTATACAACCGCGATGTTTATGATCAAGCAAGTGTCGAACGGATGCAGACGCATTTCATGCAAATCATGAAGCAAATGGCGGACGATCAGGACATTCGCGTACAAGACCTTGATATCGTAACAGCAGATGAGCGATCGCTTCTGATAGATAAGTTCAACGATACGGCGGCTGAGTATCCAAAGGCAAAGACGATACATCAATTGTTTGAAGAACAAGCGGAGCGAACGCCGGAGCAAGCAGCGATTGTTTTTGAAGATAAGAAGCTGACGTATCGGGTAGTAAATGAACGCGCCAATCAGCTGGCCCGAACCTTGGTTGCCAAAGGTCTTCAGGCCGAGGAGCTTGTCGGCATTATGGCGGAACGTTCACCGGAGATGGTGATAGGCATCCTTGCTATTTTGAAAGCCGGGGGCGTTTACGTACCGATCGATCCGGATTATCCGAAAGAACGCATCCATTATATGCTTGAGGATTCTAACGTCTCTATCTTATTATTGCAACATCATCTTCTGGAAGGTACCGATTATCAAAGTCATACTGTCTTCCTTGACGATCCGTCATCATACGACGCCGAACCATCTAATCTCAATCTGAGCGTGATGCCAAATCAATTAGCCTACGTGATTTATACATCAGGAACTACGGGGAATCCGAAAGGCACGCTCATTGAACATAAAAACGTGGTTCGTCTGTTATTTAACAACAAAAATGTTTTTGATTTTAACGCATCGGACACTTGGACTTTGTTTCATTCCTTCTGCTTTGATTTTTCAGTATGGGAAATGTACGGAGCGCTGCTGTATGGGGGCAAATTAGTGATTGTTCCGAAACAAATAGCAAAAAACCCGGAAAGGTATTTGCAATTGTTAAAATCGGAAGCTGTGACCATTTTAAATCAAACGCCAAGTTATTTTTATCAACTGATGCAGGAGGAGAGAGCAGATCCCGAATCCAATTTAAACATCCGAAAAATCATATTTGGCGGAGAGGCGTTAAATCCATCCTTCTTGAAAGACTGGAAGCTTAAATATCCTTTAACACAATTAATCAATATGTACGGCATCACCGAAACCACCGTTCATGTCACATATAAAGAAATCACGGAACGGGAAATCAACGAGGGCAGAAGCAACATCGGACAACCTATTCCTACTCTGCAAGCGTATATTTTGGACGAATATCAACGCATTCAGGTCATGGGCATACCGGGCGAGCTCTATGTGGCAGGAGAGGGACTGGCCAGAGGATATTTGAACCGCCCGGAATTAACGGCTGAGAAATTTGTTGAACACCCGTTTGCCGCAGGCGAAAAAATGTACAAAACGGGAGATGTCGCCCGGTGGCTGCCTGACGGCAATATCGAGTATTTAGGAAGAATTGATCATCAGGTGAAAATCCGGGGCTACCGGATTGAAATTGGCGAGGTCGAAGCGGCTTTATTGCAATCGGAATCTGTCAAAGAAGCGGTCGTCATCGCGATTGAAGAAGAGGGCTCAAAGCAGCTGTGCGCCTACTTGTCAGGAGACGATTCATTAAAGACGGCGCAGCTGAAGCGTCATTTACTGAACAAACTGCCCGCTTATATGATACCGGCTTACTTTGTTCAAATGGAGAAAATGCCGATAACCGCAAATGGAAAAATCGATCGAAAAGCTTTGCCGGCTCCTGAGGGAAATAGGCTCACCGGAACCGAATACGAAGCGCCCGGAACGTTAATTGAAAAGCAGCTGGCCGAGATATGGAAGAACATTTTAGCTCTCAATGACCCGGGAATTAAAGATAACTTCTTTGACGTTGGCGGCCATTCGCTCAAAGTATTGCAAGTTATTCATCAAATCAACGACCGTATGGGAATCAAAATGCATTATCAAGCCGTATACGATTTTCCTACCATCGAAACAATGGCACGCGCCATTCAAGCGGCAGTTTTCGAGTCCAAGACGGATAACGTATTCGTCAAGATGAATCAGAACGGTTCAATCCCTTTGTTCTGTTTCCCGCCTTTAATCGGGTACGGGCTGGTCTATAATGAAATGGCGAAAAGACTAGACGGCCGCTGCACCGTCTATGCCGCTGATTTCTTAGAAGAGCCGTCTTACGAGCAAGAGATTGTTGAACGTTATGCAGAAAGCATGATAGGCATTCAGGAACAAGGACCTTTTGTTTTACTCGGTTACTCCTCGGGGTCGAATTTGGCTTTTGAGGTTGCCAAAGCCTTGGAGAAGCGCGGACGCATCGTATCGGACATTATGATGCTTGATTCTAAAAGGGCTGTTTCGGTGAATTATTTTTCGGAAGAGGAAACCGAAGAGATCATTCATCGGAATCTCGATATCATTCCGGATTATTACAGAGAATTATTAACCATTCCTTCAATTAAGGATAAAATCAGAAGCTATCTCACATATCACAATAAACTGATCAATTCCGGCGCCGTTAACGCCAACATTCATCATTTTCTATGCGGCGAGTTGACCGATAGAGGATGGAAGCAATCAACCGCACAGCATTACCTTGAGTACAAATTAAAAGGAGACCATGTGACGATCTTTGACCCTCACAATATTGAAGAAAATACGGATACAATTCGATCTCTTATCAAAAGGATTGAAGAACGGCATCATCACGGACTTGTTCTTGAAGAACAACTGTCAATAGGATCGTTTGCTGGCGACACGAAGTTTGACAAAATGTAAGTGATTCAGGGCAAAATGCCGCTGACTGCTATCGGCGGCATTTTTCATAAAAGAGGGTCAGATATTTGCAACGTTTTCACTCTAAAATCATTCATTTTACGCATTCTTCATGACCTGTTGTTATCATATTTTTTAAAAACCTAATATGCGGAAACAGGAGGATGTTAAGCTGATGAAAAAGTGCAGCGTATGTTTATTTGTTCTTGCTTTATTATTGAGCTGTTTACCTGGGGAATATGCGAATGCGGTAAGCACTCCAATTGCAAAACATGTTGGGAATTCAAATCCGCTTATCGACCATCATCTGGGCGCAGATCCGTTTGCGCTGACCTATAACGGAAGAGTCTACATCTATATGTCAAGCGATGACTATGAATATAACAGTGACGGATCAATTAAGGATAATTCATTTGCCAATTTGAATAAAATATCCGTCATATCTTCAGCGGATATGGTGAACTGGACAGATCACGGAGCGATTCCCGCAGCGGGTGCCAATGGGGTGAATGGCGGCCGGGGGATTGCCAAATGGGCAGGAGCATCATGGGCCCCGTCAGCCGCGGTGAAAAAGATCAACGGTAAGGATAAATTTTTCCTTTATTTCGCAAACGGCGGCGGAGGTATCGGGGTTCTCACCGCAGACAGCCCGACCGGCCCATGGACAGATCCGATCGGAAAACCGCTGGTGACGCCAAGTACACCAGGAATGTCCGGTGTTGTATGGCTTTTTGATCCTGCAGTATTCGTAGATGATGACGGTACCGGTTACCTATATGCCGGCGGAGGCGTTCCGGGCGGTTCAAATCCCACACAGGGGCAATGGGCCAATCCTAAAACAGCAAGAGTCATGAAATTAGGGCCTGATATGACCAGTGTTGCCGGAAGTGCATCTACGATTGATGCGCCTTTTATGTTTGAAGATTCGGGAATGCATAAGTATAACGGAAAATATTACTATTCCTATTGTATCAATTTCGGGGGCGCGCACCCGGCCGATAAACCTCCAGGTGAGATCGGGTATATGACCAGCTCAAGTCCTATGAATTCTTTTTCGTATAGAGGGCACTTTCTGAAAAATCCGGGAGCATTTTTCGGAGGCGGCGGAAACAATCACCATGCTGTTTTCAATTTTAAAAACGAGTGGTATGTGGTGTATCATACTCAAACTGTCAGCTCCGCTCTTTACGGGGCCGGCAAAGGATACCGTTCTCCCCATATCAATAAGCTTGTGCATAATCCTGATGGCTCCCTGCAAGAGGTAGCGGCAAATTTTGCAGGTGTCAAACAGCTGTCCAACTTGAATCCATATCACCGGGTAGAAGCGGAAACGTTTGCCTGGAACGGACGGATTTTGACAGAGGCATCCTCAGCACCCGGCGGGCCGGTCAATAATCAACATGTCACAAACATTCATAACGGAGACTGGATTGCTGTAGGAAATGCAGACTTCGGGTCAGGCGGTGCCAAGACGTTTAAAGCAAATGTAGCGTCCGCTCTCGGCGGAAAAATAGAAGTGCGACTAGACAGTGCAAACGGTAAGCTTGTCGGAACCTTGAATGTCCCTTCCACAGGCGGAACGCAATCCTGGAGAGAAATAGAAACTGCGGTAAGCGGCGCATCCGGTGTTCACAACGTATTCTTTGTATTTACCGGAACTGGTACAGGAAACTTGTTTAATGTTGATTACTGGCAGTTTACACAAAGATAAGCAAAGGTACGTTTTCTAAGTCCATTAAAGACAAATGAAGGAGAGGAAAAAATGATGTCGAGCGTAAAAAAAACAATTTGTGTATTATTGGTATGCTTCACAATGCTGTCCGTCATGCTCTTAGGACCGGGAGTTACTGAAGTTTCAGCAGCAAGTGATGCAACAGTTAATATATCTGCAGAAAGACAAGTGATTCGCGGTTTTGGAGGAATGAACCACCCGGCTTGGATTGGAGACTTGACTGCGGCTCAACGGGAGACCGCTTTTGGCAATGGGCAGAATCAGTTAGGTTTTTCTGTCTTAAGAATTCATGTAGATGAAAATAGAAATAATTGGTACAAAGAAGTGGAGACTGCAAAGAGTGCGATCAAACATGGAGCAATCGTTTTTGCTTCCCCTTGGAATCCGCCAAACGATATGGTTGAGACTTTCAATCATAATGGTGACACATCAGCTAAGCGGCTGAGATACGATAAGTACGCCGCATACGCGCAGCATCTTAACGATTTCGTTAATTTCATGAAGAGTAATGGTGTGAATCTGTATGCGATTTCTATGCAGAACGAGCCTGATTACGCTCACGAATGGACATGGTGGACGCCCCAAGAAATCCTGCGTTTCATGAGAGAGAATGCCGGTTCCATTAATGCCCGTGTGATTGCGCCGGAATCATTTCAATACCTGAAAAATATATCGGACCCCATTTTGAACGATCCGCAGGCGCTTAGGAATATGGATATCCTCGGAACCCACCTGTACGGCACTCAGGTCAGTCAGTTTCCTTATCCTCTTTTCAAACAAAAAGGAGCGGGAAAGGACCTTTGGATGACGGAGGTATACTATCCGAATAGTGACAACAATTCAGCGGATCGCTGGCCTGAGGCTTTAGGTGTTTCAGAGCATATTCATCATTCAATGGTAGAGGGAGATTTTCAAGCTTATGTGTGGTGGTATATCCGCAGATCATACGGCCCGATGAAAGAAGATGGGATGATCAGCAAACGCGGATACAATATGGCTCATTTCTCAAAATTTGTGCGCCCTGGCTATGTAAGGATTGATGCAACGAAAAATCCTGAACCGAATGTTTACGTGTCAGCCTATAAAGGAGACAATAAAGTCGTGATTGTTGCCATTAATAAAAATAACACAGGGGTCAACCAAAACTTCGTGTTGCAGAATGGGTCCGCTTCGCAAGTATCCAGATGGATCACGAGCAGCAGCAGCAATCTTCAACCTGGAACGGATCTCAAAGTAACGGATAATCATTTTTGGGCCCATCTGCCGGCTCAAAGCGTGACAACATTTGTTGTAAAGCGTTAGAGACATCAGCATCGCAATAAGCCAATTTTCTTACTCGAAAAAGAAAATTGGCTTATTTTCTGTGGGAGAGAAGTGTTGGTTTTTTAACGATACACGGACATTGGGTATAATAATGACAATGACTTCAAGGAGTGATCAATATATGTCACGGCTTCACAGCAAAGTATTAATCATAGACGATGAAAAAGAAATTTTGGAACTGATCAAAACCGTATTAGTAAGAGAAGGCATTAATCGCGTAGTGACTGCTTCAACTGCCCGTGACGGATTGGCTCAATTTCATCAAGAAAATCCCGATCTTGTGATATTGGATATCATGCTGCCAGACGGTGAAGGCTATGATATCTGCAAGCAAATAAGGGACATTTCACACATTCCTATTATCTTTTTGTCTGCAAAGGGGGAGGAAACGGATAAAATTGTAGGACTTGCCATCGGCGGGGACGACTACATTACAAAACCTTTCAGCCCTAAAGAAGTCGCATACCGGGTCAAAGCGCAGCTGAGACGGGTCTCTTACTTACAGCCTTCTCAAACCGGAACCGTGATAAAAAAAGGGCCATTTGAATTAAACCAACAACAAGCCGAGCTCACCAAAAATGGAGCGGCTATTGAGTTAACACCTAAAGAACTTATGCTTATGACCTATTTTCTGCAGCATCCCAATCGGGTGATCAGTAAAGAAACACTCTATCAAGCTGTATGGGGAGAAGACTTTTTCGGTTCTGACAATACGGTGATGGTTCATATACGCAGGCTCCGTGAGAAAATAGAAACTGTCCCATCAAAACCAGACTTTCTCGTCACTGTGAAAGGGTTAGGCTACAAATTTGTTGTAAAGGATGCGTAAGGATGAATTGGCGATTAACAGGCAGATACATGGTATCTGTCATCATAGTGACCGTCATTACAGTCTTCATTAATTTATTTATTTTTATGTTTTGGCTCGTTTTCCAGGCGAACACCCAACATGATGAAGAAAGTACACCGGAAACTTTCACAAGATCATTCCGGCAATATGTCACGTTATCGAACAATGGTATCACAGTAAACAAAGAGGGCCAAAAAGCTTTAAAAGAGCAGAATGCATGGATTCAAATATTAGATGAAAACGGACAGGATGTTTATCATGATAGAGAACCTAAAGGACTGAAGAAAAAATATACGCCTATTGAAATTGTAAATTTACATAAATATAAGGATGAACAATTATTATCAACCATTTACGCCGGCGGAAAAAAAGTAAACGGCAAGGAGTACAGTTACTTTATAGGGTTTAAAAATCCCTCTCTCGGAAAATTTGTCCTCTCATATGATACTAAGGAATTTGTGACGAAGTTCAATGCAGGAACCATCATATTATTATCAATAGATGCATTGATCGCGTTACTCATTGGCTATCTATTCAGCCGGCAGCTCACAAAACCGCTCGGCCGTGTCATTCAAGGAATCCAGCGGTTAGCTAATGGAGATTATACGATCAAAATGAAATCCAAAGGCATTTATAAAGATGTCTTCTATAATGTCAATCACTTATCGGAACAACTATCTTTAAGCAAAAAAGAAAAAGATAAATTGGAACAAATGCGTGAAGAGTGGATCAGTCATATTTCTCATGACATTAAAACACCATTAGCATCTATTCAAGGCTATGCAGAAATCATCAAAGATCCGAATTATCATCTCACAGTCGAGCAGATCAGAGAGTACGCCCGGATCATTGAGAGTAAATCCCTCTATATGAAAGATGTGATGGAAGATTTAAATTTAACGACAAGGCTGAAAAACAACGATGTGATGTTAAATAAAGAACGGGTAAACCTTGTATCGCTTCTGCGGGAAACGTTAATTGATATTTTAAACGATTCCAGATATGCGGATAAGTCCATTGAGCTTCAAACGAACCTGGAAAAGCTGATGCTGAACCTTGATGCGATATTGATTCGGAGAGCGGTCACGAATCTCATTTTAAATGCCCTCGTTCACAATGATCCCGATGTGAAGATCGTTGTACAGCTTGAACAAAAAGAACGAACTCATGTGACAATTAAGGACAACGGCAAAGGGATAGAAGAAGAGGAGCTGGAAAAAGTGTTTGATCGCTATTACAGGGGGACAAATACAGGAACGACGCATGCAGGCTCTGGTCTCGGAATGGCCATAGCAAAGGATATTATCCAAAAGCACGGAGGGGACATCACCATTCACAGCACCGCGGGAGAAGGGACAACGATAGATATACAATTATCATAATGGCTATACAAAAAACGGTTCTGCTGATTAATAACAGAACCGTTTTTTCCTATTATTCCGAAAACACTTTGATTCCTTTGACAATGTTCCAAATGAAAAAATAGATCGCCACAAGGAATGTAACAGCATAAGTCGCAAGCAGGAAAGGCCCGGCATGTCTAATATCATTCATACCAAGTAAACCTGAAGCGATGATGCCAATTCCAAAAATCAAATAAGGAATCAGATGCGTCCATAAAGATTTTTTCGCATGATCTTTCACATCGTCCTGGCTTAAGAAATAGACGATAATCGGAAACAGAAACGGTGCAAAAAATATACTGAAGTAACATAATGAAGACAAAATTTTATTTTCTCTCAAACCTTTTCACCTCTATGATTTATTAAAGGGGAAATCTTCTGGCTGAATCCCACACTGAAGTACAATCTTATTGTACAACTCCAACCTTAACCCGTATTAATCCGAACCTTACATCAACCTTAAATTAACAAGGACGGGCAAGGGCTCGTCTTTTTACAGCAATCATAAGATTCAATGCCATATTGAGACTCATCACATTTAGCGCGTCTACGTTGGAAATACATTTAATTTTTCGATTCGATTGAAAAATAACGTGTAAAGTCCCGATTCAGTCCAGTTTTCTTTGTTCTATATGTGTCAGGTGTGTCTTATTCAATAGAGATAGAGCAAATTGACAGGCTTTTACACCTCCCAAAAACAAGAAATTAGGTTGATAGACAATCATGAGAAAGATTTTTACAATGAGTTCGAGCTCATAAGAAGTGAAGAGCCAAAATGATGCGAAGGAGGAAAAGATCAGATATGAAACGGTCAATTTCTATTTTTATTACGTGTTTATTGATTACGGTATTGACAATGGGCAGCTTGCAGGCTTCGCCGGCATCTGCAGCAGGGACAAAAACGCCAGCAGCCAAGAATGGTCAGCTTAGCATAAAAGGGACACAGCTCGTAAACCGGGAAGGCAAAGCGGTACAATTGAAAGGGATCAGTTCACATGGACTGCAATGGTATGGCGATTTCGTCAATAAAGACAGCTTAAAATGGCTGAGAGACGATTGGGGCATAACCGTTTTCCGCGCGGCGATGTATACGGCAGACGGCGGTTATATTGATAATCCGTCCGTGAAAAATAAAGTAAAAGAAGCGGTTGAAGCGGCAAAAGAACTTGGGATATATGTCATCATTGACTGGCATATCTTAAATGACGGCAACCCAAACCAAAATAAAGAGAAGGCAAAAGAATTTTTTAAGGAAATGTCAAGTCTTTACGGAAACACGCCAAACGTCATTTATGAAATTGCAAACGAACCAAACGGTGATGTGAACTGGAAGCGTGATATTAAACCGTATGCGGAAGAAGTGATTTCCGTTATCCGCAAAAATGATCCAGACAACATCATCATTGTCGGAACCGGTACATGGAGCCAAGATGTGAATGATGCAGCCGATGATCAGCTAAAAGATGCAAACGTCATGTACGCGCTTCATTTTTATGCCGGCACACACGGCCAATCTTTACGGGATAAAGCAAACTATGCACTCAGCAAAGGAGCACCTATTTTCGTGACAGAATGGGGAACAAGCGACGCGTCTGGAAATGGCGGTGTATTCCTTGACCAGTCGCGGGAATGGCTGAATTATCTCGACAGCAAAAACATCAGCTGGGTGAACTGGAATCTTTCTGATAAGCAGGAATCATCTTCGGCTTTAAAGCCGGGAGCATCTAAAACAGGCGGCTGGCCGGTTACAGATTTAACTGCTTCAGGAACATTCGTAAGAGAAAACATTCGCGGCAGCAAAGATTCAACGAAGGACGCCCCTGAAACGCCAGCACAAGATAACCCCGCACAGGAAAAAGGCATTTCCGTACAATACAAAGCAGGGGATGGGAGCGTGAACAGCAACCAAATCCGCCCGCAGCTTCACATAAAAAATAACGGCAATGCGACGGTTGATTTAAAACATGTCACTGCCCGTTACTGGTATAACGCGAAAAACAAAGGCCAAAACTATGACTGTGACTACGCGCAAATTGGATGCGGCAATCTGATCCACAAATTTGCGGCGCTGCATAAACCTAAGCAAGGTGCAGATACCTATCTGGAACTGGGGTTTAAAACAGGAACGCTGTCACCGGGAGCAAGCACAGGGAATATTCAGCTTCGTCTTCACAATGATGACTGGAGTAATTATGCACAAAGCGGCGATTATTCCTTTTTTCAATCAAATACGTTTAAAACAACGAAAAAAATTACATTATATCATCAAGGAAAACTGATTTGAGGAACAGAACCCCATTAGTTAAGCTTTAGGCGGACATCAGCAACGATGTCCGCTTTTATCATCTTAAACAGCAATACATGGAGGTTTACGTGAAGGAGTAGATATGATTCACTGAACATATAATGTAATCGTTTCACAGTTTTGAAAAGCGTTTATCGCGCAATGTATGTATTTCACATCCGCCACTTTTATTACTTAAGGGGGAACAAGAGAATGAAAAGGTATGACGCATTTCCAGAGCCAATTGGCGGCTATACTGTCGGCCGCACCCAAATGGATTTTGAGTACACGGCATCAGATCATACAAAAAGAGAACTGACGGCGTTTGTGTACTATCCGTCCGACAGCAGCGAAGGGAAGACTACATCAACGTACATGTTTCCTGAAGTCTGCGAAATGCTTGATGAGCAGCCGCTTCTCACTGCGTTGAAGGATGCTTACTCTATAGATATCAAGACCCAATGTTACGACGACCTTGCTCTCTCCGGGAAAGAAAAGCGTTATCCGGTGTTATTCTATGTTTGCGGCGGAGGCGGTTCTCCAGAATGGGGCACAGTGATCTGTACAGACTTGGCAAGCATGGGATATGTGGCGGTAAGCATCGGCCATCAGAATAGCACGATGTATAAGCGTAAAGATGGGCGCCTGTTTAATGTATCAAAGGATTTTTCTGATGCCATTTTGGCGTTTTCTGAAGATCCGGAGATGCTGGCGTTGGCTGGTAAGATGGAGATGCGTCCTGACGATGAAACTGCCATTGAGATGTGCCATAACGTGTTTACACTGCCGATTCTTGGCAAGTTAACAAAGTATTGTGAATTGCAGGCGGAAGATGTAAGGTATGCAGCCGATTATCTTGTCAAACTGGACTCTGGAGAGCTGAATTCCATCTTTAAGGACAGATTGTGGCTTGACATCGGCATGGGCATAGTCGGACATTCTTATGGCGGGGCTACGACGGCGATTGTTTGCCGGGACGACGACCGGTTCGCCTGCGGGATTGGCTTGGACAGCGGAGCGTTCGGCCTTCAGGGCAGCGACCTTAAGAAACCCTTTTTGCTGCTGTTTTCTGAACCGAACTATAACATGAATGAACATGAATGCGATCATTGGCGCTAACAATAGCATGGATACCTATTATTTCTCTGTTGATCGTGCTGCGCATTTAGATTACTGTGACATCGTGTTTACCAGTGTGAATGAGGAACTTAGAGGCGAACGGGATGCCACGGAGATGCGAAATCTTGTTACAGACTATACGAAGAACTTTTTTGATCATTACATCCTGCAGAAAGCTGCAAGTGTGGAAAGTCTGGCATACGATGGTGTGAACTTGATCAAGAAGACCAGCAACAAGTGACATAACCGATGAAAATACTCAAACTGAAAAACCTTTATGACCAATTTAATTTATTAAGGACGTAGAGGTTTTTTAATATTACCTTACAAAAAGGGGATGCTGTTAGAATGATGCTGTTAGAATATGGATTCGCTTTTATATTCTCTTCATAATTTCTAGTTTACATAATATATATTCTAGGAAGTTAAATCTTTAATGGGAATTCTGTCTCGTTATCTTAAGTATACTTAGTTGATGAGACAGAATTAAAAAATAGGATGTATTACGATTTGTATTTATTTCTTACTGCTTTACATAGCATCGATCTTTATAAATTGTTTCACACTTTACTTCTTCCACATCAACTTTGCCATCGGATAATCTTGTGTAAACATAAACCCATTTTTCATTTCCGTTTTTAATAAACATGTCGAATTTAAAAGCGTCAGTATATTTGTCCATGACCCAGATCAATCCCGGAAGAGTTTCTGCTTTTGCTGGCGACACAGAAACCAATAATGCTCCAGCAATTACAGCCGCACCGGCTATTTTTTTAATTTTACTTTTAAACATTAATATTGCCCCCTTATGATTTATTGCCTGCTGCTTTCTCACTTAGCAGGTAATCTGATTTTACCATCTTGTACAAAGGGAATTTGTCATATTTTGTAGATAGGATACTTATTTTCACTAAAAATACATATATTGTAATTAATTTTATCCGAATAAGATCTCTTCTTTTTTGAAAGCGTACACAAAAATAAAATCATGTCTGGTAATACTCCGACGATTTTTTCGCATCGGCTCCCCACATATGAGCTGAGCAAGTATGACAGCCGCCAGCCCGAGCACTGCCGCGAAATAAAATCCGGCTCTGAGCCTCAGCCAATCATTAAAAAATCCCTCGGCCAAAGGTCCTCCGAAAATACCGAGTGCATAAAGCGCCTGGTATGCCCCCATCGATGTTGCTCTCATGTCTTCCGGAACAGACTCAATCGACATTCCAAGCAGCAAAGGAAAATAATGCCGAGTGAAAAACCTATTAAAACCTGAACCACATAAAGCGCCAGCGGGCTGACGGTAAAAGGAATGATAAAAATAAAAACGGCTGCGAGTAAATAAAACAGCTTTAATGTTACCTGTTTCCGCACCTACGAACTAAAGTTCTTATCGCTAGCAAAGCCAGTGCGTGCATAGTCATAAACGAAAAGACAACAAGCTGATTTCTTTCTCGCCGTTGTGAAGCCAAACATTGCGGTCGTTTTCATTTCGCGAATCATGAAAGACAGGCAAAGACCGAGGCCGCTCCCGATCCAAAAATGCCGCGTCCCATCCTCATTCACTGACAACATAACCGCTCATGCCCATTCCTGACAGCTGCTAACACGAGAATAAATGAGATCCAGCGGATGACTCCTTTCGTGTCATCCGCCGCAAAATAGCTCGCAAATAAAATGGTGAATATAACCCATGTAGATGAGAAAAAGCCGCCTGATGAACAGACGGCTCTGCAGCTTGTTATTTGCTTCGGTTACCTGCGGAAGCGTGAGTGATCCGATAATGCACAGTTAAAAATTTCAGTCCGAACAGCCACATATGATGAACGGCCTTCAGGCTTGTTTCGCTCTGGGCTGAAATAAGAAATGTCTCTGCCAGCGGAAGATGACACGTTCCCCATTTCGTCTGGAGATAAATCCCTTCATCACCCGCTCCGCTTTTTCGCCGTCTGCTTGTCAAAACAAGATTCTGCTTACGCGCATAAGGCTTTAAAATGCCCGTCATTTGGCCGTACGGCAGCGGAAGAGAAATATTCATGTATCCTTCCCCTTTTGCCCTGTACGCTGAATACAGCGCAGTAAAAACGGTTTCCTGCTTTTCATTTGTTCTGATCCACGCACGGACATTTTTTCTGCCGTCTTTGTCAGAGTCAACTCCTATAATATCACTGTGCATGATATACCAATTTGGATTCATGGACAGATGAATCTGCCCCGCTCTTCTGCTGAACGGCTCGTACACGCGCGCGAACGGACGAAACCATCCGCTCCACGTCACTTTTGCCATGATGTCATAATCAATTGTCTCTTCATAAAAGGAAATAACGGCCGGCGCCAGTTTTTCAGTTGAAAAGTCTTCAGAATGCAGTTCTCTCAGCTGATCCAGAAGGCCGGTATAATGGATGTCATTTGCTGCATGAATATCTGTCAAAAATTCTTTGCCTATCGTTCTCTTCCCGTAAATACGGCTGAATGTTCTTTCACTGTTCTCATCGAACGGTCTAGGATTTTCTATTCTCCACCCCGCCAAAGCCGGCAGGATAACGCCGAATGCATTGACGGCCCCGTGAATCCAAATCATCTGGCTGATCGTGAGCGTTGCCTCCTCGCGGTAGACACCGTACGAATATATCAAAGAAAAAGCAATTGTGATCATTAACACAGCCGAAGAACTCCTGATCAAGATCCTGCCTGTTTTCGTAACAAACGGCGCCTTAAAGACGAGATATGCATTTACATACAGACCCGCAAGATACAGAGCGACAGCAATCACATCAAGTGTCTTTGAAAATGTAATCCCCAAGGCAATAAGGACCGGCGAAATCAAAATAATGACCGTGCTCCACCGGTAAAGTACGCGTTTCTCCCGTATGATCCTGCCGAGCAATCCGTTAAAGATCGGAATGAGAAAAGCGGAATAGTGAAAGTGCACCGCCGTCAGCAGAACGATAAGCGGGCCGAAATTCATGACGGGAATCTCAAGGACATATGCGAAGAACCAGAATCCGCCCCCGGCCAAATAAATGAAACTCGCCATAACAGACATCTCTTCTGTTCTGTGAATATTTGTTTTCATCAGCCGCCGGACAGCATACAGTGCCAGCCCAAGCGTATAAATGAGCCACACAAAGGCAAAAAAACTGAAGCCTGTGACAAGCGCAAGCGCCGCACATATAGCGGCAACAGGATAACTCCGTAACCACACATTCTCTAAGGTCTTTGACGGCCGAAAAGCAAAGCAGAATACAGCGGGAACGAAAAAAAGTACGGAAAATAAAACAAACGTCTCAGCAGCTGATATATGCGGAGCTTCAGCCGCCGCAAATCCCAAAAAGCTAATCACGCTGACCATGAGATGACGCTTCAGCATGTTTCTCCCTCTGTTTCCCGGAAAGTCCCCCGGTAAGAGAAAAGCG
Organism: Bacillus sp. EKM420B; assembly: GCF_011065565.1. NCBI lineage: Bacteria > Bacillati > Bacillota > Bacilli > Caryophanales > Bacillaceae > Bacillus > Bacillus sp. EKM420B. Next base: position 1,004,564 of record NZ_JAAMNX010000001.1, on the reverse strand, counting down.
TGCCGAGTATCCGGTTTTTCACATGAACCTTTATGCTGAAGCAATTCATTTCCTCATCATAAGCCTCATAAACGGTTGAATTCCCGCACAGCCATGCCGGAAGCGGGATTTTCTTTCCGCCTATCAGGAGCCACTGCCTTCCGGATGTAATAACAAGCCCTCCGTCTGAAGACGCTTCTAAATGCAGTTCAGACAGTAGGATGTGAGGTTTGCCGAAGTAATCAAGAATTCTGTTTTCCCGCTCATCATATTCCATGACCGCATCAAAAAAACGCGTTTTGCCTTTAAAGAAAAAGGTACGATTCCATTCCACGCCATTTTGCCTGTTTTTGTTTTCGATAGTGAAAGGGATATCGTTTCCCCTCTCTGAGAAAAAACATCTGAAAAAAACACCGGTCTTTAAAAGCATTCTGACAAGAAAAGAACCTCCCTTTATTTCTGACATAACTCCTTCTCCGCAAAACGTGCGTGATCCGTCAAATCTGTACCGTTTCTGCAGCATCGGGTGCAGTGATTGATAATGAGTAATCGCTTTTTCATACATTGAATCCGTCATTTCACTTCTCTCTTTCGTTTTGTATGCCAGGCGCTCGGCAGCTTGAGCTTAAGAATCATACCGGCTATTGTAAGTACTCCTAATGAGATCAAGAATCCGCCGCCGGAATATAACAGAGCCGTTACACAAAAGAAGACTGACTGCCCGGCGTGAATCAGCCACTTTCTCCGCATGGGAAGCAGCCATAATACCCCTAACCCTGTCTCCAGCGCTCCCCTCACGATCTCTGCATCGGCACAGCCATCATGAAATCCTTGAAAAAACCAATACAGACTGAATACGAGACACATACAGACATAGACAAATCCGAAACGGACTGATATCTTCGGATGTCTGTTTTGTTCTATCCAAAGCCGCAACGCATCAAAGCTCCATGCGGTAGCCCAGCTTAGCAGAGGACGAAATAAAAACCTGTCTATCCAACTTCCCGGCAGACCGCGGGCCGTTTCATATTGATATTGAGTCAAAAATGAGGTTTGTCCGTTATCCCGCTCTATATACTTCCAGTAGCCCCTGCCTTCTTTTATAAGTGACAGCGGATGATCAGAGGCAAAAGCGAGCGAAGACACTCTTTCTGACGAGCGAGGCCTTATGTCACCTATTGATTCGCCTGTGCCGGATACCTTCAGCCCAAAACCGATTCGTGTTTCATATAGAAATCTCTGCGGTTCATCTGGCAGCCTATGAAGATATGTAATGTCAGAAAAACGCAGATCCCATTCCTTATGAAGATGCGGGTTTTGCGTATATTCCCAAAGCGTTTCTATATCAGATGCAATATTGATTTCGACATATATCGGCTTCTGTTTCATGCTCCCTCCTCTTCCCTTCTTTTGTAAACAATTCCTATATTATCATAGGAACAGATCAAACGGCAGAACGAAAAGGCCATCCCGTTATCGGCAGGACAGCCTCAGTGACTTTGATGACTTATAAATAAGGTACCGTGTCTTTTTTATCTTCAGAAACTGTTTGAATGATTATCGGACGCACGAAACGGATTACCGCAGCCGAGGCCAAAACAGCTAATCCGCCTGCAAGCAAAAACGCCCCCGAGAATGATCCGCTTTTATCCGCGATAAAGCCGGTTAAAGCAGGCCCGATAATACCGGCCGTGTTTGCAAGAAAATGCATAAAGCCGCCGACTGACCCGACATTCCTTTGATCAACCACATCGTGAATCACCGCCCAATAGATAGAGCCCGTTATATATAAAAAGAAGACTGATAAAGCAACGAGAATAACGGCACTTACGGTAGTGGTAACAAGTCCGGCAAATCCGATCAGTACAGCGGAAGCGAACAGGCAAGTGACAAGAATGACTTTCCGTGAGAACAAAACCCCTTTTCCGGCGGTTTTTTTGTATACATAATCAGAAATCATTCCGCCTGCCGCCAAACCGATAAATCCAAGAATCCAGGGAATAACAGTCACCACGCTCATAAATTCAACACTTAAACCGCGTTCTTTCACCAGATAGCTCGGAAACCATGTTAAGAAGAAAAATAAGATGTAATTGTAGGCGAAAAAGGCAAAAGCCGTGAAGAGAACCGTTTTTTGTTTCAAATAGAAGGTCATCGGGATATGCTGCTCATGCGATTGAATCGCCGCTTTCATTGCCGGGGCGTCTTCCGTCTGTGCCGGCCGTTCTTTGACAAATTTAAACCAGATAAACGCCCAGACTAAACCGACGATCATGATCAGGACAAAGGAAACCTTCCAGCTGAACGCCACAGCAATCATCCCGACAATCGGGCCGGAAATCGCTCCGCCGAGCGGCGTGCCGCTGTTTGTCAGGCCGATGACCGTGGCGCGCTGAGACGGAGGAAACCAATTGTTGACCATTTTGCTTATGGCAGCCGACAGCGGCCCCTCTCCCATACCGAATAAAACACGGATAATCAAAAGACTTACAAATCCGAAAGCAAGCGCAACCGCCCCGCTGAAAAGAGACCAAACGATCATCGCCGTACACAATGTCAATTTAGCCCCGTACCGGTCAGATGCAACACCGCCGAGAAAGTTAAACACAGCGTATCCGACAGAAAAACTGCTGAAAATCAGCCCCATTTGGGTTGCAGACAATGTGAGATCCTGCTGTATGAACGGCGCTGCAATAGACAGCGCTGAGCGGTCTAAATAGTTAATCACCCCGGCTGAAAATAAAAGAAGAATAATAGGGAATCTATCCTTTGAGAACATAAAATCCCTCCCTCTTATTTCATAATTTAAATTGCCGGAGTAAACCGGTTTATGCAATGAAACCGGTTATCCGGATTGCCTTGCGATAAGCGCCGGTTTATAGCGGTGAATCCGTTTTTCACCGCTATCTTTTTCTTGTATCTGGCGAAGAAGAAGGCTTCCCGCTTTTCGCGCCATTTCTGCCGCAGGCTGGACGATCGTCGTAATCGGAGGAGTAAAAAAACCCGCAAAAGGAACTTCATCAATTCCGATGACGGCTGCCTTATCAGGAATTGTCATATCATGCTCCTTCATATACTTCAGTACCTCAACAAGAACGATATCGTTTGCCGCCAATATCGCTTTCGGAGGCTCCTGAAGGGAGAACAGCACTGACAAAACATTGGATATATCAGCCGCATCGGCTGTTTTGATATATTCGTTCCGCACCATCATTCCGTGGCGGTCAAGCGCCTTTTTATACCCTTCAATCCGCTCTACCCTCGGACTGATTTCCCGAATAATGGACGTCGTAATAATCGCGATTCTCTTAATGCCGCTCTCGATAAACCGGTCAACGGCAAGACCGGCTGCATGATGGTTATCAAGCAGCACTGTCGGAATCCCGAGTTCTTCAATGGTTCTGTCCATAAACACGACCGGAAACGTATCGCGTTTCATCTTTTCATATAAAGAGAGATTTTCGCCCGTCGGAAAAATAATAATTCCATCCACCTGCTTGGCCCTGAGCATTTCAATATATTTCTTTTCTTTTTCCGGTTCATCATCCGCATTGCAGACAATAATATGAAATCCTTGTTCATGAAAATAGTCTTCAACCGCCCTGATGACCTGAGTGGAAAAGGTGTGAAGAATATTAGCCACCACCACACCTACCGTAAATGTTGATTTCTGTTTTAAGCTGCGGGCGACGAAATTCGGCTGATAGTTCAGCTCTTGAATGGCCGCTTCTATTTTTTGTTTCGTTTTCTCGCTCATATAGTCATAGCGCTGATTTAAAAATTGAGATACGGTGCTTTTAGATACGTTTGCATATTTCGCCACATCAGAAATTGTAATGGTTTTCATAGACTCATCCCCGTCTGTCTTCATTTTTCACTAGTATAAGTCAGAAGTAAATCGTTTACAATCTGACAGGGAACTGGATTCTGTCACACTCCCGAATAAGCCATAAAACCTCCGTCGACGGGAACGGTGACCCCGGTGATAAAGCCTGAGCATGAATCATCCGAAAGCCACAGGAGCGTTCCCAGAAGGTCTTCCGGTTTCCCGAAACGTTTCATCGGTGTATGTGCCATAATCTTATTGGATCGGTCTGTCAGACTTCCATCTTCCTGTAATAATAACTCACGGTTTTGCGCAGTCAAAAAGAAACCCGGAGCGATGGCATTCACCCGCAGCCCTTTTTTTGCGAAATGAACAGCCATCCACATCGTAAAATTCTGAACCGCCGCCTTAGCCGCGCTGTAGGCAGGCACCTTTGTCATCGGTGTATACGCGCTCATAGAAGAAACATTAATAATCGCGGGATATTCCGCCTTCAAAAGGTCTTTTCCAAACACTTGCGATGCCACAAATGCACCGGTAAAGTTGCTTGAAAATACGCTGGAAAATCCCGTTTCGTCCATATCAAAAAATGATGGGCTCTGCTCATCCTCTTCATACGTCTCACTGGCAGTGATCGCATCAGCGTGGTTTCCCCCGGCTCCGTTAATTAAAAGATTGACAGAACCGAACCGGCTGATAATCTCGTCTTTTGCCTTTTCGAGAGAATCACGGGCTGAAACATCAGCCGGTACAGAAACCGCGGTTCCTCCAGCGTCAGCAATCTCGCCCGCCGCACGCTCTGCTTTATCAGCATTCCGGCTGACGATCGCAATTTTCATCCCCTGCCGTGAAAGCTCCTTTGCCATTGCTGAACAGAGAACACCGCTCCCGCCTGTTATGACAGCGGTTCTTCCTGATAAACGTTCATGAATCGGTCTCATCTCTTCACCTCTTTCTCATGAGACGAGAACGCATCCCACAGTCCGCTCAAGTACATAATTCCTAAGGCACGATCATATAAACCATAGCCCGGCCGGCATTGTTCGCCCCAGATATGACGGCCGTGATCAGGCCGTACATATCCTTTGTAGCCTTGGCCGTGCAATTCTTTTACCACACCGGTAATATCAATGGACCCATCACTGGTAAGATGCGAAGTTTCCGTAAAATCACCGTTATCGCAGATTTTCACATTTCGTATATGGGCAAACGGCGCAGCTCCCGCATAGTGTTTGGCGATCTTCACCATATCATTGGCGGGATCCGCTCCCATCGAACCCGTGCACACCGTAATACAGTTGGCGGGTGAATCTGAAATCTCTCGCAGCTTTTCATAACTTTTCTCACCGGTGATAATACGGGGCAGGCCAAAAATTGACCAGGGCGGATCATCCGGATGAATGGCCATTTGAATGCCGTGTTCCTCCGCTACAGGAAGGATTTCATGTAAAAAGAATTCTAGATTGGCCCAAAGCTGTTTTTCACCGACCGTTTGATAGGCTTCAAACAGTTCCTTGATCCGGGCCATTTTCTCCGGCTCCCACCCGGGAAGCGTCAAATCAGAAGATTCTTCAACCGTGCGGATCAGTTCCTCCGGAGGGAGACTTTCCACTTTCGCTTTTTCAAAAAACAAAGCGGTTGACCCATCCTCCAGCGCGCGGAACATATCAGTACGCGTCCAGTCAAAAATCGGCATGAAATTGTAACAGATGACTTTCACGCCGAATTCGGACAGATTGCGAATGGTCTGTTTATAGTGCTCAATATATTGTCCGCGTTCTTCATGGCCGAGTTTAATGGCTTCATGAACATTCACGCTTTCCACGACCTCTGCATGAAACCCATAGGATTGAATGAATCTGACTTCCGCTTCAATGTCCTCCTTTTCCCATACTTCGCCCGCGGGCTTCTGGTGAAGAGCCCAGACGATGCCTTTGACCCCGGGAATTTGTCTGACATGTTCAAGCGTCACCGTATCATTACCTTGGCCGTACCAGCGAAACGTGATATTCATGTTACACCCCCGTATATTCGTTTTTTCGGCAGACGTATTCTTTGCTGAGGGATACGGCAGCTTCATAGCCGCCCTTTTGATATGCTTTTGTCAAGTCGCTTCCCACTCCGACCGCGACCGCTCCGGCAGAAAGCCAGTCATTCATGCTGTTTAATGAGATACCCCCGGTCGGCATAATGCGGACATTCGGCAGAGGGCCGCTGACCGACTTGATAAATGAAGGGTCAAACGAATTAGCGGGGAACAGCTTTACCACATCACATCCGGCTTCGAGCGCCAAAGCCATATCAGACACGCTCATGCATCCCGGAAGATACGGTACGCTGTACTGGTTGCATAGAGATGCTATCTCTTTTACAAAATGAGAGCTGACGATAAATGAGGCGCCTGATAAAATGGCGTGTCTCGCTGTTTCTGTATCCATTACAGAACCGGCTCCAAGAAGAATATCTTGATGCCGGAGTTCCTTAAAGACATCTTCCACTTCAGGAGTTGTGTATGTAAGCTCAATGGCGCTGATGCCTCCTGAAATGGCCGCTTGTGCAACTTCAAGCGCCTCTTGGCTGTTTTGTCCCCTTATGACAGCCACCACTTGTGCATGCAGAAGTTTTTCGTAAATGGCGTACTTAGGCAGCATTCTCGCTCCTCCTTTAATCAAACGTAATGATTGCTTTTCCCACCTTGCCCGGGTGCTGTTCGATCAACTGAAATGCTTGATGGACGTCATCTGCTGAAAATGTATGTGTAATAAGACCGCCATGCGTTAACAGGCCTTTATTCAGTAAGTCTGTAATGTACGGAAACTGATTCGTCTGCAATCTTGAACCGGTGATCGTGACTTCCTTTTTTGTGATCGGAAGCTGAGAAATGCCGGCAGTCCTCTCATCAAAACCTAGCACAACCACATGACCGGCCGGAGACACCGCGTCAATGGACGTTTCAAACGTTGAGGGGAGACAGACAGCATCAATGACGACATTGGCGCCTTCATTTTTTGTCCATTCGTTCACCCGTAAAACGGGATCTTCTTTTTGCGCGTTGACGGTAACGTCCGCACCGTTTTTTTCAGCGAATGCCAAGCGTTCATCATTCAAGTCGGTTATCATGACGGAAGCGCCTTTGAACTTTGCCATTTTTAATATGCAGATTCCGATTGGTCCCGCTCCTTGAATCAAAACGGTATCTTCCTTCTCGACACGGCCTCTCCAAACGGCCTGGGCGCCGATCGTATATGGTTCTGCCATGACCGCTTCCTCCCAGGGCAGATCGGGCGAAACAGCATGCAGCTGCTTTTCCGGAAGCACGATATATTCCCGCATCCCGCCATCTTCATGAACGCCGAACACCGAAAGCGCTTTGCAGACGTTCGGACGTCCTTTCCGGCAGGCATAGCATGTTCCGCAATAAGATATCGGTTCAATCACTACCCGGTCACCCGGCTTGAAACGCCGGACATGAGAACCGGTCTTTGCGACTTCCCCTGTGACTTCATGTCCGATTACTCTCGGCAGGGAAGCTAACGGATTTGTCCCATGATAAATATGCAAATCTGATCCGCAAATTCCGACCCGCTTCACCTTGACAAGAACATCATCCGCGTGGACAACAGACGGTTTCTCACATTCCGTCACCATCAGATCAAATGCTTTCCGTACTTGAACCGCTTTCATTTTTTCACCCGCTTTTTAAGTTGTGCTTGCTACCGTTCAATCACAGTCTCTTTGTTTACAAATGACAGAACCTCTTCTAGGCAGGGAAGCCCTTCATTGTCACCGGAAACTGTGGTGACGAGCGCACCGACTGCATTTGCAAACTCCAGACGTTTTTCCGGTTCAAAACCATGCAGATAACTGTACAGGTAGCCGGCATTAAAGCCGTCACCCGCTCCTACCGTGTCAACAGGCGCAACCGGGAAAGCCTCTTTGTGAACCCACTTATGATCATGATACAGCCCAGAACCTGCTTCACCGTCTTTTATGACAAGCTGACTGATTGAATAGCTCTCTGCAAACCGGGCTAATGCTTCATTTTCTCCTATACCTGTCAGCTGTTTCATTTCGTCCCGCCCCGCCAGAAGAATATCAGTATGCGGAAAGATTTGATGAAATGCCGCACGCGCCTCCTCAATCGTCCACAGCTTCAGCCTGATATTCGGATCAAAAGATACGGGAATCTTTCTTGCTTTGGCGATGGAAAGCACCCTTTCAGCAATTTCAAGGTTTTTCTTATCAAGCGCGAGGAACACACCGGTAAGATGAACGATGTGAATGCCGTCAAACATATTCTCTGTTATATCTTCCGGTGCAAGAGTCAGAATTGGTGAATTGAAACGATAATAAAACGTCTTGCCTGAACCGTCATTTCTGATCTCTTTGACATTTAAAGATGTAGGAAAACCTTCAACAAAGGAGACGTCAGTCACATCAATTCCTTCTCCTTTGGCAAACTGATAAATCACTCTGCCGAACTCATCCTTCCCCAGTCTGCTGACCCACTTTGAGTGCAGGTTCAATCTGGCGCATGCAATCGCAAAATTCAGTTCAGCTCCTCCTGCTTTTCGTTCAAAATGGGTAACAAAACGCAAAGGTCCTGTGCTTGCGGGATTTAAGGTGATCATCGCATCACCGATCGTAAAAATGCCATAATCAGAAGCCACATCAATACTCCTTTCCTTTAAGACTAAATCGGTTTGGTAAACCGGTTTAGTTAAACTTTATATGAAAGCACTTACATACACAAGAGAAAAATACAATAAATTCAAAAAAATCTGTTTTCAGTAAAAATAACCCGCTTTTTCACATAAAAAACCCCTCACAACAAAATGTAAGGGGTTTTTTTGAAAATTGTATGCATGTTTCCTCAGTTAGCAGTCTTACGTTCAGGGCTTGTACCTTCTTCTTCCGCCCATGTTTCAATATGCTGGAGCTCCGGGGTATTCTCGGCTTTGAATACAGGATCAAGACCTTTTTTGCGCTGAGCGGCATAATCCTTATAGATCTTGTAGGCTACATTACTCAGGAGTAAGATTGCCACTAAGTTAATGAGAGCCAAGAGTCCCATAAACAAGTTTGCCATGTCCCAGACGATCTGGAAGTCAGCCAAACATCCGTATACCACCATCACTACGACGAATACGCGGTAAATATTAAGCCATGTTTTGCTTGTTTTAATAAATTCGATATTCGTTTCACCATAGTAATAGTTGCCGACGACTGAGCTGAATGCGAATAAAAACATCGCAATCGCAATAAATGTCGGCGCCCATCCGCCGAGATGGTGCTGCAGTGCGGCTTGCGTCACTTGGATGCCGTCGCCTTTAGGCGTAAAGCTGTACAATAAAATGATAAAAGCAGTCGATGTACAAACGATAAACGTATCAAAGAACACGCCGAGGGTCTGAATTAATCCCTGCTTAGCCGGATGCGACACATGTGCAGCTGCTGCGGCATTCGGCGCGCTTCCCATTCCCGCTTCGTTTGAAAACAGGCCGCGCTGCGCTCCGATAATAATGATGCTTCCTAAGCTTCCGCCGACGATCTGCTCAAAACCGAAAGCATTTTTCACAATCGTAACAAGCAGCTCAGGTACCGCCGAGATATTTACAATCACGACATACAGCGCGATCAGAATATACATTCCCGCCATAACCGGAACGATTAATTGCGAGACGGAAACAACACGCTTCAGACCGCCGAATATAATGAAAGCCGTTAATACAGCTAAAATGATTGCGATAACTGTTTTATTCACATGGAACGCTTCGTCAAACGCCACAGAAATCGTATTTGACTGCACGGCGTTAAAGATAAGTCCGAAAGAAACGGTAATCAATACGGCGAATAAAATACCGAGCCAGCGGGCGCCCAGACCCTTTGCCATGTAATATGCCGGACCGCCGCGGAATTCGTCACCGGAACGCACTTTATACAGCTGCGCCAAAGTGCTTTCCACAAAGCTGGAAGCCATACCGACAATCGCTACGATCCACATCCAAAATACTGCGCCGGGACCGCCTGTTGCAATCGCCAGCGCGACACCGGTCAAGTTTCCGGTTCCGACACGAGAAGCGGCTGAGATAAAGAATGCCTGCATTGAAGACACTCCTTTATTTCCTTGCGGCTTCTCCCCGACGATTCTGAACATTTCAAAAAAGTACTGGAATTGAATAAAGCGAAAACGGAACGTAAAGTACAATCCGATCCCGACTAAAATATAAACAAGATACTTCCAAATAAAATCATTTGGAACATTTATGATTTCACTGATGAAAGCCTCCATGTTTAACCTCCCTTTTACATATCTTTTACTGTCACTTTTGCTGCATATGTTAGATCTTTTAACACAACGGGTATTATTATATCACAACAACAGTGGTTGAGAAGTTTTTTTAAGAAAATGTTTCGGTTTCTTCATCACATCTTTTGCTGTCATGCCCCGTTTTTTATCTTACAGCCCTAAAAATGTTGTCACGTCATAAGGAATGCGTGCATATCATAACAAATAGGTCTTTAAGAAAAAAGAGATGAAAAGATGGATGGAATGGTATATACTTAACCAGGATAATAATTTTTTAAATTTAATAAATGTGTTTACTTTACATTTAAATTAGGGTATTATAATAAAAATATTCAGACTTATGAAGGGAGGAGAACATTTGAAAAAAATCTTGTTTTTAAAAGCTTCTATTTTATTTTTAGCGATTGCAAGCTTTCATTTGCTCTCCATTCCCCATGCGTTTGATACCGCTCATCATTTTAAAGCGGTAGCCGACCAGCAGGAAATGCACGAAATGAAGGCCGGCCAAAATGCTGATGATGAGAAAAAATCGCTGACGGGCTCATATATCTTGACGGCGCTTTTTGCCGCTTCTGTCTCACTGATCGTGATATCAGACAGGAGACGCCCCGCTTCCCGGAGAAGACAGCGAAAGAAAAGCTTTTTAATCGCTAAATTTTATCAGTCCTCGTATTTCGATGAGCTTCATGTTCAACATCGCCTATCTATGTAACATAAAATGAGGAGGTTGTTAAACATGTTGTTTATCTTACGAATGGTGATTTTAGGGTTGTTTTCATTCACTGCATTGAATTTATTTGTATGGCAGGGAATCGAAGTCATTCACGCTATCACTGACTTATTCGGCAGCCATGAAAGCTAAATAGTAAAACCTCCGCTCAATGAGCGGAGGTTTTTTATTTTAATTTTACTCTTAAACATCGTATGCAGGGATACGCCATACATCTGTTACCGGCCCTGTCTCATCTTCATCGGTAAAGAAGGAGCCGTTGCTGTATCGGTCATTCGCCCGCAAGGACTTCACGGCGATTTCGATTCTCTCGCCTTTTTCTGTTTCCGCAGCGATCATGTCGGCTAAAGCGCACGCGAATACGCCGACTGCCCGATGCGGGTTCTTTTTAAGCTCACGCAGCATGATGACACCGCGTTTCGCCCTGGATGTTTTTTCGAATTCAGATAGGTTCATCCGTTTGATCGCTCCCCGCTGTGTGACGAGGACGAGCGAATCTGTTTCATACAGAATTTGCCCTGATACGACGGTATCACCGTCTTTTAAATTTATGCCCTTTACGCCGGCCGCACGGGCACCGACTACATTTACTTCATCTTCACCGAACCATAAACCGTACCCGAGGCGGGTGGCGATAAACAGCTGGCTGCCGCCGTCTGTGACATGAACATCAATCAGCTCATCATCCCCTTTAAGGTTAAGGGCAACAAGCGCTTTCGAGTAACGCTGCGCTTTGTAATGCGTCATTTCAGTTCTTTTCACCATGCCGTTTTTCGTCATGAACAATAAATATGAAGATGGATCAAATTCTTTTACCGGTATAGCTTTCACGATGGTTTCATCACGGTCAATCGTGATGATGTTCGTTACGTGCTGCCCCATGTCTTTCCACCTGATATCGGGAAGCTGGTGAACCGGACAATAAACATAGCTTCCCTTATTGGTAAAGAGCAGGAGAACATCCGTTGTATTCATTTCAAATTGGTGAATCAGTCTGTCAGTATCCTTCATACCGAAATCCTGGCCGTTAGAAGCGGCAAATGACCGCTGGCTTGTTCGTTTTACATAGCCGTCTTTTGTGACTGTCACATATACGTCCTCAGAGGCAACCATGACTTCAAGATTGATCTTAATTTCCTCAATCTTTTCTTCAATGACAGACCGTCTGCTGTCAGCATAGGTCTTTTTCAATTTTTTCAGGCTGCTTGTAATGACTTTTAACAGCTTTTTATCATGACTTAAAATGGCTTCGAGCTCCTGAATTTTCTTGCTGAGCTCTTCCGCTTCCTCTTTTAGCGCCGTAATATCCGTGTTTGTCAGACGATACAGCTGCAAGGATACGATCGCTTCGGCCTGCGGCTCCGTAAATGCGAATTTAGAAATTAAGTTTTGTTTCGCATCTTTCTTGTCGCTGCTTGCCCGGATGACCGCTATGACCTCATCTAACACAGACAGCGCCTTCATCAGTCCTTCAACGATGTGATGCCGCTCTTTTGCTTTTTGTAATTCAAAGACGGAGCGGTTTGTCACCACTTCCTTCTGATGGGAAATATACGCATCCAGGATGGCCGTAAGACTCATCAGCATCGGCCGGCGGTTATGTATGGCGACCATATTAAAGTTATATGTTGTCTGCAGATCAGTGTTTTTATATAAGAAATTCAGGATGCCTTTTGCATCGGCTTCTTTCTTTAACTCAACGACCACCCGAAGCCCCGTGCGGTCAGTTTCATCCCTGACTTCAGAAATGCCTTCGACTTTTTTGTCTATGCGGTATTCGTCCATTTTCTTAACGAGATTGGCTTTGTTTACTTCAAACGGAATTTCTGTAATGACGATCTGCTCCCGTCCGCCTCTTACGGATTCCACTTCAGCCTTGCCGCGGATAATAATTTTGCCTTTACCGGTTTCATAAGCCTTCCGAATGCCGTCGACTCCTTGAATAATGCCTCCTGTCGGAAAGTCAGGCCCTTTAATCACCTGCATCAAGTCATCGACGGTGCAATCCGGAGATTCAATCCGTTTAATGACGGCATCAATGACTTCACCCAGATGATGAGGGGGAATATCAGTCGCATAGCCCGCTGAAATCCCGGTTGATCCGTTGACAAGCAAGTTAGGGAACATGGCGGGCAAAACAACCGGCTCTTTACTGGTGTCATCAAAGTTCGGAACGAATTCAACCGTATTTTTATCAATATCACGCAAAAGCTCTGACGCGATAGAAGATAATCTCGCTTCCGTATAACGCATGGCAGCCGGCGGATCACCGTCAATGCTTCCGTTATTGCCGTGCATCTCAATCAGCACATTCCGCACTTTCCAATCCTGGCTCATCCGCACCATCGCTTCATAAACGGAGCTGTCACCGTGCGGATGATAATTACCGATAACGTTTCCGACCGTTTTCGCCGCTTTACGGAAATTTTTATCGAATGTATTTCCGTCTGCGTGCATGGCGTATAAAATTCTCCGCTGCACCGGCTTTAAACCGTCACGAGCGTCGGGCAGCGCCCTGTCTTGAATAATGTATTTACTGTAGCGTCCGAAACGGTCGCCGATTACTTCTTCTAACGGTAAATCATGAAATAATTCTGGCTGTGCCACTATTAAACCTCCTCAGCGACCGACAAGTTTTCATTTTCCAAAATATTGCTTTCCTCATCTAATCCGAAGGCAACATTCTTTTCAATCCATTTTCTTCTCGGTTCTACTTTGTCTCCCATTAATGTCGTTACACGGCGCTCTACCCGTGCCGCATCGTCGATTTTGACTCTGACGAGCGTTCGCGACTCGGGATTCATCGTCGTTTCCCAGAGCTGGTCTGCGTTCATTTCTCCCAGACCTTTATAGCGCTGGATGGTATACCCTTTACCGACTTTCTTTAAAACGCCGTCCATTTCTTCGTCGGACCAAGCATATTCAATAATCTCTTTCTTGCCGCTTCCTTTGCTCACTTTGTAAAGAGGCGGAAGGGCGATGAAGACTTTTCCGTGCTCGATTAAAGGTTTCATATAGCGGTAGAAAAACGTTAACAGCAAGACTTGAATGTGCGCGCCGTCGGTATCTGCGTCCGTCATGATGATGATCTTGTCATAGTTGATGTCGTCTATATCAAAATCTGCGCCGACTCCTCCGCCGATCGCATGAATAATCGTATTGATTTCTTCATTTTTGAAGATGTCTGCAAGCTTTGCTTTCTCTGTGTTGATGACCTTTCCGCGAAGGGGCAGCACGGCTTGGAATTTCCGGTCTCTTCCCTGTTTTGCAGAACCTCCCGCAGAGTCTCCCTCCACAAGATACAATTCATTCTTCGCCGGATTTCTGGAACCGGCCGGTGTGAGTTTTCCGCTCAGCGTCGCTTCTGATTTTTTGCGCTTTTTGCCGCTTCTCGCTTCTTCTCTCGCTTTACGGGCCGCTTCACGGGCCTGGCTTGCTTTAATCGCTTTTTTGACAAGCAGGGTTGCCGTATCGCGGTTTTCTTCCAAGAAATAAGCAAGATTCTCGGAAATGACGGCATCCGCGGCGGATCTCGCCTCACTTGTGCCGAGCTTCCCTTTCGTCTGGCCTTCAAATTGCAGCAGTTCCTCCGGGATACGGACGGAAATGATTGCGGACAAACCTTCCCTGATATCGGCGCCTTCAAGGTTCTTGTCTTTCTCTTTTAAAAGGGCGACCTTTCGCGCATACTCGTTAAACGCTCTTGTCATTGCAGTTTTGGCTCCTGATTCGTGGGTGCCGCCGTCCTTTGTTCTGACGTTATTAACGAATGACAGCATATTTTCTGAATACCCGTCATTAAACTGAAATGCGAAATCGACTTCAATATCATGATGCTCGCCTTCAAAGGACACCACTTCGCATAAAGCGTCTTTTTCCTCGTTTAAATAAGCGACAAATGCTTCAATTCCGTTCTCATAATAAAATACTTCTTTTACGCCGTTCCGTTCATCAATTAATTCTATTTTCAAACCTTTTAACAAGAAAGCCGATTCGCGCAGACGTTCTGACAGCGTGTCAAAATTATAAACCGTTGCGCTGAACATTGACGGATCAGGTTTAAAATGGGTAAGCGTTCCCGTTTTTTTGGTCGTTCCGATTTTTTCAAGTGAAGTCACGGGCTTGCCGCCGTTTTCAAACCGCTGTTTATAAACATATCCGTCACGCTCAATAGTAACTGTCAGCCACTCCGATAATGCGTTTACGACAGATGCGCCGACACCATGCAGACCGCCGCTTGTTTTATAGCCGCCCTGTCCGAATTTCCCCCCGGCATGCAGCACGGTGAAAATAACTTCCGGCGTCGGCTTTCCGAGCTTATGCATCCCGGTCGGCATTCCGCGTCCTCTGTCCTGTACAGAGATGCTGTTGTCCTTATGTATCGTTACGATAATATGATCTCCGTAGCCGGCAAGAACTTCATCGACGGAATTGTCGACGATCTCATATACCAGATGGTGCAGGCCGCGTGCGTCCGTCGAACCGATGTACATTCCCGGTCGTTTTCTGACGGCTTCCAGGCCTTCAAGCACCTGTATGGCATCTTCGTTGTAATCAAATTGCTGTTTTCTAGCCAAACGTACAAACCCCTTTCAAAAAACCTGCTCTTAATCATTCTCTTTTTTAAATGTTTTCATGTCTTTGTTTTTCAGTATGCGCAAGCTTCGGTCCAATTCTCCTCGGACTCACAATTATAACCAATATGCTTGATTTCGCAACATATTTAAGCGAATGGCTCGTTTTTTTAGGCCGCAAGACATACATTCGAACGGCTTTTCATCTTTTTGGTGCCCTTTTCGGCAGATAAGAACATGAGTTCGCTTTCTATTATATAGCTTTATGCCGGCCATCGCAAACAGACTGCAAACCCCTGTATAAAGGGGTTTCTAAAAAAGCTGTTCATGCTTTATTGTATCTGTTTCATCATCATACGCAAAGAGTATTCTTTCAATAAAAAAGCAAAAACCCCTGATTTGCCAAGGATTTTTGCCTTTTTTGTTCCTATTTTATAACAGCGCGGGCGACTTTTATACATAAATCCATAACAGCCGTCCGTCCTTTGTCTGTAATCATGCGATACGCTTCTTCATTTGCAAGGCCCTGCTGCGCCCAAAAAACGGGAGCGTCCGTCTGTAAAAATTCTTCAGCAACGCCGGGAAGCTGCTCAGAGCGTCTGAACACATTCACGATATCAATCGGCCCCTCCACGTCTTTTAACGAAGCAACGGCTTTAACGCCAAGCGCCTCATCAATCGTTGGGTTGACGGGAATAATTTCATATCCTTCATCCTGCATCGCTTTGGAAACCATGTAAGAAGTCCGGTCGGGACGGTCTGACAGCCCGACGACTGCGATCCGTTTGCTCCGGTCCAGAATTTCTTTAATCTCTGATTTTGAAGGATTTTGCATCTTTACCATCTCCTTTTGATATATTGTACATGACCGCTTCGCCGGAATCAAAAAAAGCGCTTTGTCAGCTTAATTCTCAAAAAACTTGTCATCAGACGGTAACAACTCGTGTTAAAATAGAGTGAAGGGACATTGAAAAGGAGAAATGTAGATGTTGATTGCTTTATTGATTATTTTGGCCTATGTAATAGGCAGCATCCCGTCAGGTTTAGTCGTAGGCAAACTTGCGAAAGGGATCGATATTAGAGAACACGGAAGCGGCAATTTGGGCGCTACAAATGCTTTTCGCACGCTTGGCGTTAAAGCGGGATCGGTCGTCGTCGCAGCCGATATTTTAAAAGGCACCCTGGCCGCGGCGCTCCCATATTTACTGCACGTCCCCATTCATCCTCTTCTCGCAGGGGTGGCAGCAGTGATCGGCCATGTATTCCCGGTGTTCGCAAAGTTTAAAGGAGGCAAAGCCGTAGCCACATCAGGGGGCGTCCTGCTGTTTTATGCTCCGCTGTTATTCGTTACGATGGTGGCAGTATTTTTCGTATTTTTATTCCTTACGAAATTTGTTTCTCTGTCTTCAATGTTAACAGGGATTTATACGATTATTTACTGTCTGTTTGTAAAAGACCCTTATTTATTAATCGTAGTGACGCTCTTGACCGCGTTTGTTATCTACAGACACAGGGCAAACATCAAACGGATTATAAACAAAACAGAACCGAAGATCAAATGGTTTTGATGAAACTTCAATTTTGACATCAAAATGCCATATGCGTTTATAATAGAGATAATTTCTTTATATGAGAAACAAAAAGGGAGTGTTCCGGATGAACATGAAAGTAACGAAAGGCGCGCTGGATTGGTACAAAGAAGAGCTCGATCTGGAAACAGGCGACCATGTCCGTTTCTTTGTCCGTTACGGGGGATGCAGCAACGTTCAGAAAGGCTTTTCTCTCGGCATTTTAAAAGACCGGCCGATGAACATCGGCACCAGCACGGAAGTTGAAGGCATTACCTTTTTTATTGAAGAAAGCGACTTATGGTACTTTGATAATCACGATTTGTCAGTCACATATTCAGATCAGGCAGAAGAGCCGGTATTTGATTACGTGTAAAAAAAGAACGCAGCGGATGCGTTCTTTTTTTACAGCCTGAACCTTTTGAGATGATCAGTCAGACGTTCTTTTTCTAATATGCTTCTTTGCGTTTCTCCGAGCAGGTCAAAGTGGGGAAATTCATTTTTATGGTGAATCCACTCCGGCTTCAGCCCGTACTCCGCTCCCCATCTGATCAGTTTATTGAGATCGCTTGAACCGGCCTTCGTCACGGTCTTAGCCTCCGGAAAGCGGTCGTCCAGCCAGTAATGCGTTAAAAAAGCGATTTTCCCTTCCGATACATCCCGCTTCCATCTTTCCAGTTCCTTACGCGTAATTCCAAATGCCATAACTGCAGCCGCTCCTTATTTTTTTGCCTTTTCGTAAGCGGCATGCCAATCAGGAAAAGCCTTGCGAAACTGAATCGGTTTGAAGCTCTCTTTATCAACGCATATATGAGAGGATGTCGCTTTGATGGCAAGTTCTTGATCCGGATTATAGATGTGGTAGCCGTAAACGGTTTTAAATCCGTTATATTCTTCAATCCAAGTATGTACGACAGCCGTTTCTCCGTAGCGGAGCGGCTTTTTATAAGAAATGCTGATATCCAATACAGGGGACAGCACTCCTCTATCTTCCATATCCTTGTAAAGGAATCCGAGTTCCTTAATCAGCGCCGTTCTGCCGACCTCCATCCAGACTAAGTAATTGGCATGATAGACGATGCCCATTTGATCTGTTTCCGCATAACGCACTTCTATTTCTTTTTTTGACACATGCAACGTTCTCTGCTCCCTTTTTATCAGATTAGCCCCCATTTTATCACAACGAGCCGGAAAGAGAAAAAAACCAGGTTTCCCTGGTTTTTATTATGATTGATAGCCGTTTTCTCTTGCAGCCGATTCATCCTGAATTTCACTGCGGAACGATTCAATGCTTTCATTGCGTCTGGCATTCTTTTCTTGAATGCGCTGTTTTTCCTCATCTGTCGCAAATTCCATTGATTCTTTCGCTTCTTCTATATTTTCAATTGTATTCTGCACCATATCCTGCAGCTTTTCAACGTTATCGGAACGGTCATCCGGATTCGGTTTTTGATCATTGTTTGTCATAATGTCTGCTCTCCTTTGATGATGTTATTCGCCTTTCGTCTGCATGACAATCGGATGTCCGTTTGACTTGTCATGAAACTTTTCCCCTTTATTGCGTTTATATTTAACGGGTTTTGTCCCTAAGTGGCTCGGAGCGTATTGCGGCTGGCCGTCTTTCTTGTTTATGCCCATGTTCATCCCTCCTTAAGAGTATATTTTGCAAAAGGAGGTGTAAACATGACTGCAAATTAAAGGTTATTTTTGTTTGAACCGCTGCTCCAGCTTTTCTTCAAGCTGATTCAAATATTCCGTATTGGTCATCAGCTCACGTTTATTTTCCATAACCAATTCATGAAAAGAACGTTTTCGCATTTTTTTCAATCTTCTCACCTCCGTGTTTTCATTCATTTTTTCCAATTTTTCAAAACCTAAGCCCTTTACAATAAAAAAACTGAACCTCTATTTGAGATCCAGTTTTTCTTTCATTTCTTTTTTTGTCATCGTGCCTACGCGAATGTGCTGAATGGTTCCTTTTTCGTCTAATATGTATGTTGTCGGATAAGAAAGCACGTTGAAATCCCCGTTAATTCCGCTTTTGTCAATCAGAATAGGAAAGGTCAGCTGATAATGATCAGCAAATGATTTCACAGCCTGTATATTTTTTTCAGAGGACGTAAAATTAACGGCTGCTACCGCAATATCAGGATATTCTTTCTGCAGCTCCTGCATATCGGGCATTTCCATTCTGCACGGCTTGCACCACGTCGCCCAGAAATTGAGGAGCACTTTTTTTCCTTTATAATCAGAAAGGGAGATACTTTTTCCTGACAATGTATCAAGTGTAAAGTCAGGGGCTTTCATCCCTTCTTCTGTCCCTTCTTTCGGACTTTTTTGCACAGAATAAATATTCCCGCCCGCATACACTAACAACCCGATAAGTAACATTCCGCCCAGCCATTTCGCAAGCATCTTAAGGCCTCCCGCATAAAAAGAGAGAAAGCAGACTGCTTTCTCTCCTTTGTTCATTCTGCTACTGTTTCATTTTATCGCGAAGCACCATTTGTAAAATGCCGCCGTGGCGATAGTAATCAATTTCCACTTCACTGTCGAAACGGACAACGACTTCAAACGTTTTTACCGTACCGTCTTCACTGATTGCTCTGACAGTCAGCAAGTCGCGCGGACGTACAGATTCATCAACATCCACCTCAATGACTTCCTTACCGGTTAAGCCGAGTGTATCCGCGTTTTCACCCTGTTTGAACTGGAGCGGCAGCACACCCATGAAGACGAGGTTGCTTCTGTGAATTCTTTCAAAGCTTTCGGCAATGACTGTTCTGATGCCGAGCAGGTTTGTTCCTTTTGCAGCCCAGTCACGTGAAGAGCCCATTCCGTAATCTTTTCCGGCCAGGACGACAAGACCCGTTTTATCTTCTTTATACCGCATGCAGGCATCATAAATAGATGTCACTTCCCCGGTAGGCCAATGTGTTGTGTATCCGCCTTCTGTACCCGGTGCGATTTGGTTTTTAATGCGGATATTGGCGAATGTTCCTCTCATCATGACTTCATGGTTTCCGCGGCGTGAGCCGTAAGAGTTAAAGTCACGAGGAGAAACGCCTTTTTCCTGCAGATATTTGCCCGCCGGTGTGTCTTTTCCGATCGCTCCGGCCGGAGAAATGTGGTCAGTCGTCACGGAATCTCCGAATTTGCCGACAACGCGAAGTCCTCTTAAAGGCTCAACTTTTCCCGGCTCTACAGACATTTCCTCAAAGAACGGCGGGTTTTGAATGTAAGTGGAATCCTGGTCCCACTTATACAGCGCTTCATCCGTCGTTTCGATTTCGTTCCAGCGCTGGTTGTCGTCAAATACCGTTTCATACTCTTTGCGGAATAATTCCGGCGTAACAGTCTGTTTGACGAGAGAATTGATTTCATCCATGGACGGCCAGATGTCATCGAAATAAACATTTTGTCCGTCATTTCCGACACCGATCGGGTCCGTTTTCAGGTTGATGTTTACAGTTCCTGCCAACGCGTATGCGACAACAAGCGGCGGTGACGCAAGGTAGTTTCCTTTGACAAGCGGATGGATCCGGCCTTCAAAGTTTCTGTTACCCGACAAGACAGAAGTGATCAAGAGATCATTTTTAGCAACCGCTTCTTCAATCTCTGGAGAAAGCGGGCCGGAGTTCCCGATACATGTCGTACAGCCATACCCTACGAGGTTAAAGCCGAGCTCCTTCATGTAAGGAAGCAGACCTGAGTTGACTAAGTATCCAGTAACAACCTTAGACCCCGGTGCAAGTGAAGTTTTCACATAATTCGGCACTTTCAAGCCTAATTCTACCGCTTTTTTGGCTACCAATCCGGCACCGATTAATACATAAGGGTTTGATGTATTCGTACAGCTTGTAATAGCGGCGATTGCAATCGCCCCTGTTTTCATAACCGCATCTTCACCGCTGTTAAGTTTAAATGAAATTTCTTTGTTCTCTTCAGCAGCATCCGCTCCGAATCCTTGGTTTCCGGCCGGGCTGACAAGATGTTTTTTAAACGTTTCCTGCATAACGGAAAGCGGGATTAAATCCTGCGGACGTTTCGGGCCTGAAAGGTTCGCTTCGATTTTAGACAGATCAATTTCCACAACGTCTGTAAAAATCGGCTCTTCCGCGTCAGGCGTATAGAATAAACCGTTGCTGCGGCAGTATGCTTCCACAACATCGATCTGCTCTTCTTCACGGCCGGTCAGACGCAGGTAAGAAAGTGCTTCCTCGTCAACCGGGAAGAATCCGCAAGTCGCTCCGTATTCCGGCGCCATATTGGCAATAGTCGCCCGATCCGCAAGCGGAAGCTCAGCAACACCAGGACCGAAGAATTCAACAAATTTATTGACTACGCCTTTTTCACGCAGCACTTGAGTGACTTTCAGCGCCAAGTCAGTCGCCGTCGTTCCGTTAGGCAATTTTCCGACAAGTTTCGCGCCGATGACCTCAGGAACAGGGAAATATGAAGGCTGGCCGAGCATTCCCGCTTCCGCCTCAATCCCGCCGACACCCCAGCCGAGAACGCCGATTCCGTTAATCATTGTTGTATGGGAATCAGTTCCCACCAAAGTATCAGGATAGGTCACAAGTTCTCCGTCTTCCTCTTTCGTATGGACAACACTTGCCAAAAACTCAAGGTTTACCTGGTGAACGATACCTGTTGCAGGCGGAACGGCCTGATAATTGTTAAACGCTTTCTTTGCCCAGCTTAAAAATTTATAACGTTCTGCATTTCTTTCGAATTCTAAGTCCATATTAATGGCTAACGCGTCTTCCGTACCGGCTTTGTCGACTTGTACGGAGTGGTCAATGACCAGGTCAACCGGAATTTCAGGATTGATTTTATCAGGGTCTCCGCCGACAGAGGCCATGGCTTTTCTTAAAGATGCCAGGTCAACTACGGCCGGAACGCCGGTAAAGTCCTGTAGAATAACCCGTGACGGTTTAAACGGCACATCGATATCTTTTAATTCAGCAGTACCCCATCTTGCCAAATTTTCAACATGTTCTTTTGTAATGACGCGTCCGTCTACCTGACGCAAAACGGATTCCAAAAGAACCTTAATAGAATAAGGAAGTTTTGAAACATTGCCGACCCCTGCGTCTTCCAATGCTTTTAATGAATAGTAGTTGTATGTTTTCCCATTTGAAGAAAATGTTTTTCTTGCTTGGAAAACGTCTTGTGTTGCGACTTTTTGCTGATTTGTCATTCTCCAAAATCCCCCTTCAATGATCAAGATCGTTCTTTAGATGAATGTTCACATTCCATCACAATTTTCTCACAATTTCATCTTAGTATAAAATCATACATAAGTAAATATCAATGTTTTTATTAAATACAATAAGATCGTCTTATCAGTATGATTTTCGGTAAATTTTGTCCGATTTTCCGCCTCATACAACGGGCTGTAAAGAGCCATATTAATGTTGAGGTGATGATCATGGTAAAACGGAAAGCCAATCATGTAATTAACGGCATGAATGATGCGAAAAGCCAAGGCAAAGGCGCGGGTTATATAGAAAATGACCAGCTCGTCCTGACGGAAGAAGAACGGCAGAACAATAAAAAAAGAAAAACAAACCAATAGCCGGAACACCTTAAAAAGGAGGCTTTAACATGACAAATAAAAATACGAGTAAAGATATGCATAAAAATGCTCCGAAGGGCCATAACCCCGGCCAGCCGGAACCGCTGAGCGGAAGCAAAAAAGTGAAAAACCGCAACCATACAAGACAAAAACATAATACAAGCCACGATATGTAAAACAGACCCCGGTGTCTGTTTTTTTGTGCCATTCACCCATTTAAAGCTTCTGCATACGTTATAGCAAGGCTTTTTAATATGGAGGAATGCTTCCATGAATCACTCAAAAAACGCTGAAGAATTTGATGATACGGAAGAATGGCTGCGGCAGTTTTACGAGGACCCGTATGCTTGGTATGACGAGACGCTGCCGATCGATCTATATGAAACAAGCCGTCAATATATCATTGAAGCCGACCTGACGGCGCTGAAGCAGGTGCAGGCGATCACCGTCACTCTTTCGGGAAATGAGTTTATGCTCTCTGTTAAAACGCTTGAACGGACGTTAAACAAACAAATGGTGCTTCCTTTTTATCTGAATGACAAACATATTTTCACTGATTTCACCAACCATATTCTGACCGTCTCCATGAACAAGGAGCCAAATGAGACTCCTGCCTCTTTTTCCTTTCAATTTCCTCTATAACATAAAAAAGCCGCTTTCATCCCTCAATGGAAGCGGCTTTTTTGTCCGGTCATATCAGTCATATACCCTCAAAGTGAATCTCCCATGGCCAAATAGCAGAATCACTATACGATAGAATATGTTCTAGCAACCGGAATGACTGGACATCTATCATTTTTTCTATTCTTTTTTCATGTGTTCTTCTATTCTGTCTTCGTTTACAATATGGTTAAAGTAAGGAGGAGATAGAACAATGCTAGAAGGCTGGTTTATGTGGTTTATTTTATTTTGGGTCATCGTGATGATCGGATTGCTGTCTATCGGCGGGTTTTTTATGTTTCGAAAATTTTTAAAACGCTTACCGAAAGAAGACGGCCGGTCAGAACTGGATTGGCAGGACTATTATATTGAAAAAAGCAGGCACTTATGGAATGCGGGTGACAAGGCGTTTTTGGATGAATTGGTCGCTCCCGTGCCGGAGCTCTTTCGGGATGTAGCCAAAGCGAAAATCGCCGGAAAAATCGGTGAACTTTCCTTAGCGGAGGAAGCTGAACAAATAAACCGTGATTTAATCATCAGGGGTTACATACTCGCCACTCCTAAGCGTGATCATCAATTTTTAAAAAAGCATCTCCGCGAAAAACAGATTGATCTTACTCCTTATCAGGCCCTGCTCAAATAAAAAACCTTTCCGTCCGCCGGAAAGGTTTTAATTCATCTGAATATCAGCGGTCTTCAGTTCATTAGAAAGTTTGCGGTAAGACATAAACATCGCGATGCGCCACGGGACAATCATTCCGAAAGCCAGAATCCAAAACATTCCGCTTAAAGCTCCGTAATCAATCGTCGTGCTCAAAATGGATTTCATAGCGATTCTGATAACCAGCAAACCAATCAGGATAAACACAAACGCTTTTGACCGTTTTAAATAGATTTCATTATTTTTAATCTCAAATTTAGATGTTTTAATCAGAAAAATAGAGAAGATCACGCCCAGCGTAATGGCCTCCAAAAATTCTTCGCCCGTCACTCTGAAAATCGGAAAAAGGAACATAAGCGCTCCCGTACTCATGAAAATCGGCGGGAGAATTATTTTCTTAGGTGAAGCGGGCTTGTCGGAGGCTTTAATCCTGACGATCATCACGGAAATTGCCATGGCCGCTGCAATAACGGATGAAATTATAATCATCATCTTTATCATTCCTTTGCTTGCACGGAGTTTGATACTATATACTATACTCCAAAAACATAAAAAAAACCAATTTGAAAAGAGAACACGTTTACGTTCCCGTTACCCGGCCTACGGCCTCCAGCACTTTAGATGCTTCAAACGGTTTAACGATAAAGTCTTTAGCGCCTAATTCAATCGCTTCCAGAACGATCCGCTGCTGCCGCATGGCGGTGCACATGATGATCCGGGCTTTCGGGTCAAAAGCTAAAATATCCTGCAGCGCCTGTATACCGTTTTTGACCGGCATGGTAATATCCATTGTCACCAGGTCGGGACGGATTTTTTGATATACTGCCAGGGCTTCCTCGCCGTCAGCCGCTTCCCCGGCCACTGTGTAATTTGCCGATTCCAGAATCTCTCTGATTTTCACCCTCATGAACTTGGCGTCATCTACAACTAAAACTCGTGTCATATTCCCCTCCACATATTTAACATTAACTAGTCTTATTGTACCAAAAACGAAAGGGTATATAATAGTTCAAAAGTTATTAATCCGTTACAGACCCGTAAATCCTCCGAAAAGATTTGACAGAACGATCAGAATGTAGCTCATCCAGTTAAAAAACAGCATAACTCCGATCAGAATCATAAGAATGCCGCCGATTTTCATGATAAGCAGCTGATGCTTGCGAATCCAATTCATTCTGGTAATAAAAAATGAAAGAACAAGAAAAGGAATCGCAAAACCGAGAACATATAAAAACATATACGGCACTGCTGAAGAAGGATTTGTATTTGCCAGCGAAAACACGGCTCCTAAAATAGGCCCGCTGCACGGCGACCAGCCGGCTGCAAACGCAAGACCGATCAGAACCGAACCGATAAACCCCTCCGGACGGCGTTTAAAGTGAATGCGCCGCTCTTTCATCATGAATTTCGGCTGAAACACACCGGCAGTAATCAGCCCGAAAAGGATCAGCATGATAGCGCCAAACTGGCGGATCGCTTCATGATATTGGGTAAAAAAACTGCCGATAAACGAAGTTCCATATCCCAATGCGATAAAAATCACGGAGAAGCCAAGCAAAAAACAAAGTGTATGCACGAGGCCACGCTTTTGCAGCATCACCTTTTCTGTTTTCACCTCGTCCATACTGACACCAGTTATGTAAGATAAAAAGGCGGGGTACAACGGCAGACAGCATGGAGAAATGAAAGACAGAAATCCGGCCCCAAACGTCAGAAAGTAATTAAAACTCACGATGACACACTCCCTTCGAGTTATGACAAAATCATTTCATTTTTTTAACACTTTCCCGAGAAGGATTACTTTTTATAGAAAAAGCTTATATAATTTAATTTGACATCGAGATATTATACTCCTTCTTATTTGAAAAACAGTATAAATGTGGATATAATAATAGCGACTCAGGTGAAAGATTTATGTATGAAAGGATATATCCCTGTGATTAGAGAGCATCTATTAAATGAAATTGAAAAAAAACGGGCAGAGCTGCTTAAAATCGTCATGACAAACGGAATGACATCAAACATTACGATAGAACTCAGCCAGGAGCTTGACCACCTTCTCATACAATATCAAAAAGAACTGCACACCGGCAGTTGGGGTGAAACATGACGCCAAAATAAAAAACCCTCTCCGGGTTTTTTATTTTTATAACCATGTATCTCTATATCATAATCTGTACGTATTATTTCGCTTGATTATTCATGGCTTTCATCATTTGATTAATTTTCTTTTGAGAAGGTTTCATTCCCATTTGCATCATCATCATGCGTAACATTTGTTCATTAATAGGCGGATTCTTTTTCAAATAGCTCATCATATATTTACGAGCAATAAAAAACCCGAGTGCAACACCTATGAGCAATGCGACAACGCCCACTAGGATGCCAACCCATAAAGTCATTTTATTTCCTCCTTCATGTTGTCTAGTTTAAAGTGTACTAAACCAAAGGCTATTATACAACATTTACATCTCTTTTTCCTCGTTTTTAGACAAAATTTCTTTCTCTGACCGGATTTAACCACCCGTAGCGCCGTGTCTTGAAATCCATTGCAAGAAAACAGGGGCTGATTTTACGCAGAATCTCAAAGAAAATCGTTTCCGCCTCATAATCTCCCGAAGCCGCAATCTCAATTAAACTGTCTTTCATCATGAAGGTGGCACGGCCCTTTTCTCCGGGCAGTGTAAGCCGGTAAATGGAATCCAAACGGCTGTAACTCATTCGGTTTAAATGCAGCTGGAGATGCTGATGCATATGTATCACCGGAATCGGTTCCGTTATATATTGAACTTGCTTTTCTGTCATTTGATATTCCTGGGGTGTCAGATCTGTCCAATGATAGTCTCGAAACAACTCAAACATAGCCGTTTCCCGCCCGAAGTAGTGGTTCGCAAACTCATCCTTTATCAGGTGCGTATAGTAATGACGTTCCATTTCCTCATCCCCTTTTACAGCGCTTCGTTATTGCTTTCTATTATACAAAAGGAGAAAAGAAAGAATTGTCTATTACTGTTACGCCGCCCCTTCTATTTTTGTCGCATAAACAGGAAAAAGAGGATGATTTGACTCATCCTCTTTTGTCTCGTTATTTGTTTAGAAGTTTTTTCACGCGGTCAACCACGTTTTCTGCAGTAAACCCGTATTCTTTCATGATTGTTTCTCCCGGAGCTGAAGCACCGAAACGGTCAATTGCGAGAACGTCTCCTTCAAGACCGGTAAATTTGCCCCATCCGAAGCTTGAACCCATTTCGATCGCAAGACGTTTCGTCACATTCGGAGGAAGCACGCTGTTTTTGTACTCGGCCGATTGTTTTTCAAAGCGGTCCCAGCTCGGCATGCTGACTACAGATACGTGAATGTTTTCTTCAGCCAGTTTCGCTTGAGCTTCGATCGCAAGTCCGACTTCAGAACCTGTCGCTAAAAGAAGGGCGTCCGGTGAATCGGTTTTTGCTTTGGAAACGATATAAGCCCCTTTTTCCACGCCCGCATACGCTTCTTCAGCCTGCTGATCAATCGTCGGCAGGTTTTGGCGTGTCAATACAAGAGCTGTCGGATGATCTTGGCTTTGAACGGCAACCTTCCATGCAGCTGCGGTTTCATTTCCGTCAGCAGGTCTGATCACAGAAAGGTTAGGAAGTGCGCGTAAAGAAGCAAGCTGCTCAATCGGTTCGTGAGTCGGCCCGTCTTCTCCTACGGCAATACTGTCATGCGTGAATACATAAGTGACAGGGAGTCCCATCAATGATGCCAGACGAATGGCAGGTCTTAAATAATCAGAGAATACAAAGAATGTGCCGCCGAATACGCGGAGGCCGCCGTGAAGCGCCATTCCGTTTAATGCAGCGCCCATCGCAAATTCGCGGACACCGAACCAGAAGTTTTTCCCGGCGTAGTCTTTGGCCGTGAAGTCTCCTCCATTTTTGATTGTCGTTTTATTTGAACCCGCAAGGTCAGCAGATCCCCCGACAAAGAAAGGAATTTTCTTGGCGATCCCGTTCAGCACCTCACCTGAAGATGCGCGGGAAGCAAGGCTGCTGCCTTTTTCATAAACGGGAACTTCCTGATCCCAGTCTTTAGGAAGCTCGCCTTTCATGCCGAGTGACAGCTGTTCAGCAAGCTCAGGATATTTTTCTTTATAAGCCGCGAACAGTTCATTCCATTCCTGTTCTTTTTTCGAGCCGGCTTCTTTTACAGCTTGATTGAAATGCCCGTATACTTCTTCCGGAACATAAAAATCTTCTTCAAACGTCCAAGCATACGCTTCTTTTGTCAGCTTGCTCTCTTCTAGTCCTAACGGAGCGCCGTGAACGCCGGATGTGCCCGCGCGGTTTGGAGAACCGAAACCGATCGTGGTTTTCACTTCAATCAAAGTCGGTTTTTTATCATTCTGGCGCGCTTTTTCAATTGCAGCCGTCAATTCAGCGATGTTGTTTCCGTCCTCAACATAAAGAACTTCCCAGTTCATTGCTTCAAAACGCTGCTTTACATTTTCAGAGAAAGAACGGTCTAAATCGCCGTCTAAGGAAATGTCATTAGAATCGTATAATACGATCAGGCGGCCTAATTCAAGATGGCCTGCAAGAGAAGCGGCTTCGGAAGAAATGCCTTCCATTAAATCGCCGTCTCCGCAAATACTGTATGTATAATGATCAACTACGTTGAATGAATCACGGTTATATGTCTCAGCCAGATGGCGTTCTGCAATTGCCATTCCCACTGCCATTGCAATCCCCTGTCCAAGCGGCCCGGTCGTTGCGTCTACTCCGGCTGTATGCCCGAACTCCGGATGTCCCGGTGTTTTGCTTCCCCATTGACGGAACTGTTTCAAGTCTTCAATGCTGAGGTCATATCCGCTTAAATGCAGCATGCTGTATAAAAGCATTGAACCGTGGCCTGCTGATAAAACAAAGCGGTCGCGGTTAAACCAGCCCGGATTCTGCGGATTTACATTCATAAATTTCGTCCACAGCGTGTATGCCATCGGAGCGGCTCCCATCGGCATGCCCGGATGTCCGGAATTCGCTTTTTCAATTGCGTCTATAGATAGTGTACGAATGGTGGCAACTGATTTCTTTTCAATTGTATCCATTATAATCCCCTTCCTTATTGTTGTACCTTTTCATCATAAAGCGATGCTGACTTTTTCTCAACTCTTTCAGCTTAAATTTGAGATAAACTTGTTGAAAATTGTCGTAAAGCACATCCTGATATTAGTATATACGAAAAAAGAATACGTATTGCCGTATTCTTTCTGTTTAGTGAAGATTGTTTTTCTGTTGTTCTCTTTTTAATTTTTCAGGGGTGACATCGTTGCCTTCCGGATCAATCACTTTTACGCTCTTTAACGTATTTTTCATTGAGGAGCGGAATCCTTTCAAATACTCCTGGCGAAGCTTTTGCTGTTCAGCTTTTTCCTCATCCGTTATTGTGTTTGATTTAGCTTTTTGAGCCAATTCGTTAATTCTTGCGATTTTTTCTTTAGAAATCATAATAAGCTCCTTTGGTGCGTGTTGATTATATACTACTAAAACGCAGTCTTTTTTACAACTGATGCGCGTCAGCTGCCTTCTGTGTCTGCGGTATATTCCTGAAACCGCCGGTGAACCGTGGCTTTGGACACGTCATAGCCGAATCCTCTTAAGGTCGCTGCGATTTCTGCAAAGGTAAGCTTGTTGGCTCTCAGCCTGATAATTTCCGAAACCGGAACCTCTTTTTTTTCTTTTCCGCTGTTTTCATGTCTGTTTTTCAGATTCCGTTCAGGTTTGTAGCCGTTTTTCACGGCTCTTTTCATTCCCCGCCGGATTTTCATATTGTGAATTTTCCTTTGATATTCCTCAACAATACTGACGATTTCAAGTACCATCGAATCAGCTTCGGAAAGCTCCAGTTCACCTTTATGAGCCGTCGTATATATCTTTACGTTCTCCCTGTAAATACAATGCAAAAGCGCAATCTTGGCGTTTCCTCTTCCCAATCTCGTTTCGTCCTGCACCAATATCGCGTCAATATGTGATTTTTTAATTTCATCAAGCATTTCAAATACTCCGTCGCGGTCCATTTCATAACCGCTGGCTTTCTCAGAAATGACTTTCACGACTTCCATGCCGTTTGCAGCAGCAATCTCACTGAGCTCCTCTTCCTGTCTTTTTAATGACGTTTGCTGCTGTTCTTTGTTTGTGCTTACGCGGGCATAAATGAGCGCCTTCATTTCTCTCTTTCCTCTCTAATTGACAATGGCCAGCTGATATACGGCCGGATGCTTCTTCTTAACCGGAAGAATAAGTTCGTCTCCGGGCTTTATATCAGCAGTTTGGAGATGATTATTCTCCGTCACCCACTCAATGAAATCTTCTTTATTAATGTGTTTCTTTTCTGCTACATGATCCGCAAGTGACCAGAGTGTATCGCCGTCCTGAACCTTTATTTTAACATATTGGCTGAGGGACTGATCATTTCCCGCACATGAGACAAGTAAAATAGCGGCACTTAAAATCGCAGTAAACAGCCCGACAAATATGATAGATTCTTTCGCCATGTAAACAACCTCCGATAAGAATGTTTGTTCGCTTTTTATATCTTTCAGTATATACGAACAAATGTTTCTGTCAATCGTTTTTTTCGAACCTATGTTTGTACTGTCAGGAAAATCATGCTATAATCTACTTAAAATCGACGTTTTGAGGTGCGAAATATGACGAAGCTATCAAAAAGGCAGCTTGATATCCTGCGTTTTATTAAAGAAGAGGTAAAAACGAAAGGATATCCGCCTTCTGTAAGAGAGATAGGAGAAGCAGTAGGACTGGCTTCCAGTTCAACCGTGCACGGCCATTTGGCGCGGCTGGAGACAAAGGGCCTGATCAGACGGGACCCTACTAAACCGAGGGCGATTGAGGTATTGGATGAAGAAGAAGTCCATATTCCGAAAAGCCAGGTCGTAAACGTTCCGGTCATCGGGAAAGTGACGGCGGGTATTCCGATTACGGCTGTTGAAAATATCGACGAGTATTTTCCGCTTCCTGACCGGATGGTTCCTCCGGGCGAACATGTCTTTATGTTAGAAATCATGGGAGAAAGTATGATTGACGCCGGCATTTTTGACAAAGATTACGTCATTGTCAAACAGCAGAACACGGCCAATAACGGAGAAATCGTCGTAGCTATGACCGAAGATGATGAAGCGACGGTTAAGCGCTTCTATAAAGAAGACAATTATGTTCGGCTGCAGCCGGAAAATCCGACGATGGAGCCGATTATCCTGCAAAACGTAAGCATTTTGGGAAAAGTGATCGGCGTATTCAGAGCCGTCCATTAATTCTATTAAACTTCATTTATCGTAAAAAAAGCAGATTCGCCCTGGCTTAAGAAACGAATCTGCTAAGGAGGAAAAACTTACATTCTTATTATCCGACATCACACTTTTGAAGTCAACTAATAATGTTTCCCTCAGGAAACTTTTCATCCATTTTTCAACTTTGTATATTTGTGCGTGATAAATTTGCTTTTGTTTATCTTTTCTTTGGGCGGGTGCATCAAAATTTATATATGAATATTTAGTACATAGTACAATAAGTTATATTTAAATATAAAAAAACCCGCTGCCTTTAGCGAGTATCTATTTTCAATCAAAATGATAATATTCTACACCGTAAAACCCTTTAATATAGACGGGACCACAGACGTTTGAAGAACTTTCAACCAGAATCCTGTATTTGTGATACGGATCAATTGATTTTTTATCCTGGGCACTGAGGTTTAGCCAGCTGCCGCTGTAGTTTTTAGAACTTAATGTATAAAAATTTCCGTTCAGCGCCATCCGCTGGAGTTTCATGCTTAAACCGCACGAAGAGTCGTTCATTATGGTGAACTTATAGCCTAAAAAATAATCGTCGGCAGCTACAGCCCCCGGATTTTCAATATGAAACTCTTTTGCGTTTCCCTCCAAAGTGAAGCTTGTTTTTGATCCGAATTCAGTGGTAGCCGCTTTAGCTGAGTGTATTCCGCTAAAACATAATAAAAAAACAGCAATACATATCCAATATTTTTTCATTTGCATCCCCCTTTTTACATATTTTAACTTGTGCATCCTGTGATGTCTATTCACATTTTACTTTATAACCACTATATACCAGTTTAAAAATTTGCGGATTGCTTACAATGAAGAATAAACGAAATAACGAAGGTGGTTCAAATGAAACACGTAATTGCTTTCGCTTCTAAAACGGCGCTCACACTTGCTTTACTGTACATTGTTCTGGATCTTATGTACCAAGTAACCTTTTTAAACGTTCTGTTTATTACAGTGATCTTAAGTTTAATCACTTATTTTGCGGGTGATTGCATGATTCTGCCGAGAACAAGCAATTTCACAGCCGTTGCAGCTGATTTCGGAATTTCATTCATTATATTATGGATATTCCTGATGAACATTGGCGGGTTTAATGTCTCTCCTGCCGCGGCATCGGTTATCTCTGCACTTTGCATTTCTGTTTTTGAGGCATTTTTTCACCGGTATTTGCAGCAATATGTACTTCCCGAAGAT
Organism: Bacillus sp. EKM420B; assembly: GCF_011065565.1. NCBI lineage: Bacteria > Bacillati > Bacillota > Bacilli > Caryophanales > Bacillaceae > Bacillus > Bacillus sp. EKM420B. The sequence continues at coordinate 972,136 of NZ_JAAMNX010000001.1, read as the reverse complement.
TATCAGGACACAACAGAGACGGATAGCACGCTATTGAGCTATCAAACCGAGGCGTCTGAAGAATTAGTGCCGGAAAAAGACCCTCAGGAAAAAACATAAAAAGGAGGCAATCGCCTCCTTCTCTTTTTACTTTTGCTTCTGATCGTCCAGCGGCAGCTGCAGCAGTGAGTCTGTGCCTGTCGCTTTCGGCGTTTTTCCGTCCCATTTTTCAATCCATTTATATTTGATCATTTCATCGGACATTGATTTCTTAATGATTTCGTTATAGTCAGCGATCCCTTCCGCTTCAATTTTTTTCTTTTTCGCTTCGGCTTCGGCTATTTTAATTTCAGTTTGTGTCCGTTCAAGTTCCTGTGAAGACTTCACCCTTGCATCGATGGCTTCCTGTGTGGCTTTATCCGGCTTTGGTACGCCAAGCGTCAGATCATCAATTAAAAATCCAAGACTCTTCATATCATCAGCAAATCTCTTTTGAACATCGGCAGCGGCTTCTGCAGATTTTTGCCCGTATGTGTCAATAACCGAGTATTTGCTGATTGATTTTCGCGCCGCATCCCACAGCCTTGTTTTTAAATATGTATTTTCGATCGTTTCCACATCTACCGCCCCGAATTTGTTAAACAGATCGACTACTTTATCAGGCTGCACGACATAGTTGTAAGCGATATCCATTTCAATATTTTTACCGTCAGAGGTTGCCACTTTTATATTTTCATTATTCACTGTCTGCATACGCACCGGGTATTCCGTTACTTTATTAAATAATCCGACTAAGTGCCAGCCTTGGTCCAATGTGTCGGATTTTACCCCGCCATTCGGTGAGTATACAACCCCGACATAACCGTTCGGTATTTTTTCAATGAATAGTGACGCTGTGACGCCCGCAATTAAAAGGGCTGCACCTATAATCACACCGCCGAGAATTTTTTTTGTGTTTCCGCGCTTATTTTCGCTCATGCTGATCTTCTTCCTCCCATGACTTTTTTAATTTTTTGGCTCCGCTTCCCACTTGTTTAAAGATTGGACTAAGCATCAGCCATAAACCGAATCCGATGATGACAAGAAGAATGATAGACCCGATCATCACTTTCATTTGCCCACCTCTTTTCTTTCATCCTGTCAATTATGTATACGATCTTAAGAACTTAAAGTTTCATAAATTTCAAAAGAAAAAGCCCCGCCGACAAAATAGGCGTGCTTATTAATAATTGTCACTGATAAAATCAGAAATCGTTTTTGTGAATTGATAAAAGGTCTTATTTTGTGTGGATGCTCTGCTTTTCAGCGTAAAAGTGTCAAATAGTGATGTTCTGAAGCCGGTGCTCATTTCGATTTGGATACTCAATCCGGATGAAGATTGATTGGCAAGGTTGTTCGGACTGACGCCTGCATATTTATCATTTGTGCCAAGAAGAACGGCTGGATACCCGTGCCGTTTCAGCACATCGGTCAAAAGTTCGGCCCGTTCTCTGTCTGTACCGCCGATTTTTATCTTTTTATCATCACTGCCGTAACCGTGCAATGAAATGACATTAGAGTGCTCTTTCACCATTTGCACGGCCTTAGGTTCATCGAAATGCGAACTTGTCAAATGCAGAGCCGCATTACCGGCTGATTTTAACCCTTCAAATAAATATAAACTCCGGTTTTCGGCAATTTCTCTGGCTAACTCACTGGTCCCCGGCTCTATGCCTCCGCCGTGTATAGCTAATATGAGGACAGAAGGGTCATGCTCCCGCGTTGAAATGGAAAAATCGGAAGGATCTTCATTCAGCTTTAATTCCTCGAAACTGCCGTAAATATCTGAAGCGGCATCAGCCCGAAAGAACGGCAGAAGCAAAAACGGTAAAATTAAAACTAAAATTCCTTTTTTGGTTATTGATGGCATTTGTATGTTTATGTTACAATACAAATGCTTCAGCCTTTGAAGCGAACGGCAGAACAGGGTGACTTTGGACGGTTTCTTCTGCTCTGCCTCTTTGCCAGCTGCTTTACGGTCTACTCTTCTAACCCTTTTTTCCATAACATCATCCTTTCTTTTGTTTACACTTTTGTCACAATATTATATACGTTGGACAAAACCTCCGTTCATCTTGAAGAATAAAAACATCAAAACAACCTCTATCCTTTAACCTAAGAAAGTCTTTCTGTTCAAAGAGACGGAAAGCTTAAATGATAAAAATGAAACCCTTCTCCTTAGTTTTGTTTGATTTCCCAATTTAAGAATCCTCGAAACAAATTGAATGTAACTGTTGTTTCCATAAAAAAAAGACTGCTGTTAAGCAGTCTTTTTTTCGTTTTATTTCGTGCCTGTTGATCCCAGTCCGCCCCGGTCATTGTTTCCGAGCTTGTCTACTTCGATCAGCTCCACTTCAGGCATTTTCTTCATGATTCTGAATTGGCAGATCCGCTCCCCCTTGGAAATGTCGGTATCCCGAAGAGCGAATGCAGGAAAAAACCAGAAGTCATTGTCGCCTTTATATGATTCATCAATGACTCCCATTGAATTTGTCTGAATGATACCGAAATGCTTATATGTACTTGAACGCGGAACGACATGCGCCTCGTATCCTTCCGGCAGTTCCATCGCAACTCCAAGCGGGATAAGTTTGAATTCACCTTTTTTGATTGTTATATCTTCAGCTGCCCGCAGGTCAATCCAATCGCCCTGTTCAATTTTACTGATTCTCGTTTGCGTATCATCTGAATATTTAATTTTGATTTGTAAAGTCATGTTCGCTGCTCCTTTTGCTTCCCTATTTCAGTCGTATTGATGACCAATCCGTGCCCCATTATACCATTTAACTGATAAGAATGCTGATTTTGGTGTATATGCAGCCGAAGAGGAAGCACGGCGAAGACAATGAGAATAAACCTAAAATGAGGGCCCCTCCTATCAGTTTTTTCCTCCATTTTCACATGACAGTTTCAATTACAATAATGTAAAGCTTTATATCCGTTCTTTCAACAGAGCTTTTTTAAAATTTCACCTTGGTTTCAAAAGGAATTTCGTTCTGAATAAAGAATTTGAAGAATAAGCGCTTAAAGGGCGCGTGATTCTTTTCTGTCCCCTGCCTCAGGCGCTTATATCAAAAGAAAGAGGTGTCTTTAGAATGGTTCAATTTAAAAACTTTCCTGATCCGTCTTTAAACGCCCCATTGCAGTCTCGCCCTGCACAGCCCTCTGAATTGGAGCATCTCAAAGCAAGGATGCAGAATTTTATTAAGCATTCCGCAACGGATGATAATCTTGAGATCGCAGATGCCCGGGTGACGGCGGAAGGAATGGTCACCTCACTTTTAAAAGAACGGCTTGATACAGAATACGAAATGCTTATGAATAAAATCACCCGGGAAGTGAATGTGGAGGATTACGGAGCGGTCCCTGACGGCCGGGACAATACAGAAGCCTTTCGGAAAGCGATCGGGAACGGCCGGGTCAAAGTAAATGTTCCCGCAGGAGAATTTTTGGTTCAAGGGATAAAACTCCCCTCATGGACTACTATTTCCGGTGAGGGACAAGGGATTACCGTGCTTAAGCTTCATGAGGACACTCCCGCATACGAATGGGTCATTACTAACGATGATTACGAAAATGGAAACCGTAATATTTTTGTCCAGAACATGACTTTAGACTGGAATCCTGATCGTCAATGCGGAGTCAGGAACCCCGGAGGACAGTTTTCCAGCTGTTTAACGTTTGCTAATGTGCAATACGGCTGGATTAAGAATGTTGAAACGGTTAACGCGGGTCTGCATGGTATAGATATTACATCTCCGACTTACGATCATTTGCCTGAAACAGAATGGACGAAAGACGGCTGCCGTTATATATGGATTGATAACTGTGTGGCATACGGCGCCGGAGACGACGGCATTACCACCCATTACAGCGAATATATTTTCATTTCCAACTGCCATTCCGGAAACCCCCGCGGCACAGAGCATGCTGAGGGCAGCGCAAACTCGAACGGCATTGAAATTGACGACGGCTCTAAACATGTGTGGCTTTTAAATAACTATACGAGCGGAAATATCCGCGGGATTGAGGTAAAGGCGCACAGCCTGTGGCCGGCTTCTCAAAATGTTCATATTATCGGTCATGTTTCGTATCGTGATGTACGTTCATTTGATATTCGTCATATCGGCCATCATCAGGCCTCAGACCCCGAAAGCACGACGGCTTATGATGTTACTTTAACCGATTGCACCGCGATTGAACCGGTATTCAATGCCCTCTATGACGGTGTGACCCCGAGGGCGCTGGTCATCTCTGCCTATAAAAACGTTAATGTAAACGGATTCACAGCTATTGGTGATCCCTCATACGACTATGGCGGGAATCCAGTCGTGGCTCTTCAATACCGCAGTCAAAATATTACGATCAACGGCATTAAAATACGCGGCTTTACACAAGCCGGGGTTGACATCAATATATCCGGCGGATCTAATAAAACCGATCATGTTAAAATTTTAAATTTTGATATATACAAGTCTTCTCCTAAAGGCATCTCAATCGGCGGAGGCCAATATAACGTAAATATTATGAACGGCACGATGATCGGAGACGGCGGTTCCGTCGGAATTACGTCCCCTAACAGTCAGGCTGTCATTCTCGGGGTGCAAGCGGAAGGTTACAGCGCTGCCGCATCTATAAAAGGACAGACTTATGAGCAGATCCCCGTCAATTTAAAGGGAGGCGCACAGCTCGCGACCAGCTCCGGTTTTGCATTCAACCCGACAAGCGCCGTTATTGCGGGAACAGGCGATATTACGGCCAGAGGTGACAGAAATGCGATCATCAGCTCTTCCGGAGGTTCAAGTTCCGAAGGTTCAAGAGCATTTATCGCCGCTTCAAACAATGTCCATATTACGGGCGGCAAAGTCTCCAGAACGATTCTGTCATCAGAAAGCATTATATTGGAAGAACCATACACGGTTGCCGGAGGGCATCAGTCCATCAAATGGAAACTGGATTCAGCGGGCGGCCACGGTACGTTCGCCGGAGCTGTCACCTCTTCCCTGTCAGGGTACGGAGAATATTTTGAAAGTGTAACCGGCCAGACGATTCCCGCCGGGACGATCGTCACAGTGAAAGGCGAAAAAATTGAACCGGCTCACGTCGGAGATTATATGCTCGGCGTCATTTCAGAAACAGCCGCTTTTATCTCAGGAGCCGCAAGCTTCGGATGGCAAAACCGCTTTTTGACAAATGAGTTCGGCGGTTTCATATACGAAAATGTGACTGACGAAGAAACAGGAGAAACGGTACGCGTACCGAAACAAAACCCGGACTGCAGTCCGGCTCTTGAAGCTGACTATGAAGCACGCGCGGCCAGAGACGAATGGCATATTGTCGGACTCAACGGCCGGCATTACGTACGGGTCGACAGTACGGTCAGCCCGGGAGATTATATCACGGCTCATAACGGAATCGGGACTAAAGCCGCGGAAGGCTGGAAGGTATTGAAACTGACGGCCTTATACAGTGCTGAAAAAGGGTACGGCATTGCAATTGCGGTTATCAAATAGGGTCTCAATATCAGGATCATCTCCTCTCTTTTCTATCGGGCGGGTATGATCCTGTTTTTTATACCGAATGAAATGCCTCTTTTTCAGCATACCGTTTCATTTGTCCAAGCCATCCATGCTTTCTGTCATAGAATACTACCGTCAGATGAAAAAAGGAGGAATATGAGTATGGATATGGGTATGGATATGGGTATGAACGGACATTATGATCACCAGCCAAAGCAGCCTAAACAAAAGAAGAAAAAGAAGAAACAAGATAAAAAGCATCTTGATTATGATTACATCGTTGTTTATAAAAGAAAATGCAAAAAATGTAAAAAATGCTGCTGACTTGACATATCAACACTTTTTACACCCGGTAAATCCCGGGTGTTTTTCTTATTATGGCGTTTCTCCGGGCTATTTTCACCCAAAATCCGGTCATTCTATCACAATACATAAAAAGACTCTATTATTTTCTTCCCTTTTCGCCTGATTAAAAGTATTTCATTTACAGAAAACAACATAAATAGAATGACATGACTTTTGAGAAAATCTGCTCTTTGCTTGGTCAATTTTTCTGCGATACCATGAATTTGCAACAATTTTTAAAAATTTCCTCAGGAGGTCATAGACATGAAAATCGCCAGAACAATAGTCGGATCATGCTTAGCTTTATCTCTAACAATTCCTTTCACAGCCAGTGCCTCAGCAGCCAGTCAGTCTGAACACCCGAATGCGCCTCACGTTTCACCCGTTGCAAATCCGTTAGAAAGTAAATTATCCCAAACAGCAGGCCAAAACGTAAAAGCAGCAGGTGTTGATGCCGGGCTGAACGTAAACGTAGATGTTCTCGGAATCGCAGATCGCATAGCTGAAGCAGTTAAGTCAGACCAAAACCGAACCGGCTGGGTAAAAAATGTCATGGAAACAACATTTTACGCATCAGGACAGAAGTACAACGTCATGGTGTTCAATTTAAATCAAGAATATGAAGACCGCTTTAACGGCGTTCAATTTTACGGATCAGCCGTTTATGACGGCATTACTTACGGAATCTGGGTCTTCGAAGACGGTTCCTTTGATAACAAAGGAGACGGGGGCTGGATCAATTGGGCATTCAGAGGATGGTTCGATCGTGATAATCAGCATATTGAATTCCACAGACCTTAATACAGAGAAAACTTGCGGCAACGCCCGCAAGTTTTTATTTTGATAACGGGATACTGTACATTTTTCACCGTTATAACGACTATACTTGAAGTGCGGGCTCCGATCGCAGCCCCGGTAAAGTCTTTCAAAGTGAGGGTATGCCATGTCAAAGTCTTTAAAAATAGTGTTGTGGAGCATATTGGTTTTCATTATCTTGTTAGTGATGATCGGAATCGTTTCTTACAATCAAACTCCGTCTGCAGAAAGCGCAGCAAAAAGAATGCTTTACAGCGTCTAATCAATTTTAAGCCTTCATCGGCTTTTTTTATTTACCGCAGAACACTTGAAGTTCTTCTGTTTAGATCGTTACGTTCCCATTCGGAATGGAGTATACGCGTATATCACCAGGCAGTCCGTTTTGATACATGGTTCCGATTATGCCTTTCGCATCTTTTTTCTCTATTCCTCATCACATCCACTTTTTTCATGCTACTGCTCTTGAAACCAACCAATCATTTCTTCAGCCTGTTCCGTTGAATCAAAAGGGTTCAATCCTAATAGCGTGTGTTACATTTTCATTTTTAAAAAAACAAGCCAACTGCGCATCCTCTTCGCAACTGCTCAATATATGAGCCTATCCATTTCTATTACAGGAAGCAGTACGATTCCTGCTTACACTCATTTTAACGGATGGCCATGTGGAGGAAATATAGACTAAATAACCTTTTTTCAAAAAGTAAACTAGCATCCCTATCAAACTTTTCATTTCGGCATAGTATGTATTAATCCTCTTTAGGAGGTGAGATTATATGGGATTCTCAGGTGGTTATGGTAGCTCCTTTGCGTTAATCGTGGTGCTATTCATTTTATTAATCATCGTTGGGGCTTCATTCCTCGGCGGTTATTAAGAATCCTCTTACCTCCGCATCCATGTCAGCAGCACCTCCATGATCGTACGGCGCCATAAATGAAATGTTTATGGCGCTCTGCTGTTTTTCCCCTTTTCATTCACACATTAAAACTAAAAAGATCGGCCGATGAATCAACATGCAGCCGATCAGTAATTCATAGATTATTGTGTAAGATTTACATCGATGACGTTATAGAAGGCATTGGAAGTATCCGCAACGTCCCATACCCCCAAAATGACATGATACCCGCTTCGATCAGTCGGCACAAAAATCTTATGAGTCAGATTCGTATCTGCCTTGGAACCGTCGTGGTTTACCGTTCCGATTAATTCAAATTCATCTCTTGACAAAGGTTTATTCGGATTCCAGTTTTTCTTGGTGATATAATAGTGCCACTTTGATGTCGCATGAGGAGCCGTGTAGTACCAAGTGAAGGTGTTAAAACCGCCGCGGATGTTTTGTTTTACCCAATAATCTGCAGTCTGCTTGTCTAAACCGAAGTCAATTTGTCCCGATCCCCCATTTGCAGACGCAATTCTTCCATCCGGCGGACCTGCAGCCGGAAATCCTTTCGGCCCTTCTACAGACTGAGGATTATCAATGACGGAGCCATATTTCTGCGCAGCGGCCGTCCAGCCCAATGTTTGTTTCTCTAAAGCTCCCATGTACGCTCTGCTGACGGGCTCTTTTATATACCCGTGCGCAGATGCATCACTTGAATAGAAAGCGCCTCCAATTCCAAGAGTAACAGTTAAAACTGCAGCTTTGACTAAACCCTTCATTACTGCATCATCCTCCCTCTTTTGTTAATAAAAACCTTTCAGTATATACACTTCACGATAGAGGATGAAATGACCTTCCTTTTCTTGATAGGAAAAAGCAATGAGGTTCGCGCTTTCCCCTTTGTTTTTTATAATCATAAAGAAAAAGCCGGGCCGATTCTGTTGTCGAATCCGCGATTGCCAAAAACCGGCCCGCCCCTTTTGCTCAGAACTTCATTCGCTGGATTTGCCGGTTTCTTTTCGGATAACCGGTGCTACTTCCGCTGCTAATCGTTCGATGTTTTCCGCGGCTTTTTTAAACGGCATACCTCCTATATCGATTTGCGCGAGAAATCGCTGATGCCCGAACAACTCATATTGATGCATGATTTTTTCAATGATCTGCTGTGAACTTCCCACAAATAAAGCTGTTTCTTTTCCGGACGCCCGCTCAAAATCTTCCTTCGTTAAAGGCTCATCGATCCCGTGATATGAATGAACGTGAGACCAGTAATTTGAATGATACGGGTAAAATTCTTGTATTGCCTGTTCATTCGTTTTTGAAATGAACATATGTCCGGTTACGGCAACCTTCACATTTTCCGGAGGATGACCGGCTTTAGAAGCTGCTTCCCGATATTTGTCAACAAGCGGCTTAGATGACATCGGATCACCGCTCAGTACAGCTAATGCCAAGCCCGCACCTGCACGCCCGGCCCGTTCTGCGCTTTCCGGAGTCCCCGAAACACCTAACCATAGCGGAATGCTTCCGCGAAAAGGCCGAGGAGAAATTTCTGCCTCGCGCAGCGGCGGCCGGTAACGTCCTTTCCAGGTAACTGATTCTTCCCCCGAATTTAATTTTAAAAAAAGGTCAATGTGTTCTTCAAACAGTTCTTTATAATAGCCTACGTCATAACCGAAAAGAGGAAACGAGTCTAAAAATGCGCCCCGTCCCGCAATGATTTCCGCCCGGCCGTCTGAAATCAAATCAAGCGTTGCAAAATCCTCAAATAAACGGACGGGATCTGCGGTGGATAATACAGTCGTGGCACTGGTCAGCTTAATATTTTCAGTGATCTGTGAAATCGCTGATAAGATGGCCGGCGGCGAAGATACCGCATAATCAAGACGATGATGCTCGCCTACACCGAATACATCAAGCCCTGCGTCGTCAGCCAGTTTCGCCAGCTTCATCAATTCATCTATCCGCTGCTTTGCGCTGACTGTTTTCCCTGTCAGAGGATCGGGATATAATTCTGCAAATGAATAAATTCCAATTTCCATACAATCACGGTGTTCAGCCCTCACATTTCTCTCCTCCTGCACTGTGTAAAAAAGCTTTTATGTTATTCTATTCAGCCGTTTTATAAATAGGAATTCATTCAAAATAAATACAGAAGCTTAACATGCAGAAGGCCGGTATAAGAGGAAAAAAAGTTTCCGGCGCCCTTCAATTCTGCCCATTATACTCATGCAGCCGTACTAGGCAAGAACAAAGCCGGCACAAGCGGATTCGAATTCATGTGTTTATTTTCAGTCCAATTCAATCCAATCGTGATATTGCTCATAAAGCTTTCGTATTCTTCCGGCATCAAGAGCGATGACTTCACACCCTCTGTCATCATACAGAAAGAAAATAATATCTTTTGTCATATTCACAAAGAAAACATCGGGATACCCAACGGAACAGCCCCCGAACCTTGGCTTCAGCGGAAAATCTTCGTGGACGGCTGCCTTAAGTAATTGGGGAATACGCAGATCTTTCCGTTTACATAATAAAGAAAACTGCTGCATTTCATATTCTTCTGCATCATCTTCTTCAAACGGACAGGGGCAGGTCTTCACCTGAATCCGATATAAATCATCCTTACACTTCAGAAACGGCTGATAAACCTTTAATTTTCTCGCGTGATTACCTTGAGTTTTGTGCTTATATACGTTGGCAACAAGGAACATGTCATCACTATGTTCAAACAGCTCATTGAAAAGTGCGGCGGTTTGATGATGAACAAGCTGAAAATACTCAAGATTCAAAGCACCGCTTTCATTAAATTGATACATATTGCCGCCGAGAGAAAAATGAATTCCCACGTCCCATTGATGATAAATGCCGGACACTAATTTTAAAGTCGGAAACCTTTCCTTCAGATAATCATTTATTTTCATTCAAACATCTCACTTTCCGTTTCCCGCTCCAGAGACAGAAGAAGCCGAAAACATTCCGCTTATTTCTTTTTCATCCTTGTAATATTATTCCGATTGGAATACAATGAAATAGAACACTGTGAACCCCATTGATCAGGGTGGATGCTGGTCACATTCATCCTGATCCTTTCTTTTACACAAGATCGCACCAACTGTGAACCCCTCCGTTTCCAACCTTATTCATTGATGTTACATATATTTCAATGGTATTATTTTCTTATACATAAGCATCAAGAGGTGTCAGCTTTGAACAGCATCAGAAGATTAAGAGCATATTTCCGGTCTCACCGTAAAATAGGTCTTGACTCTGAACTGCTTTTCACATTTTGAGTATCAACCACTTTTCCATTCTCAAGCGCTTCTTTAAATGCATCAAAATGAATTGAACATTGCTCATTCGAATTACTTCCTGCACCTTCTGTCGCTAAACTGCAAAATGTCCATCACAATCATCCTCTCTATAATTTTACAACATTGCTATAATGATTTTCATGTTTTTCCCAACCTTCAAGCTGAATCTTTTTGATCGTTACTAGGTAACCTAAATACAAAAAAACCTGCTTTCAGCAGGGTTTTTTCAGTAAAGGAGAGGTTATTTCCCCACAAATTCTATTAACTATGTTTTTGTTTTAACCATTCTTTCTTTAGCAATGCGTATTGGTATGTGTTTTCATATTTAGGTGTTCCATCCTCGTGTTCAGTAAATGAAATAAATTCAAGAAAATAACCTTCTTTACGCATTCCTAATCTCTCACATAGTTTTTGTGACCTGCAGTTATCATCTTCAACATATGCATACAGCCTTCTTGCTTCTTTTTGCATAAAGAGATACTCAAAGAAAGCCTTCGCACTTTCACTTGCGTATCCCATCCCTTCAAAACGGGCATTAAAATTCCAACAAACGGAATAGGTATCTGGCTCTTCTTTTAAATAAAATAGTTCTCCGACTAGATCATTACTGTCTTTTAAACAAACTGCAATATAAGAGTCATCTCGGCTTCTTTTTTGAACGTTTACGGCAGCTTCTTCTAACGTAGATATTCTGTCATCAAGAAAGCAATTCACTCTCGGATGTGCCGAATATTCCAACAGACCTTGCGCATCTTTCTCGGTAAAATTTCTTAAAATTAAGCGATGGGTTTCAATTTTTTGCATTTGCAGTCTCCTGTTTCATTGTTATCGACCTTTGAAAAGAACTTCTTCGTTTGTTGAAGAACTTATCACAATCTATTTTTACTATAATGATGGGTGGTATCATCTTTGTCAAAAACAATAATCATTCATTTGCCGCCCGCAATGTAAAGTACTGAACAATTTTCGTGAAAAACCCTCAGTATCGAATATAGAAACGAGCAATAGTAATAAAACAAAGTTAAGCCATTAAAAGCTTATTGAGTATTTTTTCAAACTTATTTACGCTCATCATCTCATGAGTGAGAAATGTCCCCTTATAAAACACGCTGAAAGTCGTCCAAACTGCCGGGGATTTTTGCGCCATATCTTTTGTCGTTATTCGCCGGGCCTGAAAATGAAGTCCTTTCTTTTCAGTCAGTTCCTTTAAATCCTTTAACACTCCGACTGCAAATGGGCATTGGGCTGTATAAAATATTGTGATTCCCTCATCATTAACGGAATTACTTTTCACCTGTTTTTTAAATACAGGAGGATGTGCATGTTCATTCCACGTCAGTGACATCAACTGAAAATAGGGTTCTGCTTCATCTTGCACAGCAAATCCCATATGTTCAAAGAAATGCTTATCACTTAAATAAGGGAGTTTTTTCTTCCCCACTATATGAACTATCCCATCCATACCGCGGGATTTTGCATCTGACACACATTTTTCTAACAAGTGTTTCGCATGTCCGTTATTCTTATATTTACCTGAGACCCAAAGGCAATTAATAAACATAAAATTAGGTGCACTTACCGGGACCCACGCTTCTTCTGCAGGTAAATATTCAATAAAAACTTTGGCCCGTTCGTTTAGGCGGTAGAACACCAAGCCATCACTCATCCGATCTTTGAGCCAGCTCTTCTTTTCATTTACCGCATCCTCATATTGTTTCGTACCTAACGCACAGCAAATATGATTGTCATCAATATTGTCCCTAGTCAACTCAATGTATTCCATTTTTCCTCACCCGCTTTCTTTTGGGAACATCAGCTTTACTTCCGGTGAACATTGTAATTTCTCAGAAATATAGAGTCCCAGTACCAATATATGAACGCAGCAGCAATGCTCATTATGTAATAAATGAAACTTCTGAAAACCGTGAAATCAATTGACGGATTACCTATGTGCCAGAACAAGAACACAGCTAAAAAAGCGACTGCGGTATAAATGAAAAGATGAACCAAACTAAACTTTTTAGGCTTCTTTCTTAGCCATAGTTGCACAGGAACAGCAAACAAAAAGTAAGTAATCAATGCGTAAAAAGCAATGATAACTACAGTAACTAATGCAATTGGCACAAAACCCGAGTATACAAACATATATAGCCCGAAAATCAAACCATACGACAAACTTGAAAAAGCCAATGTGTAGGTATAGCTCTTTAATCTTGTTGAATTCAGCTTCAAGTCACCGCCCCGTTCATTTACTTCGCACTTACAATATCGTAGTTTTATTGTCTATTTGTCTGTTTTAATCACTATTTGACATTCAATTTTATAATCTGTTTCTCCTGTTTCAATCTTTGTATCATCGCGGTTAACTTTATATTTCCCTCCATACAAACTTGCTGATATCGGGTGCCTTATACCACTCTTTAACTGATCGTAAATGTATTTCTTGCCTTCTTGAAAATTCTTTCGAGGAACATGTCCTACTTTGCAATCATTTACATAGACAGCTATAGCTTCCGGATCGTACTTGTTGTTCTCTTCTAACCGCAATTCACAATTTGAGAAAAGGGAATTATGATAAATAAATATCGGCTCATCAAAAGTTGATTCTAGAATCTCTTTATTTGTCATACCATCATATTTTTCATCGAAGAAAAAGCTGTCTTCATCCTCAGTCTTGATGGCTTTCTTAATATCTTTTTGATAGTGTGATGTTCCTGCAACCTTAAAGTCTATATACTCGAAAAATGCAGACTTTTCTTCATATTTCCTTGAGAAGCCTGTCTCTTGAATCAAGATTGGGAAATTTTCTTTTTTCGATACCATCTCTGTTTCGTTATTAATGCCAACAGTGTTCATATTATTATTTTTATTCTCATTTTGTTCATTTTTAACTTTGTTCTTGAAAAAGTTGAGTATACCCAAATGTACCCCTCCATTTGAAATAAAAGATTGGTTTAATCAAAAAACTCATCATCAATAAAATCATTTTCTCTTGCAAGTTTATTCGAATCCTTTTTAAAAAACCTTTGCTTCAATTTTTCTTTAACTGTTAATTTTTTGTTTTTGTCCTGGCATATATGACATATATAATCTCCGTTGTTTGATAAATGAATAAGTAATTCATCGACACCTGACCTTTTGCAGATACACATCCTGTGCTGACCATCACTAAACGAAATATGACCGCAAGCATTTATGCTTGCATATATTCCTGAATGTTTTTTATGCATGTCCGGTTTTATGTAGTGCGCAGCCAATCTTCTGCATTTTAATGCATATTCATGCTCTTCGCCTTCTAAAGCATTAAATTCCTTATCAGTTAAATCTAAGGAGCACTTTCCTGTTCTAACTTTATAACAGTCATGTTTACTTAGCCTAAAATAAAAAGAATGTTTCGTAGGATTTATTAACTGATCCAACCTGATCCCCTTCTCTTTAAAAGAATGATTTTATGCAACTCCTTAAAATTTGTATTTCGTTACTTTTATTGTAACTTTAGTATACTATGATTACTTTTAATTATCAGTATACCCATAAAAAAGGTCAAGGAAATACCTTGACTGTGTATCGCTCACCAATCTGCATCCGGCTCATCGTGTTCGAATCCGTAAAAGCCTTTAATCCACACATCTCCGCAGCCTGCTTCTTTTGTGATCAATAAGTAATGATTTCTGTTTGCATCACCATTCACCTTATCAGCCGAGCTCAAGTTCAAATGATTACCCGTGAAATTCTTTTCACTAAAGGTAAACTCATATCCTGCCAGTGTAATTCTCTGCAGTGCAAGTCAAATATCTATAGAAAGATTATGACCACAAAAGCAAAGCATTCTGTGCATTTGGAGACAAACCCCCATTTAAACACCATTCGGATGACAAATCATCCATAGAATCCTCCCTTCATAGCTCCCTCAATTTTTGTAGAGACACTTGCCCGCAAAAATGTAAGGGTTTTCAAAATAAGAGCAGTATGCTAAATTGTAAGATAAGTAAAAATTTTCTGCTAATATTTGAAAGGGGTGTATGATTTGAAAGCTGTAGTAGCAACAAAAGACAAAAATATAGCGATCGTACAAAAAGAATTACGTCCTTTGCGACATGGTGAAGCCAAAGTTAAGATGGAATACTGCGGTGTATGTCATACTGACTTGCATGTTAAAAATGCTGATTTCGGGGATGTTACTGGCGTCACTTTAGGTCATGAGGGAATAGGCATTGTGACTGAGATTGGTGAAGGCGTAACAAGCCTGAAAAAAGGTGACCGCGTCTCTATTGCCTGGATGTTTGAAAGCTGCGGCTGCTGTGAATATTGCTTAACTGGCCGGGAAACTTTGTGCCGGGATGTAAAAAATGCCGGCTATACAGTTGACGGCGCAATGGCTGAAGAAGCAATCGTAGCGGTTGATTATGCAATAAAGGTACCGGAAAATTTAGATCCTGCAGCAGCAAGCAGCATTACTTGTGCAGGTGTAACAACTTATAAAGCGGTTAAAGTCAGTGAAATTAAACCAGGTCAATGGATCGGTGTATTTGGAGTCGGCGGTTTAGGCAACTTGGCTGTTCAATATGCAAAAAACGTCTTTAACGCTAAAGTGATTGCTTTCGACATTAGCGATGAAAAATTGAATTTTGCTAAGAGCTTAGGCGCTGATGCGGTTGTAAACAGTTTAAACGAAGACCCCGTCGCTAAGGCAAAAGAAGTGACTAACGATTTAGGGCTTGATGCTGTGGTCATCACGGCTGTCTCTAAAACCCCTTTCAATCAAGCGATTGATGTTGTAAAAGCAGGAGCCCGTGTAGTCGCAGTCGGTTTACCGGTGGACAAAATGGATTTAGATATTCCACGTCTTGTGTTAGATGGAATTCAGGTAGTAGGTTCATTAGTAGGTACCAGAGAAGACCTGAAGGAAGCTTTTCAATTTGCTGCGGACGGCAAAGTTGTACCTAAAGTGACAAAACGCCCGATCGAAGATGTGAATGATATTTTTGAAGAAATGGAGCAAGGTAAAGTGACCGGCCGCATGGTTATCGATTTTACTTCCTAATCATTAAGGCTGCCGGGAATGATACGGCAGCCTTTGATCTCTATTCTTGGTCAGCGCCCCACCCAGACTGAATGAGACTTTGTCATTTAGTTCAGAAAAGAAACTTTACAGCCATTCGGCGGTTATTCATTTTGCAAGTACTCTCTTAACTAACCCTGATACAATATAATGGAAGGTCATTCATTGCCGAAGCGTAGCTCACCAGAGGTTCCTCATAACACTAAAAACCTACTCACTGCACTTTTTACAGCAGACCTTATCAGAGTGTTTGCTTAACACTTTGTCCATTCTCCCCACAGGCATTTTCTTCTCACTCGGAAGTGTAAGATAAGCTGTTATCTCATCCCCTGATTTTAATGTTTTTCCGCAGATAGAGCATTTTAACTCAGTATTAAAGAAATTTTTTAATCCCATTCATAAGCCTCCTTATTTACCTTTATAAAGTAATACGTTAATGCTTTATAAAAGTTTCAGGTTAAAGAAATACTCCTTGCCCGGGAATTTACTTTCTTTCAGTTGTTACGTACCCGCACAGGGTTAACAATCGTCTTGTTCTTTAACTCAAGTGAGAAGATCGCCTTGTAAAACATTAGCGTAAAATCATCTTCATGCATTGACCAGTTTACTGCAGTGTATGGATTGTTAATTTGTGACATTTATTTGTCCTCTTTAAATTTTTTCTTCTTCTCTCAGCTTAAAAAAGAAGGAATTGTTTTATAAATATTGTAAATTTATAGCTGTATCACACATTCAGTATTAAGAGGAGGAATACGAATGAAAAAGAAAATTATTGCCGGCGCTCTTGCTTTTGGGTTAATTCCGCTAATGGGGGCTGCAGATGTTTCTGCAAAATCTTTGCCGAATCAAGATAAAATCATGAAACCTGCTGGTTGGTCATGTGACGCTCCGTATATTGCGTGTCAGCCTTTTTCTGGCGGTACCGGTAAGGTTTCATTCAACTATCAAGGCAGCTCTCCAGGAAAAATCAGAGTTTTTGTTGCGAATGACGGCAGCAAATCTTTCAAATTCACCATTAATTATCCTAATGGGAATACACTCTTATCCTCTACGACATTAAATGCGGGGAAAACGTTCATTCAAGAATTCAGCGTTAACCAAAAAGGAGAATACATCCTGAAATATGATAGCGGCACCGGTGATAGTGTCGATGGTTTCTTTAGATCTGTTGAGATCTAAATTCCGTTAGGAAAGTCGGCAGTTTTGCCGACTTTCTTTTCCAAGCATTCTGCAGGAATAAACGTAAAGTTCCGAATAAACATATGACCTTTTTGAAACGGAAACTTTATCGGCATCACAAACCCGCAAGCAGCCTCCTTGTATCGTACCTTCCGTCCCTTTGTGATTTGTTTTGATTTGTCGTATACTGCGCTTGCCCGGGAAATGATGAATATTTTCGTTAACTATAATTTCCTTGTACCTCTTCGTATGTGGCTCTGCATGATGAAGTAACTTCATGGCTCACCACTTTCATACACAGTTTTATTGCATGTTGAGCCATATCCCTCCTCTTTCAACAGCAAACCGTCCCATCCATTTCTCTCTTCCAGTTAACTTCCCATTATTTCATATTCTTAGAAGCTCTTCATTTTAGACTTAATATCCATTTTTTCTTATTTAGACTTAAATCTATGTCGAAATTTATCGTCCGGCATATTATGTACTATCCTAACAACAGGAGGTGGCAATATATGGGGAACTACGGTGGAAATTACGGTGGAAGTTCTTTCGTATTGATCGTTGTGCTTTTCATTTTGTTAATCATTGTAGGTGCTGCATTCCTTTTCTAGCACATTGACGATTTATAATCGTCTCCCAAACATTGCATCCCTTAGTTCGGACAGACGCCATAAGAAGTTTTATGGCGTTTTTACTTTTTAAAAAATCTATCTAAGATAAACATTTTTTATTTTTACTCTGGTAAGCGGGAGAGTTTCCTCCCCTGCCTGCGCCAATATTGCCGCTATGAAGAATAAAGCGAACAATCCCTAAATAGTTGTTAAAAAACTAAAGCGTTTTTAATTCATCAGAATTACAGATGTTGTGGACTTAAAAAGGATATTACTCACCTTTATAAAGTTGTCATTCGTTAGATTTAGTCACTGAATCTTTTTTGTAAGGGTCCGCCCACAAAATGCGGTGTTCACATATTAAATCATTTTCACATAAAAAAACCGGATTCCTCTTCTAAGAGGTTCCGGCTTTTCTTATTGTTCGGTCTTTGTCAGTTAAAATGCAGGAAAATATACGGTGACGTGCTGCACACACCCGCTATTATAATATTTCAATAGAGCCTTCTGTTCCATGAACGCGGATTCGCTGCCCATCTTTTATCAATTGGGTTGCATTTTCAACTCCAACAACTGCAGGTAAGCCGTATTCACGCGCGATAACCGCTCCATGGGTCATCAGTCCGCCAACTTCAGTAACCAGGCCTTTTATGGATACAAACAATGGTGTCCAGCTGGGATCAGTATAGGAGGTAACTAATATATCTCCATCTTCCAAATCGGCATCTTCCATGTTTAAAATAACCCGTGCCCGGCCCTCTATGACTCCCGAGGAAACGGGCAGCCCGGCAATCGCTCCGGCCGGGAGATTTTCTCGTTTGTACTCGCCTGTAACGATTTCACCGTCAGACGTGATAACACGCGGCGGAGATAGTTTTTCATATACTTTGTACTCGCCTTTTCGTGTGCTGATGATTTGGTAATCCAATTTATTTGTGCGTACGACTTCCTGAAGTTCTTCAAAAGTGAGATAGTATATGTCTTCTTTTTCATGAATAACCCCCGCTTTTGCGAGTTGTTCGGCTTCTTTCAGTAAAGCCTGCTTATAAACGAAGTAGCGGCTGATCATGCCGTATTTTGGATATTCTCTGAATCCGCTGAAGTTCCGGATGATTTGGATCATTCGTTTAGTTTCTTTGGCTTTTTGTTCACCGTCCGGTAATTGCTTCAATCGGTCTAATAACTCTTGTTCTTTCTTCAATGCCTCCTGCCGCCCTTGCTCAAATTTCCGCTGGCTGGCATTTGACTCAAAGTTTTTGAGATTATTAAGAATCATAGGGACAAGTGCAATTGATTTTTCGCTCCATCGAGTTCTTGTGATATCAATTTCTCCGGCACATCGCATTCCGTACTTGTTGAGATAAGCATAGATAGCGTCATGGGTTTCCCGCCCGCCTTCAAACTTCACCAGCCCATCCAAAAAGTGATCATCTTTTACATTCTCTAAATAGGCAATTACTTCTGGATAAGGACGGATCACATCGGCGACGTCCAATAGCGCAAGCCCCATTTCTGAAGTAATATTATGGGGTACAGATTGAGAAAGCGGATCTGCTGCGTTTTTTTCGCCTAACCACTCGTTCATTTTTTCGTTAATCCATGATGAAGCATCCATTGCAGTTCGAATCAATACCGAACTTTTTGGATTAAATAAAATATTCTTTAATTCCTGGATATCTTCCAAAATAAAACGAAATAAATCAGATCCTGATTTCGTCTGGATGTTTTGTTTTAACTCTTCTATCGATGCCTGACTGCTCTTAATCAAATCAGAAACAATTGCCGGATCGTTTTCAGCTTGATCCGGCATATCTGCATTGCCTTTGCCGGGAATCGGCGCCGTTTTATCATGTATCGGCTTAATGAAATCATGCCGCTCTATTATGGTCATAAGTGCGTCTTTTAAGAGCGGATCGTGCTGCCCCATGCCTTTTAAGAAAACTTCTCTGACATTAGGGGATGCCAGTTGATGTGTGACATCAACGAATAGCCTTCCGCCGGCTTTACGCATGGGTGCAGCAGTCGTCAACAGAAAAAAAGACAATCCAAGGGGTTTTATGGGATCCGTCATCATTTGCTGATGACCGACAGAGATATAGACGTGATTTTCTCGATCGTTCGCTTCAGGAACGGGGTATAACGTTGTGATCGGACGACTTTGGACAATATAAAAAGTATCGCGGTCCAAACACCATTCGATATCTTGCGGCTGGCCGAAATGAGCTTCGATCTGTCTCCCGATACGTGCCAGCTGTAAAATTTGTTCATCAGTCAGTGTTTGAATCTTTTGCTGATCAAGATCGATCTCCTGTGTTTCCGTTCCGCCTTCTTTTCGTTCATAGATAGCCTTTTTTTTGGTTTCTATTCTCTTATCGACGATTTGCCCGTCCTGTACTTTATAACAATCGGCAGATACTAAGCCGGAGACCAGTGCTTCACCAAGTCCAAAACCGGCATCGATGGACAGCAGCTTTCGGTTTCCGGTCATCGGATCAGCGGTAAATAAAATCCCCGAAGCCTGGGGGAACACCATCCTTTGGATGATAACAGATAAATAAACTTGGCTGTGATCAAACCCATTTTGCATACGGTAAATGACCGCGCGATCCGTAAATAGGGACGCCCAACATTTACTGATATGCTGCAAGATCGCATCGAGGCCGGTAATATTTAAATAGGTGTCTTGTTGACCGGCAAAAGAGGCATGCGGTAAATCCTCAGCTGTCGCACTGGAACGTACGGCATAGGCATGTTCTTCGCCGAACCGGGAGAGATAGCAAGCAACTGCTTTGACTACATCTGAAGGAATTTCTGCTTCCATAATGGTTTGCCGGATTTTTTTGCTGACTTCACCAATTTGATCCCGATTCTCCGCTTTCAGCATGGTCAGTTGACCCAACAGCGCTTGTAACGTTTCGTTTTGTTCAATGGCTTTTCGATATCCTGCGGTTGTGACACAAAATCCTTCCGGTACTTGTATTCCTTGAATTTTTGATAATTCCCCTAAATGTAACCCTTTTCCTCCAACGAGCAAAGGCTGTGTTTTTTCAATTTCGTGAATGCCGAGAACCAAAGAACTCATTCTATATCTCCCCTTCAAAAAAATTTGACAAGAGCTTTTCAGCATGATATAATCATAATATAAGATGGATAACTATGACTTTTCACACAGAAAGCGCGCGTGTTCTGATTATATCACCGTATCTGTTTTTGTGCAATATAAAAAGAACCTGGCCAATTTGGCGAGGTTCTTTCTTCATTTTCTAAGGAACTCCTGAAGTTGAGTGATACCTGTGAATCCATTGCAGAAAGGCTATCTCCACGGATTCAAGAAACAGGAAAATCTCGGTAATAAAAAACATCCCCTTCACGCAAAGTGAGGGGATGTTTTGTGTGTATACTTCTCATTTCATCGTACATTACAACTTACAAGAATGCTTATCTGTTTCCTTCAATAGTTAACACATTTGAAGTTATATTAGCGCTGCCGCTGCTTTGATATCCCTCAACTGACCTCCTGAAAATTAGGTTTGTCGAAAGCTCTTTAAAGCTGTATTGAGATCTTTTGTGTGAGCGTAAATGTTCTTATACAACTCGAATAATGTTTTATATTTTTGAACATTTTGTTCTTTTGGATAAAATGCAGCTGCTTCATGAATGAACTGCTCTGCACATTCTTCAAGAGAGTCAAACCACCCGCTTCCGAAGGCGGCTAACATCGCAGCCCCCATGGCCGGACCTTGTTCATTTTCTAACTTAACCACCCTCGTATTGAAAATATCAGCCTGCATTTGAAGCCACGTTTCATTTTTAGCTCCCCCGCCAATAGAGACAACCGTATCAACTGATTTTCCCGCTTCGCGGAATAGCTCAATTGATTCATATAAAGAGAATGTGATGCCTTCCATTATCGCCCTCAAAAAGTGCTCTCTTTTATGGGCTCCGTCCATTCCGATCAAGCTTCCCCGAATAGATGAATCAGCATGCGGCGTTCTTTCACCGACCAAGTAAGGAGTGTACAGCAGTCCGTTTGCTCCTATCGGAACAGATTCCACGCCCTGCAATAATTGTTCAAACGATTCGTTCGGCGCAAACGTTCTTTTAAACCAGTCCAAACTGTACCCTGCAGCGAGCGTAACTCCCATCGTATAAAAAGAATCCTTCTTTCCATGATTAAAAAAGTGCACTTTCCCTTTAAAGTCCCTTTCTTTGTCTTCTTCACAGGAAAGTATGACTCCTGACGTCCCGATACTGCATAATGTTTTTCCCGAAGAAAGAATACCGGTTCCGACAGCACCGCAAGCATTATCTGCTCCCCCAGCGTATACTTTTGTTTTTTCGAGCAGCCCTGTCTTCGCCGCAACGCTCGGAAGCAGCGATCCTACACAGTCATGGGATTCAACCAGCGGAGGACAAATTTCTGCTGAAATACCAAATTGATTGCAAATCTCATCGCTCCACTCTTTGCGGGTCATATGTAAAAGTAACGTTCCTGCCGCATCGGAGTATTCGGTGTGAACGGCGCCGGTCATGCGGAATCTCACATAGTCTTTCGGAAGCAGAAAAACAGCGGTTTTGTTAAAAAGTTCAGGCTCATGTTCCTTCACCCATAACATTTTAGGTAATGTAAACCCTTCAAGGACACGATTTTTTGTGATATCAAGCAGATGATCGCCAAATGTCTCGGTTATCCTGCTGCATTGAGGCGTCGTTCTGGTATCATTCCAAAGAATCGCATGACGCAGCACCTGCCGATCTTGGTCAAGCAGTACTAACCCATGCATTTGTCCTGAATAGCTAATCCCGTCAATATCCCCAGATTGGACGTTGGATATCGAAATCAATTCAGCCAATGCTTCAATTGTTTGCTGCACCCAGTCTTCAGGATTTTGCTCACTATATCCCGCCTTCTCTTGGATGAGCGGATAACTTTTGGACGCTTCTGCACAAACCTTGCCGTTTTGATTGACTAAAATGGTTTTCACGGCACTCGTTCCAAGGTCTATTCCAATGACATACTTCATTTTTTCGCTCCTTCCTCTCTAAATAGATCCCCATTGAAATGACCCGCCATAACAGTAACTTCATGGCGGGCAATTGGGAACTTGGCTGCCTGCATCTTTTTACGGCGGGATCTGGAGCTTCTTTTTTCATTTGTTATACCTGTAAAATGTATTGGTTTAATATCGCTTTTAACCGTTCCTGTCTCCCTGATTCGTTTTTAATTGGCTGATTGTTCAGCGCATATTGCTCAAGCGTCTTGAAATCAGCTCTTCCTTCTGCAATTTCAAGGCCAATCCCTTCAGTAAAGCTGCGGTAACGGTGTTGAATCACATCTTCAAACACACGATCTTCGATTAACTTGTGTGCGGCTTTCAATCCTCTTGCAAATGTATCCATCCCTGCAACATGGGCATATAGTAAATCATCAGGCTCAAAAGAAGATCTCCTGACCTTTGCGTCAAAGTTTAATCCTCCGCTTCCAAGACCGCCATTTTGCAGGATTTCGTACATTGCTAATGTCGCAGAATATAAATCTGTCGGAAATTCATCTGTGTCCCATCCTAAAAGCGGATCACCCTGATTCGCGTCAACAGAGCCGAGAAGGCCATGCACTCTCGCCATGCGTAATTCATGTTCGAATGTATGCCCGGCTAATGTGGCATGATTGGCTTCGAGATTTAATTTAAAATGATTGTCTAAGCCGTATTGCTTTAAAAAGGCAATGGTTGTTGCTGCGTCCGTATCATATTGATGGGTGGTCGGCTCTTTTGGTTTTGGTTCAATCAAAAACTGCCCTGTATACCCGATTTCCTTCGCATAATCCACTGCCATATGCATAAATCTGGCCATATTATCAAGCTCAAATTTTAAATCGGTATTTAACAAAGTTTCGTACCCTTCACGCCCACCCCAAAATACATAGTTCTCGGCGCAAAGCTCTTTTGCTGTTTCTAATCCTTTTTTTACTTGGGCTGCGGCATACGCAAATACATCTGCATTACAAGAAGTCGCCGCACCATGCACAAAACGGGGATTCGTGAACATATTTGCAGTATTCCATAATAGCTTAACGCCGCTGGTTCTCATGTAATCTTTTATCATGTCCACGATTATATCCAGATTTTGATTTGTCTCTTTTAACGTACTTCCTTCCGGTGCGATATCCCGGTCATGAAAAGCAAAAAATGGCGCATCAAGTTTTTCAAACATCTCAAATGCTGCATCTACCCTCGCTCTCGCCAGATCCATGCCTTTATAGTGATCCCACGGTCTCTGCATCGTAGCTGCGCCAAACATGTCTGTGCCGTCAGCGGTAAATGTATGCCAATAAGCAATAGAAAACCGCAGATGCTCTTTCATTGTCTTTCCGCCGATTACTTCTTGAGGATTATAATATTTAAATGCCAAAGGATTAGTGGAATCTTTCCCTTCGTAAATCACTTTGTTTACGCTTTCAAAATAGCCGACTGAACCAGAATGAGACTGAGCCACGTGTGATTTCCCCCTTAAAAATAAATTCTAAACATGATCATTCAAATACAGATGCTTTTATGTCATGTTATATATTAGTTTGTTGCCTAAACAAACTAACTTATTTTCATTTTATATAACCTCATCAGTATTTTCAATATTTTTTTAGTTTTTTACGAACACATTAGATATAATAAAGGTTGGATTCGCTATGTACTGCGTTTCGCACGATAACACAGAACGTTCAACTTAATTTAAAGATTATACAAATGGAGTGGATGAAGTGGATATCGCTGATCAAGCCTTTGTCAAAAAAGTTAACCAAAAGTTATTACTAAACGAAATACTTAAGAATTCTCCTATTTCAAGAGCAAAATTATCTGAAATGACCGGATTAAATAAATCAACTGTTTCGTCACAGGTAAACACATTAATGAAAGAAAACCTCGTATTTGAAATAGGTCAGGGACAATCAAGCGGCGGCAGAAGACCAGTCATGCTTGTTTTTAATAAAAAAGCAGGATACTCCGTAGGAATAGATGTTGGCGTGGATTATATTAATGGCATTTTAACAGATCTTGAAGGGACGATCGTCCTTGACCAACACCACCATTTGGAATGCAATTCTCCAGAAATCACTAAAGATATTTTAATTGAGATGATTCATCACTTTATTGCAAATATGCCGCAATCTCCGTACGGGCTTATTGGTATAGGCATATGCGTTCCCGGGTTAATTGATAAAAATCAAAAAATTGTTTTCGCTCCGAACTCCAACTGGAGAGATATTGACTTAAAATCTTTCATCCAAAAGAAGTTCAATGTGCCCGTTTTTATTGAAAATGAGGCAAATGCCGGCGCATATGGAGAAAAAGTATTTGGTGCTGCCAAAAATCACGATAACATGATTTATGTAAGTATCGGTACAGGGATAGGAATCGGCGTTATTATAAACAATGATTTATACAGAGGGGTTGGCGGATTCTCTGGAGAAATGGGACATATGACAATAGACTTTAATGGTCCGAAATGCAGCTGCGGAAACCGAGGCTGCTGGGAATTGTATGCTTCAGAAAAGGCTTTAATAAAATCTCTAAAGACGAAAGAGAAAAAAGTGTCCACTCAAGATATCATAGACCTCGCCCATCTGAATGATATTGGAACTTTACATGCATTACAGAATTTTGGTTTCTATTTAGGAATAGGCCTGACCAATATTTTAAATACATTCAATCCGCAAGCCATCATTTTAAGAAACAGCATCATTGAATCGCATCCTATGGTTTTACATTCAATTAAAAGTGAAGTGTCATCCAGGGTTTATTCCCACCTAGACAATAGCTATGAACTATTACCATCTTTCTTAGGAAAAAATGCACCCGCTTTAGGAATGTCCTCTATTGTGATTGATCATTTTCTCGACATGGTTCATAACTGAAATGTATAAACTTCTATGTTTTACGCTCATCTTTAAAGATGGGTTTTTTGTTTTGTTATTTTCATCCTGAATGGGAGCATATCTGACGTGTTTTTCCACACAGGCACTTTCTAATATGAAAAAGGAGTTCCAAAATAGAAAGCTCCTTTTTCATGCGGACATTCATTTTTCTTTATAACGGAAATATCTGAAGTCGGCCGGAATATGATTTCCGCTCGTATCTTGGCATTGCATCCCTACAAAAGCTCCTGTAAAGAATCCCCCGCCGCGGATGTAATCATCTGATAATTTTTTCGATTCCAATGCAATATCGATTTTGTGCCAATCTTCTTTGTTAAATGAATAGAAATAATAATATTTTTCGTTTTCAATATTCACTTTTAAATAGACGTACTTGACTTCACGAGGAATCACAATTTTATTTTTTAACGGTTGTGAAAAAGAAAAGTTATCACATATCGTTAATTCAATAATACGGCCAAGTTCTTCATCATGCGTGACTTGAAGAGCCGTCCAGTTCTCTGTATTGTAATAGTTCACCAAACCAGCGGCTTGCTGAAAATTTTCCGGATAAAACGCAACAGCCGTTTCCGCTTCAAAATGGAGACTTTGCCAGCGTCTGGCTACAAATGCCTGAGTAAATGTCGAAGTTAAGGATTCATGGCCGTATAATCGTAAATGATTTGGCGCTTGAGTTAATGAACCTAATTTCTCCATAAACGGGATTCTTAATGTTTGAAAATTAATATTTAATGCTGCATCCTCAAATTCATCAACTTCCGGATACGTGTCTTCAAACAGTGTTTCAGGTATAGAAGGCGCATCCACTTCCAAGCTCCCTTCTTTTCCGCCTTCTACATAAGGCCAGCCATCTTTCCAATAGAGCTTTTGTATAGCTGTTTCTCTGCCCAAAGGACAATATCCTCTCTGCTGAAAAATTGAATCATCGTCCGGATGAATGGGACGTCCCGTTAAATGGGCTAAATACCACTCATCTGTATGTGTGTGAACAATAGATGCATGCCCGCATTTTTGCAATGGGTTTTCCGGCGCATGCCATGACGTTAAGATTGGGTTATCGGGATGAACTTCATATGGACCCTCGGTATTTGCAGAACGGGCAATTGTAGCAGCATGTTCGAACCGCGTTCCTCCTTCTGCGGTTAATAAATAATAATAGTTCCCGATATGATAAAGATGCGGCGCTTCCGTCAGCTTTCTTTCAGTTCCTTTAAATATCACTTTCGGTTTACCGATCAGTTTTTGCTCCTTATCAGAATATTCCTGCATGACAATGCCTCCAAAGGAGTGCCGATCAATACGCTGATCCCATAACATATTTAATAAATATTTTTTCCCATCCGTATCATGGAACAAAGAAGCATCAAAACCCGAGCTGTTTAATGTGATCGGCTCCCCCCAATCACCATCAATCGTGTCACAAGTCACTAAATAATTGTGGCAATCTTTCCAAGCGCCATCTACGACCTTAACATCCGTATAAATCAGCCAAAACTTTCCGTCGCTGTAACTTAAACATGGCGCCCAGACCCCGCCTGAATTAGGATTTCCTTTCATGTCTAATTGCGAAACTCTCTGTAATGGATGTGCAACTAAGTGCCAATTGACTAAATCTTTTGAGTGGTGTATCTGGACTCCCGGAAACCACTCAAATGTAGATACAGCGATATAATAATCCTCTCCAACCCTGCAAATACTCGGATCGGGGTTGAATCCTTTAAGTACTGGATTGATAATCTTCATGCAGAACGCCTCCTCAGCTATTTTCTGTTAACTCATCATGTTTTAAGCTTTGAAATCGTCAATATGATCCAAATAAACTTTGTCTCTATTCTCTAATTCTCGCACCATGTTTTTATATTTTTTCTCATCTAAGTTATAGAAATTAATATCAATCATGGCCAGAACCAGTAAGAACACGGGAATAATGGTTGCTGTAATTAAAATTCCCGTCAATGCCTCCGGCGTTTGCACCTGATTTGCCACATATCCAAACTGATCTAGAACCAAACCCGGTACAACCCCTCCCAAGGCCATGCCGAATTTAAAGAAAAATCCGATAATAGCGTATATGAGACCGCCCATTCTTTTCCCGGTCTTATACTCTCCATATTCGATTGTTTCAGGTATAAGCGCCCACATATAGCCCCCGGCAGTGAGACTTCCGGCAGCAGCCAGCAATCGAAAGGAAAGTATCAGAAATATATTACTTGACGGAACGAACAGTAAAGCTAAGAGGCCGATCATATTCAGTAATAATGCATAGTTTAGTAATTTCTTCTTCCCTAATAATTGATGAAGCTTTGGAATAAACGGTAAAATGACCAAAGCAGGCAAACTTCCCAACAAACCGTACCACTTCACTAAATCCGCTCTTTCTAAATTATACGTTACGTAATAGATGCCAACCGAATTACTGATTGAATTCACTCCAAAAATAATAATAAAGAAAATACTTAATACAACTAGAGGCCGATTAACACGAAATTGCTCAAATATATCCGATAATTTAATTTTTTCTTCAGATTTTTGAAGCGTGACACGCTCTTTTGTGCTTTTAAAACAAAAGATTAAAAGGCACCCGCCTATAACTCCCATAATACCCATGGTTAGCTGCCAGCCAAGAGATTCGCTGCCGGAAGTATCGCTTAAATAAGCGGCCAGTAAGGGAACAAAAAATGCAACGACAAGTCCCCCAAGATTCGCAAATAACATACGGACAGACGTTATACTAACAACTTCTTGATTATTTCGGGTCATTGCAGATGTTAACGCGCCATATGGCACGTTTATCATTGTGTATGTAAGCGACAAGCCGACATAGGTGATATAAGCATATATTAATTTCCCCATATCCGAAAAATCCGGGGTTGTAAAACAGAGTATTGCCAATATGACAAATGGAAAAGCTCCGAATAAAAGATACGGTCTGAAGCGCCCAAACCTGCTATTTGTTCTGTCAACTATTGTTCCGATAAAAGGATCAGCGAGAGCGTCGATGATTCTAACCACTAAAAACATCGTACCGGCTGTTGCTGCCGGTAAACCAAATATATCTGTATAGAAGAACAAAAGATAAGTAGACACTGTTGCATAAATTAAATTACATGCAAAATCTCCAGACGCATATCCAACTTTTTCAACCATGCTGATCTTCTTTACATTTTCACTGAGCATGATTTCCTCCCCTTTTCGATCCTTTACATAAGGAACATGATGAATGGTATAACATTTCTTGAATTTTATCGGCCAGTGAAGGCTTTATAAAAGCGCTTTCAAAAAATGATAGCGATTTACTTTCACAGAGCATTTTCATCATAGTGAACAGGATAAAAGCTTGGCTTTCGTTTTATATATACCTCCAATTAAATCGAGCCTCTTATCCCCCTCCCATTTAAGACCTTTACATGATGGGCAATTAAAGTGGTTTTATTAGTTTGTTGAGCGAACAAACTAACTTGATTTCATATTATAAAATCTTTTCTGCTTTTTCAACTCTTTTTTCAGAGAATTTAAAACCGACCAAAGGACATACCATGTTGTAATTGCCGGCTGCTTCGACAAACGTTAAGTAAAAACCCCATGTGTCACCTGACTGATTTATTAAATGATAAGCACTTCCATCATCTTTTGTTTAGTTAAGAAACATGCACTTAAAAAAATGCGAATCATATATAAGTGATATCCCGTTTAATTGGTTGAGGAGGATATTATGAAACCTATGCTGCCTTTTGAAAAATATTTTGGTGATTTAGAACTGGTTTATGCATTTTATGGAGCTATGCCTACCGGTGTTACTGTTTCAGAAACCGGTCGTATTTTCATTTGTTTTCCGAAATGGGGAGACGATGTTAAATTTACGGTGGCGGAAATAATTGGGGATAAATTGCAGCCTTATCCTGATTTACAAACCAATTTGGTTAACCTTGAGAATATCAAAATGACTTTCATCAGTGTCCAAAGTGTAGTTGCTGATGGAAGAGGAACGCTTTGGATACTAGATACAGCGGCGCCCAATTTTTCTGAACCAATTAAAGGCGGGGCAAAATTAGTCGCTGTTGATTTAAAAACCAATACAATCAGAAGAGTGTATACCTTTACAGAAGATGTTGTCCTTCCAACAACCTACCTGAATGATGTCCGATTTGATTTTCGTGTCGGAACTGCAGGTTATGCCTATATAACGGATTCTTCTTCCAAAGGACCAGGAGCTATTATCGTCGTTGATTTAGAAACTGGAAACGCATTTAGACGGTTAAATGGAGCAAATCCAACTTCACCGGATTCCTCTTTTGTACCGAAAGTAGAAGGCAAAATTTTGATGAATCGTAACAAGGATGGTTCAACTTCCCCATTTAGGCTGGCATCCGACGGTATTGCGATCTCTCCCGACGGAAAGGTATTATTTTTTTGTCCCCTGACCAGCCGCCATTTGTTCTCTATCTCAACAGAAGCCCTGAGAGATAGAAATATATCGGACATGGATTTACTTTATCATGTGGCGTATTGGGGAGAAAAAGGCGCGTCTGATGGAATGATTACAGATGCAAAAGGAGCCGTTTATGCCGGAGATTACGAGAACAATAGTATTCGAAAGATGCTGCCGAATGGCACAATGGAAACCATCGCACATGATCCGAGAATTTTATGGCCGGATACTTTTTCGATTGGTCCGGATGGATACTTATACGTCATCGTGAACCAATTACATCGGCAGGCTAGATTTCATTATGGAGAAGACTTACGACAGAAACCTTATAGTTTACTTCGTATCAAAATTGATGAATTTCCTGCTCCTGCTTTTTGAAAATAAAAATGGCCGGTTCAATTTTAGAGCATAATTGGCTTCATTTAGCCTTCATCCTAAACCGAATAAGGGATTACAATAAATACGTGTCCTCAATTATGGAGTTAGATTCATAACTTCAATTTTTTTAGGTCATATTTTGGTCAAGGACCAAAAATATTGTCCTTTAAATCTTATGACCAAAATCAAAAAATCCCCTGACACCAATAGTGCCAAGGGATTGAGAGATTAATACTGAGACATGTATTGTTCGCGCTCCCAAGGGTGAACTAATGCTGCACCTGTGATAAAAAGAAAATCATTTAACAAAAGCAGCAGCATGAATGCGAATATTTTTTTCGCGTTTACCCCGCCTTAGAAAGAGAATGACGCTGATT
This sequence comes from Bacillus sp. EKM420B, assembly GCF_011065565.1. Classification (NCBI taxonomy): domain Bacteria; kingdom Bacillati; phylum Bacillota; class Bacilli; order Caryophanales; family Bacillaceae; genus Bacillus; species Bacillus sp. EKM420B. Next base: position 941,277 of record NZ_JAAMNX010000001.1, on the reverse strand, counting down.
TGATATATGAGTTCAGGTCTACTTATAGTGTTCGCTGCACATCGCTTGCAAACAAACATCGGACAATATTTTCACCCTGTAATGGCCTTTCGTACGAGTAAAGCAATGATCTTTCAAACAATGCTGACAAAGATAATTGTCTCGTATCAATGCAAGTTGTCTTGTTCGTTTCCAATCTATTGATTTATAAAAAATTGTTATTGTTTTGTTTCTTTCTGTTGCTGTGCCTTGTGTGCATCACAGTATCGGTCACGGGTAAAGCTGGGGCACCGAGGGGCTGCGCATATTCTTAGATATTTACGTGGCAATAATATCACTTCTTTAATTGCTAAAAAAATGCTCTTTTTAAAGAGCATTAATTTTGTAGATATTTTGTTATATTGTTTATACAATGCGTCCCTTTTGAAATAGCCCAGCCAACACTGAAATCATTCACACCTAATAAACCAAGATCAATATCTCTATTAATTTTTATGATTGTTTCTATTTCTTCACGAGTTTTTCTACTAATTATATTATTTGCAACTAAGGAGTTTAGTGCTTTATATATATCGCCTTCTATTTTAAGCTCTTCTTTTTGACAAAGATCTTCGACGAGTTCAAATATTCTTCGGGTAATTTTATCTAACTTCTCCTGAGAATTAACTGGTTCTATGACAGTTAATTCATCTGAGTCCTCAACTTTAAATTTTGTTTTGTAGTTGGATAAGTCTTCTCTTACATCTTCACTTACATCTGAATTTAAAGACGTTATAAAATCTTTTGGGGTAATATGTGCAAAATCCTTACCAGTTTGTATAAAGAATTCTTCAATTAATTCACGCCTTGCAACTATGGGGTTTTCATTATTATCCTTATAGACCCAATCACTTTTTTTATCCCCACTAACAAAAACCACATCAGTGTCCAGTTGAAGAATTGAAGACCATATAATAAAATCTCCTGAACTATTTTCCTCTTTAGGATTATCTTTATATCCCGGCGGAATTTTATTTTTAAAACGTTCTTCAGCCTCTTTCATCAGATCCTTATCGGTTTTTCCATCCGGTGGGAAAATAATCGTCTCTTGTGCAATTTCCAGAATACTGTCCAAGAAATGGTCTTCATAAAAAAGTTTTTTTAGATGGTCTCTTAGCTCAACTAATCCATCCTTATATTCTTTAAGGGCACTATGATGATTCTCTTGTAGAGTCTCAATATTCTTAAGGATATCTTTTCCTTCAAGCATGGGAACACGTTCTCTTATTGGATTTTTGTCTCTTTGTAACTTAGATATGACTTGGTCTATATCATTCATTCGTTGTTTAATTTCTTTTGTTCTATTCTTAGAAAATTCCTTTATAACTTGTAAAGGAATTCTAAGTCTATCTTCACCTTTTAATCGCTGTAAAGTTGTTAAAACTTTATTAACTGTTACTTCTCTCCACTGATAAGCGGCTAGTAAAACGTTAGTATCAATTACAATTGTCGCATCTTTTAGCAACTCAGAAGCTGGTTTTGGTTGATATAAGTATCGTTTCCAATCCTTCATTCATAACTCTCCTACAAAATTTTTCATTCTTATATATTATCGGTTAAGCATATCAAAAAGAAACCAATCGCGAAATTTGTCGAACGATTCCCTTTAAATCACATATTTATTCTTTCTAAACTGCCACCGCACTCAAGCCGTTAACCGCCAATAGTCTATCCTGAGATTTACCGGAATCAGTTTACAGAGAACATGAAAAAGCACCCTATAAAGGGTGCTGAATCTATAATGATGCTTTATTGATTTAGAAGCCATTTTATACGTTCAACTAAAGCTATGTAGTGTAGTATTATTAAACAAAAAAAGATAATACTAACTGTTTTTAAATCACTAAAGTAAATCGCCGCAACAGCTATTGCGAAGATCAGTAATTCAATAATCAATCTTATAACTCCATTTACGGCTATTACAGTTTGACCACTTCGGCTTGGATCGTTAGGTACTGCAAATACAGTCCAAATTAGCATTGCTAATATCGGTAATACTAAAGTTAAAACATATCTTAAAAAACCATTGAAATGACTCCAAGCAAATAACCCGATAAAGATTAGTGCAGCAACTTCAAGCAAAAATCTTAGAAGTAAATTAATTTGGTTCAAATTATTCAGCTCCAAATACTCTAATTCTTTGGTGACTATTACTTCAAGGTTATTTGTTCAATTTCTTTAATAGATTCTTTTAAATGGTTTGAGCTTTTTTCTAGATGTTCAATTATCCCTTGTAATTCTTCGGTTCTTTCTTTTTCAAATTCTTCTGATACAGTATTGGTTACTTTTCTTAAAGCAATGTCCTCATCAATTAATTTTTGTATTATTTTTGAAAGTCTATACTTCTCTTGATGTTTCAATTTCCTCACCACCCACCTTATTATCGGTTAAGGATCGTGACAAAGGAGCTATTCGCGGAATTTGTCGAACGAAAAACTACTCAAATACATATCCTAAGAAAATTCAATATAAGACCGTGAAACCTTTTGCAATCATCTATTAAAAGATACACTCTATTTTGCTTTTTATTAATATTAAGGTTCAAAAAAATAATTGAATCTTTATCTTCTTTATTTCTAATAACCCGATTATTGTGCACAATAATATTTCTAATTCTATTCCAGTGCCTTATTTTATTCCATTCAGGTGTATTTTTTAAGTCTCTAACTTGAACAACCTTAGTTAAATACAAAACAGCTCTTTCAATACCATTTCCTGATATATCTTTTAGATCGATCTTATAACCATGTTTTGTTTTATAAGCATTGCAAATTAAATTAAGAAAGTATTCAAAATCACCATATATTCCAGTAAATAACGCACTGGAAACAGAAGGAATTATAATCGGCTCTATTAATAAATGTTCACCGTTTGAATTGTTTCTAGCCTCAACATCTTCTTTTATTTTTTCATAAAAATACTTAAAGGTTGTTTCGTAATTCTGAAATGTCGATGCAATATCCATATAAACAGCGAACAAGTCACTAGATAAATCATTTCCTTTACTTACGGCATCTTGTACAAATGAAAACTGATCCAAGTTAATCCCCTCCTACCTTATTATCGATGAAAGGAAAGGACAATGGAATAGTATGCAGAATTTGTCGAAAAAAGTTTAGGCAATCTAATCTTTTACCCCCTTATGTTAATCACTTTTTAAAGATTGATCTCACCCATACTCCGAGAGGAAGCCAAGTATAGCAAAATCGCACAATGAAACACGATATCACTATTCTCCCAATACGGACACCTCAGACTAGTTGCTATCCAGGTTCAGAATGCTCCTCTCGTTTTGGCTTCATTCCTCAACACCTTTGTTCCGTATCCGAATCTGTCTTGATAAGGGAAAGACGATTCACCCGTGTATTTCAATAAGTTTTATTTATCGTATTTCGTCGATAGGTTAAGTTTATCGAGATTTCAAACATAAATAGTCCCCCCTTTTTCTCCCCCAATTTTCCCCTGTTTTGTCGGAAATTTGTCGCTTATTTGTCGTTTTACACCCAAATAAAATAAACAAAAAAGAGCAGACCGAAGTCTGCTCCCTTCAAAAGTTTATGATTTGTCATTATCAGATAGTCTTAGAACCGTAATACTCAATAATATTAAGCCTATAAACGTGCCGTATTTTCCGGTATCTATATCTGTGAGTGGAGCTACAATATATTCAATCAGGAATATAATAATAGCTATTGAGACTAATATACGATTCATTTGACATTACCACCTTATAATTAACCATTTCTCCAAGGTACAACAACAGGGGTACCAATTATCCAATTATAAGAAATTCCATACTTTCCATTATCGGATACTTTTTTTATGGCATACTTACCAGCAAACATTGCCCCTGCAATTGCTCCAGCATATACTGAAATCCCAGGTATTTTTTTTATCAATGCTGTTATCCCGGCGATAGCTCCTGCAATACCGTCAGCATCCTCAACAATATCTAAGAATTTTTTAATTACACACGAATTCATGCTCACCTTGACTATAGGAATTGCTACCGAAACACCTTGTTTCCCTCTACATTTTGCTAGAGTTGACATCTCACTTGATTCATCGGAAATATTAACTGTAGCAGAATCGACTAGTGTTCGATGGCCATCAGTTAATAAATATTGATCAACTTTAATCGACTCTTTAGAGGTTCCTTTATCTAGAATTTTTTGATCAATAAAATACTGTTTTCCGCCATATTCGATTGTATAAGATGCTTCACCTTCAGACTGACTTATAACATTCATTCCAGAAACATTGGTTTTTACCTTTTCATTCATCGATGTCTTAGCATAAGAAGGAAGTGCAAATCCGCAGACTAAACTCAATACAAGAAACAAGCTTACTATTTTTGTTTTCAAATTATTATCCCTCCTTTAAGGAGACTAACATAGTCATAATGAAAAATACACCATATAACGTTAAAATAGGAAATCCCACCTACACAACTGCTTACTACAAAAAGACACTCAGATTATTCCGAGTGCTGTAGCAATACGTAAAATGGCACGCTGTTTTATTTCATAATAGGTGTCGTTCTTCATGCCGAGTTCCATATAAATATGAATGTCTTTCGTTTGGCTGGCTGTTAAGTTTTTTTCTCAATGATCATGCGTTCTTCATCGTCCAGGCTGTTTTTTAACGCCCTTTACATCTGCTTAACCTTAAGTTCATTTAATATGAAAGAATCTCTGATTGAAGGAAACGGGCTGATACCAGGTTAACCGATTCCTTTTTATTCTCAAGCTGTACTTTTAATGCTCGATAATCTTTGAGTTCTTTGATCACGATTTTACGGACTGCCTTCAAATCCACAGGATGAAGGAATGAAAGTTGTTCTGTCACACCCGTCCTCCTTTAATAATTAAGCAATGTTTTATTCAACATCAAGTTTATAAGAACTCAAGTGCGTGATTAAATACCTAAAACAAGAACAATAAAATTTACCCAGCACAACATACACAATTTGGAAATAAGATGCCACTGTAAAATAATTTTCCAAAGGAGCTGTTTAAGAATGTATCCAGTGTATTACCCTTATTATGTTCCATATCCAGTTAACCAAGAACTTGATTCATACCGGATTCATGATGAATACGATCAAAGAAAGTATGAAGGTCGCGTAGGCCAAATTGTTAGAGCCCCTGCAGACACTGAATTTTGGAAAGTTGGTACACGTGTATTTATTCACAGAGTATTCTTTGACTCGCGTGGTAGAGAACATTTGTATGTAGTCTATCCAATACAAAACCCTTCAGGACAATGCAGAATAAACGGTGTACAAATCAGCCAACGAAAGTTTGATGGAGTAGCATCTTATGGTGGAATGGAGTAGTTTCTTCTATCCAGAAAAAAATTATTGACAGATTTAAACAGAGTTTACACAATGCTCTGCTGTAATATAGCCCCTTTATCTTTTTATTTGTTTTCCTCATCATAATCTTATTCAATAATAAGATTATTTTCCAAAGCATTTAAAATAGCATTATATCTACAATTCTTAAAGGGGCCATATATTTTATTTTTAATAACTAAAACAAACTCATGTTCAGTTCCGCTGCATGCAAAATCCCCTAAGATAAACTTTCTGACTACCCCCATTTATTTCACCCTTGATAGACGCTGTACATCCGAAATAGTCAGTTGGTGATCAGCTTCACGGACAGCCTCGGCAAATGTTTCAATTCCGGTATCCCATAAACCATGACGCTCTATAATCTCAGAAAATTCCTCAACATCATGCTCACGGATGCCCCAGCTGTCTGGATCAGTGGCAGCGCCGTATACAGTCACCCATTTACTTTGGTCTTTCGGGTTCGGCTCTTCCCATTCTTCTCGAGTAAAATGGCAAAGTTCATGATCTACCAGGGCTGCGCGCTGTTCCTCCGGCATCGTCTTCCATGCAGCCTTATTGATAAACACGAATAGCATGTAATCCGTCATATGTCGTTCAAACGCTGTGCATTTTTTCGCCTTTCCTGCCCATTTGCTGTTACCCTCACGGAGATAAAAACCTATTTGCTGTTTAGCGTCTTTTAAATGTGGGTGATGCTCGTCAATTATGCTTTCAGCGAGCTGCCGTACTTCCTTCGATTCCTCAAAACCTACAAATGCCATGTTACTTCCTCCCTTTGGTTTTTATTGATTTATACAAGCCCGCCTTTCAGCAGTTCCCGAGCCATGTAATGAAAGTGATGATAAATGTAATTACCGGTAGCGTTAGGACTGATAAACACTGTTGAAAAGCCATAACGCACCTCAAATGTTTTCAAGCTGCCCAGCAGCGCTTTCGGTTCATACTTTGAACGATATTTACCGTTGAGAATCTTTTGGTACCCTTCCAGATCTTCCACAAGAAGTGTGAAAGGATGCCTTGACGCCCGAATCAATTCATTTTCAAAACGGGAGCGGTCTTTTATCGACTGAACCAGCTCGTCCACTCCGTTTTTCCGTTCTATGGCTGCATTCAAATACATGTCCCGGCTGATTCCGTATTCTTCGTTTTTTGGAATCATTGCGGAATAGTCGCCTGTTTTCATCCCTTTGAATTTAATTAAAGCTTTCTTTTTGCGGAGATACTCAAGCACGTGCTGGTTCTTTTGCTCTCGTGTGTCCACAATTATGACCATGCTGTTCAGAATTTCTTTTAACTCAGTTTCCGAATAGTTATAGTGAATAATTGTCATGCTTTCTTCCCCTTAAAATACGACATGGCCCGATCATAAATTTCTATGGAAAGCTGGTCCGTTTCCTCGCTCTCAAAGTTTGAAACGGATTCTTTTAGCTCCCTCCATCCGTTCTCCCAAAAGAGAACGAGTAATTTCATCACTTTCATAACTGATTCAAAATCATGATTGAACCAGTCGTCTATTTTTCTATTAATATCTTGATCAATGCCCATGTAATAATTAATAATTTTATCTATGGTCTGTTTTACATTATGTTCATGATCCGAGTATTCACCTTTCAAATACCGGATAATACAAGAACCACTGGGGCATAAAAGTATTCAAGTGACGTCAGATATTTACTCACTACATCAGCAAAAAAATTGACAGAGATTCAATGAATAAGTACGAGGATTATATCTCCACAATTTTGGAGTAATATTTTATTAATTTTTTGTGGGTGTTTTGTGGGTGATACTTGATTTATATTAAGTTATTAAACTTGTTAATAAACAAAAAAATCCCCTGACACCAATAGTGCCAAGGGATTGAGAGATTAATACTGAGACATGTATTGTTCGCGCTCCCAAGGGTGAACTTGCGTGCGGAACATATCCCATTCGATTTCTTTTGCTTCGATGAAGTGCTCGAACAGGTGCTCGCCGAGCGCTGCAACCATGACTTCGTTTGATTTGAATTCGTCGAGAGCTTCCGCCAGTGTCGCCGGAAGATCTACGATGCCGTTTTCCATGCGCTCTTCTTTGCTCATGACGTAGATGTTGCGGTCAATCGGAGCCGGTGCTTCAAGTTTGTTTTTGATTCCGTCAAGGCCTGCTGCAAGCAATACGCTTAACGCCAAGTACGGGTTTGCCGCCGGGTCTACGCTGCGGACTTCAACACGCGTGCTGATGCCGCGGGAAGCCGGGATACGGATCAGCGGGCTTCTGTTTTGTGCGCTCCATGCCACGTAGCAAGGTGCTTCATAGCCCGGAACAAGGCGTTTGTAAGAGTTCACTGTCGGGTTTGTGACAGCCGTAAAGCTTGTCGCGTGTTTTACGATACCGGCAATGAAATGTTTTGCTGTTTCACTCAGCTGAAGATCAGCGTCTTTATCAAAGAATGCGTTAACGTTATCTTTAAAGAGTGATAGGTTGCAGTGCATACCGGAACCGTTTACGCCGAACAGCGGTTTTGGCATGAATGTCGCATGCAGACCGTGTTTGCGGGCGATCGTTTTGACAACCAGTTTGAAAGTTTGGATGTCGTCACAAGAACGGATGGCACCGGCATATTTAAAATCGATTTCGTGCTGGCCCGGAGCAACTTCATGGTGAGATGCTTCGATTTCAAAGCCCATTTCTTCAAGCTCAAGCACGATATCGCGGCGGCAGTTTTCTCCCAAGTCAGTCGGAGCCAGGTCGAAGTATCCGCCTTTATCGTTCAATTCAAGCGTCGGTTCGCCTTTTTCATCTAATTTAAACAGGAAGAATTCAGGCTCAGGTCCAAGATTGAAATCGCTGAAACCGAGTTCTTTCATTTCTTTCAGAATCCGTTTGAGGTTGTTACGCGGGTCACCTTCGAACGGCGTGCCGTCCGGATTGTAAATGTCACAGATGAAGCGTGCTACTTTACCTTTTTCAGCCGTCCACGGGAAGATTACAAAAGTGTTCAGATCAGGATATAAGTACATATCAGACTCTTCGATACGGACGAAACCTTCGATGGAAGAACCGTCGAACATGCATTTATTATCAAGTGCTTTTTCAAGCTGGCTCACAGGAATTTCCACGTTTTTAATCGTTCCGAGAATGTCTGTGAATTGAAGGCGGATATACTTTACGTTTTCCTCATTTACTAATTTTACGATGTCTTCTCTTGTGTACTTTGCCATTTCGTAAAACTCCTCCTCTAAAAGGTAAATGTATATAGCAAAACAGTTGCTAACGGATTAATGAAAGAATCGGGACATGTCACCTTGGCGGAAAGTATTTCCCCGCTGGAAACGGCCTGCCTGCATCAGTTCGTTTTTCAGAAGCTTTCTGAGTTCGTCATCAGACAGATTGTGCTTCATCGGTTTGGCGGTTTTTTCGGATTTTTCTTCCGGTTCGGCAGATGCCTTATCCAGAATTTGTTTGATCCCCGCCATATTGACGCCTTGTTCAATCAGATTTTTGATTTCTAACAGTTTATCTACATCATGGAATGAAAATAATCGTCTATTTCCTTCGCTTCTCGCTGGAAATATCAATCCATTTTCCTCATAATATCGAATTTGCCGGGCAGAAAGTTCTGTTAACTGCATGACAATCCCAATTGGAAATAAAGGCATTGAGCGGCGAATGTTATCACTCATCTCAATTTCCTCCTTTTCTTATCTTAGTCTCATTATAGGTGATGTTATATTTTGTGTCAATACAATGTAAGGAATCTTAACATCAAATTCTTTGAAAATTGCAACCGGCCTAAATCAGCTCTTTTTCCATTAAAGCATTTACGGCGCTGCAAATCGCATTTTTCACGTGCGCGTAGGTTAATCCTCCTTGGACATACGCGACATAAGGCGGTCTGATAGGTCCATCTGCTGATAATTCAATGCTTGCCCCCTGTACGAAAGTGCCCGCTGCCATAATGACATCGTCTTCATATCCCGGCATATAGCTCGGATAAGGCGTCACATGCGCATTAATCGGTGAAGCATATTGTATCGCCTGGCAAAAAGCGATCATCTTATCAGGGTCCTGAAACTCAACTGATTGAATCAGATCCGTTCTCGGCGCATTCCATGCAGGGTTTGACGTAAAGCCGAGCTTTTCAAGAAAACGGGCGGTAAATACCGCTCCCTTCAAGCTTTGCGCCACTACATGCGGAGCGAGAAAGAAACCTTGATACATTTCCTGCAGCGAATAAAGCGAAGCCCCGGCTTCACTTCCGATTCCCGGGGAGGTCATCCGGTAAGAGCAGGCCTCAATCCACTTGGCTTTCCCTACAAGATAGCCGCCCGTTTTAGCAAGGCCGCCGCCCGGGTTTTTAATCAGGGAGCCGGCCATAAGATCCGCTCCGACGTGGCAGGGTTCCCGCTCTTCTGCAAATTCTCCGTAGCAATTGTCCACAAAAACAATGACATCTTCTTTGATTTCCTTTACGAAACGAATCATCTCTTCAATTTCATTTATTCTGAAAGACGGACGATTCGCATATCCTTTTGAGCGCTGGATGCCGATCACTTTTGTATTCGGCCGGATTGCAGCCCGGACCGCTTCAAAGTCAACTCTGCCTTCTGATGTTAAATCGACTGCATTGTATCCGATTTGAAATTCCTTCAGCGAGCCTGAATACTCCCCGCCTCTTACTCCGACGATTTCCTCGAGTGTATCGTAAGGCTTGCCTGTTATATAAAGTAATTCGTCCCCGGGTCTCAGCACACCGAAGAGCGCGATTGAAATCGCATGCGTTCCGGAAATGATTTGCGGCCGCACGAGTCCCGCCTCTCCTCCGAACACATCAGCATAGATCTTCTCCAGTGTATCTCGTCCGATATCATCATAACCGTATCCGGTTGAAGGCGTAAAATGCGTATCGCTTACTTTATGTTTTCTGTAGCTTTGCAGGACTCTCCATTCATTCCGTTCACTGATTTCTTCTATTCTTTTATGAACGGCGGAGATTTCCGCTTCTGTTTCTTCGGCGGTTTTTTGTAAAAGAGCGCCGTGGGTCAGTATGTCAAACATGTTGTGTATACCTTCCTTACATGAATTTCTTCAGTTCTCCGAGTATGCTTTGTTCTTCCTGTACATAACCTGAGACTTCGTAGCGTTCATTTTCTTCATTAAAATAAAGGCTGTCGATCATGGTCTCTGATTTGATGCGCGACATCAATTTGCCTTCGGCGGCAGGCACATGAACTTCATACGGCGTCATCAGCTCCCGTCGCAAATAAGCTTCGATTTCCGCTTTTAGTTTTGCTTCATCCCCGGCGATTCTGGCGCTGATCATGATGTGGCCTTCTCCCGCTGTCGGGATGAAGTCAGGAAGTGTCTCATCACGTTTGTTATAAGCGGTCAGCACCGGAATATCATCTGCCTCAAGCTCTTTTAACAGACCGAGGACCGTCTGTTCATGTCCGGCATAATCTTCATTGGATGAATCAATGACATGAATGATCAAGTCTGCTTCCTTCACTTCCTCAAGCGTTGAGCGGAAAGCGGCAATCAGCGTCGTCGGCAGATCCTGAATGAAGCCGACCGTATCAGACAAAAGGACGCTGTAGCCGCTTGGGAGCGCCATCTTTCTCGTCATCGGATCAAGTGTTGCAAACAGCAGATCTTCTTCATAGCTGTCTGAGCTCGTTAATTGATTGAACCATGTTGATTTTCCGGCATTGGTATACCCGACGAGCGCAGCCTGAAGCACGCCGTTCTTTTTTCGTCTCTCCCGATAACGGCTTCTGTGGCGGATAACCGTTGAAAGCTGCACGTTAATTTCGTGTATGCGGTTTCTAATGTGGCGCCGGTCTGTTTCAAGCTTTGTCTCACCGGGCCCTCTCGTCCCGATTCCGCCGCCTTGTCTTGAGAGATTGATTCCTTGTCCGCTCAGACGCGGCAGCGCGTATTGAAGCTGGGCCAATTCGATCTGAAGCTTTCCTTCTCTCGTCTTCGCCCTTTTTGCGAAAATATCCAAAATAAGCTGCGTGCGGTCGATGATCTTCGCTTCAATTGCAGTGGCGAGTGATTTAAGCTGACTCGGTGACAGTTCATCATTAAAAATGACCAGATCCGCTTCAAGCTCTTCACACAGCGCCTTCAGCTCGTCTACTTTCCCCTTGCCTATATATGTAGCGGCATCCGCTCTGTTCCGTTTTTGCGTAATCCGGGTCAGCACCGTTCCGTCAGCCGTTTTTGTCAATGAAGCAAGCTCTTCCATGGAATGTTCAAAGTGCTCATCTGTCATGTGCGGAAGCTGGCAGCCGACCAAAATGACCGTTTCTTTTTTTCCTTCCTGTTCGTTCAAATGGATGTTCCTTTCTGTGTCGTATTGGGCAGTAGTACTATCATACCAAACCCGCAGGGCGTATACCACACATCCGGCGGGTTTTAAAGAGAGAAATAAAAAAGAGACCCCTCAGACCGGCTGAGAGGTCTATTCGTGAGCTGCCGCCTCATCTTTTATAAGTAAATCCTGGCTCTTGATCGTCATTAAATCGTTTTTTAAGTATTGGTCTCCCATTAAAAGCCTCATGGCCTGAGCGCGGATTGATTTTTCAATCACGTTTCTGACAAAGCGCCCGTTGCTGAATTTAATGGGGCTTGTCGTGCTTTTCACTGTCATTAAGTAATCTTTTAACTTCCACTCGGCTTCCTGGCTTAATTGATACTCCCGCTCTGCTATCATGCGCTTTGCGATGTCCATCAGCTGAGTGACAGAGTAATCCGGAAAATCGATGCTGATAGGAAAACGCGATTGCAGGCCGGGATTTAATGACAGGAAATGTGTCATTTCTCTCGAGTACCCTGCCAGGATCAGAATAAATTCATGCTGTTTGTCTTCCATATGTTTGACAAGCGTATCAATCGCCTCTTTACCGAAATCCTTTTCTCCGCCCCTTGCAAGTGAGTATGCTTCATCAATGAATAAAATGCCCCCGAGCGATTTTTTAATCAGATCTCTCGTTTTTTGCGCCGTATGTCCGATGTATTCACCGACGAGATCGGCACGTTCCGCTTCGATCAGATGTCCTTTGGAAAGAACGTTCATTTCGAAGAAAAGCTTGCCGATCAGTCTCGCGACAGTGGTTTTCCCGGTGCCGGGGTTCCCTTTGAACATCATATGAAGAGCTTGTTTTCCGACTTTCAGCCCTTGTTCGGCCCGTTTTTGGTTGACGAATATCCACGCGTAAATTTCTTTAATGTTGCGCTTCATTTCTTCCATACCCACTAATGTGTTCATTTCTTTTTCAATTTCTTTCAGAATGCTGTGCTTGGCTTCATTTTTTTGCAGGGCGGCCTGATATTCCGCCTCAGCTTCTGCATTTGTCAGCACTTGCTTTTGGCCATTAAGAATGATGTTAATTTGTCCGTTATTTTTATAGGTTACAGCGCGCTCCAACATGCTCACCTCTCTGTTCTCTCTTTATCTTACTCATGATGAAGCGGTTCCGTGACATCCGCCTATCATCATGAGGCCCGTTTTCCTCTTTATCTGTCACTTTTTCCGTTCTCTTCGGGAATGATGTTGAATCCTGCGCTTTCCCGAGAAATATTTTTCATTTCTTATTGTATTCAGCAAAAACGGGAGGACAAACCATTTATTTTTATTTTCCGGGAAGTGTTGGGTGTATTTCTCATTTTTTTCATGAATGACAGCCGTACAAGCACCTTTTGAATATCATCATATGCTGTAATGAGGTGATGGAGAATGGTTAAAATTTTTATAGACCCCGGTCATGGCGGAACTGATTCAGGTGCAACCGGAAACGGACTTCAGGAAAAAGCGGTCACGCTGGAGATCGCACTGGCTTTGCGCACGATTCTGACGAATGAGTATGAAGGAGTTTCTGTCACGATGAGCAGGACAAGCGATAAGACGGTCAGCCTGACGGAAAGAACGGATGCCGCCAACAGCTGGGGCGCAGATTATTTTTTATCCATTCATATTAACTCAGGAGGCGGAACCGGATTCGAAAGCTATATTTACCCCGGTGTCGGAGCGCCGACCTCGACTTACCAATCAGCCGTCCACACGCAAGTAATTCAAGCATCGGGTTTTAATGACCGCGGAAAAAAAACAGCCAACTTCCATGTGCTGCGGGAGACAAGTATGCCGGCGATTTTGACGGAGAATGGTTTTGTTGATACGTCAGCTGATGCAAACAAACTGAAAACAGCCAGTTTTATTGAAAGCCTTGCAAGAGGACATGCCAAGGGCTTGAAGCAAGCTTTCGGTCTAAAAAAAAAGGCTGACTTATATAAAGTGCAAATCGGCGCATTCAAAGTGAAAGCAAATGCTGATGCGCTTGCCGCCGATGCGGTGTCTAAAGGTTTTGACGCGATTGTGCTTCCAAAAGGCGGCTTCTTCAAAGTGCAGATCGGCGCATTCTCTTCCAGAGATTATGCTGAAGCGTTGGCAGCGCGGGCCGAAAAAGCCGGATTTGATGCCTTCATTGTGCAAGACTAAATGAAAAAAACCCCTGCTCTCCCTTTTTGGGACGAACGGGGGTTTTTGTTATTGAAGTATATCGGCGACAAACTTAGACCAAGCTTCAAGACGCTGATACACATTTTCCTCTTTCAGTTCGCTCAGTTTCATCCAGCGCCCGGCGATTTGATCTTTTTCTTTCACTTCGACTTGTGCCGCAGGCGCTAACTGGAGCGCAGAAAGGATGCCGATATGCACCTTCCCTACATCGTTTTCATCATCATTGATCAGGCCGAGTGTGACAATGTTTTGTTTGTCCTCCTCGCGAATGTACAGTTCTTCCGCCAGCTCCCGGTCGGTGTTCTGTTTCAGCACTTCCGAAAATGAAGCCGCCCCTTCCATAGGGTTCATGTGTCCGCCGAAGCCGAGAGAAAGCTTATTATGGAGGCGCGATTCCCCTCCGCCCGCGAGCCGCTCATACACAAATACCTCATCGTCGCGGCGGATGACGACATACGGAATCGGCTGTTTAAATCGAGGGTCTTCTTCCGCGTCGCCTCTTCTGATTTCAAAAAAATGCGCCTCAATTTGAGCCATAATTTTTATGATACGTTCATCCTCGCTGTTGACTCCCTGAAATGTCAGCATTTCGTTTTGAAAGACGTCACTCCGCGGTGCAGCCAAGATGATTTCATCCATTTTATTCATGCCCGTTCCTCCTGTCTTACCTCTCCACTCAAGCCAAAAGAGCAGATATTATATCTGCTCTTCATCTTGGCCAAAATAAAAATCTTCGTCCTTAATCGGTTCTACCGTCGCCTTTTTGTAGCCGTTCCCTTTCATGGAGAAGAAATCATGTGATTTTGTTTTGGTGTTTAATCCGTTTAATACGATCGGATTAATATCCTCTTCTTCAAAGTAAGGATCGAACCCTAAGTTCATCAAAGCTTTATTGGCGTTATAGCGGATGAATTTCTTTACGTCATGAGACAGCCCGACTTGGTCGTAGAGATCCTCTGTATATTCAAGCTCATTGTGATAAAGCTCTTCTAAAAGCTCAACCGCAAATTCGCGAAGTTCCGCTTTTTTCTCTTCTGTCTGTTTATTATAAATTTCCTGAGCAAGGAGACCGACATACACGCCGTGAATCGCTTCGTCACGAAGGATCAGGTTAATGATCTCACCGCTTTGCATCAGTTTTCCTTGTCCGTAGAAATATAACGGATAATAGAAACCGCTGTAGAAAAGGAAGCTTTCCAGATAGACGGAAGCAACCATCGCTTTGAACAGTGAAATTTCATCATCTTTTTGAATGGCTTTGTAAAGCCCGACAATCATTTGCGCTTTTTTCTGCAAATATTTATTTTGTTTAACCCATTCAAATACTTCATTAATCGTTTCAGTCGGAGCAAGCGTCATAAAAATATTTGAATATGATTTTGCGTGCACCGCATTTTCCATCATCGCCATGAAATTAAGAACCGCTTTTCGCTGATGGCCCTCGACGTGCTCGGCCACAATCGGCATGCCCGTGTTCCCCTGCTCTGTATCAAGCAGTGTCAGGCCGGCGAGCACCTTCATGTACGTATCCTGCTCATTTTTACCCAAATACTTCCAAGTGAGAAGATCGCCGTTTAATGCGATCTCTTCCGGAAGCCAAAACTGTTTTACATTTTGGTTGTAAAACATTTGGGTGAAATCATCTTCATGCTTTGACCAGTTTGCTGCGTCATAAATTTTTGTCACTGTAAACTCTCCTTTAATCAAACGACACAAGAAAGACAGCTGTCCTGCCCGGTATCTTTCGTTCTTGCATAGTAAATGGTTTTGATGCCTCTATGGTGGGCATACAGATCAATACGATTCAGATCACGAGTTGTCATCGTATCTTTCAAAAACAGGGTAAAGCTGATTCCCTGATCGATATGCTGCTGGATTGTCGCGATCATATCCACCACTTTGAACATGTCCATATCATAAGCTTCTTTGTAGAAGAACCAGTTATTAGACGCTAACCCCGGCATCGGGTAATACGTTTTTGAATTTCCGTATGTTCTTTCTTCGATCCGTTCCATGATCGGCATAACGGACGCCGTGCTGGATTGGACATAGGAAATGGAGCCTGTCGGCGCGATGCACAGTCTGTAGCTGTGGTACATGCCGTTTTCAGCGACAAACGCCTTCAGCTCTTTCCAGTCTTCGATTGTCGGAATGTGCATGCCTTCAAAGAGCGCAGCGATTTTTTCGTATGCCGGTGAGAACTCTTTTTCGATGTATTTATTGAAATATTCTCCCGTTGCATAAGTGGAGCCTTCATAATGCTCAAACGTTTCGCCTTTTTCTTTCGCAAGCTCAGCTGAACGCTGAATGGAATAAAAGTTCACCATCATAAAGAACGTATTCGCGAAATCTCTTGCTTCCGGGCTTTCATACGCGATGCCGTTTTGGGCCAGGTAACCGTGAAGGTTCATAGCGCCTAAACCGATGGACTTCATCGCTTTGTTCGCGCGTCTGACTGCCGGCGCGTTGCGGATATCCGTCGTCTCAGATACATGAGTCAGGGAATCCGTCGCGAGTTTCACCGTGCGCTCAATCGATTTATGTTTCATGACATTCAAAATATTTAATGAACCAAGGTTGCAGGAAATGTCCAGGCCGATTTCGTCTTCCTCGTCATAATCTGTGTAAGCCGAAACCTGTGACGCCTGAAGCACTTCAGAGCAAAGGTTCGAGAATTTCACTTTTGATACGTGGTTATTCGCATGCTCTTTGTTTACGTTGTCCTGGAACATAATGTATGGATAACCTGACTCAGAACGGAGAACGGCAAGCTTTTCAAGCAATTTGCGCGCATTCACTTTTTCTTTTTTGACACGCGGGTTGTCGACAAGCTCCTCATACATCGCCGTCATGTCCATCTCATCCATATGCTGGCCGTATTCTTTATAAATCGTGTGCGGATAGAATACATAAGCCGCTTTGTCCTCACGTGCAAGCTCAACGAACTTATCCGGAATGACGACACCGATAGAAAGCGTTTTGACACGCACATCTTCATCCGCAGAAATCTTTTTCGTATCAAGAAAGTCATTGATATCGCGGTGGAAAATGTTTAAGTACGCCGCGCCAGAGCCTTGTCTTTGCCCCATTTGGTCAGCGTAACGGAACGCGTTATCAAGAAGCTTCATGACGCCTACAACGCCTTTTGTGGCATTCTCAACATCTTTAATGGCTTCACCTTTCGCGCGGAGCTTGGACAGGTTAAGAGAAACCCCGCCGCCCAGTTTAGAAAGCTGCATGGAAATATCGATCGCTCTTGAAATGTCGTTTAAGGAATCATTGACTTCGAGCAAGAAACAGCTCACAAGTTCTCCGCGGCGTTTTCTGCCGGCATTCAAAAATGTCGGTGTGCTCGGCTGATATTCCTGATTGATCATCAAGTTCACATATTCTTTTGCTTTCTCAGTGTCGCCGTTTGCGAAGAACAGCGCAACAATTGAGATCCGGTCCTCATAACGCTCGAGGATTTTTTTCTTGTCATTCGTTTTCAAAGCATAGTCATTATAGAATTTAAACGCACTCATGAAGGAAGGAAAACGAAACTTCTTAGCGTAAGCTGTCTTAAACACTTCTTTAATGTCTTCAAAAGAATAAAGGCTTAAGAATTCCTCTTCGTAGTATTGGTTTTCAATCAAATAATCCAGCTTCTCTTTTAAATCGTGAAAGAAAACTGTGTTTTGATTGATATAGTCTACAAAATAGCTATGTACAGCCTCTTTATCTTTATCAAACTGGAATTTTCCATCTTGTTGGATCATGATTTCGTTATTTAACTGGATCCATTTTGGCACTTGATTTTGTGACAACTCTTTCTACCTCCTGAGTAAACAATTCAACGTCTTTAGATGTGCCGCTGAGTTCAAATTTGTGCAAGATCGGCACCTGATATTGTCTAGAGATGGTATCGGCGCTTTTTGCAAAGTTATCGCCCCATACTTTGTTGCCGCTCGCAGCGACTCCTAATAAGAGATGGGCGTATTTTTCGAGAAATGATTGTGTTGATGCCGGTACCTGACCGAAGTTTGTCGTGTAGGTGACCAAAACAAACGGAGTGTCCACGTGGTCCGTTTCGTCCACCTTGCGGATCAGCTGAAAGTCTGTTTTATTCACAAAACGCTGAACATTCCCTGTCTTTGAATCAAATATGATTTGAACCATCCTTATCACGACCTATCAAAAATAATGAATCTCTTAACACTATATATAGTATACTAACCTCTCAGAAAAACACAACATATTGAGATCGATTTATAAAAAATTCATATTTTTGAAAGAGCGGACTTTGGCTCCGGCCCGATTAACGCCCAAAAAAGAGAGCAGAACGAGAATCATCTCTCATCCTACTCAAGGTGTCATGTGTAAGCCGATGTCTATCATAACATGAAAAAAAACTGCTTAGTAGTCTAGACTTTTATTCTTATTTTTTGTAAGAATCACATTTTTTTTCGCTTTCAACGGTTTCTTCAATCTCCACATCAGCACCGATTTCTTTCAGTACGGCTTTCAGAGCGCTTGTGATGGAAGCCTCTCTGATCAGTTCTTTGCCGTCAACGATGATGCTGGTTCCATATTCATAGCAGGAATCATCTTCACAAGTTTCTTCCCAATGGTTGATTATCACCTTGTGTTTCAATCGTCTCACCCTCTGCATGATCAATGTCAGTACTTAGTGTAGCTTGTGCGGCCCGCTTTGTAAATTCGAACGCTTGTGAAATTTATTCAAGCTCATCCAGCGCCGTTTCTTTTTTCAGTTCGATTTTATTCGCTTTTTCATCATAGCGGTATATTTTTAAGTAACCGTCCTCGACAATGCCGAAACGATTATGTTCCAGCTGCACCATGCCTTCTGTCTGCGGTTCGGCATCCGCCAAGCCGCCGTCATCATCCGTCACCACCGTCTCGTGATTGCTGCAAGCTCCAAACAGCAAAAAAACAGCGATCCAAACGAGCGTAATCCTGATTCTTCTCAGTTCATTTTCACTTTCGAACACGATTTTCCGTACCCCCTTTTATCTTTCCGATATACGGCCTGCAATATACAGACGCGCATAGAAAAAGACCATTGTTCATGGTCTTTGTCAAAAAGTCTATTCAAGCTCAAGCTGGACGTTTTTTTGCGGGGCGAACGTGGAGATGGCATGTTTATAAATAAGCTGCTGCTTCCCCTCCGTTTCGAGCAAAACGGTAAAGTTGTCAAAGCCTTTTACCTGGCCGCGAAGCTGAAAGCCGTTGAGTAAAAACACCGTGACGAACGTATTGTCTTTTCGGATTTGATTCAAAAACTGATCTTGAATATTAATCGGTTTCATGTTTCGTCCTCCTTGGTTCTCAATACAATACTGTTTCGATTAAATTTCCAGTTTTCCTGCTATGCACTCGAAAATTTCCTTTTTTTTCTGCTCAATATCAACAGGCGGCGTCATATCTGTCCATGAAACGGGCATTTTATTGCGAAACCAGGTCAGCTGGCGTTTCGCATATCGCCTTGAATTTTGTTTTAATTGCTCCACAGCCTGAGGGAGCGGCACTTTTCCATCAAGATATTCATACAGCTCTTTATAGCCGATCGCCTGAATCGATTGGCTGTCCCGGATATTCATATCATACAGCCGCTTTACTTCGTCAAGAAGGCCGGTTTCCAGCATCAGGTCAACGCGCTCGTTAATCCGGCCGTACAGCACTTCTCTGTCCATTGTAAGACCGATAAGAACCGCATTGTAAAGCAGCTCCCGTTTTTGGGTTTTAAGATGCTCTGACATTGTTTTTCCCGATACATGCAGGATTTCGAGCGCGCGGATGACTCTTCGCGTATTGTTTTGATGAATGGCTGCCGCCGCTTCCGGGTCGGCTGCCGCAAGCTTGGCATGAAGCGCTTCCGCCCCTTCTTCAGCCGCCAGTTTCTCCATGCGCTCCCGGAATACAGGGTCGCCGGAGTTTTCCGTGAACGTATAGTCATACAGCACGGACTGAATGTACAGACCAGTCCCCCCGACAATCATCGGCAGCTTTCCTCTACCGGCAATCTCGGTGATTTTTCCCCTTACCATTTTCTGATAATCCGCCGTTGAAAAAGTGTCGGACGGCTCCAAAATATCAATCAGGTGATGCGGCACGCCTTCTGTCTCTTCTTCGGTGACTTTGGCCGTTCCGATGTCCATCCCTTTATATACCTGCATGGAATCTCCGCTGATGATTTCCGCATTCAGCATTTTCGCGAGTCCGATGCTTAGTTTTGTTTTTCCGACTGCCGTCGGTCCGACGAGTATGACGACAGGCTGTTTTTTATTTTTCAATATGTATCACTCTCTTTTATAAATCTCCCCCTAATTATAGCATTCATTTCTTCAGGCACCTATCCATTTTGCCCTTTTTCCTGAGCGCTAAACGTCCGCTACCACCCGATCGGCTCGTTTCCGACAACCTCTCTCGTTTTTCCTTTGAGCGTATGGCGGTGCGTTTTCCGTCCTTTCTCCCGCGGATCGTAAACGACGCCGCCGTGCTGGATCTGAATCGGCTCATTGTAGGCGGCAAAGGTGGTCTCTGAAAGCTCATGGTAATGTGTTCCGTCAACCCTCGGGATGGCAGGGCCGGAAATGCCGTAATACCTATGAAAATGGCCGTTTTCAAACGAGGTGATGCCCGTATAGAAATGTGTATGCTCATCTGTATTGCTGCCGTTCTCCGGCTGCGAAAAGCCTTCGATCACATGGTAATGCCCCTGCACTACATCCGTAACAGCCCGGTATGCGTGTGTGTGCGGAGGTTTTTTTGACCAATCGGACTGATACAGGCCCACAAAAGCTCACTCCTTTATTTTTTGATAAACGCCCAATCAAAAATTGGTGGGCTGAATACTCTGTTATCATCTCAAATTTATTCTTGGAGGTACCTAAATTATGAATGAAGAATACACATACGAAGCAGATAGTGATATGAGACAGTTTGGACGGCCCGGATTTGGGTTTGGACGGCCGGGCTTCGGGTTCGGGCGTCCCGGATTCGGCTTCGGGCGGCCGGGTTTTGGTTTTGGCCGGCCTTGGTTTGGCCGCCCTTGGTTTGGCGGGTTCGGACGGCCGTTTGGTTTTTACGGCGGACCGTTTGTCGGAGGGCTTGTCGGGGGGCTTGTCGGAAGCGCTTTGTTCAATCCATATTTGTACGGAGGTTACGGCTACCCTTACTATCCGTATTACTACTAAGACAATCAAAAAGGGCTCCTTTCAGGGGCCTTTTTATATAGGCCTAATGTCTTGACTTGGCGGGCAAAGTTCGGATATTATTTTATTTTACTGCCTTAAACAAAAGGCATAAGGATTATGATGAGAGGGGGATTTGATATGATTCTGGGTTATATCTTCCTCACAATTGCTATTTTATCAGAGTCAATCGGCGCGGCCATGATGAAGGTCTCCCGCGGATTTACGCGGTTTTTGCCGAGCACGCTTGTAGTGGCAGGCTATTCATTGGCCTTTTATATGCTTTCACTGACACTGAATCTCATTCCGCTCAGCTTATCCTATGCAACATGGAGCGGAGCCGGAACGGTGCTCGCATCCATTATCGGAGCGAAATGGTTTCATGAAAAACTGGACAAGCAGGCCGTCATCGGACTTGTATTCTTATTAGCCGGTGTCATTCTGATGAATTGGTAGAAAGGAGAAGCATGATATGAAAGGATTACTCTGCCTGGCATTAGCCATTGTATCAGAAGTGTTCGGAAGCACAATGCTGAAGCTGTCGGACGGTTTTACGCACTTATGGCCCGCTCTCGGCGTCATTGCCGGAATAGGAGCCTCTTTTATGTTTTTGAGCTTCTCTTTGAAAAGCCTTGATTTATCCGCCGCATACGCGACATGGTCAGGTGTCGGCACGGCTTTAACGGCAATTGTCGGCTTTTTTGTTTTTAAGGAGGCCATGACAGCCAAAATGATGATCGGGCTTATTTTTGTCATCACGGGGGTCATCCTGCTGAACCGTTCCAAGTCTCAAAAAGCTAAAAAAAATCAAACGGCCCGGAGCTGACCGTTTGAACTCGTCAAGCGCGGGCAGCTTTTACTTCAACCTCAAGCTCCATCTCCACGTTTCCTTGGACCGCTCGTGAAATCATACAGGAGGACTCCGCTTTTTGCGCTAACTTCCTGGCGAGCGTAAAGTCCGTTTCGGCTGCATCCGGCTTTAATAATATAAACGGGCGGTGAATGATTTTCTGGTACGTGAACACACCGTTCGTGACGTCTACAATTCCTTCAGATTCCATATGTAGATCTTCTTTATCCAGACCGCTTCTTTCCATCATCGCCGCAAGCGTTATAATATAACAGGTCGCGGCCGCTCCAAGCAGCATTTCATCAGGATTTGTGCCTTCTCCGGGTCCGTCCATTTCCTTAGGAATGGACACAGCCGTTTCCAGCCGGCCGCTTTTAATATCGCCGACGTCATTGCGATTTCCGGGCCAATTTGCTTTTAAATAAAAGTGATGTTTTGCCAAGGGACAAACCTCCTTTTTTTTCAGTTTACTCACCTTTCACTGGTTTGTCTTTTTTTAAGCTCACGAATACTCTTGATTGATCACTCTTTTTATCGTACGGACAAACCGGTAAAATTCCTCCGTTTTTGTGAATTCCCTTTCGCGGTAATCAAAATTATCAAAAAACGCTTCCCGCTGTTCTCTGCTGATCTCAAGCTGTATACTCAGCCCGGTTTGCGCCTGGTTATTGATATTTTCGGTGTCAACCCCGGCCAGACCGGTTTTTGAGGTTGCCAATTCTGCAGGAAATCCGTTTCGTTTGAGAGCTCTCACCAATTTTTTCGCCCGCTTCCGGTCGCTTCCTCCGACAAGAGTATTTTTCTCGTCGCCTTTATAACCGTGAACTGCGATAACATAATGGTGCTGCTTAATGCTTTCGACTGCTGAAGGCTCATCGAACTTGGTGCTCGTAATATGAAGAGTCTGGTTATCATGCGCTTTTAATCCCTCAAACAGGTAGGTTGAATAATCATCCCTGAAAGAGCGGACGATCTCGCTCACCCCGCCCTCAATTCTCCCTCCGTGCGGCGACATGATCAATACGGGGCTCCCCTTTCGCTTATTGTACGATATATGATAATCATCGGGGTCTTCATGTTCAGCCAGATCTTTAAAATCTGTGTATGTATCAGAAGAATTCGAGGGATCAGGGTCTGACGCATAATGAGCACATCTTATTAGTAAGACCATTGCTACGATAATGATGACATTAAGTAAAATTCTTTTCATCAGCTCTCCTTCTTTGCTCCTTTCTGAAAAATGACATGTTCATTATATGGATTTTTGTCAATAGGTCTTATCTTAACATTCTATTAACATTATCATCAGTGAAAAACTTCCCGGTTTCGAAAAATCAATGGATTGTCACGGTTCAAGCGGCTCAAATGCCGGGCATCAGTGAAAAAAGGTTGAGAGAGGGCAAAAAAAAAGGGAGGAACGCCCGAATTTTCAGGGGCGGGAGATTCACGGCCGGAAACGGACGGCATCAAGAATACGCTTTTAGAAATGAATATCCGCCTCCCGAAGCAAATGCGCAGGACAGAATGGAGCCCCTCAAAAAAGTTCTCATCTGCCTTTTTGTACAGCAAAATGCCGTTACAGCCCGCTCATCCCCTTTTTTTATCATAATGGTCCGTTTTGAAACGGAGCCGTCTTTTTTCATATATATAATATCAATCGGAAGCTGTTTTTCCAAGGAATGTCTCAATATGATGTTCATGTATATACTCCTTCCGCCGGATTCATCATAAACGAACAAACGTTCCGATCCAACTTGATTTCTTCTCCTGAAAAAGCCGCAAGTAACCAGCTCTCCTGAAGGACAAACAAACTGACCGAACATACGGCCTGTTCATATGGTATAGAGAGAATCGCCAGAATGGGAGGAAAAGTATATATGTTTGGTTACTCAATGGTACAAATGGTGCGGTCAAATGCTCATAAGCTGGACTGGCCGCTCAGAGAAAACGTATTACAGTTATATAAACCTTTCAAATGGACACCTTGCTTTTTGCATAATTTTTTCGAAAAAAAGGTGAAAAACAGAAAGAAAATGTCAGTCATCATTGAATTTGAAGAGGGCTGCCATGAATCCGGTTTTCACAGCACAGGACAGGTCTTATCAAAAGAAAAACGCTGCACCATAAAAAAGCAGTTTCAAACAATCAACTGCTGCAGCGCCGAAGTCACTCCGTCCGCCCTTCACATGCTTCTTTCGCAATGCCGGGATATCCGTAAAATCTATTTAAACCGTGAAGTAAAAGCTCTCCTTGATACGGCAGCTGAATCGTCTCATGCAAAAGAAGTGACCCGTAACGGCACCGTATTAACAGGAAAAGGCGTAACCGTCGCCGTTATTGATACCGGAATCTACCAGCATCCCGATTTAGAAGGCAGGATTATCGGATTTGCGGACTTTGTCAACCAAAAGACAGAACCGTATGATGACAACGGGCACGGCACCCATTGCGCCGGTGATATCGCAAGCAGCGGCGCTTCATCTTCGGGTAAATATCAGGGGCCGGCGCCGGAAGCCGATCTGATCGGAGTCAAGGTTTTAAACAAATCAGGATCAGGAACCTTGGCTGATATCATTGAAGGTGTGGAATGGTGCATACAATATAATAAAGAACACACAAAGAATCCGATCAGAATCATCAGCATGTCACTGGGCGGAGATGCGCTCAGATATGATAAAGAAACGGACGACCCGCTCGTCAAGGCCGTTGAAGAGGCATGGAATGAAGGAATCGTCGTCTGCGTCGCCGCGGGCAACTCCGGTCCGGAAGCTCAAACGATTTCAAGCCCCGGTGTCAGCGAGAAGGTCATCACGGTAGGCGCCTATGATGACAATGATACAGCCGGCAATGAGGACGATACGGTCGCTTCTTTCTCAAGCCGCGGCCCGACGGTGTACGGAAAAGAGAAGCCTGACATTCTTGCGCCCGGGGTCGATATCGTATCTCTCCGTTCTCCGCGTTCATATCTTGACAAATTACAGAAATCAAACCGAGTAGGCTCCTTGTATTTCAGTCTTTCGGGCACGTCCATGGCCACTCCGATCTGTGCGGGCATCGCCGCCTTAATCCTTCAGCAAAACCCGCAGCTTTCGCCTGACGAAGTGAAAACACTGATCAAACAAAGTCCGGATCAGTGGACAAATGAAGATCCGAACATTTACGGAGCGGGCGCAGTGAACGCTGAAAACGCCGTGCCGAAAGAGTAACCTTTTTATCATGAGAACGGGGTCGTCTGCACCGGCAGATGACTCCGTTTTTCGGGTGAACAGATGAAACATTTATAATGAAGGAACTCGGAATGCTTCAGAACGGCTGTCAGAAAAAAAGATCAATGCAAGGCAGTGTATTTCTAAAAAAATAGGGAATAAGTATGGTGTAGATAAAAGGAGGAATCACAATGGCACTTACAAACACCGAATTGTCTGAATGGCTGCAAAAACAGATCGGACAAACGCTTGATATCAGAAAAGGAGAGCTGACAGACAGCCGAAACGAGATTTCTGATATGGACCGGATCATGCTTCACCTTGATGACGTTCTCGTCCGGCGGACAAACCATCCCGATGACTATGTAGCGGATGAAGAACTCGTCTTAAAAGGGCACGGCACAACCTATACGGAGGAAGGAAATGTCCCGCTTCCCCAAGATGCGTATGAAATTCCTCTGCTCGGCGACATTACCATCCAAAAGGAGCAAGACGGATTAAAGGTACATACAGATCGGGCCGTGTATACAATCGGGACCCGGAAAGAGCAATAAAAAGAAAAAACGCCGCTGATTCAGGGCGTTTTTTTATTGGTTTTTTTCTTCAGAATATCCGTGGAACATCGTGAATGCGCAAAGCATAATGCCTAAAATAATGATAATCGGGAGCCAGATCACGGCAAACTTATAATCCGGTTCGGCAAAAGCGCCTATGACCGCCCCAAAGCAATACAGAACCAAGGCAAGCGCGCGCAATACAGCATCTCTCGTAAACTGCTTCCGCTTGTCCGCTTTGTAAAACCTTGCGGTGAGATCTTCAAAAAAATTAGCGAGCGTTCCCGTTAATACGGTCGTGGAAATCCCCGCTACACCAAGTTTTCTCGCGGCTGTCGTCTGCATTCCCATTGCGAAGCTGAGCAGCATAATCAGCACATAAACAGAAATGGCATCTGCAAAAAAGCAAGAGAACAAAGCAAACAGCAGCAAAACAGCTCCTTCAATAGCCAAAGCGGCAGTTACCGCAGGGGGCCAGAATGATTTCTTTTTATTGCCCACAAGCAAGGCCGCGGCAATAACGCCGGCAATAAATCCGATTAACGAGGTTAACGATTTGAGTACGGCAAGGTGCCATGAGTTGCCGATCGCCAGGCCGAACAGAACGATATTCCCCGTCATATTGGCGGTAAAGATATGTCCCAGGCTTAAATAACCGATCACATCCACAATTCCCGCTGTTAAACAAAGAAGTAAAAGTGCAATATTTCGGTATGTAGTCACTGTCAATGTGATCCAATCCTTTCTCATGCTGATTCCAACATATAAGTTTACTCTTCGCCATTTCATATGTCCAGCCGGCGCGCCGCTTTTTCAAAGCATAAAAAAACTCCGGCGAACCGGAGAAGTTACTGAACGATAAATAATACTCTCGTGCCGTCGGAATAGCCGCTCATTTGATTTCCAACCCATGAACCGGCCCCGCGGTTATCCGACGGGGTTACATATCTGATATCAGCCCCCGCCCCGCCTTCTGTGCAGACTGCCATGGGCCATTCATCACGGTCAAACCCGGGCTTTGTCGGAATTCCTTTCAATGATTCTTTCCTTCTATTCTCCGCTCCGCCCCGATCAATTGTACAAATCTCAGAATGACCTGCCGAAATGGCGTCTTTTATATGATTTCCCGTCTCCGGATATTTTGACAGCGGGAAATACAGCACCTGATCGTATCGGGATGCAGCATGAGCAGCACTGTCCGAATGGATGCCGGCGCCCGTAAGGCCGAACTGAAGAGAGATCACCAAAAGCAGACTTGCCGCCCATTTCATAAACGCATTCATTCACATCCTCCTTAAGAAGTTGATATGAAGCGTAAATATGTATATTAGCCGGATTTAACACACATGATGAAATGGCAAAAAAAGTTTGCTGTTTTGTTGATAATTAACGAAAATGGCGGCTTTACGATTTATCTATTGAACCGGCTTCTGTTTCCTTATATATTTTAGACATACTTATGAGCCGTTGTGATCAGTGTCTTCGGCAGATACAAGGAGGAATGCCGTCCGGTCGGCAGGCATCGGCTGTTGGTTATGTCTTTTCAAAAACATGAAGGCGGGGAAATCCAGATGGAAAAAACAATGTTTCACCCACACTCACCCGAGTTTCACGAAGACCCTTTTGCGGTTTTAAGCAGATTCAGAGAGCAGGACCCCATACATAAATTCGAACTGCAGCGTTTCGGAGGCACCTTTCCGGCATGGCTCATCACGCGTTATGATGATTGTATGGCGTTTTTAAAAGATGGCAGAATTACGAGAGATGTAAAACGGGTCATGCCGAAGGAGCTGATCGCGAAGCTGAATGTCAGCGAAGATATCGATTTTGTCTCAGAGCATATGCTGGCAAAAGACCCTCCGGATCATTCACGTCTTCGATCTTTGGTGCATCAGGGGTTCACTCCCCGGATGATTGAGCAGCTTCGCACCGGGATAGAGCAGATCACAGAAGAGCTGCTGGATGAAATGGAAACAAAAGCAGACCCTGATATTATGAGAGATTTCGCGTCACCGCTTCCGTTTATCGTCATTTCCGAGCTGCTCGGAATTCCGAAAGAGGACCGCGCCAAATTTCAAGTATGGACAAACGCGATGGTCGACACGTCAGAGAGCGGACAAGATGCGACCAACCAGGCTCTCAAAGAATTTAAACAATATATGAAAACACTGATCGAAGAAAAAAGAAAACATCCGGCTGAAGATCTGACAACCAAGCTTATTTACGCTGAAGAGGACGGCCAAAAGCTGAGTGAATCAGAGCTGTATTCCATGCTGTTTTTGTTAGTCGTTGCCGGGCTTGAAACAACGGTTAACCTTCTCGGCTCCGGCACCCTGGCGCTTCTTCTTCACAAAGACCAGATGGAGAAGATAAAGCGGCAGCCCGAAAATATCCAGACGGCGGTCGAAGAGCTTTTGCGTTACACCTCTCCCGTCATCATGATGGCGAATCGATGGGCGCTTGAAGATTTCACCTATAAAGATGTTTCTATTAAAAAAGGCGATATGATATTTATCGGCATCGGTTCAGCCAATCGGGACCCGGAATATTTCGATGATCCTGATACATTAAATATAGCGAGAACACCGAACCGTCATATCTCTTTTGGATTCGGCATTCATTTTTGTCTCGGGGCTCCGCTCGCCCGGATGGAAGCATCCATTGCCTTTACTTCGCTTTTAAAACGGTTCCCGAATATAGAGCTGAAAGGCGCGCCCGAGGATGTAACATGGAGAAAAAATGTGTTTTTGAGAGGGCTTGAAACATTGCCTGTCAGATTTTAATATCGCCCCCTGTTTATCGGGGGTTTTTTTAATGTCTTATAAACAGGAAATCAATATAATAGTGAATATTTAGTACATAATGAATTTAGTTCTATGTATAAAAAAAAACGGCCGGATTGCTCCGGCCGTTCTCTATTACCGTTTTACCAACTCATTTGTTTCGTCCAGCTTTTTTTTGAAAGATTTAAGGAAATTTGCGCTTATCGTTCCTTTGTTTGCGTACAGTTTTTCGCAGAATGCCTTAATGGCGTTTTGCGGCTTTGGTTCCGACAGCATTGTGACATGATTGGAAGAGTGGACGTCCAGCAGGTGAAAGTGTTTCATCTGGTGTTCCCATTCTTTCCAATACGCATCATGGTCTAACGGAATTTGTTCTTCCTCTGCTGTCAGATAACGTTCAAGATCCCCGAGAAACAAACCGCTTTTATTACGGAAGTAGTAGCATTGCAGCGCTTCCGGATGAGGCAGCGGCTTCATGTCATACTCTTCCATTCCGTAAGCGAGCTGCGTCTTCATCATTTGCTCCAGCTGCATCCGGATCGCTTCTTCGGATTTTGGCAGACCGCGCTTTTTGGCAAGGCCGATCAATTCTTTCAATACTTCTTCTTCCTCAGCCTGGACGGTAATGTCTTCTCTGCTGATTAATGCCTCTGCAAGGTTTTCAGGCTTAAGATATGCCGTAAGCATCGTATTGATCGTTTGCAGCATGACTGACTTAACAGATGGTTTTCTCTCTTTCCATTTTTCACTGTACGGGGTGTCGATCATGACGGCGCTTTTTACTGTATGACCTTCCTCCTGCAAGAGGCGCGCGGTTTCATATGCAAGCATTCCGCCCAAGGAATATCCGCCGAGGTCATAAGGGCCTTTCGGCTGTACCGCTTGGATGATTCTCATATAAGAAGCGGCCGTCTCTTCGATTCCTTGCAGCGGCTCTTTCCCTGTCAAACCTCTTGCCTGGATGCCGTAAAAAGGACGCTGACTCTTTTTGGCGAATGGCTGGTATGCTTCAACGCCTCCTGTTCCGCCGTGAAACCAAAAAACAGGACGGCCTTTTTCTCTTTCATTCAGCTTGACGAGTTCGGGAAAATTCCGGCCCGCCTCATGCGGTTGGTTCGTTTTTAACAGCATGCCGATCTCCTGAAGAGTGCTGCATTTCTGAAGAGCTTCCAGACTGATGCGGCTGTCTCCGTCCTCAAGTTTTGTCAGCAGCTGAATAGAGGAGATTGAATCAAAGCCGTATTCAGTCAGCGGCTTATTTTGATCAATTTCCGCTGCCTTCATCCCCAAAATGTCAGCCACAATGTCAGCTGCGCTCTCGCGGCGGAGCTGAGGGTCCTGGGAAACCGGTGCAAGGCTGATCTCTTCTGGCTGACCGCCGTTCCAATACTTGTGGTGTTCAAAAGGATATGTCGGAAGCGGCACTCTTTGAACAGATTTGCCTTGGTGGAGTCTGTCCCACGGTATATCCGCTCCTTTCACCCAGCAAAATGCAAGCTTTTCCAGATTGTTTTCAGCCAACAGCGTCTCCGTGACGACTGTACCGAGAGTCCCTTCCAGTAAAACGCCGATATCTCCTGATCCAGTCTGCTGACTGCCTGTAAAGAAGCTTTTCATTCCATTGCTTTCTTCGGAAAATGCTCTGTACTCTTTCAGTTTTTCCAGCAATTCATCTTGATTGCGGGCAACGAGTGCCAAGCGGCAGTTCATCGCCTCGCGGCCGGTCTGAAGCGTATAAGCAATATCCCGCAATGACGGAGTATCTCCAGTTTGCACAAAATCAGCCAGCTGACCTGCGGCCGCCTTAAGACGCCCTTCGCTCTTAGCAGAAAGCACGATAAGCTGCGGGTCATGCTCAGATTCTTTGTCTTTATGGCTCGGGCTGTACTGTTCCAAGACGACATGCGCATTCATGCCGCCGAAGCCATAGCTGTTAATTGCGGCCCGGCGCGGGATCGGTCTGCCCGTATGGTCGGTGAGCTGTGTCCATTCCTGATTGTCTTCGGTGAAACGGAAGCGGCTTTTTTGAATAACCATTTGCTCATTTGCAGCTGTAAATCCGGGAATGCCCGGGATGGTATGATGCTTCATGGCCATCGCTACTTTTATAAGGGCGGCCAGTCCGGAAGCGAGTTCGCCGTGCCCGATGCAAGGTTTCACGGTGCTGATATAACAAGGCGTGCTTTCCTCTTGATTTGCAGACTCGCCGTAACCCGCTTTGATTGCATTAAACTCCAGCGCATCTGCCATTTCGGAGGCAATGCCGTGCGCTTCAATATAAGTGACGGTTTGCGGATCAACATCGGTGTCTTCGTACGCTTTTTTCATCGCGGCCTTCATTCCCGCCGGATTCGGTGCATGAAGCGACATGCCTTTACCGCCGTGAGACACTCCTGTTCCTTTAATGACCATGTGAATATGATCGCCGTCTTCAATTGCCGCCTCAAGCGGTTTGATGATGATAACGCCCGCCCCTTCGCTTCTGACAAAGCCGTCGGCATCTTTTTGGAACGATTTCGCCCGGCCGTTTTTGCTTAAATATCCCATTGAGTCAAAACCGATAAAACCTTTCGGCGATTGCAGAATATTGGCGGCGCCCACGACAGCCTGCTCACATTCGTTATGACGGATTGATTGAACCGCCCTGTGCAATGCCACCAGCGTTGACGTGCAGGCAGCCTCGTAATATTCACTCGGTCCTTGTAAATTCAAGGCATATGATATCCTGTTCGGAATGATGGACGGAATGGCTGTTCCATTGTTCGGATCGCTGTTGCCCGCGGCAACGAAAACGCCTGTCGTCCTGCTTGATAATGCCTTATTTGTCAGGCCCGCATCCTCCATTGCCTTCCATGTATGCATCAAAAGCAGAAACTGCTCCGGCCCCATTTGTGATGCCTCTTTAGGAGAAATTCCGAAAAAGAGCGGGTCAAATTCGCCGACACCGTCAATAAAACCGCCCCATCTGAGACTCGTGTCATTCTCATCGCCGGCGTAACGGCGCCAGTCCCACCGGTCCGCCGGAATTTCGGTAATACAGTGATCCCCGTTTACGATGTGCCCCCAAAAAGACTGGATATCCGGGGATTGCGGAAACTGAGCCGACATACCGATAATCGCGATTCCTTGCTTGACATCGGCGTTATCACAAGGCGTATGCTGTTTCTTCGGTAAAGTGCGCTCTTCTGTTTCCGTGACCCCGGCCTCTTCTGAATGCTTATGATCGGCAAACAATTGAGAAAACTTGCTCTCATATGCTGACGCGAAGTGGCGGGTCAGCTCCTCCGCCGTCGGATACTCGAAAAACAATGTTGGATTCACATCGATGTCCGCCTCTTGGCCGATCTCTTTTGTCAGCCCGATCAGACTCGCTGAATCAAGTCCCAATTCCATGATATTCGCGTCAGAACGAAGAGATGACGCGGGTTCATCCATCATCTTGGCGAGCTTGCCAAGGACGTAGCTGCGGATATCATCTGTCAGACTGCCGGCAGAAATCGGTGCTCCCGCATTCTTAGCAGCCGTTCGGGCCGGCTGATTCATCTGTTCGGTTTTCGGGCGGAACCGTTTCAAGGCATAGCCTTCAAAACGCATCACCACTTCCGATCGGCTGCTGATGACATCTGCGTTAATCAGAATCATTTCCCCCGTTTGTTTGGCCAGCTTGATGTGCAGCCAGCAATCGGTAAGATTTTCCGGGCTGCTGAAGGTGACGGAATTAATGCCGAACGGCAGATAGTTTTCCGCCTCTGTTTGATCCAATAAAGAAAGCGAGGCCAAGTAAGCACTGTTGGCGATTAACGGATTTATGGCATAATGATGCGCTTGTTGTGAGTCGCTATTGTTCAGGTTCACTTTCGCTAAAACGGCATCAGTGCCTTTGTACAGGCGGGTGATCGTTTTAAATTCTTCTCCCCACACGACGGTTCCCGTTCCGTCTCCGTATAACTCATCTATCCGGCCCACTTCCCGGTAAGAGCGCTGAATGGCCGCCAGATCCGCGTGCTGCTTTTGAAACGGATACGGGCTGCACTCGGCATACGCCGCTATGCTCCAATCAGGAGACGTGCGGCTGCGGTGCATTATGCTCAGTTCAAATCCATCCCCGTTTTGTTTCGATTCTGTTTTCAGCTCGATGCGATCGCCTTTTTTTACGGTAATGGGGCTGACGTAATTCAGTTTTTTAATATGTCCTCCCTCTGCTTCAGGAAAAAGATCACAAAAATGATCGACTGCCAGACTGTTATATGTAGCGCCGACGAGTACCGGTTCTCCGCTGAATTTATGCCCTTTCACGTATGGGTCGTCATCACTGTATACCGCCTGAACGCCGGCAGCGTTTTCTGATTCACCGAAATGAAAAGAAGTCCCGTGGTCAAAAGCGTATGCCGGCAGATGAACGGCGTGCTCTTGCTGCAACTGATCAAACGTGATATTCTCTCCTTTTTCCCATTGCCGCGCACGCCGGCCGATATCAGAATCGGAGAAATTGGCATTCCGCTGATCCATGCGGTAAGCGGCCAGTTTTTCCGACAGTTCCTGAACGGAAGCAGCCGTAAATGCCGCCCGATACTCCGGATGATGCGTTCTTTTTTGCAGCGCGGATGCGATGGCGGCCGGATGAAGAGATGGCGTCTTTTCTAAAAAGGCCGCCAGTCTCTCAAGATAGGCTTCAAAACTCCATTTTGTTTTCGCTGACACAGGGAAAATATATTCCTCATTGCCGTGACGGGCATGATTAGAATTCGGATTGATATATTCTTCTACGATGAGATTTGCATATGCCCCGCCTGCCCCGAAGGAATTGATCATGCTTCTCCGCGGTATGATGTCTCCCGTCTCGGCATCCTTCAGACGCTCCCAATACTCGGTTTTCTCCTGCAGGTAAAAGGCCGTTTGTTCAAGCGCGATATTCGGATTTTGCGGTTTTGCATTAATGGTTGGAACTAATGTTTCCCGCTCCATTTGCAGCAGCACTTTCGCGAGCTGGGACATCCCGGAGGCCGCCTCTAAATGGCCGAGATTTGACTTGACGGATCCAAGCGCGCAAAATCGTTTTTTATCGGTATATTGCGAGAACGCGTTTGTCAGGGCAATGACCTCAATCGGATCTCCCAATACAGAGCCGTTTGCCGCTGATTCAACATAACTGATTGTTTCCGGATTGATTCCGGCCTTGTCAATGGAAGCCGCCATGAGCTTCACCTGCTGTTTCGGATCCGGAGCCGTGTACATCTGCCTTCCGCCGCTATGGCACAACGCGCTGCTTTTAATGATCCCGTAAATATGGTCTTTGTCGGCAACCGCTTTGGAGAGCGGCTTCAAGAGCACTGCTCCGACTCCTTCTCCCGGCATCAGACCCGTGCCGGTTCCGAAGCTTTTGCTTTCACTTCCCTGCTCAAGCAAATTCGCCCGATCAAGCGCATCATATTTAGACGGTTCAAGCGTGAGGTTGACCCCTCCGGCAATCGCCATGGAACAGCTGTTAAGCTTCAGGCTTTCACAGGCGAGATGAATGGCGCTCAGTGAGCTGGAGCATGCGGTCGTAACGCCCATGCTCGGACCCGTTAAATTGAAAAAGTGAGAAATGCGGTTGGCGATATGCCAATCCCCTCCGTTAGAGCTGAGCGCAGCTTTTTCCAATGACGGGATATTCCAGAAATATTGATTGTACATACTGCCCATAAATACACCGATCCCGCTGTCTGATTCCTGCCATTCGTTTACTCTTTCTAACGAGTAGCCGCCGTTTTCAAATGTTTCCCATACGGTTTCAAGGCTTAGACGGAGCTCAGGTGTCATCTCCATCACATGGTCTTCCCGGATGTCAAACAAGTGATGGTCAAAAGCGTCAATATGCTGCAGAAATCCGCCGTACCGTGTTTTGCGTTCTTCTTTTCGTGTTTCTTTTGCCATCGTTTTCAGAAG
Source organism: Bacillus sp. EKM420B (assembly GCF_011065565.1). Lineage (NCBI taxonomy): Bacteria > Bacillati > Bacillota > Bacilli > Caryophanales > Bacillaceae > Bacillus > Bacillus sp. EKM420B. The sequence continues at coordinate 906,883 of NZ_JAAMNX010000001.1, read as the reverse complement.
ACCGGACTTCCATCTGTTTTCCGGAGCTTCCGTAATACAGCTGTCTCCGGCTTTTAAATGCTCCCACAGCTCATCGAGGGTTTCAGACTCGGGATAGCGGCCGCTGATGCCGATAATGGCAATGTCGTCACGATCAGAGCGATTATCGGTGACGGTTTCTGTTTCCGGCTTTGGCGCTTTTGGCTCTTTTTGTTCAGTGATAAATCGCCGTGTTTCCGTGACAAGCGGCACCGGTTCATTCATTGCAGGTTCCGGATGCTCCGTTTCAGGAGGCGCTTGATCGGCTCCGAATGCCTGTTGCAGCTTATCCGGGTAAGTTTCCAGCAAATACTCGGCAAGTTCTTTCGTATTCGTGTGTTCAAATAAGACCGTTTTCGGCAGCTCACCCGTCAATGTTTCCAGTTCACGGATAAAATTCACCTGCAAAATGGAGTCGATGCCGTATTTTTCAAAGCTGGTTTCCGCCTGAATGCGCTCGGGAGCAAGCTTTATGGACTTGGCTAACGTTTCTTTTATGAATTGCACCGTCCGGTCTGTGACTGAGAAAGACGGTTCTGTGAAATCAGCCGGCTCTTTGGAAGCCGCAATTTCTTCAACCGCCGTCGCGTCCGGCTGCTTTTGCCTGATGACGCCGTCGCTTTCTGCCGCCACGATCTGCTGGCCGAGGTGATGTGACGATTCCGCCATAAATGTAACGTACCGATATCCCTCGCTTTCCAGCGCAGACTGCCATGCTTCAGGATACAGCCCAGGGCATCCGGGAATGCGCAGTTTGGCGTCTTCATACAGCCACCAGCCTTCCAAAAGACCGAATGTCAGATGAGAATAAACCGAATGGCTGCTGATCTCATTTAATAGCAAAATCCCATTCTTTTTAAGCACCGCTTTGGCATTGCGAAGTGTCCGCCGAATATTTTTTGTCGCGTGAAGCACATTTGCCGCAATGACCGCGTCATATGCACCCGCCTCTATACCCTGCAAAGCCGGGGGCTCTTCCACATTAAACCGCTTATAAGTCAAATACGGATTGTCGGGACCGTATTCTTTTTCAGCATGCATGAAAAAGGCCTTTGACAGATCGGTGTAGCAATATTCTTTCACATGAGGTTTGACCTCTTTTAATCTTTTGAAAACGGCCGCGCTCGTCCCGCCCGTCCCCGCTCCGATCTCTAATATCCGGATTTCCGCGTTCGGGTCTTCTTTCAGGCGTTCTTCAATGAAAGCCGTCAATGTGTCAGCGAGCACCTCATTAAAGTAGTCTGCCGTTTCATTGTTTTTATAGATTCCTTCAACCAATTCCATTGAGGAATCAGGAAACAGAACATCAGTGGCAGAAACTCTGCCGGATAAAATATCCGGCAAAGCTCTGAGAGCGGTCTCCACTAAGGTGATCATCGCCTGTTTGCTGCTGTCCTTGAGTAAAGGAGCTTTCTTTTCATCCCATTCTTGCCACAGAACGTCCGCACGCTCTATCGGACCCGTTAACACATACGTACTGCCAGACTGTTTCAAAAAGCCTTTTTGCACCAAGATGGAGATGCTTTCTTCCAGCCACCTGCCGTAAAACCCCTGCATGACAGGCTGCGTTTCGTTTTCCGTAAAAAATCCGACAGATTTCAGCTGGCCTGCCAATAGTTTGTAAAGAAGATCTTCAGTGTTTTGCAAAGCCGTCCCCTCCTTAACTCAATTGTTGTACATGTCTTGTTACTTTAGGCTGATAGCTTCGCAGTTTTTGCATCGCCGAGCCGTGATGTTCAGGGTATACTTCTATCATTTCTTCCGGTTTTTCCTCCGGCTCTTCCGCCTGTTTCATCATGACGAACTGATTCAATGGGCCGCCGAGCAATCGTTCAAGCGCCGCCATTGCTTCGGGCGCTTCAATTGATCCGACTCCCGCCTGTTTCATCCGTTCTTGATATTCGGCAGATGATACGATTCCGACACTGCCCCAATAGCTCCAATTCATCACTGCCGCCGAATACGGCCGGACTTGAGCCAAATGAGCGGCAAAGGCATCTTTGAAACTGCACCCGGCAGCATAATTGCTTTGTCCGGCCGCTCGTGCAAATGATTGAACAGATGAGAAGAACAAAGCAAAGTCCAGCGGCTCATTTTGGAACACGCGGGCCATATTCACGCTGACATTGACTTTTGCAGCGAGCACGCTTTTCAAACGGCTTTCCGGCATATTCGCCAGGCTCTGATCCTCTAAAACAATTGCGGAATGGATGATTCCGTTAATTTGCGGGTGCGTGCGTTTAATCGTTTCATACGCCCTTGTGAGCTCATCCGGGTTTGCCGCGTCAGCTTCAATATAAATCGGCGCCGGCCCGAATTGGCTGAGTCTGTCGATTTTTTCCTGGATGGCGCTGTTATGTTTTCGTCTGCCGATCCAAACGACTCGCGCCTGATACGTTTTCACGGCATATTCGCTCCATGCCTCGCCGATGCCCCCCGCGCCGCCGATGACGACATAAACGCCGCCTTTTTGGTAAGCGGTCCGGCTTGACACCGGCTGCTGTACAGGAATAAGGCGCTGTTTGTACCAGTGATTGTTGCGGTACGCCCATGTATTTCCTTGCTCATCAAACGGCGCTGAGAACAGCTCCGCCTTTGAAACATCTTCCGGACATCCGGCATCAATCAGCCGTGTTTGCCAGTTCGGATACTCTTTTGCGAGCGAACCGATCAAACCGTGAATGCCTGCATGAGCCGGATCAATGATGTCCGCCGGCTGTACGGACTGTGTTTTTATTGTGACTGCAGTCAAGCTGATTCGCTTGCCTCCGTATCCTAAAGCAAGCATCGCCTTAATCACTCTGTACATCTGGATGACGCCCGCATCTTGAGCTTTCACCATGTCATCAGCGCTGTGAAAAGGAGCGATCCATACGATATGCCCGAAAGACCCTCTTGCTTTCAGCTCAGCCGCAACAGCCTCTATTTCATCCTCCGGGTTGATATGAAGCCGTTTCGCAGAAGGATGATGCAATTGAAAAGCCGCGCTTTCCTCATCCCCTGCGATAAAGACAACCTCTTCCGTCTTATATGCCGGGCTTTGGGCACGGAATTCCGCAAGATCCCATACCGGAGCCAGAAGGTTTGCTCCATTTAATGATGTTTCCGGCGCCGGGCCTTCCATCATTCTGGAAGAAATCCCTTTAATCCTGACACAGACGCGGCCTGTCTCATCGCATAAGTCAATGTCCAGCCGCTGTATTTTTTCATCCGTTCCCCGGGAGCTGACATACGCCCACATGCTTGTCGTGCACGGGCTGAAAATGTCCAGTTCCTCAAGGGCGAACGGCAGTGACAGCTGGTTATCATCTGCATGCAGCTTCAGTCCGATTGTCGCTTGCAAAGCTGAATCAAGCATACACGGGTGAAGAACGTATTGATCTGCCGTTTCTTCGAGGAAGGAAGGCAGACGGAGCTCAGCTAATGCTTGATTGCTTCCGATATGAATGTGCTGAATTCCTTGTTGTCCGGGACCGTAGTCAATGCCGATTTTGCTGAATAAGCCGTAACACTGTTCAGAAGTCAGCATGCTGCGACCGCATTGAGCTTTCAGTGCGCCTATATCACGGTGCGGAGCCTCACCGGCGCCGAGAATGCCGGCAGCCCCCTGACAGTGTATCTGCCTGCCGCTTGCTTCTGTTTGTGAATCCGTGTAAATGTCATACACGATTTCACCGTTTTCCCTCGGAATCAGGCTGATTTGCGCTTCAATCGGGCGGGTTCCCGCTTCTATCGGCCGAACCCAAACGATGTTTTTCAGACGGATGACAGACGGAACTTCCTTTTGCCCTTTGACTGCCTGAGCAACCGCCGCCCTGGCCATTTCCAAGTAGGCAACGCCCGGCATAACCGGCTTGCCTTTAATAAGATGATCGGTGAAAATCGTCTCTTGTCCCGTAAATTCGGATCGGTACCGCTGCTCTGTTAAATCCGATACATTCTCGTGAAGCAGCGGGTGCAGCACCCGCGACGTCGGCACAGCTTGCGGTTTTTCTGCTTTCGGCCGGTTGTCCGTGATCCAGTACCGCTCTTTCGCAAACGGGTAAGCAGGAAGACTCATCCGTTGGGGCTTGATATCAGAATATAAGCCGTCCCATTTGATATCCGCGCCCTGCACCCATAATTCCGCAAGCTTGTCATTCTCCCGGCGGCTTATCAGCTCTTCGATATCCGCTTCGCCGTTTGCGCCTGCCAGAATGGATTTCAGCGGGGTTTTACCCGCTTTTCCTTTATAAATGCCCGCTTTGTCATAACGTCCTTTCGCACAGCTCTTTAGCTTGTCCCGCAGTTCTTCGGCCGAGGAAGCGATAATGGCCGCTCTTTCTTCCATCGCATCACGTCCCTGCTGAAGCGTGTAAGCAACATCGGCAAGATCCGCATCCGTAAAAGAAGCTTGCGCCAGCTGCTGCGCCTGTTCCTGCAGACGTTCTTCTTCTTTGGCCGACAGCACAAAGATTTGAGGGTGTGTGAAAACAGCTGTTTTTCTTTCTTCCTTCGGGATATATTCTTCAATGACGACATGGGCGTTTACGCCGCCGATGCCGAAAGAACTGATTCCCGCACGGCGCGGCAGATGATTGCCGTTTTCGTCTTTCAATGCCGTCCATTCTCTTTTTTCCTGTACGATGTAAAACGGACTGTCTTTCAGCTTGATATACGGGTTGATGACCTCGCTGTGGAGGCTTTTTGCAAGTGTTTTATGCTTCATCTGCATCAGCACTTTGATCACACCCGCGACACCGGCTGCCAGTGACAGGTGGCCGATATTGGTTTTGGCCGATCCCAAACCGCAGTGACTCGCGTAAACGGCGGGATCGCCTGTTTTTTCGTACAGCTTTTGAAAGGCGGATTTCAGGCCGTTGATTTCGACCGGATCGCCAAGCTCCGTTCCGGTTCCGTGCGCTTCTATATAAGTGACGGTTCTCGGATCAATGCCTGCTTTGTCATAAGCCGTTCTGACGACTTCCGCCTGGGCTTTCGGGTTCGGTGTCGTCAAGGAGTTCGCGCGTCCGCCGTGGTTGACCGCGCTGCCTTTAATGACGCCGTAAATATGATCGCCCGCTTTTTCCGCTTCTGACAGCTTTTTCAAAAACAGAATTCCGGCACCTTCACTGACGGCAAATCCGTCCGCCCTGTCGGAGAACGTTTTGCATTTCCCTTCTTTGCTCAGCGCACCCGCTTTGTCATAAGCGATGTGGCCTTGCGGTGTGACGACGGTATTCACGCCGCCGGCGATCGCCATCTCGCAGTTCCCGTTTTCAATGGCGCATACGGCGTGATGAATCGCGACCAGCGAGCTGGAACAAGCCGTGTCGATCGGTTCACTCGGCCCGTGCAGATTGAGCATATAGCTGACGCGGTTCGGCCCTGCTGACGGACTCATATTTGCGGCTGACGCACCGCCGATATCCAGATCGGAAAACAGTGAGCCGTATCCGGTATTCCCCGTGCCGATATACAGGCCTGTTTTCGTGCCGGAAAGGCTTTTAGCGGAATATCCCGCATCTTCTATCGCCTTCCACGCATACATCATTAACAAGCGCTGCTGGGGATCCATCTGTTCGGCTTCCAGCGGTGAAATTCCGAAGAACAGCGGATCAAATTCCGCAACTCCGTCAATAAACCCGCCCCACTTTACATTTGTTTTGTTGGCTTCATTAAGCGGGTCACCGTAATACTCCCGCCAGTCCCAGCGATCCGCCGGCACCTCTGTTATACAGTCTTTTCCCTCTTCTAAATTGCGCCAATACTCATCAATATTTGCGGCCTTCGGAAACACTCCGCTCATGCCGACAATGGCGATCGGTTCCGGTTTATGTTCAGCCGCAGTCTGAACAGGCTGTACGGCAGTTTTTGCAAATCGTTTGTTCCCTGCCAGTCTGATGCCGCCATCATCTGTTACGCCGCTTTGTTTTTCTTCTTTCGGCTGTGTGCTGCCGGCAAATTGCGTTTGATAGTCTTCTGCTAAATGATGCGCCAAGGCTTGAATCGTCGCATATTCAAAAAATATGGTCGGTGTCAGATCAAGCTGATAAGTGTCATTCAGCTTGTTGGCGAATTCCGTCAGCGTAATGGAATCAAATCCGTATTGATTGAACTCCAATTCGATATCGATTTCTTCAATGTTTATTTTCAGAAGCCCGGAAACTTCTTTTGCCAGCAATTCCTGAAGTTTGGCCGCCAGGTCTTTCGGCGCAGGCGTTTCCTCCGTTTTCTTAACCGGTGCAAAAGCGGCTGCGGGAGTCTTTGGAAGCAGTTTTTCCCGCATTACGGCGCGGTTTCCTTCCATGACGAGCACACTTGTTTTCCCCATGCTCCATGCTTTGTAAAGAGCTTCTATTCCGGTTTCAGTGCGCATCGGCGTTACGCCGGTTCTTTTTTCGGTGAGCTTCGCCATTTCTTCATTGACTTGCATTCCGCCGTCTTTCCAAAGCGGCCAATTGATTGACAATGTGTGACCGTGGCGGTACATTGCCGTAACCAGCGCGTTGCGGTATGCCGCATAGCTGTCCATAAATGCGTTTGCTGCCGCATAATCCGCCTGTCCCGCATTCCCGGTGACACTGGAAATGGATGAGAAAACGATGAAAAAGTCCAGCGCTAAATGCTCGGTTGCTTCATCAAGGTTGACAAATCCGTCCGTTTTAGGAGCCAATACACTGTAAAACTCTTCGGTTGTTTTCTTTGCGATATATTGATCTTTCATCACACCCGCGCTATGAATGATGCCGTGAAGGCCGCCATATTCCGTTTCAATTGTTTTGACCAGGTCTGCCGCAGTTAGAGCGTTTGTTACGTCAGCCTGTTTGTATTCCGCTTTTGCTCCGAGTGATTCAAGCGATTGCAGCTGCATCCGCTGATTCTCGCTTAATGCGGAACGGCCTGTCAAAACCAGTGTCGGCTTTTTGACTTTCCGGGCAATTTCTTTCGCGAAAATAAATCCTAAACCCCCGGCCCCTCCGGTAATGAGATAAATGCCTCCGTCGTTCCACGGAATGCGTATTTTTCCGCCGGACACGGCCGTTTCTTTGACATCTGCGCTGTATCGGATGCCGTTTTCATATTTGATATGGCTGTCATCAGCCCTTGTTTTATTTTCTCTGATGATGTCTGTGATTCTGCCGTTTTCCGCCGGTTCTATTTCAATCAGCTGGGTTTTCAGTTTTTTATGTTCCAGGCCGGCTGTTTTTAGCAGAGCTGAAATCCCTGAGAGCAGCTGATGCTTATCTGTTTTAGCGAGAACCGTCTGGATAAGGACGTCTCCTTCCGTCTCTTCCTTCAGCAGTTTTTGCAGCGTCTCCAATATCCGTCCTGTATAATCACGGAAGCGCGTCGCCGCTTTCCCGTGCGGGGAGGTCATTTCAATACATTCAGCTCCCGCGGCTTCAACGGCTTGTTTTAATCCGGCGTCTGTGTCACAAAGCATTACGATATGCCGGGCAAAAACGGGTTCCGTTTGAACGGCAGTTTCATCGCTTCGTGTCCATACCGGCTCAAGCATGAGCGTTTCCGGAGCTTTTTCTTTTTTCTCAGGTTCTTTTTCAGCCGTTCTGAATGACAAACCTTTCAGCCTTACGCACACCTTGCCATTTTCATCACAAATATCAAGATCGCGTGTTTCAACCTGGCCGGCTTTGTGGTCTTCAGAAAGTCTGGCGTATACCCACATCTCGGCAGCGCATGCGCTGAATACTTCAAGCTCCTGAACCGCAAACGGAAGCATCAGTTTTTCATCATTTGTTCCGGTTAATATGCTTGATGCCTGCAATGCAGAGTCCATTAAGCCCGGATGCATGACATACTCCTGTACCGTGTCCGCACAAGCCGCATCAAGAGACAGTCTGCCCAATACGAAATCATCACCTGTATAAATCGCTTTGACACCCCGGAAAGCCGGGCCGTAATCAAAACCGATTTTGCGGTACATATCGTACACTTCATCTGCAGAAAACGGTGTCTCGGCGGATTGTGATCTCAGTTTTTGCAGATCAATGACCGGAGCCTTTGCGTCAGGGCGGACTGATACTGCCCCTTGGCTGTAAACGGACGGCTGATCTGTTTCCCGGCCGCAGTAAATGTCGAATTGAACGTCATTTGCCGTTTCGGGAATGAGACGGATGTTGACATGAACCGGCTCGTCTTCAATGGTAATCGGCCGCACCCAAACCGTATTCTTAAGCTTGACGCTTCCTTGTCCGGCCGGAACTTCAGATGCCTGTTCCATTGCTGCGCGCGCCATTTCAAGATGTGCCACACCCGGTAAAATCGGCACGCCTTTTACAACATGATCCGCAAGGTAAAATTCTTCTCCTGTATAGATTGAGCTGAACCGCTGTTCTGCAAGGTTTGAAGTATTTCTGTGCAGAAGCGGATGAAGCGCGTCTTGTTTTCCGGCAGATACAGTGCTTGTTTTTTCGTGTTTTCCGGTGTGTTTCGCCGCCCAATAGAGGTCTTTTGCAAAAGGATACGACGGTAGGCTCATGCGTTTAGGCGGCCGGTCTCCATACAGCTTCGCCCAATCGACGTTCAGCCCTTTGGCCCATAATTCAAGCAGCTTCGCGTATTTGCCTCGTGCCATCCATTTTTCAACGGCTTCTTGAATTTCTTCATCTTCCGTCAGCATTTGCAGCGTGCCTTTGTCTATTCTTCCTCTGTACAAATCCGCATGCTTATCTCCAGTGATAAACTGTGACAGTTTTTCCTGCAGTTCTTCTGCGGATCCGGCAATAACCGCCAGGCGTTCTTCCATGGCGTCCCTTCCGATTTGGAGAGTATATGCCATAGAAACGAGGCTGGAATGATCGTACCGTTTTTCAGTAAGCGCACGTTTCAGCTGTTTTGCCTGCTCTTTCAGGCGTTTTTCATTTTTGGCGGACAGAACGAAAAGACATGGGTCGATATGAGAATCATCTGCTTCCTCTCTGTCTTCTGGGATGTATTCTTCGATGACGACGTGGGCATTTACGCCTCCGATGCCGAATGAGCTGATGCCCGCGCGGCGCGGCTGTTCGTTTCCGCGTTCGTCCGTCTGCGTCTTCCATTCCATCGTCTCCCGCACCAGGTAAAACGGACTGTCTTCAAGCTGAATATACGGATTTACCGTCTCACAGTGGAGACTTTTGACTAATGTCCGATGCTTCATCTGCAGCAAAATTTTAATAATGCCCGCTGCTCCCGCGGCAAGGGATAAATGGCCGATATTCGTTTTGACCGACCCTAAGCCGCAATAGCCGGCCGCTTTCTCTTTTCCGTCTGCAAACGAGCTGAACGCTTGTTTCAGGCCATTAATTTCAACGGGATCCCCCAATTCTGTTCCGGTGCCGTGCGCTTCGATATAAGAGACTGTTTTCGGATCAATGCCCGCTTTTTTGTATGCGGCTTTAATGACTTCCGCCTGTTGTTTCGGGTTAGGCGTTGTTAAAGATGCCGCACGGCCGCCGTGATTCACCGCGCTTCCTTTAATGACGCCGTAAATATGGTCCCCATCCGCCTCAGCGGCTTTCAGCTTTTTGAGGAAAAAGAGCCCGGCTCCTTCACCATGGGCAAAACCGTCAGCCTGATCGGAGAACGTCTTGCATCTTCCTTCTTTACTCAGCGCGCCCGCTTTGTCAAAGCTGATATACACATCCGGAAGAACAATCGTATTGATTCCTCCCGCCAAAGCCATGTCGCACGTCCCTTCTTCAATTGAAGAAACGGCATGGTGTATGGCAACGAGCGAGCTTGAGCAGGCGGTATCAATCGGTTCGCTCGGCCCGTGCAGATTGAGCGTATAGCTGACACGGTTCGGTCCGACAGACGGACTTGTATTCGCCGCGGATGACCCTTCAATCGCCGCATCGGCATTGGCTAAAAGAGAACCGTAGCCGGTATTTCCGGTCCCGATAAACACACCTGTCTTTGTGCCTGAGAGACTCTTTGACGCATATCCGGCATCTTCAATCGCTTTCCACGCATACGTCAGCAAGAGGCGCTGCTGAGGGTCCATTTGCTCCGCTTCCCGCGGTGAAATCCCGAAAAACAACGGATCAAATTCAGCAATTCCGTCAATAAACCCGCCTTGGTTGACGTTTGTTTTATTGGCTTCTTTTGCGGGATCCCCGTAATAGTCCCGCCAGTCCCAGCGGTCTTTCGGAATCTCGGTCATGCAGTCTTTGCCTTCTTTCAGGTTCTGCCAGAAAGCTTCAATGTCTTCTGCCATCGGGAAAATCCCGCTGATGCCTACGATTGCGATCGGTTCCGGCCCTTGGTCCCGCTGCACTGTCTGCGGAAGTGTCTCAGGCAGAGTGCGGCGCCGCTTAACGGCCGGGCGCGTGATTTGAGTCTCTTTTACCGGTCTTGCCGATTGAACCGTTTTTGTATTTACCGCAAACCGTCCGGCAAATTCCTCTTCGTATTCACTGATTAAATGAACGGCAAATTCATGGATTGTCGGATGATCAAAGAAAATCGTCGGCGTTAACGTAAGCCGGTACGTTTTGTTTAACTGGTTCGTAAACTCAGTCATCGAGATAGAATCCAGCCCGTATTTTGTCATTTCTTCATGAGGATCAATTTTGTCAATGTTTACTTTTAACAGTGAGGCCGTCTGCTGTTTTAACAGATGCTTCACTTTTTCAAGCAGGCTGTCAGCATCAATATCATGACGTACGCCGGTCTCTGCTTCCGGATGATCATTCTCTTTGCGGAACCGTTTTGCTTTCATGTTTTTCACATCTCCTTCAAGAACCGTCATCCGGGCTGTCCCGCTCATCAAGCCTTGATATAAAGCCTTGATGCCGGCATCTGTGCCGAGCGGTGCGATTCCCGCCTCCTGCATCAGCATATCTTCCGTCTGCTTTCCTGCCTGCATTCCGCCTTCTTTCCATAACGGCCAGCTGACAGAAAGCGTCTTTCCGTATCTTTGTCCTGCGGCTTGTAAAGAACGGCGGTACTCGGCATACATCTCCATAAAGACATTTGCAGACGCATAATCAGCCTGGCCGACGCTTCCAAGCACACCTGATAAGGATGAGAAGACAATAAAGACATCTAATTTCTCATGTTGTGACGCTTCATCAAGATACACAAGGCCCTTCACTTTCGGAGCGAGAACGTGTTGGAATTCCTCTGCCGTCTTCTTCACCATGTAGTTGTCTTTTATAATGCCGGCACTGTGAACAATCCCGTCCAGCTTGCCGTGCCGTTTACGGATATTGCGGATCAATCGGTATACTTCTGCTTCGTCCGTGACATCGGTCTGCTCGTAGAAAACAGAAGAGCCGGCAGCACGTACTATTTCCAGCATGTCTTTCTGCTTTTCTCCGAGAGCGGACCGGCCGGTTAGTATGATGACGGCATCTTTTGTACGGTTTGCGATCTCTTTTGCAAAAATCAGACCTAAACCTCCGGCACCTCCTGTAATGAGATAAACGCCTTCGTCTTTCCACGGAATGTCCGGCTCCGCTTGAGAAATATCCATCTCTTCCCAATCAGCGGCAAAGCGCTTGCCGTTTTCATATTTCACATGGACGCTTTCGGCATGCATACGGTTTTCCGCCGCTTTTTCCGCGATGCCTTCAGCACTTTCTTTCTCCTCGGCTTCGATCATTTGACAGATCAGCTTGGAATGTTCAAGGCATGCGGTTTTGAAGAGGCCGGTAATGCCTGAGAACACCTGCTGTAAGCCTGCTGACCGCGTAACAGCCTGAAAAAGAACCCGACCCTTCGGCTTGCTTTTCATTATGGTTTTGATATGGTCAAACAGCTGACCCGCATAAGAATGATACCGCTCTGCAATAGATGCGGGACGATCGTCCAAGATAATGACGCTTGCATGTTCAAGCTTTGCTTCGACAGCTTGTTTAACGGCTTCATCGTACTCACAAAGGAAAATGATATGCTGTTCATACGAAGGCGCATGATCGGCCGGTTCCGGCTGCTCTTTCCAGACCGGTTCAGCGAGCAATGTCTCGGTACGGCTGACGGGAACGCCGGCACCCGCGTTTTCTTCCATGATCCGCGTTGAGAAACCTCTCATCCGCACACAAAGCCCGCCGTTATTGTCATATAAATCAATATCTGCTTTTTGGATAGGATCGCCGGCTTTATTGTTCGCGCTGAATGTGACGTGCACCCACATATCATCAGCGCACGGATTCAGAACGTCCAGCTCCTCTAAAGCAAACGGCAATGCGGCTTTGAATGGTTCCCCGCTTTCTGCCAGCAGCGCTCTCGTCACGTTTTGTAAATATTCGGCGGCCTGAAGCGCACCGTCCATCATACTCGGATGAAGGATATAATCAGCTTTCGTACGGGAGACGGATTCAGGAAGCTTCAATTTAGCAAGCAGACGGTCTTCGCCTTTGTATACAAGCTGTACACCTTTGTAGCCAGGCCCGTAATCAGCTCCGATCATTCCTTTGTAAAACGCTTGAGATCCGATTGTTCCCTGCGTGCACCGGCGCTTCAGCTGCTCAATATCCGCCGCTTCCTCCGGTTCCTTCCGGATGATTTCAGCGATGCCCTGATTATAAAGAGGAGCTTCTTCACCGATAGAATCGTTACCGCCGTACATTCTGTATTGAATCTGTCCGTCCTCTTCTTCATAAAGTCCGATATGGACACGGACAGCGTCCTGATCGGCTATCACCGGGCGGACCCATACGATATTCTTTAAGCGCAGGCCGAGAGAATCCTCTGTTGCCCCGCCGATGCTTTTCTCCGCCGCGGCCCGTGCCATCTCAAGGGTGACGGCAGCCGGCACGATCGCCATTCCTTTAATGATATGCTCGGCAATAAAATACTCTTTTCCCGTAAATTCCGAACTGAACCGCTGCTCCTGCAAGACGGATGTATTCTGATGTACCAGCGGATGCAAAAACTTCGCATCGGTTTGCTTCACAGTTTCTTCCGGCCAGAAGCGCTCCTCTGCGAACGGGTAGGTCGGCGCACTGATTCTTCGCGGCGCGGAATCCTGATACAATAAGCCCCAATCAACACGCGCTCCTTCAATCCAGAGCGCCGCAAGTGCTTTCAGCTTTTCATCACGTGTCTGACATGCCGCAAGCTCTTCCATCTCCTGAGCCGACACTTCTCTGCTTCTCACTTTTTCGCCCCGTAAGATGTTTTGGTCATTGCCGTTGATGAAATCCTGCAGCTGACGCTTCAGATCGTGACGATCATGACTGATAAAAACGGCTCTCTCTTCCATCGCTTCACGTCCGGTCTGATACGTAAATGCCAGATCATGCAAGGAAACATCGTTTTCGGCTTCATCCAGAAAGCCGGATAAACAAGTTGCATAGGCAGTAAGACGCTGCTTATTTCTCGCTGACAGCGGAACGATATAAGGCGGCTGTCCGTCATTTAATCCGCTGATCGTTTTGTTTTCATACTGTTCAAAAATGGCGTGTGCGTTTGTTCCTCCGAGTCCGAATGAGCTTAACGCTGCCCGGTGCGGCGTCTCTCTCTCCGGAAGCGATTTTCTCTTATCCGCCACATAAAACGGCGAACCGCTGAATTTGATATTCGGATTCGGTGACGTGTAATTAATGGTAGGCGCCAGCTCCCGATGATATAAACTCATGGCGACTTTGATGCACCCGGCCAGACCTGCTGCTGTATCCAAATGTCCGATATTCGTTTTTACGGAGCCGATCCCGCAATACTGCTCCCGGTCCGTGTAACGTTTATACACTTGCTGCAGCGCGGACATTTCAATCGGATCACCCAATGTCGTTCCAGTGCCGTGCGCTTCGATATAGGAAATCGTCTCCGGGTGAATATTCGTGCTGTCTAAAACATGCTGGATGACGTCAGTCTGACCTTTTACACTTGGTGCGTAAAATCCGACTTTATCCGCTCCGTCATTGTTCAGACCGATGCCTCTGAGCATGGCGTATATGTGATCTCCGTCCTGAACGGCTTGCGACGCCTTTTTCAGCAGAATGACGGCCGCTCCTTCTCCGCCCGCCATACCGTCGGCTGAAGCGTCAAATGCCTTGACATGCCCGTCGCTTGAAAAATTCAATCCGTTTTGGTGCACATAGCCGATACCGGTCGTTGCATGCAGAGTTGCTCCGCCGACGAGCGCGTATTCCGATTCTCCGCTCGTTATACTTTTATAGGCTGAATAAAGACCGACTAATGATGATGAGCAATTGGAATGAACGAAATAGCTTGGCCCTTTTAATCCGAGCTTATGGGAAACCATCGTCGGAATCGTACCGCTCTGCGCTAACACCCATGAGACATAGCCATCGGGAGATTCATGGCCTTCTGTCGTTTTTTCCGGCAAAAGCGACCGAAACGAATTATTGCTTGCCGACATATATACGCTTGTCTTCGGAATCTCTTTGGATACATATCCCGCGTCCTCGACGGCTTTCCAAGAATGTAGCAGCAGAAGCCGAAGCTGAGGATCCATAAATTCTGCGTCTTTCGGAGAAATGTGAAAGAACTCAGGGTCAAAGAGATCTTTTCCTTCTATCGTCGATAATGCCGGCACATAGTCGGGATTTTCGATCAAATCTTCAGGCACGCCGGCTTCCCGAAGTTCTTCTTCCGAGTAGAACCGGACGCTTTCCTTTCCTTCTCTTAACTGCTTCCAAAACTCATGATGATTTTTCGCGCCGGGGAACTGGCAGGAAATCCCCACTATCGCCACACTGTCGTCAAAGTAAGACGGCACCCCGTTTTGCGGTGTTTGTTCTCTTTCTCTTTCATCTTGGCCTGATACCTCTGATTCAGCCGTCTGTTTAGTTTCAACAATAAATCGGCTGATCGCCTGAATGGTAGAGTGTTCGAATAAATCCGTAACGGTAAAGTCGCATTCGAGCTCCTGTTTAATGCGTTCTGCCGCCGCAACAGCCAAAAGCGAGTCGCCTCCCACATCGAAAAAGCCGTCTTCGGTTTTGATGCCCGCCGTATTCAGCAGGTCTTCCCATATTGCGGTCACTTTCGCTTCCGCTTCTGATAACGGCAGTCTGCCCGTCTTTTCAGACCTGTGAACAATTACCTTGCGCTGTTTTAGGTCTTTGCGGTTCACTTTTCCGCTCGGTGTTAACGGCAGCGCATCCAGACGGATAAAATGAGCAGGCGCCATATAATCCGGCAGACTCGATAAAAGATGGTTGCGGAGCGCTTTTTCATCAGCCGTATGACCGGAGCGGGCCGTATAATAAGCAATCAGCTTTTTATGTCCGTTCTTTTCCTGAACAACAACCGCCTGATCAAGAATGTCCGGATGTTCGTTCAATTTCGTTTCAATCGCTCCCAATTCGATGCGGAAGCCGCGAATTTTCACCTGACTGTCAATCCGGCCGGCATATTCTATATTTCCGTCAGGCAGCCATCTGGCCAAATCACCTGTCTTGTAAAGTTTTTCTCCTTCACTAAACGGATTATCAATAAATGATGCCGCCGTCAGCTCAGGCTGATTGTAATAGCCTCTGGCCAGACCGGCGCCGGCCACGCAAAGCTCCCCGGCCACACCGTCAGGGACGGGGCTGAGCTTTTCATCGACGATATAAAGCCGCGTATTTTGAATCGGTTTCCCGATCGGCGTATTCCTGCTTGTGATTTCCTTTTGGCTGCAGCTGTAGTAAGCGGCATAAATAGATGTTTCCGTCGGGCCGTATATATTTTCAATTCTGGCATGTTTGAAGATGGAAACGGCCTTTTTGACTAAATCTTTCGGAAACGCCTCACCGGCCACCATCACATATTTCACAGGGCCGTCTTCTGTAAATGCCGTATGCCGCTTTACCGTTTCCAGAAATACATTAAACACGGCGGGAGCAAAATTCAGATGCGTGACCTGGTGGGTTTGGATGTATTCCATGCAAAGCTGCGGATTTTTTTCTGCACCAGGCGGCAAAATGACAAGCCGTCCGTTTCCGATAAACCAGCCGAATAATTCAGAAATCGAAACGTCAAATACGTAATTCGTTTTTAACAAATAGGCATCCTCTTGCGCGACCGGATACTCAGCTTCCAAAAACTGCAGCGTATTCATGATGGCCCTGTGCTCAACCATGACGCCTTTCGGTTTTCCCGTGCTTCCGGACGTATATAGAATATAAGCGAGATGATGCGGTTTTGAACGCGGCGTCAGTTTTGCCCCGCTGACAGAACGTCCGCTGTTTTCAATTTCCACCGTGCTCACACCGCCGACGGCCAACTGTTCAATCATGCCGCGCGTCTTTGCTTGCGTTAATACGATTGAAACGCCGCTGTCAGTCAACACGTGCGCCATCCGTTCGTTTGGAAAAGCCGGGTCCAGCGGCACATACGCGCCTCCCGCTTTTAAAATGGCGAGGATGCCGATGACCATCTCAAAAGAACGCTCCGTACAAATGCCGACCGGGCATTCCGGTGTGACTCCCTTTTCTTGCAGGTGCACAGCGAGCGCCGTGCTTCGTTCATCTAATTCGCGATATGTAAGACTGTTTTCACCGAATGTGACGGCTTCTCTGTCAGGGTGGCGTCCGGCTTTTTCCGCAAACACTTCATGAATGCAGCGCTCATTCGGCTGATGGGATGAACGGCTTGCTTCACGTTTTTGATTGAGCAGGCCGGAACAGGCTTCAAAAGTGATCTCCGGATCAGAAAGCACCTTTTCTGCCAGTTTCATATAATGCTCCGCCATCCGTTCGATGAAAGAAGGGCTGTAGACATCCGGGTTGTACAGAAATTGCAGGACGGTTCCTGTTTCTTTTTTATAGACTTCAAGCGCAAGCTCAAATTCGCCTTCCTGATGAATGTCTTCTATCATTTCGATGCCGAGTGATTGATATAGTTCCGCCAGCTTTTCCGCTCCTTCTGTCCGGAAGAAGTTTTGATAGAAAAACGCGGTTTGAAAAACAGGCGAAACCGCAGGCGAGCGTTCCGTCTTCAATTCTTTGACAAGCGCGGGAAACGGATACGCGGCATGGTCCAGCCCTTCTGCCAGTGTCAGCTGCAGCTCCTTCAAAAACGACGTAAAGGATTTGGCGCCCGTCTCCCTGCTTCTGACCGCGATCATATTAATAAAGTATCCGATGACAGACTCAAATTGAGCCTCAGAGCGCCCCATCGTCGGCATGCCGACGATGACATCTTCCTGATTCGTATATTGATAGAGCAGCCCTTTGAAAATAGCGAGATACACAACGGATTCATTGACATTATGTTTTTGGGCGCACACTTTAATCTGCCGGTTCAGTTCATCAGGAAGCAAGCGCTGATACGCCTGCCCTCTGCAAGTTTGAACCGATGATCTCGGATAATCCGACGGAAGCTCAAGCACCGGCAGCGGTCCTTCCAGCTGCTTTTTCCAATAAGAGAGATGCGTTTTTCCCGCTTCGCTTTCCAGCAGCTCTTTTTCCCATTTCACAAAATCATGATAATCTGCGGCCTGCTGAACCATGACAGGTTCTTTGCCTTCACTTGCTTTCACATAAGCGTCCAGCAGCGCCGACATAAACGTCATAAGAGAGACGCCGTCAAAAATGGTATGGTGAATGGTGATTAACACAATCGGCTCCCGCTTCGCCCGCCGGAATACATGAACGCGAAGGAGCGGCCCGGTTTCAAGCGCGAACGGTTCTTTTGCTTTTTCTTTAATAAACGAAAGAACGTCACGCCCGCTTAATTCAGAAAGATCCATTTCTTCAATCGGAAAATGCCGATCCGTATCTTCTATCTGATACGGAAGGCCGTTTTCCTCTTTTATCACACTGGTCAAAATAGGGTGCTGGCGCTGCACGGACAAAAGGGCGTTTTTGAATGTCTCGATATCCAGCTTTTGAAAACGAAAGCATAACGGAATGTTATATGCGCTCATCTCCGGAAACATTTTCTGAAGCATCCACAAACCTTTCTGGCCTTCAGAAAGCGGACGTTTTGCAGTTGTCCGCTTGAAAGCCTGAAGCTTTTGTTCTACTTCAGCGATGGTGAGCGTTCCTGATCTGTAGGCATCGAGAAGTTCTTTATGATTCATAGGTCTTACTCCCTTCTATGATGTCTTGCACTCTTTTAAAATCTAATGTCCCCTCAGAGACCTGTTTCATCATGGCGATGATCTCCTGATCCGTATACTCCTTGTTATCCGGAGCGGCGGCTTCTGTTTCGGTTTCTTCCGTTCGGTAAAACGTTTCGAGCGTTTCTTTGTGTTCTGTCAGGTAATAGCTGATGACGTCTCCGAGCGTGGCATAGCTGTAAAATAACGCCGGAGTGACTTCAATGCCGTAATGACTCGACAAAAGAGCGGCAAATTTGGCTAAATAGATGGAATCAAATCCGAATTCCGCCCAGTTTTTATGCAGGACGAGTTTATTTTTAGATATTTTCAGCAGACTGTGTATCAGCTCTTTCAAATCCGCTTCGAGCCGTTTTTCCGTGCTTTCTTCTGGGATGCGACGGCTCACGGTTTCCAAAAGCGCATCCGTTTTTGATGAATCGTCCCGCCGTATGCCTAAAAATCGTTCGGCACGGCTTCTTTTGCCGGCAATGACAAGGCACTGGGTGTTGTCTTGAGAAATGATGCGCTCAAACAGCTCAATGCCTTCATCTGTTTCCAACAGGCGCTGGCCGCTTGATTTCAGGTACATGCCCGTCGTCTCTTCACCGCCGACGGCCATTCCGCCGTTTTTCCAGACCGGCCAGTTTATGACAAAAGCGTTTCTGCTTTCTGATTGTTCGTTTTTATAGCGGGCATACGCCATTTGGAACCTGTTCGCGACTGCGTAATCACAGCAGCCGAAATCTCCTAAAACAGCCGATGTGGATGAAAAGTAGCAGATGAAATCAGGCGTTTCGTTTTTCAGCCACTCGTCAAGAAGCAGGCTTCCGTTTATTTTCGGTTCAAGCGTACTGCGGAAATTCCCGATTTCATTTTCAAAGACGGATGTTCTGCTTTCGATGCCCGCCGCATGAATGACGCCGTGAATGGCTCCGAATCGTTCTTTCGCGCGCTTGATGCAGTCGCCCATTCCGATCGGATCACAAACATCGGCTTCGGCGTAAAGAACACCCGCGCCGAGATTTTCCAGGTCTTTCATTTTTTCTTTCTTTTCTTCATTGATCGGCGACCGCCCCGTGAGAATGACATTTGCCTGGTAGTTCCGGGCGAGATGGCGGGCAAATAAGTAGCCGAGCCCTCCTAATCCGCCTGTAATGAGATATGTTCCGCCGGTTCTGATCCTGCCGTTTTCTTTCGTTAGTCCGGTTGGTTCGGTGTGATAGACATATCGTTTTCCCTCTTCCAAGAAAACGGTATGATCTGTTTCAGCTTTCAGCTCGTCCCAAATGGTTCTCATCCAGTCCGTTATGGCCGCACCGGCTTTTCTGAAGTGGCCGGTAACACTTGTTTTCGGAAGAACAATGCCGAGCGAACGCTCAAAGCCGATCCATGATTCCAAGTAGCACCTTTCCAGACCGGATGCATATTCCCCCGCCAATAACAGCCTTTCCGGCTGAAGACCGGTCTCAGCCATTGCTTTGAGAATATGGACAATACATGAATAATCTTCGATGCAGCTTTTATCTTCAAGCGCCCATAAATACAAAATGGCGGAAGCTTCACCGTACTCTTTTTGAATATCCGCAAAAGCGTTCACATATGATTGCGGATCTTCCCGCACCACTTGGCAGCGGCCGGCGGACAAGGCCTCATACCGGTCTCCCTGAGCGATAAAAATAACGTCAATGTCACTGTCATACGATTTGATCACAGAGACGGCTTCCTGCTGCTTTTTCTGATCAGTTAAGAAAGAAATCACCGTTTTGACTTGCTTTTCTCCGGCAGCCGGCAGAGCCTGTTCTTTAAGAACTTCTCTAAAAGCCATTACTTCAAACTGCTCCGCCGGATCAGTTTCATCAGCCGGCGCGTTAACGGGCGCGGCCTTGCTTTGTACAGGCTGCTGATGCCAAAAGCGTTCTTTCGCAAACGGATAAGCAGGCAGGCTGATGCGGGCCGGAGGACGGTCTCCGTATAATTTCGCCCAATTGATGTCCAATCCTTTTACCCAAAGCTCAAGCAGCTTAGAATATTTTCTTTTGCTGATCCAAGCGTCTATGATGGTTTCCATATCATCATCCGCCGAAAATACGGCAAGCATCCGTTTGTTTTCTTCCGTGCCGTCACGGTGCAGTCCGGCGCTGTTTTGTCCGGCGATAAATCCATTCAGTTTTTCTTCAAGTTCATGAAGTGAATGAACGATAAAACCGAGACGCTCTTCCATCGGCACCCGGCCAGTCTGGAGAGTAAAGGCTATGCTCAAAAGATCGCGGCCGCTGTATCTTTTTTCACGGATGGCGTCTCTGAGCTGTTTTGCTTTTTCAGTGAGCCGTTCGCTGTTTTTCGCGGACAGGACGATGATGGCGGGCTGATCTGCCGGCGTCTCATCAGGCTCTTTATCTGCCGTATATTCTTCTATGATAAGGTGGGCGTTTGCTCCTCCCGCGCCGAAGCTGCTTAACCCCGCCCTTCTCGGAAGCTCTTTGCCGCCGATGACGGGACGTTTCCACTCACCGAGCTCCTGCTGAACGGCAAACGGTGTATACGCGAAATCAATATTTGGGTTCAGCTGTTCTGCGTGCAGGGACGGCGCAATTTGGCGGTCTTTGAGCTGGAATAATATTTTTGTCAGACCCGCAATGCCCGCGGCGCTTTCACAATGGCCGATATTTGATTTTGCGGAGCCGATGGCGCAAAACTGTTTGTCTGTTGTATCCTCTTCAAATGCTTTCGTTAATCCGGCGATTTCAATCGGATCTCCTAATGCGGTCCCCGTGCCGTGGGCTTCAATATAACTGACGGTGCGCGCCGGGACGTTTGCTCTTTGAAAAGCTTCTTTTATTAAGGCGGCCTGCGCATTCGGATTCGGAACGGTGTATCCGTTCGTTTTGCCTCCGCTGTTAATGGTGCTTCCTTTAATCACACCGTAAATGTGATCGTTATCGGCGATCGCTTGCTCCAACGGCTTTAATACGACCGCTCCCACCCCTTCTCCGTCTACAAAACCGTCCGCGCGGTCTCCGAACGATTTGCACGTGTCGCTTGCGGAAAGCATGTTCATGACTGACAGATTCATATAATGGATCGGGTCGGTCACTATGTTTACGCCCCCGGCAATCGCGCATTCGCTTGAACCGCTGTATATGCTCTCAAGCGCCAGATGAATGGCCGTCAAAGAAGAGGAGCAGGCTGTATCAACGGCAATGCTCGGCCCTTGGAAATCAAAAAGGTAAGATACCCTGTTGGCAATGGACCAGTAGCCGTAGCCTGTCGGGTAGTTTTTGTTCATCGCGCCGGCAAAAACACCGATTTTTCTGCTTTGGCACAGGTTGTCAGGCGTATAGCCGGCATCCTCGATACTCGCATACGCCGTTTCTAAAAATAATCGCTCCTGCGGGTCCATTCGCTCCGCTTCCAAAGGAGAAATCTGAAAGAACAGCGGATCAAACTTGTCCATATCCTCAATGAAGCCGCCCCATTTCGTATAAATAGAGCCTTCTTTACCTTTCTCTTCATTGTAGTAATCCTGCCAGTTCCAGCGTTCCCGGGGAATTTCTTCTATGCAGTTTTTTCCTTTTTTAATATTATCCCAAAGCTCAGCTGCTGTTTTTGCCTGCGGGTAGCGTCCTGAAACACCGATGATGGCCACGTCGCGAACCGAACTTTGCCGGACGGTCTCTTTGGCTGCCCGCTTTTCCCTCCGCCGCCAGTCAGTGCGAAGCGGCTTAGCAGGCTGTACAGCCTGCGGTTCTGGTGTTGCCTTCCGTTCTTCCTGAACAGGCGTTTGTCCCGTCAGTTTGATCATCGCGTCTTTTTTCGTTTTGATTAAGTGAGCGACGAGCGCCTCGATCGTCTGATATTCAAAAAATAAAGTGCTGCTGACTTGGTCCAATACATTTCGTAACGCGTTTGTCAGCTGTACGACGACGATAGAATCAATTCCGTATTTTTCAAGCGGCGCTTTCGGATCAATTTGAGCCGGCGGAATTTTTAACGTTTCTCCGATTAACGTTTTCAAGTACTCGGTGCTTTTTTCTGTTAAAGACGTGTCGCCTTTTTGCACCGTTGTTTGCGCCTGAAGTTCCGGCGTATATGCTGCTTTTGGCGGAGCGGTCCGTTTTCCGGCCCCTGATGTAAGCGTTTTTTGGCGAACAACGCCGTTGCTTTTTGCCGTTATAATCTGATGGCTTAATTCATGTGCCGCTTCTGCCGGGAAGAAGACAGAATGCCAGCCTTCACTTTCTAACACGCGCTTCCAGCTTTCCGGATACAAGCCCGGGCACCCCGGAATACGAAGGGCTGAATCTTCATGCAGCCACCAGCCTTCAAGCAGTCCGAAAGTAATATGCGGGAACAGGCTGTTTCCCGCCATTTCATTTAAGAGCAGCAAACCGTTGTCTTTTAAAACGGCTTTGGCGTTTCTCAGCGTCTGGCGGATGTCTTTCGTCGCGTGGAGCACATTGGCGGCAACGACGATGTCGTATGCGCCCGGCTCTATGTCCTGGCCGGCAAGCGGCGCTTCTGCGTTAAAAAGCTTATACGTCAAATAAGGATTCCGTTTGCCGTATTCCGTCTCCGCATGCACGAGAAAAGCTTTCGATACATCGGTGTAACAGTATTCTTTTATATGGTTTTGATACGGCCTAAGCTTTTCAAATATGCCTGCGCTTGTGCCGCCTGTGCCTGCTCCGATTTCCAGTATGCGGATCTCGGCTTTTGAATGTTTGCTGATGTTTTCTTTCACATACGCCGTTAATGTATCTGACAGAGCGCTGTTAAAGTAATCCGCGACTTGATTGTGCTTATAAATTCCTTCAACAAGTTCCATTGAAGAGTGCGGGAACATGATGTCAGTCGCCGGCACGTCTTCGCGCAGAATGTCCGGCAGTGCTTTAAGCATCGTCTCGGCTAAAACAGTCATCGCTTTTGTATCGGCGTTATTGAGCCATTCCTCTTTTTCCTGCTCCCATTTTTGCCATAGCGAGGCGGTTGTGTCTTCGGCTCGCGCCGACAATTTATATGAATCCGCATTCCCTTCCAGATAACCATGTTCCAGAAGGAAAGCGATCGTTTGATTGAGCCATTTTTTAAAGTATTCGTGTTCGGGCTCATACGCTTTAAGGCTTTGCGGCGCCAGCAAGTCTGCTTCTTTAAGCTGGGCGATCAAAAGCTGATACAGAAAATCATCGAGCTTCTGATGTTCAGCCGCTTTTACAAGACGTGCGCCGGGCGGAGCGGCCTTCAGCTGTTGTGAAGAGACAAGCGGCTGAGACGGATAAACGGAAATTTTTTCTGTTTCACTCATCCCTTCGACCGCGACCGGTTTTGTCGTATGAATGAAAGCCGCTTGATCAACCGGCAGCGTCATAAGGGTTTCAAGCGCCTCCATCGCAGCGTCCGGTTCGATCAATCCCAATCCGATCTGATCCATCAGCTGAATAAAATCGCCGTCTTCAGCCGCTTCGCTGTTGCCCCAATAGCCCCAATTCATGACTTTGACCGGACAATTCCATGTCTGATCAAGTTCTTTCGCAAATGCGTCACTGAAAGCGCATCCTGCGGCATAGTGGCTTTGTTTCACGTTATGGATAAATGCCACAAGCGAGGAGAAGAAGAGCGCAAAGTCAAGCGGCTCCCGTCCAAATACCTCCGCCATGGACACACTGACATCGGCTTTTGCCCGCAGCACCGATTTGAACTCTTCTGTCTTCATATTATTTAAGCTCTGCTCAGACAGATCCATTGCCGAGTGGATGATTCCGTTCATTTTTGTGTGACGCTCTTTTATGAACTGGTAAGCCCGCTCTAAGGAAGCACTGTCAGCGGCATCGGCGGAAACATATTCAGGCGCCGGGCCGAATGCTCTGAGCCGGTCGAGTTTCGCCTGTATGGAATCATTCAGTGTGCTTCTTCCGATCCAAATGATATGTGCTTTGTAGCGGCGGATCATGTATTCACTCCATGCCTCGCCAAGATATCCGGCGCCTCCGATCACGGCATAAACCCCGCCTGTTTGGTACAGCGTGCCGTTTTTCGGCATATTGTCAAGCGGTATCAGCTGCCGCTCAAACAGCTGCTGATTGCGGTACGCCCAAATTTGACCGTTTTTTCCGGCAGAAAGACTGAGCGCCTCTTTGACCGGCCAGCTGCCGTCCGTTTCCGTGTCAATCATGCGGATATTCCAATGCGGATATTCTTTCGCCATTGTTCCGGCAAGTCCGCTGACTGCGGCCTGTGACGGGTCGGCGCTGTCTTGATCGGAAAACGGCTGGGCATTTGCTGTGACGATGCACCAGTCCAAATGTTTTTCTCCGTACCCCAAGGCAAGTAATGCTTTCATCAGCTTGAACACATGAAGAACGTTTCTTTCCTGTTCCTTGAGGCTGCAAGCACTTTCAGCCTGCGGAGCAAGCCAAATGATTTGCTCCAGTTCTTTTTGTCCTTCAAGCATGTGCGTAAGAGATGTGATATCATCCGTACCTCTGATCGGATAATAGGAAGCGTTCGGCAGATGTTCTTTTATGCGCGTATGCGTTCTGTCAGTTTCACCGAAAACCGCAGTCTGCTTTTCCGCCGTTTTTGCTTTCTTCGTTTTTTTAAGTGCAACGGGCTCCCAAGCCGGAATCAGCATCGTATGGCCGACAGGCGCCTCCGGGGTTTCACCGCCTGCTGTTTGGCCTGTATCAAGCGCCCGGACGGACGCGCCTTTCATCCGGACATAAACCGTACCGGCATCATCGCACATATCAATGTCAAATTTTCTTACGTTGTCATCTGCTTTGCTGCCTTCTGTGTACCGGATATATGACCAGATATGTTCAGGACACGGCCCGAACACTTCCACTTCCTGCATCGCAAACGGCAGAGAAAGCTCGTGGCTGTCTGCATCGTCATGTATTGATCGGACAAGCAGACCGACGGAGGCGTGAAAAGCGGCGTCCATCATACTCGGGTGAAGCGTATACTGTTCTTTATTGTCATGTACGGCAGCCGGGAGTGAAATACGGGCCAATAATCGGTCTTCTCCGATCAGCAATTGCTGTACGCCTCTGTATGCCTCTCCGTAATCCAGACCGATCTTCTCAAAAGCACCGTAACATTCTTCCGCAGTCACGGTCCCTGAATTGCAGGAAGCTTTGACAGACTCGATATCAATCTGGGCGCTTCCCGGTTCGGTAATGACCGCTTCACCTTGGCTGTGAATAACCGGATCTTCGCCGTTTTCTGCCTCACTGAATATTTCATAGGTAATCTCACCATTATCTTCTGGATAAAGGGCAATATGTATTTCCTTCGGTTTGTCTTCAATCATGACCGGCCGGACCCAAACAACCTGCCTGAGTGTGACGCTATGGCCTTTTTCCGTCACGGCAGCGGCCTTTTTGACCGCCTCTCTGGCCATTTCCAAATAGGCAACGCCCGGCAGTATTTTTTGCCCGTTGACGACATGGTCAGATAGGAAAAATTCATCTCCAGTAAAAAGAGACGTGAAGCGCTGCTGCGAAAAATCTGACGTATTTTCTTGTAAAAGCGGATGCAGCACTGTGCCTGACACGCTTTTCTCCTGTTTTTTCTGCTGCGGAATCCAATAGCGTTCTTTTGCAAACGGATACGTCGGAACGCTTGTTTTACGCGGTTTACCCGAAGCGTACAGCCTATTCCAATCTATTATTTTCCCTTCTGCCCATAACTCGGCAAGCCGTATCGGATCATCCGTCTCAGGAGCGGTTTCGCTCAGTTCCGGCAGCTCGGCTTGTCCGCGCCAAAGACCGGGGATGTTTTCGTTTCCTTTTACGAAATCATTCAGCTTTTCTTTCAAGTCGCGGGTGTCATTTACAAGGAAGACAGCTCTCTCCTCCATTGCTTCACGTCCTGTCTGAAGTGTATAAGCCAGTTCAGACAGCACCGTCTTTTCTGAAAGCGATCGGGCTAGTTTTTCCGCATAGGCCAGAAGCCTGTCTTTATTTCTTGCTGACAGCGGGATGAGTTTTGCTGCATTGTTCTCAGGTGCAGGCGCTTTTTGTTCAGGCTGAATGTATTCTTCTAAAATGATATGGGCGTTCGAACCTGATGCACCGAAGGAACTGAGTCCGGCCCGGCGCGGATAATGTGTGACTTTTCCGTTTTCTTCGGCTGCCGGCTGCTTCCACGGAGCAGTCTGCTGCTGTACGTAAAAAGGAGATCCCTCAAATTTCAGGTAAGGATTTAATTCCTCAGAATGCAGTGATTTGACAAGCGTTTTGTGATGAAGCTGCAGCGCCGCTTTTGTTAACCCGCTGATCCCCGCCGCTGATTCTGCGTGACCGATATTTGATTTGACCGAACCGATGGAACAAAATTGCTGATCCTGCGTCCCTTGGCTGAACGCTTTTGACAGACCTTCAATTTCAATCGGGTCTCCTAACGAAGTACCCGTGCCATGGGCTTCCACATAACTGACGGTCCGCGGGCTGATACCTGCTTTTTTCAGACAGGCCTTAATGACTTCTGCCTGTGCAGCAGGACTCGGGACGGTAATTCCGCTTACTTTCCCGACGTGGTTAACGGCGCTTCCTTTAATGACCGCGTAAATGCGGTCGCCGTCTTGTTCGGCTTTTTCCAGCGGCTTGAGCAAGACCGCACCGACTCCTTCTCCCGAAACGTAGCCGTCCCCGCCCTCGCCGAATGTACGGCAGCGGCCGTCACTTGAGTGCATGCCCACGCTTCCGTAGCTGAGATATTTCGCCGGGTGCAGCGACAAGTTCACCCCTCCCGCAAGCGCGGCTTCACATTCGCCGCGGCGGATGCTTTCAATGGCCAGATGGACGGCGGTCAATGATGAGGAACAAACAGTATCCACCGCGATGCTCGGCCCGTGAAAGTCACAATAATAGGACACTCTGTTGGCGATCTGCGCATAATTCAGTGAAACCGGAAAAGGATCAGCTTCAGATAATTGTTCTGCGCCGATTAAGGAATAATCTTTATGCATCACCCCTGCAAATACGCCGATCGGATGCTGTTTCTCCCCTTTATTCCCCAGCGTTTCAGGCGTATACCCCGCATCTTCAATCGTTTCCCAGCATGTTTCTAAAAACAGGCGCTCCTGCGGATCCATCGTTTCCGCCTCACGCGGTGAGATTCTGAAAAACTGCGGATCGAAACAGTCGGCATCGTCAATGAAACCGCCCCATTTTGATACTGTTTTTCCAGACGGGGACGTTACGTTTTGATATGTTTTCCAATCCCATCGGGACTTCGGAACTTCAGTGATGCAATCCGTGCCTGCCTTAAGGTTTTCCCAAAACTCCGCCACACTTTTCGCTTTCGGATAGCGGCCGGCCATTCCGATAATCGCGATGTCTCCGGTGTTTTTATGAAGTTCTGGCGCGTCCGGCGCTTCAGCTTCAGACCGTGATGATTCGGCTGCACGTTCCTCCGCATATTCAAATGAACCAGTCTTTTTCAGAAAGGCTGCGAGTTCTTTTATATTTGTATATTCAAAGAGAAGAGTGGGCGCGAGGTCCGCACCCGTCTTTTTACTGATATCCTGTACAATCTCAAGCAAAGAAGATGAATCCAGCCCAAGCTCGTAGTAGCCTGCAAGAACGTCCAGCGTCTCCCAAGTCTGCCCAAGCTTATCAGCCAAAAGCTTCTTTAAAAACAGAATAATGTCTTTTACATCTGCGCTTTCCGGCTCAGCTGCAGCCTGTTGATTCTGTTCGGCTGTATTCGCGTCTTCTTCGAGCCGAACCGCTTTTCCCGTAATGTTTTTAAGCTCCGCCACCTTTTGTCCGGATCGGCTGAAGTACTCGATCGTCATCGTTGTGAGTTCTTTTTCCTGACGGACGCCGGAAGCGGCGATACGCGCCGTGCATTCTGATTGAAGCCTGTCAGCGGCCGTGAACGATTCATAATATAAAGGCAGGTGAAGCCGGTTTGTTTCTGAAAGCAAACCGCTCCCCCCGATCCCGCTCGCATCCAAAAGGGCCGGATGGAATAAAAAGAAATCTTTTCCTTCTTCGCAAGAAAGCTCAGCCAGCATGCCGCCTTCTGTTTCGTACAATCGTCCATTCGATTTCATCATCCCGGAATGAACCAAGTCATGATCCAGACAGCGGTTATACATGTCATCAAGATTCAGAGACCTGGCTGACTGCTTCACATCGCCGAAATCAATGGTTTCGTCAAATGTGACAGCGTCTCTTTTCACCATTTCAGCCGTCGCATATTGTATATTGTCTGACAGCTCGTCACCTTGCTGTTTCTGCCCTGAAAGGGAGATGAGCCACTTTCCATCTCCGCTATCAGAACATTGAATGGTCAGAATGATTGCAGCCGTTTCACTGACGGTTAAAGGCTGATAAATCGTAACGTGCTTCAATTCAAGCTCATTGTATACATAACCGTGTTCCTGAAAAACCTGATAAATCAAATCGATATAAGCAAGACCGGGCAATACCGCTTCACCAAAGACCATATGGCCCTTCATGATGGGATGATCCAGTGAGATATTGATTTTTTCCGATATCATTCCTTCCCACTCCTCTCTTATTTAAATGCTTTCCAAAACATTTTTTTCGCAGGAAGCTCTTGTTTCTCCGCTCGTACGTCAGGTTCTTTTACCAGAGCCTTACGTCTTAATGACGGTACCGGCAGCGGCTTTCTTTTCATTCGGGTATCTTTTTCTTCCCAAGCTTCCAGAATGACGTGGGCGTTCGTTCCGCCGTCGGCAAAGCAGTTGATGGCTGCTGACGGTCTGGCTGCATCCCATTCGCCGGCTGTTTTATGAAAGTGAAAATCTGTCTTTGTTATATCAAAATGCGGCATCGGTTCGTCTCCTGAGAGAAACGGAACCGTTTGTTTATGCTTCAGCATTAATACGACTTTAATGAAGCTTGCGATGCCTTCCGCGCAAAGCGGATGCCCGATGTTCGGCTTGATTGACCCGATGCCGAGCGGAACATGCGGACCTGAGCGGTATACAGATTGAATCGCCTTCAGCTCAAGCAAATCAGTCACCGCGGAACCCGATCCGTTTGCTTCGATATAACTGATGTCTTCCGGCTTTTTGCCGCTTTTGAAAAGCGCG
Organism: Bacillus sp. EKM420B; assembly: GCF_011065565.1. Taxonomy (NCBI): domain Bacteria; kingdom Bacillati; phylum Bacillota; class Bacilli; order Caryophanales; family Bacillaceae; genus Bacillus; species Bacillus sp. EKM420B. The sequence continues at coordinate 877,814 of NZ_JAAMNX010000001.1, read as the reverse complement.
CTTTGCATAACGTCTTTTTGCGCCTGCATATTCGGGGCTGACGGGCCTGCCGTTCTGCCGTCATTGTTCATGGCGGCAGCCTTAATGACCGCGTGTATCGTGTCGCCGTCTTTTTGCGCCTGGCTTACTGTTTTTAACAGAACCATGCCGACGCCTTCACCGAGGACAACTCCGTCTGAACGCTTGTCAAATACGTGAAATGCCGGTTTTTCGTTTAACAGCCCGCGCTCTTGGAACATCCGGTGCGCCGCATCCGTGTTCAGCAGGCTGACGCCGCCAACTACCGCCGCTTTGATATCGCCGCTTCTCAGTGCCTGAACGGCCATGTTCATTCCTGTCAAAGCCGATGAACAAGCCGTATCAAGCACGATACTCGGCCCGCGCAGATCAAAAAATTGCGAAACGTTTGCCGCTAAATAATTCTGCCCGCCCGCAACAATCGGGTTGCGGGTATTCGCAAGACTTTCAGGATCGGGCTGATGCTGGCTGCGGCCTCCGATATACACACCGGCTTCTACGCCCTTGATTTCTTCACGGGTATAGCCGGCATGGCACCAAAGTTTCAAGCTCTCTTCCAGCACCGCCAACGCCTGAGGGTCCATCGCTTTCGCGTCGTTTTCCGGAATGAAAAAGAATTCGGAATCAAAGTGATCCATATTGTCAATCAATCCCGCAACATATTGATTTGCATATCCGAAACGTTCCGCCGGGACGGAGCCGATTGCGGACCTGCCGCTTCTCAGCAAATCCCAATATTGTTCTAACGATTCCGCTCCCGGAAAACGGCAGCTCATTCCGACGACGGCAATGTCTTCAGTTACGGCATCACGCTTTTGTTCAGTGTGAACCGTTTGTACGGCAGCCGGAACCAACATTTCTGTATCAGGTTCCTCCCTTTCTGCAAGCAGCGGCTGACCATTGGATACAAGCCATTCGGCAAACGCGTCAATCGTCGGATGTTCATATAAAACAGACGGATCTAAGTCCTCTTTGAGCGCATGATTCATTTGCTGTAAAAGCTGTGCTAAAATGATCGAATCAACCCCGTAATCCTGAAACGGTTCGTCTGTTTCCAGTTCTTCCGGAGCGATTTTCAGCTCATCGGAAAACAGTTTCACAAGCCACGCCTTCGTATCAAGAAGCAGTTCTCTGTCTGAATGTTTTTCCGCGGCTTTGCCGTTTATTACGGCTTCAATCTCTTTTTGTTTTTTCTCTTGACAGAGCAGCCTGTCAGGATGCCATTCGCTCCGATCAACGATAGCCGGCAGAACGGACGGACGGATGTTTTCAGATAAAATGCGGTCCAGCAAGTCAAGTCCTTCCGCGTTGGACAGTCCCAGCAGCCCTGTCTGCTTCAGGCTTTCTGTGCGGACTTCACCTAATCCGGTTTCCTTCCAGTTCGGCCATTGAATGCTGACTAACGGATATTGATGCTGATGAGCCGCCGCGAAATAATCCATGTACGCATTTGCCATCGCATAATCCGACTGTCCCGCCGCGAGCGCCGGAACGACTGCAGATACTGAAGAAAATAAGACAAAAAATTGCAAAGGATCATTTGTGAAAAGGCTGCTTAATGTTTGAAGCCCGGCGACTTTCGGTTCCAGCACTTCTTGTATATCGTCGGCAGTCTTTCTGATAAACGCCGGATTTACTGAATTAACCGATCCCGCACAGTGAATGACGCCGCCGATCGGTCCCATCGTGCGCCGGATCGTTTCAATTTCCGCTGCCGCCGCATCATGATCAGACAATTTCAGACTGATCACCGCCACTTGCACTCCTTTTGCTTCAAGCTCTTCAATCGCCCGTATCTTCTCTTTCAGCTTCGTATTAACGGCTGACCGTTCATGACGGGGAGGAATCGGCTCCCTGCCTGTCAGCACTACTTTTTTCACGCCGTGTTTTTCTGTGAAATGGCGGGCGCATAAGAGACCCAGTCCCCTCGTCCCTCCGGTAATGAAAAGCACATGGTCTTCAGGAAACGGTGCGGGCTTATGTTCTGCTCGCTTCCCGCTTGGAATCTCGCTGAACAAAGCACGGTATCTCTTTCCATTTCGGCGGCAGACTTCCGGTTCTGTGCTGTCCGCCGAAAATTCATCTGCAATCTGTTTGGCAAGCGTCTGCTGATCCGTATCTGTATCGGCATCCATGTGTCTGGACATCACGTTTTGATACTCATTTTGAAGCATTCTGTACAGACCGCTTTTTGCCGCTCCTGCAAGATGAATCGTTTTCTGCTGAAATGGCTCCAAGCCTTTTGTTACATATAGCAGCGTCAGCGGCCGCGCTTGCCGGCGGCTTGTATCAATCAGAGTCTGGATCCGGCTGATTCCTTCCAGTGAAGGGTCTTCGTCTCCGCATCCCGTCAGATCGATTGCGCCATCTATGTGATTCCAATCGCTAGCTGCAGTGTCAGCGGAATCGGCCGGGAGAATGAACGAATCAGCGAAATGCTTCGCAGTCTCTTCGGCAAGCTCCGCTGTTCTTGCATCAGACAGAATCATGACCGTCCTGCCGCTTTTCTCACCGGCCGAATCGATCTCACACGGAACCCATTGCTTTTCTAAAAGCACAGCCTCGCGCCGGTCTTCTGTTTCCTGCGGTACGGCTTTCGGTTCAGGCAGCCAGTAAGGCTCCTTCGCAAACGGGTAAGCCGGCAGACTGATTCTGCGGGGTTTTTCGTCTTGATAGAGTCTGTCCCAGTCCGTCTGAAGCCCTTTGGCCCACAATTCCGCTATTTTGGCGTATTTTTTCTTATCGAACCACGACCTGACAAGCTGCTTCAGATCATCGTCCGTTTCAAATGCTTTGATTTCTTTTTTTGCCGTTTTGATGTGGGCTTCATATATCCCTTCACCCGTATTTCCGTTTACAAAATCGGTTAAACGGCTGATCAGTTCTTCTCTCGAACCGGCTGTAACCGCAAGACGGTAATCCATCGCATCACGCCCGGTCTGAAGCGTGTATGCCATATCTGAAAGATTGATATTCTGATTAGCTTTTGCAAATTGGATCACAGACTCGGCATAGGTTTTTACCTGCGGCGCTTTTTTCGCCGACAGCACAAAAATGTTTGTCTCATCAGACTTACGGCTTCCCCGGTCTTTCGGCTGATACTCTTCGATAACGAGATGAGCGTTTGTGCCGCTGTAGCCGAATGAGCTGACACAGGCCCGCCGCGGTGCTCCGCCTGTTTCCCAAGGTTTAAGTTCGGTATTGACAAATAAAGGCGAGTCATCGAAATCAAAATGTTCATTCGGCGTGCTGAAATGAAGGGTCGGCACAAGCTGCTGATGTTTCATCGACAGCAGAACCTTCTGGACGCTTGCTACACCTGCCGCCGCCGACGTATGCCCGATATTCGATTTAACCGAACCGATGGCGCAAAATTGTTTGCGGTCCGTTTTTTCCTTGAATACAGAAGATAAGGCTTCTAATTCAATCGGGTCCCCCTGCTTTGTGCCGGTGCCGTGCATTTCCGCATAGGTGATGCTCTCAGGGTGGATGTTGTGCGCTTCATACACTTGACGCTCTAATTCCATTTGGCTTTTCGCGCTTGGTGCGGTAATGCCGTTGGTTTTTCCGTCCTGGTTAATTCCAGATCCGATAATGACTCCGTAAATATGGTCTTGGTCGGCTTCCGCATCTTTCAGCCTCTTCAAAACGAGCGCCCCCGCGCCTTCGCCAGGCACAAATCCGTTCGCACTGTTATCAAATGCTTTACATTGGCCGTCAGGAGACAGCATTCCGGCTTCACACATGCTGATGTATGATTCAGGCGTTAAATACAAGGTCACCCCGCCGACAAGCGCCATGTCAATTTCATGATTCAACAGCGCCTGACGCGCCAAATGAGTCCCGACGAGAGATGAAGAGCATGCCGTATCAATCGGAATGGCCGGCCCTTTCAAATTGAGATAATAAGGCAGGCGGGCCGCCGCGATGCTGAAACTGTTGCCCGTCGCGCTTCCTCCTGTCTGATGTTTGTTTAACATCATGCCGTATTCATTGTTCATAATCCCCAAATAAACGCCGCAATTTTTTCCGTTTAATTCTTTTGAGCTGTAACCCGCATCTTCAAAGGCTTTAAAACCTTCCTGTAAAAATATCCGGTGCTGCGGGTCCATAAGTTCCGCTTCAGACGGAGATATATTAAAGAACAGCGGATCAAACTCTTCAATGCCGTCAAGCATACCGATTGATCTGCAGTATACTTTGCCCTTCTTGTTTAAGGCCGGATCATAGTATTTGTTTACATCCCAGCGGGAAAGCGGGATGTCGCGAATGGCGTTTTTCGCACGGGCTAAGTTGTCCCAATATGTCTTTAGGTCCGGCGCATCCGGGTACTTGCCCGACATGCCGACGATGGCTATCGCGTCCGCTATCTCGTCTTTAGGCTCCCGTTTGGCCTGCACCGGTTCAGGTTCCTTTTGAACCGTTAATCTCTCCGGCTCGGCAGGTGTTTTCTCCTGCGGGGCGGCTTGCTGCGTAAGCGGCTTTGGACGTACGGGAACCGCCTGTTTTTTTCTTCCGCGGACGGACGGCTGCGTGCGCAGAAAATCGGCAAATTGACGGATTGTCGGATAATCATACACTTTCGTTACATTACAGTCCGTGCCATACCGTTTATTGACGGCCTTTATCCATTCAAGACCGGTAATCGAATCCATACCGAGGTCAATAAAGGCCTCATCAATATCCACTTCATGCCGCTCCATGTACAATACATCAGCCAGTGCTTTTGATAACTCGTCATGCACCGCTTCAATCGGTTCTTCCGGTTCGGCGGAAGCTGCTGTTTCAGACATCGCCTCCAGAATATCCGCTTCTGCTTGTATCACATGCTGCTTATGAGCGTTTAAAGGCTGCAGCAGTATGTTTGACGGTTTTTTTACGGCCTCTGTTTTCTGCGGTTCGGCTGCTTCCTCAAGGATCGGTTCTGTCCCGAGCTCTTTTTGCAAGAAGGCCGCAAACTGGCGGATTGTCGGATAATCATATACCTTCGTCACCGTAAGGGACGTGCCGTACGCTTTATTAACAGCCTTTATCCATTCAAGACCGGTGATTGAATCCATGCCGATATCAATAAATGTGTCATCTGCGTCGATATCGTCGGCATCCATATATAAAACGTCCGCCAACCTTTCCGTTAATTCGGCACTTACTTTTTCAGCGGAAACCGCCGGACGGGAAGCAGACTGTACGGTTCTTTTCGGTGTCGCGCCGCTCAAAGGCTGCAATGAAATGTTTGACGGTTTTTCTTTGGCAGTCTCCTCGTGAAGAGTTGTTACTTCAATGACCGGTTCCGGGACGGCCGCCGGTGCGATCGGCGCAGACTGTGTTTCGGCCGGTCTTTTGACAGCTGTATCAGCTGATGTGTCGATCCAATAACGGTCTTTTGCAAACGGGTAGGCCGGGAGACTGATTTTTTGCGGTCTGCCCATTTGATACAGCTTATCCCAATTCAGCGGAAGGCCCTTCACCCAAAGCTCTAATACCTTTGCGGCTTTGCCTTTTTCAAGCCATGCCTCAATGGTTTTTTCCATGTCCTCATCAGCCGCAAACAGCGCCATCGTGTCTTTATTCTGTTTGACTTGTCCGCGGTAGAGCCGTTCAATTGACTCCTTGCCGCCCGTAAATTCGTCAAGCTTTTCTTCAAGCTCGCGCAAATTGCTGACAATCATTCCGAGACGCTCTTCCATCGGTTCACGTCCGATTTGAAGCGTATATGCGATCCGGCTCAGATCCGCTTCCCGGTAACGCCCGCTCCGCAGCGCATCAAGAAGACGTTCCGCCCGTTTTTGAAGCCGTTGCTCATTTTTCGCGGAAAGGACGATCATCGACGGATGAGGTGCGGCAAAAGCCATCTCCTTATCCTCATCAGCGGTATATTCTTCGATGATGATATGAGCGTTGACACCGCCGGCTCCGAATGAGGAAAGCCCCGCGGTTCTCGGCAGTTCTTTATTTACTCCGTTTTCATTTATGACCGGTCTTTTCCACTCTTCAAGCGTCTGCTGCACTTTGAACGGCGTAGCGAGAAAATCAATATTCGGGTTAAGCGTCCGGGAATGCAGTGACGGTGCGAGCTTCTTATGTTTCATTTGCAGGAGCACCTTCGTCAGACCCGCGATGCCCGCCGCGCTTTCACAGTGCCCGATATTGGATTTCGCTGAGCCGATGGCACAAAACTGTTTATCTTGTGTTTGTTCTGAAAAGGCTTTTGTCAGACCCGTGATTTCAATCGGATCACCGAGTGAAGTCCCGGTGCCGTGGGCTTCAATGTAGCTGACCGCCCTCGGATCGGTTCCCGCGTCTTTTAACGCCTGTTTGATCACCGCGGCTTGGGCGTTCGGGTTCGGTACGGAATACCCGTTTGTTTTTCCATCATGGTTTACGGCCGTTCCTTTGATCAGGCCGTAAATATGATCACCGTCCGCTTTCGCTTTAGAAAGCGGCTTAAGGAGTACGGCTCCCACTCCTTCACCGGGCACATAACCGTCCCCGCCTTCACCGAAACTTTCACATCTGCCTTTGCTTGATAAAAATCTGTTCTGGCCGAGCATCAAATATTTATTCGGATGAACGGATACATTGACGCCCCCGGCAAATGCTGTCTCGCATTCCCCGTTCCGCAAGCTTTGGCATGCCAGATGAATGGCTGTTAAAGAAGAAGAGCACATCGTATCCAGCGCCATGCTCGGACCGTTAAAACCGAATACATAGGAAGCCCTGTTCGCAATTGATGACGGATTTCCGGTCAGCGCAAGCGATTTTCCGCGCGCCTGTTCTTCGGCTCCGTAAAGCTGATATTCCTCATACATGACGCCTACGTAAACACCGACATTGGCGCCAAGCAAATCACCCGATTTTTCCGTGAGCTTTTTGCGCGTGTAACCGGCATCTTCCATCGTTTCGTAGACACATTGCAGGAATAACCGCTCCTGCGGGTCCATCAATTTTGCATCCCGGGGCGAAATAGAGAAGAATTGCGGATCAAATTTGTCCACGTCTTTCAAAAATCCTCCCCATTTTCCGTACGTCTTGCCTTCTTTATCTTTATCAGCGTCGTAATAAAGACTGTGATCCCAGCGATCGTTTGGAATTTCGGTTATGCAGTCAGTGCCTTCACTCAAGTTCTTCCAAAATTCCTGAAGATTTTCGGCCTGCGGATATCGTCCTGATATACCGATAATCGCGATATCTTCACGCTCCGTCACTGGATTTTTCCGCGTGTCTGTGCGGACTTGCGTAAAGCCTTTTTTGCCTTCATTCCGTTTGAAAACGGGCTTTACTTTCGCTTTCTCAGACAGCGCCGGTTTGGCTGCGGGGGTTTCTTCTGTTTTCATCCCGGTCACTTCCAGCAGCGTGTCCCGGTGTGCTTTCATAAAATACTGCGCCAGCGATTCGATATTCTGGTACTCGAAGAACAATGTTTTTGACAATGAACCGAAGCTCTTTTCCAGCCAACCCGTCAAATGCATAATCATAATCGAATCAATTCCGTAATCTTCCATAGGCGCCTTGGCGTCAATTTTGCCGACAGGAAGTTTGGTTACTTCCGAAAGCACATGTTTCAAGAAATGCTCTGTTTTTTCTGCAAGCATGTTCTCTCCGCCTGCTGTAAGACCTGCCGTTTCTTCCGTTTCGCTGCCCTTATCCGGCTGATCATCCGCTGATTTTTTCAGAAACGCCCGGATTTTTGCGGCGTAGCCTTCCGTCACCATGATTTGGGATGTGTTTGCCGCCCACCCGCGGTACAAAGCATGGATGCCGTTTTCTGTTTTCATAGGGACCATGCCGCTTTCTTTTGTCAGCATCGCTTCCGTTTCAGCATCAACCGTCATGCCGCCGTCTTTCCAAAGCGGCCAGCAGATTGAAAGGGTGTGTCCATAGCGTTCATTTCGGGCTTTTTTACGGTTTCTTCTTTCACTGAAGGCGTTCATAAACGCATTGGCCATCGCATAATCAGCCTGGCCCGCGCTTCCGGCGCTTCCGGCTCCGGAAGAGAAAAGAATCAGAAAATCAAGCTCAATGTCCTTTGCCGCTTCATCAAGATGAACCAGCCCGGAGACTTTCGGCGCCAGTACATCACGGATTTCATCTTTGTGCTTTTTCAGAATATAGTTGTCTTTTATCGTTCCCGCGCTGTGTATGATACCGTTTAATCCGCCGTACTTCCGGCAGATGTCCGCTGTGAGCGATTGAACTTCTTGTTTTTCCGTCATGTCCGTTTGTTTGTACACGGCTTGCGCGCCGAGATCGGACAGTTCTTGAAGCTGGACTTCTTTACGGTTATCCAACAGAGAACGCCCCGTTAAAATAAGAACGGCGTCTTTTGCATGTCGGGCGATTTCTTTGGCGAATAAAAATCCGAGTCCGCCCGCACCGCCTGTGATCAGATAAACACCTTTATCCTTCCACGGCTTTTCGGCGCCGAACTGTTCAAGCCCTGTTTCCTGCCATTGTGCCGTATAGCGCTTGCCGTTTTCATAGCGAATATGCTTGTCATCAGGATGAGCGCTGCATTCTTTTACATATTGGGACAGCGTGTCTGCTTTGACGTCCGGCTCCAATTCAATCAGCTGGCCGGTCAGGTTCGGGTTTTCAAGCGCCGCTGTTTTCAAAAGCCCCGTTAAGCCGCAAAGGAGCTGCGTATCCGCTTCTTGAGGCACGACAATCTGAATGAGCTCGCGCCCGCCGGAATTTGAAGCGAGGATTTTCTTCACTTCTTCGAACGCCTGAAGCGCACAAGCTTCAAACCGTTCGTCTTCACTCTTATGCTGATCACGGAGCACATGACAGCTGAAGTCTGTCTGTATGCTGTTCATTTGATCCGTAAACCGGTCTGATATCATCACGTGACGGGCTTTGAAATGAGTCGGTGCTTTTTCATGTACAGCGGTCTTCTCTTCCCATACGTGTTCAAAAAATAGTGTATCTGTTTTATCCGTTTCAATTTCCCGTGCGGAATAACCAGTCATTTTCACACATACATTGCCTTGTTCGTCACATACATCAATATCCAGCTTCTGCACGGCATCTTCAGGCTTGCTTTCGCCGCTGTACGCAATGGAAACCCACATATCGCTTTTACAGCTTTTCAACACATCAATCTGTTCGAGAGCAAACGGCAGCATCGGCCTTATGTCAGTCCCGTCTCTGTCAAGCATTAACCCGATTGTCGCGTGGAAGGCCGCATCCAAAAGGCTCGGATGAAGGACAAACTGATCTTTTGTATGAGAAATAGATGACGGGAGTGAGAGCTTTGCGAGCACTTTGCTGTCTTTTGCATAGATTTCCGTGACCGCTTTGTGAGCATCTCCGTATTCAATCCCCATCTGTTTGTATGCCTGATAGCAAGCGTCGGGTGTGATCATCAGACGGCGTGACTCTCTTAATTTGTCAATCTCGATTTTGGCCGGTTCGCCCGCTCGGACAAACGCCGCGCTTCCTTGCGCATAGAGAACGGGCTCTTGTTCCGAGGAAGCCGATTCACTGTAAACCGTGAAGCCCATCTCCCCATTTTCTTCATCATAAAGACGGAGATACAGTTCTGCGGATTCATCCGCCGCTGTAAACGGACGTATCCATGCGACATGTTTCAGGCGGACTGTTCCTTCTTCCTTCGTTTCTGCCGCGTGTTCAACGGCCGCCCGGACCATTTCCAGATAAGCCGCGCCCGGTAACGTCCGCTCGTTTTTGACGACGTGATCTTTCAGGAAAAATTCTCCGCCGCTAAAAGAGGACCGGAAACGGACGCCTGACATGTTTGATACATTTTCATGAAGGAGCGGATGCAGCATGCCTGCCCTGTTTTGCGGCAGCGATTCTCTTTTCTCCGCCTTCGGCACCCAATACCGGATTTTTTCAAATGGATATGTCGGCAGGCTGATCCGATTCGGTTTGTTTTCACTGTACAAGAGATTCCAATCCATCGTTCCTCCGCCGGCCCACTTTTCGGCAATCATCTCCAGACTCCCGGAAGAAAGCCAATTATGTATCAAGTCCGGAGCAAGCTCTGCCTGTTTGCTTTTATCGGCTCGGTTCCGCCAGCATCCGCTGACCGTTTTACCCGCCAGAAAGCCTTCCAGCCGCTCTTTGAGCTGTGTCATATTCTGAGCGGTGAACGCAACCCGCTCCTCCATCTGTTCACGGCCGATCTGAAGTGTATACGCCGCATCCTCAAGCGGCAGGCCGGGATGAATAAATGCAGACAGCTTCGCAACATACTCTTTTAGCCGTTCTTCATTCCGGGCGGAAACCGGGAAAATGAATGTCTGTTCTTCTGCCGGTTCAGCCACTGTTCCGTGTGATTCTTCAGGGATAAATTCCTCCAGAATGAGATGCACGTTTGAACCTGTCGCCCCGAAAGAACTGATGCCCGCACGCCGGGGATATACGGTTTCGTTTCCGTTTTCCTTCACTGAAGGCTGCTGCCATGCTTCGGTATGATGCTGGACGTAAAACGGTGATTGTTCAAAATCTAAATACGGATTCAGCTCCTCGGAATGAAGAGACGGCACCAGAGTTTTATGGTGAAGCTGCAGGGCAACCTTGCTTAAGCCGCTGATGCCCGCCGCCGATTCCGCATGGCCGATATTGGACTTCACTGATCCGATCGAACAGAACTGTTTGTCCTGTGTGTACTGGCGGAACGCCTTGACAAGGCCTTGAACCTCGATCGGGTCGCCGAGAGAAGTTCCCGTCCCGTGCGCCTCAACATAACTGACCGTGCGCGGATCGATACCCGCTTTGTCCAGGCATTCTTCAATCAAATCGGCCTGCGCGACGGGACTCGGCACGGAAATTCCGCTCACTGTCCCCACGTGGTTGACGGCACTGCCCTTTATCACCGCATAAATCCGGTCTCCGTCTTTTACCGCCTCTCGCAGCGGTTTTAATAAAACGGCACCGATTCCTTCAGCCGGTACATAGCCGTCTCCGTCTTTCCCGAATGTATGACAAACCCCGTCTGTTGAAAACATGTCCCATAAACCGTATGTCAGATATTTATTCGGATGCAGCGACAAGTTGACGCCTCCGGCAACCGCCGATTCACATTCCCCGCGCCGAATGCTTTCCGCAGCAAGGTGAACCGCAGTCAGCGAGGATGAACAGACCGTATCGACCGCCATGCTCGGCCCGTGAAAATTGCAAAAATATGAAACTCTGTTTGCGATTTGCGCATAATTAAGAGAAAGCGGGAATACATGATCTTCAGAAGAAGCTTCAGCCCCGACCAACGTATAATCCTTATGCATCACCCCTGCGAAGACGCCGACGCGCTGTCTCTTATTCCGTCCGCGCGCCTCTGCGAGTGACTTCGGCGTATATCCGGCATCCTCAATCGTTTCCCAGCATGTTTGTAAAAACAGCCGTTCCTGAGGGTCCATTGTTTCAGCTTCCCGCGGCGTAATCCGGAAAAATTGGGGATCAAAGCAATCCGGATCATCAATAAATCCGCCCCATTTTGAAATGCTCTTTCCGGAAGGCGACTTTACATTTTCAAACCGGCGCCAGTCCCAGCGAGACTCCGGAATTTCGGTGACACAGTTTTTTCCTTCTTTCAGGTTTTCCCAGAATTCATGAATATTTTCGGCCTGCGGATAGCGGCCGGCCATGCCGATAATCGCAATATCTTCATCTTGCGGAACACTGCTTTTCCGTCTTCTTTCTGTTTGCTTCTCAACCTGCTTCTCTATTTTTGCAGGAGACGCGCTGAAATGGCTTCCGTACTGTTCTGTCAGGAAAGCCGCCAGCTCTGCTGCCGTCGTATATTCAAACAGCAAAGTCGGAGAAAGAGTTTCGCCGATTTTTTCGCTTATCGTTTCGACGACGTCAAGCAGTCCGGACGATGTCAGCCCCATTTCATAGTAGCCGACTTGAGAATCAATCTGTTCAAGCGGCTTGCCGATTTTTTCAGCCATCAGATTCATGACATACCGTTCTGCTTCCTCATGCGGGTGTCCGCCTTCAAGCGATGCCGCAACTTCCGGTAAACCGGCTTTTTCAGGAGACTTCTCAGCAGGCTTACGGTCTGTATTGATCAGCTCGGCATCCCGCACGAGCTTGCTTGTGAAATCTTTCAGCTCGGCTACTTTCCGGCCGGATGCGTTAAAAAACTCCAGCGTAATGTAAATGAGCTCTTTTTCCTGCCGAAGCGACGAACGTTTGATTCTCGTGATGCAGCCGGCCTGCAAAGGTTCGGAAGCTGTAAAAGATTCATAGAAAAGAGGCAGAAACAGCCTCTTTTCCCCATTTAACAGCGATGAGATCAATAGGTTTGCGCCGACGCCGCTTCCGTCAAGAAGAGTCGGATGGAACAAAAACCCTCCGGCCTGTCCCATAGCGTCTTTTCCGAGCGATACATCAAAGGTAACGCCGTCCCGCTCCTCAAACACTTCTCCTTCCGCTTTCATGTATCCGCTGTGAACCAATTCCTGGATTCTGCATTGTGCATACAGCTCATTTAAATCGATGGTGCGTTCCGCCTCGCGTTTGACAGAGTCAAGATCAAGCGTGTCACTGAAAACTGCGGGTGCCGTCTCGTGCATTTCCGCTTTGACGTAAATGCGTTCTTCCGGCTGGACTCGTCCGCCGCTGACCTCAGCCCCTTTTGCGGTAAGTTTCCAGCGCCCTTCTTTTACCTTCGTACATTCAACCGTAAGCTTGACGGCGCTGTCTTCTTTCGCGATAAGCGGCTGATATATGGATAAATGGCGCAGCTGAAGCCCGTCGTATGAATAGCCGCGCTCTTTGAAAATCTGATAAAACATATCAATATAAGCCAATCCCGGAAGGACTTTTTGTCCGTAAACGTCATGATGTAAAATAAACGGATTTTTCAGCGATAAAGTGATTTGCTTATTGAAGTTCTTCACGTTAAACCTCCACTCCATAGGTATCCCAGATGTTTGCCGCAGCTTTTTCGTTCGTTTCTTCTTTGCTGTCCGGCGAAATCAGCCGCTTATTTAATGCAGGCGGTGTTAAAGGGCGGCGCTTGATTCGGCGCCCTTCGTCTTCCTGCCACGCTTCCACAATGACGTGGGCATTTGTTCCGCCGTCGGCAAAGCAGTTAATTCCTGCCGCCGGCATTGGTGACGGCCAGTCTGCCAGAGTGCGGCTGAACTGAATATTGGCCTTTTCTCTATCAAAATGTGTGTTTTCATGCTCACCTGATAAAAACGGGATAAAGCTCTTTTCTTTCAGCATGAGAACAACCTTTATGAAACTTGCAATTCCTTCCGCGCAAAGCGGGTGCCCGATGTTCGGTTTCACAGATCCGATTCCGAGCGGGCCGGCGTCTTTTGAACGGTAGACGGATTGAATGGCCTTCAGTTCTAACAGATCCGTCACGACCGTGCCTGAACCGTTCGCTTCAATATGAGTAATGTCTTCCGGCTGTTTTCCGCTTTTTTCAAGAGCCGTCTTCATGACGGATTTTTGCGCTTCCAGACTCGGCGTAGCCGGGCCTGCCGTTCTTCCGTCATTATTGACAGATGCCGCCTTCACTACGGCATAAATAGAATCTCCGTCTTCAATGGCCTGAGACACGGTTTTTAAAAGAACCATTCCGACTCCCTCGCCCAGCACGACTCCATCGGCGCGTTCGTCAAATACATGGAACGACTGCGCTTTACTTAATATGCCGCGCTGTTCAAATAATTTATGGGTTTCTTCTGATTCAAACAGGCTCACACCGCCGACGACGGCCGCTTTTATTTCTCCTGTTACAAGAGCCTGCACGGCCATATTCATTCCGACTAAAGCAGAAGAACAAGCCGTATCGAGGACAACACTCGGGCCGCGCATATCAAAATATTGAGAGAGATTTGCGGCCAAATAATTCTGGCCCAGCGCGACGATCGGGTTTTTCGCATCCATCAGTTTCTCTTCACCCGGTCTGTGACGGCTGCGTCCGCCGAGATACACACCTATTGCTTCTCCCTTTATCTCATCCGGCGTATAGCCCGCGTGATACCACAGGTTAAGACATTCTTCCAGAGCGGCCAAAGCTTGAGGGTCCATTGCCTTTACATCTTCTTCAGCCAGTAAAAAGAAGTCCGGATCAAATTGATCAATTCCATCAAGCATTCCCGCGTAATAAGGCGTTTTCAAACCCCATCGCTCAGGCGGAACAGGACCGATAGCCGAACGGCCTTCAGCCAAAAGCGACCAGTATGCCTCTAAGGAAGCCGCCCCCGGAAACCGGCAGGACATGCCGACGACCGCGATATCTTCCCGGTGAATCTGTTTTTCGGCCGGCTCTTCTTGCACCTTAACGGCTTGTGTTACAATTACCGGCTCAGCCGGCTTCTTCATAACAGGCTCAGCCGCCGCCAAATCAAACCGTTCTGACAAAACTTCTGTATATCCTTCGAAAAGCCAATTTGCGAAAGATTGAATCGTCGGATATTCATACAGAATGGACGGGTCAAGCGATGCCGAGAGATTCCGATTGATCCGCTGCAGAAGCTGAGCAAGGATAATGGAGTCCACTCCGTAATCTTGGAATAATACGTCTGTCTCAAGCTGATCCTGGTCAATCCGCAGCTCTTCAGAAAATAATTCTTTCAGCCATTCTTCTGTTTTCCTTGTTAATTGAGCGTTGTCTGCGGCAGTATCAGCGGTTTTTTCCGCCGGTTTTACCATAGCAGGGCTCATTGGCTGATCCTGCCTGCTTCGCCGCAGGAATCGCTCCGGCTTCCACAGCTTAGGATTCAGAACGGCCGGCAGCACCGGGCCTCTTGCTGATTCAAGAAGTATGCCGTCAAGGAGCTGTAATCCTTCTGCATTCGTGATGCTGTATAGCCCGCTCTCTTTATAAGCTTTGTTCGTCACTTCGCCCATTCCGGTTTCTTTCCAGTTCGGCCACTGAATGCTTACGATCGGCAGCTGCTCTTTGTATGAGTCTGCAAAATAGTCCATATACGCATTGGCCATGGCATAGTCGGCCTGTCCTGCCGAAAGCGCCGGTATCGCAGCTGACACGGAAGAGAACAAGACGAAAAACTTCAGCGGCTCTTCGCTGAGCACACTGTATAACGCATGAAGCCCGTCTACTTTCGGCTCGAGCACGCGCTGTATGTCTGCATCGGTTTTTCTGATGAATGCGAGCGTCTCTTTATCGGTCACACCCGCGCAGTGAATCACGCCGCCGATAGGTCCGAGCGTCTGTTTGATCTGACTCAGTTCCTGTCTCAGCCCGGCTTCATCAGCTAACGGGACTGACAATACCTTCACTTGTACACCTTTGGATTCCAAGTCGAGAACAGCTTCAATTTTCGCTTTTACAGAAGCCGTCACCCCATTCAGTCCGCCCGTCCACTCACTTCGCGGCGGAAGGGTCTCACGGCCTGTAAGCACCAGTTTTTTCACTCCGTAATGTTCGGCAAAATGGCGTGCGCATAATAGACCGATCCCCCTCGTCCCCCCGGTGATCAGAAGCACATGGTTGTCCGGAAAATCAATTCTCTCGCCTTGCGTATTCATATTTTCTGAGCCGCTCAATACGGCGCGGTAGCGCAAGCCGTCCCTCCGGCAAACTTCCGCGTCATCAGTACGGGCATGAAACTCATCGGCAATCTGCTTCGCCAGTTTGTCATCCGAAAGCGCTCCTTCAAGGTCGAGATGCCTTGAAGACAGATGACTGTACTCGCATGCCAGCATTCTGTACAGCCCGGCCCGTTTTGCTCCCGTTATTTGATTGGCCTTTTTCCCCATTGACTCAAGGTCTTTCGTGACACAAAGCAGTGTTATCCCTTCTTTATGCCCATGCTCAATCAATTGCTGAAGCCATTTGATACCGGTCATATCTCCAGAAGCTTCTTCTTTCGCTGCGCCGAGAAGGTCGATGACTCCGCCAAACGCCTGCCAGTCATATTCACCGGTAAGGTCTGATGTTGTGATAATACGGTGATTCGGCATATGCGCTGCGATCTCTTCTGCGAGATTGATCGTGTCCCCGCCTGTCAAAATCGCAACGGAACGTGGGCACGGTTCACGCAGTTCGAGCGGGCTCGGTTCCCATTGTTTTGTCAGAATACGTTTCATCCGTTCCTCTGTAGGGACCTTATTTTTGTCAGGATTCTCAGGCACCCAATACGTGTCTTTTGCGAACGGATAAGACGGAAGACTGAGTAAACGCGGCGTACCCTTTTCATACAGCCGGTTCCAATTCAACACGCCGCCTTTCACCCATACCTCTGCCAGCTTGGCGAATTTTCCTTTTTTAATCCAGGCGTCAATGACGATGTCCATATCTTCATCTGCCGTGAACAAGGCAAACGTATCTTTATTGCGGTGAGACTGGCCGGTATACAGCCCCGCGATGTTTTTCTCATTTTTCGTAAATGCTTCCAGCTTTGTTTCCAATTCCGCCATCGTCGCTGCAAGAATGGCCAGGCGCTCTTCCATTTCGTCCCTTCCGGTTTGCAGCGTATAAGCGACGCCCGCCAAGTCTTGATCTGTATACGGCGTTTGACGGATCGCTTTTTGCAGCTGCTGCGCCTGTTCAAACAGTTTTTCTTTTGATTTGGCGGACAAAAGGATGATTGCCGGATTTTCCGGACTGTGCTCAGGCTGAGCGGCTGCTTTCGGGACATACTCTTCAATGACGATATGGGCGTTGACCCCGCCGATGCCAAATGAGCTGACCCCGGCCCGGCGCGGAATCGCATTTCCGTTTCTATCTTTCGCTGCCGTCCATTCCTGATTTTCCCGCACGATGTAGAAAGGACTGTCATCGAGCTGAATGTACGGATTGATCGTCTCGCAATGCAGGCTTTTCACCAGCGTTTTGTGCTTCATTTGCAAAAGCACTTTCATGACGCCTGATACTCCCGCGGCAAGCTCTAAATGGCCGATATTGCTCTTGACCGAACCGATGCCGCAGCGGTGATCGGAGACTTCGGGCTCTTGATTTGTTTTCGCCAGCTCGTGAAACGCCGCTTTCAAACCGTTTATTTCAATCGGGTCGCCCAATTCCGTTCCTGTACCGTGCGCTTCAATATACGTGACGGTGCTCGGGTCCACTCCCGCTTTCCGATATGCTTTCACCAATAAATCAGCCTGCAGTTTCGGATTCGGCGAGGTTAACGTATTCGCCCGGCCGCCGTGGTTTTCAGCCGTACCGCGGATCACGCCGTAAATCGGATTGCCGTCACGTTCTGCATCTGTCAGTTTCTTCAGCATCAGAATTCCCGCGCCTTCTCCTCTGACATACCCGTTGGCATCTTTGGAGAAGGTTTTGCATTTTCCGTCTTTGCTGAGCATGCCTGCTTTGCTGTAACTGATATGCGCTTCTTCCGTCAGAATCGTGTTGATTCCCCCGGCAATCGCCATGTCGCATTCTCCGTTTTCTATAGCGGATACCGCCCGGTGAATCGCAACAAGCGAGCTTGAACATGCCGTTTCAATCGGCTCGCTCGGCCCGTGAAGATTTAACAAATAGCTTAAACGGTTCGGACCGATGGAAGGAATCATGCTGCCTGTCGCCGCATGTCCTTCCGGCGCAAGACCTGCCCTTGTGAACAAATCTTTATAACCGGTATTTCCGGTGCCGATAAAGACACCCGTATTTGTGCCGGAAAGGCTTTCCGGCTTACAGCCCGCATCTTCTATCGCCCGCCATGCATAAGTCAATAACAGCCGCTGCTGCGGATCTAAATATTGGGCTTCCCGCGGTGAAATCCCAAAGAACAGCGGATCAAATTCAGCTATTCCGTCGATAAAGCCGCCCCACTTGATATTCGTTTTATTCCTTTCAAGGTTCGGGTCGCCATCAAACGCTTGCCAATCCCAGCGTTCTTTCGGAATGGTTGTGATAGAATCTTTTCCTTCTTTCAGATTGCGCCAAAATTCCTCTATATCCTTCGCGCCCGGGAATCGGCCGCTGATTCCGACAATGGCAACAGGGTCCAAGCGGCGCGGCTCTTGTGTCGCTGCCCTAGCGTTCATTACCGTTGCGAAGCGCTTTTTCCGATGCATTTTCGGTTTTTGGGCTTTTGGCTGCTCTTTTTTCGGAGACTCCTTCTTCTTTTCGCCGAAACGGCCCGGATGCTCTTTTGCCAAATATCCGGCGAGATTGCTGATCGTCCCGTACTCGAAGAAGATCGTCGGTGCCAGCTCCAGCTGATACGCTTCATTTAATTGATTCGTAAAGACGGTAAAGGATACGGAATCAAAACCATATTCACTCAGTTCCGTATCTGTATCAATGTCCTCACGGTCAACTTTTAAAATGCCGCTTACCATGGCTGTCAAAGCGGTGTGAAGCGCTTGAAGAGATTCTTCTGCATCGTGTTTTTCTTCCGGCTGAAAAGGAAGACCTGCTTCTGTTTCATCCGTCAAATACTCTGCTAAACTGCGGATCGTCCCGTGCTCGAAGAAGATCGTCGGCGCCAGCTCCAGCTGATACGCTTCATTTAATTGATTCGTAAAGACCGTAAAGGATACGGAATCAAAACCGTATTCACTCAGTTCCGTATCAATATCAATCTCGTCTTGGCCGACTTTTAAAATTGAACTGACCAATCTGATAAGCGCACCGTGCCATTTGTCTCCCGAAACGGCGGATACAGGCTCTATTTTCTCCACCTGCGGCTTTTCAGTTTCAGAAACGGACAGGAACGACTGTTTTAATTTTGCTGCGTCTCCTTCAGCTGCTAAAAGCTGCGGCCTTTCCTGAGCCATTCCTTCATAAAATGCAGCCAGGCCTGACGCCTTTTGAAGCGGAACCATACCGAAAGCTTTTTTCATCATTCTTTCCGTCTCGTCTCCCGCCTGCATACCGCCATCTTTCCACAGCGTCCAGTTAAAGGCGATCGTTTTTCCGTGCCGCAGGCCATTCTCCGTAAGGGATTGCCTGTAAGCGGCGTATGCATCCATAAACGCGTTGCCGGCGGCATAATCAGCCTGCCCGACATTGCCGAGAACGCCGGAAACACTGGAGAACAATACGAAAAAGTCAAGATTGCAGTCTTTGCTGGCTTCATCTAAATAAGCGGTGCCGATCACTTTCGGATCAAGCACTTCCCTGAACTCTTCCTTCGTTTTTTGCAGCAGGAAACGGTCTTGTATCACTCCCGCTGCGTGAATAATTCCGTTAAGCTCCCCGAATTCCGCCGTAATCTCTTTTATCAGCGCTTCATTTTCCCGCCGGTCTGCCGCATTCAGCTTTTTGTAGACGACATTTGCGCCTGAGTCCTGAAGCATAGCAAGCTCACGCTGTTTGGCTTCTGTCAGATTTGAGCGGCCGGTCAGAATGATTTTCGGGTGTTTTACGCGACCTGCGATTTCTTTTGCGAACATCAACCCCAGGCTTCCTGCGCCTCCGGTAATCAGATATACGCCTTCGTCCTTCCAGACGGCGCCGCCACCTGCAGGATGCATTTCTTCCCAAGCCTTCACATACCGTTTTTCTCCTGTATAACGGATATGTTTATCATGCGGCCGATGACTGTCGTTTTTCAGTTTTTGAGCGACAGCCGGCATTTCGCCGATTGATTCCATCTCGATGAGCTGACAGTCAAGTTTTCCGTATTCCAGCTCTGCTGTTTTTAACAAACCTGTTAACCCCGCAAACAATTGCTGGCTGCCGTCTGCTGAAATAACGGTCTGAACCAGAATGCGGCCCTGCCTTTTTTCGCTGATGATCCGCCGGATGTGTTCAGCGATTGTCTGCGCAAAGCTTTGGAAGCGTTCAGCGGCTGTTTCACCCTCACCTTCTGCAATCAGCAGTTCGGCGTCTTTCAGGCCGGATGCCGCTTTATCTTTTATACGGCAGGCATCTTCACAAAGTATGATCAAATGCTCATCAGCATGGACAGAAGCTTTCTCGGATGCGGCGGCTTCTTTCCAAACCGGTGCAAACAAGACCTTTTCCGAGCCTGATGGCCGCTGAGCCGATTCTGCATCGCCTTCAAGCACTCTCGTAGAGAATCCTCTCACCTTCACGCAAAGCGCTCCTGTTTCGTCGAACAGGTCAATGTCAGCTTTCTGCACGGAATCACCGGTTTGATATCCTTCGCTGAAGCGTGCATGCGCCCGCATAGTCGGTGTGCATGGTTTGACGACTTCAAGGTATTCCAGCGCAAACGGCAGAATCAGCTTTTGTCCGGAAAACTCCTGCATAATGCAGATCGTCGCCGTCTGAATAGCCGAATCAATGATGCTCGGATGAAGCGTAAATTGTCCGTTCGTATGAGAAACAGAATCCGGAAGCTGTATGTCCGAAAGCACTTCTTTCTCGCCGATAAAGGCGGACTTAATGCCTTGGAAGGCTTTTCCGTGGAACATCCCCCTGCTCCGTCCTTCCCGATAAAAGGCCGCCGGATCAAGAATGTCCGCTGTGCATCTGTTTTGTATGGCAGAAAGGTCGGCCTCAGGCTCTCGTTCAGCCTTTATGATTTCAGCCCGTCCTTGGCTGTGCAGCACTTCTTCATCGTCAGCGTTTACGCTGTACATGTCATATGAGATGATGCCGTCCTCTTCAGGAAACAGCGCAATATGGACCTGGCGCTCTTGTTCGTGAACGACGATCGGTTTCATCCAGACGGTATGATGGAGCGTTATTCTGTCTTGGTCTTTTAATAAGCCGCCAAGCGCCCGTTTTACCGCTTCATAAGACATTTCCAAATATGCCGCTCCCGGAAGCACCGCTTTTTCCCTGACCACATGATCCTTCAGGAAAAATTCTGAGCCTGTAAACCGTGAGCTGAACCGCTGAACGGCCAAATCTGACGTGTTTTGCTGCACGAGCGGGTGTAAAACTGAGACTCCGGTGTGTGCGGCAGATGTTTTCTTTTCTGCTTTTTTCGGCCAGTACGGCTCCTTTGCAAACGGGTAGACCGGCACGCTGATCCGTTTCGGATGCTTGTCTTTGTAAAGCTTGTGCCAATTGATGGCGACACCTTTACTCCACATTTCACAGAGCTTCGTTCCTTTTCCTTTCGCAAGCCATTTCTCAATGAGTTCAGCACTGTCATCATCATCAGAAAGCCAGGCAATATCTTTCGCCTGCTGTTTTTCTCCTCTGAAGCAGCCTGTTACAGCCGGCTTATCATTGATAAAATCGGCAAGCTGCCGCTTGAGCTCCGCAGTGCCGCTTGTGATAAAGGCCGCGCGCTCTTCCATCGCTTCCCTTCCGACTTGGAACGTGTAGGCAAGATCAGCGAGGCCGGCGTCCGTTTTTCTTTCCAGAAAAGCCAGCAGCTGTTTTGCGTACTCCTTCAGACGATCTTTTTTTCTGGCAGACAACGGAATGATGAACGGACCGGCAGCGTCTGCTGCTTCGGATGCATCCGGATATTGTTCAAAAATCGCGTGTGTGTTTGTTCCGCCAAGACCGAAAGAGCTTAAAGCCATGCGGTGCGCTCTGTTCTCACGGGTTAACTCTTTCTTTTCTCCCGCTACGTAAAACGGAGAGTCTTCTAAATGAAGATTCGGGTTCGGCTCTTTGTAATTGATGCTCGGCGCGATTTCCTGATGATATAAGCTCATGACAACCTTGATGCAGCCCGCCATTCCGGCCGCTGTATCCAAATGCCCGAGATTTGTTTTGACTGAACCGATGCCGCAGTATTGTTTTTTATCTGTATATCGGCCGTACACCGATTGAAGTGCGGACAGTTCGATCGGGTCGCCGAGTTTTGTTCCTGTGCCGTGAGCTTCGACGTACGCGATCGTTTCAGGATGGATGCCCGTCTGATCAATGACCTTCTGAATGACCTCAGCTTGTCCTTTGACGCTCGGCGCATAAAATCCGACCTTATCCGCTCCGTCGTTATTGACGCCGATTCCGCGCAGCAGCGCATAAATATGGTCGCCGTCCTTAACGGCATCCGACGCTTTTTTCAAGAGCACGGCGCCGGCTCCTTCACCGCCGATCATTCCGTCAGCAGCCGCGTCAAACGCTTTAATATGCCCGTCGCTTGAAAAATTCAGCCCCGGCTGATGAACATAGCCGGCACTTGATTCCGTATGAAGGGTCGCACCGCCGACAAGGGCGTACTTGGCTTCGCCGGACTGCAGGCTTTGAAAAGCCGAATGCAGGCCGATTAACGAAGATGAGCAATTGGCATGGACAAAATAGCTCGGCCCTTTCAACCCGAGTTTATGAGAAATCATCGTCGGAATCGTACCGCTTTGGGCAAGCACCCATGACACGTAGCCGTCCGGCGTTTCCAGCTGTGCTGTCGTCTCCTCCGGCAGCAGGCTGCGGTAAGAGTTCGTGCTGGCAGACATATACACGCTTGTTTCCGGAATTTCTTTTGAGATATATCCCGCATCCTCGATTGCCTTCCATGAATGGAGCAAAAGCATTCTCAGCTGAGGGTCCATATACTCCGCATCTTTCGGCGAAAAGCCGAAGAAACCGGGATCAAACATTTCTTTCCCCTCTAAAACTGATTTAGCCGGAACGAAGCCGGGATGATCAGCCAGTTCTTCAGAAACACCGGATCGGCGGAGCTCCTCTTTTGAAAAGAAGGTGATGCTTTCTTTGCCTTCTTTGATGTTATTCCAAAATTCATAATGATCTTTCGCTCCCGGAAACTCACAGGATATACCGATAACCGCGACACTGTCCTCATAATAATCGGGAATTTCTCCCGCTGGGTGTTCCCGGTCTTCTGTATTCACTTTCTTTTGCGGCACAGGAGCCAAAACGGTTTCTTTCGGTTTTTGTTCTGTGATGTACCGGCTGATGTCTTTTACCGTCGCGTATTCAAACAGCTCCGTTACACTGAATTCACAATCCAGTTCCTGCGTCATCCGGTCAGTGACAGTCACGGCAAGAAGCGAATCTCCCCCCGCATCAAAAAAGCGGTCATCAAGCTCTATATCTTTGCTTTTCAATACATCCTGCCAAATCGCCAGCACCGCCTGCTGGATATGAGATGATGAAAATGTTTGTGTGTCCGGCTGCTTTTCCGTCAGATCGCGCGCAGCAAGAAGCTTGCGGTCAACTTTTCCGTTCGGTGTGAGCGGCAGCTCTTCAAGACGGATAAACGAAGCTGGCGTCATATAGGCCGGCAGCGCTTGTTTCAAATGATTGCGCAATTCCTTCGCGGATGGAAGCGGCTCTCCGTTTTTCAGGATATAAAATGCGCAAAGCTTTTCATTTCCGGAGTGATTGTTCACAACCACTACGCTTTCCTGTACGGCCGGATGGGCATTCAGCCGGCTCTCAATATCTCCGGGTTCAATCCGGTAGCCGCGGATTTTGACTTGAGTGTCCATCCGTCCCATGTATTCAATGCGGCCGCCGGGAAGAAAACGCGCCATATCGCCTGTTTTATAAAGCTTTGATCCCAGTTCGAGCCGGTGGCTGACGAAAGCTTTATCTGTCAGCTCAGGCTTGTTGAAATACCCTCTTGCCAATCCGTCTCCCGCAATACAAAGTTCTCCCGGCACCCCTTCTAAAACAGGGTTGAGACCGGAATCCATAATATACACGCGGGTATTGGCGATCGGGCGCCCGATCGTAAGCGCGCTCTCATTTTCCGTTATACGCTGCACCGCGGACCAGATTGTCGTCTCTGTCGGCCCGAACATATTCCAAGCCTCACTTTTCGTATCGAGAAACTGCTGCTTCAATTGTTCGCTAAGCGCCTCTCCGCCGCAAAGGATTTTCACTTTTTCTTCATTTGACCATCCGGAATGAAAGAGCATTTTCCACGTAAACGGCGTCGCCTGCATGATCGTCGGTTTGTACTCTTGAATCAGCTCTTTCAGCTTCCGCGCGTCTTTTGTGACTTCTGTCTTACAGATGTTGCACTCCGCTCCTTTGATTAAAGGAAGGTACAGCTCCAGTGCCGCGATATCAAAGCAATATGTCGTGACGGCAAGCAGTTTGTCTTTAGACGAAAGCCCCGGTTCATTCGCCATCGAGATTAAGAAATTGGTCAGCGCCCGGTGCGGAATCATCACGCCCTTCGGTTTGCCCGTGCTGCCCGACGTGTAAATGACGTACGCCAGATCGTCAGGTGTCACTAACCGCTTCAGCGACGTTCTTTCCGCGGCTGTACTTTCAATACGAGACCAATCGCGGTCAATGGCAGTTGTCTGCACGCCTCCCCAGTTCAAGGAGTACTCTAAATCAGCTGTCGTCAGACACATTGAAATTCTGCTGTCGGCGATCATATATTCCAATCTGTCAGCGGGATAAGAAGGATCAAGCGGCACATACGCTCCCCCGGCTTTTAAAATGCCGAGAAGGCCGACAGCCATATGCAATGAACGGTCTGTATAAATGCCGATGAGATCATCAGGGCCTGCACCGTGCGCCTGCAAATAGAGCGCCAGCTTCGTGCTTTTTTCATCAAGCTCACGGTACGTCAGCTTTTGCTGTTCATACACGACCGCACAAGCGTCCGGCGTTTCTGCCGCCTGACGTTCGAATAATTCATGGAAGCAGGCATCCGGGTATTCACGGCTTGTCTCATTCCAAGTCTTAAGAATCATGTGCTCCTCTCTTTTTGTCATGAGAGAAACGTTCTCAAGCGGCATATCCGGATTCGCCGTCAAAGCTTCAGCGGCCTGTACAAATTGGCTGAAAAGTCTGGCCGCCCCTGCTTCGTCGAATAATTCGGTGCTGTATTTAATCGTAAGATCCATGCCTGAAGCTTCTTCCCACATTTCAAATACAAGATCATATTCCCCCTCCTGATGAATGTCTTTTACAAACTCACAGGAGAATTCCTTGTATTCATCCAGCATCGATTGATAGCTTGAATGCTGCAGAAAGTTCTGATAGAAAAAGGCATTGCTGAAAACAGGCGAACCGTTCTGCAGGGGTTTCGCATGCACATCACGCACCATTTTCGGAAACGGATAAAAGGAGTGATCCAGTCCGTCCAGAACGGCATCCTGCACCTTTTGAACAAAGTCAGCAAATGTTTCTTTTCGTCCGGCTCTGCTCCGTATAGGAAGCATGTTGAGGAAATGGCCGACCACTCCGTCAAAGCGTTCTTCAGGTCTGACCATCGCAGGCATGCCTGTCACAATATCTTCCTTATCTGTATATTTGCTTAAAAGCACCATATAGCAGCTCAGCATAACGGTAGACAAATGAATCGAACGGGATGCGGCAAACGCCGTTAGATTATTCAGCAGCCGTTCGGGAAGACGGCGTGTCAGCGTATCTTCTGTAAACTCCGGAACGCTGCTGTCCGTGCGCATCGGCGGAAGCTGAAGGTCAGGCAGATCTCCCCCGAGCTGTTTCATCCAGTAAGCGCGGGCAGCTTTGCTTTCTTCACCCGCTAAATACCGCTTTTCCCAAGCCGCGAAATCGGGATGAATGCCGCGAGCGGCGGCCGCAAACTCTTCTTTTCCCTCCAGCAGCGCCTGATAATGATCCAGCAGACTATGAATAAATGTAATGGATGAAATGCCGTCAAACACGATGTGGTGAATGACCGTCAAAAGATAATGTTCCGAGGCGGATTTTGAAAGCAGCCGCACGCGCAGCAAAGGCCCGCCTTCTTTGACAAACGGCTCTTTCACTTTTTTCCGTATCAGAGCGGGTATTTGTGATTCATTGACGTCAGAAATATCTTCTTCCGAGAATACAAAAGGATCTGCCGCTTCTATGAAATAAAACCCGCCGTCTGTTTCATTCACGGCGCTTTTGAGCATCGGATGCTGCTTTAATACGAGCTGAAACGCCTGTTTCAGTTTCTCTTTGTCGATTCCGGTTGTGAATCGGAAACAGAGCGGGACATGGTATGCAGTCGTTTCAGGCGACATTTTCTGCAATGTCCACAGCCCTTTTTGGACTTCTGAAAGCGCCGGCGCCGTTTGCCGGCTCTCCCGTTCTGCCGGCGGTTCGGCTTTTTGGGAATGATGCTCCGCTGACATGTTTGCCGCTTTTTCAGCAGTATAAGCCGCTAAAGCGCCAATCGTCGGGTTTTTGTGCAGCTCTCTTGCCGTCAGCCGGATGTGATACGTTTTTTCAATTGATCTGGCGAGTTTCATCATCTTGATGGAATTGACGCCAAGACTTTGAAACGGTGTATTTGGATCAACAAGCTCATCCGCGATGGAAAGTTCCTCTTTCAGAAAACGGATAAAATCCCGTTCAATTTCTTTCTCTGCAGAAGCCGTGTCTGAATTGCCGCCTTCTTGTCTGTTATTATGTAATGAATCAAATTGCCCTTGTTCGAATGAATGTTTCAGCTGAGTACGCTGGATTTTCCCGATCGCCGTCTTAGGAATGTCTTCTTTTGCGACCGGAAGCAGATAATCAGGGGTAACGCCGATTCTCTGTGTCACGTGCTGGTGAATGTGATGAAGAAGCTTCGTCATGCGGTTCTCATCCAACGGAATGGATGTCACAAAGAAAATCGCCAGCTCATCTGTCGTGCTTTGATTCGGCCGGACGGCGCATGCCGCTGTATATGACGTTTCAATTTCCGGCAATTCCTCAACCGCTGATTCAATGGCGTGGCTGTAATAATTCACACCGTTGATAATGATGGCATCTTTCGTGCGCCCCGTTATCGTCAGGCGGCCTTCACGCAGAAATCCGAGATCTCCCGTTTCAAACCAGCCGTCTTCTGTAAAGACACTCTCATTTAAGTCCGGGCGCTCATAATATCCGCTCGTTACAGTCAGACCGGACACTTGAAAGCGGCCGATTTCTCCTTCCTCCACCACTTGATTGCGGTCATCCGTAATTCTCATATTAAATCCCGGGATCGGCAGACCGATCTCGACGAAACGATCGTCGTCACTCGTGTTTTCCAGTGTAAACTCATCTGAGAAAATAACGCCCGAAGACGTTTCGGACATTCCCCATGCGGGACGGATGGCATTAGCCGGCAGACCGTGCGGCTCTAAAAGCTCCATAATTCTGCGTCCGACTTTCGCAACCGCGGCCTCCCCGCCGTTCAGCATGTAACGCATGGAAGATAAGTCCCATTTCCGTGTTTGAATCTCTTCTGCGAAATCGGCAAGCAGCCCAAAGGCAAAATTGGGGGCCCACGTGACCGAAGCGCGGTAATGATCAATCAGGTCGAGCCATTTTAAAGGATCCATCAAAATGGATTCGCTCGGTATGTTGATTTCCTCACATCCGAGATAAACATCACGCAGATGAAGCATTCCGATGCCGCCGACATGGTCAAAAGGCATCCAGTTAAACGTGACATCCTCACTTGTATAGCCCTGCATCTGAATATTTCCTTTGACCATGCAGACGATGTTTTCATGGCTGAGCATCACGGCTTTCGGCGTGCCCGTGCTTCCCGAGGTCAAAAGCAGCATCGCCAAATCTTCCGGACGGGGATGATGACAGTCCGTATCCATTTCATGCGCACTGAGATCTTCTGCCGCCAAAGCGCAAAACCCGGAAAGCTCCTGCTCCTCCGCCCATTCAGTCATCTCCGGCAGCACGTCACGGCTTGTGATGACATACGGCTGATTCAAAAGCGTCCAGGCGTCTTTCAATTTTTGCGTCCCGCTGTTCATTTCTGTATAAGCCGGAGCGGCCGCAAGCGGAACCGGGATCGCTCCTAAAAAAACACAGCCCCAAAAAGCAGGAATCAGCTGGGAATTGTCACTGAGCTGTAATATGACTTCATCCTGAGCCTTCACCCCTGATTGGCGGAGCCCTTTCACAATCGAAAGGGCGATCTTTTTCAGGCCGCTGTAAGTCTGATACACTTTGGTGCCGTCAGGCTGTATATATGTGATGCCCTTTTGATCTCCCGCTGCCGCGGCGGTTTTGTGCAGGACTTCAGGAATCGTCATCGGCTGATCCGCTGAAAGCCGCAATGGTTTTCCATAGCTGACAGATGGCTTGAGTAACCCGCTTGCCTTCATATCACTTTTCATAGAGCTGCCTCCATTTCATCTGTATGTAAGATGTATGTCTTATACTCCGTACATCGTCGTGATTCGTTTTTTCACTTCATCATCATGAAACGTCTCATCGTGCATGATTAACTCCTTCTCAATGACAGCCGGAAGCTGCTCGCGAAACGGCGTCACCAAGTGCCTTTTCAATGTAATTAAAGAGTTTCTCGGTTTTTCCGCAAGCTCACGGGCCAATTCCTGCGCATAGTCTAATACTTCCTGCCGCGGAAGCACCGGAAATGGCACCCCTCTTTTCTCCAGATCACCGCCGCGGTAGTGGCCGCCGTTTAACAGCATTTCATGGCCGAGGCTTGCCCCAAGCTTCTCCGGAACGATAAAAGTAGCCCCCATTCCGGGGGTGAAACCGTATTTCATAAAGTTTGCGGTATACACGCTTTCTTTGCTTAAAATGACAAAATCACTGAAAAGCCCCATGACAAACCCGCCTCCGATTCCGTGGCCCTGCATGGCGGAAATGACGGGGATATCACATTCCAGCGCCAAAGAGTACATGCGGTCTTCCGTAAACTTTGTGATGCCCTGCTGAATCCTGAGCAGACCTTCCTGTGTGCCTCCGGAAGCAAAGTAATGGCCGTATCCTGTTAAAATCACAGCTTTATAGACTGACGATTTTTTTATACGGGTGAATGCTTCCATCAATCCATCCGTCAGTTCTTTGGAGAAGGCGTTTTTATGGGCTTTATCCTGCATTGTCACTTGGATAATATCCGGTTCAATTTCGAGCAGTTCAACTGCGGCGTTCGGCATGATATCCTCCTAACTGTTCTCCGTTTCCCAAGGAAGCCGCCCCGTTTCTGCATAACGGAAAATGGCTGATTGGTTATCCGGATCTGAAAACATCGCTTGATTTTCGGCTAGAGCAATGGATTTCGAACGATGAACAAGGTCGTTTAAGGAATCCATGTATTTTTTATAGCGGATGACTGCTTTTTTCGACAGCGGGCGAAGGCGCAGCAAATGCTTTCTCAGCTCTGTTGCTGAGTCCGGGACGCATACGTCACAAAGTCCCCATTCAAGCGCCTGGCGCGCCGGCACGGGCTTTGTCATAATCGTCATATAATGCGCCTTTTGAAATCCGATTCTTTGAATTAAAAACGGCAGAACGCAGGCTGGATAAAGTCCGAATAACAGTTCAGATAAACTGAACGAAGCACTCTCCTCTGCAATGACGATATCGCACGCGGCGGCAAAACCGACACCTCCCGCATTTACTTTTCCGCGGACGCGGGCGATTGTGATGTACGGCCCGGATTTTAATGCCAGCCACAAACGGTAAAGCGGCTCCTGCGATTCCGCATGCTGCATTCCCTGCCTCATTTTTCGGTACATCTCATCAAAATCCGCCCCGAAACAAAATACCTCCGGCTGCCCTTCAAGCACTACGGAGGTCACGGAGTCCTCACATTCAGAAAGAACGTGCAGGCATTCCTCCACTAAACGCTCATTAATCGTATTGTTGGCTTCAGGCCGATCAAAGGTGATGAAGCAGACATTTTGCTGAAAACGGACGTTGATCGTCTCATAGGTCACGGGATCCACCTGTATTTCCGATGAAATTCCGTGATTTCTTCCAAATATAAACGAGGGCTCCCGGCATGATGGTCTAAAATGTTCGGAATCATATTCATATCCAATTTGACATTCCGGGTTCCGAACTTCACCAGACCGCTGCCTTTAAACAGTTCTTCATACTCTTCCATGGACAGCCTGTATCTGTTGTTCAGATGCTCTTCTATTTTGAAAGAATGCTGCCGCGTTTGTCCTTCAGGCGTCACAACGCCGCTGTAAAATTCTGAACAGCATCCGGAGCCGTACGAGAAACAGCCGATCCGCTTAGAAGTGTCGAATGCCCCTTGGTCAATCGTGCTTGCAAGAGCCAGTAAAGAGGCTGCCCCCATAATGTTTCCGACTCTTTGGCAGTAGCGGAGCCCCGGCTCTACCCTGGTTTGAAAATCCTGTTCGATCTCAGCGTTTTTCGCTTTTGCAAGCTTACGCATCATCGTCCGGTGAGCTCCTTTGACCATGCCGCCAAACGGTGTATGGAAGGCAAGATAGTGAAACGTCTCTTTATAGTCAGCGCCCGGCACACGGTTTTTGTACTCGCGAAATGTCTGTTCACAGCAATCGAGATAAGACATCAATGACAAGTCGGCGTCACCGGCTTCACTGTCCGGGATCGGACGGCATGTATCCATCACTTCATAGCCGTAATAGCCGTTAGCGCCCGCATCCGCCTGAAATACGATTGGGTTTTCACCGATCAATAAGGCGACGGCACCCGCTCCGGCGCTCGGTTCGGCGTAAGACCAATCCTCGCTTAACGCATCGCCGCCTTCGGCAATTAAAAACCGGGAAATATCCGTCGCGACGACAAGCGCCTTCGCTCCGGGGGATGTCTGCGACAAAATAAAGTTAAGCGCCATCTGCAAACCCGCCGTTCCTGAATAACAGGCCTGCTTCAGTTCAAATAAACGGCAGTTCCGGTTGAGACCTAAGTAATCATGAATATATGTACTGAGTGATTTTCCGAAGTCAATGCCGGACTCCGAGCAGGTAATCAGCAGCTCGATTCTGTCTTTTTCAGCCTCTGTCAATCGGTCGATAATCGGCTTTGCCGCGTTAACGCCGAATGTGACGGGGTCTTCGTACGGAAGCGCCACCGCTTTTTCTTTCATCAGTAAATTCTCAAATCTGGCAGGGTCTAAGTTTCTGTACTCCGCCAGCTGCATGACATCAAGGTATGCCGTCCCGCCAAACACATTTATCGCTTCTATTCCGGCAGCCGCCATGAACTTCGCCTCCAATATGAATTTTGAGTTTCCGATTTTTTCACCGTTTTATCAGACAGCCTGTACCTTTTCATAAAGCTTTGCCGCCAATTCGCCGATGTTTGACACTCCCGTCAGCTCAACACGCGGGATCTGCAGTGATAATTCTTCAAGCATCATCGTGATAATTTCGGCGCGGTCCACTGAGTCCGCCCCCAGATCAACTAACCGGTCTTCCTGTGAAAGCTGTTCGCCTTCTAAATCAGGCAAAACCTCGTAGATTGTGTTCTGCAGCAATTCAAAGATTCTTTCTTCGCTCATTGTCAGTTCCTCCCTGTTTCATCTTTTATGAATATTCCATGTTTTCAATCTATCATTTCGTCTTGTCAACACGTTTGCAGAAATGAACCTAACTTCTGATTCAAAAGCGAGGCCGTCTCTTCCATAAGACGAAGGCCGATACCATCGGCATGGCGGTTTTTCCAGGACTCCAGCTCCGTACCTTTCACCCATTGATTAAAGGCGCCTAATGCCGGCCCGCAATGAATCTGGAAGTCTACCTTGGCATCCGGGTCTCCTTTAATCGCCGAAGCAGAGCTTTGCCTGAAATACCATTTGAATATGAGCGCCATTTTCTGTTTCGGATTCCGTTCGGCTTTTGAAATGTCTTCATTCGAATAATGAGCCTTCACTTTGTCATAAATACTGCTTACACTTGCCTTAAAATACTTCTCTTCTATTTGTCTGAGTGTCTTTTCATCAATTTCTTCAATTGAGCGGTGACGCTGATACAGTTCATGCAGCTTAGAGGCCCGGGTCGGAAAGAACAGCCCTTTCTTTAATACCTGCACCTTGCTGCCTGATTCAAACATATCGCCGGCCGGCGCGTAGGCCGTGTCCTGTACATTCATCTGCTGCAGGAGATCCTTTACAAGGCCGCTCGTCGCTGCTTCAACGGTGCATTGGTTAATGGATCCGGTCACAATAAAATCAGCGCCGAGCATAAATGCGGCCATGGCAGCCTCAGGCGTTCCGATTCCCCCTGCGGCTCCGATGCGGACGGTTTTGCCGTATCGGTATTTTTTCATCATGTCATCTCGTAAACGGATGATCGCCGGCATGAGACTGTAAGCAACTCCGCCGTCAGTGTGGCCGCCTGAATCAGCCTCTACGCAGATGTCATGCGCAACGGGTATTTCTCTCATCAGACTTGCTTCTTCAGCGGTAATTTTGTTTTCGGCTGCAAGTTTCTGCAGAATGTGATCAGGCGCCGGGCTGAGAAACGCTTCCGCTACTTCCGGACGGGACAGCTTGGCGATAATCCGCTGACGCGCTATTATTTGTCCGCCGGCACCGCGTTTTAACCCCTTAGCGCGAAACCTTACTAAAGCGGGAGTAACCGTTAAAAATGCTGATGCTTCCAAGTTCTGAATCCCATGCTTCAGTAAAAGATCAATCATTTTTTCTTCTGAATCTGTATGCTTCATGTTATGTACAATATTTATGCCAAAGGAACCGCCGTCACGAAGCTCATGCTGAATTGACAAAATGGCGTCCTCAACGTGCGCGATGTTCAAACCGCCCGTTCCGAAAAAGCCCATCATTCCTTTTTCGGCCAGTTTGACGACCATTTCCTTCGAAGAAATTCCGCGGTACATGCCGCCGGCCAAGTAGGCGTATTTCAATTGATAATCGCGCTTAAACTCTTCATTTCCTAAAGACGCCGCCGTAATTGAGCTTTTTCCAGCCTCAGCCGGGACTTTGATTTCATCTGTTATCGGCTCCGCTTCAGCCGTAATTCTTTGAATCAGCCCTGTCAGCACTTTTCCGGGACCGATTTCCTCAAAACTCATGTTCTTTCTTCCCATTAAGAAACGGATGCTGTCTGTCCAGTTCACCGATTCCGTTATTTGTCCGGTGAGTGTCTCTTTCAGCTCGGTCTGCTCATATGGTCTTGCCGTCACATTTGAAATGACCGGGATGGACAGCGGCTTAAAATGGAAAGTTTCAATAAACCGTGAAAATTCCTCCTTCGCTTCCATCATATATCTGGAATGAAAGGCGCCGCTGACATTTAAGCGGTGAACCATTTTTACGCCGTTTACGGCTTCAAAAACGGATGCGGCTTTTTCAATATCTTCTTTATATCCGGAAATGACAATTTGCTGCGGTGTGTTCATGTTGGCGATATCAATCGTATGCAAGTGATACTCTTTTAAAACGTCCGTCACCTGCTCATGAATCAGGCCGATCACCGCTGCCATGCCGCCTCCTTTGGCGCGGCTCATCAGTTCGCCCCTTTTTTTGACCAGCTGTAGGCCTTCTTCAAAATCAAACGCGCCCGAGGCGTATAACGCGTTATATTCGCCTAAACTGTGTCCGGCGGTAAAATCCGGTTTCAAGCCGGTTTCTTCTGTTTTTTTCAAATAACTGAGGGCATTGACGACATAGAGCGCCGGCTGAGTGAATTGAGTCTGATTGAGACGTTCTCCGTCCCGGCACAGCTCCTGAATGGAATATCCGAGAATGTGATCGGCCTTTGCGGTTAATTCAGGATAGCGGCCGAACAGGTCCTCTCCCATCCCTATTTTTTGCGAGCCTTGGCCTGGAAAAACAAAGCTGATCATCTTACAGTCTCCTTCCGGGCGGTGATAAAATGCTGTCTTCTATTTGCTGCAAATGGGTTTGTTCTTTATGAAACGGCGTCATAATGGCACGGATGCGTTCAGCCGATCCTGCGGGAAGAATCTGTTTGGCAAATGCGGCCAACGTTCCGGAAGGCCCGGCATCGATATACAATCCTTTTTGGCGGCTGTCTGCGAATTGAAGCGCTTCACGGAATCGAATCGGCTTTCTTACGATATCCCAGAAAAAATCCGCTTGTATATCGGTCTCAGCCTCTCCGGTCGCACTGGAGATGTACGGTATAGACGGAGTCCGGATTGATTTCTGAGCTAAAAAGCGCTTGTACGGCTGTTCCGCCTGATCAACCAGCGCTGAGTGAAACCCGTAAGATACCGGCAATAGCTGATGAGGAATCTGCTTTTCTCTCAGATCGTCCATGATCTTGTTGATATGTTCCCACTCTCCCGAGATGACAAAGTGAGAATGATAGTTTACAGATGCCAATTCACTATGTTCGCCGAGCAGCGGATCATCTTGATATAAAGCCGGATCACCCAGTATCGCAAGCATGCTGCCATTACGGCAAGTTTCCGTAATGATTCGGGCCTGTTCCAGCACGCAATCTAAAGCATCCTCAGCGCTCAGCACACCCGACACAGCGGCCGCTGCATACTCTCCAAGGCTTGCTCCGATCACATAATCGGGACGTATGCCTCTTTGCTCCAAAGCATATGCAAGTGCGTACTCAGCCATAAAAATGGCAGGATGGCTGAAAAGAAGGCGGTCAAATGGATCAGACAGACGATTGCCTGTATGATAAACCTCTTTCAGGACAGAGTAACCGAAACGGCTGACTGCAAAATCGTCCAAGTCAAGCATTTTCTGCCGAAAAGCGGCGTTATGTGCAAACAGCTCTTTCCCCATTTGATAGTATTGGGAACCCTGTCCAGAAAACATGAAAACAATTGGCTGGTTCATTTGTTCTCCTTTTTGCTCTTTATTTTTTTAAAATATTGATTTGTAAGTTTTTCTTGATGTTGTGTGCAGGTGAAGTGGTCGTGATGTTGTATGGCTGGCACTATTATGTGAGATAAGAATTTTGACTTGCGTTCCGCTACATGGCGGGTGAAGCTTCAGTTTCTTTTTTGATGCGGTGAATAAGTCCTGTCAGCACATGGCCCGGGCCGACTTCTTCAAATTCCATCCGCCCTCTGTCCAGCAGATAGCGGATGCTGTCGTTCCATCGCACTGAGTGGTCGATCTGATCGGCCAGAACGGAGTGGATTCCGTCTTGCTCATAAGGTCTGGCATGCACATTAGAAATGACAGGAATTGATATAGCAGAAAAATGAAATGACTGTAAAAATTTTTCGAACTCTTGTTTTGCTTCGCTCATATATCTCGAGTGAAAAGCGCCGCTGACGTTTAACGGATGAAACATCGTAACGTCTTTTAATCCTTCGAATACGCTTTTGGCTCTTTCAATGTCTTCTTTGCGTCCGGATATGACAACTTGGTGAGGAGAATTCATATTGGCAATATCAATCGTATGTAATACGTTCGTTTGAAGGGCGTCTGACACTTGAGCTGCAGTTAACCCCATAATGGCGGCCATTTTTCCGTCAGTGGCCATACTCATTAATTCGCCTCTTTTACGGACAAGCTGAAGGCCGGTAATAAAATCAAAAGCACCTGCTGCAAACAGCGCATTATATTCTCCCAAACTGTGGCCGGCCACATAATCCGGCTTTATGCCATTGTCTTGGGTTTTTTTCAAATAGCTTAACGCGTTTACAACATATAAAGCAGGCTGGGTGAACTGCGTCTTGTGAAGGTTGGAATACGGATTCTCAAGACAAAGCCGTTTCATGGAATATCCGAGTGTTTCATCAGCCTGCTCCGTTAAGTCTTTAAATTCATCAAACAATGAGCTCCCCATTCCCTGCTTTTGAGAACCTTGTCCGGGGAATAAGTATGTGATCATTTTCTCAGCCATCCTTTCTCGGATTCAGTTAAGAAGCATGTTCAAGTTGATAGTAACTTCACAAAAATACCATGTCAAGTTAATTTATCCTATGCGAACTCCTGAATAATGCCTATTTTTCCCTGCCAGAAGGCGGACTCAGGGCTTTTGGAACAGACGTAAGCAGAATGTCCCATTCGGCCTGCCCGGCGCTTTTATCCGCAAACTACCGTTACTCAGCCATTCATCACCAAAAAGCGAGCAATAACTATCATTTCATTTCAGAAGTTCCGTGCCCCAAAAGAAAAACTAGTTATATAGAACCAAATTATACGCTACTTAAAATGAAACAGCCCTTTTTGATTTTTTCTGTTGCGGAAATTCACAAAATGTTCTTTTTTTTCAATCTGAAAGTAAATATTGTTTTTCAAAAGACTCTCCATTTTTTGACCCGGCTTCTCCCCGAATGAGTGCCCCGGATACACACGCACATGCGGCGGAATAGAGGCTTTGATCCTCTGTATACTGTGAAACATATCTTCAGCTGAGCTGCCCCTGTCCTCACATATACCGCACCCTTCTGTAAACACGGTGTCACCGGTAAAAAGGTGATCAGATAGTAAATAGCACATTCCTCCGGCCGTATGTCCCGGGGTCAGTATACTTCTGATGATAAACCCGCCGGCCGCAAAGGTTTGGCCGTCTTCAAGCGCTATTAAGTTTCTGCACCGGAATTGATAGAAATCGATTTCCGCCGACGACATGTATATATCAGAATGATAGATTTGCTGAAGCGGCTCCGCCAAGTTTACATGGTCATAATGCGAATGTGTTAATAAAATAGCTGATAAATCAACATCCAATTCATGCAGTTTATCGGTTATTTTATCGATTTCCCAGGACGGGTCCACCGCTATCGCAGATTTTTTTGAGCGGTCTGCGATAATATAACAATAGTTGGACCACATCTGGTGATAAGTTTTGATTTGATGCACTTCATATGTATGATCCATTGTCACCATTCCCATTTAAAAGATCCGGGCAGACTGCTGCCGCCGCCCAGCCGACTGTAACCACTTTACCAGATGGCACCACGTTTTTCCATGGATTTTCCGGTAAAGTTTAAAAAACTTTCTGCTCCCGCCAAAAGCACCAGTCCGGGCCTTTTTTACAAATTGCTATGCTGATATATAAGGAAATCAGAATATTAATTCAGATGAATTCTTTAGGGAATTTTATTCAGAAAATGAAGGATGATATAATTTTCGGATAAAAAGAAAGAAAAACAAATCGAGTTTTTATTTTGAAAAGAATTGTCTCGAAGTAGCCTGAGAGGATACTCAGTCTTTAAATGACATTCAATCTAGATTCTTATTTCAATCCTTTTCTTCAAGATAACCTAAACCCATACGGCTTCCTCAAAATATATCAGAATACCTTAGCTCCTTACACCGAATTCAACGTTATGTTGACATTAACATAATTGAACTGAGAAAAGTACGGCGTAATTTACACTCTTTTCTTTTGCGAGAAAACCGTTCAAAAACCAGTCTAGCTGCAACAATTCACAAAAGCGTCGCGCATGAAAAAAGACGTCAGTTGAAGACGATTTATATGTGATTATTGACAAGGAGCTCAGATGTTTTTGTTAGGGCTAAATAAAGTTATCTTTTTACTGTGCAAAAACAAAACTAACATAAAATCATTAAGTGTAAAAAGTAAATATTAAGATTTAGACAAATAGACTATGTGATATGGTCGGAGTTTACTGTTCAAGGTGATTTGTCCTGAGCTATAAAAGCACTGAGAGCAGCTTGGGACGCAATACCTACTAAAGTTAAAGCTGCTATGGGTGGAATCGGTAGTTTTGAAATAATTCATAATATCATTGGCAATTTTACTGGTGCAGTTGAAGATGCGTGCTATGCGGATGCTCTAAAAGTAACTGGCAACCCGGCAGCAACTTTGTGGATTACTAAAACTCTTATGCTTTTCCTTTAAACGGGGCTATTGTTGGTGTTTAACAAATTTATCCTGTGTTAAGCTTTAAAGTGATTATTTTCTAAAGTGTTTAAGATCGGAGGTAACTATGGAAGATAAAAGTAATGCTGAACCGAGCCCAAAAGCTATAAGAATTCTAACTTACATCATTCCTATAATTTTAATAGGGCTTATCCTTGTCCTTAAGAATATTAACACCGCCGCAGCGGAAATTTCATTTTATATTGTTGCTGTCGGTGTAGTTCTCTTAGTGGTTTTCAGTTTAATCAAAAATAGAAAAAACCACAGGAAGAACTAAATATAAGGGGGCTAATTACTAGCCCCCCTTGACTAACTTGCGGATAGTATAACCCGCCAAATTCCAATTTTATTTAAATTCTTCACAAATAGCATGAGATTTTTCAGGAATCGTTTTCTCCATTATTTCACTACTAATGCAGTCAATTGACGATATAGACGGTTCCACCAAACACAGGATACTACATCGCCAACCCCAATTACTACCCATAAACAATTTTTATATGACAGAAAAACAGCTGGATGTTAAACAAATTATCTTCATGATTTACGGTATACCATGCAACACTATGCCAGAAATTAAAAAACTCAAAAGTTATCTCTGAAAGGCTGGGTCATTCAAACTAGTAAGGCTGCTTGTGGGTAAATAACGGTTTAGTCTCACATAAACGTTGTTATTACATCACACGCTTAAACATTTTCTCCATCTCATACGTACTGTGATGGATAATGATCGGCCGGCCGTGCGGGCATGTGAACGGGTCTGTCGTTCGGCGCAGATCGTCCAAGAGCGCTTTGATTTCGTCGTTTCTCAAATGGCGGTTCGCTTTGATTGAGCCTTTGCAGCTCATCATAATGGCCGCTTCCTCCCGCAGTTTTTTAATATCGATCTGTTTGGCGTCAAGCACCTGCTGAATGATTTCTTCAATCAGTTCAGCTTCTTCCCCTTTTGGAAACCAGGCCGGATGGCAGCGGACGATGTAGCTGTTCGTGCCGAATGCTTCTAAAAATACTCCGACGCTTTCAAGCTCATGCTGATGCTGGTCAATGATCAGCGCTTCATTTGCCGCATAATGAAAGGTGAGCGGCACGAGCATATCCTGTACTTCAGGCTCGACCTGCCCGACTTTCTCCCGGAAATATTCGTATTTAATCCGTTCTTGCGCCGCATGCTGGTCAATGATATACAAGCCGTTTTCGTTTTGGGCTAAAATATATGTCCCGTGCATTTGGCCGATCGGATACATCACCGGAACTCTTTCTTCCCGTATTTCTTCGGAGTCAGCCTCCACTTCAGGCTCCGGAATATCGGAAACAGGCGCTTCCGTTACCGGCATGCCGAGCTCCGGCGGCACTCCGTGACCTGCTTCATCCGTCAGGGACTCTTCTTCTATGACCGGCTCAGGCTCTTTTACGACCGAACTCAGCTTCATCGGTGAGTAAGACGGCTCAGGCGTTTTTTCAGGAAGTTTCCGCTCAGGCGCGCTTTCCTCGAATGTCATAAATTGCTGTTCGTTTTTGGCCGGTGCCGGCGCTGATTTTTTCGGTAGCTGGGCGCTCGGAATAAGCCGCTGCTTTTGAAACACTTCCTTTATCCCGTCACGGATCAGCTCATGCAGCTCCGTCTCTTTGCTGAGGCGGACTTCAAGCTTCGACGGATGGACATTGACATCGACCAAAATCGGGTCCATCGTAATTTCGATAAACGTAATCGGATGGCGGCCGATCGGCAGAAGTGTGTGATAGCCCTCATGCACCGCTTTTACAAGCGGGAAATTCTTAATGTATCTTCCGTTAATGACAGATGACATGTAGTTTCTGGATGCACGCGTGATTTCCGGAAGCGCAATGTAGCCCTTGACTTCAAAATCAAGCGAGCTGACATGGAGCGGTATCATTTTTTTCGCAACCGCCGTCCCGTAAATTGCGGCCAGCACATGGCGCACGTCCCCGTTACCGTTTGTCTGCAGCAGATTTTTCCCCTGATGGCGGAGACGGATGGATACTTCCGGATGCGCAAGAGCAATCCGGTTGACGACATCCGTAATATTGCCGAGCTCCGTATGCACGGTTTTCATATATTTCAATCTGGCGGGTGTATTGAAAAACAGGTTGGTAACGATAATCTCCGTTCCTTTTCTGCTGGAGGATTTCTGTTCAGAAATGATATTCCCGCCCTGAAGAATGAGATGGGTTCCAGCTCCCTCACCGATGCTCGTTTTGATTTCCAGATGAGAAACAGACGCGATACTTGGCAAAGCTTCTCCGCGGAAACCGAGTGTTCTCACCCGGAACAGGTCGTTTTCATCTTTGATTTTGCTGGTCGCGTGGCGGCGGAAAGCCCGCTTGCAATCATCGGTTTCCATCCCTTCGCCGTTATCGAGCACCCGAATCGACGAAAGCCCCGCTTCCTCTATGTCGATTTCAATGACTGTGCTGTTTGCGTCAATGGCGTTTTCCACCAATTCTTTAACGACTGAGGCAGGCCGTTCGACCACCTCGCCGGCCGCTATTTTATTTGAGAGTTCATCTGACAGCTGGATGACTTTTGCCAAGTCCGTCACCTCTTTCTATTTTAATTTTTTTTGCAGCTTGTACATTTCATTCATCGCCTCAAGCGGCGTCATATCGAGAATATTGATTGACTTAAAAGCTTCAAGCACTTGTTTTTCTTTATTAGAAACAGCCGGTGTCTTCTGTTCTTTTTCACCGTCAGCAAAAAAGGACAGCTGTGCCGGTTCTTCTTTGACGGCGGGCTTTTTCTCAGGTGCCGCCGGAAGCTCCGGTTTATCTCCCGTCTGCTCAAGCTGTTTCAAAATCTCCTGCGCGCGGCTGATCAGATCGTCCGGGAGCTCCGCAAGCTGGGCGACATGAATGCCGTAACTTTTATCTGCGGCTCCTTCTTTGATTTGATGGAGAAACACGACCGTTCCGTTATATTCCTCTGCGCGCACATGAACGTTTTTCAGCTGAGGAAGCTTATCTTCTAGCACCGTCAGCTCATGGTAATGCGTGCTGAACAGTGTTTTAGCGCCGATATGATCATGAACATATTCAATAATCGCCTGTGCCAGCGCCATTCCGTCGTACG
This sequence comes from Bacillus sp. EKM420B, assembly GCF_011065565.1. Classification (NCBI taxonomy): domain Bacteria; kingdom Bacillati; phylum Bacillota; class Bacilli; order Caryophanales; family Bacillaceae; genus Bacillus; species Bacillus sp. EKM420B. The sequence continues at coordinate 837,463 of NZ_JAAMNX010000001.1, read as the reverse complement.
TTGATGTCCCGCGGCCGATTTCATCAAACAGGATCAGGCTGTCTTTTGTGGCGTTCACAATCGCGTTTTTCGCTTCCAGCATTTCCACCATAAAGGTGCTTTGTCCGGAAATCAAATCATCCGCCGCCCCGATTCTCGTGAAGATTTGATCAAAAATCGGCAGAACCGCTTCTTTTGCGGGCACAAAACAGCCGATCTGAGCCATGATCGATAGAAGTGCGATCTGTCTCATGTACGTGCTTTTACCTGACATATTCGGACCCGTAATCAGGAGCATTTCCCGCGAATCGCCCATCAGGCAGTTGTTCGGCACGTATTCTTGACTGTCCATCACCTTTTCAACGACGGGGTGTCTCCCTTCAATGACTTTTACTTCATTATCAGAAAAGACGGGCTTTGTGTAATGCCTGTTTTCACTGATCGTAGCAAAGCATTGCAGCGCATCCAGCTCACTCATTTGTTTGGCAAGACGCTGCAGACGCGGAATAAATTGTTTCACCTTTTCACGCAGTCCGGCAAAAAGCTCATATTCCAGCTCGCAGATGTTGTTTTCCGCTTCTAAAATAAGCGCTTCTTTTTCCTTCAATTCCGGCGTAATGTACCGTTCGGCGTTTGTGAGGGTCTGCTTCCGCTCATACCGCCCGTCCTCAAGCAGATGAAGGTTTGCTTTTGTGACTTCAATATAATAGCCGAACACTTTATTGAAACCGACCTTTAATGAACGGATGCCCGTATAAGCGCGTTCCTGCTGCTCCAGTCTGGCAATCCAGTCTTTACCGTTTTTGCTGGCGTCACGGTACTCATCGAGCTTCTGATGATAGCCGTCTTTAATTAAGTTGCCTTCTTTTAACGATAACGGCGGGTTTTCATGAAGGGCTTCTTCTAACAGGTCAAGCAAATCTCCGCACGGATCAATCAAGCCGGCGCGTTCTTTTGCTTTTTTATGGTTAAGAGACCCTACAAGCTCTTTAATGCTCGGCACTTGTTTTAAAGATTCTTTCAGCTGGATTAAATCCCTTGCGTTGACGTTTCCGAATGCGACCCGGCCCGCCAGACGTTCTAAATCGTATACTTCCTTCAGGCGCTCGCGCAGATCTTCACGCTCAAACAGATGATTGATCAGCGTCTCGACCATTTCCTGGCGTTCTTCGATTTGGGATGCCCTGATCAGCGGACGGTCAATCCATTGTTTGAGAAGCCGGCCGCCCATCGCTGTTTTCGTCTCGTCTAAAAGCCAAAGCAATGACCCTTTTTTGCTTTTCGAACGGATCGTTTCCGTCAGCTCAAGATTCCGTTTTGAATACAGGTCAATTTTCATCGCTTCTTCCAATTCATATACTTGAACCGGCTGCAGATGATCCAGGCTCCGTTTTTGCGTTTTCTGCAAATACGTATATAAACGCATAAACGTCTCTGTCAGCTCTTCGCCCGGCAAGTGCTTTGCGATTTCAATGCGTTCTGTTATTTCCCCGTCTTCGATCGAAATCGTTGCGCTGCACCGTTCTTTCAGCTGAGCAGCTGTATGTTCGTTAAACTTGCTTGATACGACAATTTCCTTTGCGCCGACTGAGTAAATTTCTGACATGACATCTTCAATCCGCTCAATAAATACGGCCAGGTTTTCTCCGGTCGTTAAGTCCGATAAAGCGAGACCGTATCCGTTACGAAATTCGGAAACGGAAGCGATAAAGTTGTTTTCCGACTCATGGATGCCTTTTCCATCCATCACGGTTCCCGGGGTGATCAGCTGGACGACTTCTCTTTTTACAACGCCTTTAGCCGCCTTCGGATCTTCCGTCTGCTCACAGATCGCCACTTTATAGCCCTTTTTAATCAGCTGTTCAATATAAGCCGCCGCGGAATGATACGGCACGCCGCACATCGGAATTTTATCAGCCGAACCTCCGTCTCTGCTTGTCAGTGTAATTTCAAGCTCTTGCGACGCTTTTTTTGCATCTTCAAAAAACATTTCATAAAAGTCACCAAGCCGAAAAAATAAAAAGGCATCTTGGTGCTCTGCCTTTATCTTCAAGTATTGCTGTATCATAGGCGTGTAACTAGCCATCATTTAATCCCTCACTATGTATCTTCTCTTATCCGAATCCCATTATAACATAAACAAGAGTGATATCTTTATATATAAAAAAGAGACTTGGGGTGTTAAACTCCCCTAGCCTCAACTTATTCTTCAGGATCTCCGACTAAAAATTCAGGGTTAATGTCCTCTAATTCTTCATCAAGATCGTCTTCCCAATCATCATCATCGTCTTCTTCCCAGTCAGGATTGACTTCGACGACGACTTTCGTTTCACCGACCACTTCTGCTAAAAATTCTCTCTCTGCCTGAACCACGATTTTATTTCCGTTAGGAGAAATGGTGACTTCAAGACAATTCGGCTGCTGCAGCACTTTGGCAATGACTTCGTGTTCGTCATCTAAGTAATTTGTGTCTCTGTATCTGAGTTTAATCACATCGACATACTTTACTCTCTCGGTTACAACTTCCGTTTTTGTATTATCGGCGTAAGAGTACCAGACGTTTATATCATAATACCCTTCAATTTCTACAGTCTTCCCGATCTTTTCGGCATCGTACTTGTGGTTGATAATCCAGCCGCCCAATATACTTGACGGTTTTTCTCCAGGCGAGATCGTGTTGGTGCATTGGGTGAATTTTCTTCCTTTCGCAACTACCGCTTTCGTAATAATTTCCCTGTATTCAGACATTCCGGCAGGCCTCCTTGTTCTTCTTCGTGTTATCTTATGCTGGGCATTTGTCTCATGTGCATTTTTATAATAAAAATATAAAAATACAAAGTTTCTGTTTCATTGTATGCAGCCCTGCCCAGAAACTTTACTTTTAAGTATGATAAAACTTTCCAGTAAAAATAGGACAAAACGTTGAGATAATGAAAATTTAGTACATATTTCAATTAGTTCTCAAACAGCAAAAAAACACGGGCCGATGAAGGCCCCGTGTTTAAATAGAACAGCTGTTATTCGAATGTTTTACTTTTGAACCGGTTTCTCCCGTCAGCAGGTTGCCTCCGGTAGATGTAATGATTTCGTTTGTCACCTGATTTGAGATCGTATGAGCGACAAGCTGAAGAAGGTCATTGACCTCAATCTGGGAATCTCTGAATTCCTGAATGATCGGAATCCCTTCAAGCTCTTCCTGCAGGGCGTCAATTTTACTTTCCACTTGTTTCAGCGCTTCAAGCTTTTCGTAGTGCTTCAGGTTAACGGCTTGCTTTTGCAGGGTTTTAATCTGATTAATAATCGCAGAGACTTTTTCATTTTCGTTAATCTGCGCCTCGGCGCGTTTGAAAAAATCAACTTCTTCTGTTTCAGAAATCATTTTCGCAAGGTTCCTAGCCTGCTGTACAATGTCTTTCTTTGAGTAAAGCGTCATTATTATTTCACCTCGATTGCTTCTCCTGCCATCACACCGTCAAGCGACCATGTTTTCGCCTGTTCGATTTTGACGCGTACAATCTTGCCGATGGCGTCTTTCGGCCCTTTGAAGTTGACGAGCTTGCTTTTTTCCGTATAGCCGGCAAGAATGTCAGGGTTATTTTTGCTTTCTCCCTCAACTAATACTTCGACAGTCCTGCCTTCATATTCCTTCATTTTTTTGGCTGAAATTTCTTTCACCAAATCATTGAGGCGCTGAAGACGTTCTTTCTTGACCCTCATCGGAACATTGTCTTTCATCTTCGCCGCCGGCGTGCCTTCACGAGGAGAGTAAATAAACGTATATGCGCTGTCAAATTCCACTTCGCGATATAACGAAAGCGTTTCTTCAAATTGTTCATCCGTTTCATTCGGAAAACCGACAATAATATCGGTCGTCAGTGAAGCGTTCGGCATCGCCGCTTTAATTTTTCCGACAAGCTCCAGATAGCGTTCTCGGTCATATTTACGGGCCATCATTTTTAACATCGCTGAGCTTCCTGATTGAACCGGAAGATGGATATGGTCTAAAAGGTTGCCGCCTTTGGCGAGCACTTCGATCAGATGATCATCAAAGTCACGCGGATGACTCGTCGTGAACCGGATTCTCGGAATATCAATTTTACGCAGTTCGTCCATTAAATCACCGAGACCGTACGTCATATCCTCAAAATCTTTTCCGTACGCATTCACGTTTTGACCGAGCAGCGTGATTTCTTTATAGCCTTCGCTTGCAAGTCTTCTGACTTCCTGGATGATTTCCTCAGGACGGCGGCTTCGTTCTTTTCCGCGGGTATACGGTACGATGCAGTATGTGCAGAACTTGTCACAGCCGTACATAATGTTGACCCAGCCTTTAATTTTTCCGTTGCGGACTTTCGGAAGGTTCTCAATGACATCCCCTTCCTTCGACCACACTTCAATGACCATCTCTTTTGATAAATATGCCTCTGATAACAGTTCCGGCAGACGGTGAATGTTGTGTGTGCCGAAAATCATATCGACAAACGGGTGCTTCTTAAGGATGCGGTTTACGACTGATTCTTCCTGTGACATGCAGCCGCAGACGCCGAGAATCAAGTCCGGGTTGTTTTTTTTAAGCGCCTTTAAATGGCCGAGCTCTCCGAACACTTTGTTTTCAGCGTTTTCCCGGATGGCGCAAGTGTTTAATAAAATAACGTTCGCGTCATCAACCGAATTTGTCGCTTCATAACCGAGCGCCATAAAAATACCCGCCATGACTTCCGTATCATGCTCGTTCATTTGGCATCCGTACGTGCGGATATAAAATTTCCTGCCTTCACCGAGGCCTTTAAATTCTTCAGAGATTTTAAAATCGTTATGATATTGAACGGATTCTTTGCCCCGTTTTTTCGCATCTTTTAAAGAAGGCGGAATATATACGGCTTCAAAATACTTGCTGTAATCCTTTTCGGATTTTTTGTCCGCCGGATTCACTTGTCCGCTTTCCTGCTTTTGCTTTTCATTCATGTTCGAATGTCTCCTTTCAACCGAAACTTCCACCCTCAAGTATACTGGTTAAAAGCGTTTGGCACAACCGCCAGCCTATCATTGTACACCTTATTGAGAATAAGAATCAATAAGAAATAAAAAAGAGGGAATCATTTCCCCCTTACACAAGCTGAAGCTCTTTTGCGGCTGAACGGATTACTTCCAGGGCCTGGTCAAGCTCCTCTTTTGTATGCTCCGCCGTAATAATGGTGCGGATTCTCGCTTTTCCTTGGGCGACCGTCGGATACACGATGCTTTGTGCAAACACGCCGCGGGTCAATAAAAGGTCTGATAATGCCTGGGCTTTTTCTTCCTCCCCTATTAATATCGGCACGATCGGTGTTTCGCTTTTTGTGAGGGTCAGCCCCATTTGAACCAGTTTGTCTTTGAAATACGCCGTGTTCTCCCATAGCTTTTCCATATGCTCCGGCTCTTCCAGCAGGACGTCAATGGCTTCTATGCATGCGGCCGTTACCGCAGGCGGATGAGAAGTGCTGAATAAGAAAGGGCGCCCTTTATGGCGCAGGTAATCGATCAGAACCTGCGACCCTGCGGCGTAACCGCCAAGCACTCCGATGGCTTTGCTTAATGTGCCCACTTGTATGTGGACTCTTCCGTCAAGCCCGAAGTGATTAACCGTTCCCCTTCCGTTTTTTCCGAGTACGCCGGAAGCATGCGCGTCGTCGACCATCACAAAGGCATCGTACGCCTCTGCAAGTTTGACGATGTCAGGCAAAGGAGCGATGTTGCCGTCCATTGAGAATACGCCGTCGGTGACGATCAGGCGCATGCGGTAATTCATTGACTTTTTCAGCACCCTTTCCAAATCGTCCATATCAACATGGCGGTACACCTTTTTATCTGCTTTCGTCAGCCTGATCCCGTCAATGATGGAAGCATGGTTCAGTTCGTCAGAGATCACGATATCCTCTTTTGTAAGAATGCTTGATAAGACGCCCTGATTCGTTGTGAACCCCGATTGAAAAACAAGTGCCGCTTCTGTTTTTTTAAAGTTTGCCAATTTTTTCTCCAGCTCATTGTGCATTGTGAATGTTCCGGCGATAGTACGGACGGACCCCGTACCCGCTCCGAATTCTTCCGCGGCGCGTTTGGCCGCTTCGACAAGTCTCGGATGCGACGTCAAACCGAGATAATTGTTCGATGAAAGCTGTATCACGTTTTCCCCTTTGACTTCCACCGACGGACCCTGCTTCGTTTCAATTTGTTTCATTTGCTGCCACGTTTTATTTTCTTTCATTTTATCAAGCTCTGCTTTTAGAAATTCAAATTCTTTCATTATAGAACCCTCCCCTTATGGAATCAAAATGACTTTGCCGCACTGTCCCTTTCTCATCAGGTCAAACCCTTTTTCAAAGTCTTCAAGCGGAAACTGATGCGTGATCACCGGCGTCAGATCAACAAGGCCGGATTCAAGCAGGTGCGATACCTGCCGCCATGTTTCAAACATTTTTCTGCCTGTGATGCCTTGGACGGTAAGTCCTTTAAACACCACGTCATTTGTCAGGTCAACCGTCACCGGACGTTCCGGCAGACTCAGCATGTGGAACCTTCCCCCGTTGGCCGCCATCTTTAATCCTTGTGTTATGGCTGCCGGGTGGCCTGACATTTCGCAGACAAGGTCGATCCCTTCTCCGCCTGTTAAGGTGTCGATCACCTCAAGCGGATCTTCCTCGTCAGCTGAAATGGTGATCGCAGCTCCCAATTTCTTCGCAAGAGCCAGCCTGTAATCATTTTTATCAATGGCCGCAATAAGGGATGCACCGGCCGCTCTAGCCACCGCCACCGCCATCAGCCCGATCGGTCCGCAGCCGATAATTGCAGCGGAACCGCCCGCAAGCCGGCTGCTTTCCAGCACCGTATGCACCGCGTTGCCAAGCGGCTCTTGAACAGAGGCGACGGCGGGGTCCATATCAGCGGGGTTTTTCCAAACATTTCGGGCCGGCACTTTGACATATTCAGCGAAGGAGCCGGCTGTATCTACGCCGAGGATCTTTGTATGGGTGCACACATGATGTTTTCCTGTTAAACACGGGACACAAGTACCGCAGACGAAGTGGGTTTCAGCCGAAACGTAGTCACCTATTTTGACATTTGTGACGTGCTTGCCCGTTTCCGCTACGATACCGCTGAATTCATGTCCGAATACTTGAGGTGTTTTGATTCGTTTCTGCGCCCATTGATCCCAATTATAAATATGCACATCTGTACCGCATATAGATGCGGCCTGTACTTTAATGAGAACTTCATTCTCATTAATGGAAGGTATGGGAATTTCTTTCAGTATTGCTCCGAAAGCGTTTTCATTTTTGACGATAGCTTTCATCTTTCCTCCCAACATGTACACTCCTCCTCGAAAAAACACTGTAATAACTGGATTGTAACATGAGTTAAAAAGGAGGTAAATACCAGTGTCCACTCCAAGAAAACAACTGCTTCCGTCCGGAAAAATGGGCGGGATTTTTTTTGAATATTATATGAATAAAGCCATTTATCATCTCTTCGTACTATTAATATAATATTGTGAGAAAATATGACAGCAATAAAAACAACCTGCTCGCCTTACGCAAGCAGGTTGAGAATGTCATGTTTTTGTTTTTAACGGGGTTCGACGATTAACTTAATCGCCGTTCTTTCTTCTCCGTCAATCTGTATATCTGTAAAAGCCGGAATACAAATCAAATCTACGCCGCTTGGCGCGACAAAGCCTCTGGCAATCGCAACCGCTTTAACAGCCTGGTTTAAGGCACCCGCCCCAATTGCTTGAATTTCGGCGGCTCCGCGTTCCCTCAATACGCCGGCAAGCGCTCCTGCTACTGAATTTGGACTTGATTTTGCTGAAACTTTTAAGATTTCCATTTCTGCTCCCCCTTAGTTTTACAATGGATAAGTGAGTGTTCATTAGAACAATCATTATTAGATGTTGCTATCCAAAAAGCCATCCCCACAATGCTTTTCAAAAATAGCGGGCTACCTTCCATTTCTACTATATTCACTAAGAAGTTGCTATATTCCTGCTTTTCCTTTTAATATTTTTATAAAATAAACACATGATCACCTATTCAAAGAACATATGGTCATCATTGATTAATATCCGTTCGATATTTACGGCCTTTTTCGTTTGATCGTCGATGTCAATGAGCACTCCGCTCAGCGTAGTTTTACCTTCCGCCACCGTAAACCGGACGGGAAGATTGGTTTTAAACCGCTTGATGACCGTTTCTCTGTCCATACCGAGAATTCCGTCGTACGGACCCGTCATGCCTACATCAGTAATATATGCCGTTCCTTTCGGCAAAATGCGGTTATCTGCCGTTTGCACGTGTGTATGGGTGCCTACCACGGCAGAGGCTCTTCCGTCTGTGTACCAGCCGATCGCAATTTTTTCGCTTGTCGCTTCGGCGTGAAAATCAATAAAAATGTACGGCGTGCGCTTTTTCGCTTCTTCTATTAATTCATCCGCTTTAGCAAACGGATCATCAAGCGGCGGAAGAAACGTCCGCCCCTGTAAATTAATGACGGCAAGCTCTTTTCCGTTCGATTTAATATAGGTAATGCCTTTGCCCGGCGTACCTTCCGGGAAATTCGCCGGCCGGACAAGATGCGGCACATCATCAATAAAGTCGAAGATCTCTCTTTTATCCCACGTATGGTTTCCCATTGTAATGGCATCTGCTCCCGCTTCCATCAGGCTGTGGTAGATCTTTTCCGTCAGTCCTTTTCCGTGCGCTGCATTTTCTCCGTTAATAATTGTAAAATGCGGTTTATGTTTCGCTTTCAGTTTCGGGACATATTCTTTTACCATGTCGCGGCCCGGGGAACCGACAACATCTCCGATAAATAAAATTCTCATACATTCCATTCCTTCCTTTTCAGGGACTCAAAAAAATAAAGTGATGCGCTAAGCATCACTTTATTTTGCATACTCTACGGCTCGAGTTTCTCTGATTACGGTCACTTTAATGTGACCCGGATAATCAAGCTCGTCCTCAATTCGTTTACGGATATCACGCGCCAAACGATGGGCTTCTAAATCATTAATGGAGTCCGGCTTCACCATGATGCGAACTTCACGGCCAGCCTGAATCGCAAATGATTTTTCAACACCTTCGTAAGACTCGGAGATTTCTTCAAGCTTTTCAAGTCTGCGGATATAGTTTTCGAGCGTTTCACTTCTCGCGCCCGGTCTTGCGGCTGACAGTGCATCAGCGGCAGCGACCAGAACGGCGATAATGGAAGTCGGCTCTTCGTCTCCGTGGTGTGACGCAATACTGTTAATGACGACTGGATGCTCTTTATATTTGGTCGCAAGCTCCACTCCGATTTCCACGTGGCTTCCTTCCACTTCATGGTCAATTGCTTTACCGATGTCATGCAGAAGACCGGCCCGCTTGGCAAGCTTTGCATCTTCTCCAAGCTCGGAAGCCATTAAACCGGCTAAAAACGCAACTTCCATAGAATGTTTCAGTACGTTCTGCCCGTAGCTTGTACGGAATTTCAACCGGCCGAGGATCTTGATCAGATCCGGGTGGAGTCCGTGAACGCCGACTTCAAACGTCGTCTGCTCACCCATTTCCCGGATATAGTCATCAACCTCACGGCGGGATTTTTCAACCATTTCTTCAATGCGCGCCGGATGAATACGGCCATCCTGAACGAGTTTATCAAGAGCGATTCTTGCCGTCTCCCGTCTGATCGGATCAAATCCGGAAAGAATGACTGCTTCAGGTGTGTCATCAATAATCAGGTCAATACCTGTAAGCGTTTCAAGCGTACGAATGTTACGCCCTTCACGGCCGATGATACGTCCTTTCATCTCATCATTCGGAAGATTGACGACCGATACCGTCGTTTCGGCAACATGATCTGCTGCACAGCGCTGCAAAGCAAGCGACAGAATGTTTTTCGCCTTTTTATCTGCCTCTTCTTTCGCACGGTTTTCGGTTTCTTTTGTCATGATGGCGATGTCATGTGAAAGCTCATTTTCAACCCGGTCAAGAATGATTTGTTTCGCTTCATCCCGTGTCAGGCTCGAAATGCGTTCGAGTTCTGACTGCTGCATACGAATCATCTCATCCACTTTGCTTTCCATCTCTTCAATATGTTGTTGTCGTTCATTCAGAGAATGATCTTTCTTCTCCAACATCGCTTCCCGTTTATCAATTCCTTCGTGTTTACGGTCAAGATTTTCTTCTTTTTGAAGTAAACGGTTTTCTTGTTTTTGAAGCTCATTTCGTCTTTCACGAACTTCCTGTTCAGCATCTATTCGAAGTGTATGGATTTCGTCCTTTGCTTCAAGCAGAGCTTCTTTTTTCAGTGCTTCAGCATCACGCTTTGCATCTTCAAGGATTTGCTCGGCAGCACCGCGTGCGCCCGCAATCTTTGCTTCGGCAATGGTTTTACGAACATAGTAGCCAACAACTAAACCGAGCAGAGTCAGCAAAATGGAGATGAGAACCGTCATTGGGGTCATACTTTCACCTCCTCTTGCTATGAACTTGGTTTTTGCTTAAATAAGTGCCGGCATGTACATTGTCTGATTTTCTCAACATACAGAACCTTCACAGGGAATGAGTCTCTCATGCCCTTGTCAAGTTTAAATGGTTTAACAATCATGTTAAAAAAACAAATGTTACAACTTCATTGTAATTGTGTCGGAAATACTTGTCAAGCTTGCCAGCTTAACGATTCGCCTTCAGCTCGGATCGTCGCCCATGTATATATCATACCATACCTTCATCCGCTTTTCGTGAATGACGGCTCTGTCAGTCCGCCTGGTTAAGCAATTGGTAAATTCTATTGTTTACCTGTCCTAATTTGGCGTTATTCTGAATGTTTGACAGTAATATGACATATTTGCTTGCCGAATGGCTGAAGCTGTTCAAAATGTTGTAACCGGGCATAACACCGTGATTGGAATAGCTGCCCGGATCAATGTAAAACCCCATCCCGTAAGCGGCACTGCTTCCTGCTGTAAACATTTTTGTGAAGCTTTCTTTTGAAAGGAGCGTGCCGTTTACGATCGCTTTATCAAATTTATAGAGATCTTCAGCGCTCATATACATGTCGCCCGCCCCGTACAGCTGCGATAAGTCCAAAAGGTGCGGCGTTACAAGACTGCCGCTCTCATCGACTTTGTAGCCGACGGCAGGATATTTGGCTTCAGCAAATGTTTTGTAAAATCCGGCATGCTTCATTCCGGCCGGTTTGAACACGTGTTCTTTTATATATTGTTCATAAGACTCCCCGCTGACCTGAGATACGATATAAGCAAGCACTGAATAGTTGGAATCCCTGTAATCCCAAACCCCGGGCTGCCGTTTAATTCCGCGGTATTCTATATCCTTGATTAAATCAATTGGAGAAATCGGTCCCCGACCCTCAATATGCCCGTTTATGCCGGACGTATGATTGAGCAGGTTTTTCAATGTAATGCGCGTGCCGTTAGGAAAATTCGGCAAGTATGTACTGACGGGGTCACTCGTCTGCAGCAGCCCTTTTTCTTCAAGCTGCAGGACAGCCGTCGCGATTAACGCTTTTTGTGAAGAACCGATATAATATGATGTCTCCGGATTGTTTTTAATTTTTTGTTTTCGGTCCGCATAGCCAAAGCCTTTTTTCAGCACAACTTTTCCATCTTTTACGATCATTGCTGTGCCGCTGAACCCGATCTGTTGCAAGTAATTGCTGATCTGTTTATTGCGATCGATTGATTTAGGTGTTTTCTCTTTTTGCGTCTTTTCTTTTTTCTGTTGAGTCTGGTCTTTTGAAGTATCAGATTGAGCGGCGGGAGCATTTTTAACGGATTCCTTCTCCCGATGATGCGCTGTGACGGTCCAGATCATAATAAAAACAGTGACAAGCAGCAGAAAAAGAAACAGCCCTCCCGTTTTCATCAGCTTCTTCTTTCTTTTTTTATTTATTCTTGTGCGGCGGGGGCTCGTCATCTTTTTTCCTCCTCAGATATAATTTCAACTTTCGCCATGATGTTAGACGAGTGAAGGGTGAAAAAAGTTGTAACATTCCAGATAAAATTTTCCGAAACAGCCAGTGTTTTTTTGAAACACACAAAAAAAAGAGCGGAAATTGCTTACTCCGCTCTTTTGATCGTGTTTTTATTCTTCTAATTCCATCTCTTCCTGAACTTCTTCCGCTTTGTCCGTTACACCGTTATTGTCTAAACCGTAATATTCACGGATTTGTTCCTGAATCATCAGCATGATGTCTTTATTTTCTTTTAAGAACTGCTTGGCGTTTTCACGGCCCTGACCGAGGCGTTCTTCTTCATAAGAATACCACGAACCGCTTTTTTGCACGATATCCAGTTCAGTTCCAAGGTCGATGATTTCCCCTTCTTTGGAGATTCCTTCACCGTACATAATGTCCACTTCAGCCGTACGGAACGGAGGAGCGACTTTGTTTTTTACGACTTTAATTCTCGTTTTATTCCCCATCACGTCGTTGCCCTGCTTTAATTGCTCGGCACGGCGCACTTCAAGGCGCACGGAAGAATAGAATTTCAGCGCGCGGCCGCCCGGTGTCGTCTCCGGATTTCCGAACATAACGCCGACTTTTTCACGAATCTGGTTAATAAAGATTGCGATTGTTTTAGATTTATTGATGGCGCCGGAAAGCTTACGGAGCGCCTGAGACATAAGACGCGCCTGTAAACCGACGTGTGAATCACCCATGTCACCTTCAATTTCAGCTTTTGGAACAAGCGCCGCAACAGAGTCAACGACTACGATATCAACAGCTCCGCTTCGCACCAGCGCTTCAGCAATCTCAAGCGCCTGCTCTCCCGTATCCGGCTGAGAAAGCAGAAGCTCTTCGATATTGACACCGAGCTTTTGCGCGTAAACAGGATCAAGAGCATGCTCAGCATCAATAAATGCGGCCTGTCCGCCTTTTTCCTGAACCTCAGCGATTGCGTGAAGCGCTACAGTCGTTTTACCTGAACTTTCAGGTCCGTATACTTCAATAATCCGTCCGCGCGGGTATCCGCCTATTCCGAGAGCGGTATCAAGTGCAAGGGAGCCGCTTGGCACCGTTGAAATTCTTGTATCCGTTTTTTCTCCGAGCTTCATGATGGAACCTTTGCCGAATTGTTTTTCTATTTGCTTAAGAGCCATATCTAAGGCTGCCTGACGATCACTCATTTATTTTTTCCTCCTTTATCTTGCCACTACATATACTATACCTTGTTTACTGGCATTTGCCAAGAAAAAAGCGAACGCATATTCGGATTTTTTCCGCGTTCGCTTTTCTGCAAAAGAGCATAATTTCCCTTATAAAACTTAAAAATCAGAGAAAACGGCTCTTTAAAACTTTATTTTTGATCCAGCATTTTTAAAATGAGATGGCAGCCGTATTTAGCGGCGCGCTTTCTGATTCCGGTTCTTGAGCCGGCAAAGTGAAATTCGTGCACCTCTTCTTTTCCTTCCGCCGAAATGCCGATAAAGACGCGGCCCGGCGCATGCCCTTCCTGCGGATCGGGGCCCGCAACTCCGGTAAAGCTGATGCCGATATCGCTTCCGGTCAGCTTTCTCACACCGGCTGCAAGCTCTTTCGCACACTCTTTGCTGACCGCTCCGCTTTCTGCGAGCGTCTCAGCTTTCACGCCGAGCACATGCTGTTTCACGCTGTCGGAATAGCAGACAACGCCCCCTGCAAATAGTTGAGACGCACCGCTTAAATCAGTCACCCACTCTGAAAACAGGCCGCCTGTAAAGCTTTCGGCAGAAGAAATCGTCATTTTGTTTTGTCTGCATGCTTTTGAAAGCTCCTTCACCAGGGACGTATCATCATATCCGTAGAAAAATTCACCGACACGTTCTAAAATGGCGGCTTCCGTTTCTTTTAAAAGCCGTTCTGTTTCTTTTTCGTCAGCATGTTTCGCCGTTAAACGCAGCGTGACCTCGCCGTCAGCAGCAAGCGGCGCAATCGTCGGATTCGTCTGCGCGTCAATGATATCTTCTAAATCAGCTTCAAGCTGGGATTCACCGATTCCGAAAAACCGCAGCACGGTTGAAACGATTTTCTCATTAGAACCGAGCTTTTTAAGAAGCAGCGGCTTCGCTTCATTTTCAAACATCGGACGCAGCTCGCTCGGCGGTCCGGGAAGCAGCATATAAAGCCTTGAGCCGTGCTCTGCAAGCATTCCCGGCGCCATGCCGAAATGATTCGCCAAAACGTCCGAGCCCTCAATGACGAGCGCCTGTTTGCGGTTATTCGGCGACATGGTCCGTTTTGTTTTCACGAAATATTCTTCGATCGACCGGAATGCTTCGTCATTCAGAACGAGCGGGCGCCCCAGTGTGTTTGCAATGGTTTCTTTCGTTAAATCGTCCTTGGTCGGCCCGAGGCCGCCTGAAAAAATAATCAGGTCTGAGCGCTCTTCGGCAATGCGGATGACTTGCTTAAGCCGCTCCGGATTGTCACCGACAGCGGTATGGTAAAACACGTTTACACCGATTTCCGCCAGCTCTTTACTGATAAACTGCGCGTTCGTATTGGCGATCTGGCCGAGCAGAAGCTCCGAGCCGACCGCAATGATTTCTGCTTTTTTTGCTATTTCCATCTTTAAGTCCTTCTTCCTTAGTTAGATGTTTTTAACGCATCCCAGTTCTTCGCAAAATAATCCCAGCCGGAAATGACTGTGAAGAGCACGGCCACCCATAAAGCGATATCGCCGAACGGGAAAGAAACGAGCTCAAACGGAAGATTATGCAGCAAAAGCGCGGCAACAGCGATGATCTGGGCCCATGTTTTAATTTTCCCCAGCATATTGGCGGCTACAACTTCCCCCGTTCCCGCCAGCACAAGTCTTAATCCCGTTACGGCAAATTCGCGGCTGATGATGATGATGACCATCCACGCCGGCGCAAGGTCAAACTGCACAAGCGTAATTAATGCCGCGGACACCAGCAGTTTGTCAGCCAGCGGATCTAAAAATTTCCCGAAGTTTGTCACGAGGTTCAGTTTTCTGGCGTAGTAGCCATCCACCCAGTCAGTCGTTGATGCGATAATGAATAAAACAGCTCCCGTAAGATGCGCGACCGGAATCGATTCATCCCCTATATGAACGCTGCCCCAATGAAAAGGAACAAGCATGATAATCATAAATACAGGAATTAAAGCGATTCTTGCCAGTGTGATTTTATTCGGTAAGTTAAACATAAAGCCCCTCCAATAATATGTACTCGGACGTGAAGAAAAAGTCATCTTAATCGTTCAGATGACTTTTCCCCTTTTATTTTTTCATCTTGATTGTGATGGTCTGCGCCATCACATCATGCGGATTGAGTTCATAGGACAGAACCTCTCCGTTGATTTTAATTTTCAGGTTAGGGGCATAGCCCGTGCGGATTTCAATCTGCTTTTGATCCGTGACGTCTTTTTTAAAGGTTTCGCCTTTTTGCAGCGTTCCTTCTTTTAAAGAACCGCCGCTGTCATCACGGACGCGGATCCATGCGCTGTCAGAAGCAATCAGTTCAAGCTTATACTTATCTGCCCCGGAGACGTTGTATGAAGAAGCCGAGCCTTCCGTTCCGGCCGCTTTGATCTCCGTCTTATCACTGCTTTTTTCTTTCTTTTTCTGCTCTGACGCTTTTGTGTCCTTTTTGTCTTTTTTGCTGTCAGATTGCGCTTCGTCGTTTGTATTGCCGTCGTTTTTCAGCGCAGAATCCTTAGGAATCTCATACTTGCTCTCACTTTGGGTGACGGCCTTATCTCCGTCTGTCTGCCCGGATTTGCTCATTCCGAACTGAATAATCGCATAAATGATCGCGATGACGATAATGACACCGATGACGACAAGGACGGTCGGAAGCCATTCCGCCGCCTTTGAAGCGGACTTAGGAAGCTCCCTTTGCATGGCGAGACCGGAGATTTTTTCCGACACATCGTCATGGTACGTGTTAGGGATGTCTTTTTTATATTCTTCAAATAACTGATCTGAATCAAGCCCGACAGCCTCAGCGTATTGCTTGATAAACGCCCGCACATAAAAATTGCCGGGAATGACGTCATAATTGCCTTCTTCCAGAGCGGTTAAGTATCTTTTCTGAATTTTCGTCGCCGCCTGGAGTTCATCCAATGACATCCCTTTTTCCTCTCTGGCTTCTTTAAGCCGGATTGCTAATTCTGTCACAACAAACACCTTCCAATATTAAAAATCAAAGCTTGAAAAACCGGTCTGATCAAACATTTGCGGTTCTTCTGCATGTTCATATGTAATGACTTCGTCAGGATCATTTCTGAGTTCGATAATATAATCGAAATCATCGAGCGTATACTCCGAATTTTGAACAAAAATATCGGGGTGCTCCACGACCTTTGTCGCCGGAAGCCGCATAATTTCACTGACGAGCTGAAGATGGCGCTCAGATCCCCGTCTTGTCGAAACGATGCCGTCGAGGATAAACACGTTTTCCGTGCTGTATTCATCGGCAACCAGCTGGCTCCGGATCGTTTGTTTTAGCAGCGTTGATGATACGAAAAGCCATCTTTTGCTGGCACAAACGCTTGACGCAACGATGGACTCCGTTTTTCCGACCCTCGGCATTCCTCGGATTCCGATCAGTTTGTGCCCTTCTTTTTTAAACAGCTCGGCCATAAAGTCAACCAGAAGACCGAGCTCGTCCCTTTCAAAACGGAAGGTTTTTTTGTCATCGGCATCACGCTGAATGTATCTTCCGTGACGGACTGCGAGACGGTCGCGAAGCCTCGGTTCTCTCAGCTTCGTTACTTTAATGGTCTCCATTGTTTTTAAAATTGATTCCAATCGTTTAATTTGATCTATATGCCGGCATCTGAGCAGCATTCCCCTTCTGGAAAGGTCGACACCGTTAATTGTGACAATATTAATTGACAGCATCCCGAGAAGAGATGAAATATCCCCGAGCAGGCCGGGGCGGTTCACTTGAATTTCATATTCAAAATACCATTCGAGCTTTGCCAAATGATATACCCCCTCCATTGTGGCAAATTTTTACCTTCCTTTATCATAAAACATTTTTCTCTAATTAGAAAGAAGAATGTTGCTCTATAGAGGAAAACATAAAAAAAGAGAGGAGAAATCCCCCCCTCTTAATGAGTGCTGTTATTTTCAACAAGCTTCACCATCATATTTGCGATGGCGCGCTGTTCATCTTCAGAGGCAACGCTCCAAAGATCAGCAAGCACTTTTTCCTGATGGTTTTTCGAGTCGACTTCGTTCGCAAGGTAACCGCCGATTTCTGTAGCGAGGTCAGTGATTGTTTCATCACTCATCCCTTTTTCCTGCGCATAGTTCAATCTGTCGCCAAGGAAATTCTTCCAATTATCCCAGTTTTCTAATACTGACATGTTGGGTTCCTCCATTTCATCTGTTGTTACAAAATTATTTTGTCCGTGCAGATGCAAACTATACACACATTTTTTTCAGCAGTGCCAGCCGCCGTTTACGGATAATATATGCCCCGTAATATAGGAAGCCTTGTCCGATAATAAAAAGGCCGCCGCTTCGGCGATTTCCTCCGGCTTTGCCAGCCGGCCCGCGGGAATTTCCTCTGTCAACGCTTCTTTTTCATCAGACGTGAACTGATCAAGCATATTTGTATCAACGGCACCCGGCGAGACTGCATTCACGCGGACGCCGCTCGGAGCGAGCTCTTTGGCAAGCGCTTTGACGAACGAATGCTGCGCTCCTTTGACCATGCTGTATAATACCTCGCACGATGCGCCTGTTTCTCCCCAGACGGAACCGATCGCGACGATGCCCCCGCTTTTTTTCCGGATCATGCCGGGCACCAGATTACGCGCCAAAAGAAACGGACTCGTCACATGCAGCTGCACCATCTCCCGCGCCGTGTCATCCGTAACGTCCGTAATCAGGCCGAAATGACTTTTGCCGCTGTTTAATATCAGAGCATCCACAGGCTGCTTAACGGAACGGCTGAGTGTCTCCGCGCCATCCGGTGAGGACAGATCCGCCTGTATAACGGAGGCTTTTACGCCGAATGATGCGCTCAGCCTTTCCGCAAGCCTGTGTGCGGCTTCCTTATGAGAATGATAATGCAAAAGGACGTCATATCCGTTTTTTGCGAGGACTTCACTTATACTTTGTCCGATTCCGCCGCTTGCTCCGGTTACGAGCGCTGTCTGTTTCATCAATCAATACTCCTTCTTTCCCCAGAAAAACATCCCTCAGGGCGTGAGGGATGTTTTGTTATGATTTTGGCACGACTTTGCAGACTGTCAGCCTGTCTTCTGATATTTCTTCTTTAATGACCCGCTTTACGTCTTCCAGGGTGATCTGCTCCAGTACGGTTACGACATCAAACAGACTCATATCTAAAAAGGCGTAGCGTGTGAATTGGTTGGCGATATATTCAGGTGAATTGAGCGCTTTTAAAAATGACCCGATTTTCTTTTTTCTCGCAAGGTCAAGTTTTTCCGCAGTCACGGCTGATTCTGCATCAAGAAGCATCTGTTTTAATTCGTCAGCGAGCTTATCCGGCTCCGGTGTATCTCCTCCGACAGAGGCAAAACCGAATCCGTATTCAGCCGTGTAATCAAAGCTGAAGGTTTCATCAATGTAGCCTTTATCGTACAAGTTGCCGTAATGCGGTGAGCTTTTTCCGAAGAGACATTCAAGCATGAGGTTCATGCTGAGCTCGTGCTTCAACAGCTCCCGCCCCGTTTTATAAGGGTCTTTCGCCTTTAAGCCGACAAGACATTTTGAGCCTTGCACGTTCATTTTTAATTCCTGCTCCCGGCGGAAAACCGCTTCCTGCTCCTGAACCTCTTTACGTTTGATTTCAGGCTGGTCTGTAAACGGCTTTTTCTCCTGGTTTTTCCGCACCTGGCTGATGACCGCTTCAGGATCTGCGGGACCGACGATAAAGAGCAGCATATTGCTCGGGTGATAAAACGTTTCGTAGCACTCATACAGCAGATCTTTCGTAATATGAGAGATGCTCTCCACCGTTCCGGCAATGTCAATTTTCACGGGGTGGTCTTTATACATATTTTCAATAAGGCCGAAAAACAGCCGCCAATCCGGATTATCATCATACATATTGATTTCCTGGCCGATGATGCCTTTTTCTTTTTCAACTGATTTTTCCGTGAAATACGGGTCCTGAACAAAATCCACGAGTGTTTCCAGGTTTTTTTCTACATTAGAAGTGCTGGAGAACAGATAAGCGGTTCGTGTAAATGATGTAAAGGCATTTGCCGACGCCCCCTGCTTACTGAAGTCCTGAAACACGTCGCCGTCCGCTTTTTCAAACAGTTTATGCTCCAGAAAATGCGCGATTCCGTCAGGGACGTGTACCATTTCTTCCTTATTTAAAGGAACGAATTGATTGTCAATAGAACCGTACTTTGTCGTAAACACGGCGTATGTTTTATTAAACCCCTGTTTCGGCAGCACATAGACATCAAGGCCGTTTGCCATTTTTTCATGATACAGCGTTTCCTGAAGCTGTTCGAAGTTTATCGGTTTAGTCAAGATGCTCCCCCCGTCCCTTTTAAGAAATAAGTCGTATCCAGCTTAATGTTCTTTCCGACATTGATAATGTCCTCTTTTGTCACTTTCTCGATATTGTCGAGGAAAGTTTCGATCGGTATTTCCACTTGGGCTGAAGCCTGCTGATACAGAAATTCCGCTAAGCCGTATGCCGTATCAATCGTTTCTAACACTTGATTTTTAATAACGGCTTTCGTTTGGGCGATATCGTCCTCTGAAAAGTCACCGTTTTGCATAGCCTGAAATTGTTCTTCGATTATGGTGACGGCCTGCTTATAATTTTTCACCTCAATGCCCGACATGACCATCAAAAGCCCTTTGAAGCTTTCCACCCTTGAGGCTGCATAATAGGCAAGGCTCGCTTTTTCACGGACATTTATAAACAGCTTTGAATGAGAGAACCCCCCGAACAGCCCGTTAAACACCTGCAATGCCGGATAATCCGGATCTGTATATGTCGTATTGGTCCGGAATCCGATATTCAGCTTGCCCTGCTTGACGTCCTCTTCATCAATGACTTCCTTCGGATCGGGCTGTTCATTCGCCGCGCTTCTTTCAAAAGGCTGCAGCTCCCGTTCTTCCGTTTTAAAATACGTATCAACGGCCGTTTTCACCTGATCTGAATCAACATCGCCGATGACGTACAGGTCCAGCTGATCTTCGCGTATGGCTTTTTGATAGGCTTCATACAAATCTTGCGGTGTAATGTGTTCAACATCATCGAACTCGCCGTTGACGTGAAGGGCATACGGTTCGCTTTTGCACATTTCCTGAACGAGACGCAGATTAGAATATCTCATCTTATCATCATATACGGCTTGAATCCGCTGTTTCAGCGTCCGTTTTTCCTGCGTGACATAAAGGGGCAGGAAGGCGCCGTTTTCCAAAGCGGGCGAAAAGACAAGCTCTGATAAAAGCTGAAGGCCTTTTTCCAATAACGGTGTGCGGTCCTTCAGATACTTTTCATTAGGAATCTCAAGTCTGAACGTAATGACATGACGTTCTCCCTTTTTTGTCAGATCAGCTGAAACGGATGTGCCGTACAGCTCATCAAAATAAGAACGCAGATCAGCGGTTTTCGGGCGGCTTTCTGTTCCGCGCAGAAGCACATGCGGAAACAGCGCCCTTTTTGTTACGAGCTCTTTCGTTAAAGGAGCCAGCATTTTAAACGTCAGCGAAACGGTTTTAAATTTCTCAGTCTTTACGATATGGGCGGTGATCCCGCCGTGCTTTGACTTCATTTCATTTACATAAGTCATGTGAAACCTCCTTCGTTCATTCTTTAATAGTATGTATTATGACCAAATTTCAGCATTCGCAAAAAAGAGTGCGCAGATGTAATTATATCAACTGGAGGATTTATAAGGAAACAAAAAACCTCTGCCCGAAAACAGGCAGAGGCATTGTACGTTATTTTTTCAAATTGAAAGGCCACCAGTTGGCTCTTCCGAATATTTTCACCATGACCGGTACAAAAAACGGAAGGACGACAATTGCGTACATGAGAAGGCCTGTTAATACCACGGTTGCAATCTGTAATAAGGAAAGAACGCCTGACGGCAGCATGGCCGCAAAGGTTCCCGCTAAAATAATCGCCGCAGAAATGATGACGGAACCCATATTTTTCATACTGCTGATCATTGCGGGCCCCGTTCCTTCTTTTTTCAGCTCATTAAAGCGGTCCATTAAAAAGATGGAATAATCCACACCAAGAGCCATCAAAATAACAAAGCCGAAGAACGGTACGGCCCAGTTTACGCCCGGATACCCGAAGAAGTGTGTAAAGATGTATTCCGTCACGCCGATGGATGCGAAATACGTCAGTACGAGCGACGCCACTAAATAAACAGGCATAATGAGAGAGCGCAGCATCAGGATGAGAATCAGAAAAATTCCCGCCAGCATAAACATTGCCGTCCGTTTGAAGTCTGAATCCGATACTTCTTTCAGATCGGCATTCATGCTGGAGACTCCCGAAACGCCGAAAGAGGCATTCTTCAGATCCGTGTTCGGAATGGCTCTTTTTACGCTCGCTTTGATCGCTTGAATATCTTGAATGGCCGTATTTGAGTAAGGATTGTTATCAAGAACGACGGTCAATTCTGTCGTTTTTCTGTCATCTGACATGTACGTATTAAACACGCTTGTGAAATCACTGTTTGTCAACGCGTCTTTCGGCACAAACCAGCCTGTCATTTCTTTATCTGACGCCTTGTGAAGCTCACCCAGGTAATCATTCGCCCCCATCATGCCGCTTGATACTTTCTTAAGCCCTTTTACACTATCGTTAAGGCCTGAAGAAAGATCGCTGAGCCGGGAAGAAAAATCACCGAGACCGCTCTTCATTTTTTTCTGACCCTCCGCGAGCTGTCCTGCCGCCGATTCAAGGCGCGGCATTTGTCCTGCAAGAGCCCCCTGTCCGTCTGACACTTGCTGCAGACCGTTTTCAATACTGGTCAATCCATTGATCATTGCGTTAATTTGAGTGTCAATCTTCTTCTGAGCGGCTGCCAGCCGGGCAAATTGTTTTTCAGCTTGCTGCAGATGATCCTTTTGACTGTCGACCTGTTTAGAAAACGCTTCTGCATCCGCGTTTGCCTTGGAAACGGCTGACTGTACACCCGTAAAGGCCGATTTGATTTCTTTGTAAGAGGGATCGGTTTTGACTGACGGTATTGACGCTTCCAATTTTGCAAACGGCAGCCGGGCAAGCTGCTTGTTCAAATCGGCAAGCTGTCTGCTGGCTTCATCTTTCATCGGCAGGACGGTTTTTACCAATTTTAAAGCGTTTTGCGTTTCTGAAGCGAGACCGCTGTTTTGTTTTAGCTGTGAAGTCAGCATTTGTTTTTGCTCTTCAATCTGATTTCTCATCCGGGCGACGCCGGCTTTATTCTCATTCACGCCAGCCTGCAGTTTATTCAGGTTTTCTCCTATATCAGAAAGCCCGGATTTCAGAGACAATGTTCCGTCAATAAGCTGATTGACGCTTTTCCCCGATTCTTCGATCTGCGGCTGTGAATCAGCTAACGACTTTGCGGCATGCCCTAATCCGTCCGTGATTTTTTCAAGTCCTGTATTGCCTTTATCAAGCCCTTCTTGAAGCTGCTTTGCCTGATTTGTGACAAATAATTGATTCAATCCGTTTCCGGCAGGGCGCGTGGCGCTTCTGACCGTTTTTACACCCTCTGTTTTTTCAAGTTCTCTGCTGATTTTTTCGATATCAATCAGGTGTTTTTCGGTATTTAATGGCTCA
Organism: Bacillus sp. EKM420B; assembly: GCF_011065565.1. Lineage (NCBI taxonomy): Bacteria > Bacillati > Bacillota > Bacilli > Caryophanales > Bacillaceae > Bacillus > Bacillus sp. EKM420B. The sequence goes on along the minus strand of NZ_JAAMNX010000001.1, from coordinate 814,712 downwards.
TCATTTTTGATGACGACTGTGGCCGGAAGAAGTTCTCCCGGGCCGAATGCGCCTGAAATCGTATTAAACGCGCGGACGGATTCATATTTGTCCCCGATTTCGTCAAGGCTGTTGTAAGATAGCGATCCTTTGTAAAGAAGGATAGGCGGGACGGTGAATACCGCAACGATTGCAAGACTGATGAGCGGCCTTTTAAATGAAAACCGCCCTGCCGTTTCCCATGCTTTGCTTTGAGGATGGGAAATATCGCCCTTAACAGGCCAAAACAGTCTTTTTCCTAAAACAGCCATAAAAAACGGCACGATCGTCATGAGCGCAAGCAGCAGCACCGCGACACCGACCGCAACGGCCGCTGCCGACTGATACAGCTTAAATGTCGCAAATCCGATGCAGGCAAATCCGATCAGCACCGCACCGCCGCTGTACAAAACCGTCTTTCCGGCCGTTTTGTAGGTGACGACGATCGCTTCTCTTATATCAGCGCCATGCGACAGTTCTTCTTTAAATCTGCTGAGAAGCAGAATGCAGTAGTCTGTACCGATTCCGAACATAATCGCAACCATAAAAATCTGCGTAAAAGTTGAGAGCGGAAAATTCAGCTGGTCGACTAAAAATGCGACAATCGACTGGCTGACTAAATAAGATATCAATACAGATAAAAGCGGCACAAACGGAGCGACCACTGACCGGAATACAAGGATCAGCACGATCAGGATAAAAGCGACCGTTATATATTCAGTCTTTTTCAAGCCGTCCTGTGAGCTTTTTAACACATCTTCGTCAATCAGCGACTGGCCTGTAATGCCGTATGATACGCCGTACGGTTTCAGCTCTTTATCAATTTTATTTTTGATTTCGAGGATATCGTTTTTGGATGTATCCAGCTGCAGCTGAACGAGCATCGTTTGTCTGTCTTTTGACAGCAGCTGTTTTTTGATGTCGTCATTTTTCTCCCCGAAGTATGAAGTCACCGTTTTAATCTGAAGCGCTTTTTTCTGTTCAGACAAAGTGCTGACGGCTTCTTCCAGACGATCTTTTTTGTCTGTCATTAAGCCTTTTTCGTGAAATACGATGACGGCAGAAGAAGACGGTGCATCTGAATCAGACATTTCATCAAGCAATTCATGGGCATAAGAAGAGGAATATCCGTCCGGTACGGAAATCTGCCCTTTCTCCCGTGTCAATTCAGCCATATCAGGCGCTGTAAGCATAAATATCACCGTTGCGGCGATCCATAACGCGGCGATGATCCAGCGGGCTCGGATAATGTTTTTCATTATGTCTGCTGATCCTCCTCTGTCATCATCAATCGATATAATTTTTCATATGTATTAACGAACATCTCCGCCTCGTCTTCATCAAAATACATAATATATGAACGGACGAGTTCCTCAATCCGCCGCTCCACACGGTGAAATACTTCCGTCCCCTTTTCCGTGACATTTAAAAGTATGCTCCGGCGGTCGCTTTGGCTGCGTTCTCTATTGATGTAGCCTTTTTCATACAAGCGGTTCGTCATCGATGTAATGGCGCTTTTGTTGACGTGGCACACCGCGGCCAGTTCAATTGATTTGCAATCCGGATTGAGCATAATATAGCGGAGTATGTAATATTGATCCAATGTCAGCTCTTTGTTCACTTTTTCAGCGATAATGCTGTCAATTTTTTTTAAGACGTGCAGGTATACATCGGAATAACGCTGAATCAGCTGCTTCACTTTTTCTTCATGCACCTTTTCCCCCTCCTTCCAATAGTTAAAATGTTTAACTATTAAAAAGGATAACGACTTGACGGTATCATGTCAATCTTCAAAATAAAATAAAAAAAGACAGTGCAGATTACACCGTCTTTAATGATTCCTTTTTTTCTTTAGCTTGTGATGAGATATTTAACAGCGCTAAAAATACAGACACAATTCCGCAAAAAGCGGATAAAATAAAAATCAGCCAGCCTGCATTTGACATCAGGGCAGCAAAGATCGGCGGTCCCGCCGCTACTCCGATAAACCGCATGCTGTTATAAAATGAGGTGATGGTTCCCGATTCCTCGTTGTCTACGCCTTCTGTGATGACAGCGTCTAATGCCGGTAATGCTATTCCGATACCGATACCGCTGACACACAAAAAGATAAATAATAAATAAAAACTGTGATTCCACCATAGGCCGATAAACGACAGTGTCACGGCACTCATTCCGAAAACAATGCAAAACTTCATTTTGCCTTGGTCTTTCCCGATTTTTCTGCCTGATATATATGAACTGACGGATAGAAATAAAAGCGGGATTGCCAAAAGCGCTCCTTTAGCCACACCGTCAATTCCGTATTTCTTCTCCAGTGAGTCTGATAAATAAAAAAGAACCCCGAACAGCAAAAACATAATCACGCAGCCGATGATAAATACCGTAAAGAGCCAGCGTCCGTCACGCTTAAATATGCGGCCGACATTTTTCACAAATTCGGAAATAGAAGGCGCTTCTTTTTGTTTCTCCGGCTTTGCCACCAAAAACAATACGAGAAAAAAACTGATAAGCGAAAAAAACGGAATGAACCAAAACGGCATAAACCAAAACCATGCAGCCAAGAGCGACCCGAGAATCGGACTTAATACTTTCCCGGCCGTGTTTGACGTCTCAATGTCGCCGAGCCCCGCGGTAATCCGCTCATCATCCCCTTTGAATAAATCGCCGATAAACGGCATCACTACAGGAGCCGCCCCTGCCGAACCGATTCCCTGCAGCACCCGCCCCGCCAAGATAATGGGATAAGGATGCTTGAACGCGGTGGAAGCTATCGCGGCAAGCGCTCCGCCCGCACCGGCTATGAGAAGACAAGGCAGAAGAACCTTTTTTCTTCCGAATTTATCGGACAAATATCCGGCAATCGGAATACAAATAATCGCCACAATCGAATAGACCGTTATAATTAACGATACTTGAAAAGACGATATGGACAGCTTCTTTTCAATCATCGGAAGCACCGGAATCAGCATGGAATTCCCGAGTGTCATCACGAGCGGTACAGAAGCCAGAGCAATGATATTTTTTGTTCCATTTTTCTTCTTACTCAACTTATTCACCCATTCACTATACTTGGTTGTTTCCTGTTTTATTGTGCCTTGCGGAAAACAAAGTATGTATTGAAGCGGCAAATAAAAAAAACAGACACATGACGCGTCTGTCTTAAAAACGTTTTCTTACAACATGAAAACTGAACTTATCAGCCCGGAAATAATTTAATGAATACAGCACAGGTTCATCATTCTGATTATAGTGGGTTTGCTTCAGCAATAAAAGCGCCGTCTCCGGCTCGCATTCCAAAACCGGTGAAATCGTATCGTGATATCCGATCGGTTCGATATCAGCAACGGCATAGCTGATCACAGACCCGGAGTTTTTTTCCAAAAGATCAAAAATAGATTCCTGTTCATGACAGAAAGAATTCGGCAGAATGTGCATCGGAATCGTATCTAAACAGTAAACGACCGGAGTGCCGCTTGCCGTTCTCACGCGTTCCAAATAAAAAAGCTCCTGCTCAGGCTCAAGCCGGAATCTAGCGATATCTTCATCAGACGGCGTGATGACCTGAGACGACAAAAAAATCGTACCCGGCACCATGTTCGCCTGCTGAATCATTTTCGTCACGCTGTTGAGCTGTTCAATACCTGAAAGAAACAGCGGTTTTGTATGGACGAAAGTGCCCACACCGTGCCTTCTGATAATCACATGCTCCTCTTCAAGGATACGCAAAGCTTCACGCAGAGTTGCCCGGCTGACACCCATAGATTTTGAAAGCTCAAATTCAGAAGGAAGCTTTTCCTTTTCGGTGTAAATTCCGTTTTGTATATCCTCTTTGATTCGCTCAATCACTTTTAGGTACAAGTGACGATTGTCAGCTTTTGTAGACATGTTTCCCCTCCGTAAACCACTTTCATAAATTATTGAACAATTGGGACAACTATATCATGTTTTAATAAAAAAATAAATAGGAATGATTTTGGTGATATCATTTTCAGTGAAAACTCTCTCCTTTTTAAGAAGAGAGCTCATCATATTGTTCCTTAGATAATAGTACTTCCCTCGGTTTGCTTCCTTCATACGGCCCGACGACACCCCGTTCCTCCATTGCGTCAATCAGACGGGCTGCTCTCGTATATCCGATTCTGAACCGCCTTTGAAGCATGGAGACTGATGCCGTCTGCATGCCGATAATCAAATCGACCGCTTCGTCATAGAGATCATCCGTTACTTCACTGTGTGTTTCCGACACTTCTTCCGGAATCATCTCTTCTTGATACTGCGCTTTTTGCTGCGTAATGACATGATCGACGACATGCTCAACCTCTTCATCCGATAAAAATGCTCCCTGGACCCGGACAGGCTTATTCGCGCCTACAGGCAAAAACAGCATGTCTCCGCGCCCCAGAAGCTTTTCAGCGCCGCCCATGTCTAAAATTGTCCGTGAATCGGTCTGAGATGAGACACTGAAGGCAATTCTTGACGGAATGTTGGCTTTAATAACACCGGTAATGACATCGACTGAAGGCCGCTGTGTCGCGATAATCAAATGAATTCCCGCCGCCCTCGCCATCTGTGAAAGTCTCGTAATTGAATCTTCCACGTCGGAAGAAGCAACCATCATCAGATCGGCAAGCTCGTCAACGATGACGACGATGTATGGCAGCTCAGGCTGCTTGACTTCTTCTTCGGCATTTGACCGCTTAATATGGTCGTTATAGCCTTCTATATTTCTCGTACCCGTATGGGAGAACAGCTCATAGCGGCGCTCCATCTCATTGACGACCTTTTTCAAAGCCTGCGAGGCCTTTTTCGGATCTGTCACGACCGGCGCAAGCAGATGAGGAATGCCGTTATACACATTCAGCTCAACCATTTTCGGGTCAATCATCATCATCTTCACTTCATGCGGTTTGGCCCTCATCAGAATGCTCGTAATAATACCGTTGACACAGACGCTTTTTCCGCTTCCCGTTGCCCCCGCTACAAGCAGGTGGGGCATTTTGTTCAGTTCGGCAAGCACGGCTTCCCCGGAAATATTTCGTCCCAAGCCGATCAGAAGCTTCGCGTCCGGCTTGTCATTGAGCTTGGATTCAAGCACTTCTTTTAACGAAACCATCGCAACTTCAGCATTGGGCACCTCGATGCCGATTGCTGATTTACCCGGAATCGGCGCTTCTATCCGGATATCCTTGGCGGCAAGCGCGAGCGCAAGGTCATCGCTCAGATTCACGATTTTACTGACTTTGACCCCGACGTCCGGATACACCTCATATTTTGTGACCGCCGGGCCGAGATGAACTTGGGTCACTTTCGCTTTTACCCCGAAGCTTTGAAAGGTCCGTTCGAGTTTTCTTGCATTCTCGTAAATGTTTTTCTTATCGGTCTGCTGGCCGGTATGTTTCGGGTCAGCCAGGATGTCCAATGAAGGCATTTGATAATCTTTATTTTCAAGCTCTGTAAACGTCATCGGCGGAGCGGCAGCCGTTTCGCTGTCTTGAGCGCCGCCGGAAGGCTCATCTTTTGCCGTTTGCACCGTCTCCTGCGTTTTTTCCGGAATCAGCGGTTCGACGCGTTCTTCCTGACGGTCTGAAAAGCTTGAAATAATCGGCTCTGAATGGATGATCGGCGAAATGATTTCCTCATCCTCTTCTTCGGGCTCAGGCATTTCTTTTTTCTTTTGAACCCGTTTTTGTTTTTTGCCCGATTTGGTTTTTGTTTTCGGCGAAGACATATTCGTTCTGACCGTCTTCATATCCTCAAGAAATGCCTGCCATTGACTGCGGATAAACCGGCCGACGGGGCTCGTCCACTTTTTGAGCGTTTCCTGCAGTGAACGCCCCGTTACAAGAATCAGCCCCATTAAGATCAGCACGATCGCCATGATCTGTGAACCCGTTGATGCAAATAAAAAGTGGGAAGCTGCAAACAGTACCGCGCCGATCATGCCGCCGCCCAAATCAGGGGAAGCAGCCTGCTGTTTCATGTCAATCATAAACAGCTCCCACGTGTTGCCGATGACACTTGCCGACCGAATCGACCCGTGATGAGACAGATTTTTAAAGAGCTGCACGTGAGACAGCAGCAAAATACTGGCGATAATACAGTACAACCCTGCCTTTCTTCTCGTTAAAAGGCTTGGACTCTTCTTTTTCCAAAACAGCGAAATTCCGAGAAGGAAGAGCCCAATTAAGCATAAAATAAACCACTCTCCGGCAAAAAAACGGAACAAGTACACAAATGTCTGTCCCACAACGCCGAGCTGCAAAACAGCAATAATCGAGATTGCAACACAGAGCAGTCCGCTTAGTTCGTATTTTAGATTGAGCTTACTCTCTTGTTTCTTTTTAGATTTCCGTTTTTTCTTTGCCACACTCATCACCTTACTGCGTTAAAAAATGTAAAATCATACATCATGAAGAAAAGCAGCCTTTTGCCGGCTGCATTTTTCTGTAGGATTCCCCTATTATAGCATATTTTGCCCCCGAGAAACGGACTGAATGCCGGTTAGATTTTCAGCTTGATTTTTTGTCCCGGAGCGATGTCCGGATTCAGAAAATCCATCGGGTTCGTACTTAAAATCTGTACGACTTCAGCTTCATTTCCCTTCATCTCAACTAGCAGCGGCACGCCGGCGTAATCTACCTGTTCATGCACGCTTTGCTCTATATCCTGACCGTAAACGACTTCTTGGGGCATGACGGTATAAAGGATCATTGAATCATCCTTCCTTCCTCGCCCTTTCGTTCCTCTATCAGCTGATTCAGCTTTTTTATCGCCTGTCCGACGCCGCCCACGTCATCAATTAGTCCGTAATCAGCCGCATCTTTGCCGACTACGTTCGTTCCGATGTCCCTGGTTAAGTTTCCTTTTGAAAACATCAGCTCTTTGAATTTTTCTTCGGAAATATTTGAATGATGGGTCACAAAGTTGACAACCCGCTCCTGCATTTTATCCAGGTATTCAAACGTTTGCGGAACGCCGATAACCAGACCTGTAAGCCGAACGGGGTGAATGGTCATTGTCGCTGTCTCCGCGATAAAACTATGATCACATGACACGGCGATCGGCACACCTATGGAGTGGCCCCCGCCGAGTACGATTGAGACGGTCGGTTTTGATAAGGATGCGAGCATTTCCGCAATCGCAAGCCCCGCTTCCACATCGCCTCCGACGGTGTTTAAGATGATCAGAAGTCCTTCGATTTTCGGATTTTGCTCAATGGCGACGATTTGCGGAATGACATGTTCATATTTGGTTGTTTTATTTTGCGGCGGGAGCTGGACGTGCCCCTCAATTTGGCCGATGATCGTCAGGCAGTGAATATTGGTATCTTGGGACATTTGCGGCAGAGATGTCTCTCCCAGCTGCTGAATTTTGCTCATAATGCTGTCTTTCGCATCTGATTTTTCGGGCTGCTGTTCCTCGGTGTTTTCCATACGATGATCCATTTTATCTTTCACCCTTTCCGAATGTCTCTTTGTATTATGAACAAAGATGATGATTTCCATCCGGGACATGAACAAAAACAAAGCCGGAGCATGATGCGCTCCGGCTTTGTATACATTATACTTCCATAATGATCGGAATGATCATCGGCTTGCGTTTTGTTTTTTCATAAAGGAATTGATTCAGCGCATCACGCATTGCTTGTTTCAGCGTGGACCATTCTACGGCAGATGTTTCTGTCGCTTCAGTCACGATAGAGCGGACGAGCTCAGTAGCTTGTACAATTAACCCCTCTGATTCTCTGACATACACGAAACCGCGCGTAATGATCTCAGGGCCTGAAACAAGGTTCTTCTTCTGCTTATCGAGTGAAATCACGACGATGAGAATGCCGTCTTGTGACAATAAGCGGCGGTCTCTCAGCACGATGTTGCCGATGTCGCCGACTCCGAGGCCGTCAATCAGAACGTTTCCGTATGTGACTTTATCCCCGATTTTCACATTCTGGCCGCGGAATTCAACGACATCACCTTTTTCAATCAAGAAAATATCGCTGCGTTTCATGCCGATCTCTTCTGCGATTTTGGAATGCGCTTTTTGCATTCTGAATTCACCGTTAACCGGAATTAAATATTTCGGTTTCAGCAAATTAAGCATGAGTTTCAATTCTTCCTGCGAACCGTGACCGGACACATGCACTCGTTTTTGGGCGAAAATCACTTGAGCGCCGGCGCGGGCAAGCAGGTTGACGGTTTTGGAATATATCAATTCATGCCCCGGAATCGGTGTTGATGCAATGACAACGGTGTCTCCTTCTTCAATGTTAAGCTGCTTGTGCGCCTGCTTGGCCATCCGCGTAAGAGCGGCCAGCGGCTCACCGTGGCTTCCGGCTGTAACAATTGCCACGTCCCGCTTCGGATATTTTTTCACATCCTGCACAGGAATAAACATTTCATCTTCGGCTTCAATATAGCCGAGCTTGCGCCCAAGCTGAAGCACGTTTTGCAGATTTTTTCCGGCGATTGCAAGTTTGCGGCTGTTCTGGACGGCAGCCTGTATCACTTGCTGGATCCGGTTGATATTAGACGCGAATACAGCAATGATGACACGGTTTTCTGAATTGTTCATCGCATCGGAAATTTCACCGCTTACATATGCTTCTGACGGAGTATACCCCGGGCGCTCCGCATTGGCGCTGTCAGAAAGCAGGGCGAGCACGCCGCTGTTCCCGATTTTGGCAATTTCGCCAATATCACATGATTGATGATAAGCAGGCGTCTGGTCAAATTTGAAGTCTCCCGTGCATACAATAGAGCCAAGTGATGTTTTGAAGCTGACTCCCACTGAATCCGGAATACTGTGGATCGTTTTAAAGAACGATACTTTCGTTGATTCAAATGTAATGACTGATTTAGAGTGAACTTCACGTAAATCAGCTTTTCGATTATGCCCGTACTGCTTGAGTTTTTCTCTCAGTAATGCAAGCGTAAGCTTCGTTCCGTATACCGGCACCGACAGCTTGTTCAATAAATAAAAGACGCCCCCGATGTTTTCATCGTGCCCGTGTGTCAGAAAGATGGCCTTCACGCGGTCAGCCCGTTCTACTAAGTAGGAAATATCCGGAATGACGACATCAATACCGAGCATTTCATTTTCAGGGTGCATCAGACCTGCATCCACTACAAATATGTCTGAGTCAATTTCAATGACATATAGGTTCTTCCCAATTTCTCCGACGCCGCCAAGGGCGATAATTCTGACGTTTTCTGTATTTTTCTTTTTCAAAATCTGTATCCTCCTAGTCTCATACCCGTCCATCATCACTTGTTCCTATTATAACTGATATCAATTTTAGAAAACAAGAAGAAGCGGAAGGTTTAGGGAAAACCAATATGTATACAAAACGGTCAAACTCACGATAAAAATGAGAATGACCGCGTATTTCAACTGTATAAATTTTTTCTTACAGTTCGCTGATGACGCTGCTCAGGCTCAGACGTTCATCTTCATTCAGCGGGATAAGAGGAAGACGCACAGATCCGACATCAAGGCCTTTCAGCTGCAGCGCCGTTTTGACCGGAGCCGGATTAGGCGCTTTAAAGAGCTCCTTCATGATCGGCAGAAGCTTCTGATGAATCAGTGCCGCGGTTGCCGTCTGCCCGTTCGTATAGTTTTTAATCATCTGCTGCATGTCAGAACCCACGATATGGCTGGCCACTGACACGACTCCTCTTCCGCCGACTGCGAGAATAGGAAGCGTTAACCCGTCATCACCTGAATAGACGTAAAAATCTTCCGGTGTTTCGGCAATAATTTTCGTAATGGCATCAAGATCGCCGCTCGCTTCTTTAATCGCAGAGATATTCGGAATCTCCGCAAGTCTGATGGCCGTTTCCGGCGCAAGCGAAGCGACCGTTCTGCCCGGCACGTTGTAAAGCATCACAGGAAGAGACGTTTCTTCAGCTATGGCTTTAAAATGACGGTACATCCCCTCTTGGGAAGGCTTATTATAATACGGCGTGACAAGCATAACGCAATCGACGCCGGCTTCTTCAGCTTTTTTTGTCAGTTTAATGGAGTCTTTCGTATTGTTGCTTCCTGTACCCGCAATAACAGGCACGCGTCCGTTCACTTCTTTGACTGTAAATTCAAAGAGTGCAATTTTTTCTTCCGTTGAAAGTGTCGGGGATTCGCCGGTCGTGCCTGCGACGACTAAAGAATCCGTGCCGTTTTTCAACAAATAGTCGATTAATGTAGACAGTTTTTGAAAGTCTACATTCCCTTTACTGTCAAAGGGGGTAATCATCGCTGTAGATATATTTCCGACATTCATTTTTTTCACCTCATCATGATTCAATCACATTTACTTTGAAAGTTCAAACACTTCATGCAGCGCATTTACGGCCGTTACCATATCTTTTTCATGAACGAGCACCCAGATCGTCGTATGGCTGTCGGCAGATTGCAGAATCGGAATGCCTTTATCAGAAAGTGCGGAGACGATTTTTGACGTGACACCCGGAACACCCATTATTCCGGCGCCGACCGCTGACACTTTCGCACAGCTTTCCGTCACTGTCGGTTCATATCCTAATTCAGCCAAAATGCTGCGCGCGGCTTCCGTTTTACTGCCGGCTACGGTATATACGATTTCACTCGGCGTAATGTTAAAGAAATCTACGCTGATTCCGGCATTTGCCATTGCTTTAAAGACTTCAGTTTGAACGTTGTATTGCCCCATTTTGGCGGGAACCTTAAATTGCGTCACATCTTTCACATGTGCGATCCCTGTGATCAGCCGTTCGAATACATCGCTGCCGACGTTGGACGAATGATGGGACGTCACCAAAGTGCCTTTGTCTTTTGAATAAGTGGAGCGCACGCGGATCGGCACCTTTGCCTGCATGGCGATTTCCACCGCGCGCGGATGAATGACTTTCGCGCCTTGATAGGCAAGGTTGCAGATTTCCGTATATGTGACATTCGGAAGCGGCTTAGCATTTTCCACGATTCTCGGATCGGCTGTCATAACACCTTCCACGTCCGTAAAAATGTCGATAAACTCAGCATCAACCGCCGCGCCGAGCGCTGCCGCTGATGTATCGCTTCCTCCTCTGCCGATCGTCGTCGTGTCGCCTTTTTCAGTCGCTCCCTGAAACCCTGCGACAACGACGGCATCATGGCTGGCGAGTGCAGCGAAAAGCCGCTCTGTTTTCATTTCTATAATTTTGGCGTCAGTATGCTGGGCATTGGTTAAAAAGCCGGCCTGGGCTCCTGTTAAAGCTGCGGCTTTTATGCCGTTTTCCTTCAGCATACTGGAAAAAACAACGGACGAAATCGTTTCTCCGCAAGACAGAAGCATATCCTGCTCTCTCGGAGAAATGTCGGACTGGCTGCCGTAAAGGAGCCCGATTAAAGAATCTGTCGCGTACGGGTCTCCTTTTCTTCCCATCGCCGATACGACAACGACAACCTTATAACCTTCACTTATGGCATCTTTAATGTGTGCTAGCGCAAGCTTGCGGCCTTTGTCATCTTTTACGGATGTTCCGCCGAATTTTTGAACAATGATCTTCACTATTTTCACTCCAAATTAGTCTGACGTAACAGAAGAGAGCAGGCAGAGCCTTACTCTCTTCTGTTCGCCTATAGAAAATACGTTTGTTTTATACGAGGTTCAGTTTTTGCAGGCTTTCCGCGATTTGAACTGAGTTCCAAGCGGCGCCTTTTAACAGGTTATCAGAAACAACCCACAAATGAAAACCGTTTGCTCTGTCCAAATCTTTCCGGATTCTTCCTACAAATACATCGCGTTTGCCGACGCAATCAGCAGGCATCGGGTAAAGCTGCTCCGCCGGATCATCCTGAAGCGTAACACCCGGAGCTTCTTTTAAAAGCTGTTTAATATCTTCAACGGTTGCGTCATCACGGTCAAGCTCAATGTAAACAGATTCTGAGTGCCCTGTTTCAATCGGCAGTCTGACACATGTCGCAGCCACTTCCAGCTTCGGCATATGCATAATTTTTTTCGTTTCATTAATCATTTTCATTTCCTCAAACGTATAGCCGTTGTCTTGGAATTTATCAATTTGCGGAATGGCGTTAAATGCGATTTGATAATGCTTTTTGTCGCCTTTAACCGGCATAATGGACGGTTCTGCGGGTTCATTGTTTAAAATCGCCTTTGTCTGGCTGTACAATTCTTTCGCCGCTTCATTGCCGGCTCCGGACACAGCTTGGTAAGTAGATACAATGACTTTTTTCAAACCGTACGCTTTACGGATCGGTTCAAGCGCAGCCACCATCTGAATCGTTGAACAGTTAGGGTTGGCGATAATGCCGTTATGTTTGTGCAGATCACCTTCGTTCACCTCAGGCACCACGAGCGGTGTATTTTCGTCCATACGGAATGCGCTCGTATTGTCAATCACGATGGCTCCCCGTTTTACAGCCTCAGGCGCCAAGCTTTGTGATACGCTTCCGCCGGCGCTGAATAACGCGATATGAACGCCTTCGAAGCTTTCAGGAACAGCTTCCTGCACTGTATATTCTTCGCCTTTAAACGTTACTTTCGTACCAGCAGAACGCTTTGAGGATAGTAGTGTGAGTGTTTCGATTTCAAAGTTTCTGTCTTCCAGTGTTTTCAGCATTTGCTGTCCTACGGCTCCCGTCGCTCCGACAACTGCTACGTGTAATCCTCTTCCCATCTGTAAAACTCCTTCCGCCAATTAAGCATCATTTGTTGAATTGACTTTGCATTTTACGTTTTATTTTACCATAGAATAGTCACGGATTGACCGAATTTTTTTATTCCGGAATGATTTTCTGTCATCATGATTTTTTATTCATAATGGTGTACGAGCACCGGCTGAACCTGCTGGTGCAAAAGAGCTTTTTCTACCGTAATCGGAAGGAGATCCATTCTGGCGACGAGCGATGTCGGTTTTTTCACGTGGTCATCCTGGCCGAACGGGATGAAATATATGTTTTTTGCGGACATCAGCCTCATTAAATTCGTTCCGTTTAAACCGAGTCCGTCATTTGTTGAAATTCCGAGCACGACCGGGCGGCCGTTGCGGATCGTGGCTTTCGCAGCCATAAGGACGGGGCTGTCGGTCATCGCATTTGCGAGTTTGCTCATTGAATTTCCGGTTAAAGGGGCGATGACCATGCAGTCGAGCGGAAGTTTCGGCCCGAGAGGCTCCGCTTTTACGATGGAATCAATCGCCTCAAAGCCTGTTGCTTCTTCAATTTTTCTGACCCAATCTCCCCCCTCCCCAAAGCGGGTATCGGTCGATTGAACGGTTGACGTCACGACCGGCCGGACTTCAGCTCCTTGACTGATAAGCGCCTCTATTTGCGGAAACACTTCCTCATATGTGCAATGCGAGCCGGTTAATCCGAATCCGATTCTTTTCCCTTTCAGAGACATGGCTATTTCCCCTCTTTCTTTAAGTCTGCCAAAAGCTTGCTCAATACGTTCGCAATAATCTGTCCGGCTGTTTTCGGGGCCACAATTCCCGGAAGACCCGGAGCAAGCAGCGCTTTAATGCCTTGTTTTTCAGCATATTTGAAATCCGTTCCGCCCGGACGGGATGCTAAATCCAAAATCAAGGTCTTCGGCGTCATGCGCGATAAAACGCTTTGATTCAGAATCAAGCTCGGTACGGTGTTAATGCAGATATCAATATCATTTACATGTTCAGTAAGCTCTTCAAGTTGAAAAGGAGAAAGCCCCATTTCCGATATACGGGCTAAATGAGCCGAACTCCGCGCGCCCACTTTTACTTTCGCCCCTAACGCTGCAAACGTCCGGGCGATCGTCATACCGGTGCGCCCCATGCCGAGAACGGCGACATTTGATCCGTGAATGGTATAATCCGTATGCTGAATCGCCATCATGATTGTTCCTTCAACAGTGGGAATCGAGTTGAATATCGCGATGTCGTCCCGCTCAAATAATTTCACAAGCTTACGGCCGGCTTCGCTGGCGATCCCCTCAAGATATGCATTGGAGATGCCTGAATAAATGACGCAATGCTCCGGTGTCCGCTCAAGATAGCTCTGCTTTAATACCACTTCTTCATTTGAAAAAACCGTGGAAACAACGCCTTCTCCGGTCGTTGCCGATACAGGCAGGATGATACTGTCTATTTTTTGAAAGGGAATCTCATCAATTTTGCATTTGACGGTTCCTGTAAAACCGTCATCCAATTGGTCAAACCCTGCAAGATAAATATCGGCATGCTGTTCTGTCAGCTTTCTTATAATCTCAAGCTGTCTTGCGTCACCGCCAATGATCGCAATTGTTAATCCGGTTAACATCTGAAACGTTCACCTTCTTTACAGTTACTGGATCTTTTAAGTGTCATCCTCCTCTTCATCGTATGTGCAAAGAGAAAGGGCGGTGAATGTACAGCGTCTTTTTCATAAAAAAAGCACCGGCTGTATGAGCCGGTGCTTGCAAAAAATGAATAAGATCTACTCTTCGGGAGGCGTGATCTCCCCCGGAACGTCTAAAATGATCATGTCTGACCCGATTTTTTGGATATGGTTCCAGGGGACGCGGATGTCGTGGCCTTGTTTTCGCAATCCGAACCATTTTACCGTCGGTATCAACAGCGCGGTAATTTGTCCGTCCTGTTCATTAATTTCCAAATCGGTCTGGCCGAGCACGCCGAGCCGCTCTGCCCGTTTAATGTCCACAATTTCTTTACCTGACAGTTCACTGAGCCTCATGATAGCCACCCCCTTGTACTATATGACCCGGAGCAAAAAAAAATGCCTGCCCCGTATAGAGGCAGACTGCTTTGCAGCTTAAGACGAGGCCGGTATATTGCCGGTCGGGCTGATGAGCGATAGTGCGTAATCATCCGTAAATAAGCGGCGGCTGAGGCCGTTGACGCTTTCCAGGCTGACCGCATTTAATTCAGCGATAATTTCATCCATGGTCTTATGCTTTCCGAGCAGAAGTTCGTTTTTCCCGTTCCGGCTCATTTTGCTGTTTGTGCTTTCTAAGCTGAGCATTAAGCTCCCCTTCATTTGCTCTTTGCTGTTTTCCAGCTCTTTCGGGGTGATACCGTCACGTTTTAGAAGCGATAACGTTTCCTGAATGGTTTCAGACAGAAGTCCGAGCTGATTCGCGCCGGTGCCTCCGTAAATCGTCAGCATACCGCTGTCTTCATAGGAACTGTGATAGCTGTATACAGAATAGGCCAGTCCTTTATCTTCGCGCACATCCTGAAAAAGACGGCTGCTCATGCTTCCGCCGAGCACGTTGTTTAAGACGATCAAATCGTAAATGTCCGGATCTCCGACTTTCAGGCCTTTGAAACCGAGACAGAGATGCGCCTGTTCGGTGTCTTTTTTTCTGGTCAGCTTTTCATAATGAAACTCAGGCTCGCTGATGCCGCTTGCTTTGCCCTTCGCTTCGTATGTACCGAACCATTTCTCCACGTCTTTAATGAATTGTTCCGTTACATTTCCGGCGACAGAAATGACGACGCGGTCCGGCGTGTAAAAGTCATCCATATGCTGTCTGAGAGAATCGCCGTTAAACGATGAAAGCGTTTCCTCCGTCCCGAGAATCGGGTATCCGAGCGAATGATTGCCGTATGTCGCTTTGCTCAGCAGATCGTGGACAATGTCATCCGGTGCGTCTTCATACATTTTGATTTCTTCATATACGACGTTCTTTTCTTTTTTGAGCTCATCTTCGTCAAAAGCAGAATGAAAGAACATATCAGCCAGCACATCAAGTGCGTAGTTTGCATGCTCATCCAGCACTTTGGCGTAATAGCACGTATATTCTTTTGAAGTGAAGGCATTCACTTGGCCGCCTATCCGATCGAAGGATTCTGCGATTTCACGTGCGGACCTGGTATTTGTTCCTTTAAAAAACATATGCTCGAGAAAGTGCGAAATACCGTTTGTCTCCGGCGTTTCATGACGTGATCCCGTCCCGATCCAGACGCCGATTGCCACAGACCGCACCGTTGGATTATTTTCAAGCACAACTCTTACACCGTTTTGGCATGTATAGCGTTTTATCAAGTCTGTTCCTCCTATTCAAAGACAGGCAACTGCCGCCTGCTACTTCATCAGCCTGTTTTCATCCATTAAGTCAGACACTGAGCCGAGCGCGTAGCCTTTTTCTTTGATTTTTGCAATCAGTGTATCCAGGCTTTTCGCAGTCGGATCAGTCGGATGCATTAAAATCATGGCTCCGTTATGTATTTTGCTCAACACCCTTGTTTGTAAAACAGCGGGAGACGGTTTTTGCCAGTCAATGGTGTCAACGGTCCACATGATGGTGCCCATTCCTTTTTCCGCCGCAAGGTCGACCACGGCTTTTCTGAAGCTGCCGCTTGGCGGCGCAAACCATTTCGGCTTCATGCCGAGCGTCTCGCTGATTTGTGCATTGGTTTTGTCAAGCTGTTCGGAAATGCTTCCTGAAGTCAGTTTGCTCATATCAGGGTGATTGTATGAATGATTTCCGATTTCATGTCCGTCTGCCGCTATTTTTTTCCCCAGTTCCTGATTGTTTTTCAGCCATTTCCCTTCAAGAAAGAAAGTTGCTTTGACCTGGTGCCGCTTCAGAATAGGCAGCATTTGCTCCACGTATTCATTTCCCCAGGCGACATTTATCAGGAAAGCGACCATCGGTTTGTCGGGATTTCCTTTATAAATGGGTTCGGGCGCGAGAGAATCAAGATGGACTTTCGGCTTTACCTGCTCATAGACAAGGTCGTCTTCGTGAAATTCTCCGTCCTTTTTCATTTGTTTATAGGATTTTTCCACATTGACTTTTAAACCGTTATATCCCGGTATACTCTTCCATATTTTATCAATCCGCGCGTCTTGCGGCTTCACTTCATACTCTGACGCTTTTTGCAGTAATTCTTCATAGAGCGGATCTTTTGATGCTGACACAGTTACCGCGTCTTTTTTCATTGCGTCTATGTAATCAACTGTATACGGGTTTTTTAACATTTCAAACGAAACAAAAAAAAGAAATAAAAAAACGGCAAACGGCACGAATTTTTTCAACATGTCCTTCCCCCCTCATCACACATTATGTATGAGGAGGACAAGGTAGAACCCGTCAGTTGTCTTTCTCAAAATAAAGAAGCCGGGTCTCCCAGGCTCCTTGTTAGGTTTTCATTTAAGATTGTTGTTGTTCCTGTTCTTTTTCTTTCTCTTCGCGCAGCACTGCTTTACGCGACAGATTCACTCGTCCCTGTTTGTCAATTTCAGTTACCTTCACAAGGATTTCGTCACCGATTTTCACAACATCCTCCACCTTGCCGACCCGTTCGAGCGCTAGTTCAGAGATGTGAACGAGACCGTCTTTTCCGCTGAAGATTTCAACGAAAGCGCCGAATTTCTCAATCCGTTTCACTTTACCGAGGTAAAGCTGGCCGACTTCGACTTCTCTGACAAGATCTTCGATGATTTTTTTCGCTTTTTGGTTGCTGCTTTCATCAGTAGAAGAAATAAAGATGGTGCCGTCTTGTTCAATGTCAATTTTAACACCGGTATCTTCAATGATTTTGTTGATTTGTTTACCGCTCGGTCCGATAACGTCACGGATTTTATCCGGATTAATGGTCATCGTTAAAATTTTCGGCGCATATTGAGAAAGTTCTTTTCTTGATTCACCAAGCGTGCTGAGCATGCTGTTTAAGATTTCCATTCTTCCTTTTTTCGCCTGCTGAAGCGCTTCTTCAAGAATTTCTCTTGAAAGGCCTTCAATTTTAATGTCCATTTGCAGCGCTGTCACGCCTTTTTCCGTGCCGGCTACTTTAAAGTCCATGTCACCGAGGGCGTCTTCCATCCCTTGAATATCCGTCAATACTGTATAGTACTCGCCTGATTTCACAAGTCCCATCGCGATACCTGCAACAGGGGCTTTAATCGGAACACCTGCGTCCATCATGGCAAGCGTACTTGCGCAGATGCTGGCCTGTGAAGTGGAACCGTTTGATTCAAGCACTTCAGATACGAGGCGGACCGTATACGGGAAGTCTTTTTCATTCGGAATGACCGGCTCAAGCGCACGCTCTCCAAGAGCACCGTGACCGATCTCACGGCGTCCCGGTCCGCGCATCGGGCCTGTCTCCCCTACGCTGAACTGCGGGAAGTTATAATGATGCATAAAGCGTTTTGACTCTTCCACGCCTAAACCGTCAAGAATCTGAACGTCTCCAAGGGCGCCTAATGTACAAACGCTGAGCGCCTGCGTCTGTCCTCTCGTAAACAGCCCGGAGCCATGCGTTCTCGGCAGAAGGCCGACTTCTGAAGAAAGCGGGCGGATTTGATCAACGCCGCGGCCGTCCGGACGGACTTTTTCTTCTGTGATCAAACGGCGCACTTCGTTTTTCACGAGTTTAGACAGTGTCTGTTTCACTTTTTTAATCGTATCTTCATCATGCTCTTCTTCTTCGAATTTCGCGACAACTGCATTTTTCACTTCATTGATCGCGTCTTCGCGAGCATGTTTTTCGTGAACCTGAATGGCGCTGAGAAGATCCGGCTCCGCAAGGCTTTTTACTTTTGCGCTGAGCTCTTCGTCAATTTCATACAGTTCGATCTCTGTTTTCTCTTTGCCGACTGCTGCGACGATTTCTTCTTGGAATGCGATCAGGCGCTTAATTTCTTCGTGACCGAACATAATCGCCTCAAGCATGATTTCTTCAGGAACTTCATCCGCTCCGGCTTCCACCATGTTGATGGCATCTTTTGTGCCTGCAACGATGAGGTTGATATCACTTTTTTCAAGCTGGTCAACCGTCGGATTGATGACGAATTTCCCGTCAATGCGGCCTACCGTCACACCCGCGATCGGGCCTTCAAATGGGATATCGGAAACGCAAAGAGCGAGTGATGAACCGAACATTGCAGCCATTTCAGATGAGCAGTCCTGATCAACACTCATGACAATGCTGATGACCTGTACTTCGTTACGGAATCCGTCTGCGAAAAGCGGGCGGATCGGACGGTCGATCAGACGGCTGGCTAAAACGGCCTTTTCACTTGGACGGCCTTCTCTTTTAATAAAACCGCCCGGAATTTTACCTACTGCGTATAATCTTTCTTCATAGTTAACGGTAAGCGGGAAAAAATCTAGCGGTTTCGGTTCTTTTGATGCGGTTGCTGTGCTGAGCACTGCAGTATCGCCGTAGCGGACCATGACAGCGCCGTTTGCCTGTTTGGCAAGCTGGCCGGCTTCTACTGTAAGCTGTCTGCCGGCCCAATCTATGGTAAAGACATGTTTCTCTTGTCCCATTCGATTACGAGCTCCTCTCTTAATGTGTGAAATAATCAATTACTCCTATTATGAACGAAATGAATTGAACATATCAATGTCAAAGTAGTATGTAAAAGGATTTCATTGTTTTTTTATTATTATTTTTTTCGCTTTAATACGATAAAAAAGCGGGAATCCTCCCGCTTTTTACGATTATCGACGTAAGCCTAGTTTGTTAATTAACTCACGGTAACGAGTTACGTCTTTATTACGCAGATACGTAAGAAGATTACGACGTTTACCTACCATTTTAAGAAGACCGCGACGTGAGTGGTGATCTTTCTTGTGAGTACGCAAATGCTCGTTCAAGTTGTTAATTGAGTCTGTTAGGATAGCGATCTGAACTTCTGGAGAACCAGTATCAGATTCGTGTGTTTTGAACTCGCTGATGAGTTGATTTTTACGCTCTTGAGTAATTGCCATCCTGTTTCACCTCCATATCATAATTAGCCCCAGTTACCTAGCAACCGTCGGTGACTTCGGATTGCCAAGCAATGGTTTTAAGACTACGAAACATATGATACTAAAAATCGCGCCCATATGCAAATCTTTTAGAATAAAATTTGTGTACTTTTGATGTTTTTTCCGTTATTTGCTGAAAAAACGGATCGCTTCTTGTTTGTCTTTCCCGATCTGAGCCGTCAGTTCATCGATGCCGTTAAACTTCCGTTCGCTTCGGATTCGTTTGTACCACTCGATTTTAACGTCTTCTCCGTATACATCCTGTTGAAAATTAAACAAATGAACTTCAATTGACGGCTGATCGGGACGCTTTTCATAAAAGGTCGGTTTGTAGCCGATGTTGCAGACGCCTTCATACACCTCGCCTTTTATTTCGGCTTTCACTGCATACACGCCTGTCGGCGGCACGATATAGCTGTTGTGCAGGCCGACATTCGCGGTCGGAAAACCGATGGTGCGGCCTCTTTTGTCTCCGTGAATCACAGTGCCCCGGATAAAATACGGCTGGCCGAGAAGAGTGTGCGCAAGTTCAACGTCACCATCCTGGAGCGCTGACCGGATATAAGTGGAGCTGATCTTTCTGGCCTGCTCGGTCTGTTTCTCGACAGTCGTGCATCCGGCCTTGCCGTTTAAATCGTCCGGCAGCGTCTCCATCGTGCCTTTTCCGTATTTTCCGTACGTAAAATCGAAGCCTCCCACAGCGTGCCGCGCGTTCAACCCTAAAATATACTCCTCGGCAAACTGTTTTGGAGACAGAGACGCAAACGCTTCATCAAACTTTACGACATACAGCACATCAGCGCCTAAACGCCCGATCTGGCTGATTTTATCTTCAAGCGGCGTAATCAGATCCTTTGGCTCTTTGTCCCTGCCCAACACATGGGAAGGGTGTGGATGAAACGTCATAACGGCCAGCGACAGGCCTTTTTCTTCGGCAATTTGTCTGGCTGTTCCGATTACTTTCCGGTGTCCCAAATGAACGCCGTCAAAGTAGCCGAGCGCCATGACAGACGCCGGCTGCTCTTCTTTTTGTAAATGATGCGGATGAGAAATATGTATCGTCTTCACAGAACGGTCACCTTTTTTCTTATTGTTCGCTTTTTTGCATGAGCACTTTAGCCGGTTTCAGCAGTCCTTTTTTTGAAGGATGCGGCATATAAATGGCCACACATTCTCCGTCTTCAGTACAGACCGCTATACGGGCGTCAGCTGTCATTGCAGAAAATTCCGCCGGGATGTCAAACACCGACCCGTTTTCAGCTTTCTTAGCTAATGTATCACTTATGACCCATTTCGGCAAATGATTGAGCGCTCTATCGATCGGCACGGCATGCTCTGCAACCGTTCCGTCCGAAACCTGCTGTTCAAGTTCCTCAAACGTGAAACATTCATCAAGGCTGAAATCGCCCGAAGCAGTGCGGATGAGATGCGACATATGCGCGGGATAGCCGAGTTTTTCACCGATTGTCACCGCCAACGTTCTGACGTAAGTGCCTTTTGAGCACGTGACTGTAAAGCGGAATGATGCTGTGTCTTCGTTATAAGTGACAGGGGAAGTGAGCGCGATATCTTCAATCGTGATATTCCGCTTCGGCCGCTCCACTTCAATACCCGCTCTGGCGTATTCATAGAGCTTTTTCCCGTTGACCTTTACCGCGGAATACATCGGCGGCACTTGCTCCTGCGGTCCCTTCAATTCGTCTAAAACGGCTTTGATATCCGCTTCTTCCAGCGGCTCCCTGACAGGTTTTACGCTGACCGTTTCTCCCGTCTGGTCTTCGGTCGATGTGGAGAAACCGAGAGTGATCTCAGCATCGTACGTTTTTGACTTGTCGGTGACGTACTCAACGATCTTTGTAGCCCGTCCGACACAGATCGGCAGTACGCCTGACACTTCCGGATCAAGGGTTCCCGTATGCCCGACTTTCTTTGTTTTTAACAGTTTTCTTATTTTCATTACACAGTCGTGAGAAGTCATGCCGACCGGTTTATGTAAAAGGAGAACTCCGTTAACCATCTGTCTTTCGCTCCTTTGTTATCAATTGTATCCCGTAAAACGCAGAAAAGAGGACAGACGACACTCGCCCATCCTCTTTCCCGTTATTCAGACGGTTTATCTGAATGCAGTTCGTGAATCAATGTTTCAATACGATTGCCGTACTCAATTGATTCATCAAATTCAAATTCAAGCTCAGGCGTTTTGCGGAGTCTGATTCGGCTGCCGATTTCGGAACGGATAAATCCTTTCGCTTTCTCAAGCCCTTTCAGCGCCTCCTCTTTCTTTTTCTCTCCGCCGAGGACGGAGATATACACCTTCGCTATTTGTAAATCACCTGAAACACGTACGTCTGTTACAGTGAGAAATCCGATTCTCGGATCTTTAAGCTTTCGGCTGATAATATCCCCGAGCTCTTTTTTCATCTGCTCGCCGACACGGTTTGCTCTCATACTCAATTCAATCACCTCTAAGTTAAAACCACTCTGTTCTAGTGATCGTCCGTTCTATCTCGGGAAAGGAGTCAATAAACGCGAGTACACGCTGGATCTCCTTTTCCGCCTGAACGTGAGAGGAGGAGACGACGGCGATTCCGAAGCTGGTCCGCTGCCAAGTGTCCTGATAGCCGATTTCTGCGGCCGACACGTTGAACTTATTCTGAACCCTCGTTATAATCCGCTTCAGAACGGCTCGTTTCTCCTTTAATGATCCCGCATCATAAATGATGCATTCACATTCCGCAAATCCGATCACTTTCTTTCGATTTCCTGCATGACATACGCTTCAAGGACGTCGCCTTCGCGAATGTCATTGTATTTCTTAATCGTTATACCACATTCATATCCTTGTGAAACTTCTTTCACATCATCTTTGAAGCGTTTCAGAACGTCTACTTCCCCTTCGAAGATGACCACGCCGTCACGGATCAGGCGGAGTCCGCTGTCACGTGTAATGTGGCCGTCTGTTACATATCCGCCGGCAATCGTGCCGATTTTCGATACTTTGAATGTTTGGCGCACTTCAACCTGACCGATGACTTTTTCTTCGTACTCAGGATCAAGCATTCCTTTCATCGCCGCTTCAATTTCTTCGATGACTTTGTAAATGATACGGTGAAGACGGATATCTACATTTTCAGCTTCAGCCGTGCTCTTAGCATTTCCGTCTGGGCGCACATTAAACCCGATAACGATTGCATTTGAAGCAGATGCGAGAATGATGTCTGATTCCGTAATCGCACCGACGCCTGTGTGAATGATTTTCACTTTTACGCCTTCTACTTCAATTTTTTGAAGAGCGGCTGTTAACGCTTCGGCTGAACCTTGAACGTCAGCTTTTACGATTAAGTTGATGTCTTTGACATCGCCTTGTTTAATTTGTTCAAACAGATCATCGAGGCTCAGCTTCGCTTTGTCGCTGCGCTGTTCTTCCAGTTGCTTGGAAGCGCGTGCTTCACCGACAGAACGGGCTGTTTTTTCATCTTTAAAGACGAGGAATTGATCGCCAGCCTGCGGTACGTCGTTTAAGCCCGTGATTTCTACAGGTGTGGACGGTCCGGCTGTTTTCACGCGGCGGCCGAGATCATTGACCATGGCCCGCACGCGGCCGAATGTATTTCCGACAACGATCGGATCTCCGACATGCAATGTTCCCGTTTGAACGAGAAGTGTCGCGACAGATCCTCTTCCTTTATCGAGCTCAGCTTCAATAACCGTTCCTTTTGCCTGACGGTTCGGATTGGCTTTCAGCTCTTCCACCTCACTGACAAGCAGAATCATTTCGACAAGCTCGTCAATTCCCTTGCCTGTAAGAGCGGACAGAGGAACGAAAATCGTTTCTCCTCCCCATGCTTCAGGAACGAGTCCGTATTCAGTCAGCTCCTGCATGACACGGTCAGGGTTCGCGCTTTCTTTATCCACTTTATTCACGGCAACGATAATCGGAACCTCAGCCGCTTTCGCATGGTTGATGGCTTCGACTGTTTGCGGCATAACACCGTCATCAGCCGCTACGACTAAAATGGTAATATCAGTTACTTCCGCACCGCGCGCACGCATTGTTGTGAACGCCGCGTGTCCCGGAGTATCTAAGAACGTGATTTTTTTGCCGTTTTCTTCGATCTGGTACGCCCCGATATGCTGGGTGATTCCGCCGGCTTCACCTTCAACAACCTTTGTTTTTCTGATGCTGTCAAGAAGGGTCGTTTTCCCATGGTCAACGTGGCCCATGATCGTCACGACAGGCGGACGAATTTGAAGATCTTCTTCTTTGTCAGCCTCTTCATATTTTTCAAGCTCAGTTTCTTCGAGCACAATCACTTCTTCTGTTTCCACACCGTATTCAGATGCGATCAGTTCGATTGTGTCTTTGTCAAGCTCCTGGTTAATCGTAGCCATTACGCCCAGAAGCATCAGTTTTTTAATGAGTTCAGACGGTTCTTTGCCAAGTTCTTCGGCTAAGGCCCCGACTGTTAAAGAGCCGGAAAACGTAATTTTCTCAGGAAGCTCTTTTTTCGGCTTCAGCGGTTTTTGCTGATACTGATTTTTGTTGTTATGATTGCGTTTGTTTTTGTTTTTGTTGTTGTTCTTCTTGTTTTTGTTAAATTGATTATTCTGCACGTCATTCTTCTTTCCGTCTCGAATTTTGTTTGGTTGATTCCCAGCAGGCTGCTGATTAATCCCTTGCGGCTTGTTTTTGTTCGTTTCCGCAGGCTTCTGAGATGTAACGCCGGCGCCGCCTTTTTTAAATTTCGCATCAAGCTGCTTAATGGTCTTTTCTTCAAGCATTGCCATATGGTTATTTACTACTATATCCATGTTTTTCAGCGCAGTCAAAATTTCCTTGCTTGAAACATTGATGGCTTTTGCATATTCGTAAACTCTCATTTTAGCCATTCGTTCACCCCCAAAAATATTAATCGAGCAAGCTGATCAGCTTATTCGCAAAACCTTGGTCAGTGACGGCGACAACGACACGTGATTCCTTGCCGATAGAGCGGCCGAGATCCGCGCGGCTTTCGACTTTTTTATAAGGCACTTTATAATAATTGCATTTATCGGATACTTTTTTTGCAGTATTCGCAGATGCATCTTCTGTCAGCAGAACAAGTTTTGCACGCGCATTTCTAATTTCTTTTATAACCAAGTCCTCGCCCGACACGACCTTACGAGCTCGATTGGCCAGACCCAGCAAGGGAAACCATTCCATTCCAGACATGTTATTTTTTCACCTTTTCCGCCAGTTCCAGCAATTCTTCGAAAATCTGGTCATCGATTTGTGATTGAAATTGATTTTGCAATGTGTTTTTCTTTTTCGCAGCTAAGATGCATTCTTTCTCAAGGGTGATATAGGCACCCCGCCCGTTCTTCTTTCCGGTCGGATCGACTGAAATCTCTCCTTCTTTAGAACGGACAATTCGGATCAGTTCCTTTTTAGGCTTCATTTCCCCCGTTACCACGCATTTGCGCAGAGGAATTTTTTTTCGCTTATTCACCTAAAGTCACCTCTTATTCATCCGATTCGGCTGTTTCAGGCTCCATAAAGAGCGGCTCTAAATCGTCATCTTCTTCATGCTCTCTCGGATAGATGCCAAGGTCTCTTGCATCCGTTTCACTTTTGATATCGATTTTCCAGCCTGTCAGTTTCGCGGCTAAGCGGGCGTTTTGCCCTCTTTTTCCGATTGCCAGAGAAAGCTGGTAATCAGGAACGATGACAGTCGTGGCTTTTTCTTCTTCGCTGACGATGACATCCAGCACTTTAGACGGGCTGAGCGCATTGGCAACAAATTCAACCGGATCATCAGACCAGTTGACGATATCAATTTTTTCGCCTTTCAGTTCATTGACGATCGCCTGCACCCGCTGGCCTTTAGGACCGACGCATGAACCGACCGGATCAACGTCAGGGTCATCAGTGCGGACGGAGATTTTAGAGCGGTCGCCCGCTTCTCTGGCAACGGATTTCAGTTCGACCGTTCCGTCATAAATTTCCGGCACTTCGATTTCAAAAAGACGCTTCAACAGGCCAGGATGCGTTCTTGATACATAGATCTGCGGCCCTTTTGTCGTTTTTTCGACTTTTGTGATAAATACTTTAATCCGATCGTGCGGTTTATAGCTCTCATTCGGCATTTGTTCATTGACGGGCAGCAGCGCTTCAATCTTGCCGAGAGACACGTAAATAAACTTGCTGTCTAAGCGCTGTACAATTCCAGTCATGATGTCTTCTTCACGATCGATAAATTCTGAGTAAATCACGCCGCGCTCAGCTTCACGGACACGCTGCGTCACCACTTGTTTCGCCGTCTGCGCAGCAATGCGGCCGAAGTCTTTCGGCGTTACTTCTATTTCAACGACATCTCCGACAAGGTAGTTCGGATGGATGTGCTGGGCGTCGTCAAGCGAGATTTCAAGTCTTGAATCGTATACCTCGTCTACGACATCCTTTCTTGCGAACACGCGGATCGTGCCCGTCTCACGGTTCAGATCGACCCGTACGTTTTGCGCCTGGTTAAAATTTCGCTTATACGCGGAAATTAAGGCAGCTTCAATTGCTTCGATGATAATGTCTTTACTGATGCCTTTTTCTTTTTCAAGAATAGTGAGAGCATCTAATAGTTCACTGCTCATGTTAGCGGTCTCCCCCCTTAAACACTAATACTTCATTCATTAAAATGTTACAGCTAATCTTGCGTTAGCTATTTTTTCATACGGAATATTGACCCGTTTCTTTCTTGTTTTGACCGTCATCTCTATTGTAACAGTTTGTCCATCAAATTCAGCCAATTTGCCTTCAAACACTTTTAAACCGTCAATCGGTTCGTACGTTTTCATGTACACATTTTTGCCCAGTGATTTTTCGAAGTCGGCTTTTTTCTTTAATGGACGCTCGGCTCCAGGAGAAGATACTTCAAGAAAGTAGTTCTGAGTGATCGGATCGGCCTCATCCAGCTTTTCGCTTAACGCTTCGCTGACTTTGGCGCACTCCTCAATATCAACACCGTTATCGGAATCAATAAACACGCGAAGGAACCAGTTTTGACCCTCTTTGACAAATTCAATGTCTACGAGTTCAAGCTGAAGGTCATCCAGTATGGGCTGAGCCATTCCTTGAACGGTATCAGTCACTTTTTTGCTCATGTTTTTCCTCCTTGTGCTGTCGATATCATATCAGCCGTTCCTCTGCATAAAAACCCTGCTTCAAAAGAGCAGGGGCATTGAGAAAACGATGGACATGTCGAGGCAAAATTGCCTGTTCAATACAAAAGAGCGGGTTTCCCCACTCTTTGCCTCGGTAATCGTTAGCATTTCCAATAAAACTATACCATAACCATATATTTAATGCAAATCAAACTCCGCTCGGCGGCTGTGCACAAAGCTTAAAACAGAGACAGCTGATTTTGGTCCGGAAGCGACTCAAGACAGCCGTGACGATCTAAATACTCTAAAATGGTTTTTGACACTTTTCCGCGTTTTTGAAGATCCTCTTTTGAAAGGAACTCCCCTTCTTCCCGCGCTTTCACAATATTGAGAGCGGCGTTGGTTCCGAGTCCCGGAATTGAGTTGAACGGCGGGATGAGACTGTTGCCGTCAATGATAAATTCCGAAGCGCTCGAACGGTATAGATCTACCTTCTGGAAGGAATAGCCGCGCTCACACATTTCAAGCGCAAGCTCTAACACGGTAAGGAGGTTTTTCTCCTTCGGCGAAGCATCAAGCCCTTTAGAGCTGATATCATCCATCACCGCTCTGATGGCGGTTGAGCCTTTAATCATTGTATCAATGTCAAAGTCATCTGCGCGGACGGTAAAATACGCAGCATAATATAAAAGCGCGTGATGCACTTTAAAATAGGCAATCCGCACCGCCATCAGCACGTATGCGGCGGCGTGGGCTTTCGGGAACATGTATTTGATTTTTTTGCATGAATCAATATACCAGTTCGGCACATTGTTCTTTTTCATTTCTTCTTCCCATTCCGGCGTCAGGCCTTTGCCTTTACGGACGAATTCCATGATTTTAAAGGCCAGTGAAGGCTCAAGGCCCTGATAAATCAAGTAAACCATAATGTCATCACGGCAGCCGATCACTTCGCTCAGTTCACACGTATTGTTGTGTATCAGTTCCTGCGCGTTGCCGAGCCATACGTCCGTTCCGTGGGAAAGCCCGGAAATCTGGACAAGCTCGGAGAACGTCGTCGGCTTCGTATCCTCAAGCATCTGCCGCACAAATCGCGTCCCGAATTCAGGAATGCCGAGCGTCCCCGTTTTACAGCCGATCTGCTCTTCAGTGACGCCGAGCGATTCTGTGCCTTGGAAAATCTTCATAACCTCCGGATCATCTGTCGGAATCGTCTTCGGATCAATTCCGCTTAAATCCTGGAGCATCCGGATGACTGTCGGATCATCGTGCCCCAATATATCAAGCTTCAGCAGGTTGTCATGAATGGAGTGGAAGTCAAAATGAGTCGTTTTCCATTCAGACCCCGTCGCATCTGCCGGGAATTGTATCGGGGAAAAATCGTAAATATCCATGTAATCCGGGACAACGATAATCCCCCCCGGGTGCTGGCCGGTCGTTCTCTTAACGCCGGTGCAGCCCTGCACCAGACGGTCGATCTCCGCGCCGCGCATGTGTAGGTTGTGGTCGCCCGCATAGCCTTTCACATATCCGTAAGCCGTCTTTTCCGCAACTGTGCCGATCGTTCCCGCGCGATACACGTTATCTTCACCGAACAATACTTTCGTGTAGTTATGGGCATGCGGCTGATACTCACCTGAGAAGTTCAAGTCGATATCGGGTACTTTGTCACCTTTAAAGCCTAAGAACGTTTCAAACGGGATATCATGCCCGTCCTTTTTCAAAGGTGTGCCGCAAGACGGGCAGCTTTTATCCGGAAGGTCAAAACCGGAACCGACTGATCCGTCATTAAAGAATTCGGAATATCGGCAGCTCGGGCACACATAGTGCGGAGCGAGCGGATTCACTTCAGTGATTTCCGTTAAGGTCGCCACAAGCGATGAACCGACGGACCCCCGGGAGCCGACGAGATAACCGTCATCCAGAGACCGTTTTACAAGCTTATGAGAGATGAGATAAATAACGGCGAATCCATGACCGATGATGCTTTTTAATTCTTTTTCTATTCTCGCTTCCACAATTTCGGGAAGCTCTTCACCGTAAATACTTCTGGCGCGCTGATAGCTCATTTCACGGATTTCTTCATCGGCTCCGTCAATTTTCGGCGTGTACAGATCGTCTTTGATCGGTTTGATCTCTTCGATCATCGAAGCGACTTTCTGTGTATTGTCAACCACGATTTCTTTCGCTTTTTCCGCACCGAGAAAGGAGAAAGCATCCAGCATTTCATCTGTCGTTCTGAAGTGCACTTTAGGCAGTTCGTGCCGGTTTAACGGGTTGGCGCCGCCTTGGGAAGATATTAAGATCTTCCGGTAAATTTTATCCTCATCGTTTAAGTAGTGGACATTTCCGGTGGCAACGACCGGCTTATTCAATTTTTCCCCGAGCTTCGTGATGTTGGCGATGATTTCTTTCAGCGCTTTTTCATCCCGGACGAGCTCAAGCTGCAGAAGGTGTCTGTATACTTCCGGCGGCTGCACTTCAAGATAATCATAGAAGGATGCGATATCTTCAACCTCTTCAGGTGATTTTTGCATCATGCCTTCAAAGACCTCTCCCCTGTCACAGGCAGAGCCGATTAACAGACCTTCTCTGTATTTATTAAGCTGCGACCTCGGAATGCGCGGCACTCTGTAGAAATATTGAATATGAGAAATGGACACAAGCTTAAACAGATTTTTAAGGCCGGTCTCATTTACGGCGAGCAATGTAGCGTGATAAGGCCTTGATCTTTGATAAGCATTGGATTGTCCCATATTCTCATTCAGCTGATCATGATAAAAAATGTCTTTTTCAGCGGCATCTTTGAGCATTTTCAACAGCAGGTAGCCCGTTGCTTCAGCGTCAAAGACCGCTCGGTGATGCTGGGTTAATTCGATATCAAACTTCTTACATAACGTATTTAAGCGGTGATTTTTAAACTCAGGATACAGGAAACGCGCGAGTTCCAGCGTATCAATAACCGGATTTTTCGCTTTTTCCGTTTTCAAAAGACGCTTGTACGCCACATTTAAAAATCCCATATCAAAGCTGGCGTTATGAGCCACAAGCACGTCATCGCCGATCCATTCTTTAAAATCCCGGACGACGTCAACGACATCGGGAGCGTCGCGGACCATGTCGTCCGTTATCCCGGTAAGCTCTATCGTCGTTGCTGACAGCGGATGGTGCGGATTGGCGAACGCTTCGAATTTATCGATGATTTCTCCGCCTCTTATTTTGACTGCGGCAAGCTCAATGATGGTGTCATACACTGCGGACAGACCTGTCGTTTCAACGTCAAAGACGACGTATGTGTCTTCTTCCAGGAGACGGTGAGCTGGATTGTATGCGATCGGAACGCCGTCATCTACGATATTGGCTTCCATTCCGTAAATCATTTTAATGCCGTGTTTTTTCGCGGCGGAATAGGCATCCGGGAAAGACTGCACAACGGCGTGATCAGTTAACGCAATCGCTTCATGTCCCCATTTTTTCGCCTGTTCGACAAGCTTTCCGATGCCCGTTACAGCATCCATTTGGCTCATCGGAGAATGCAGATGAAGTTCAACCCGTTTTTCGCCTTCAGGAGCGGTGTCTTCACGGGTTTTGGCTTTTATTTCATTCACGTCATTTGCAATCATGACGAGGTCTCTGACGAATGTATCGTTTTGAATGCTTCCCCGCGCCTTCACCCACATGCCTTTTTTCAGCGTTTTCATCAAAGCGGCGTCTTCTTTTTCTCTGGCG
Organism: Bacillus sp. EKM420B; assembly: GCF_011065565.1. Lineage (NCBI taxonomy): Bacteria > Bacillati > Bacillota > Bacilli > Caryophanales > Bacillaceae > Bacillus > Bacillus sp. EKM420B. Next base: position 784,114 of record NZ_JAAMNX010000001.1, on the reverse strand, counting down.
AACATTTTTACTATAATACTGTTTGTATAGTCCGTGATTTTGAAAATGCAGAGCGTGCGTCCGCTTTTCAGCTCACGTGTTTCAGCATCAAACACAAACCCCTGCACCGTGATTCTTCTTTCTTCATCCATGATGCTGTCAAGCGTCCGGATTTCTTCGTTCTCTTTAATTTGATAGCCGATGACAAGCGGTCCGGACGGTGCCTGATCCTCATCGCCCTCTTTTTCCTTCTTCTCCATCTCGATAAGCGCCTGCATCGCCCGCTCCTGATCTTCAGCAAGCTTTTGCTCGCGGAATTTCTGGACTTCTTGGTCAGATACGAAAATTTCGGTATCCAGCTGCAGTTCCGGAAAGCCGAATTGGCGGTAGCTGTGCTGAATCAGTGCGCTGTATTTATTTTTGAGCGCAGATGCTTCTGTATCTGTTTTTGTTTTCACGATCAGCTTGTTTCCCTTGAGCTTCGGTTTCTGCTGATTCAAAAGAGCCACCATCGGCGGCGAGGTTCCTTCAAGCTCTTCAATACAGCGTGTCCAATAATCCTGTACAAGCTCCTCTGTCACTGTAGGGTCGATGACCTGAACAGACGATGTGACACGGGCGATGTGAGCAAACGATTGTGTTAACCTCATCATGAATGAATCATATATTTGATACGGCAAAAGAGCCTTAAAGCGAAATTGGAAATGCCAGGCTTTTTCTGCTTTATGGATTGTCAGTTTATCAATCTCTCCGTCTTCAAAGTATGTCATGAAGGTATCATCTGTCATATTAAGCTGCTGCAGAAGAATCTGAAACTGTCTTCTGTTTACTGATAACTGTTCCATTCAGACAGTATCCCTCCCTTAAAACATCATAAGTGAAGGTACCTCCGCAGGTGATGAGGTACCTTCTTTTTTCTCTATTTTAACATGATTTTGTACGATTCGTTATGGTGATTACTTCGTCTTAATAAATTCAGAAAGCTCATCCACTGAAACTTCGGCAGATTCACCGGTTTTGCGGATTTTCACTTCTACGATGCCTTCGTCGGCACGTTTTCCGACAGTGATGCGGATCGGAAGGCCGATCAGATCAGAATCAGCAAACTTCACGCCTGCGCGCTCAGCACGGTCATCGTATAATACCTCATAACCTTCCGCCTGGAATTTACCGTAAAGCTGTTCAGCAAGCTCTTTTTGCGCTTCGTTTTTCATATTCAGCGCCAAAATATGAAGATCATACGGAGCAACGCTCTTCGGCCAGATCAAGCCTTTTTCGTCGTGATGCTGTTCAGCGATGGCTGAAAGCGTTCTGGACACGCCGATTCCGTAACATCCCATCAGCATCGGCTGCGCACGCCCGTTTTCATCAAGGTATGTCGCATTCATCGCTTCAGAGTAACGCGTGCCTAGTTTAAAGACTTGTCCGACCTCAATCCCTTCAGCGAAACGGATCGTGCCTTTTCCGTCAGGTGACGGATCGCCTTCCTGAATGATTCGAAGATCGGCATACGCTTTTACAGACGCGTCACGTTCGATGTTTACGTTTCGGTAATGACGGTCTTTTTCATTCGCGCCGCAAACGGCGTTTACCATTACTTTCACGGCTTGGTCGGCATAAATCTCAATGTCGCCGGCAGCGCCGATCGGCCCCGCAAATCCCGGCTCCGTGCCAAGTTTCTCCGCTACTTCTTCATGAGACGCAAGCTCAACCACTTCCGCGTTCAGAAGGTTTTTCACTTTCACGTCATTGACCTCATGATCGCCTCTTACTAACACGAGAACAAATCGGTCATCCGCTTTAAACAGCATTGATTTGATGCAGGCGCTCGGCTCGATCTGCAAGAACGAAGCGAGCTCTTCAATGCTTTTGACATTCGGCGTATCAATTTTCTCCAATGCCTCGGGTGTTTCATCTGACGGCTCGCTGTTCATGACAACTTCCGCCATTTCCGTATTGGCTGCGTAAGAGGATCCATCGGAATAAGCGATGGTATCTTCCCCTATTTCAGAAAGAGCCATAAATTCATGCGTGTCTTTTCCGCCCATCGCGCCCGAGTCGGCAATAACGGGACGGACGTTTAATTCACAGCGTGCGAAAATGCTGCTGTATGCGCCGTACATGTTTTGGTACGTTTCCTCCAGACTTTCTTCAGAAGCATGGAAAGAATACGCATCTTTCATGATGAATTCGCGTCCGCGCAATAAACCGAAACGCGGGCGTTTTTCATCTCTGAATTTAGACTGGATCTGGTAAAGAGTGAGCGGCAGACGCTTATAAGATTTCACCTCATCGCGCACGAGAGAAGTAATGACTTCTTCATGTGTCGCTCCTAAAGCAAATTCACGGCCGTGGCGGTCTTTCAGACGCATTAATTCAGGTCCGTACGTATACCATCTGCCTGATTCCTGCCATGTTTCAGCCTGCTGAAGGGCCGGCATCAGCATTTCCACCGCGTTGATTTTTTCCATTTCTTCACGCACGATCTTCTGAATGTTTTGAATGACCCTGTAAGCCAGGGGCATGTAGCTGTAAACCCCGCTCGTATTTTGTCTGATAAATCCCGCTCTCAGCAGAAGCTTATGGCTTTTTGCTTCAGCATCAGCCGGCACTTCTCTCAGGGTCGGAATAAGCGTCAAACTTTGTCTCATGTCTTCGCACCTCTGATTTTTTACTAGTCAATTATAAGAATAAACGCTGGATATCGTTCCATGTGACAACCAGCATAAGAAGCATTAAGAAAGCTACGCCGATAAATACGACAAATGCTTCCTTGTCACGGTTTATCGGCTTGCCGCGGATTGCTTCAATGAATAAAAACAGCAGCCGTCCGCCGTCAAGCGCCGGTATCGGCAGCAGGTTGACGATTCCCAGGTTGATGCTTAAAAACGCCGCAAACTGGAATAGGTTGATAATACCGGTTTTTGCAACTTGATCCGTCATATCATAAATGCCGACAGGACCCGAAAGCATATCAAGCTTAAACTGGCCTGTCACAAGTTTGCTCAGATTGGTCAGGATCGCTTTTGTAACATCAACGGTAGATGTCGCGCCGTAAGCAATCGCTGCAAGCGCGCCTTTTTCAGTCGGCGCATAAGAGCCGAAGCGGCCGATTGTTTTTTTATTTTCATCTTTTACAGCTTCAGGTGTAACCGAGATATGAAACGATTTGCCGTCCCGTTTGACGGCGACATCGATTTTTTTCCCGGGATTTTCTTTTACCGCTGTCACGATGTCGGTCCATGACCTCATTTTTTCACCGTTAATGCTCTGGATATAGTCGCCTTCTTTTAAACCGGCAGCAGCTGCGCGTCCATTGTCTGTCAGCTTCCCGAGCTCAGGCTGATTTGAAGGCACGCCTTGAATGAATCCGAGCATGACGAGAATGACATACGCTAAGATGAAGTTCATTATCGGACCGGCAGCAATCGCCTTAATCCGCTTCCATACGGGTTTAGACCCGAATTGTCGATTGTAAGGCGCAATCTGCACTTCTTCTCCGTCTACGATAAAAAAAGAGGTCTGACTGACAGTAAAGCCCGCCAGTTCATCTTCTTTCCCCTGCTCGTACCCGGTAATCTTCATTTCGTGCTCAAGATCAGCCGTCTCCACCTCGATAATTAAAGCGTCGGGATATTTTTCCTTTTGATTAATGATGACTTTTTCCACTTCGTCATCTTTATTAAAAAGAAGCCCGACGGTATAACCGGGTTTGACTTCAATCATCTCCGGGTCTTCACCGGCCATGCGGACGAACCCCCCGACCGGAAGGAGTCTGATTGTATACACGGTTTCATTCTTTTTAAATGAAAAGATTTTAGGGCCGAAGCCGATCGCAAATTCACGGCAAAGGATTCCCGCTCTTTGGGCGAGCAATAAATGCCCGAGCTCATGGAAAAAAACGAGCGTTCCGAAAATAATAATAAACGCGATAACTGTATTCACGAACATACCACCTTATGTGAGTATTGAATTAACGTATCCCCGGGTGTCTTTGTCCACTTCTTGGATATCCGCAAGACTCGGATCCTGAATTACGCTGTGGCGGTCCAATGCTTTTTCAATCAGGTCCTCAATCGATAAGAATGAAATCCGTCCGGCAAGAAAAGCGGCAACGGCTTCTTCGTTGGCCGCATTTAAAACCGTCGGCATCGTTCCCCCTATTTTACCTGATTCAAAGGCAAATTGTAAGCAGCGGAACCTTTCAAAGTCAGCTTTCGCAAAATGAAGGCTTCCGATCTCCCATAATTCAAGCCTTTTTGTTTCAGGCAGAGGCAGCCGGTCCGGATATGTCAGCGCGTATTGAATCGGCACCCTCATGTCCGGATTTCCGAGCTGGGCGATGACGCTCTTGTCGTGAAATTCAACCATCGAATGAATGATGCTCTCTTTATGTAATACAACGGCAATCTGTTCATACGGAATGTCAAACAGCCAATGCGCTTCAATGACTTCAAGCCCTTTATTCATCATTGTAGCCGAGTCAATCGTAATCTTTGTGCCCATCGACCAGTTCGGGTGATTAAGGGCGTCGGCAATCGTTACAGACTCAAGCTCCTGCCGCGTTTTATCTCTGAAACTGCCGCCGGAAGCCGTAATGATCAGGCGCTCGATATTTTTGCTCTGTTCGCCTTGCAGCGCCTGAAAAATAGCGGAATGTTCGCTGTCGACCGGAAGAAGAGGAACGCCGTATCGTTTTGCGTGTCCTTTCACTATATGCCCGGCAGTGACGAGAGTTTCCTTATTTGCAAGCGCAATTGTTTTTTTCTGTTCAATCGCTTTCAAAGTCGGGATTAAACCGACGCTTCCAAGCAGCGCATTGACCACGATATCCACTTCGTCCATGACTGCCGCTTCAATCAGGCCTTCTTCCCCGATGCCGATTTGACATTCATGAGAAAAAGACGCTTCTTTCACTTTTTGATATGTATCCATGTCGCCGACTGCTACATATTTCGGCTGAAACGTTCTGATCAACGGGATCGCTTTCTCGGCGTTTTTACCGAAAGTCATCGAGACGAGACGGAACTGATCTTGATGCATGCGCAATACGTCTAACGTCTGCTCCCCGATTGATCCTGTTGCTCCTAAAAGACAAATATTCTTCAAAATGCCACTCCCATTCTATGCGTCCAGATCGGTCTTATTTTCATATTAGCCTTTCTCATGAAAAAAGCGCAAGCAGAAAGTATAAGAACGGCATGACAAACAAAAAGCTGTCAAATCGGTCTAAAATGCCGCCGTGCCCGGGAAGGATTTTCCCCGAATCCTTCACATCATAGTGCCGCTTAAGCGCTGATTCAACCAAATCCCCGATCTGTCCGAACACAGACAGAACAAGCGTGATGACCAAAAGAACCGGGTATGAAATCGGAAGGTGCGCAAACAGCTGAAAAACAGCCGTAAAAATAAGGGCGATGACAATACCGCCGAGAAACCCTTCCACCGTTTTGTTGGGACTGATTTCGGGCCACAGCTTCCGCTTCCCGAGCGACTTTCCGACGAAATATGCGCCTGAGTCCGTTGACCATATGACAACGCAGGCATAAAAGATATACAAAAGCCCGTTTGTTTCAATGTTTCTGATTTCAATAAAATAATGAAAACACAGTCCGATATATACCGTCGCGAGAACGATAAACCCGACTTCGTCAAACGTAAAGGTGTTTTTCACGAGCACCGTATAGCTGAGCAGAATCAATACGGCGAAAATCGTTACTTCCATTTTCGCATCGAAAAAATGATATTTGTCCGGCATCATATACAGCCATAACAACAAGAGGCTGATCAGACCCGGAAAAGAAAAAAATCTGAGCTTTTTCATCCGCAAAAGCTCAAAAAGTGCTATACTTCCCATCACGTAAACAAATACGGTGAACGGCAATCCTCCGAAAATAACCAAAAATAAAAATAGTGCCGCTGCCAGAACACCTGTTAACAATCGTTGTTTCATTTCCACCATCCTCTAAATTCCGCCAAACCTCCGGCCCCGCTGCTGAAATTCTCCCACTGCCTGCAGAAAGTGATCTTCTTTAAAATCGGGCCACAGGACATCTGTAAAAACAAATTCACTGTAAGCCACCTGCCAAAGCATAAAGTTGCTCAGTCTGATTTCTCCGCTCGTTCTGATGAGCAGCTCCGGGTCTTGGATTGATTCTGTCATTAAATGCCCGGAAAAGAGCGCTTCATCAATGTCTTCGATATTCAGCGTGCCGCTTTTCACCTGTTCGGCCAGTGCTTTTGCCGCATTGACGATTTCCGTGCGTCCGCCGTAGTTCAAAGCGAAATTGAGAATCAGCCCGTCATTTTGTTCTGTATCTTTTACGGCCTTCTCAATCGCCCTGTACGTATGAGAAGGGAGCGCGGATTCATCTCCGATAATTTTCACCTGTACATTTTCCTCTATCAATTCAGGAAGATACGTATTCAGGAACTCTTCCGGAAGCTTCATCAAAAAGTCGACTTCCATCTTCGGGCGCTTCCAATTCTCAGTTGAAAACGCATAAAGAGTCAGAACTTTAACGCCGAGCTGATTTGCGAGCTTTGTCACCCTTTTTACCACTTTCATTCCTTCATGATGTCCGGCAATCCGCGGGAGTGAGCGCTTCTTCGCCCAGCGTCCGTTTCCGTCCATAATAATGGCAATGTGTGCGGGAATTTCACCCTTCAGTATGTCTTCTTTTGTATACCGTTCTAAGTTGGAAGCCGCATTCTGCTGATTCTTCCAATTTTTGAGTATGTTGAGCATGAGATTCCTCCGTCACCCAAAAAGGTTGCGTTGCTGATGATCAATGTAATCAACAGTATTAACAAAAAAACCCCCTGTAAACATGAGAGGGTCTTTTCACATTATCTATTGTACATAGTTTTTCATTAAACTTCCATGATTTCTTTTTCTTTGTCCTTCGTGACACTGTCAATTTTTGACACATATTCATCTGTCAGCTTTTGAACGTCTTCACTGGAAGCACGAAGCTCGTCTTCTGTAATGTCCCCGTTTTTCTCAAGTTTTTTGAGGTCGTCGTTGCTGTCACGGCGGACATTACGGACTGCTACTTTCGCTTCTTCCGCGTATTTTTTCACGACTTTGACAAGTTCTTTACGTCTTTCTTCCGTCAGAGCCGGGATCGCGATGCGGATAATTGTTCCGTCACTTGTCGGAGTTACGCCAAGATCAGCTTTCAGGATCGCTTTTTCAATATCGCCGATTGCCGTTTTGTCATACGGTGTGACAACAAGCATACGCGCTTCAGGCACATTGATGGAAGACAGCTGGTTTAAAGGTGTTTGGGCACCGTAGTATTCTACTGTCACTTTATCCAATAGAGATGGGTTGGCACGTCCCGCGCGGACTGACGCCAATTCACGTGAATAAGCGGCAACCGCTTTTTCCATGCGTTCTTTTGTTTGTGTTAATACTTCGTTTGACAACGTTATTTCCCCCTTACGATCGTTCCGATTGATTCGCCGATTACGGCACGCTTAATATTTCCTTCTTCCATAATAGAAAAGACGATCAGCGGAATATCATTATCCATACATAGTGAAGAAGCCGTAGAATCCATGACTTCCAGCCCGTCTTTTAACACATCGAGATAAGATAATTTTTCGTATTTAACGGCTGACTCATCTTTTCTCGGATCGGCATTATACACACCGTCGACATTATTTTTCGCCATTAAAATCACATCCGCTTCGATTTCAGCGGCACGCAGCGCTGCGGTTGTGTCCGTAGAGAAATAAGGGTTTCCTGTTCCCGCGGCAAAAATCACAACGCGTTTTTTCTCCAGGTGGCGGATGGCTTTTCTTCTGATGTAAGGCTCAGCGACCTGACGCATTTCAATTGATGTCTGCACTCTGGACTGAATTCCGAGCGTTTCCAGGCTGTCCTGCAGGGCAAGTGAGTTCATGACAGTAGCAAGCATGCCCATATAATCGGCCGTCGCACGGTCCATTCCTAAGTCACTGCCTGTTTTTCCGCGCCATAAGTTGCCGCCGCCTACAACTACGGCCACTTCGACGTCAAGCTCAGCGATTTCTTTTACCTGTTTAGCGATGGATTGGATAACAGTCGGATTAATGCCGTTTCCCTGCTCTCCTGCCAATGCTTCTCCGCTAAGCTTTAAAACGATACGATTGTATTTTGGTTTTTCCATAATAACCTCCAAGTGTAAACATTGCCGTTTCCTATTATGCAAGAGAAAAAAAGGTTTGTAAATATAGTTTTAAAAATAGGGAACACAAGTAGTGTCCCCTATACTGCCTGAAAAGCCGCGAAAGATTCGCCAAGGCTTTCCGCCATTATTTTTTCACTTGGTTCATAACTTCTTCAGCAAAGTTTTCTTGGCGTTTTTCAATACCTTCTCCAACTTCGTAGCGGACGTAAGTTTTAACAGATGCGTTTTTCGCAGCCACAACTTGTTTCACTTTTTCGTCTGGGTTTTTAACGAAAGCTTGGTCTAATAAGCAAATTTCTTCGAAGAATTTGTTCAGACGGCCTTCAACCATTTTAGCTACGATGTTTTCCGGTTTGCCTTCTTGAAGAGCTTGTTGAGTCAGGATCTGACGCTCATGGTTTGCTTCTTCTTCAGACACTTGGTCGCGGGAAATATAACGAGGATTTACCGCTGCAACATGCATCGCGATGTCTTTTGCAAGATCTTCGTCAGTTGTTCCGCTAAGAACGGATAATACGCCGATGCGGCCTCCCATGTGAAGGTAAGCACCGAACGCTTCGCTGTCTTCTTTTGTAAGAACAGCAAAACGGCGAAGAGTGATTTTCTCTCCGATTTTAGCAACGTTGCTTGTGATGTATTCTTCAACAGTAGAACCGTTTTCCATCTTTTGGCCCATCGCTTCTTCAAGATCAGCAGGAGCGTTTGCAAGAAGGTGGTCAGCAAGCGTGTTCAGAAGCTCTTTGAAGCCTTCGTTTTTCGCAACGAAATCAGTTTCAGAGTTTACTTCTAAGATAACGCCTTTGTTGCCGTCAGTTTTAATAAGAGTAGAACCTTCAGCAGCGATACGGTCAGCTTTTTTAGCCGCTTTCGCAATTCCTTTTTCTCTCAGAAGGTCGATTGCTTTGTCCATATCTCCGTCAGTTTCAGTCAATGCTTTTTTACAGTCCATCATACCAGCGCCTGTTTTTTGACGCAGTTCTTTTACCTGCTGTGCAGTAATAGCCATTTGAATTCCTCCTTATATGTGTAAACAAGATATGTATAGATACATTTTTCTTGAAAAAAGGTGATAAAAGGCAGTCCCTCTTATCACCTTTTGATTAGGTTACGCAGTTGTCGTTTCTGTTTCAGGTGCAGTCTCTTCAGCAGCTTCCGCTTCTTCTTCGCCTTGCTTCGCTTCAAGAATAGCATCTGCCATTTTAGAAGTAAGAAGTTTGACAGCGCGGATTGCGTCATCGTTTGCAGGGATTACGACATCAATTTCATCAGGATCACAGTTTGTATCTACGATTCCGATGATAGGAATGTTCAATTTGCGAGCTTCCGCAACAGCGATGCGCTCTTTGCGAGGATCGATGATGAATAATGCATCAGGAAGATCCTTCATGTCTTTAATTCCGCCGAGGAATTTTTCAAGACGCTCTAATTCTTTTTTCAATTGAACAACTTCTTTTTTCGGAAGTACTTCAAATGTACCGTTTTCTTGCATTTTCTCGATGTCTTTCAGACGCTTAATGCGTTTTTGGATTGTTTCGAAGTTTGTCAGTGTACCGCCCAACCAGCGTTGGTTGACATAGTACATGCCAGAGCGTACAGCTTCTTCTTTAACAGAATCCTGAGCTTGTTTTTTTGTGCCGACGAAAAGGATTTTTCCGCCTTCAGCAGCAAGGTTTTTCGTGAAGTTGTAAGCTTCCTCTACTTTTTTCACTGTTTTTTGAAGGTCAATGATGTAGATTCCGTTACGCTCCGTGAAAATGTAACGCTTCATTTTTGGGTTCCAGCGGCGTGTTTGGTGGCCGAAGTGAACACCAGCTTCAAGCAATTGTTTCATAGAAATAACTGACATGTGATTTCCTCCTAATAAAATGGTTTTTTTCCTCCGCTTAGGTCATTTTTGTGCAGAACTGCCGTTTGCAGCACCCTCTGCATAAATCGTTAAGCGTGTGTATTTAACACCAAGACATAATATAACACAGCTTTATGCGACAATCAAGAATCCTTTACAGCTTTGCCGCGAAATTTTAAAAACAGCTCGATTTCTGTCTTTCCGCTCTGCATCCGTTTGGCGATTTCCGCGGGGGTGAGCCCTTGTTCATATAATTCTGAAACACGTTCTTCAAACGAATGCGCGCCGCTGTTTTCATCACTTTCAGCCCGTTCCGTTGCACTGATGAGCTTTTCCATGTGGTCCGGAATATCAGGCTCTTTTTTCGGTTCCGGCCGGGGTTCGGCGTCTTCTGCGTCAGGCGCTTGATCATTCCGGCTTTTTGTGTCTTCGAGTCTTTCATTTTCTTCTTTCAGCTCAAGCAGAAACGCTGCAAGGGTGTTTTCCGTCTCTTCAAGAATCTTCTTCTGCTGGCGCTCCGTCTCCTTGAGGGCTGAAAACCTCGTGTACAAAATAATGACGGCATAAAGCAGTACGCCGTGAAGCACAAAGCTTAAAAGCCATAATAGTGTTGACATGTTTTTCACTCGCTAACCATGAGTTCATTATTGAATTACTTTTTCAAGCAGGTGCTTTAATTTAAACAGCGCCTTTGAATGAATCTGTGAAATCCGCGACGTCGAAAGGTTCAGGACTTGTCCGATTTCGGTCAAAGTCAGTTCTTCTTTATAGAATAAACTGACGACAAGCTGCTCTTTTTCAGAGAGCTCGTGAATTTTGCCCGCAAGCTGAGCGATCAGCTCATCCTTCATGATTTTTTCTTCCGGCGGCACATTTTTGTCATCTCTGATCATCACTTGAATATTCTCACCGTCATCCTGGTCGTGAAGCTTTTCATCAATTGATAAGAGATTGGCAAAAAAACCTTCATTCATCGTTGATACTACGTCCTGCTCCGTCATCCCCAGCTCTTCTGCGATCTCTGAAGGCGTCACATTCCGAAGGTAGCGCTGTTCAAGTTTTTCGATTGCCGCTTCGACTTTTTTTGTCTTCTCCCGTGAAGTTCTGGGCAGCCAATCTTCTTTACGCAGCCCGTCGATGATTGCACCGCGAATTCTAAACGAGGCATAGGTATCAAATTTTAAATCCCGGCCGGGGTCAAATTTTTCCAGGGCATCATATAAACCAAGCATACCAAGGCTCATTAGATCGTCTTTATGCACCGATTTCGGCAGTCCGACGGAAATTCTGCCGACATGATATGTGACCAGCGGCATGTAACGGCGCATTAAATCATCACCGGCTTTAGGATCTTTCCACTCTTTCCAGCGCGACCAAAGCACCTGATCTTCATAATTCAAGGATTGCATTGTTATCCCCCTACCTCATACCTTTATTAAATCGTTGTTTCACCTTGTTTAACAGTTCGAATGTGCAGCATGCAGGATTTTGGCTCAAATTCAATCGTCCGGCCGCTTGAGCCGCCCGTATCTTCACTGATGACCGGAATGTTATACAATGAAAGCTGCTCTTTGATAGCCGCTACATTCCTCGGACCGATTTTCATCAGGTCGTTTGTCATTTTAAACTTAAACATCTCCGCTCCCCCGGCGAGTTTTGCCTTCAGGGCAAACTTGCGGCAGCCGGCTTTCAAAAGCATATCAATTGTCATCTTAACGGCGGTGTCCGCGTATTTTGCACGGTTGAGCTCCGCCGTTTTTGATAAACCGGAGTCCGGCAGCATGACGTGAACGAGTCCTGCCGTTTGTTTGTCTTTATCGTATAAAACCAGCCCCACGCATGAACCGAGTCCCGAGGTTCGGATTTTATCCGGGTAACGCGCGACTTGAACATCCGCAATCCCCACTTTAACGACTGCGGCTTCCGCACGGCTCATAAAGCCGCACCCAATGAGACGAAGAGCTTTTCAAAAGAATCATAGTCCGGGAGCATAAACATATGGGCTTTGAGCTCCTGCCGACTGCCCTGGTCAAAAATAGAAGTATCCACGACAATGGCATGCTCTCCGACTTGGCTGAGCTCCATCAGTCCTTCACTGATAACCGCGCCGAACATATCAAGTGAGATTTCCGGCACGCTCGGGTAAATCTCAAGCTTTGTCAAATCAGCCAATGCCGTTAAATAGGAGCCTGCTAAAATATTGCCGAACTCATGTAAAGCAGAAGAACTCAAATGATCTTCACCCAACTGGTCAATATCAAAATCCGGATTTCCGATCAGCTCTCTGATAAACTGTTCCGCTTGATCAAAAGGCATGATGAGAAAGATAGAACCGGTCATGTCGCCTTCCATTCTTAAAAAGATACTGGCGACCGGCGTTTCAGCCCCGCCGAAAAAATCAGCGAGCTCATCAAATGTCAATAAAGTCGCAAACGGCACTTCCATGTCTATCTTTCTGTTCAGCAGCTGAGCCATGGCAGAAGCCGAGTGACCCGCCCCGATATTTCCGACTTCCCGCAAAATATCCATCTGCTCTTCTTTGATCGCTTCAAACTTACTCATGTTGTCTTTTCCCCTTTAAGCATTCGGCTCTCCGGACGCAGATGCCGAAGCACCTTTATCCAGCACCGCATGCGCATCGATAATATTGAGGAGCCTGTTATCTTGCTTGACGATCTGTTTAATCCACACATCCGTTTCCTTTGTCTGGCTTTCAGGCGCGGATTCAATTTCATTTTCATGCACGGTGATGACGTCATTGGCCTCATCCACGACCCATCCGACATCGGCGTCACGGTAAGAAATGATGATAATCCGTGTCTCTTCTGTGATGTCCTGTTCAGGCTGGTTCAGACGTTTTCTTAAATCAAGAACCGGGGTAATCACTCCGCGCAGATTGATAACGCCGCGGATATAAGATTCCACACCCGGGATCCTCGTCGGTTTTTGCCACTTTTCAATTGATTTCACCTGGGAAACTGAGATAGCGTATTCTTTCCCGTTTATCATAAACACAATCATTTTTTCACCTGTTTTGATTTCAGCAGTCATGCGGGCACCTCCTCGTGTCGTTTTAGTAGATCAGCGCATTGCAATCAATAATCAGCGCCACTTCTCCGTTTCCGAGAATCGTAGCGCCGGAAATCGCAAAGACGTTCGTCAAATAGTCGCCGAGTGATTTCAGTACGACTTCCTGCTGTCCGATAAAAGAGTCCACGACAAAAGCAGTGGATTTATCGCCCTTTTTCACGACGATTACATGGAACTGATCGGCATCCTGTTTTGAATCCGTAATGCCGAATTCTTTTTTCAGATAGACGATCGGAACGATTTGGCCTCTGAAATCAATCACTTCTCTGTCATGCGTCTGCAGGATATCTTTCTTATCAATAACAGCCGTCTCTATAATAGAAGAAATCGGTATCGCAAACGTCTCTTCTTCCAGTTTAATGAGAAGAACGGATATAATTGAAAGTGTCAGCGGAAGCTGGATACTGAAAAGAGAACCTTGGCCTTCCGCGGATTTGACACTGACAGAGCCGCCGAGTGATTCGAGTTTATTTTTTACGACATCCAGACCGACGCCCCGACCTGAAATGTCAGAAATTTGATCGGCAGTCGAGAAGCCAGGAGCAAAAATAAGCTCGTAAATCTCATTATCTTCAAGCGTTTCAGCATCACGTTCGGTGATTACACTCCGCTCGAGCGCTTTTTCAAGAATTTTCTTTCTGTTCAGGCCGGCCCCGTCATCTTCAACCTCAATAAAGACATGATTGCCGCTGTGATATGCCTTAAGCACGACATGACCCGATTCCGGTTTTCCTTTATTCACCCGCACTTCAGGCGATTCAATGCCGTGATCGATGCTGTTTCTGATTAAATGCACAAGCGGATCGCCGATTTCATCAATCACCGTGCGGTCCAGCTCCGTTTCAGCTCCTATGATGGACAATTCGATTTTCTTGTTTAATTCCTTTTGAAGCTGGCGGATCATTCTCGGGAAACGGTTAAAGACGGTTTCTACCGGCACCATCCGCATATTAAGAATAATAGACTGAAGGTCGCCCGAAATTCTGGTCAGGCGTTCAACGGTTTCAGTCAGCTCATTGTGGTCAAGCTCTTTGGCGATCTGCTCAAGACGTCCGCGGTCAATGACAAGTTCTTCAAAAAGATTCATTGAAGAATCCAGTCTTTCAATGTTGACACGAATCGTTTTCGAGCCGCTGTGATGCTTCGGCTGTTCTTCCGTTTTCGCTTGCGGCTTCGGCGTTTTTTCAGCCTTTTTAACCGGAGTTTCCTTCACCGGTTCAGCCGTTTGCGGTTTTTCGGCCGTTTTTAACGGCGCACCGGCAGAAATTTCGACTTTCTCCACTTCTGAAATGCCGCTGATGAGTTCTTTAATTTCTTCAGCAGGCTGCTTTGTCAAGAAACACACCTGAAAATCCGTTCCGAAATCTTCCGTCTCAAGTACTTCCGCGGCGGGTATCGTTTTTGCGACTTCCCCGGCTTCATTCAGCTTTTCAAATATCATGTACACGCGCACGGCTTTGAGCATGCAGCTTTCATTCAGGGAAACCGTTATTTCATAGCGGCTGAATCCTTGCTCTTCCGCCTCTTCAATAACAGTCCGTTCGAACTCATCATAATTCCATTCAGTTGAAGTCTGTTGTTTTGAAGCCGGCGGTTCTGCTGTTTCGGCTGAAGCCGCAGTCTCATGCACCGCATTTACGTCGAGCTTCGCACTTACTTCAGAAATATCACGTTTGCCGTCTCCTCCGTCAATAATGGACTGCACCATCTCTTCAAGATGATCAAGCGCTTCAAACAGCACGTCCAGCCAATCCGATGTAACGGGCATTTCTCCGTTGCGGATGGCGTCCAGCACATTTTCCATCAGGTGGGTTAAATGCGCCAGATCTGTATATCCCATCGTTGCGCTCATGCCTTTCAGCGTATGGGCAGCTCTGAAGATGTCATGCACAAGCTGAAGGTCTGCCGGATCTTTTTCCAACAGCAGCAGCTTTTCGTTACATGTCTGTAAGTGCTCTTTACTTTCATCAATAAAGACATCTAAATATTGATTCATATCCAATTGATTCACACCCTCTCTTTTTTCACACATCCAGTGATGGATGCCGCGATATCTTCCACATGTTTAATCTCATGAATGAGGCCCGCCTTTATCGCTGACTTCGGCATTCCGAACACAACACAGGATTCGTCCGATTCCGCAATCGTTTTAACGCCGCCTGTTCTGAGCATTTCTTTTACGCCTTCGGTTCCGTCGCTGCCCATGCCTGTCATAATGACGGCTACCTTTTCGTAATCGGATAAGCGGCTTGCCGACCGAAACAAATAATCGGCTGACGGTTTATGCCGGCTTTCCGTATCATGAACGTCAAGAATGATGCAGAGCCTTCCGCCTTCCTCTGCAACCGTCATATTTTTTCCGCCGGGCGCGATGTACACCCATCCGTCTTTCGCTTCTTCACCGTTTTCCGCTTCTTTGACCTGAATATCTGACAAATGGTTGAGTCTGTCTGCAAGTGAAGCGGTGAAGCCTTCAGGCATGTGCTGAACGACAAATACAGGCGCCTTTAAATCCTTCGGCAGTTTCGGAATCACCTTTTGCAGGGCACGCGGTCCGCCTGTAGAGGTCGCGATGAATACGGCCTGCTTGGCGGATTTTGCTTTCGGTCTTTCAAATCCCGCCAAAGCCGGACGTTCCGGGATAGAAGGCTCTTTCACTGCCGCCTCAGGTTTTTGTGCGCGGGACAGCCCGGCTGCAATCACTCTCTCAATCAGCTGCTCTTTAATTTTATAAAGATCAAGTGAAATCGATCCGGAAGGCTTGGTGATAAAATCAAAAGCGCCCATTTCCAGGCAGTTGATCGTTCGGTCCTTCCCTTGCTGTGTCTGGCTCGATACCATGATGACGGGAAGTTTATATATGCTGATGATCTTCCGTAATGTATCCGTTCCGTTCATGACCGGCATTTCAATATCAAGCGTGACAACATCCGGTTTGAGAAGCTCTATTTTCTTCAGCGCCTCTTCCCCGTTTCTGGCTGTCCCGATGACTTCTATCTGCACTTCCGCAGCCAGAAAATCGGTAATCATCTTTCTCATAAAAGCTGAGTCATCAACGACAAGCACACGAATCACTGTAAAGTCCTCCTCAATAAAAAAGAAGATAATCTCTCAATAAATGCCGGTTTCTCTTCTCTTGGTTTGTTTTCTTCCGTTTGAAACAAGACATCCGTCAGAAGACGGACGGACCTGCTGGCTTTTGCTTGAGGACTTTTTATTAAAAAAGGCACCTGGTCAATGACGGCTTGACTTACTAGCGGATCATCGGGTATGGAGCCGGCGAAACGCACCTCCGCGCCTAAAAACGTGTGAATCGCATGAGAAAGGCGGTTGTACGTGTCCAGCGCCTGTTTTTGGGCACGGGCGCGATTGACGGCAATGTTTACGGTCAGCCGTTCATCCGCGAGCAATAGATGTTTGATCGCGCTGTAGGCATCCATAATGGCCGTCGGCTCAGGCGTTGTCACGGCGAGAATGTCTTCCGCCGATAAAATAAACGGCAGCTGTTCTTTTGAAAGTCCCGCTCCCATATCAAACAGAACGTAATCAAAATCGCTTAATACAGCGGAAAGACCATTCATAAAAGCCGACCACTTCTCTCTGTCTGCTTGATAGATCGCCTCAAGCCCCGTTCCTCCGGATATGTAGCGAAGGCCTTTCGGACCGGAGGAAAGTGATTGAGCCAACGCGTGCCGATTCTCCATCACATCAATAATGGTGCGGGAAGAAGCAGCGCCGATCAGCACATCAATGTTGCCCATTCCGATGTCAAGATCAATGATGAGTGCTTTTTTTCCTTTTTCCTGCAGGGCAACTGCCATGTTTAATGTTAAATTAGATTTTCCGACGCCGCCTTTACCGCTGATGACGGCTAATGTCTTCGCTTTTTTCTCATAAAGCTCCGGCTTGATCATTTGCCGCTCTCTCATTTTCCTTCTTAATGACTCTGCCTGATCGGGTTTCATGCCAAAAGCATCCTTACAAACTCTTTTGGTGAAGCCGATAGGATGTCTTCAGGCACATCCTGTCCATTTGTCAAATAGGCGGCGCCGATTCTTGATTCCGACAGCACTTGAAACACGGAGCCGAGTGAGGCGGTTTCATCCGTTTTCGTGAAAATGAATTGATTGACCGGCACACCGGAAAACTGTTTCAGCACCTGTTTCATATCTTCATATTTTGCAGATGCCGATAATACGAGAAAGGATTGTAATCCTGATTCAAACGGAATCATCTCTTGTAATTCCGTAATATACTGCTCTTCTTTAAAGTTTCTGCCGGCTGTATCAATGAAAACATGGTCGTATTCAGCGAATTTTTCCAGTGCCTTCAGACATTCTTCCTTTGAATAGCATACTTCAAGAGGAGCCTGAAGCAGCTCCGCATATGTCTTCAGCTGCTCGACCGCGGCAATCCGGTAAGTATCCGTCGTCATAAAGGCAATTTTTTTATGCTCTGTCAGCATTGATGAGGCCGCGAGTTTCGCAAGTGTAGTCGTTTTGCCGGCCCCGGTTGAACCGAAAAGCACGACGTATTTTGATTGAATCCCTTCCTGCCACCTGTCTGCCGAAGGGAGTTTTTTCACTAACAAATCCTGCAGTTTTGAGCTGACATTATCTTCAGTTAAATCTCCGGAAACAATTGAAGAACTGAGCAATTCACTGAGTACGGCGTTTTGCGTATGATCAGGAAGCCCGGCTTGCTTCAATAGTCTCTCGGCTTTTTTTAATGGTTCAGGGAGCACTTCTTTCAAATGCGCAAGTTCGCCGGAAATACTTTGATCCGGAAGACGCGGCGGCTGAACAGGCTCAGCTTTCTCCGCCGTTTCCGTCTTTTTCATTTCTCCAGCGGCAGCCGGCGGCGTTTTTCTCGCTTCCCTGACGTCACGATCTAAAACCGCTATCACTTCGACGGCCTGCTGCGACCGCAGCCCCAGCCATTTTCGTTTCTTTACTTGTTTGGAATGTAAAATAACGGCATCATTGCCGAGTTCCTTTTTGATTTGCTTCGCGGCATCCTGCATTGAAGCGGCTGTGAATTTTTTTATTTTCATTAAATATCCACCACTCCAATGCTCTGTACTTCAACATTTGCTTCCAGCTCATTATAAGAAAGAACCGGAAGATCAGGGAAATACCGTTCTAACAGCTGTTTTACATACATTCTGACAGCAGGCGAGCAAAGAAGAATCGCTGACTCCTGACGGATGGAAAGCTGCTCGGCCTCTTTAGCGACAGAACGGATGATGCTGTCTGAAACCTCAGGGTCGAGTGACAGGTAATTGCCCTGTTCAGTCTGCTGTACCCCGTCTGCAATCGCTTTTTCCACCCGGCCTGAGCATGTGATGACCTTCAGCGTTTCATGCTCTCTCGCATATTGTGCCGTGATTTGTTTGGCAAGCGACTGTCTCGCGTATTCTGTCAAAAGGTCTGAATCTGTCGTTAATCTTCCGTAATCGGCAAGAGTTTCAAAAATGGTCACCAAGTTTCTGATTGAAACTTTTTCTCTCAGCAATTTGGCAAGCACCTTTTGAATATCGCCGACAGAAAGAGGGTTTGGCGTGACTTCCTCAACAAGCACAGGGTAATTTTCCTTCAGATGATCGATCAGCTGCTTTGTTTCCTGTCTGCCGACCAGTTCATGAGCATGCTGCTTAATTTTTTCTGTAATATGCGTAGATACGACTGACGCCGGATCAACAACTGTATACCCCAGCATGTCCGCTTCATCTTTTGCAGCTTCGCTGATCCATTTTGCGGGAAGTCCGAACGACGGTTCAATCGTTTCAATGCCTTCAATGACGTCATCTTCAGGCGTCGGTGACATCGCTAAGTAATGATCTAGCAGGAGCTCTCCTTTAGCGACTTCATTGCCTTTAATTTTCAATCTGTATTCATTCGGCTGGAGTGCGATATTATCCCTGATGCGCACAACCGGAATGACAAGTCCCAATTCAAGCGCAAGCTGACGTCTGATCATGACGATGCGGTCAAGAAGATCACCGCCCTGCCCCGCGTCTGCAAGCGGCACGAGTCCGTATCCGAACTCAAATTCAATCGGATCAATATGTAAAAGCTGCACAACGCTTTCCGGGCTTTTCAGTTCATCCGCCTGAGCCTCTTCTTCAAGAATTTCTTCCTCTTCTTCGCTCGGCTTATCCGCTTTGGACAGCATATAAGCGCCGAATGCAAGCAGACCGGCGATCGGCCCCGTCAGCAGAATGCCGATCGGTGTAAGAAGACCGAGCAAAAGTACAGTTCCCGCGGCTACATACAAGAGCTTCGGATAAGCAAACAGCTGGCCTGTAATATCGTGACCGAGGTTTCCTTCAGATGCCGCTCTCGTCACGACAATCCCCGTAGCCGTTGAAATGAGCAAGGCCGGCATTTGAGAAACGATACCGTCACCGACCGTCAGCATTGTAAAGTGAGACGCAGCTTCTTGTATGCTCATCCCCTGCTGCAGCATGCCGATTACGATTCCGAAAATAATATTGATCATCACGATGATGATCCCCGCGATGGCATCCCCTTTGACGAATTTGCTCGCACCGTCCATGGCGCCGTAAAAATCCGCTTCCCGGGCGACTTTTTCACGTCTGTGCTTTGCATCCTGCTCCGTAATCATGCCGGCATTTAAATCCGCGTCAATACTCATTTGCTTTCCGGGCATCGCATCGAGCGTAAATCTCGCCGCCACTTCCGATACCCGCTCGGCGCCTTTTGTAATGACGATAAACTGAATAATAATCAAGATAATGAAGACAACAAGCCCTACCAGCACATTTCCGCCGACAACGAAATTCCCGAATGTCTCAACAACCTTTCCCCCTTCTCCGTGAGAAAGAATCGAACGTGTCGTCGACACATTGAGCGCAAGCCGAAACAGCGTCAATAACAGCAGCAATGACGGGAATATCGAGAATTGCAGCGGTTCTTGCATATTCATTGTGGTGAGAAGCACGATCAACGCAAGAGAGATATTAATGATGATCAAAATACTTAACAACCATGGAGGGAATGGAATCACCAGCATTGCCACAATGAGGACAACACTTATTAAAACCGATAAATCTCTTGTTGACATGCTGTTTTTCTCTCCTTTTGAATCTGAAATTCACTATACTTTTTGTTTCGTTTTATATACATAAGCCAAAATTTCCGCAATGACTTTGAAAAACTCTTCCGGCACAGCCTGGTCAATGTCAACCTGATCATATAACGCACGCGCGAGCGGCCTGTTTTCAATCGTCATGACATCGTGTTCTTTGGCGATCTGCCTGATTTTTAATGCGAGATGGTCGACCCCTTTGGCAACAATGTAAGGGGCGTCCATTTTCTTTTCATCATATTTTAAAGCAATCGCATAATGGGTCGGGTTGGTAATGATGACATCCGCTTTCGGCACTTCCTGCATCATCCGCCTCATCGCCATTTCCCGCTGCTTCTGCTTAATTTTAGACTTGATAATCGGATCACCCTCCGATTTTTTGTATTCATCTTTTATATCCTGCTTTGACATTCTGATATTTTTCTCATAGTCAAAACGCTGATATAAGTAATCAAGCCCGGCCAGCAGCATTAAAGCCCCTGATCCCGCAAGCCCCATCCAAAGCGTGAGCTTAGAAACGAAAGTGAGCACTTCCGCAGGCGTTAAAAGCGGAAGGCGGAGAATATCGCCATAATGCAGCCAGAGCACCATAAAGGCGGCAAAACCGACCACAGTAATCTTCAAAATGGATTTGACCAGTTCAACAATCGCCCTCATGCTGTAAATCCGCTTAAATCCTTTCAGCGGGCTGAGCTTATTCAAGTCAGGCTTGAGGACTTCCGCAGAAAACAGAAAACCCACCTGCATGTAATTGCTCACGACACCTGCCACAAGCGCGACCAGCATTATCGGCGCGAGAATGAGGCTGATATCTTTTACCGTATCCACGAACAGTTCATGCACGGCAGATGCTGACAGATGTAATGATATCGATTTCGTATAAAACGTTTTAATAAAGGACAGCAGCCTGTCCCGCATATAAGGACCGAGCGCGATCAGCGAAAGAAAGATAATCAGTAAAGAAACGGCTGTATTCACATCCGTACTTTTCGCGACCTGTCCTTTCTTTCTTGTATCCTTCCGTTTTTTCGGAGTGGCTTTCTCCGTTTTTTCACCGGCAAAGAATTGCAGATTCAGTCTGAGTCTCATCATGTCACACCGACCAATGCCAATAGATTCCGCATGGTTTCAACGGTAAGGCTGAAGATGTTGCGGACGACGACAAACATCACCGCCATACAAACGATCAGCATAATAAAGCTCACGGCTATTTTCAGAGGAAGCCCGACAACGAAAACATTCAGCTGCGGCACCGTTCTCGCCACAATACCGAGCGCCAAATCAACTAAAAACAGACTGGCCACAACCGGCGCAGACATTTGAAAAGCGATAATGAACATGGCATTGAAGCTTTTTGCGATAAAAAGTCCAAAGTGATCATTTCCAAACGACGGAAATGCCTGATCAAGCGGAATATACTGAAAGCTGTAATAAATCCCGTCCAATAAAAGATAATGGGCGTTTACGCTGAGCATAAATAACAGCGCCAGCGTATAAACGAATTGTCCGATCAGCGGGCTTTGCGTTCCTGATTGCGGATCAATAACATTGGCGATGGAAAAGCCCATCTGAAAATCAATAAAGGAACCCGCTATCTGAATGGCTGTCATCATCATGAAAGCAATCAGCCCGAGGCTCAAGCCCACAACGGCCTCTTTTATGACAAGCAGCATATACTGTTCCCCTATTTCTATTTCCGGCGCATGTTTCAGCGTGCTGAAGCAGATCACCGAAAGAAAAAAAGCAAAGCCGATCCGGTGAACCGCCGGCAGATTCCGATGTCCGAACACCGGCACCGTTACAAAAAAAGCAGAGATTCTGATAAAGACCAATAAAAAAGCGGGAAATAAATCAATGATGGAATTCATTTGATTCTACCCTGCAAATCGGTTCAGATGAGAGAACAGATCAGTTGTGAACGAAAGAATCGTCGACAGCATCCAAGGACCGAAAAAGATCAGTCCAAGCATCACCGCCACGATTTTCGGAATGAACGCTAGCGTCTGTTCCTGGATTTGAGTTGTCGCTTGAAAGATACTGACGAGCAAACCGACGATCAGCGCGATCGCAAGCAGCGGCCCGCTGATCATTAGTGTTACATATACGGCTTTTTCCGCCATGGAAATTACAAATTCTGAACTCACAATTAGCACCTACCCTAAAAGCTGTCAAGCAAAGATTTCACGATTAAATACCATCCATCGACCAAAACGAAAAGCAATATTTTAAAGGGCAGAGAGATCATAACCGGCGGAAGCATCATCATTCCCATTGACATTAAGACGCTCGCCACGACCATATCGATAATTAAAAACGGAATAAAAATCATAAAGCCCATTTGAAAAGCGGTTTTGAGTTCTGATATCGCATAAGCGGGCACCATCGTCGTCAAAGGAATATCCTGAATCGATTCAGGTTTTTTCATTTTGGCATAGTTCATAAACAGCGCCAGATCCTTCTGCCTTGTATGCTTGCTCATATACTCTTTAATCGGCTTCTCGGCTTTTGTATATGCTTCATCGAGACTGATTTTGTTGTCCATCAGCGGCGTTAAGGCTTCCTTATTAATCTCTGAAAAAGTCGGCGCCATAATAAAAAACGTCAAGAACAGCGCAAGGCCGATTAAAACCTGGTTCGGAGGCATGTTCTGCGTCGCCAGTGAGGTTCTCACAAAAGACAGAACGATGACGATTCTCGTAAAGCAGGTCATCAAAATCAGAATCCCCGGCGCTACTGAAAAGACAGTCAAAAGCAGCAGTAATTTAACAGTGGAGCTGACTTCGGTCGGACTGCTTGAATTAAAAAGATTAATGAATTCATTCATGATGATAAGGGCCTTTCTTCTTTCCTTCAGAACGGCTTTGTTTCAGCTCGTTCAGCTGTTCTTTCAGCGCTTTTGAAAACGACGGAAGCATCGTTTGCGGCTTTTTTTCTCCATCCTTACGCGGATTTACGAGCTTGGTCCATTCCACTTTTGAAGACATCGACTCTTCGTATTGGCTCAGAATCGCCTCGCGCTCTTTTTCATCTTCAATTTCTTTTAAAAGCTGTATCGTTTCGCCCACACCGACTACGAGAACGCTGTTTCCCACTTTAATCAGCTGCACGGAACGATTTTGGCCGACTGACGTTCCGCCGATATTTTCTACATATTGAAACGGCTTCAGCAGACGGTTTCTTCTATTCATCAGTTTGACAAATCCATAGATCAGCAGAATGACGAAAATTAACGCCCCGATCATCTTTACAAAATCAAAAGCGGAGACAGAAGATGCAGAAGCATCCCCTATCTCTTGATCAGCCGTTTGTTTCGATGTATCGCTTTTTTTCTCTGTTTTGTTTGTTGATTGTTTGTCAAACCATTCGTTGACGGTGGAATTGTCAGACTCCGCCGCAAAAGCAGGGAACGGATGTACATTGAGTAAAACGAAACAACAAATCAAAGCTAGTAAACCATGACTCTTTTTCAACAGTCGTACACCCTTTAGCTTAATGTTTTATTAATGGCTTCAAGCACGCGGTCCGCTTGGAATGGTTTCACGATAAAGTCTTTTGCGCCGGCTTGAATGGCGTCAATAACCATTGACTGCTGGCCCATAGCCGAACACATGATGATTTTCGCCTGCGGATCGATCTGTTTAATTTCCTTTAGAGCTGTAATCCCGTCCATTTCAGGCATTGTAATATCCATTGTCACTAGGTCGGGGGAATGCTCTTTGAATTTTTCGACTGCCTGCGCTCCGTCTGAAGCTTCAGCTACAACGTCAAAACCGTTCTTCACTAAAATATCCTTGATCATCATTCTCATAAATGCTGCATCGTCTACAATTAAAATTCTGTGTGCCATAATCTGTTTCTCTCCTCTATGTTCGCTTATTTTAAATTGTTAAGGCGGTCTGCCTGACTTAAAATATCAGTGACTCTCACGCCGAAGTTTTCTTCTATGACAACGACCTCGCCCTTTGCCACGATCCGCTGGTTGACCAGGATGTCAACAGGTTCACCAGCCAGCTTGTCAAGCTCAATAATGCTTCCCGCAGAAAGTTCAAGGATTTCTTTGACGCTTCTCTTCGTTCTGCCGAGCTCAACCGTAACGGAAAGCGGAATATCCATCAGCATATCAAGGTTATTCCTTGATCCTTGCGCCGCTTCGTTATGATCAAACGCCTGGAATTCTACCGGAGCGACTTGAACAGGTGCAGCTTTTTTTGCGGTTCCCTGTCTCTTCGGAAGCTCGGGTTTTGCCTGCGGCTCCGGCTGCATGGCAGGTTCCGGCTCCGGCGTTTCGTATGTTTCCTGTGGTTCTGAGACGGTTTCTGCGGCCTCTGACTCATGCTGGTCTGCAGTCATCAGTTCTGCGATCAGATCTTTCGCAAACGTAATCGGATAAAGCTGCATGATGCTCGAATCGATTAATTCACCGACTTTCAGACGGAATGACACTTTTACGAGCAGGTCATCCTCAGGTATTCTGTCGGTCCCTTTTTCTTCCGTCACATCCAGAAGTTCAACCCTTGGCGGAGAAATGTCAATCTTTTTACTGAATACGGTCGACATTGACGTAGCAGCCGAGCCCATCATTTGATTCATTGCTTCCTGCACGGCGCTCAGGTGGATTTCACCGAGTGACGGATCGGCGCCCCGGCCGTCTCCGCCGATCATCAAATCCGCGATGATGGCCGCGTCGCTTTGTTCGACGACGAGCAAATTGCTGCCGTCAAAGCCTTCTGTGTAGTTCACTTCAATGGCAACATACGGATGAGGAAATTCATCACTGATTTTGCTTTTTGAAATGACGGTCACACTCGGCGTCGTAATGTCCACTTTTTGATTTAAAAGAGTGGACAGCGCCGTAGCCGAGCTGCCGAACGAAATATTCCCGATTTCTCCGATCGCATCGCGCTCAAGTTCAGACAAGTTCGCCCCTTGAGGCTGTTCTGTATCCTCTGACTGACTGCTTGTGCCGTTAAGAAGAGCATCGATTTCATCTTGAGATAATCTATTGTTCATCTTGTTCACCTCTTATGTCGTGATCTAAAATTTGCACTGCCTGTCTTCGATTCACCCGGCCGGCCTGCCCTAAAAACTTCGGTTTGTTTCCGACCAATACAGTAAGAGGATCAGTCACTGATTTGTCCAGAGTTATACAGTCCCCGACTTCCAAACTTAAAAATTCTTCTATTGTCAGTTCAGAAGCGCCCAAGAGAGCCACAACGGGAATTTGAGCCGTCATGATGCGCTTTTCAAGCAGCTTCGTTTCTTCGGGCTTCGCTTCATTCCGGTCTGATTGCATCCAATAATGTACGGAAAGCTTAGGGATAATCGGCTCAAGTACGACATGGGGAATACAAAGATTAATGACACCGCTGATTTCACCTATCTGTGTATTGAGAGAAATGACAACGACTGTTTCATTTGGGGAAACCATCTGTACAAACTGAGGATTCACTTCAAATTCAGTCATTTCAGGGTCAATATCAGCAATCGATTGCCAAGCTTCTTTGTAGTTGCCCAGTGCATTTTCAAATAAGTTAGAAATAATATTCGTTTCAATTTCCGTAAGGCTGTCAGCTTTGTTATGAGTGATGCCGATGCCTCCCATGACGCGGTCCAGCATTGCGTATGCGATGGTGGGATTAACCTCCATCATAATTCTGCCTTCCATCGGATGAACATCGAATAAATTTAAAATCGTCATGTTCGGTATGGAACGGATAAATTCTTCATACGGCACCTGGTCAACTGAGCTGACGGATATATGAATATACGTTCTGAGCTTGGCGGAAAAGTGTGTTGTGAGAAGCCTCGCAAAGTTATCATGTATCCGGGTTAAACTGCGTATCTGATCTTTCGAGAATCTGAGAGCCCGTTTAAAATCATATACCTTTACTTTTTTCTCTTTAACTTCCTTTTTCAGCTCTTCCGCATCCGCCTCACCCGTGGAAATGGCGGAAAGCAGTGCGTCTATTTCATTTTGGGAGAGAACTTCTCCTGACATTTTCTTCACCTCCGTATTCTGTCAAATTTGTTTTTATTGCAGATTAAAGGAGGTAATGTACACTTTCTGAACTTTTCCTTCTTGGAGATAGCTGTTTACTTTCTCTTTTAATGATTGTTTAAACGCTTCTCTTCCTTTATCTCCCTCAATCTCTCCGGCGCTTGTGTCAGCTAAAATGGAAATGATGTTGTCTTTCACCTGAAAATCGCGTTTTTCAAGTTCTTCCTTCGCTTTAGCCGAGTCGGTTTCAAGCTTGATGCCGATACGGATGATGCTGTCAGACTTTAAGTTTGTCGTGATATCGTCGACAGACACAGTGGCTGCAACGACTTCGTCAATTGTCGGCTTTTTATCTTTGCCGGAATGTCCGCTGACGACAAAATATGCTGCCGTTCCGAGGCCGGCAATGACAACTAAAATAATCAGCAAAATGATGACTAATTTTTTCTTCATTCTTCTTCCTCTATTCCCTGATCCAGTGAAAATATTTGTATGCTATGGTAAAACGATATGACTTTTTTGAGAACTGCTTCTTCCGGTTCTTTCACTACGAACTTTTTGCCGTTGGACAGTGTAATCGTCGTGTCGGGGAAGCACTCAATCTGTTCGATAAACAGCGCGTTCAGCGTAAAAGGCTGGCCGTTTAAACGGGTGACTTGAATCATGCAATCCGGAGAAGCGGCCTAACCGCCTCTCCTCCCTCCTTACCGTTTCAGATTAACCAGCTCCTGAAGGATTTCATCTGAAGTCGTAATGATTTTTGAGTTTGATTGGAAACCGCGCTGAGCAACGATCATTTCGGTAAATTCATCTGTCAGATCTACGTTTGACATTTCAAGATAGCCTGCCAAAAGCTTACCCGTTCCGTTTTCGCCCGGAGTGGTGACTGCGCTCGCAGCTCCTGAACTTAATGATTCTCTGTAAAGATTGCCTCCGATTTTTTCCAGACCGGCGCTGTTAGGGAACGTGACCAGACCGATTTGTCCGGCATCATGAACCGCATCCCCTGCATCAGTGTATGTAACGGTTCCGTCTGCACCGATGCTGTAATCTTTCGCATCAGTCGGAATATTGATTTTGCCGCCGCCGATTTTTTCAAGGTAGTACCCGTCAGTCGTAACAAGGTTGCCTTGATTGTCCTTTCCGAAATTCCCCGCACGTGTGTAAACGATTCCCGAACCTGTATTAATCTGAAAGTATCCGTCTCCGTCAATGGCTAGGTCGGTTTTATTCTGTGTAGCCTGCGGGGCGCCGGTTGAATGAACGACATCAATGGAAGAAGTCGCGGCACCCAAGCCGATTTGTTTTGAATTGGTCACGTTTGAACCGCCGGCGACTGTCTGGCTGATCATATCTTTAAATGTAACGCGGCTTTTCTTAAATCCCACTGTGTTGACGTTGGCGATGTTATTGCCGATTACATCTAGTTTTGTCTGAAAGTTTTTCATGCCGCTGATACCGGAATATAATGAACGTAACATGTTAAATTCCCCCTGGGTTTCTTTTTATTTAGATGTTTCGCTGACGGCCGTGACATTCCACGGACTGACCTCTTTGCCATTTTCAAGCACGAGCACGTAATTGCCGTTTGAATGCTTGACTGAATTGACTGGGCTTGTCTGATCCTTCCCGTCGCTGTCGCTGAATGTGACATTTTTGCCGATCCAGTTCACATACATCGTAAACGGATCTTGATTTTCTACAAATTTAGTCATCGTCGTATTCATATTCATCATTTGCTCCAATGAAGAAAATGTCGCCATCTGGCTGATGAATTCTTTGTCATCAACCGGATTGAGCGGGTCCTGGTTTTGAACCTGTGTCATTAAGATCTTCAGAAATTCGTCTTTCCCTAAATTCGTGCTGCTGTTTACTGCGGAGGTGCTCTTCGCGTTTGAAGTGGTTGAAGCGCCCGCCGCGGCATAATCCGAGTTTACTGATGTCAACTATTCTTCCTCCATTTCATTGAGAGAAAGCTCCTCCAGCATATCTCCGAAATCGCCTGACTGCTGCTGGTTCTTCTGTTCTCTCTGTCCCTGATGCTGCTGTTTATTGTGATCGGCCGTCTGCCCGTAAACAGGCTGCTGATCCCCGCCTTGAAGCGGGACTGTAAAACGGTCGACCTGGACCGACATATTCGGAAGCGACTGTTTCAGCTGAGGAAGATGCTGTTCCAGCAGCTCTTTCGCGGACTGGCTGGATGCGATTATTTTGCTTTGAAACATCCCGTTTTCGTTTGTCACCTTAATTGTGACAAATCCGAGGTTCTCGGGATTAAGACGAATCGTAAAGCTTCCGGTTGCTTTCCCGAAAGGCGTGTATTTCATCTGTTTCCAGCCGCTGATAACCTGATCCGTTAACGGTTTATTTTCTGCCGGCTGCTGTTCAGCTCCTGCGGACGCTTGCTGAATGCCGGCAAGGCTTCTCGTTCCCGAAAACAGTATATGTGCAGACAATTTGCTGTCAGGCGCCTTTGCGTGAGAAACCGTGCCGCCGTTTTGCTGTTCCGTTTTCCCGGCTGACTCTTGGGATGATTCAGATGATTGAGATAACACAAAAGCTTTCAGCTCAGTTTCAGCCATATCCCATTCCTTTGTTCCCTTTTGAGAAAGGCCCGCAAGCTGCTCCGCGACGCTTTGAAAGCTCTTCAGCTCAGCGGCTGTCATGGAGTAAAGTTTAGATGCAGATTCGTTTTTCGGAAAAAATGTCTGCCGCAGGTCTTGAATCACGCGGTCCGGAACACCTTGTTTTTTCAATGCCTCTAATAAACGGGCGCCTTCCCGGTAAACCGCCTTTGCCTGCGTGCTGTCAGGCAGTTCCTGCTGAGATGTGAAGAGCCGGGATACGGCTTCTTGAATGAAAAGCAAGCCCTTCTCAAGCGCATCCTTGACGGAATCCCCGTCTTTTGCGGAAGAATCCGGCTCATCCGTTTCAGGCTTCGCCCCCTGCTGTTTTCCCGCTAACATGTCTTCAACGGATTCGGCAAGCTGTTTCAATAAAGGAAGAGCTGTTTCAGCCGTCTGCTTTCCTTCAAGAGCTTTTACCGCCTCAAGCAGCTGTTTAAGCTGCAATTCTTTATCTTCCGGGCCGGCTTTCAGCCAATCACCGATTTTCGATAGGGCATCATTCAGCTCTGCGTCACTTGTTTTTGTTTCATCTCCGGGCTGCCGGGGAGAAGTGATTTCCGACAGGAGCCAGTTCTGAAATAGACCTAAGCTGTTTACATTCGTCTTCACATTGCTGTTTTGCGCAGTCTGCGTACGATTACCCGTTAATTCAAGCAGCTTCAACTTACATCACTCCTTATTTCCGTCAGCGGATAGTTTTTCTGTATATTTAGCCGCTTGTTCAGGAGTCATTTTCGTCAAGATTTCAGCAAGCTGCTTTTTACTTAATCCATTTAAAATATCGAGGGCTTCTTTTTCTTTCAGCTTTACGATAATGCTTGCCGCTTTACCGCTGTCCATACTTTTATAGATGTTGATCATTTTATCTTTTCCGGCTGAATCCGAAGCATCTTTTTTTGTTTCATCCGTCTTCGTTTTCTGCTGCTGTTCAGCTTCCTGTTTCAGCGAACGGATTTTCTGATTCAGATTATCGATTTCGGACTTGCTTGTGTCTAAATCTTTATTCAAAATGTTAATTTCACTTTTTTGTTCCTTTATGGTCTTTTCAAGAGAAGCCGTTCTGTCTTCCTTCTGCTTTTCCGCCGCGCTTTTCATTTCTTTCGTTTCGGGAACCAATTCTTTTAAAACAGGCGTTTTAGCGGCTGTTTCCTGAATCGGCTTCATCACATCAACGCCGGCAGCCCAAAGGATGATGCTTGCGACGATGATCAGAAAAATCAGCGGGATCATGATAAAAAGCAGGATTGAACCGAACTTTCCAGATCTCTTTTCTTTATCGGCCATTTCATTCGCTCCTAATGCCCCTGAATCATAAACTGCTTGATTGAAATGTCGTCCATTTCCCTCATCTCTGCAGCTTTATCTTCAAGTGCGAACATATTAAATTGTTTTTCCCGCATTTTTTCAAATTTCTTTACTTCAATGTTTTTTTCGGTGAGCTGTTCCTGCTTCTCATTCATTTCATTTCGTTTCATGATGACAAGCTTTTGATAATGATAGATGGTGTTCTCAAGATTGGAAACGAATTGCTGATAATGTCTCATTTCCTGAACGCTCATCCCGCATTTCAGCTTTGATTCTTTGTCTTTTTCGAGCAATTCTTTTTTGCTCATATTTTCATATAGTTTTTCAGCCACTGTCTCAAATTCAGAAACCGATTGTCTGTATTCAGTCAATGTTTGGTCTTTTTCATTTTCTTTTAATTCCAGCAGCTTTTGAAATCTGAATTGGTACGCCATGATGTTTATTCCTCATTTCCTGTCAGACTCGTCAATGCCGCAATGCTGTCTTCCAATTGAGCAGGTTCTTCCGTTCCTTGTTTTAAAAATTGAATAAGCTGCGGATAAAACTGAATCGCTTCATCAATTTCTCTTGATGACCCTCTTTTGTAAGCTCCGATATTAATGAGATCTTCAGAGTTTTGATAAGTTGACAGAAGATCGCGGAATTTGTTGGCCGCCTCTATGTGCGCTGTGTCTGAAATATTAGACATGACCCTGCTGATGCTTTTCAGGATGTTCACGGCCGGAAACTGCCCCTTGTTGGCAAGCGCCCGGTCGAGAACGATATGCCCGTCTAATATTCCGCGCACCGTATCGGCAATCGGTTCGTTCATGTCATCTCCGTCAACGAGAACCGTATAAAAAGCGGTTATCGTTCCTTGTTCATTCGCGCCCGTTCTTTCCAGCAAACGGGGCAAAATAGCGAACACAGAAGGTGTATATCCTTTTGTTGTCGGCGGTTCTCCCGCTGCCAGGCCGATTTCCCGCTGAGCCATCGCGACCCTAGTGACGGAGTCCATCATGAACATCACATTTCGGCCTTTATCGCGGAAATACTCCGCAATGGCGGTGGCCGTATACGCCGCTTTCAATCGCATTAAGGCAGGCTGATCAGAGGTCGCGACTACGACTATCGAGCGTTTCAGGCCTTCTTCGCCTAAATCCTTCTCGATGAATTCACGCACCTCGCGCCCCCGTTCACCGACAAGTGCGATAATGTTTAAATCAGCTTCAGTCTGCTTCGCAATCATTCCCATCAAGGTGCTTTTCCCGACTCCGCTTCCGGCAAAAATCCCGATTCTCTGCCCTTTTCCTACCGTCAGCAGACTGTCAATCGATCTGACGCCGACGCCCATCTTTTCCCGTATCGGCGGGCGTTTCATCGGGTTGGGCGGCGGCTGTTCCGTCGAAACGGGGGACAAACCTTTCGGAAGCGCCCGGCCGTCAAGAGGTTCGCCGAACGCGTCGACAACTTGTCCGATTAACCCCGCCCCTACTTTGATGCGGAGCGACTCGCCAGTGGCCTCCACAATGCTGCCCGGCGCGATGCTGGCCGCTTCCAGATAAGGCATTAGCAGAATGTTTTCATCCTGGAAGCCTACAACCTCAGCTTTAATTGCTTTTTTCGCATGGCCTTTCGGATAAATGAGACAAACATCTCCGATTGAGCTTTCGGGCCCTTTTGATTCAATCATCAGCCCGATGACCCGTTTAACCTTGCCGTAGCGTTTGTACGGATCCGCTGTTTCAATTGAGTCTATTAAATACTGTGTCTTCATTGCTCCGCTCCCGCCTCAAGCGCCGTTAAAAGCTTTTGCTTTAATTGCATCAGCTGGGTGTCTATGCCTGCATCAACACGTCCGAACGGAGTTTCTATCGAGCACGTTCCCTTCGCGGCTTTTTCATCGGCATATAAGCTTAATCTGCATTCTTTGTATAACAGCTGCTGAATTTCGTCCATATGCTGATGAACCGTCTCATAATATTCAGGGTCCACATAGATGGAGATGTCATCATAATCTTTTACTTCGGCTACTACCTGTTTGACCAGCAGAAGGAAAGCCTCTTTATCGTCACTTTTTTGCCGCCATACTTTTTTAGCGAGCGCAACGGAAAGCTCAATAATTTCTTCCTCAGCGCTTTCCAGTTTTTCCTCGACTGACTGTCTCGCCATTCCCATAACGGCATTGGCCCGGCTGATGAGATTGGCATATTCAGCTTGAGCCTCGGCTTTTCCCAATGCCATGCCTTCTTTATATCCTTCTGCCTTCGCTTCTTCCATCAATCTTTGTTTTTCTTCCGCCCAGCGGTTTTTCTCTTCTTCAATCTGCCGAAGAGTGTGATCCAATTGACTTTTCGCTTCTTCAGACACCCTGTCGGCTTCGGCCTTGGCAAAGGCCATGAGAGCCTCCGGATTTTCAAGTTCCTCCCGGTCTGGCTGGGAATGTGTTTTCCTGACTTCCTGCAAGGAAAGCTTACGCCGTTTTTGTTCAGGAGAAAATGATGATTGCTGTTTAATGATATTAGACAATAATATCGTCTCCTCCGCCTCGCGCGATTACAATTTCTCCGGCTTCTTCCAGCTTGCGGACGACGCCCACGATTCTTGATTGCGCCTCTTCCACATCACGCAAACGCACAGGCCCCATAATTTCCATTTCCTCTTTAAACGTTTCAACCATACGCTGTGACATATTGCTGAAGACGATCTCTTTGACTTCCTCGCTCGCAACCTTCAATGAAAGCAGGAGGTCGTCGTTTTCAACGTCTCTGATCACGCGCTGAATCGCACGGTTATCAAGGGTGACAATATCTTCAAAGACAAACATCCGTTTTTTGATTTCATCCGCCAATTCAGGATCTTGGATTTCTAATGAATCAAGGATCGTTTTTTCCGTTCCTCTGTCTACGCCGTTTAACACTTCAACAACGGCTTCTATGCCGCCGGTCTGCGTATAATCCTGCGTAAAGGAGGAGGACAGCTTTTGTTCAAGGACCCGCTCCACTTCATTTATGATTTCGGGAGACGTTCTGTCCATAACCGCAATCCTTCTTGCCACCTCAGCCTGAACGTCCGGGTTCAGCTCAGACAAAATCTGTCCGGCCTGAACCGGGTCAAGGTAGGATAAAATCAGCGCCATCGTTTGCGGATGTTCCTGCTGAATGAAATTTAAAATCTGTTCGGGCTCCGCTTTTCTCGCAAAATCAAACGGCTTTACCTGCAAAGAAGAGGTGAGCCTGTTTAAAATGCTTACCGCTTTGTCTTCTCCGAGCGCTTTTTCAAGCACTTGGCGGGCGTAATTTAAACCGCCTTGTGAAATATAGTCCTGAGCGATTGCGATATTATGAAATTCTTCAATGATTTCATCTTTTCTTTGATGATCGACGCTTCTGACTCCCGAAATCTCGAGAGTCAATCTTTCAATTTCTTCTTCAGACAAATGCTTGTACACAGAAGCTGATACATCAAGGCCTAAGGAAATCATGAGGATGGCTGCTTTTTGTTTTCCTGTAAGCTTGTTCTGATCACGTTTCGCCATTTTCCATTCCCCCTAATCCTCGTCCAGCCAGCTTCGAAGCAATTTAGCAAAGTCTTCCGGTTTTTCTTTAGCCATTTTTTCAAGCTGTTTTCGTCTGACTGTTTCTTCCGTTTCAATTTTCTCTTCGTTGATATCAGGCAATCGAACCGGCTCCGGCGGTGTTTCATATTCATATTCTTCGTATTCATCCTCTTGTGAGCGTTTCTTTCTGATGAGGAGAATAATAAGCAGAATAATGGCCGCAAGCAGTACGCCGCCTGTAATGTATACCCAGATCGGAAGACCTGAAGATTGTGCCGAATCTGTGTTCAGGCTTGTTTTTCCGTCAAACGGCTGAACGGATACAACGATTTTATTGTTGATATCATTGTCTGTCAGGTTTTGATTTTGCGTTTCGTTTTTATCAAGAGACGTTCTGACGACCGTTCCTAAAATCTTCTGTATATCAGCCTGTCTCTGTGCTGATAAGGAAGCGGCATTTTTCGGATTAGGCGGCTCCACCATGACTTGAATGCCTAAATCACGCACTTTATACGGGCTTTCCGCGATTTCTTTATGAATGCGGTTGACTTCATAGTTGATTTTATTGCTGCTTTTTTCGTAGTCCCCGCTGTTTGAACCGCCGTTTGTCTCGGCATAGTTCGCGGTGTCATTGCTTCCCGTTCCGGCCGTGCCGCCGTTGGCCGCGCCGTCGCCTTTATACGTTTCCGCAACTTTTTCGGCGCTTACCGCTATGCCTTCCATGTTATCTTTATCGACAGGTTCGACAGTGTCTTCAGTGCGTTTTTCCTTCGTAAAGTCAATATCCGCCGTTACGGAAACAACGACCTTATCCTGCCCCATCATTGTGCCGAGCAGTGACTGAACATGTTTTTGAATGTCCTTTTCGACCTGCGACTTAATACCTTGCTGAGATGCATAACTGTCAGAAACGGACCCTGCACCGCTGTCACTTTTGTCATAATATGTAGAATTTTGATCCATTATGACGATATTATCTTCTTTTAAGTTCGGAACACTTTTAGAAACGAGATGGTACAGCCCGTTGATCTGGTTTTGATCAAGCGAGTAGCCCGGTTTCATCTGCAAAACGATGGATGCGGACGCTGCCGGCTGATCTTCACCGACGAACACGGCTTCTTTCGGCATATTGATCATGACCTTCGAGTTTTTAATACCGTCCATTTCATTTATCAGGTTTGACAATTCGGTCTGAGTCGCCTCAACCTTTAAAACGTCAAACTCATTATCTGTCAGGCCGAAGCCCGCATTTTGTCCGAAAAACGAATAATCAATTGATCCCGTTTTCGGCAGGCCTTCCGCTGCAAGCTGGACTTTAAGCGAATCCACTTGGCTCTCAGGAACCTTTATGACCGTGCCGCCGTCAGCAAGTTCAGAAGACACCTTTTTCGTATCGAGCTCTTCTTTAATCTTCCCCGCTTCTTCCGCGGACAAATCTTTATAAAGAGGCACCATCTTTTCAGACGAAGTAAAAATAATAACGACGATGAGTAAAATAATGAATGCGGCCAAGCCGCTTACCATGAGTATCTTCTGTGTTTTTGATCTGTTGTTCCAAAACGCTGCCGTTTTGGTTTTCATTTGCATTAGAGTACGATTCATGTTAACCCCCGGTCATTCCAGTCATTCTCTTCAATCTGACCACTACATCTGCATTCTCATGATTTCCTGATAGGCTTCCACGGCTTTATTGCGGAATTCGGTAGCGGCCGTCAGAGAGATATTTGCTTTTTGGGCAGCGATCATGACCTCGTCAAGGTTTACATCCTTTCCTGCAGCCAGTTCGTTCGTTATTTGGTCAGATTTCACT
This sequence comes from Bacillus sp. EKM420B, assembly GCF_011065565.1. Taxonomy (NCBI): domain Bacteria; kingdom Bacillati; phylum Bacillota; class Bacilli; order Caryophanales; family Bacillaceae; genus Bacillus; species Bacillus sp. EKM420B. Next base: position 748,634 of record NZ_JAAMNX010000001.1, on the reverse strand, counting down.
TGTGACTCATTTAACGAATCAATAGAGTTTTTTAAAAGCTCCGAAAAGCTTGTTTGGTTTGAAGAATCAGTTTTTTGAGTTTGGTTTAATTGATTCGTTACGTTTTGAGTGTTTTGGGTTTGTTGAAGCTGAAAAGGAGTAATAGCGTTAACCACTTACATCACCTTACTTTCCGATTTCTAAAGCCTTCAAAAGCATGCCTTTGGAGGCGTTTAATGCAGTTACGTTTGCTTCATATGATCTCGTGCTGCTGACAAGATCCACCATTTCTTTTAATGGGTCTACATTTGGTTTTTGTACATATCCGTCTTTATTCGCATCAGGATTCTCCGGATCATAAACGAGATTAAAAGCGGACGGGTCTTCCGTAACGCCAGATACCTTTACGCCATTTCCCGCGCTTCCTGTTCCGTTCATCTTGGAATGTAAAAGGGACGAAAATGATTCGCCTCCGGATTGGAGAGATACCAGCTTTCTTCTGTAAGGCACCCATTCGCCATTTACCTGCTTCGCTCTCGTTGTATCCATATTGGCCAGGTTGGACGATACGACGTCCATCCGGACACGCTGTGCAGTTAAAGCGGAGCCCGAAATATTTAAGCTTTGAAAGCCACTCATTATTTTCCTCCTGTCAAGACGGTTTTCAGAGAATTGAATTTGCCGCTCATTCTTTCAACCAAAGCCTGATAATTAATTTGGTTTTCGGCTAAATCTGTCATTTCTTTGTCGATATCGACATTGTTTCCGTTTTGCTGGTACGATGTATCACTGCTGGACACGATAGAATAATCGTCCCCTGAACCCGTAAAGTCAACGTGCCGATAGTCGGTTTTTACCGCCTCAAGATTGGATGTTTCCTGATCTAACAAATTTCGGAAAGAGACTTTTTTTGCCTTATAGTTCGGTGTATCTATATTGGCGATGTTATTAGTTAAGACTTTTTGCTTAATGTCCGCTCTCCCCAAGGCATTCTCAAGATTTTGTATAGTTCCAGAAAATAAGTCCAAATCCACTTACCTCCATTTCAGATATTTTTCTCCTAAAAATCCTTGTCGAGAATTGTAAAACCATATGCTTATTGTAAGAAATAACAGGCTTAAAGTCTATGAAGTTAGGCTAAAAAAAAGTGCTCAATTATATCTATTTTGCATGTAGGTATTAAGTCCTAGAGTATTTGGACTACAAGCATTTGTTTAATATAAGACTGAAAATAGCAGAATTTCTGTATCTTCCTCCTTTTTTCACACAGCAAGATGGATTATCTCAGATCAGCTTCCAATAAGCAACTTTAAACTGCAACTTTTCACCTATTGTCCATAAAAAAAGCAGGACCCCCATTTTCAGGGATCCTGCTTTTGTCTTAATGAGATTTAAGGTTTTCCAATTCAATAAGGAATTTGTTGTTCAGAACTTTAATGTACGTCCCCTTCATTCCCAGTGATCTGGATTCAATGACGCCTGCGCTTTCCAGCTTTCTCAGCGCGTTAACGATTACTGAACGCGTAATGCCGACACGGTCCGCAATCTTACTTGCCACAAGCAAGCCTTCGTTTCCGTCAAGCTCTTCAAAGATATGCTCAATCGCTTCAAGTTCACTGTAAGACAGAGAACTGATCGCCATTTGAACAACCGCTTTGCTTCGCGCCTCTTCTTCGATTTCTTCCGCTTTTTCTCTTAAAATCTCCATCCCTACAACGGTTGCTCCGTATTCAGCAAGAATGAGATCATCATCTTCAAATTGATCCTGCAGACGGGACAGAATCAGCGTGCCCAGTCTCTCTCCTCCGCCGATGATCGGCACGATCGTTGTTAAGCCCGCTTGGAACAGGTCTCTGTTTTCCACAGGAAACGCCGTATATTCGCTGTTGATATCAAGGTTTGAAGACGTCTCCGGAACATTGAAAAGATTTCTCGTGTACTCTTCCGGGAACTGGCGGTCTTCAAGCATTTTTTTCATACGGTCATTTTCAATCTGCTGATTAATAGAGTAGCCCAAAAGCTTTCCTCTGCGGCTGACGACGAAAATATTAGAATCAATGACGTCACGAAGCGTTTCAGCCATTTCTTTAAAGTTTACGGGTTTGCCTGCCGCAGCCTGCAGCATGCTGTTAATAATTCGTGTTTTTTGTAGTAAAGCCATGATAAATAATCCTCCTAGAATTCCTCTTATTAAATTTTCACAATATAAATTGACTTAGATCTTTGTTGTTTGCAATCGTTCCGAGCTTTTCTTCAACGTATTGCGGCGTGATGGCGACTTTTTCCATCGTCACGTCCGGCGCTTCAAACGACAGGTCTTCCAAGAGACGTTCCAATATCGTGTGAAGCCTTCTCGCTCCGATGTTGTCCGTATCCTGATTCACATGATAAGCCACTTCGGCGATCTTACGAATAGCTTCGTCAGAAAATTCAAGAGATATACCTTCTGTCTGCAATAAAGCCTGATATTGTTTTAACAGCGCGTTATCGGGTTCGACGAGAATCTTCACAAAATCATCCACCGTCAGCTTGCTCAATTCTACACGAATCGGAAAGCGGCCCTGCAGCTCCGGAATCAGATCAGACGGTTTGGCCATATGGAATGCCCCGGCTGCGATAAACAGCACGTGATCTGTTTTGACGGAGCCGTATTTCGTGACGACGGTAGATCCTTCGACAATCGGAAGGATATCTCTTTGAACGCCTTCTCTCGATACATCTGCTGAGGAAGAAGCCCCTCCGTTTTTTGCGATTTTATCTATTTCGTCAATAAAGATAATGCCGCCCTCTTCAGCTCTTAACACGGCCTCTTGGCCGACTTCATCCATATCGATTAATTTGCCTGCCTCTTCATTGGTCAGAACCTTCCTTGCTTCTCTGACCGTCATTTTGCGGCGTTTTTTCTTTTTCGGCATCAGATTGCTCAGCGCATCCTGCATATTCATGCCCATCTGCTCCATCCCGGAGCCTTGCAGCATGTCAAACATCGACGGCTGCTGCTCTTCCACCTCTACGGAGACGTAATGGTCTTCGAGCTCTCCCAATGCGAGCTGATGCGCCATGCGTTTTCTTTTTTCTTCAAGGCTTGCTTCTTCCTGCTGGTCGGCTTCATCATCATTTGCCGTCTGGCTTCCTCCGAAAAGCATTTCAAACGGATTTTTCACACCCGCTTGTTTTTTCTTTCCCGGAACGAGAAGCCGCACTATACGTTTGTTTGCATTTTCTTCAGCCTGTTCTTTCACTTCGCTGATTTTTTCTTCTTTAATGAGCCGAACGGATGTCTCAACAAGGTCTCTGACCATTGATTCGACATCTCTGCCTACATAGCCGACTTCTGTAAATTTTGTCGCTTCAATTTTTATAAATGGCGCACCGGTAAGCTTGGCGATCCGTCTGGCGATCTCTGTTTTCCCCACCCCGGTCGGGCCCATCATCAGGATGTTTTTGGGAACGATCTCGTCTCTCAGTTTTTCATCAAGAAGACTTCTGCGATAGCGGTTTCTTAATGCCACGGCGACAGCTTTTTTCGCATCCTGCTGTCCTACAATGTATTGATCCAACCGATCTACGATTTGTCTCGGTGTTAACGGTTTGTTTTCCATGCGCCTCAAGTCCTTTCTATTCAAGTTCTTCCAAAATGATCTGATCGTTTGTGTACACACAAATCTCGCCTGCGATTTTCAAAGCGGCTTTTGCAATATCTTTGGCGGACAGATTCTCTCCGGCATAGGTTTTCAGCGCTCTGCCTGCTGACAGGGCGTAGTTTCCGCCGGAGCCGATTGCCAAAATGCCGTCATCCGGCTCAATCACTTCACCTGTTCCCGATACGAGAAGCAAGGTATCCTGGTTCATGACAATCAGCATGGCTTCCAGCTTGCGCAGCACTTTATCGCTGCGCCATTCTTTCGCAAGCTCAACCGACGCACGTTTTAAATTGCCGTTGTATTCTTCAAGCTTCGCCTCAAACATTTCAAAAAGTGTGAAAGCGTCTGCAACAGATCCCGCAAATCCGGCCAGAACCTTTCCGTTAAACAGCTTTCTCACTTTTCTCGCAGTATGTTTCATGACTACAGCCTGACCGAATGTGACCTGGCCGTCTCCTGACATAGCGCTTTTCCCGTTATGCTGGACGGCAAAAATCGTTGTCGCATGAAAAGATGACATGAGAAGGGCCTCCTTTTAATTTTCTTTAAAAGCTCTCGGGTGGTGGGACATATATGTGTTTCTCAGCATTTCCTTCGATACATGCGTGTATATCTGCGTAGAAGACAGATTGGAATGGCCCAAAAGCTCCTGGACGCTTCTTAAATCAGCCCCTTCATTCAGCAGATGAGTCGCAAACGTGTGCCGAAGCATATGCGGGTGTATATGTAAAGTGCCGGATGCTTTTTTTACAAGCCCGCTTAAAATATACCGGATTCCTCTGGCGGTCAGCGGGCCGCCTCTTTGATTGACAAACAGCACATCATGAGGCTCTTTTGCTTTTTCAAGCAGGCACTGCCTTCCGCTGTTGATATACAGCTCCAGCGCATCACGGGCATATGAGCCGAACGGGATATAGCGCTGCTTCTTGCCTTTCCCGTGAACGAGCACCGTATCCATGAACAGGTCAAGATCGCCGACAGTGAGCGTACAGCACTCACTGACCCTCATTCCGGTCGCATAAAGAAGCTCAAGCAGGGCCTGATCGCGCATCCCTGACGGCTGACTTCTGTCTGAGACAGCGAATAGCTCCTCAAGTTCTTTTTCATAAAGAAACTTCGGAATCCGTTTCTCTTGTTTCGGCAGATGAACAAGCTGAAACGGATTCTCTTCAACAAGCTTTTCCCTCATTAAAAATTTATAGAAGCTTCTCAAAGCTGAAATTTTCTTGCTGATTGTTTTTCTTGACAGGCCTTTTTCATAAGCCTCTGTCAAAAATATTCTCACATCATGATATGCAGCTTCTTTCATTCCATTTATATTTTGAGCATGCAGAAACATCCCAAATTCTTCAATCGAATTAACATAATTCACAATAGTATATTGTGAATAATTTTTTTCAATTTGTAAATATTCAACGAATAACTTTAAAAAAAAGTTAACATTCTCAGTCATTATAAAGACCTCCCTCTCCGAAGGGCTTTTAAATGGTATCATATAATGCATCGAAGTTGCAATGAAAAGCTATATCGTTTTCGAAATAGTTTGAATAGTCTCAATTGCGCGTTTAGCGTATTCTTCATTTCGTTCTTTTTTGTTTTTAATTTTTACAGGCAATTCTTTTAAGAGGCCGAAGTTTGCATTCATCGGCTGGAAGTTCTTCTGATTTGTCGTCGTAATGTAGTGAGCCATGCTTCCGATCGCCGTCTCCTGCGGGAATGTCACAAGATCCTGACCGAGCACAAGTTTGGCGGCATTGATTCCCGCTACAAGACCTGAAGCGGCAGATTCAACATAACCCTCTACACCGGTCATTTGGCCCGCGAAAAACAGATCGTTCCGCTGTTTAAATTGATATGTCGGGTTCAAAAGGCTCGGCGAGTTGATAAATGTGTTTCTGTGCATGACGCCGTATCTGACGATATCAACATTTTCAAGGCCGGGGATCAGTTTAAGCACTTCTTTTTGGTCTCCCCATTTTAAATGTGTCTGAAAACCTACAATATTATAAAGCGTTCCCGCCGCGTCATCCTGTCTGAGCTGAACGACTGCATAAGGGCGCTTGCCTGTTTTCGGATCTTCCAGTCCGACCGGTTTCATCGGTCCGAACAGCATCGTTTTCTTGCCTCTTTTCGCCATGACTTCAATCGGCATACAGCCTTCAAAGAAGATTTCTTTCTCGAATTCTTTTAAAGGAACCGTCTCAGCCGTCGTCAATGCTTCATAGAAACGGTCGAACTCTTCCTCTGTCATCGGGCAGTTTAAGTATGCCGCTTCTCCCTTGTCATAACGGGATTTTAAGTACACTTTCTCCATATCAAGGCTGTCTTTTTCGACAATCGGCGCCGCCGCGTCATAAAAATACAGATACTCTTCTCCCGTGAGCTCTTTCAGCTGCTGTGAAAGCGATTCTGACGTAAGCGGCCCGGTCGCGATCACCGTCGGCCCTTCCGGAATTTCTGTTACTTCCTCAGTAAGAACCGTTACGTTCGGATGGTTTTTCACGAGATCCGTCACGCTTTGCGCAAATTCATGGCGGTCAACGGCAAGCGCTCCCCCTGCGGGAACCGAGCATTTATCAGCAGATTGAATGATTGCTGAGTCAAGCGCCCGCATTTCTTCTTTTAATACGCCTACCGCATTGGCGAGTGTATTTGAACGGAGGGAGTTGCTGCATACCAGTTCAGCGAATTTATCAGTATGATGGGCTGCCGTCTGCCTGACGGGCCGCATTTCGTATAGTTTTACTTGAATTCCTCGTTTTGCAAGCTGCCATGCCGCTTCACTTCCGGCAAGGCCTGCTCCGATTACATTAACTGTTTGCTGGTTCATTTCTTTTCATCTCCTGTTGTTTGTCCCTTCCACACAAAGAAGGTGAGCAAGGCTCTGCTCACCGCTACTTCTGTGGTTCTTCCTTATAATCGCATTCGACGCATTGGACTTGTATGCCTTTTTTAAGCTTTTTCTCTACGAGCATATTTTCACATTTCGGGCATTTTCGTTCAATCGGTTTGTCCCAAGATACGAAGTCGCATTCAGGATAACGGTCACAGCCGTAAAAGACGCGTTTCTTTTTTGATTTTCGTTCGACAATGTTTCCTTCATGGCACTTCGGACATTTTACGCCGATTTGTTTGACAATCGGTTTTGTATTCCGGCAGTCAGGGAAGTTGGAACACGCCATAAATTTACCGTATCGGCCCATTTTATAAACCATCCGGGAGCCGCATAATTCACAATCTTCATCTGCGTATTCAGGTTTAATTTCCACTTCTTTCATTTCAGCTTCCGCTTTTTTCACGCGTTTTTCGAAATCGGTATAGAAGCTGTCAATGATTTGAACCCATTCTGTCTGGCCATCTTCAACATGGTCAAGGTCTCTTTCCATTTTAGCCGTGAATTCAACGTTGATGATTTCCGGGAAAAACTCCATGATAAGATCCAGCACGATCTGCCCAAGCTCAGTCGGCACAAACCGTTTATTGTCTAATCCCACGTAACCGCGGCGCTGGATGGTGTCAAGAGTCGGCGCATATGTCGAAGGACGGCCGATCCCCAGTTCTTCAAGCGTTTTAACCAGGCGCGCCTCTGTATAACGCGGAGGCGGCTGAGTAAAGTGCTGCTCAGGCTCAATATCTTTCGATAAAACCGTGTCTCCCTCTTTAAGGTCCGGAAGCATGCGGTCTTTTTCTTCCAGCTGATCGTCTTTACCCTCTACATAGACTTTCATGAAGCCGGCGAATTTGACTTTACTTCCGTTTGCCCGGAATGTCAATCCGTTATTGCTGAGATCGACGCTCATCGTATCAAGTACGGCAGGCGCCATCTGGCTTGCAACAAAGCGCTCCCAAATCAGCTTGTATAGTCTGAGCTGGTCTCTTCCAAGCACCGCTTTTAAGTCGGCTGGTTTTCTGAGCACTGAAGTCGGGCGGATCGCTTCGTGGGCATCTTGAGCGTTTTCATTTTTCTTTGCCGGCTTCCGTTTTCCCGCTAAGTACTCTTTTCCGTACGCCTGATCAATAAAAGCTGATGCCTCTTCAACGGCTGTATTGGAAATCCGCGTTGAGTCCGTTCTCATATACGTGATGAGTCCGACTGTCCCTTCTTTGCCGAGATCAATTCCTTCATATAATTGCTGAGCGATCATCATCGTTTTCTTCGCTCTGAAATTCAGCTTCCTGGCAGCCTCCTGCTGCAGAGTGGACGTTGTAAACGGCAGAGCGGGATTTCGTTTGCGCTCTTTTTTCGTAACCTTGTCAACTGTATACTTATTGCCTTTCAGCTGAGCAAGGACGGCTTTTACGTCTTCTTCGCTTTTTAAAGGAAGCTTTTTGCCGTTTTTCCCGAAAAATCCGGCTTCAAACGTCTCTTTTCCCTTTAAAAATGAGCCGGTAATCGTCCAGTACTCTTCAGGTTTAAAGTCATTGATTTCCTTTTCCCGGTCGATGATCAGACGGAGCGCAACGGATTGCACACGGCCCGCACTGAGGCCTTTTTTTACTTTTTTCCAAAGAATCGGGCTGATTTTGTATCCGACGAGTCTGTCTAGTATGCGGCGCGCCTGCTGCGCATCGACAAGATCCATGTTAATCATGCGCGGATGTTTAAATGATTCTTTAATGGCGTCTTTCGTTATTTCATTAAAGACGACCCGGCAGTCCGAGCTGAGATCCAGATCAAGACTGTGTGCGAGATGCCATGCAATCGCTTCCCCTTCTCTGTCGGGGTCGGCCGCGAGATAGACTTTTTTTGCTTTCTTTGCCGCTGTTTTTAATTCTTTTAAAACAGGGCCTTTTCCGCGGATCGTAATATATTTCGGTTCAAAGTTCTGTTCGATGTCAACTCCCATTTGACTTTTCGGAAGATCCCGGACATGTCCCATTGAAGCTTTGACTTTATATTTCTTCCCTAAATAACGTTCAATCGTTTTCGCCTTTGCCGGCGATTCCACGATGACTAGATAATCAGACATTTTCATCCCCCTCAAGAGGTGTTCTCTCTCTTTTCAAGTATCAATTCATTTTAGAGCTGCCTTTTTATGGCTTTCAACATTTCATTCTTTATGATGAACGTCATTTTATACATGAAAATAATATGCAACTTTAAATCCTCACTATTATTAAATATTACAATACCGTTTGTCAAACGATATTTCAAAAGGGTTCCGTATACTGAACGCATCGGGCGGTCAGCTCTCCGTCAATATCCTCTGCGCATAATACAGCTTTCGCCCCTTCTTGAATGAGTTTTATAGGTCCTCCGGAATATGGATTAAATATGGAACCCGGAACGGCAAATACCTCTCTGCCTTGATCGAGGGCCTGGTAAGCTGTGATTAATGAACCGCTTTTTTCTTTTCCCTGCACGACCACAATTCCTTCACTTAGTCCGCTGATTATGCGGTTTCTCATCGGAAAATGCCATTTTTTCGGCTTTGTTTCAGGAGGATGTTCTGAGAGTAGGAGATGGTGTTCAGCCATGTATTCTGCTAACAGGAGATTTTCCCGGGGATAGATGTGATGGAATCCGCCGGCTATCACGCCGATCGTAAGCCCTTTTGCCCTGATGCTCGCCTTATGAGACAATCCGTCTATACCGGATGCAAGCCCGCTTACAATGACCCAGCCTTTTTTTGAGAGTTCGGCGGAAAGATGCCCAGCCGCTTTTATTCCGTCTTCCGTCGGTTTCCGCGTTCCTACAATCCCGATTTTTCTGCCTTTTTCAAGAAGCGGCGTGTTCCCTTTTGCATACAAGACAGCCGGCGGATCATAAATCGATTTAAGCCATGTTGGGTAGCGGCTTGATGAAATCGGAATGACAGTAATGCCTTCGCGGCGGTAATCGGACAGAACTTCATCAAGTTCCGGATCCTTGCGCTCTATTTCCCGAAAAATTGCTTCGGGCACTGTTTTCCCTTCTGATAAAGCAGTTAATGGATGCGGATCCGGTAAAAAAGACAGAGAGTGATCAGCTTTCCACCATTTTAATAGAAGAGACGGGGAAATGATTTGATTAATACTGCAGACCATTAAACAGCGCGATGCTTGATCCAAATCGGGCAACCTCCTCTTTTTTCAGCAAAAACAGGAACAGCCGTTACGGCTGCCCCTGCTTCGATCAGTGCGTTTTGCACGTTTCAAATAAGCCTTTTTCTTTTAACACCTTAATCAGCGTTTCACCCATTACAGAAGGGGTTTCCGCGACTTCAATTCCGCAGGCGTTCATCGTTTTGACTTTTTCTTCTGCCGTGCCTTTTCCTCCGGAGATGATGGCGCCCGCATGGCCCATGCGTTTTCCCGGAGGCGCGGTTTTACCGCCGATAAAGCCGACAACAGGCTTCGTCATGTTTGCTTTCACCCACTCAGCCGCTTCTTCTTCAGCTGTGCCGCCGATTTCTCCGATCATGATGACGGCATGTGTTTCAGGATCTTCATTGAACGCTTTTAACACGTCAATAAAGTTCGTGCCGTTGACCGGATCGCCGCCGATCCCTACAGCGGTAGACTGGCCTACGCCGGCTTCTGAAAGCTGATGGACGGCCTCGTATGTCAATGTTCCTGAACGGGATACAACGCCTACATGACCCTTTTTATGAATGTATCCCGGCATAATGCCGATCTTGCATTCTTCAGGTGTAATAACACCCGGGCAGTTCGGCCCTATTAATCTCGTTTTCTTGCCTTCCATAAAGCGCTTCACTTTCACCATGTCCAAAACCGGAATGTGCTCAGTGATACAAATGACAAGATCAATTTCCGCGTCAACCGCTTCCATAATTGCGTCCGCCGCAAACGGAGCCGGCACGTAAATGACTGACGCATCAGCGCCCGTTGTGTGAACCGCTTCTGCGACCGTATTGAATACCGGTACGCCTTCCGCTTCCGTTCCGCCTTTTCCAGGTGTTACACCGCCAACGATATTCGTGCCGTATTCCAGCATCTGCTTTGTATGAAATAAAGCGGTAGAACCTGTAATCCCCTGTACAATAACTCTTGTATCTTTATTGATAAAAACACTCATTATCTGGTCCCCTGCCTTTCATTCTTTCCTAAACTAAGGATACGATTTTCTGTGCGCCGTCTGCCATTGATTCCGCAGATGTGATGTTTAAGCCTGATTCATTCAGGATTTTCTTTCCTAAATCTACGTTTGTCCCTTCAAGGCGCACGACCAGCGGCAATGTCAATCCGACTTGTCTCGTCGCTTCAACAACGCCCTCGGCGATGACATCACACTTCATGATGCCTCCGAAAATATTAACGAAAATTCCTTTTACGTTTTGATCGGAAAGAATGATTTTAAAAGCTTCCGTCACTTTTTCTGCGGTTGCGCCGCCCCCGACATCAAGGAAGTTTGCAGGTTCTCCGCCGTAGTGTTTAATGATATCCATTGTAGACATTGCAAGACCCGCGCCGTTTACCATACAGCCGATATTTCCATCAAGGGAAATGTAGCTTAAATCGTATTTTGACGCTTCGATTTCTTTCGGATCTTCTTCATCTAAATCTCTGTATTCCATAATGTCTTTTTGTCTGTATAACGCATTGCTGTCGAAGTTCAGCTTAGCATCCAGCGCCATGACGTTTCCGTCCCCCGTAACGACGAGAGGGTTGATCTCGGCGATGGAGCAGTCCTTCTCAACAAATGCTTTATATAAACCGAGCATAAATTTAGCGGCTTTGCCGACAAGCTCTTTCGGGATGTTAATTGCGAATGCAATTTCCCTTGCCTGATAGCCCTGAAGGCCGACAGCCGGATCAATTACCGCTTTTTTAATTTTTTCAGGTGTTTTTTCCGCTACTTCTTCAATCTCCGTTCCGCCTTCTTCAGACGCCATTAAAACGATTCTTGAAGTAGCGCGGTCAAGTACAAGCCCGACATAGTATTCCTTTTTAATATCGCAGCCTTCTTCAATAAGTAAGCGTTTTATTACTTGTCCGTCCGGACCCGTTTGATGTGTGACGAGCGTCTTGCCTAACAGTTCTTCGGCATACTCTTTCACTTCATCTTTTGTTTTTGCAATCTTTACCCCACCAGCTTTGCCGCGGCCGCCAGCATGGATTTGCGCCTTTACGACATAAACCGAGCTTGACAGGCTCTCTGCTTTTTCAACTGCTTCCTCTGCTGTAAAAGCCACTTTACCTTCAGGAACAGACACCCCGTATTTTCTGAGGACTTCTTTTCCCTGGTACTCATGGATATTCATTTCCCATCCTCCTAACTTATGTAGCAAAACTAAAAATAGACTGCGCTTTCATTCTATATAATACTGGAAGAATTGTCTAGGGTTCAAAACAAAATCTTTATATCCTTCCAAACATTCTAACTTTTATTTTATTGAAAATATAAATTTAAACGGAGTCCGGGAAATGAATGGTCCTTATTTTTCGTTTTTCAGGGTTTCGTCCAGTCTGTAAACAAATGAAAAAATTTCGGCAACGGTTTCATAGAGCGCCTCCGGTATCTGATCGTCAACCGTCAAATGGCGCATTAATTCGACAAGGGTTCTGTCTTCCTGAATGGGAACCCCAGCCTTCTCAGCTTCTTTTATAATATTTTCCGCCACATGCCCCCTGCCTGTTGCGACAACCTTCGGGGCTTGGTCTTTCTGCCGGTCGTAATGCAGGGCGACAGCTCTTCTTAACGGCGTTTGCTCTTTCATATTTTCACATCCACTTTTCTTCCGCCGTCTTTTTCTATAAACTCTTCCACAAGAGCGCTCTGGTCTTTCGGGCGCCGTTTTTTAGACGTGACGCCTGACAGGCTGAAGCCCGTTTCTTTTACGGCTTCCTTTAAAGCCGGTACGAGAGGGTCGATGGCCGCCTGAAGCTCAAAATCAGTCTCAACCGTAATGGTCATTACATTTTGCTGAATCATGCAGTCCACAACGGTTTCTTGCAGTGTTTCAAGATGCAGCAAAAACAGGAGCCTGCAATGTGACGGATCGAGTTTTCCGTCCGGCTTCTTCCGTCCTTTAAAGAGAACTGTGATGTCATTCTCATACGCGGACGCTCCCAGCGGAAATGACAGCACCATCTGCGTAAAAGAAGGGTTATGCTGCTCAATAAACAGCTGGCCGTTTAATTTATGAATAAGCGGTTCCGCCTCTTGTTTAACGGATTGGGGCGCTTCTTGAAGCGTCCGGACGGCTTGGAGGGCCGTTTTCAGCGCTTGTTTCTCCGGCTGCGGAGATACGCCTTTTTCAAGCGCTGTAATGAATGATAATTCATCACGCGTGCCCAATCCTTTTTTGATTTTCTGCAAAAGGCTTAATACATCATGTTTTTCCGCATATTTCAATTCGGTGAGCTGAACGGCTTTTTCGAAAACAGCCGCCTCCTGTTCTGTCAGATGTGCTTTTTGAAGAACAGGTGCTGTTTTAAATGTTTTTTCTTGAGAAATGAAAGCCTTAATGATCTCCGCCGTTACTTTTACGGGGCGGTTTTCAGTTTTTTCTGCCGATGTCATTAATTTCTCTATAATCTGTTTTGCCGTTTTTTCAGGAAGTTCCGGATCTGTCCGCGCACTCGGAGGAGAAGGTTGGCTTGAGACTGCCTTTCCGTTTTCACGAGTCTCTCGGACAAATGGTGATTGTTTTGATTCCGTCCGTTCTTCTTCATCCATCAGCCCGGTTTCTGGGATCGGCATGCGTGCAGCCTCGGCAAGCTTCTTCAAGAGACGTTCTGCATGAAGATCCGTTTCCGCGTTTAACACGTCAGAAACCGCCTCTTTGAGCACAGACAGCTCTTTTGCCGATTGCGGAGCCTGATTGATTGCCTGAAGCAGTCCTGAGAGGAGGCGACGGGTCGGAACCGGATATTTAACGGCATGAATGGCTGACAAGACTTCCGGATGTGCGGGCAGTTCCCGTTTCAGCGCAAATACGATTGTTTCCGCCGCTTTTTTCAATTCGGCGGCCGGAAGCGATTCAGCCCAGCGGATGCAGGCTTTGAGGCTGTTTTCCGTCATCGGCAGCTTCTGCTGCATAAACGTTTCGGCAATCTGCAGAGACACAGGGCCCGGTTTGACGGAAAGAGCGTTTAACAGTCTACCCGCCGCTTCCTGAACGGTTTTCGGGCTTCCTTCGAATTGGTCGATGACATGAAGCCGGCCCGTTTTTTCCGCCGGCTGTTTGTCATAAGAAAACCAGTAATACGCCTGCGGCCGGAGGGCGGTTTCAAGCTTTCCCTGCATCGTCCGGCCGCCGATCTGGATAAGAGCGCTTTGATCGTCCAGCAAACGGAGAACCTTCCCTAACAGCAGCCTTTGAGTACCGCTGTCTTTACCGCCGTCCTGCCGGTCCGGAGGGATTTCCGCCGTCAGCTGTCTGAAAGCCGCTTGGATTTCGCCGCTAATGTTCATGTCTTAAGCCTCTTTTCTAACAATAAGATTGAACGGGAGCGAACGTTTTTCGGTGAATAGTTGTCGGTCCGTATGCCTGAAGAGCTTCAAGATGTTCTTTCGTTCCGTAGCCTTTATTTTTTTCAAAGCCGTACATGGGGTAGGTTTTGGCGTACTCAGCCATGAGACGGTCCCGCGTTACTTTTGCTATGCAGGCTCCGGCGGCAATTGACACGCTTTTGGCATCCCCTTTTATAACTGATGACTGCGGAATGTCAAGCGGAAGGGTCATGGCATCAACAAGCAGATAATCAGGTGTTTCCGTTAAAGCATTGACGGCTTTTACCATCGCCAGTCTCGCGGCCTCATAAATGTTGATCCGGTCAATGACGTCCGCATGGACAATGCCGACTCCTACAGCCGCCGCTTCTTCCGTGATCCGGCTGTAATACTCCTCGAGCTTCTTTTCCGACAATTTCTTCGAGTCCGTGAGACCGAGAATCTCGCATTCTGCCGGCAAAATGACGGCGCCGGCTACAACCGGTCCGGCAAGCGGCCCTCTTCCGGCTTCGTCAACACCCGCAATCAGGCGGAAGCCCTTTTTGGATGACAGTCTTTCGTATGCCGTCATGTTCAGCCATTGCTCTTTAAGAGCTTTTTCCTTCGCATGCTTTTTCAGCCATTGCTCTAAAAGCGTCTGTACGCTTTTTCTCGGGTCTTTCTCACATTGGGCAAGGAAGGGGTCGCTTTCGTCCCTGACCTCTTGCAGGCGTTCTTTTACGCTTTTTACGGTTAATGTATTCACGTTCTCTTCTCCCTTACATTATGTATATCGGAATTCTGCGGAAAAAATAAAGACCCGCATCGCTGCGCGTCTTTATTCTGATGGTGTTTCAAATGAAAGCCTGCCGAATTTTTCCGTACGGATGTCCCGAATGATGACTTCCGTTGTTTTATCATAGTCAACCATTCCGCCGCCCATCAAACAGCCGCGTTTTTCACCGATCGCGTCGAAAAGAGCGGCGATATCCTCAGGGATTTCCTGAAGTCCGTAGCGCTCCTTCAAGCGATCGGGATAATGCTCTTCCAGAAAGCGCAGCCCGAAAACAGCCACATCCTGCAGGTTGATAATCGTATCTTTAATCGCCCCGGTGATCGCCAGGCGCAAGCCGACAAGCTCATCTTCAAACTTAGGCCATAAAATTCCCGGTGTATCGAGCAGCTCTAATTCCTTGCCTACCTTTACCCACTGCTGTGAAGTGGTAATGCCGGGCCTGTCTCCCGTCTTGGCAATGTTTTTTTTGGCCAGCCGGTTAATGAGCGTAGACTTGCCGACATTCGGAATGCCGATGATTAATGCGCGGATTGCTCTCGGCCTAACACCTTTTGCTTTCATTTTATCGAACTTATCCTTCAGCAGCTCTTTCGAGGACGGCACGATTTGATGCAGTCCCTGCCCGTTAACGGAGTTTATTGAAAGAGAGGGAATGCCCTGTTCCTGAAAGTGGTCCTTCCACTGGGCAGTCACAGCCGCATCCGCCTTATCGGCTTTATTTAAAAGCATAATGCGCGGCTTATTTTTTAAAATCTCCTCAATCATCGGATTTCTCGATGACATCGGGATTCTCGCATCCACCAATTCGTATACGATATCAATTAATTTCAGTTTTTCTGTTACTTCCCGTCTCGCTTTAGCCATATGGCCCGGGAACCATTGAATGGTCATGTGACTTCGACACCTGCCTTATTTACCGGAACCGGATGTTCCGATGATCTCTTATGTATTTTACGTTGCTTGTTCCGCTTTTACAAATGTCATATAAAAAAAGAGCCTGTTACGGGTAACAAGCTCTTTTCGTTCGTTATCATTATCGTCTGATTTCTTTAATACGAGCCGCTTTTCCGCGAAGTTCACGCAGGTAGTAAAGCTTAGCGCGACGTACTTTACCGTAACGTACAACTTCGATTTTCGCGATTTTTGGTGTGTGTACAGGGAATGTACGTTCAACGCCAACACCGTAAGAAATCTTACGAACTGTGAACGTTTCGCTGATTCCACCACCACGACGCTTGATCACAACACCTTCGAAGATCTGGATACGCTCACGGTTACCCTCAACAACTTTTACGTGTACACGTAAAGTGTCACCAGGACGGAACGCAGGAAGATCAGTGCGAAGCTGTTCTTTTGTGATATCTTGAATTAGTTTTTGCATCGTTTTCAACTCCTTCCAACAGATGCTCTTGGCCACAACTGCAAGGCACAGCGGAACATCGTTTTCAAGCTTCTGAAGGATAAGCCTCCTTAAGCCACAAGTAGTATCTTATCATATCTTCATCACCTGCGCAATAGAATCTATTCGTTTTCCCACTCGGAAATCCATTTTCTTTGCTCATCAGTGAGAGGATAGTTTTCAAGAAGATCCGGACGTCTTAAAAAGGTTCTTCTGATTGATTCTTTATTGCGCCATTCTTGTATTTTGGCATGGTTGCCGGACAGAAGGGTCTCAGGCACTTTTAAGCCTTTATAATCTGCTGGCCTCGTATAGTGCGGATGCTCTAAAAGCCCCGTGCTGAAGGAATCCTCCACGTGGGATGCTTCTTTTCCGAGGACGCCAGGCAAAAGCCTGACAACGCTGTCGGCAATCATCATGGCAGGGAGCTCTCCCCCGGTCAGCACAAAATCCCCGATGGAGATTTCATCAGTGACAAGATGTTCCCGGATCCGTTCATCATACCCTTCATAATGTCCGCAAATAAACATGAGATGTTCCTCTTCCGCCAGCTCCTCGGCTTTCTTCTGCGTATAACGCTCACCTTGCGGGCAGACGAGAATAATGCGCGGCTTGGCGTCCGTACCGGCTGTCAGCTTTTCAACCGCATCAAATACGGGCTGCGGCTTTAACACCATCCCGGCTCCCCCGCCGTACGGGTAATCATCAACCGTTTGGTGTTTATTATCCGAAAAAGCCCGGAAATTGATGACGTCAAAACGGACAGCCTCTTTTTCCTGTGCTTTTTGCAGAATGGATGAGCCGAGCACCCCTTGAAACATTTCGGGAAACAGTGTTAAAAAGTCGATTTTCATTCGTCTATTAACCCTTCCATTACATGAATCTTAATTTTCTTCTCATTTATATTAATATCCTTTACCACAGAAGCAATATACGGAATGAGCGCATCTTTTTTGCCTTTTCTTGCAACCACCCATACGTCATTAGCCCCGGGCGTCAAGATTTCCTTCACTGTGCCGATCAGTTCCCCGTCTTCTGACACAACCTCGCAGCCGATGATTTCATGAAAATAAAATTCATCTTCTTCAAGCTCTCCCAAGTCTTCTTCAGGGACTTTGATCACCATGTTTCTTAAGTGTTCGACTTCATTGAGACTCGGCATTTCTTTGAATTGCAGCAGGTGAAACTGTTTGTGGAGCCTGTGGGCGCTGACCGTTACTTTGATTGGCTCCGCAGCCCCTTCCGCAAACAAATAGAGCGTATTGCCGGGCTTGTACCGTTCTTCGGCAAAGTCCGTTTTAGAAATGACCCGCACTTCGCCTTTAATGCCGTGGGTATTTACAATTTTGCCTACATTAAACCATCTGTTTGTCATATTATCACCTCGGGCGGATTTCAATTACTACCCCGTCTTT
Source organism: Bacillus sp. EKM420B (assembly GCF_011065565.1). Lineage (NCBI taxonomy): Bacteria > Bacillati > Bacillota > Bacilli > Caryophanales > Bacillaceae > Bacillus > Bacillus sp. EKM420B. The sequence continues at coordinate 731,023 of NZ_JAAMNX010000001.1, read as the reverse complement.
TATGACGATGGTATTTGCCGCTGTTTTTTCATGCCAGTTATCACCGACATTGATTGAAAGCAGCGCATCGATCTCCTTTTCCTTCACTTCGCTTCCAAGCGGGAGCGACTCTGTCTGGCTTATTTGGAAATCGATCATTTTGATTTTGTCTTGTCTTTTTTCAATGGCTTTTTTAAAAGATTCCGCTACATCGGGATTCTGCTGATCTTTTTCATGTTTTCTAAGCTGAAAATAGAGCTGGCTGCATTCTCGTTCAAGCGTTTGCTTTTTTTCTGCAAAAGAGGCCAAAAGCTTTTCCTTGCTTTGCTCGGTCAGAACCTGCATAACGGTTACCCTGTGAATAATCTGCATAGGACCAGACTCCCCACTCTTCCAACATATTTCTGTTCATTTGCCTTTTTTACGTGTAAAAAAAGGGGAGGTGCCGGCCCTCTCCCTTTTTCAGTCAAATATTTCAAATTGAACTTTCTTAGAAGACTGTGCGCCAGCTGCAAAAACGACGGTTCGAATCGCTCTTGCAGTCCGGCCTTGCTTTCCGATAATCTTACCGGTATCTGACTTATTGACAGATAAGCGCAGCGCAATCTTTTGATCAGTCTCTTCCTTTGTGACCGTTATGTCTTCCGGATGGTCGACAAGCGGAGCCACAATGCTGACAATCAAATCTTCCAAGTTCTGATCAGTCATTACTTGCCTTGTTTAGCGTTGTGGAATTTTTCCATAATTCCTTGGCTTGAGAACAAGTTGCGGACTGTATCAGAAGGTTTAGCTCCTGTTTGAAGCCATTTAAGAGCAAGCTCTTCGTTGATTTTCACTTCAGCCGGCTTTGCAACCGGGTTGTATGTGCCGACTGTTTCGATGAAACGGCCGTCACGCGGTGAACGAGAATCTGCTACAACAATACGATAGAAAGGAGATTTTTTTGCTCCCATACGTTTTAAACGAATTTTTACTGCCATTTTACTAGCACCTCCGAAAATATTTCAACAAGATAGTATATTAACAATGATAAAAGTGTTTGTAAAGTGTTTTTTCTTAACAACGGTTTTATCATGTATAACCGATTACATAAAAGGTAATTTAAAGCCTTTTTTCTTCCCTTTTGACATGTTGGTCATCTGCTTCATCATTTTTTTCATTTCCTCAAACTGCTTTAAAAGACGGTTGACTTCCTGAACGGATGTTCCGCTTCCTTTGGCAATCCGCTTCCGCCGGCTGGCGTTAATAATATCCGGCTGTTCTTTTTCAAGAACAGTCATTGATTTAATGATCGCTTCCACATGATTCAGCTGTTTTTCATCGACTTGGATGTTTTTTAAGCCTTTCATTTTGCCTGCGCCGGGCATCATTTGCAGCAGTTCGTCAAGAGGCCCCATGTTTCGGACCTGGCCGAGCTGCTCCAGAAAATCATCCAATGTGAAGCTCATCGTTCTCATTTTCTGCTCAAGCTCTTTGGCTTTGTCTTCATCAACGGTCGCCTGAGCTTTTTCAATCAGCGTCAGCACGTCACCCATTCCGAGAATCCGGGATGCCATCCGTTCAGGATGGAACGCTTCAAGAGCATCGAGCTTTTCTCCCATTCCGGCGAATTTAATCGGCGTTTCGGTGACCGCGCGGATAGAAAGCGCCGCACCTCCGCGGGTATCCCCGTCAAGCTTTGTTAAAATGACGCCCGTTAAACCGAGCTGGTCGTTAAAGCTTTTGGCGACGTTTACCGCATCCTGACCGGTCATTGAGTCGACGACAAGGAAAATTTCCTCAGGATTTGCGACTTCCTTTACACCGGAGAGCTCATCCATCAGTTCATGATCGATGTGCAGCCGTCCGGCGGTATCTAAAATCACATAATCATGATGCTCTTCCTTCGCTTTTTCAATCGCCTGTCTGGCAATTTCCACCGGGCTGACCTGATCGCCAAGCGAAAAGACCGGCATATCAAGCTGTTTCCCCAGTGTTTCCAGCTGTTTAATCGCGGCGGGGCGGTAAATATCCGCAGCCACGAGCAGCGGTTTGCGGTTATGTTTTTTGCGCAGCAGGTTGGCAAGCTTCCCCGTGGTTGTCGTTTTACCGGCACCTTGGAGCCCGACCATCATAATAACGGTCGGCGGGCGTTTGGCGGCGGCAATTTTGCTTTCTTCGCCGCCCATCAGCTCGGTAAGCTCTTCTTTTACGACTTTAATAACCTGCTGACCGGGTGTCAGACTCTGCATGACGTCCTGTCCGACAGCCCGTTCACTTACTTTTTTCACAAAATCCTTTACGACTTTAAAGTTAACGTCAGCCTCAAGAAGCGCAAGACGGACTTCACGCATCATCTCTTTTACGTCTTGTTCGCTGACTTTTCCTTTTCCGCGGATTTTTGAAATCGTCTTTTGCAGTCGGTCGGCTAATCCTTCAAATGCCATTGTTTGCCGCCTCCTAATCTAATTTCTCAAGCGCTTCAATCAGAGCCGTCATTTTTTCCTCTTCCTGCAAGCCGGAAGCAAGCTCTTTCAGCTTTGTAAACATTTCTTTACGCTCCTGAAACTTTTTAAAAAGGAGCAGTTTTTCTTCATATTGTTCAAGCATCGCTTCAGTCCGTTTGATGTTATCGTAAACGGCTTGCCTTGAAACGTCATACTCTTCGGCTATTTCACCAAGGGAGAAATCGTCCAGATAATAAAGCGACATATAGCTCTTTTGTTTTGACGTCAGCAACGACTGATAGAAGTCAAACAAATAGTTCATTCTCGTCGTTTTTTCGAGCGACATTTGAGCTCTCCCCTTTGTTAAGTCAAATCCCTTTACAAAAACTTAGTTTACATGGTTTCAGAGCGTGTGTCAAGTTTTTATCTTGTCAAAGCATGATGCTCTTTTTACATAATAAGTTTTCAAAAAAATTCATACAGACCGTCGTTAAAATACTCGAATTCTTGTTTTGATACACGATAGCGGCAATAGCCTTCGTAAAAAGCATTGAGGCATGCTTCATTTGTGACAAAACGACTGATCGCTAATGATTCATCATAACGCGGATCTCCCGCCGATATTCCCGCAGCATCGATAAACAGATAGACCTCTCCGTCTTTCACCAGCACATTATCAGTCGTGCAGTCACCGTGAATCATTGTCTGCTGAACAGGAACAGGCCTGTACCTGTCCAAATCCTTCAAAAGCTCTGCACTTCCTTCAGCTTGTCCTTTTTTGACATATTCCGCGGCTCGTTTGATTTGCAGATCGAGCCAGTCTGTTTCCGGCTGTAAACCAGAGACCATTTCGGTTTCATGCAGCCGTTGCAGAAACTGGCCGAAACTTTTGATCAGCTTTTTCTTTTCAGTATCCCCTTTTGCTTTTCTTAAAGCCGAAGTCAGGGTGATTCCATCCTCAAATGACATGATGATATGGCTGGCATGCTGTTCCTGTATCATCCCATAATAAATAGGAACAGGCAGACGACGAGTTTCCGTCAGTTGTTGTAAAACGAAGGCTTCTCTCATTAACCATTCCCGATACTTCTGTTGAAAAGAACTTTTCAGCAGAAATGCGTCTTGGCCGGTCACTATTTTCCGAACGGTTGAAGTGCCTCCCTGTTCATCCAGCAGCGACATATGGTTTATCGCGCCGATCTTACTTTCCAATTCAGCTTTCAGCCATTTGTCCAACAACTGCCCCCTCCATTCCGATCTATCAATGCGTATAAAAAAACGAGTATAAAACCGTCCATTTTATACTCGTTTTTTATTCATTAATCCTCGGCTTTTTCAACTAAATCCGAAAAGAGACCGTATACGTAAGATTCTGCATCAAACCGCTGGAGATCGTCAACCTTTTCTCCGAGGCCGACCAGTTTCACGGGGATGTGAAGCTCATTGCGGATCGCCAGGACGATACCGCCTTTTGCGGTGCCGTCAAGCTTCGTTAATGCGATACCCGTCACATTCGTCGCTTTGGAGAATTCTTTCGCCTGCGCCATCGCATTCTGGCCTGTCGTCGCGTCAAGCGCAAGGAGAACCTCATGCGGGGCCTCAGGCACTTCGCGTTCGATGACGCGTTTGACCTTTTCAAGCTCTTTCATTAAGTTAACTTTATTCTGAAGGCGGCCGGCCGTGTCACAAATCAGCACATCCGCTCCTCTTGCTTTAGCCGCGTGTACGGCATCATAAATAACCGCCGCAGGGTCGCTTCCGGCAGCCTGCTTAATGACAGGCACGCCTGTACGCTCTCCCCACACTTCAAGCTGTTCAATCGCCCCGGCTCTGAAGGTGTCTCCGGCAGCGAGCACAACGGATTTGCCTTCATTCTTCAGCTTATGGGCAAGTTTTCCGATCGTTGTCGTTTTTCCGACACCGTTTACCCCGACAAGCAGAATAACGTTCAGGCGCCCGTCCTGAATATTTAATTCAGAAATCTGTTCGTCGCCGCTGTTATAAATGTCGACAAGCTTTTCAGAAATGACGGACTGCACTTCCTGAGGATCCTGGATGTTTTTCAGCTTCACTTCTTTTTTGAGCTCATCAATCAGCTCCATGACGGTTGTAAAACCTACGTCAGCGCCAATCAGCACTTCCTCAAGCTCCTCGAAGAAATCCTCGTCGACTTTCCGGTAGCGGGAGACGAGTTCGTTCACTTTATTTGAGAAGGAATTTCTTGTTTTTTCAAGACCATCTTTAAATTTTTCAGAGACGGAGTCTGTCTGTTTCGTGATTTTCTCTTTTAATTTTTTAAAAAAGCTCATCTTTCAACCTCTTTCCTCGTTACTGAACGAATTCTTTTGTTTCTTCCAGTTTGACCGAAACCATTCGGGAAACGCCGGATTCCTGCATCGTAACACCGTAGAGGACATCCGCTTCTTCCATGGTGCCTTTTCTGTGGGTGATGACGATAAACTGGCTTTCGCCGCTGTATTTTTTTAAATATTGCGCAAACCTGAATACATTGGCTTCATCAAGCGCAGCTTCCACTTCATCAAGGACGCAGAACGGCACGGGCCTTACTTTCAGAATAGAGAATAAAAGGGCAATGGCAGTCAGCGCCCGTTCTCCCCCTGACAAAAGATTTAAGTTTTGCAGTTTTTTGCCCGGAGGCTGCGCGATAATGTCCACCCCGGAATTAAGAAGATCATTCGGATCAGTCAGCTTCAGTTCAGCCCGTCCTCCTCCGAATAAAGAACGGAACACATCGTTGAATTGAGAACGGATCTGGATAAACGTTTCATGGAATCGCTTCGTCATTTCAGAATCCATTTCTTCAATGACTTGAAACAGTGTGTTTTTCGCTTCCGTCAGGTCATTTTTCTGCTCTGTTAAAAACTGATACCGTTCGTTTACTCTTTCAAACTCATCGATGCTGCCGAGATTGACCGTTCCGAGCTCTTCAATTGAAAGCTTGATCAGTTTGACCCGTTTTCTCGCCTCTTCAGGCTCGAGTTCAAGCTGATATTGTTCTTTTGCCCCTTCAAAGGATAAGCTGTACTCCTCGCGTAAATACTGCAAGAGATTATCAAGCTCAACTTCCATCCGGCCGAGTTTTACCTCTTCATCTTTCAGAATGTCCGTTTTTTGCTTGTACAGACGCTTCATCTCTTTCAATTCAAGCTCGTTCGTATCAAGCGCCCGCTGGAGCTTCACACGCTGATCGCGCCGGCTGGCGATCAATTCGATCGTTCTCGTTTTATCGTGAAGCTTATGATGGGCTGCTTCTTCAAGCTGCTCCTCACCGCTTGTGCTGGACGTCATCTCTGAGGTCAGGAGGCTTAAATCTTCCCGTGTTTCTTTCAGAGCGAGCTGCGTTTCTTCAAGCTCTTTTTTCAGCCTTTTGAGGTTGTCTTCCTCACTCGAGCACGCCTGTTCTTTTTTCGCAGCGGCCACTTTACATTCCGTCAGTTCATGAGAGAGCGTTTCTTTTGTTGAGGATAGGGTCTGCTTTTGTTTTGTCAGCCTTTCCATCTCTTCCTCAAGCTCTTTCAGCTGGCCGGATGCCTCACTCAGCTGTTCTTCCAGAGCTGATTTGCGCGTCTCTTTTTCCCGGCTGCTTTCCGTCAGTGATGCTTTCTCCTGGTCGTAAAGCTCCAGATGGGTATTGATGTTCTTTTCAGCAACTTCGAGTTCATACAGCCTGCCTTTTACATCCTGCTGCTTTGTTCTGAAAGCCTCACCGTCTTCACGGAGACCGCTCAGCGTATGTTCAAGCTCTTGAATGGCCTGCTTCAGCGCTTTGACCTCTTTTTCGAGCAGAGCTGTTTTTTCTTCCATTTCGGCAAGCCGCGCAGTCACCGTCTCAAGCTCGCGGCTTCTGCCGAGCAGAGAATTGTTTTTCTTTTTGACCGCGCCGCCTGTCATTGATCCGCCTGGATTGACGACATCGCCCTCAAGCGTCACGATGCGGTAGCGGTGCCCGAGAAGCTTGGCCAGTTCATTCGCGCCTTTTAAATCTTCAGTGATCAGCACGGTGCCGAGAAGGTTTTGAATGACATTCCGATACGCCGCATCATATGTGACAAGCCCGCTCGCTGTGCCGAGGAAAGACGGATGCTTTGATGCCGTCTGTTCATCACGGGTTTGGAGCTGGCGCGGTTTCATAACCGTAAGCGGCAGGAACGTCGCGCGGCCGAAGGAATTCTGTTTTAAATATTGAATCGCTTTCCGCGCCGCCTGCTCATCGTCTGTGACAACGTGCTGCGCCGCTGCGCCGAGTGCAATCTCAATCGCCGTTTCATATTTTTGTTCGGTGGCAATCAGTTCGAGAACGGCGCCGCGGATGCCGCCGAGCTGCTCTTTCTGCTTCAGCACTTCTTTTACGCCTTGGTAAAATCCTGAAAAATCGCCTTGCATCGTTTCAAGCATATCTTTTTTGGATCTGGCCTGCTGGACGAATTGATATGCCTGATACAGCGCTGATTCTTTCTTTTCATACTGGCGTTTTTTCTGTTCATATGCTGTCTGGACTTCGCGAAAGCGGACGACCTGATTGTGAATATCCTCTTCAACGGCGGCCAATTCCTCTTCGCACGCCGCTTTGCGGACTGCAATATCGTTACGTTCTTCAAGATATTTTTCATTGTTTGCGGTCAGTCTCGCCTGCTGGACCGCAGATTGGGACATCTGGTCATCTAAAAGCTGCAGCTCGTTGCGAATCGACGCCTGGCTGTTTAACAATTCAAAGTAATCGCTTTTTAATTGTTCGATTTTCTCTTCTACATTTTCATTATGCAGACTGAGAGCCTGCTGCTTTTCTTTCACCTGGGCGTTTAACCGCTTCACTTCCGCACGAAGTTTATCATAGACGGCAGACTGCTTTTCAATGTCTGCTTTCAGTTCGGCTTCTTTGTTCGTGTAATGTGTAACGGATTCCTCTAGCTGTTCCCGGTTTTGCGCGGCGTTTTTTTTACGCTCTTTCAGCACTTCTTTCCGGCCTTCCAGCTTTTCCAGCTCTTCACTTGTCACGAGCAGAACCTGCTGCAGTTCGTTGACGGATTCATCAAGCGCGTGGATTTTATCTCTCGTCTCTTCTATCATCGCTTCTTTTGCGGACAGAGCAGATGATTCCGCCAATTCTTCTTCTTTAGCAGCCTGCACCTTGTCTTTTAAACCCGACCATCTGCCATGCAGTTGTTCGATGTCAAAGGCGGTAAGGGCGATTTCGACATGCTCAAGCTCTTTCTTTTTTTCTAAGTAGTCTTTGGCGATTGATGCCTGGATTTTCAGCGGTTCGACCTGATCTTCAAGCTCGTGGAGAATATCTTCCACCCTGTTTAAGTTATCCTGCGTCTCAAACAGTTTGTTTTCCGCTTTTTTCTTTCGTGTTTTATATTTCAGCACGCCGGCCGCTTCTTCGAAAATACTGCGGCGGTCTTCCGCTTTGCTGCTGAGAATCTCTTCGACTTTTCCCTGGCTGATAATAGAGAATGCTTCTTTCCCAAGCCCGGAGTCCATAAATAAGTCAATGATGTCTTTCAGGCGGCACTGCTGATTGTTGATGAGAAATTCACTTTCTCCGGAACGGTACACCCGTCTCGTCACGCTGACTTCATGATAATCGATCGGGAGAAATTGATCTTCATTATCAAGCGTTAACGTGACTTCGGCAAGGTTCAGCCGCTTGCGCGAATCACTTCCCGCAAAAATGATATCTTCCATTTTTCCGCCCCGAAGCGAGCGGGCTGATTGTTCGCCGAGCACCCAGCGGATGGCTTCGGTAATGTTGCTCTTTCCGCTGCCGTTCGGACCGACAACGGCCGTGACGCCTTTTACAAAGTCAACGGATATCCGTTCTGCAAATGATTTAAATCCTATAACGTCTAAACGTTTGAGGAACATCCCAGATCCTCCTTATCGTATAAGTATCTCAATATTATCATAATCACCCGCTTATATCAGGCGCAGACATACTGAAATCCCCCTAGGGATACAGGGGGATTTTATTGTTTCGTATGATGTTTTTGCAATTTTGCAAGAGCTTCCTGTGCCGCATGCTGCTCGGCTTCTTTTTTGGAACGTCCGTTCCCGATACCGAGCGCCTCACCTTTAAGAGAGACCAGCGCCTCGAATTCCCGGTTGTGGGCAGGCCCTTTTTCATTGAGAATTTTGTACTCAAGCGATCCTTTTCCGTCCCGCTGTACAAATTCTTGAAGCTGGCTTTTGAAATCCATCACATGAGAAAAAGCACCATCGTTTATTTTAGGGAACACGTACTCTTTCAGGAATTGCTGAACCGGCTCAAGGCCCTGATCCAGATACAGTGCGCCGATAAACGCTTCAAACACATCCGCTAAAAGCGCAGGACGCTTTCTGCCGCCCGTCATTTCTTCTCCTTTTCCCAAGAGAACAAGATCGCCGAATGACAATTCGTGGGCAAGTGAGACGAGTGACGGCTCGCATACGATAGCGGCTCTCAACTTCGTCAAATCTCCTTCACTCATGGCCGGATATTTGGCAAATAAGAATTGGGAGATCGTCAGTTCCAAAACAGCGTCACCTAAAAATTCAAGCCTTTCGTTGTCTTCATACGGCTTTTTCCGATGCTCATTCACATAAGATGAATGTGTAAATGCTTGATACAAAAGTTTCTCGTTTTGAAAATGAACCGAAATCCGTTCTTGGAACTCTTTAAATTGCTCTATTTTTTTATAGAACTTTTTTTTATCTTTAAAATGTGAGTGTTTTGACATAGTAACCTCCATAGGCACATCAGGTTCACCGCGCTCCCCGCCGTAAACGGAATCAGCAGCGCGTACAGCGTCAGACGCCGGTAACCGAACGATTAAAGGGCTAAAGCCCCGCTGTCAGGCGGGACTTTTAGCATCAGCTTATTGCTGGTTTTGTATGTAGTTCACAGCGTCGCCGACTGTTGCGATCTTTTCAGCATCTTCGTCAGAAATCTCCATATCAAACTCGTCTTCAAGTTCCATAACAAGCTCAACTACATCTAGGGAATCAGCACCTAAGTCTTCCTTGAAAGAAGCTTCAAGTTTGACGTCAGCTTCATCAACGCCAAGGCGGTCTACGATGATTTTCGTTACACGCTCTAATGTATCTGCCATAGCAATTCACCTCCCCTCAAGTATTATAGAGGATTCGTTTTTAAAAAACTAGAGAAACTAGGATGAAATTTTAAAAACAAATCTTTACATCACCATTCCGCCGTCAATATGAAGGGTTTGGCCCGTCATATAACGCGATCCTTCAGAAGCAAGGAACGTAACAACGCTGCTGATATCGGAAGGATCACCGAAACGCGCGAGCGGAATCTGCTTCAGCATTTCATCTTGGACTTCTTTAGAAAGCTTGTCCGTCATATCCGTGGAAATAAAGCCCGGAGCAATGGCATTGACCGTAATATTTCGGCTCGCAAGCTCTTTGGCTGATGACTTCGTTAAGCCGATTACTCCGGCTTTTGCCGCCACATAGTTTGCCTGGCCGGGGTTTCCGCTGACGCCGACGATTGATGATACGTTGATAATCCGGCCGGAGCGCTGTTTCATCATCTGTCTTGTAACGGCTTTCGTGCAGTTGAATACACCTTTTAAGTTAATGTTAATGACATCATCCCATTCATTTTCTTTCATTCTCATCAGAAGATTGTCTTTTGTGATCCCCGCATTGTTCACGAGAATGTCGATTGAAGAAAATGCAGCGACAGCCTCTTTCATCATGTTTTGTACTTCTTCGGAATTTGATACATCGGCTTTTACCGCGATCGCGTTTTTGCCCAAAGATTTGATCTCATCTACGACTTCGTTCGCTTTCGCTTCATTCCCGGAGTAGTTGACTACTACGTTACAGCCGTTTTTCGCAAGATCAAGCGCGATCGCCCGCCCGATTCCGCGGGACGCCCCCGTTACCACTGCTGTTTTTTCATTAAGCATCCTGATTCTCCTCCTTCAGCGTTTGAATCGCCAGTTCGATGGTTTCATGGTCAGAAACCGCGATTGTTTTAAGGCGGCGGTTCACTTTTTTCACAAGGCCTGAAAGCACTTTTCCGGGCCCGATTTCAACAAACGTCGTGACGCCTTCGTCAATCAGTTTGTTAATGGTTTCTTCAAAGCGAACAGGCGAATACAGCTGTTCGATCAGTTTTTTCTTGATATCGTCTTTTTCTGTCATAACGTCAGCCGAAACGTTTGAAATCACGGGAACAGCCGCATTTTTCAACTCACAGGCGCAGAGCACCTCCTCGAGTTTTTGCGCTGCCGGCTTCATTAATTCAGAATGGAACGGTCCGCTTACTTCTAATGGGATCGCCCGTTTTGCTCCGTTGTTTTTCGCTTCCTCTGAAGCCAGCTCCACGCCTTTTGCCGTTCCGGAAATGACGATCTGGCCGGGGCAGTTCAGGTTTGCAAGCTGTACGAGATGACCGTTTTCCGTCACTTGATCCGTCACCTTTTTCAAGGACTCCGCATCCATTCCGAGAATAGCTGCCATGGCGCCTTCTCCGGCCGGCACGGCTTCATTCATGAATTCTCCCCGTTTTCTTACCGTGTAAACGGCATCTTTAAATGTCATCGCTCCCGCCGCAACAAGCGCAGAATATTCTCCGAGGCTGTGGCCGGCGGTGAAATCAGGGGTGATGCCTGATTCTTTAAACTTTTCCAATACGGCGATGCTCGTTGTCAACAGCGCGGGCTGCGCATTGTATGTAAGGGTCAATTCTTCAGCGTCACCTTCAAAAATGAGCGAGCTCAGCTTTGTTTCAAGCGTTTCATCCGCTTCATCAAAAATACGTTTTGACGCTTCTTCGCGTTCGTACAGGTCTTTTCCCATACCGATATATTGTGATCCCTGTCCGGGAAATAAAAATGCAATCTTACTCATGATGCGGTAACCTCCAGACTACTCATCTGTTTTTTCTTCTTTTACTTCTTCTTCTATAAATGCGGCCACGTTTTGGCTGACCATTTCTCTCGCCTGGCGCAGCGCATGGTAAACAGCGCGTGCGTCAGAAGAGCCGTGCGCTTTAATGACGGGCGCTTTCAAACCGAAAAGACTCGCCCCGCCGTACTCAGAATAGTCCATTTTCAGTTTCATTTCCATCAGCTTCGGCTTCAGCACTCCCGCTGCGAGCTTAGAAACAAAACTTGAAGTCAGTGTATCTTTCAGCATTTTGAAAATCGATAACGCTGAACCTTCCAATGTTTTCAACGTGACGTTGCCCGTAAAGCCGTCTGTGACGATGACGTCAGCAGCGCCTTCGAGCAAGTCTCTCGCCTCAACGTTTCCGACAAAATTCACGTTTGTTTCTTTTAATAATTCAAACGTCTTTTTTGTCAGGTCGTTTCCTTTCTTTTCTTCCGTGCCGACATTTAACAAGCCGACGCGGGGCGAGCTGATTCCGAGAACCTGCCGGGCATATACAGATCCCATAATTCCGTACTGGACGAGATGCTCCGGTTTGGCATCGACATTGGCGCCCACGTCCAAAAGAAGGAAACCGTCGCCTGAAACGGTCGGAAGCGTCGGCGCAAGCGCAGGCCGGTCGATTCCTTTAATTCTGCCGACGATAAACAGTCCCGCTGTCATGAGTGCGCCCGTATTCCCCGCTGAGATGCAGGCGTCCGCTCTGTTTTCAGCCACTTCCTGCGCCATCAGCACCATAGAAGAGTTTTTCTTTCTGCGTACGGCGCGGACCGGTTCATCCGTCGGTTCAATCACTTCATCGGCGTGCAACACAGTGATGCGGTCTGATGTTGTTGGCAAGTGTGATTCTATTGTTGTCTTGTCACCGACCAGCGTAATATGAAGATCGTCAAATGCCTCAATACTCTTCATTACTCCGTCAATAACAGCTTTGGGTGCGTTGTCGCCTCCCATTGCATCTACAGCTATTCTCATGCATGCTCCACCTTTATGATTGTTTTGAACGGTACATGTCAAAGCTGCCGGAGAACACGACTTCTTCTCCCACATAGCTGTTGACTTCAACTACCGTTCTGCCTTTTTCTTTTTCGACTGCCGTCACTTTGGCTTTCGCAACGACGCGCTCGCCTTCTTTCACCTGTCTTGTAAAGCGGATATTTGCGCTTGCGGTCAGCGCCAGCTCATCATCAATGACGGCAACGGCGAGTGAGTTCGCCTGCGCAAACAAATGATGCCCCCGCGCAATTTGATTGCGGCTGAAGACATGTTCGCGTCTTACTTCTAATATGGAAATGGCCTGGCCGTCAAGCTCCAGATCAATGATTTCACCGATCACTTCGTCTAAAGACAATGATTTCACTTCATCATCAAGCGTTTGTTCTGCCACGTTTTTAATTCTTTCCCTCAGCTCCGGTATTGAGAGCTCTAAGCGGTCTAAACGGATCGTCTGAATGCTGACGCCGAATTTCCCCGCTAATTCTTCATCTGTGATGAAGGGTGTCGATTTGATCGTCTGCTGCAATAATTTTTGGCGTTCTTTCTTGCTTCTTCTCATCTGTAAACACCATCCGGACAATTAAGACTAGGTACTAATAGTAGTATATAATCTCATAGATTGGAATGCAATGATTGTTTTTTGAAAGCCGCCGAATTTTACAGAATCAGCTTAATTTCTCCCCTTCTAAGACGCCGCTTGAAAGTAATTGACCGCGCAGCATGCGGTATTCGTCATCTTTCCAAAAAGCCTCTGAAGACACCAGGTTGGCCGCATCCTGGCGGGCCGTTTCCAAAGCTCTGTAGTCATGAACCATATCCGCTACCTTGAACTCGGGCATACCGCTCTGTTTTTTTCCGAAGAAATCACCGGGGCCGCGCAGTTCAAGGTCCTTTTCAGACAGCTCGAAGCCGTCGTTTGTCTCTGACATGATTCTCATCCGTTCCTTCCCGGTTTCGGATTTCGGATCGGCCATCAAGATGCAGAAAGATTGGTGGTCTCCCCGCCCGACCCGGCCGCGGAGCTGATGGAGCTGAGATAATCCGAAACGGTCGGCGTCATAGATGACCATAATCGTCGCATTCGGCACGTTCACCCCGACTTCTACGACGGTTGTTGACACAAGTACCTGACATTGATTGGCGCTGAATTCTCTCATCACTTGATCTTTTTCATCAGAATGGAGCTTCCCGTGCATCAGGCCGACATTCCATTTACCGCGGTAAACGTCAGACAGCATGTTATATACGTCAATCGCATTCTGTACATCCAGTTTATCGGACTCTTCAATGAGCGGGCAAATAATATAGGCTTGCCTTCCCTGCTTCAGCTCTTTTTCTATAAAAGCCAAAATCCGCTCCAGCATGTCGTGTTTCACCCAATACGTTTCGATTTGTTTTCGCCCCGCGGGCATTTCATCTATCACGGAAACATCCATTTCTCCGAAGACGGTAATGGCCAACGTTCTCGGAATCGGGGTGGCTGTCATAAACAGCACATCCGGATCCTGACCTTTATTCTTGAGTTTTTTGCGCTGTTCGACCCCGAACCGGTGCTGCTCGTCCGTAATAACAAGACTCAGCGCTTTGAATTCCACTTCATCCTGGATTAAAGCATGGGTCCCTACTAAAATATCAATCTCTCCGAGAGCAAGCCGCTCCAAAAGCTCCCTGCGCCGCTTTCCTTTTACAGAACTCGTCAAAAGCGCGATATTTACATCTTCATTTGCAAACAACGACACGAGAGAGTCGGCATGCTGTTCGGCCAGAATTTCAGTCGGCACCATTAATGCCCCCTGATACCCCGACAGAATCGCAGCGTACAAAGCGATGGCGGCGACGGCTGTTTTCCCTGAACCGACATCACCTTGCAGCAGACGGTTCATTCGGTAAGGGGATGTCATATCAGCGGTAATTTCCCGAAGCACGCGCGTCTGTGCGGTCGTGAGCGAAAACGGCAGGCTGTCTGTGAAAGCGGCGAGCTTTTCAGCAGGAAACACATGGCTGATGCCTTTTGACTGTTCCCTTTCCGCTTTACGGAACGCCTGCATTTTCAGCTGAAATAATAAGAATTCCTCGTAAACAAACCGGCGTCTTGCCTGCTGTAACGATTCCCTCGTTTCAGGCTGATGCATCGTCTGCAGGGCATGTTTGTAATCAGGCAGCTTATAGCGGATTCTCAATTTTTCAGGAAGCGGATCGGCTGCACTGTCCAAATGATGCTGCAGCGCTTCCTTAATAAACCGTCTCATCATTTTTACGGTGACGTTTTCTTTAACGGAATAAACAGGCTCAATGCTTTTATCTTCTTGATTAGGACCGTTTTTTAATTCCTGCACGGAAACGGTCTGTCTGTGTTTATCCCATTTCCCGGATATCGTGACGACAGAACCTAACGTCAGTTTCTTTTTTAAGTAGGGACGGTTAAAGCAGACCGCGGTAATTAAATAATTGCCGACAAGCACCCTGAATGTCAGCCTGTTTCGTTTTTTGCCGTAATAGGTAAGAGAAGGTTCTGAATGAACCTTCCCTTCTACCGTCACTCTTTCTTCATGTTTTACTTCTTCTAAATCCCTCAGCTCATAGTCGTCATAACGGTAAGGGAAATAATTCAGAAGATCAGAAATGTCATAGATACCAAGTTCGTGCAATGTTTTTTCTGTTTCCGGCCCAATGCCCTTAATTTCCGCTATACTAGTTTGCTGATGGTGTGTCACTTGATTTCAGCGCTCCTCCGAAAATTTTTTTCTCTAATTCTCTTCCCGTCGGTGTCGCAGCTAAACCGCCTTGTCCCGTTTCACGCAGTGCTGTCGGCATTGTCTGGCCGATTTTGTACATCGCGTCAATCACCTCATCGCAAGGAATGCGGCTTGTAATCCCGGCCAGCGCCATATCCGCCGCGATCATCGCGTTGGATGCTCCCATTGCGTTTCGTTTGACACACGGCACTTCTACCAATCCGGCGACCGGGTCACATACGAGACCGAGCATATTTTTCAGTGTAATCGCCATTGCTTCCGCTGATTGCTGAGGCGTTCCGCCCGCCATTTCCACAATCGCAGCCGCTGCCATGCCTGATGCTGACCCGACTTCCGCCTGACAGCCTCCTGCCGCTCCTGAAATACTCGCATTATTTGCTACGACAAAACCGAACGCGCCGGCTGTAAACAGAAAACGGATCATTTGTTCTGTCGTAGGGTTCAGCTTATGCTTTACGGCGAATAACGTGCCCGGCACAACCCCGGCAGAGCCGGCGGTCGGTGTAGCGCAGATCGTTCCCATCGCCGCATTGACTTCATTTGTCGCCACAGCTTTAGAAACGGCGTCTAAAATCAGATTGCCCGACAGGCTTCTTCCCGATTGGATGTATGCCTGAAGTTTCACGGCATCTCCGCCTGTTAAACCGGTCTGACTCGTGACGCCCTTCAGCCCTTTTTCAACAGCTGCTTCCATGACGGAGAGATTGCGCTCCATTCCTTGAAAGATTTCTTCCCGTGTTTTTTGCGTCACTTCCATCTCTTGGGTGATCATCACTTCCGAAATCGGAATTTGTTTTTCTTGGGTGATTTCTATTAATTCTTTTACATTACGAAACATGTCATTTTCCTCCTGACTTTTTAGTCAGCTATCTTAGTAACCTGTATAATATTAGGAAGTGTTGAAAGTTCGTCAAGCACTTCTTCTTCAATATTCTGATCGACCTCAATTGTCATCAGCGCAAGCTGGCCGACGTCCTTACGCGCCACTTCCATATGTCCGACGTTGATGGAGAATTTCGCAAGCACATTGGCAACGCCTGCAATCGTGCCGAATTTATCATTATGAACGACTAAAATAGCCGGGTGATTTCCGGAAAGACGCAGCTCAAAGCCGTTGAGCTCCGTGATTTCTATTTTTCCGCCGCCGATGGAAATACCGGTAAGGGCAAGCTCTCCCTCATCATCAGAAATGACGATACGCGCCGTATTCGGATGAACGGGCACGGCATCCTCTGTACGGAACTCTACATATATGCCCTTCTCTTCCGCAATTTGAATCGCTGTTTTAATCCGTTCATCAAATGTATCAAAATCAAGCAGGCCGCCGATAATCGCGACATCAGTGCCGTGACCCTTATACGTTTCTGCAAATGATCCGTAAAAAGACACAACGATCCGGCGGGGCTCCCGCCTGAATAAGCTTCTGGCCACTCTGCCGATCCGGGCGGCGCCTGCGGTATGTGAACTGGACGGCCCGATCATGACCGGGCCGATAATATCAAAAACGCTTCTATACTTCATGCTGGTTTGCTCCTCCTTAACATCACTTCATTCAGCGCTTTTCTTTAGACTAATTGAACATTTCTCAATTGGCAAGCAGGCACACTGCCGCACTGCCGCAGGTAAATAAAGGCATAAGAATAGAAGGGCCTGATAAGCCCTTCTATTCTGCCGCAAATATATATGGATACAGAGGCTGTCTGCCGTTATGGATTTCAACCTCGATATCTTCACAGACGCTAGCAATATACTCAGCGAGTTTCTCAGCTTCTTCTTCCGGCGCGTCCTCTCCGTACAGGATGGTGACGATTTCATCTTCTTCCCCGATCATTTCATCCAGCAGCAATTTCGCCGCACTTATCCGATCTTCGGCGCTGCCGATAATTGAACTGTTTAAAATACCGATAAAATCACCTTTTTTAATATCTTTGCCGTCAATATGGGTGTCTCTGACTGAATATGTCACCTGTCCGCTTTTCACATTCCGGATGGCCTCAAGCATATTGGCTTCATTTACATCAGCCGGCTGGTCAGGGTTAAACGCAAGCAGGGCGGTCATACCTTGAGGGACCGTTTTTGCCGGAATGACAATGACATTTTCTTCAGCCACGCTCGCCGCCTGATTGGCAGCCATCACAATATTGGAATTGTTCGGAAGAATGAAAACCGTCTCCGCATTGACAGACTGAACGGCTTCAACAATATCTTCCGTGCTCGGATTCATTGTCTGGCCGCCTTCGATTACGTGTGAAGCGCCGATGCTCGTAAACAATTCAGAAATACCCTCTCCCATTGCCACAGTCACGATGCCAAAAGGCTTACGGGCTTCTTTCATAACGCCGGCCGGCTTTTTTTCATCATGTTCTTGGCTGATGATTGAAGTATGCTGTTCCCTCATGTTTTCAATTTTAATTTTAATCAAATCGCCGTAACGCTGTGCGAGATTGAGTACGTTTCCTGGTTCTTCGGCATGAATATGAACTTTCGCCAGCGTATCATCAGCCACGACCAGCAATGAATCGCCGAAACGGCTCAGTTCGTTTCTGAACGCCTCTTCCTTGAACGTCCGTTTATCTTGATCCAGCCTCACCATCACTTCCGTACAAAATCCGAATTCAATGTCTTCTGTACTCAGCATGCTCTGCGCGCTTTTATGATGCTCGGCATTCACCATATCATCGAGTGCCGGAAGAACCGCTTTTTTCGGTACGGCCTCTCCTTTTAAAGCAGCCAAAAAGCCTTCATATACACAAAGCAGACCTTTTCCGCCGCTGTCAACGACACCGACGTCCTTTAAAACAGGAAGCAGATCCGGCGTGCGGTTGAGCGACGCTTCCGCTTCTTCAATAACGGCCTCCATGACCGAAATAATATCGGTTTCTTCTTTGGCCGATGCGACAGCTTTTTTAGCCGCATCCTTGGCCACGGTTAAAATCGTTCCTTCAACCGGTTTCATAACCGCCTTATATGCCATATCCACTCCCGCTTGGAGTGCTGCGGCAAATTCTTGGGCATCTATTTGGTTTTTGTTTTCAATGCTCTTTGTGAAACCTCTGAACAATTGGGACAAGATCACCCCTGAGTTTCCTCTCGCTCCCATAAGCAGGCCTTTTGACAGGGCGATGCCGACTTTGCCGATGTCGGGTGAGTCAATGTGCTCTACCTCTCTTGCACCGGATGACATCGATAAATTCATATTTGTTCCGGTATCGCCGTCAGGCACGGGAAACACGTTCAGCGCATCCACCGCGGATGCGTTTTGAGACAATGTCTCAGCCCCCGCCAGAATCATTGCCGCAAAAGCTCTCCCATCTAAGTTTCGTCTAGACAATACTCATCCTCCTCACTACGGGTTCGTTACTCGTACGCCTTGGACATAAATATTTACAGAATCAACTGCAAGTCCGATTGTTTGATTTACTGTGTATTTTACCTTCGTCTGAACATTGTGGGCTACTTCGGATATTTTAGTGCCGTAGCTGACAATAATGTACATGTCGATATGTATTTGTTCGGCTTCCTGACGGACATGTACGCCTTTTGCGAAGTTCTCTCTCCGGAGGATTTCAGACAAACCGTCTTTAATCTGGTTTTTTGAGGCCATCCCCACTATTCCGTAACAGTCAATGGCAGCGCCTCCGGCAACCATTGCGATGACTTCGTTGGATATATCAATCTGTCCGTATTTTGTCTTCATTTCAATGGACACACAGGTTCCTCCTTCAGATGCATAGAGTTATCATTATTCTACTATATGTATCCCATTATGAAAAGAAAAGATACAGACAGCGGCCTTCAGCGCGGAAATGTGATTGGTTTTACATGTCAAGTGATTTTTCTTGAAAGTAAGGGAAACAATAGTTGCAAACGGTTTTTAGCTGTGGTAAATTATTTAAAGTATTGTATAACGAAAGCATCTGAGACACTATGTTTAAAAAGATGTTTCGCGCAGTTAGGAGGGAAACAAATGGCACGTAAATGTTTTATTACAGGTAAAAAAACAAAAGCCGGAAACAACCGTTCTCACGCAATGAACGCTTCTAAGCGTACTTGGGGCGCCAACCTTCAAAAGGTCCGCATCCTCGTTGACGGCAAACCTAAAAAAGTGTATGTATCTGCCCGGGCTTTAAAATCCGGTAAAGTTGAGCGTGTATAAGCAAAAATGAACGCCTGCCCTTTTATGCGGCAGGCGTTTTTTATGCGTTCAAAGAGGGCAATTTCAGCTTCTTGGGCTTACTCTTTTCTAAATGAGCCCAGCATCGCCCGGACAATTCCTCCTAAAAACTTCGGCAATTTAATGGTATAAAATTTCATTTTGTCCCCTCCTATAAGTCCCGTATCCGCTGCGTTCATCACTTTAGGATTCATGGTTTTTTCCGCATATGGCAGAAGCCGCTTTTCTAATCCGCGCTCCTTACCATTATTAATATGCCTTTTGCAAACGAAAAAGTACCTCGTGAATGAATGAGTTCGTTACTAATACATAGTGTGGAACCCAGAGGAATATGACAATTATCAAGGGGATATTTAAAACCGTCGAGTGTCAGGCCGTCTGCCGCTTCCGTAAACGGAATGAAAGAAATATAGCGTCTGCGCGCTTTTTCTTCAATTGTATAACGGCCGGGCCCGAACATCTGAATGTCATTCTGCCGGTCGATCAGCTTGACATCGGTATGCTTATGTAAGGCTTTATACAGCAGCTGGATGTTCCCTAAAAAGTGATCGGCTCTTCCGCCCGTCACACCGAATACCCGAATATTTTCCGGTTCTTTTTGTAAAGCCCAGTCAAGGGCGAGTTCAAGATCGGTATAATCTTTTTCCGCCTGATACACATGGAGGGCCGGCGCCGCTTTTTGAATCTGCATGAGCTCCTCTTCCGTAATGCTGTCAAAATCACCGAAAGCTTCCTGCGGAATGATTCCGGCCTCCAAAAGAGCAACCGTTCCTTTATCAACTCCGACCCACGTCGTATCTCCGTCTGTGTATTCGGATAGATCGGGAATAAGCTCCCGCGGGCCGCCCGCAACGATATTGATTGTCTTCATATGCTATCCTCTCTCTTAGACGCGAAAAGAGCCGGCGGCTTTCACCGGGCTCTTTTTCAGCATGTTTATGATACGTTTCGGATGTCAGCGATGGCTTTTTTCCGATCCGGCTGATTATATACGGCAGACCCGGCAACAAGCAGATTGGCGCCCGCTTCAGCGCATAAAGGGGCTGTTTCTTTATTAACGCCTCCGTCCACCTCGATTAAAAGCTCAGACAGGCCTTTCTCTTCAGCCAGCTGTTTGACCTGACGGATTTTCGGCAGAACCGAATGAATGAAGCGCTGCCCGCCAAAACCGGGGTTAACCGTCATTAACAGCACAAGGTCAAGCTCCTCGATCACATGTTCAATCATTTGGACGGGCGTATGCGGATTAAGCACAACTCCCGCTTTTACCCCCTGCTCTTTTATCAACTGAATGGTCCGGTGAAGATGCGGACACGCTTCAGCGTGAACGGAAAGGATGTCCGCACCGGCTTTTGCGAATGCCGGGATGTAGCGGTCCGGGTTTTCAATCATAAGATGGACATCCAGCGGCAGATCAGTCACCGGACGGACGGCTTCAACGATAAGCGGCCCGATTGTAATGTTAGGGACGAAATGGCCATCCATGACATCAATATGGATATAGTCCGCCCCTCCTTTTTCCACGTCTTTAATTTCCTCGCCCAGTGAAGCAAAATCGGCGGAAAGAATTGACGGCGCAACCTTAATCATATTAATACCTCGGCTTTCTCTCTTTTATTTCCTGCATAAATTCTTTGTAATGCTCATAGCGGTACGGCTGAATCTCTCCTTCTTCCACCGCTTGCTTTACCGCGCATTTTGGCTCCTTAAGATGCAGACAGCCTCTGAATTTGCAGGAGGCGCTTATTTCTCTGATCTCAGGGAACGTGCTGCCCAGCTCTTCTTCCTCAATGCCGGTAAATTCAAGCGAACTGAACCCCGGAGTATCCGCAACCAGACCGCCTGATGTATGAATGAGCTCCACATGGCGCGTCGTATGTTTTCCGCGTCCCAAATGCGCGGAAATCTCGTTTGTTTTCAGCTCAAGCTCCGGGCTGATCGCATTTAAAAGCGAAGATTTTCCGACTCCGGACTGACCGGCAAACACCGTCGTTTTGTTCTCGAAGTGTTTCACAATGCCTGTTAAGCCGCTGTTTTCTTTTGATGACGTCACATATACGTCATAACCGATCGCCTGATAGTCTTTCACGTAAGAAAGTATCGCCTCTTTCGATTCCCCGTCTGCAGCTAAGTCCATTTTGGTTATGCAGATGATCGGGTGAATGCCGTTGGCTTCCACAAGGACGAGAAAACGGTCCAATAAAGACGTGCTGAACGCCGGCTGAACGGCAGAAAAGACGAGAACGGCCTGATCGACATTTGAAATCGGCGGCCTGATCAGCTCATTTGTTCGTTCTTTGATTTCCAGCAGGTAGCCTTCTTTATCATTTTCAGCCTGATAAACGGCATAATCGCCGACCAGGGGCGTTATTTTATTTTTTCTGAAAATGCCCCGGCCCCTGCATTGAATGATCTTATCCTGTGATTCATCCAAGACGTAATAGAATCCGCTTAACGCTTTTATAATTTTGCCCTCAGGCATAGGGTTCCTCCTTGTCAGTCATTATCTTTCGGGTATTCAATCGTTTTGTAGCTGACGACTTTATGATCGACCATCACTTGATAATACCCCTTCTGTCCCTGATCAATCTTCAGTTCAATTGTTTTTTCAGTCGGCTCTTTTATTTTAAATGAGTCATACGTATCAGAGATGCTGTGGTCCTTATCATCGATGGCGATTTGCACTTCAAGCTCGTCCCCTTCATGTTCAGGTTCGTAAGGAATGCTGATTTTTTCTTTTACCGTTTTCGCCGGTTTTTCTTCAGGTCCGAGCGAGAACGTCACTTCAACATTACTTCCCGGCTTAACCGCAGTGCCGGCTGACGGCTCTTGTTTCATGACTTGTCCTTCCGGCACGTCATCTGAATGGGCTTGTTTTTCAACAAGCTGCAGGCCGTTATCTTCAAGATACCCTGAAGCCGCTTCTTTGCTGTAAGTCTTTAAGTCCCTCAGCGTAACGTCCGCCGGGCCCAGGCTGACCGTTAGATTGACTTCATCGTCGCTTGCGACCATATCGGTGCCGGCTGACGGGTCCTGATCAATTACGGTGCCGGCCTCGCTGTCATCGTTTTCTTCTTTGACATTAACATGTTTGAAGCCTTTTTCCTTCAGCGCTTTTTTTGCGTCGCCGATCTGCCGTCCTTTCACGTCGAACAGCTGGGTTTTCGGTTTTCCGATGCTTTTGTACAGTTTTACAGAAGAACCTTCTTTAACGGTAGACCCCGCTTTTGGGTCCGTTTTGACCATTAATTCCTCTTCTATTTTTTCATCTTCAATGTCCGTTATATCAGGATCAGCCCGGAGCCCGTTCTTTTCAAGCAGGGCTTCCGCTTTTTCGTACTTCATGCCCCGTACGTCGGGGACGCTTACATCTTTAGGCATAAATAAAGACGGGAACACGGTGACCGCAAGAACAGCCGCCATAATGAAAATGAAACAGACGGCCAGCAAAACCCACGGCCATTTCCGTTTTTTCTTTTTGGCTGGCTGCTGTTCCTTATCATCCGTCTCCCCCGGCGTTTCCGCCTGAGACGCGGCTTTTGGAACGTCAGTAATAACGGGAATGGCTTTTGTCATTTCCTCATCATCCTGCACGGAAAATTTTTGTTCATTCAGCCTGCCGGCGTCAAAAGCCGTTCTGATGTCCGCCTCCATGTCTTCGGCGCTTTCATAGCGGTGAAAAGGGTCTTTGGCGGTTGCCTTTAAAATAATGTTTTCAACGCTCTGCGGAATGGAAGGGTTCCACTTTCTGGCGGAAGGCGTTTCTGTTTGCAGATGCTTTAGCGCTATGCTGACGGCTGATTCTCCGTCAAAAGGGATTTTGCCTGTTAAAAGCTCAAACAGCACGATGCCGAGAGCGTAAATATCTGATTTTTTCGTTGCCAGACCGCCTCTCGCCTGCTCCGGAGACAAATAATGAACCGAGCCCAGCACAGAATTCGTATGTGTGATTGTCGTAGACGTAAGCGCTGTGGCGATGCCGAAATCCGTCACCTTGATATGCCCTAAATGATCTATCAATATATTGTGCGGTTTAATATCCCGGTGCACGATATGGTTTTGATGGGCATGGGCGATGGCCGAGACGATCTGCTCCATAACGGACAGCGCTTCTTTCGGATGAAGCGGTCCGTGTGCGGTTATGTATTCCTTTAATGTCATGCCTTCCACATATTCCATGACAATGTAATAAATATCGCCTTCCTCCCCGATATCGTAAATACTGACGATATTCGGATGATCGAGGCTTGATGCCGACTGTGCTTCTCTTCTGAAACGCCTGATAAAATCAATGTCATTCACAAAGTCAAACCGCAGAATTTTAATTGCGACTTCACGTTCGAGAATGATGTCCTCAGCTAAAAAAACGTTTGCCATTCCGCCGCCGCCAATGGGCCGGAGGATATGATAACGCCCGCTGATCCGCTTGCCGGTTAGCACTTGTCTTCACCCTCTTTTGCATCTGCGGAAAACTCAATCAACACAGCCGTGATGTTATCTTCGCCGCCGTTTTGATTTGCTTTGCTGATGAGAAGGTCTACTTTTTCCTGAGGATCAGATTCGGCTTGAAGCATTTGTTTGATCTCGTGATCTTCTATTTTATTTGACAGTCCGTCAGAGCATAAAAGCAGCTGATCGCCGTCAGACAGTTCAAAAGAACGGGCGTCGGGGCTGATGGTTTCATCTGTCCCCAGCGCTCTCGTCAATACATTTTTCCGCGGATGGTGCTCGGCGTCCTCTTTCGAAATTTCCCCCGTCTTGACCAGCTCATTCACAAGCGAATGGTCCTCAGTCAGCTGAGTGAATTCCCCCTCTTGAAGCAGGTAGCACCGGCTGTCTCCGATATGAGCCACAGTGACAAACTTCCCCGTGAATAAGGCGCAAACAATGGTGGTGCCCATTCCTCGGCATTCTTCATTCGCTTTAGCGTGGTCATGTACTTTGACATTCGCCTCATGAATCCGGTCTTTCAGCCAATCCTCGCAAGCAGACGGCAGAGAAGGAACCGTTTCGGTCCGGTTCCACTGCTCTTCCATCGCCGCAACCGCCATCCTGCTCGCTACATCTCCGGCAAGATGACCGCCCATGCCGTCGGCGACAACAGCAAGCACCGCGTCTTCTTTTGTGAAAATGCCCGCCGCATCTTCATTATGCCGGCGGACTTTACCTGTATCTGTTTTCAAGGCTGTAATCAACCTCTTCACCTCGTCTCGTCTTGACGCTCCTTCGCGCGAAGCTGACCGCAGGCCGCGTCAATGTCATGGCCTTGCTCTCTTCTGATCGTGACATTTACACCGCGGGATTTTAACGTTTTTTCGAATGCGAAAATCTGATCTCTCGGTGTGCGGACGTAATCCCGTTCAGGCACATAGTTTACCGGAATTAAATTGACATGGCATTTCACGTCTTTTAACAGTTCTGCAAGCTCTTCTGCATGTTCGACCTGATCATTTACGCCGCCGAACAGCCCGTATTCAAAGCTGATCCGTCTGCCTGTTTTCTCGATGTAATATTTGACGGCCTCCATAAGGTCAGGAAGCTTATAGGCTTTGTTAATCGGCATCAGACGGCTTCTGATTTCCGTATTCGGAGCATGCAGAGAAATCGCGAAATTGATCTGCATTTTTTGATCGGCGAAATCGTAAATCTTCGGAATGATTCCGCTGGTGGAAACTGTGATATGACGCGCTCCGATGTTCAGCCCTTTATCGTGGTTAATGATTTTTAAGAAAGCGAGCATTTCATTGAAATTATCAAACGGCTCTCCGATTCCCATGATGACGACTGAGCTGACGCGTTCA
The DNA here is from genome assembly GCF_011065565.1 of Bacillus sp. EKM420B. NCBI lineage: Bacteria > Bacillati > Bacillota > Bacilli > Caryophanales > Bacillaceae > Bacillus > Bacillus sp. EKM420B. The sequence continues at coordinate 705,966 of NZ_JAAMNX010000001.1, read as the reverse complement.
TCCGTTTCATCAAGCGCCTTTTGCACTTTCACGACTTGAGCGACAATTTCTCCCGCTTCAAGATTCCGTTTCAGACCGCCGAGCGTTGACGCGCAAAATGTGCAGCCGATCCGGCAGCCGACCTGTGTCGTTACACATACAGAATTACCATACTCGTGTCTCATTAAAACCGTTTCGATCGTATAACCGTCATGAAGCTCAAATAAAAATTTCATCGTGCCGTCTTGAGATGTCTGTTTTACAGCCGTTTTCAGCGTTGTCAGCACAAAATTGCTCTCGAGTTTTTCACGCAGGCTTTTTGAGAGGTTTGTCATTTCATCAAATGAAGAAACCCGCTTTTCATAGAGCCATTCAAAAATCTGTGCTGCGCGGAACGGCTTTTCGCCATTCTCGGTCAGCCATTGTTTGATTTCATCTAATTCAAAAGAGTAGATGGACGGCTGCTCAGTCCGCAGCTCTTTCCGTACGCTTGTCTTTTTTAATTGTGTCATTTTTTATCCCTTCTTTCTCATGCTGCTAATAAAGAAACCGTCTGTTCCGAAATAATGCGGAAGAATTTGAAGGCTTCCATCCTGAACAAAGGGTCTCGCCTTTTCAGGCAGCCGCTTTTCAAGAGACAAATCGGGTTCAAACTCAGGGTGTTCTTGTATAAACGCATGCATAACTTCTTCATTTTCTGTCCGATCCATTGTACACGTACTGTATACGAGTGTGCCACCTTTTTTTACTAATGGGGCGATTTCCCTTAAAATGCCGAGCTGGATTTCTGACAGCCGTCTGCTGTCCTCCGGCGTCTTCGTATATTTCATATCGGGTTTTCTTCTGATGACGCCGAAACCTGAGCAAGGCGCATCAACGAGAATACGGTCAAACCGTTCTGCGCCAAAGGCCTCTCCCGCTTTTCGCGCATCCATCGTTTGCGCGTCGATGATCGTAAGTCCGAGCCGTTCTGCGCCCTCTTTAATCAGCTTCACTTTATGGCGGTGAAGATCAAGCGATGTGAGGCTCCCCTCGTTCTCCATCAGTTCCGCAATGTGAGCCGACTTTCCGCCCGGTGCGGCGCATGCATCTAAAACGGTTTCGCCCGGCTTCGGGTCCAGCGCCCGCGCGACAAGCATTGAGCTTTCATCCTGTATGGATACCCGGCCGTTTTGGAAAAATGCCGTGTTCGCGATGCTTCCTTTCAAAAGCTTAATCGCATCAGGAGAAAGGTCTCCGGCTTCCGCTTCCAGACCGGCATTCTCCATCTCATTCAGCACCGTTTCCCTGTCGCTCTTTATGTGATTGACACGGAGCGTCTGCTTCGGCGGAATGAGATGAATCCGGCAGATCTTTTCAGCCGCCTCAAAGCCGTACGCCTCGACCCACTCTTTTACGAGCCATTCGGGATGGCTTGTCTCTGTAGAAAGACGGAGAACCGGGTCTTCAATTTCAGCGAATGACGGCGCCCCCTCACGCTGCAGGGAGCGGAGGATGCCGTTGACAAAGGACGCAATGCCCTTATGCCCGCGTTTTTTGGCGATTTCAACCGCTTCATGGATGGCGGCGCGATCCGGAATTTTTTCTAAATACTCCATTTGATACGCGGACAGACGAAGCAGCTGAATCACCCACGGCTTCACCTTATTCGGCTTGCGGATAAAAGGCTTCAGCATATAGTCTAAGGCGATTTTATTTTGCAGCGTTCCGTAGACAAGCTCTGTCAGCAGTCCTCTGTCCTGATCGCTGAGCGTGTTCGTTTTGATAACCGATGTAAGAAGCAGGTTGCTGTATGCCTGATTTTGCTCAAGCTTCTCAAGCGCTTCAAGGGCGAGCTCCCGGACATTAATTTTCTTCATTTGCTGCTCCTAACACGTCACCGGGCTGCACATTTTTGCCTCTTACAAAATCTTCGCCCTTCATCCGTTTTTTCCCCGCCGGCTGCAGCTCAGTGATTAAAAGGGCGGTGCTGTTTCCTGATGCGACGACAATGCCGTTTTGCTCCGTGCGGATGACTGTTCCGGGCGCAGCTTCAGTTTTTGCAGCAACTTTTTCAGAAGCCCATACTTTAATAGTTTGACCGTTCAAAGTTGTATAGGCGACAGGCCAAGGGTTTAAACCTCTGATCTGGTTGTAGATCTCTTCTCCGGGCTTTGCCCAATCAATCCGCTCCTGCTCACGCTTAATGTTAGGCGCGTAAGTCGCTTTTGATTCGTCCTGTTTGATCGGTTTAATATTTCCGGAAATGACGTTCGGGACGGTCTCTGACAAAAGCTTTGCCCCCGCTATGCTTAATTTGTCGTGCAGCGTGCCGACGTTATCCGTTTCATCAATTTCCACTTCGATTTTAGAAATCATATCGCCCGCATCAAGCTTTTCAACCATATACATGATCGTCACGCCTGTTTTCTTCTTGCCTTGGAGAATCGAATAATGTATCGGCGCTCCGCCTCTTAATTCGGGCAATAGTGACGCGTGTACGTTGATACAGCCGTATGTCGGGCCGTCCAGCAGCTGCTTGGGCAGGATCTGTCCGAATGCCGCCGTAACAATCAGGTCCGGCTTCAGGCTGAGCACTTTTTCTATTTCTTCTTCGAGCCTTACTTTTTCGGGCTGAAGCACGGGAATGCCGTGACGTTCAGCTTCAGCCTTTACAGGAGGGGGCGTCATGATTTTTTTTCTGCCTTTCGGGCGGTCAGGCTGCGTAACGACACCAACCACATCATATCCGTCTTCAATAAGCTTGCGCAGGACGGGAACTGAAAAGTCGGGCGTTCCCATAAAAACGATCCTTGTCATCCAATCATCCTTCCATTTCTGCCAGTTCTTCTTCAGTGTAGTAAGCCGTAATTTTTGATGTGAATAAAATGCCGTCTAAATGATCCATTTCATGCTGAACGGCTCTGGCCAAAAAACCCTCCGCTTCTAAAATAAACGGTTTTCCTTTACGGTCGTGGGCTTTTACCTTTACGTAATCCGGGCGGGTGACATCACCGAAAACCCCGGGGAAACTTAAGCAGCCCTCGACTCCGGTCTGTTCACCGCTCTTTTCAAGAATAACCGGATTTACAAGGTCGATCCGGCCGCTTTCTTCACCGATGTCCACGACGGCCGCTCTTTTCAAAATGCCGATTTGCGGCGCGGCGAGACCGACGCCATCCATTTCGAGCATCGTATCGTACATATCGTCAAGCAGTTTTTTTAATTTTTTATCAAACACTGTCACTTCATCGGCCGGTGTTTCCAGAACCTCCGCCGGGTGTGTGACGATTTTTTTCACAGCCAAAATTTTGCCCTCCAAAAACTAATGTTACATCAGCATGTACGGATTCATATCGATTGAAATCATTACATGCTTTTGCGCAATGTCGCGTTTATAGTGCTCCAGTATCTTTTTCAACTGAATCTGCAACTCGTTTTCCTGTCTGTATTTTATCACGCATTGATAGCGATATCTATCTTTGATCCTGGCAATCGGGGAAGCCGCCGGCCCGAGAATTTTCGTATCAGGCCCGCATCCGGCTCTTAAATAGTTTGTAATCTTTTCTGCGGTGACCGCGGCTTTTGCCGCCTCTTCATGAGAAACAGTCACCAGTGCCACGAAATAATAAGGCGGGTATGACTGGGCCCGTCTGTGCGCCATTTCCTGCTGAAAAAAAGTTTCATAGTCGTGCGTTTTCGTCAGCTGAATGCTGTAATGAGACGGTGTATACGTTTGAATGACCACCGTTCCCGGCTTTTCATGCCGCCCGGCCCGTCCGCTTACCTGCGTCAGCAGCTGGAATGTCTTCTCCGCGGCCCTGAAATCTGGGATGTGAAGCGTCGTATCTGCGCTTAATACTCCGACGAGCGTCACGTTCGGAAAATCAAGCCCTTTTGCGATCATTTGCGTACCGAGCAGGATATCCGCCTTCCCTTCACCGAACGCTGACAACAGTTTTTCATGTGCGCCTTTTCTTGAAGTGGTATCCACATCCATCCTGATCACGCGCGCCTGAGGCAGCACTTTGGTAAGCTCCTCCTCCACACGCTGCGTTCCCGTGCCGAAAAAGCGGATATGTTCGCTGCCGCATTCCGGGCATGTTCCCGGGACAGGTTCCTCATGGCCGCAGTAATGGCATTTCAGCCTTTGTCCGTAGCGGTGATAAGTCATGGAAATGTCGCAATGCGGACATTGCGGCACATAACCGCAGTCCCGGCACATCACAAACGAGGAATACCCCCGTTTATTCAGAAAAAGGACGGCCTGCTCTTTTTTTGCAAGCTTCTCTTCCAGCTGTTCCATCAGCTCTCTTGAAAACATTGATCTGTTGCCGTTTCTCAGTTCTTCTCTCATATCAACGAGAGAAACGTCAGGCATGAGCTGGCGGTTTACGCGATGTTTTAACGGAAGCAGCTCATAAACGCCTTTTTTCGCCCGCGCAAATGACTCCAATGTCGGCGTGGCGCTCCCGAGGACGACCGGACAGCTGTGATGCTCGGCCCGGCGGATGGCTACGTCCTTTGCATGATACCGCGGCATTTCCTCCTGCTTATAGGAAGATTCGTGCTCTTCATCAATAATGATCATGCCGAGATTTTCAAACGGGGCAAAGATGGCCGATCTGGCTCCGACGACAAGCCGGACTTCCTTGCGCTGAATCTTCCGCCATTCATCGTATTTTTCACCTGTGGATAATCCGCTGTGCATGACCGCAACCTGTGAGCCGAAGCGGCCTTTAAAACGGTTGACCATTTGCGGTGTCAACGAGATTTCCGGAACGAGCACGATGGCTTCTTGTCCTTTTGCCATCACTTTTTCTATGGATTGCAGGTAAATTTCCGTTTTGCCGCTTCCCGTGACGCCGTGAAGCAGAAAGACGTGGTGGACATGATCGGCTACGGCTTGTTTAATCGGCTCAAAAGCGGCCTGCTGCTCTTCTGTAAGAGAGAGCGGTTCTGTTTTTTTGAACATTCTGTCCTGATAAGGATCGCGGTAAACCTCCTCAAAGCTTTCCGTAAGGAGCCCCTTTTTAAGAAGCGTTTTCAGCGTCGCGGAACTGGAATCGGTCTTTTTGCAAAGTTCAGCCGCGGAAATCTTTTCTCCTCCGCCGATAAAATAAGTAAGCACGGCGAGCTGTTTAGAAGCCTGCTTTGTCAATGAATCTGCGTGCCGGGCGAGTTCTTCTTTGTCTGCCCCCGCTTCGATCATGCGGATCATTTTTTTATTCGTTTTTTGGGCGACTTTATATGTGACATCAATGCTTCCTTTACGCACGAATTTCTGAAGCGACGAAAGAATGCTTTCATCGGTAATATCCGAGTACAGAAGACTTTTTTGATTCCTGAAAAGCTGTTTGATGTCCGGGGTCAGCGCTTCTTCGTCAACGACTTTCAGCTCTTTCTCGTACTTCGCCTTCAGTGCGGCGGGCAGCATTGCCTGAAGCGCCGTGATTTTAAACGACAGCGTTTTGTCAGAAAGCCATGAAGACAGCTGCATCAGTTCCTCAGTCAGAACTGGCGTCAAATCAAGAAGCTTCTCGACTTCCTTCATTGAGCCGCCGTTTAATTCGGACGAATCTTTCAAACCGGTCACAAATCCTTGAAGCTTGCGCGGGCCAAACGGGACAATCACCCGCATGCCGACTTCGATCATCCCTTTTAAATGATCGGGAATTTTGTAATCAAAGGGTCTGTCAATGTTTTTGGAGCTGACATCGACAATGACTTCTGCTACATTCATACGGGTTTTCGGTCCTCGGCTTTCAAAGCGGTCATTTCCTTCAGCATTTCAAAGGAAACGTCAAGTTTAGACATAAGCGCAAGCTCCCGTTTTCTTCCGTCCCGGAAATAGAAGGTGACGACATTCGTATCCGTGCCAAATCCGGCCCCTTCCGCTTTCACATCATTCGCAACGATCATATCAAGGTTTTTCTGTTCGAGTTTTCTGCGCGCATAGCGTTCGACGTCTTGCGTTTCAGCCGCAAATCCGACCAGCAGCTGGTGTGTTTTCCGTTCGCCGAGTTCTTTCAGTATGTCTGCTGTACGGTTGAATTCGATCACGAGCGAACCGTCTTTCTTCTTCATTTTGTGATCGGAAACAGCCGCCGGCGTAAAATCGGCCACGGCCGCCGTCTTAATCACCATGTCGCATGAATCAAACACAGAAAGCACGGCTTCTCTCATATCAGCTGCCGATTGCACAGGAAGAAACTGATACAGCCCGACTGGTGCCTCTATTGACACCGGGCCTGAAATCAGCGTCACCCGCGCCCCGAGACGGACGGCGGCTTCAGCAGCAGCGTAGCCCATTTTGCCGGTGGATTTATTTGTGAAGAAGCGGACAGGGTCCACGGCTTCGCGCGTCGGACCGGCCGTAATGACAATATGTTTTCCTTTCAGCGGCGCATCGTCTTCAGGCTCCTTAAAATGCTCTCTGACACGTTCAACAATAAGCTCCGGCTCCTCCAGCCTTCCTTTTCCGACATATCCGCATGCCAAATAGCCTTCACTCGGCTCGATAAAGCGGACCCCGTCCTGATAAAGCACAGAGATGTTCCGTTTCACCGCCGGATGATCATACATATGGACATTCATCGCAGGCGCCACCCAGACCGGGGCCTCAGCCGCCAGCACCGTCGTTGTGAGCATATCGTCAGCAATTCCGTTGGCAAGCTTGCCGATGATATTTGCCGTAGCGGGCGCGACAATAATTAAATCCGCCCAGTCAGCGGCATCAATATGAGAAATCACCTTCGGATTTTGTTCATTAAATGTATCTGTATACACTTCATTCCGGCTCAGCGCCTGAAATGTCAGCGGAGAAACAAACTCACGCGCGGACTCAGTCATAATCACTTTGACGTTTGCGCCGGCCTGAACCAGCTTGCTCGTGAGTGCGGAAGCTTTATAAACGGCAATTCCCCCGCTTACGCATAGCAAAATGTTTCGGTTTTTCATGAAGTCTTCTCCCCTTTATGAAAGCATTGGACAAATCCCAAACGGAAAAAAATAACAACCTATGTAGAGATAGGTTGCTACGTGTGCTTGTTATTCGCTGTCTTCTCTTTCAAACGAAAGCAGGCCCGCGTCAATTTCTTCTAAAGCTTTGCCTACATATTTGTGAGAAATGGTATGTTCAATCTGCTGGTCTTTTTTGATCTGCATTTCACGCGCGCGTCTTGCAGACACGGTCACCAGCGTATATTTAGAATCTAATTTATTCATTAAAGAGTCAATTGACGGATCTAACATAAGTTATTCTACCTCCAGCATTTTCTTGTATCTCGGAGCGACGCGTTCACGTTTTAAGTGCTCGGCGAGAACGATTGCGTTAATCTTATCACAAGCCGTTTGGATATCGTCGTTTTCAACGACATAATCATACGCGTCCATCATTTCGATTTCAGCTTTTGCGGCATTCATTCTGTTTTCGATTAAATCGTCGGTTTCAGTCCCTCTTGTCACGATTCTGTTTTTCAGCTCAGAAAGACTCGGCGGCGCTAAGAAGATAAACAGGCCTTCCGGAAATGCATTCCGCACTTGGAGCGCGCCCTGCACTTCAATCTCTAAGAAGACGTCTTTTCCTTCTTGAAGCGTCTGTTCGACATAATCAACGGGCGTTCCGTAATAGTTGCCGACATATTCTGCCCACTCAAGCAGTTTGTTGTTTTCAATCATGCGTTCGAATTCTTCTCTGGATTTAAAGAAATAATCGACGCCGTCGACCTCGCCCTCTCTCGGGTTTCTCGTCGTGACTGAAATTGAGTATTCAAATTTCGTGTCCTGTTGTGAAAATATTGCTTGCCGAACCGTTCCTTTTCCAACTCCGGAGGGACCTGAGAGAACGATTAATAACCCTCTTTCTTTCATGCGGCAATTACCCCTGCCCTTCATCCATAATTTCTTCTTTCACAGAAAGTCTGTGTGCAACTGTCTCAGGCTGGACGGCAGATAAGATAATGTGATCACTATCCATGACGACAACTGCACGGGTTCTTCGTCCGTATGTAGCGTCTATTAGCATTCCGCGGTCTCTTGCATCCTGGATCATTCGCTTTATTGGCGCAGACTCCGGGCTGACAATCGAAATCATCCGATTGGCGGAGATGATATTGCCAAATCCGATATTAATCAGTTTAATCGTCATCTTCTACGTTCCCCCTGTAAAATAGACGTCTCTAGTGTAACCTGAAGAGACCGTCTGTAAACAATACGCACAGTCGCTATTCTATATTTTGCACTTGTTCCTTCAATTTTTCAATAGAACTTTTCATTTCAACGACAAGCTTTGTGATTTGATGATCATTGGCTTTTGAGCCGATCGTGTTCGCTTCCCGGTTAAGCTCCTGAACAAGGAAATCAAGTTTGCGGCCGACTGCCCCGCCTTCTTTTAATATATCACGGAATTGAACAAAATGGCTCTTTAACCTGGTAATTTCTTCCGTTATATCAGAACGATCGGCGAAAATGGCGCATTCCGTGATCAGCCTGCTTTCGTCGAGCGCGTCCTCCGTCCATTCCTTCATTCGGGCGTAAAGACGCTCGCGGTATTGAATAACAACGGCCGAAGCGCGCTCTTTCACCTGTTCGGACAGCGTCTCAAGCCGCTCAATGTGCAGAAAGCAGTCTTCCGCCAAAAGCCGGCCTTCTTTTTCCCTCATGTCACAAAGTTCCTTTACAGCCAGCTCAGCGGCTTCCCTGATGACTTCTTCAAGCTTGTCATCACGCATCTGTTCTTCGTGAATCTGCGCAATATGTTCAAATCTAAAGAAATCCATTGCATCGGGTTCTGCGGCCAGGCTGTAGCGCTCTTTCATCGCGCGTGCGGCGCTCACATATTCATCAAGGAGCTCCCAATCGATGTTCAGGCTTCTTTTTATGAGCGCGTCACTGTTTACAGTGAGAAACAGCTCTACTCTTCCGCGCTGTATATGCTGCAATATCGTTTGTTTCAGCTTATCCTCTACATATAGCAAAGGCCGTGGCAGGCGGGCGTTCACTTCTTTGAACCGGTAATTGACGGATTTCAATTCAACGGTTGCCGAGAGATCGCCTTTTGTGCTGCTTGCGCTGCCGAAGCCTGTCATACTCCGTATCATATGAAACACCCAATTCTTTCCCGTTATCAAAATAAAAGGGCAATAGACATGCTATTACCCCTAAGATTATATCATATGGAATTATTTTTTTCTTGTCAAAAGTGAACCCGCCAGCAAAAAAGTAGGTATGCCAGACATCCCGATAATCAGCATCCAATCGCCCGGCGTAATCGGCACTGTTTTGAAAATCGGCTGCAGCGGCGGATAATAGATGACGATGGCCATCAGGAAGACAGAAGAAATGATGGCGCCGAGCAGATAAATATTTTCAAACGGATTCCGGGAGAAAACAGACGTTTCGCTCCGGCAGTCAAACACGTGTATAAGCTGAGCCAGGACAAGAGTCGCGAATGCGACGGTCTGTGCGTAGGGCAGATTTTCAGGATTGCGGTGATAGACGATGATAAACGCTAAAATGGTTGCGGCTCCGATTAAAAACCCTCTTGATACGACTTTCCAGCCCAGTTTTCTCGCAAACACTCCTTCTTTCGGATGCCGCGGCTTCCGCCTCATCAGGTCTCCTTCCGGCTGATCCATACCGAGGGCCATCGCCGGCAGCCCGTCAGTGACTAAGTTCACCCACAATATCTGAATCGGAACGAGCGGCAGCGGCAGAGCGAGAAGCATCGCAAACAGCATCACTAAAATTTCACCGACGTTGGAGGCGAGCAAATACCGGACGAATTTTCTTATATTTTCATAGATATTCCGTCCCTCTTTTATGGCTGATTTAATCGTAGCAAAGTTATCATCCACCAGAATGAGAGAAGAGGCTTCCTTTGCCACATCCGTTCCCGTCACGCCCATGGCAACACCGATATCTGCCTGCTTTATGGCCGGCGCGTCATTAACCCCGTCTCCCGTCATGGCGACGACGTGTCCGTTTTCCTGAAACGCTTTGACGATTTTCAATTTATGTTCAGGTGACACGCGTGCGAAGACGTAGACATCATCGACCGTTTCGATAAGTTCTTTCTCCGTAAGCTCATTCAGCGTCTTGCCGTCCATCACACGCCCCTTTTTCGGAAGAAGACGCAAATCTTTTGCAATGGCCTTTGCCGTTTCGACGTGATCTCCTGTGATCATAACCGTTTTAATGCCGGCCTCACGGCATTCTTTAATGGCCTGTCTGACCTCCGGACGGGGCGGATCAATCATGCCTGACAAGCCGAGCATCGTCAGATTTTTTTCCGCCTGCTCCATTGTCGGCTTTTCTCCGGGCTTAAGCGGTTTATAAGCAATCGCGATCGTACGCAAAGCTTGCGACGCCAGCTCTTTCAGAACCGCTTCCGTTTCTGCTTTCTTTTCTCCTGAAAAAGGCGTACTTCTTGCGCCGTGCATCAGATGTGATGAGCGGTCAATCAGCACATCGGGCGCTCCTTTAGTGATGACGAACTGCTTTTTTTCCTGATCCTCTACAATGACGGTCATCATTTTGCGGACGGAGTCAAACGGAAACTCGGCAACCACGCGGTAATGCCCGCTGAGCCAATCGTTTGAATAGCCGCCCTTTCTTGCAGCCGTCAGCAGCGCTCCTTCTGTCGGATCACCGTCGAGTACATAACGGCCGTCTTTCAGTGCGATTTCGGATGTGTTGCACAACGCGCCGAAAACCAGCATCTGTTCAAGAATCTTCTCATCTTTCGGCTTGATTTCCCGCTCATCTCGGGTGAAAACGCCCTCCGGCACATAGCCGATGCCCGACACTTTATAAATTTTGCCGCCTGACCACATATGGGTGACGGTCATTTTGTTTTGTGTCAGCGTGCCGGTTTTATCAGAACAAATGACAGAGGCGCAGCCCAATGTTTCAACCGCCGGGAGCTTTCTGACAATTGATTTTTGTTTGATCATGCGCTGAACGCCGATTGATAATGCCACCGTAACAATGGCGGGAAGCCCTTCCGGAATCGCGGCGACGGCCAATGACACCCCGGCCAAAAACATGCTGTAAAGATCATGTCCCTGTAAGACGCCGACTGCAACGACCAATACCGTTAAAAGGAGCGCGACGATAATTAAAATTTTGCCGAGCTCTTCAAGTCTTCGCTGCAGCGGTGTTGAAAGGCTGCCGGCGGATTCCAGCATATCGGCAATTTTCCCCATTGCCGTATTCATTCCTGTACCGACGACGACGCCGACACCGCTGCCGCGCGTTACGATCGTACCCATAAACGCCATATTGCTGATGTCGCCTAACGAAACATCCGGCTTTCTCAATTTATCGGCTTGTTTAACCACCGGAATTGATTCCCCGGTCAGCGCCGATTCCTCAATTTCAAGGCTTTTCGCTTCAACGATCCGCACATCCGCGCCAATCCGGTCGCCGCTTGAAAATTTCATGATATCGCCGGGAACGAGCTCCTTGGACTGAATTTTCTTCCAGCTCCCGTCCCGCAACGCTGACACATACGGCGTTGACAGCTCTTTTAATGCATGTAAAGACTTTTCCGCCCGCCGCTCTTGAAAAAAACCGAGAACCCCATTGACAAATACAATCGCCATAATCGCTACGGCATCTACATATTCGCCTAAAAACCCGGATATTAAGGTCGCCGCCAGCAGCACGAGCACCATAAAATCTTTAAATTGGGCGAAAAACACGGCGATCGCCGGTGTCCTCTTGCCCTCCTGAAGCTCGTTCGGTCCGTGCTTTTCAAGGCGTTTTTTCACCTCTTTTTCGGTCAACCCCTGTTTAATGGACGTATTTGTTGCTTTCAGCAAATCGGTTTGTCCCATTTCATGAAACTTCATTCTTCTCGTCCACTCCCCTGCCTCGCTTTAGAGATGTCACTCTGTAAACAAGCTTATTCTGACTCGCCCCTTTTCATGCTATAATTATCGAATGCAGGAAGAAGGAAAGGGTGTTTTATATGTCTTTTGATGGCATGTTTACATACGGAATGACACATGAATTAAACAGCCGGATCACCGGAGGACGGATCACGAGAGTCCATCAGCCTTTTAAGCACGATGTGATATTCCATATCCGCGCCAACGGAAAAAACCACAAATTATTATTGTCGGCGCATCCGAGCTATTCACGGGTGCACATGACAAACCAGGCCTATGAAAATCCGAGCGAGCCGCCGATGTTTTGTATGCTGCTCAGAAAGCATATAGAAGGCGGATTTATTGAGAAAATAGAACAGGCCGGATTAGACCGGATTATGATATTCCGCATAAAAAGCAGAAATGAAATCGGCGACGAAACCGTAAGAACGCTGTATGTTGAAATTATGGGACGGCACAGCAATATTATTCTGACTGACGGAGAAGGATCCATCATCGACGGGCTGAAGCATTTATCTCCGTCAATGAACAGCTACCGGACCGTTCTGCCGGGTTATGATTACAAGCTTCCTCCCGCTCAGGAAAAAGTTTCGCCGCTTGCCGCGGATGAAGAGGACGTTTTGCGTTATCTCAGTTTTCAGGAAGGACGGCTTGACCAGCAGATCGTCAGACATTTTTCCGGTGTTTCTCCGCTGTTTGCAAAAGAAGCCGTTCACAGAGCGGGTCTCGCTAACAAAATAACGCTTCCGAAGACGCTGATTGAAATGTTCCATGCCGTGAAAGATTGCAGGTTTACACCGAACATTACGACAGCCGGCGGAAAGGAATACTTTTATCTCCTGTCTCTCACACATGTAAACGGAGAGGAGCGCACCTTTCACTCACTGAGTGAGCTGTTGGACCGGTTTTATTTCGGCAAAGCGGAACGCGACCGCGTCAAACAGCAGGCTCAGGATCTCGAGCGGTTTGTCGCAAATGAACGGAAAAAGAACGCCAATAAGATAAAAAAGCTGGAAAAGACGCTCGACTACTCAGAGAATGCGAAGGAATTCCAGCTATACGGCGAACTGCTGACGGCAAATTTGTATATGCTGAAAAAAGGTGACAAAGAAGCGGAAGTCATCAATTATTATGATGAAGAAAGTAAGACGGTGACCATCCCTTTAAATCCGAACAAAACACCGTCAGAAAACGCGCAGATGTATTTTACAAAGTATCAAAAGGCGAAGAATTCCGTCGAGGTGGTAAAAGAACAGATCCGTCTGGCCGAGGAGGAAATCGCTTATTTCGATCAGCTGATCCAGCAGCTCTCCTCCGCCTCCACAAAAGATATCCATGAAATAAGGGAAGAGCTTGTGGAAGGCAAATATCTGCGTCCGAAACAGCAGAGAGGACAGAAAAAACAGAAGCAGCACGTTCCTGTTTTGGAGCAATATGAATCTTCACGCGGATTGACAATTCTTGTCGGCAAAAACAATAAACAAAATGAGTACTTAACGACAAAAGCTGCCGCAAGGGATGATTTATGGTTCCACACGAAAGACATTCCGGGTTCCCACGTTGTGATTAAAAGCAGCGATCCGGATGAACAATCCATACTGGAGGCCGCTGCGATCGCCGCTTATTTTTCCAAAGCGAAAGATTCCGGCTCCGTTCCGGTTGATTATACAAAAATCAGACATGTGAAAAAGCCAAACGGCGCAAAGCCCGGATTTGTCACCTATGACAGCCAGCATACCGTATTTGTCACACCTGATGCCGACCTTGTCATACGGCTGAAAAAATAAACGCACCTCCAAGCTGAAACCCGCACTCAGCTTGGAGGTGTTTTTTATTACGTATAAACAGAGACGAAGCTCTCCCAGCCGTCAGAACCGATCTTTACAGTATCTGATCAGTTTCCCGTCATGTCTGCCTGATCCGCCGGGCCGTCTGTGATTAAAACGGTCACGCCTGATTTGGCGGCGGATACTTTCACCTTCCCTCGCCGAACCTGAGCACATCCGGGCGGGTCTCTGACCTTTCCTTTGTATGCGGGCGGAATTCAGGGGGCATCGGGATCACATACATATTCCGCATCACTTCGCAATCCTGACCGCTTGTCGGCATATACCATTCAAACTGCCCGCTTTCGTTTTGAATTTTTCACATTCGGCGGACTGTCAGGACAGTATAAAAAACACCCTGCCTGATGACAGACAAGGTGTTTTTTATGGTCTTCTTCTTTTCTCAAATAATCGATCCACTTCTTCAGCCAAATCAGCAGTAATGAGAGGTTTTATGTCCTCAGCCAGTCTTTTCGTATGTGCCGGGCTTGCGCCGCTTGTTGATACGGATACTTGAATGCGCCCTTTGCGGATGATCTTCGGCATATACACGCTGCCCCGTTCAGCCTCGCTTACACAATTGACCAGCTGCGTTTCAGAAGCGCCCGCGGCTATCTCCCGATTCACGCTGCGGTCATTTGTCGCGGCAATGATGAAAAAAGCGGGCGCGAGATCCTTCATTTCAATTTTACGGGAAACCCAGCGGATACGTCCTTCATCTGCCAGCTGTTTAATTTCAGGCAGGGCATCGGGACTGATTACAGTAATATCCGCGCCTTCCGGAAGCACTGTTTTGAGCCTTCTTAAGGCAACATTGCCTCCGCCCGCGATGATAATTCTTTTTCCGCTTAAATTAATGTGCAGAGGCAGCATACTGTCCCCCCTTAAAATCAAACTGACCGCCGGGGTTTCGGACAGCTTCTGTCACACGGTTCAAAAACGCCTGCTTAATATGCGGGTGAAAACCTAAGTATGATGCGAGATGAACATTTTGATTAATCGTTTGAAGCTTTTGAACTTCCCGTTCAATCTCAGTCATTAAAAGCCCGGTAAACAGAAGATATGGAACGATAAAAACGGGTGCTCCGTCATCCTCTTCAAGCCCGGCAAACACTTCTTTATAGTGCGGGTCACATGCTGTTAAAAAACAAGGGATGACTTCTTTAACAGGTGTAATCGCCTCAAGTTTTCCGGCAATCTCACTGACTGCGTTTTTAACGGCCGGATCTGTGCTTCCTCTTCCGATCAGCACCACTTTCGCCTGCTCAATGGGCACTCCGGTATCTTCAATGCGATGATGGACCGCTTTTACGACTTCATCGTCCACTCCGATCGGAACACCATATGTCACTTTTATACCGGGATGCAGGGCCGCCGCACGGGCAATTTCAGCCGGAATGTCATGTTTTGCGTGGGCAGCGGTCAACAGCAGCAAAGGCACGGCCGCAATATGAGTGGCGCCTTGTCTGACACAAGCTTCAAATCCCGCTTCAATAGACGGTTCCTGCAGTTCTAAAAAACAGATTTCCTGAATGGGAGCGTCAGCGTGCGGCATACACCCTTTTAAAAACGCCGCCGACTCTGTCTGCGCTTTTTTCAGCCTGCTACCGTGCCCGATATATAAAATCGCCTGCTTCATTTACAACGCCTCGCTCAAATCCGGATTTTTCTGTTCAGATGCATACCAGTCCAGTTTGCAGTGATAATTGACGACATCACCGATAACAATTAAGCTCGGGTTTTTGATTTCTTCTTTTATCACTGTATCTGAAAGCGTGCCGACGGTGCAGACGACTGTTTTTTGCCTGTCCGTCGTTCCCCAATGAATAAAGGCTGCCGGAGTGCCGCCGTCTCTGCCGTTTTCCAGCAGCATTCTTTCAATCTGCCGGATATTTTTAATTCCCATATAAATCACCAGCGTATCAATGCCCGTCGCCAGCGCTTTCCATTTTTCTTCAAAGTCGTCTTCTTGTTTATAATGCCCCGTAACGAATGCAACATTGGAGCTCGCCTCTCTGTGCGTCACCGGAATGCCGGCATAAGCAGCAGCCGCGATTCCTGATGTAATGCCGGGAACGATCTCAAACGGAATGGCGTTTTGTGCGAGAGCCTCCGCTTCTTCGCCTCCGCGGCCGAAAACAAACGGGTCGCCCCCCTTGAGCCTTACAACGGTTTTCCCCTTTTTCGCATACTTCACAAGGAAACGGTTGATCGTATCCTGTTTCATAATGTGAAAATCCGGGAGCTTGCCGCAGTAAATCAGATCCGCTTCTTCTCCGGCGTACTGTAAAATCTCTTTGCTTACCAATCTGTCATATAATATAACGTCCGCTTTCTGTATGGCTTTCATTGCCTTCACCGTTAATAAGTCCGGATCTCCCGGACCGGCTCCAACGATAAATACTTTCCCCATAGCATGTCTCCCCGATCCGTTTTGAAATCTTCCCAGAACAGCCGCGAGGCCGCACTTCAGCTATTTTACCATATCCCGCCATTGCGGGGGATATCCGGCTGATTGCGCGGCCTTTTTGGACCTATTATGCTAAGCTGTTTTTCACAAAGTCAACCAGTCTTCCGGTGCATTCTTCACGTTCAAATTTGCCTGAATCAAGTACGAGCTCAGGCGCTTTCGGCTCTTCATACGGTGAGTCGATCCCCGTAAAGAACGGAATTTCACCATTTCTTGCTTTTTTATATAAACCTTTCGGATCGCGCTTTTCACATATATCGAGGTCGCATTTCACGTAGATTTCATTAAATTCGCCCTCTGCCACAAGCTCTCTCACCTGATCTCTGTCCTCACGGAAGGGAGAAATAAAAGCCGTGATGACGATGGTTCCCTGCTGAACGAAAAGCTTCGCCACTTCCCCGATGCGGCGTATATTTTCCTTGCGGTCATCATCGGAAAAACCTAAGTCCTTGTTTAAGCCGTGGCGGATGTTATCACCATCAAGCACAATGACTTGATAGCCCTGTTCAAACAACTCGCGCGCTGCGGCGTTTGCAATTGTGGATTTCCCTGAACCGCTTAAGCCCGTCAGCCAGAGGATAGAGCTTTTATGCTTGTTTTTCTGCTGGTATTCTTCTTTCGTTATTGAGGCTTCATGCCATACGATATCACGATTTGTCACTCTATTTTCCTCCTTAAGAAACGCCTGCTTCTTCTTTCGTTTTCAGCCCTTTAATCAACACCTCGACAACTTCAGGACGGCTGAATTCCGCCGGCGGCATGACGCCGCTTCGCAGCATTTCTCTGACCTTTGTTCCTGACAGAATGACGTGGTCTTCTCTGTCATGAGGGCATGTTTTGGCCGTTCCCATGTTGCCGCATTTCTGGCAGAAGAAGCTGTGCTCGAATTTCATCGGTGTAATCCCGAGTTCATCCGCTGTAAATTGATCAAACAGCTCTTGCGCTTCATATGTGCCGTAGTAATCACCGACGCCGGCATGATCGCGGCCGACAATAAAATGCGTGCAGCCGTAGTTTTTGCGGACAAGCGCGTGGAAAATGGCTTCTCTCGGCCCCGCATACCGCATAGCCGCCAAAAACACGCCGAGGAAAACGCGGTCTTTCGGATAATAATGATCGAGAAGCACTTGGTAGCTTTCCATTCTGACATCCGCCGGAATGTCATCTGATTTTGTTTCACCGACGAGCGGGTTCAAAAACAGGCCGTCAACCGTCTCAAGCGCGGTTTTTTGGATATATTCGTGGGCGCGGTGGACCGGATTTCTCGTTTGGAAACCGACGATGGTTTTCCAGCCCTTTTCTTCGAAGCTTCGTCTTGTATCGGCAGGTTCAAATGTAAACTCAGGAAACTGCTTTGACGCTTTTTTAATTAATGTGATCGGCCCGCCGACATACGTATCGCCGCGTGAAAATAATTTTTTCACGCCCGGATGCGCGGCATCATCGGTTTTATATACGTGAACGGCTTCTTTTTGTTTATCCGGCGTATAAATATCTTCGATGTCGACGACGCCGTATGTTTCTCCGCCGTAAGTCAGTTTCACCGTGTCGCCGACGGCAAGCTCAGCCGCTTTTTCTGAATCGACCGGAAGCGTGATCGGCAGGGACCAGACAACCCCTGATGCCAGACGCATATTTTCAACGACTGATACGTAATCTTTTTCTGTGAAAAATCCTTCAATCGGGCTGTACCCCCCGATCCCGATCAGCTCTAAATCAGCGAACGAAATCAAATCAAGCTCAATTTCTTTGTGGACGGATGTAAGATCATACTGCTCATTCACCCGATTAATTAAAGTTCCTCCGTGCGGTGCTAAACTCATAATACATGATTCCTCCCAGTTAACAGATAAATAAACTCAGATTAATAGTTAAATGCCCCCGCCTTGTTCATGGACAGAGCGTTTCTCTTTTCGGATGGCTTTCATCAGACTGGCGGCTCCGCCAGCTGCCAAAAGTACGCTGGCCATCATAAAGATGGAATAATAATCTCCTTTTAACAGCAGGGAGACAAGCAGATACGAAATCGACAGTGACAAAAACGGTGAAACGACCCAAACTTTGAGCATCGTTTTCACGACTTCTTTATGAAAAACGTTCGGCCCGTTTTTGGCCATTCCGATACCGATAATTGATGATGATGTGACTTGCGCCAATGGGACCGGCAGACCGAAGACGGAACTGATAATGACAAGCCCCGCGCCGGTTCCTGAAAGCAGTATGCCTTCTCCGGCTGAAAATCTCGTAATCTTTTTCCCGTTGGTTTCAAGCACTTTACGTCCTAAAAGCAGAGCGCCGAGAGCGACAAAGATGCCTCCGTACAGCGTTCCTTTTGACACGCTGAGTACGCCTGCTGCCACCAAAGGGCCCACCGCATTTGCGACATTGTTCATTCCGGCTGAAAAAGCTTCCCAAAACCCCGCAAAAAGCAGCACAATCCCTAAAATCTTCTGTTTCCGTTTCGAAATGACTCGAATATTCAGAGAACTGAATACCTTCGATACGAGAAAGGTGAAACAGAACGCGACGAACGGTACGAGCACCCAAAAAATCACGATGACAAAAAGATGCTGTAAAAACAATACTTTGTACGCGACGCCGACACCGACAATCGCCCCGACAGTGACCTCACTCGTCGACAGCGGAATGCCGAGCACATTCGCCGTGAATAACGATAGCGCCGCCGCTCCGATTATAATGCAGACAATGGTGAGCGTAATGGTTTTTTCGGGAATGATTCCGCCGCTGATCGTCTTAACGACTTCACCGCCGCCGATAACCGCCCCTGACAGGACTCCGGCCGCGCAGATGATCAGCGCATATGTTTTCTTTTTAACGGCGCCGGACCCGTAAGCGACTCCCATTGATGCCGCGGCTCCGCTGGCTCCGATATTCATGGCAAAAAACAGGCAGAATAAAATAGCGGCTAATTCCATCGGGCAGCTCCTTTATTCATGCAGTCCGCATTCGGTTTTCGCCATGCCGTTCCATCTGCCGCTCCGCAAATCTTCCGCGGTAAACGCAGGTGAAGTGCACGGTTCACAGCCGATGCTCGGATACCCCTGATCATGGAGGATATTGTAATCCAGCTCATGCTTGGAAGTATATCTCCAGATGTCTTTCCATGTCCAATGGATCAGCGGGCATACTTTAATCGATTGAAACTTGTCGTCTTTATTCAGGAAATTCGTATTCGCCCGGCTCGGCCCTTGATCCCGGCGAAGGCCGGACAGCCATGCCGGATGCCCTGCGAGCGCTTCTCTTAACGGCAGAATTTTTCTGATGTAGCAGCACTGGTTCGGTTCTCTTTCCCACAGTTTATCTCCGTGAGCCTCGGCCTGTTCCTCGAGAGTAAGGCTGGGCTTTTTCAGGATAATGTTCAGCCCCGGATAACGTTCTTTCACTTTTTCGATCGTTTCATATGTTTCTTTAAAGTGAAGACCCGTATCGAGAAACACGATTTCCGCGTCTTTCTTTACTTTAGAAATTAAATCGATCAGGACGATGCCCTCAATCCCGAAGCTGCACGCGTAAACAAGCTGGTCTCCGTAGTGGCCGTATGCCCATTTTAAAACGGACAGCGCGCCTTTATAGGAATCGTCTTCCGGAAATGTAATCGCCGGTTCCTCCCATGTGTCATACGTTAGCATTTTTTCTTTCCTCCTCCCGGAGACAATCAAACAGCTGTTGTTCTCTGCCGGTTGTCTTATCCCTCAATCTTTTTTTCATATAAAAAACTTTCAATCCAGCGGAATGAAAGACAGTGACCCGGTATAGCCCTTATCTTCAAAATGCTGTGCATTTTTCTGGATGCGGCACCTTGCAATACACGCAGGTTGCCGGGCGTCATCGGTCCAGTCCCTCAGCCGCTCTTGATAAGCTTTTTAGATTTGTACTAAATTTTAGCACAATTCTAACAGAAGTCAACCCGAGTTTTTTGATAGGAATAATAAAACAGGCCCTGAGGCCTGTTTTTATTGTCATTATTTTTTAAACCAATCTTTTGACTCGGGATTCAGTTTCCATGATTTCAGTTTTTCAATGTCAGCTGAATGAATCGTACCGTTTTCAAGCGCGACTTCAATCAGCGTGTCATAATCGGTTAACGAGTAATAAGGAAGACCCGCTTTTTTAAAGGCTTCTTTTGCTTTCGGCAGTCCGTATGTAAAAATGGAAATGACGCCGAGGACTTCCGCGCCCTCTCTTTGAAGGGCCGCCGCAGCTTCAAGCACGCTGCCCCCGGTAGAAATCAAGTCTTCAATCACGACTGTTTTTTGTCCTTTCTTAATGGCGCCTTCTATTTGATTTCCTTTGCCGTGCGCTTTCGGTTTGCTTCTGACGTAGCACATCGGCGCGCCCGTACGGTCTGCGAGAAGCGCAGCATGCGGAATGCCCGCCGTTGCAGTGCCCGCGATCATCTCCGCCTCGGGGAAATGCTCCTTCAGCAGTTTGCCGAGCCCGTCCGCCACATCATTTCTCACTTTTGGATACGACAATGTCAGACGGTTGTCACAATAGATCGGTGATAAAATGCCGCTCGCCCACGTAAACGGCTCATTCGGACGTAAAAAGACAGCTTCAATGTGTAATAGATGTTTTGCGATAGCCTGTTTCATCGGCGAACGCCCTCCCATTCCAGTTTAATTGCTTCATATGCTTTAACGGGGTTTCCCGCTTTTGTAATTGAGCGGCCCACGACGATGGCTGACGAACCGTTTTCTTTCGCAAATGACGGAGTCGCCGTCCGGACTTGATCGTCAGCTGCGTCACTGGCCGTGCGGATGCCCGGCGTGACTGTCAGAAATGAAGGCCGGACCGCTTCATAAATGGCTTTTGTTTCATGGACCGAACATACCACTCCGTCCAGCCCGCACTCTTCCGCCATTTTGCCGTAGTGCACAACCGTTTCTAACAGCGGCTTTTGCAGCAGAAGCTCTTCCTTCGCCACCTGCTCTGAAGTGCTGGTCAGCTGAGTCACCGCGATTAAAGACGGACGTTTTCTGCCTGCCGGCGTGCCTTCTTCAAGCCCCTCAAGGGCCGCGCGCATCATGCGTGCGCCCCCTGCCGCATGCACATTGACGAGATCAACACCGAGGCCGGCCAGCCGCTTCATCGCTTTATTGACCGTAGTCGGGATATCATGAAGCTTTAAATCTAAAAATATATCACAGTTCCGTTCTTTTAATTGGTGAATGATGGCGGGGCCTTCCTGATAAAAAAGTTCCATCCCCGTTTTGACAAAGAGCCTTTCCTTTTCAAACAAGTCTAAAAACGTTAAAGTCTCTTCCCCTGATGCAAAATCAAGCGCGATGATGGGCAGGTTGTTTTTCATGTTTCCAGCTCCTTCCGATGCATTCACTTACAGATTGAAAGCCGTGTTGGCGCAGCACACGGGGGAGCTGTTCTATGATTTCCGGGCAGACGAACGGATTGACGAAGTTCGCCGTGCCGACGGCAACCGCACTCGCTCCCCCAAGAAGAAATTCTAATGCATCCTCTGCGGTCTGAACGCCGCCCATCCCGATAATCGGAATTTGAACGGCCTGGCTGACTTCGTATACCATCCGGATGGCGACCGGTTTGATCGCCGGGCCTGACAGTCCGCCCGTTTTATTTGCTAAAATCGGCCGGCCCGTCTTGAGATCGAGCCTCATCCCGATGAGAGTATTAATCATCGTCAGACCGTCAGCACCGGCCGCTTCAATCGCTTGGGCAATTTCGGTTATGTTTGCGACATTAGGCGAAAGCTTCACATACACAGGCACTGCGGAAACTTCTTTCACCGCTTTTGTCAGTTCGGCCGCCATGACGGGATCAGTACCAAAAGCAATCCCCCCCGTTTTGACATTCGGACATGAAATGTTAAGCTCAAGCGCATGCACATTCGGCGCTTGGCTGATGTGCTCGGCCACTTCTTTATAGTCGTCCACCTGAGAACCGGCGACATTTGCGATAATCGGCGTGTCAAATTGTTCGAGCCAAGGCAGCTCATGATTGAGCACATGCTCAAGGCCGGGATTTTGCAGTCCGATGGCATTCAGCATTCCCGCGCTTGTCTCCGCCACTCTCGGTGTCGGATTTCCGAAGCGGGCTTCGTTCGTCGTTGCTTTAATCATAATGCCTCCGAGGCATGATAAATCGTAAAATCCGGCATATTCTTTCCCGAAACCGAAACATCCGGAAGCGGGGATGATCGGGTTTTTCAATTGGAGACCCGGCAGATTCACCTCTAACATTACAGCGCCACCTCCTCAGCTTTAAATACAGGCCCGTCCAGGCAGACCTTTACATAGGATGTATCGCTTTCACCCGTGCGGCACACGCAGGCGAAGCAGGCCCCGATGCCGCAGCCCATCCGCTCTTCCATCGAAAGATAAACCTCTTTATGGCCGTACTGCTGCTTCAGAGCTTTCAGCATCGGTGTCGGTCCGCAGCTTAGCAGGACATCGAATTCGAGCTGCTTTTCACGGATGACATCGGTGACAAATCCTTTCTCTCCATATGTTCCGTCAGCCGTCGCCACATAGGTGTCTCCGTACGCACGGCATTCCTGTTCGTAAAAAACATCCTTTGCTGATTGAAATCCAAGCACATGAATGACGTTTACGCCTTTTTCCGTCAGGCGCTTTGACAGTTCCTGCAAAGGCGGAACCCCCACTCCGCCTCCGACTAACAGCGCGGTTTTGCCGGGTTCAATCCGCCGGACGGGAAATCCGTTGCCGAGAGGGCCGAGAACGTCTATCCTGCCGCCCTTTTTTTTCCCGGACAAAAGACGCGTTCCCTCACCGTCAGCTCTGTAGATAACGGATACTTCATCCGCGGCGAAATTGACGTCCGCAATGCTGAGCGGTCTTCTTAATAGCGGTGTGACCGCGTCACTCACCTTCAGATGAAGAAATTGACCCGGCTCGGTAAGGTGCCGGACAAGCTCTCCTTTCAGCACCATCTTATAAATCCGGTCGGCAATTTCTAAGTTGGATTGAACAGTCAAATGCGCTTTTTTCATATCGTGACTGCCGCCTTTTGATTGGTTTCGGATGCAGGCATATGATCCGCCCGGAATGTCATGCTTTCCAATACCCGCAAAATGGCTTCGGCCGTATCTAAAGATGTCAGGCAGGCGACTCCGTTCTCAACGGATTCGCGGCGGATTCTGAAGCCGTCTCTGGCCGGCTGTTTGCCCTTGGTCAGCGTATTGATGACAAATTGCGCTTCGCCGTTTCTGATCACATCGAGCAGATTTTTCCCTTCTTCGCCGATTTTCCCGACGACTTGAGCCGGAATCTGAGCGTCTTTCAAATAAGCCGCCGTTCCTTCCGTCGCCAAGATTTTATAGCCGATGGCGTGGAATCGCTTGGCGATCAGCAGTCCTTCTTCTTTATCTTTATCAGCAACGGTCAACAGCACTGAGCCGTAGTTCGGGATTTGAATGCCAGAGGCAATCAGCGCTTTATAGAGCGCTTTTTCCAAGGTTGAATCTTTGCCCATGACCTCTCCCGTCGACTTCATTTCAGGGCCTAACGTAATATCCACTCTTCTCAGCTTCGCAAATGAGAAGACAGGCGCTTTCACGAATACCCCCTGCTGTTCAGGCTGCAGCCCCTCTTGATAGCCGAAATCAGCAAGCTTTTGGCCGAGAATGACCTTTGTCGCCAGATTCGCCATCGGAATCTTAGTGATTTTGCTTAAGAACGGCACGGTTCTGCTTGACCGCGGATTTACCTCAAGCACATACACCTCACCTTGCGAAAGTACGAACTGGATGTTCAGCAACCCGATGATGTTAAGGCCTTTTGCCAAGGCTACAGTGTATTGTTCGATTTTTTTCTTAATGTCTCCGCTTAAAGACTGAGGCGGATAGACGGCGATTGAATCCCCTGAATGGACGCCGGCCCGCTCGATATGCTCCATAATTCCCGGAATAACGACTGTTTCGCCGTCAGATACGGCATCGACTTCGATTTCTTTCCCCGTCAGATAACGGTCGATTAACACCGGATGCTGCGGGTTGATTTTGACCGCATTTTTCATATAGTGAAGCAGCTCTTCTTCGTGATAGACGATTTCCATCGCCCGGCCGCCGAGCACATACGAAGGGCGGACAAGTACCGGATAGCCGATGGATGCAGCGATTTTGACCGCTTCGTTCACCGACACGGCGGTTTTTCCGAGCGGCTGCGGCACATTCAGCGCCTCAAGCGCCTGCTCGAACTTATCCCGGTCTTCCGCACGGTCTAAATCTTCAAGTGATGTACCGAGAATTTTGACGCCGCGGGCGCTCAATTCTTCCGCAAGGTTGATCGCCGTCTGGCCGCCGAATTGGACAACAACGCCTTCCGGCTGTTCCAAATCGATGATGTGCATGACATCTTCTACCGTCAGCGGTTCAAAATACAGTTTGTCTGATATGCTGAAATCAGTGGACACCGTCTCAGGGTTGTTGTTGATAATAATCGCTTCATAGCCTGCCTGCTTGATGGCCCAGACAGAATGAACGGTCGCATAGTCAAATTCGACGCCCTGTCCGATGCGGATCGGGCCGGAGCCGAGGACGACGACGCTTTTTCTTGATGTTACCTCAGACTCGTTTTCTTCCTCATATGTGCTGTAAAAATACGGGGTTTCTGATTCGAATTCCGCCGCGCATGTATCCACCATTTTATATACAGGCTTGATGGCTGCTTCTTTTCGCATTTGATACAGCTCTTGTTCCGGCATATTCCATTCCCGGCTGATATATTTGTCGGAGAAACCGAGTTCCTTCGCTGTCTGCAGGACGGCGAGGCTGCCTTTTTCCGCTTTCAGCTCGGTTTCAAAAGCGACCAGCTTAGAGAGCTTGTGCAAAAAGAATACGTCAATTGCGGAAAACTCATGAAGCTGCTCCACTGTGTAGCCTCTTCTGAACGCTTCTGCGAGATAAAACAGCCGTTCATCTCCGGCCTTTCTGATTCGTTTTTCCAAAAGCCCGTCAGAAATCTCTTCCGCATCCTTCAGTTCCAGGTGATAGACATCGGCTTCCAGTGAGCGGACCGCCTTTAACAGCGATTCTTCAAGGGTGCGTCCGATGGCCATGACCTCTCCGGTGGCTTTCATTTGCGTCCCGAGCCTGCGGTTTGCCGACTCAAATTTGT
Organism: Bacillus sp. EKM420B; assembly: GCF_011065565.1. Taxonomy (NCBI): domain Bacteria; kingdom Bacillati; phylum Bacillota; class Bacilli; order Caryophanales; family Bacillaceae; genus Bacillus; species Bacillus sp. EKM420B. The sequence continues at coordinate 680,687 of NZ_JAAMNX010000001.1, read as the reverse complement.
CGAACGGCCAGCGCGGGATTTTAGAAACGACATAGTCAAGCGCGGGCTCAAAAGCCGCATATGTTTTTCCCGTTACGGGGTTCATCATTTCATCAAGAGAAAGCCCGACTGCGATTTTCGCCGCAAGCTTTGCGATCGGGTAACCCGTCGCTTTTGAAGCGAGGGCAGATGAGCGGCTCACCCGCGGATTCACTTCGATAATGTAATATTGGAAGCTGTCGGGATCGAGCGCGAGCTGAACATTACAGCCGCCTTCAATGCCGAGCGCGCGGATCAGCTTTAATGAAACATTGCGCAAAAGCTGATATTCCCGGTCGCTCAAAGTCTGGCTCGGGGCAACGACGATGCTGTCGCCCGTATGGATGCCGACCGGATCGATATTTTCCATATTGCAGACGACGATCGCGTGATCTCTGCTGTCTCTCATGACTTCATATTCGATCTCTTTGTAACCGGCAATGCTTTTTTCCAGAAGGCACTGATGAACGGGGCTGAGCTTTAATCCGTTTTCGACGATCTCTTTCAGTTCCGCTTCATTAGAGCAGATGCCGCCGCCCGTTCCGCCTAATGTGTAAGCGGGGCGCACGATAACCGGAAACCCGATCCGGCCGACAAATTCCTCGGCTTCCTGTAAAGTGCGGATGATCTCACTTTCCGGCACCGGTTCATTCAGCTCATTCATCAGCGTACGGAATAAGTCGCGGTCTTCCGCCTGCTGGATGGCGGACAGCTTTGTGCCGAGCACTTCCACCCCGCATTCCTCAAGAACCCCGAGTTCAGACAGCTCGACGGCAAGATTCAGTCCGGTCTGTCCTCCCAGAGTCGGCAGGATGGCGTCCGGCCGTTCTTTTCTGATAATACGCGTGAGAAACTCCGGCGTCAGCGGCTCTATGTATACCCGATCAGCCATTTCCGTATCCGTCATAATCGTTGCCGGATTCGAGTTGACGAGAATGACTTCATAGCCTTCTTCCTTTAAAGCGAGACACGCCTGTGTGCCCGCATAATCAAATTCCGCCGCCTGTCCGATAATAATCGGGCCTGATCCGATCACTAAAATCTTTTTAATATCTACGCGTTTTGGCATACCGCTTCCCCTTCTTTCTCAGTTGTTTCGATCAAGTCAATGAATCTGTCAAATAAGTGATTGGCGTCTTCCGGTCCCGGTGAAGCTTCAGGGTGGTACTGAACCGTAAATGCCGGCAATGTTTTATGCTTGAGTCCTTCGATCGTTTGATCATTGATCGCAATGTGCGTCACTTCAAGCTCTGTCTCATCTATTGAAGAAACTGTATATCCGTGGTTTTGGGCTGTTAAAGCGACTTTCCCTGTCGCAAGCTCTTTAACCGGATGATTGGAACCCCTGTGTCCGAATTTCATTTTTTCCGTTTCCGCTCCCGATGCCAGCGCAAATAATTGATGGCCGAGACAGATTCCGAATAACGGCACCTTCCCGAGTATGCCTTTTATCATTTCAATGGCTTCCGGCACATCTTTCGGATCTCCGGGTCCGTTAGAAAGCATGATGCCGTCCGGCTTGAGCTGAAGCACTTCTTCCGCCGTTACATTGTACGGTACAACGATGACATCGCATTTTCTTTTGTTTAACTCTCTTAAGATGCCGTGCTTCATACCGAAATCGACGAGCACGATGCGTTTGCCGCGGCCCGGACTCGGATATGCCGTTTTCGCCGATACTTGAGCGACTTGATTTCTCGGCAGTTCCGTTTCTTTCAGCCTTGCAAGAACCTCTCCGACATTCTCCTCACTTGAAGCAAACGTTCCTTTTAATGCCCCGGCCGTGCGGATCATTCTGGTGAGTTTTCGCGTGTCGATCCCTTGTAAGCCGGGAATATTTTTCATTTTCAGATACTCATCAAGCGTGTAAGCCGAGCGCCAGTTGGAAGGCAGCTCGCACAGTTCTTTTATGATCAGCCCTTTTACAAAAGGAGTGATAGATTCAAAGTCATCTCTGTTAATTCCGTAGTTGCCGATCAGCGGATACGTCAGCGTCACTATCTGCCCGCAGTAAGAAGGGTCTGATAAAATTTCCTGATAACCGGTCATTCCCGTGTTGAATACGACTTCACCCGCGGTATGCTCCAGGCTCCCGAATGCTTCACCCTCAAATACCGCTCCATTTTCCAGCACTAGTCTTCTTTTCATTTGACGAGTCTCCCTTCTTCATATGCAAGCTTACCGGCAGCCATCGTTGCAACAGGCCAGCCGAAGCACTTCATCTTGTTGAATGGCGTATTTTTTCCTTTAGATAAAAATGTATCTTTGTCAATGGCCGCTTCTTTTTCCAGATCAATCAGGGTGATGTCAGCCGGCGCCCCCGGTGCAAGCGTTCCGTACGGAAGACCGAATGCCTCGCAAGGTTTTACCGTCATGAAATCAACCAGCTGCTTCAGCGTCCACGCCCCGTTTTTCACAAAATGTGTGTACAGAAGCGGAAAGGCAGTTTCTAAACCGACGATACCGAAAGGCGCAAGCTTCATGTCCGTGTTTTTCTCTTCTTCTGTATGCGGCGCATGGTCAGTGGCGATGAAATCAATCGTACCGTCTAAAAGCCCTTCGATCAGCGCCTCTCTGTCCTCTTTGCTGCGAAGCGGCGGATTCATCTTAAAATTGGTATCAAGTCCCGGGATATCTTCGTCACAAAGCAGCAGGTGGTGCGGCGATACTTCCGCCGTCACGCGGATTCCCGCTTTTTTTGCGTCTCTTACGGCTCTGACGGATTCTTTCGTGCTGATATGACACACGTGGTAATGGCAGCCCGCCGCTTCCGCCAGCAGGACGTCACGGGCAATATGTACCGCTTCACAAATGGAAGGTATGCCGTTCAGGCCGTTCGCTTTTGAAAAAGATCCTTCATGCACGCTTCCGCCGTAAATAAGCGAGTTATCCTCACAATGAGCGACAATCGCTTTATTTATTGAAGCCGCCCGTTTCATGGCTTCATACATCATTCCGGCCGTCTGAACGCCGACGCCGTCATCGGTGAAGGCGAATGCGCCCGCTTCATGAAGCGCCTCAAAATCTGTCATTTCTTCCCCGGTTTGTCTGATCGTAATGGATGCGTAAGGAAGGACCCTGACAGATGAGGTTTCTTTGATCCTGTTTTGCAGCCATTCCATCTGCTCTTTCGTATCCGGCACGGGCCTTGTATTCGGCATGGCGGCGACTGTGGTAAAGCCGCCCCGCGCCGCGGCTTTAGAGCCCGTCTCAATGGTTTCTTTTTTCTCCCCGCCCGGTTCTCTGAAGTGGACATGAAGGTCTACGAGCCCAGGTGAAACGAACAGTCCCTCAGCGTCGATCACCGTTTCTCCGTCTTTCGCTGTCAGAAGCCCGGTTTCCGAAATGAATTCACCCGTTACCCGGATATCCTGTACCGCTTTTTCTCCCTGTTCATTTAATATCCAGCCGTTTTTAATGAGATAAGACATAAGCCGCTTCTCCCCTTTTCACATTGGTTTGCAGTGCTCTTTTTAAGACCGCCATTCTGATATACACACCATTTTCCATTTGTTTAAAGATTCTTGATTTTCCGCATTCCACTAATGTTGTGTCAATTTCGACCCCTCTGTTCACCGGTGCGGGATGCATGATGATGGCATGCCGCTTCATGCTCTCCGCCCGCTTTGCGGTCAGCCCGTATGCTTCCAGGTAGCCTTTTTGGTCGGCTTCTGTCTGATGCCTTTCATTTTGGATGCGGAGCAGCATGACGACATCTGAAGCTTGTATGGCTTCATCCGTCTGAACACAGGTGCCGAAGGCGTTTTTCTCATCCTGCCACTGCGGCGGCCCGGAAAACAGCACACGTGCGCCGAGCCTTGTCAGCACCTCGGCATTTGACCTTGCCACCCTGCTGTGTTTGATATCGCCATGAATGGAAACCGTCAGGCCCTGAAAGGTCTCAAATTCCTCTTGAATCGTCATTAAATCGAGCAATGACTGAGTCGGGTGCTGGCCGCAGCCGTCGCCGGCGTTTAAGACCGGAATATTGACTCTGCCGGTCAGATCTTTGTAATATTCATCCGTGCTGTGCCTGATGACGCAGGCATCCGCTCCGATTGATTCCAGTGTTTTGACCGTGTCGTATAAGGACTCGCCTTTTTGAACGCTTGTGCTCGTGCCGTCTAAGCTGAGCACGTTCATCCCGAGTTTTTTTTCCGCCACTTCAAAGCTGAACCGCGTTCTCGTGCTCGGTTCAAAAAACAGATTCGCAACGAATTTTCCCGCGAGATCGGGACGGACTGTACCCTCTTTTATCGCTTTTGCCTCTCGCAGCAGTTCTGTAATTTCAGCCGCGCTCAGTTCAGACATCGCCGTTAAATGATTCATGTTTTTTCTCCTCCGTTTCCGCTTGAAGGCCGTAAAAAACACCCCGGTCTATAGACTCGGGGTGCGGTTAAAGAGAGAAGAGCCGTACAGCTTCTTCCCGTTATAACCCTTCCAAGCCTCTCTGGACTTTCTTTAAAAGGTTTACATATGATTTTGTTTTTCTGATGCAATCGCGTCTTCTTCATTTGCATGCGGCAGGATAAGGTTCAGGATGACTCCGACGATTGCCGCAAGCGCCATGCCGGATATTTGGAACCCGCCTTTTGATACTTGAATAAAAGCCCCTCCGACGCCGATCACGAGGATGACGGATGTGATAATTAAATTTCGCTTGTTTTCATAATCAATGTTGTTGTCAATCAGCATTCTCAAGCCGCTGGAGGCGATGATTCCGAAGAGCAGGAAGGAAACGCCTCCCATAACCGCGGACGGAACAGAGCTGATCAGCGCTGAAACTTTGCCGATAAATCCGAAGCACAGCGCAATCACTCCCGCGCCGCCGATGACAAAGACGCTGAAAACTCTCGTAATTGCCAGGACACCGATGTTTTCGCCGTATGTTGTCGTCGGCGGGCCGCCGATTAACGAAGCGATAATCGTCGCTACGCTGTCCCCCATTATGGAGCGGTGCAGTCCCGGCTTTTTAATGAAATCCTGTCCGACAACTTTACTCAGCACCATTTGGTGGCCGATATGTTCTGACATCGTCACGAAAGCGACCGGCACCATCGCAGCGGCAATGCCCAATGTCACTGACGGCGTGTAGTCTTTGAAAGGGATGATAAATTCAGGAACGGCGAACCATTTTGCATCAATGACCGGCTGAAAATTGACGATGCCCTGTGTCAGCGCAAACAGATATCCGCCTATAATGCCGATCAATACCGGAATCAAGCTTAAAAATCCCCGTAAAAAGATGGCGCAGATAATGGTGATGGCCAAAGTGACGCCGGCTACACTGAAATGTTTCAGGCTGTAAACGAGTTCCTTCGCATTCGGATCAGCATACATTGCCATATTGACGGCTGTGCTTGCCAGTCCGAGACCGATGACGATGATGACCGGCCCGACGACCACCGGGGGCAGCAGCTTCATCAGCCACCCCGTTCCAAGCTGCCTGATGAGAAGCGCGATCAGGCCGTACACAATTCCCGCCAGGAAAGCGCCGACCATGGCAGCCCCCGGTCCTCCCGTCGCCTTCACCAAGATAATCGGTGATATAAAGGCGAATGATGAGCCGAGATAAGCGGGAATCTGGCCTTTTGTCACCAAGAGATAGGCGAGTGTCCCGATTCCGCTCGTGACAAGCGCCACTGCCGGGCTCATTCCGACCAGTTTCGGCACGAGTATGGTTGAACCGAACATGGCAAATAAATGCTGCAGGCTGAATGACAGCCAGGACAATGGATTGGGGACGTCCCTGACTCCCAGGTTTACTTTTTTCTTACTCATGGCGTTTTCCTCCCGGTTGACTTTCAAATGGTATAAAAAAACCTCTTTGCTTTTTGCGCAAAGAGGCATACAAAGCCCGGCCGCGTCGATCCGCCCGGCTTTGTGTTTTAAAATCCTCTTTGCAAACTCTCTGGAATGCATTTAAAAAGGGTGATTATTCATTTTCGTAAATGGCGACCATATCAGTCTGATCAACTTCGCTCAGCTGAACCATCACTTTTTCAGCTTTTGAGGTCGGAATGTTTTTCCCGATATAGTCCGCTCTGATCGGCAGCTCCCGGTGTCCTCTGTCGACAAGCACGGCAAGCTGTATCGATGACGGCCGCCCGACATCAACGAGAGCATCCATCGCAGCTCTCACCGTCCGGCCGGTATAAAGCACATCATCAACCACAATGACCTTTTGGTCTGTGATATCGGCCGGAATGTCCGCGCCTTTTACAAGCGGCTCTTCATTGCTCGTTTTTTTTGTGAGATCGTCACGGTAAAGGGTGATATCGATTTCCCCGACGGTGACCGGATTTCCTTCAATCTGTTCGATCCGCTCGGCCAGCCGCTTCGCTAAATAAATACCTCTTGTTTTAATCCCTACAAGAATGCAGTCATTCATTCCTTTATTCCGTTCGATCATTTCATGGGCTATCCTTGTCAGCGCCCGCCTGATCGCCTGTTCGTCGAGAATAACAGCTTTTTGATTCACTCGTGACACCTCTCCATTCGTATATAAGAAGAAAAAACCCCTCCTGCCAGAGCATAGAGGGGTTCCTTTCCAGGACGAAGACACACATGTATCTTTTCTGTCCTATCCGTTATCCTTCTCAGCCTCTCTGGACTGTGTTAAAGAATCTATTCAGCTTGTTTTTATTATTCCAGAAAAGAAACTCGCTGTCAATGGCTATTTCTCAAATGTTCAATGAGTTTTTTCATATCTTCAGGAAGGGGCGCTTCAAACTCCATGTATTCGCCCGTCCGCGGATGGTCAAAACCTAATATTCCGGCATGAAGCGCCTGACCGTTGAAATCAATGGTTTTTCTCGGTCCGTACTTCGGGTCGCCTGCCAAAGGAAATCCGATATATTTCATATGAACACGGATCTGATGCGTTCTTCCGGTCTCAAGACGGCACTCTACGAGCGTGAAATCTTGAAAACGCTCAAGCACGTGGAAATGCGTAACGGCGTTTTTGCTGCTTTCTCTTGTTACGGTCATGCTTTGACGGTCTTTTTTATCTCTTCCGATCGGAGCGTCAATCGTTCCGTCATCATGTGAAATCAACCCGTGGACAACCGCTGTGTACTTTCTCGTCACGGTTTTATTGACGAGCTGATTAACGAGTGATTCATGCGCCATATCGTTTTTAGCGACCATTAACAGGCCGGAGGTATCTTTATCAATCCGGTGGACGATCCCCGGGCGCATGACGCCGTTAATACCTGAAAGATCATTGCAGTGAGCCATCAGTCCGTTTACGAGCGTCCCTGTCACATGGCCGGGCGCCGGATGTACGACCATGCCCCGCGGTTTGTTCACAACCAAGACATCCTGGTCTTCATAGTAAATGTCCAAATCCATCGGCTCTGCAAGCACGTCCAATTCTTCCGGTTCAGGAATGGTGACGTTTACCTGATCGCCGGGCTGCATTTTATAATTCGCTTTTACGGATTTGCCGTTAACGGATACCAGTCCCTCTTTTACCCATTGCTGCACTTGAGTGCGTGACCAGTTTTCTCCCGTTGAAGCCAAAAATTTATCAATCCGTTCGCTCTTTTGTTCAGGCTGAACGGTTATCTCAAATTGATTCATGTTATTGCTCCTTCTTTTTCCCGCTGTCAAACAGCATATGAATAAATAAAAGTATTACACCGACGCACAGTGAGGAGTCCGCGATATTAAAAATCGGATAGTGATAATCCACGATGATGACATGAATAAAATCCACCACTTCCTGGCGCGCCGCCCGGTCAATAAAGTTTCCGGCCGCACCTCCCAGCATTAAGCCGAGAGAAATTCCGAGTAACATCTGCCCTTTTGCATAACGCTGTATGTAATAAACGATTCCGATAATCACGGCGATGGTAATGACGTAGAAAAACCACATTTGGCCGGCTAAAATCCCCCACGCCGCTCCCGTGTTGCGATGAGATGTGATATAAAGCACCTGGTCGATGACAGGTATGCTTTGTCCCAATTCCATATGGCTGACGACAAGCCATTTGGTCAATTGGTCGGCAATAATAATAAAAAGAGCGATAAGATAATAAAGCACACACGTTCCTCCAGTATACAGTTACTTTTATCCTTTATGAATTTTATCAGTAAAAGATGCCGGAGTAAAGGCAGATCATAAGCGTATACAAACAGACGCTGTCACTCATACAGCGCCTGATCATATGCATAATCTCCGGTTACCCAGTATGGAAGGGTTTTCTTTTCAAATTGAGCGGGATAATAAAAATCATCAGCGGTTCTGGCCGTCGGCAGCACCGCAAGTTTTTCAATCGGAATGGGGGCGCCTGTTTTTTCACAATAACCGTACGTATTGTTTTCAAACTTAGACAGGGCAAGAAGAACATCCTGAAGTTCTTCTTTTATATGATAGATCAGAGTTGCTTCTTGGTCGTTCATTGAAGGTTCAACAGATGCTGACATTTGAAAGCAAGAATATTCGAATAATCTTGATTGAAGTTCTTCTTTCATCATGAGAAGCTCCGTGTGGATTGCGGTCAGTTGATCATTCATTCATCACAACTCCTGCTCTTGATGTTATAGCTTTATTGTTGCCCTCAGAGCGCCATTTGAAGCCCATAAGAATTTTCCTGCCGTTCTAATCGATGACATTGCTGGCATGTAAAAAAGCGCCCGGCTGACACCGGGCGCTTTCTCATTTATTATTTTTGATAATATTTTTCAACGATTTCCGCATTGCGCAGTGATAATGTCGGATATTTCGGATTGGCTCCGACATCTTTAGAAATTACGCGGGAACGCTCACACATCTGGCCTTCCGCTTTTTCTACGGTCATTTTTCCTGTTGTGAAGCTTTGCGCGTTTTCCGGCGCTTCACTTTCGTCTTTTACTGTCAGTTCTGAGACGATAAACAGCTGCGCGATGTTTTCTTTAATGGATGACAAGAGGTCGCGGTTTTCTTTGTTCGGATACAAAGTCAGGCTCGCTTCCAATGATCTTCCGATAATTTTTTCGTTACGGGCTGTTTCCAAAGCTTTCAGCACGTCGTTTCGAAGCTCCATGAAGCGGTCGAATTTTTCTTCTGTCGCTTGACTGTCCGGAACAGCAATGGTTTCCGGCATATCTGTCAGCTGCACGCTCGCTTCTTCAACAAATGATAAGTGAGACCACATTTCATCCGCCGTATGCGGGAGAATCGGCGCCGTCAGCTTCACTAACGCCAGCAGCGTTTCATAAAAGACAGTCTGCATGCTGCGGCGGTCCGGATGATCCGCATGCTCGATGTACACAACATCTTTTGCAAAATCAAGATAGAATGAGCTGAGCTCGATCGTACAGAAATTGTGAATGCTGTGATAAACAACCGCAAATTCGTATTCATCGTACGCTTTTTTCACCTTATCGATCAGCTTATTCAGCTTGATCAGCATATATTGATCCACTTCGCGGAGATCTTTTACATCCACGGCATTGACGCTTGGATCGAAATCGAACAGGTTGCCGTGAAGGAAGCGGAACGTGTTGCGGACTTTCCGGTATACTTCCGCGACCTGCTTCAGAATATCTTCAGAAACCGGGTGATCGGCCTGATAGTTTACGGAAGATACCCATAAACGCAGAATTTCAGCTCCAAGCTGTTTTGCGATTTTTGTCGGGTCAATCGTATTGCCGAGTGATTTACTCATTTTACGGCCGTTTGCATCAAGTGTAAATCCGTGGCTTAATACGCCTTTATACGGCGCTTTGCCGGTGACTGCAACAGCGGTGGAAAGAGATGAGTTAAACCAGCCGCGGTATTGGTCAGAGCCTTCAAGGTATAAATCAGCCGGACGGACAAGATCATCTCGTTCTTCAAGAACAGCCTGATGGGAAGAACCCGAATCAAACCATACATCCATAATGTCTTGCTCTTTCGTGAAGATTCCGTTCGGGCTTCCCGGATGTGTAAATCCTTCCGGCAGGAGGTCTTTTGCCTCTCTTTCAAACCAGACGTTTGAGCCGTGCTGTTTGAACAGCTCAGACACGTGTTCAATCGTTTCGTCAGTGATGATCGGCTCACCGTTTTCTGCATAAAATACCGGGATCGGAACACCCCACACGCGCTGCCTTGAGATACACCAGTCACCGCGGTCGCGCACCATGTTGTAAAGGCGCTGTTCGCCCCACTCCGGCACCCACTTCGTTTGTTTGATGGCATCAAGCAGATCGGATCTGAAATCTTTAATTGACGCAAACCATTGCGCTGTCGCTCTGAAGATGGTCGGTTTTTTCGTTCTCCAGTCATGCGGATAGGAGTGTGTAATAAACTCGAGTTTCAAGAGCGCGCCGTTTTCTTCAAGCTTCTCTGTGATCGGTTTATTGGCTTTATCGTAAAACATTCCTTCAAAGCCCGGCGCTTCGTCGGTCATGTTTCCTTTTTCATCAACGGGGCACAGTACTTCTAAGCCGTACTTTTGGCCGACGATAAAGTCATCTTCCCCGTGGCCCGGGGCAGTATGAACACAGCCTGTTCCGGCATCGGTTGTGACGTGGTCACCGAGCATGACGAGTGAATCTCTGCCGTACAGCGGATGTTCTGCAGTGATGTATTCTAATTCTCTGCCTTTATATGATGCGACAACTTCAGGATTTTCAAAGCCGCATGCCTCCGCTACATTTTCGATCAGTTCAGCCGCCACTACATAACGCTTGTCTCCAACCTTGATGACATTGTATTCAAGATCAGGATGAACGGAAATTCCGAGGTTGGCAGGCATCGTCCACGGCGTCGTCGTCCAGATGATGAAGCTTTCTCCGTTTTCCAGAACGCCTTTACCGTCTTTCACCTTAAACGCAACATAAATAGACGCGGAACGTTTGTCCTGATATTCAATTTCCGCTTCTGCTAAGGCAGATTCACTTGAAGGCGACCAGTTGACCGGCTTCAGACCTTTATAAATATAGCCTCTTTTCGCCATCTCGCCGAAAACGCGGATCTGCTGCGCTTCAAATTCAGGCTGAAGCGTAACATACGGGTTTTCCCAATCGCCTCTGACGCCGAGACGCTTGAATTGTTCGCGCTGTCTTTCGATCTGCTGCCATGCATAATCTTCGCAAAGCTTGCGGAAATCAGCGACGGACATTTCTTTCCGGTTTACTTTTTTGTTTTTCGTCAGCGCCGTTTCAATCGGCAGTCCGTGCGTATCCCAGCCCGGCACGTACGGTGCGTTGTAGCCGCTCATTGATTTATAGCGGACGATGAAGTCTTTCAGGATTTTGTTCAGGGCATGGCCCATGTGGATGTCTCCGTTTGCATAAGGAGGTCCGTCATGCAGCACGAATTTCGGGCGGTCTTTCGTCCGTTCTTGAACAAGACGGTAAATGTCCTGCTCCTCCCAGTCTTTTTGCATGTCCGGCTCACGATTCGGCAGATTTCCCCGCATCGGAAAATCTGTTTTCGGCATTAACAGCGTATCTTTGTAATCCATTTTCATTCCTCCACAACATTTTTCAGAAAATAAAAAAAGCCCTCTCATCCCATAAGGGACGAGAAAGCTTATCTCGCGGTACCACCCTTTTAGAAAAAACGGATCATCCGTCTTTTCCTCTCGAACATCGTAACGTGATGGAACGTCCTTTCCTACTCTCGGTTCAGAAAGGAAACTAAAGGGCTGATCTGCATGATTCCGGCCATCCCGGGCTTACACCTTCCCCGGTTCGCTTTATAGCCTGTTTTGAGTCATGCCGGTCCCTTTCAATCGTCTTTTCATCTGAATTTATGAACGTATTATATTCGAACGGGCCGGAGAATGTCAAGAAAATCTGAAAATTATTCTTTTTCCTCAAATACCGCGTCGACTTCGTATTCCAGCAGATGATCCCAATCATCGTTCTTCAGCAGGTCGAGCTGCGCTTCAATCAGCATTTGGAAACGTGTTCTGAAGACTTTAGACTGTTTTTTCAGCTCTTCGATTTCCATTGCGATTTTTCTTGATTTGGAAAGTGACTCATTGATGATGCGATCGGCATTTTTTTCTGCTTCACGGACGATCAGCTTCGCTTCTTTCTGCGAGTTGCGCTTTACGTCTTCTGCTGCTTCCTGGGCTACGAGAATTGATTTATTCAGCGTTTCTTCGATATTGGCAAAGTGGCCGATTTTTTCGTCCAGCTCGTTCACTTTCGCCTCAAGCTCCGTTTTTTTACGGAGTGCGATTTCGTAATCTTTTCTGACCTGCATTAAAAATTCATTTACTTCATCTTCATCATATCCGCGAAAACCTTTTGTAAACGTTTTGTTATGGATATCATTCGGCGTTAATGGCATATTGCCACCTCCATTTTTACATTTCAGTACGGTTATCTAGTTCACATTATAAAACAAATACGGCACAGATGGAGAAAAAAACTGAAAAAACGACTCATTTTTGCCGTTCAAATGTAACTTTCCATTTGTCTTTTTTCGTTTTTCCGTCAACTTTTGCCAAACTGCATCGTCCGAAGCCGCGAATCGAGAGCATGTCCCCTTCAGCAACCTGATAAGACGGATCTTCAATAGCTTTCCAATTCACCTTAACGAGCCCGTTTTTCACAAGCGCCTGCGCTTTCTGCCGGGATTGCCTGCTCATTGAAGCGCAGACGGCGTCGAGACGCAATGAAGAAACCGTGTCATCCCTTATTTCGACATCTGAAGCGGGAATGTGAAGAGCGGAAAGCTCGATTTTCTCAAGCTTTACCGGCGCTTTGCCCGCCTTGGTCAGCTGAGTGCTGACAAAATCGGCGATTTCAGCGGAGACGATGAGCTGCACGGCTTCCTCTGAGAAAATCAGATCGCCGTATTTCTGCCGCTTTAAGCCGATCCCCATTAATGATCCGAGAAGAGAGCGGTGGTCAATGCTGACGAATTTTTCAGCGTATTGAACGTCAAAAGCCCGAAGCTCAAAATCATCCTGTTCAGGTTCCATATATTCAGGGTATAAAATCGCGCGTTTGCGCTCAGCTCTGTCATATCCTCCGAAAAACGCAAGACCGCAGGCGTCGCCGATAACAGCTTTTACAATCACCTGTTCCCTGGGATCTAAGAAATCAGTCAGCTTCATCCGATACTGGTCCAGGACAATCTGTTTCCATTCAAGCACCTGATCAATAAAAGGCCGCTCGTCTTGTCTGAAGTGCTGGTAAATATCGCTCATGTTCTTTCCTTTCTATGTAAAGAGGCTTGGCTGGTGCCAAGCCCGTATCAAACTGTCGCATTCAAGTATACATTGCGATCATGCGGTATAGGCCCCAAAGCCCCGTCGTGGCAAACCGAAGCACGATAATCGCTACAATCGGGGATATATCCAGCATGGCAATGGGCGGAATGATCCTTCTGAACGGCTCTAAATACGGTTCGCAAATCGCTGCGAGAAACCGTCCGACCGCCGTTTCTCTCGTACTCGGCACCCATGACATAAAGATATAGATGATCAGGGCAAACGAGTAGATGTAAATTAAATAACTCAGAACGGAAAAAATTTGATAAAGAATCATCCTGCTTTACCACCTCTGATGTTCGTCTTCATTTATAAGCTCCGAAATCGTGCCGGAAACGTCGACATTATCAGGCGTGCACAGAAAAATATCTGAACCGATTCTCTGAATGTCGCCGCCGATGGCGTAGACGGTACCGCTTAAAAAGTCGACGATTCTTTTCGCCTGATCATGCTGGATGCGCTGCAGATTAACGACAACCGCCCGCCTGTTCTTTAAATGATCGGCGATTTCCTGCGCTTCCGCATATACACGCGGTTCACTCAAGACCACTTTAGAGGATTTCTGAACACTTTGCAAGCTTACTACGTTCTGCTTGCCCTGCGGCTTCTGAGCGTAAGCAGGCTGTTTATCTTTCTGCTGTTCATGCTCTTCCTGATGATCCTGCTCCGTTTCAATGTATTCGTACTCGTACTCCTCCTCATCCATTGAGAAAAAGTTTTTCAGTTTATTTTTCATGCTCATTTGTTTACACCCCCCGGTTCATTTCCGACTAATGAAGAGCCGATTCTGATAAAAGTTGCGCCCTCTTCAACAGCGATTTCATAATCATTTGACATGCCCATTGACAGTTCCCGGCACGGCGCGTTTGTCTGATTCAGTTTTTGCACCTGATCCCTCAGATCACGCAATTGCCGGAAGCAGGCTCTGATCGTTTCTGTATCGTCTGTCAGGGGAGCCATCGTCATCAGGCCCTCTACAGAAATGTTTCTAAACTCAGAAAGCTCTCTGATAAAGGGGATGACCTCCTCTGCTTTCAAACCGTGCTTAGACGGCTCAAGCGAAGTATTCACCTGCACAAAACAGCGAACCGCATGCTGCGCCCGTTTTTCAATCTCTTTTGCCAATGACAGTCTGTCTAAGGAATGAATATAAGATACACGGTCAACGACGGCCTTCACCTTTCTGGACTGAAGACTGCCGATAAAGTGCCACTCCGGGCTTCCTTTGATGACTTCCTGCTTATGGATAAGCTCGGCATCCCGGTTTTCTCCCAGACTTGTAATACCGGCATCAACGGCCTCTTGAGCCCTTTCAGCTGATACGTATTTTGTAACCGCGATGACGGTAACATCTTCGGGGCTTCGGCCCGATCTGTTACATGCTTCGTTTATTCTTTCGTTTATATGTCGTAATTGATCAGCAACACGCAAGATCTTATGCCTCCTTCATTCCGATAAAGGACATCATGCGTCCCGTTTTCCCTTTGTCGCGGCGGTGTGAAAAGAATAGTTCATGCTCTCGTTCGGTGCATAATCCGCTGACTGAAATGTTTTCTTCCGGAATGCCGCAATGTATCAGAAGAAGACGGTTGACCTCTTTTAAATCAAGCTGATACTGGCCTTTTTCCGTTTCGCATATGGCGGATTCAGCCGTAAAGGGCAGCGCCCGCACTTCATTGATGACGCGGTCGTCGACTGTATAACTTCCCGCGCTGATGGACGGACCGATGACAGCCTGAATATCTGTTAAACGGGAGCCTTCTTCGTTTACCCAGCGTTCCGTCATGATGCGTCCGATTTGTTTGACCGTCCCCTTCCATCCGGCATGGGCAGCGCCGATAATGGATTTCACCGGGTCATAAAAATACAAGGGCACACAGTCCGCAAAACAAAGGGCCAAAAAAAGATTCGCATCTTTCGTGTAGAGCCCGTCCGTCCCGCGGAATGCGGAAGAATAGTCTCTCGCTCCTTTTCCTTTATCCCCGGCTGTCACGTGCCGGACGCGGTTTTCATGTGTCTGGTCGGCGAACACCCAGGAATCCAGATCAGTACCGCATAAGGACGCTATGACTTCACGGTTTGTCACAACATCATGAGCTTCGTCCCGGACGTGCAATCCGGTATTTAATGACTCATACGGAGGATTGCTGACACCGCCGTTTTTCGTTGTGAATCCGGCGATGACCTTTGTGTTAAGCTGATTCACACAGTTCCAGTCTTCTATCATGAGTGCCGAGGGGGTGGTAAGACTAAACGGGTGATATGTATTCATGGAGATCCAACCTTTCGACAAACATTAAAATAGCGTAATTTCCCACTCATTTTAACACAATTTTAAGCATACGTTTAGCGGCTGATTGAAAAATGAGATAAATAAATGTGCCGGAAACATTGAGATTTCCGGCTTTTTACAAGTAAAGGGAGGATTACGCTCCCCCCTTTGGTTCATTTACACGCACTAAGATGACATCTTCCCCAATTTTAACTATATTTCGCCAAGGAATGATCATTTCCTCTTCTTTTCCGAAAAAACCGAGAACTTTTCCGCTGCCGCCTAAAATAATCGCCTGAATTTTTCCCGTTGTCACGTTAATATCAATATCCCCGATGCTTCCGAGTTTTTTTCCGTTCGACACGTTTACCACATCTTTTATTTGAAATTCAGATATGCTGATCATCCGTATCACGCCCTTTGCCCGTTCTTTTTCCTATTATATGAACGGCCGGGCTGAACCTTGTCACATCGGGCAATCTTTTTTGCGGCTGCACCAGCCGAGAATAAATCTCAGCATGATTTTCGTATAGTCCATAAGCTCATCAACGGACACTTCCTCGTTTACGGAGTGGGCGTTTTTTAAATCGCCGGGGCCGTATATGACGCTCGGAATCCCGGCCTGATAAAGCCACCCTCCGTCTGTTACGGTTTGGGAAACATCAATGACGGGCTCCTGTTTTTTGACGGCTGAGTGTGATGCAGCCAAGACAGAAACTGCCGGATGATCCGGATCGATTTCCAGCGCCGGGAACACCTCCCCTCTGTCTTCAATCATCGAAGATCCGCCCCATTTGAACACCGGCCTGTTTTCTTTGAGCCACAGATCACTGTCAGCGACACGATTAATATAGTCTTCGATTTCTGCGGCTGCTTGTTCGTGCGTTTCGTTCGGATAAAAGTGGACGGTGATCCATAACCGGCATTCATCGGCGACAAACGCTGCGTGTCTTCCGCCTTCAATGACGGCGGGGTTGATCGTATTGGTGCCGGGCGCAATGCCGGGATAGCTTTTCGTTACCGCCCAGTGGCGCTCCAGCTCTCCCAAGGCAGTGATGATTTTCGCCATTTTTTCGATGGCGCTCGCTCCGAATGTGCCTCCGCCCGCATGAATCATATTGCGCCTCATGCCGTCATGAAATGTTTGTTTGCTTTTCAATTCTATCCAGCCGGTGATAACACCGCCCTGCCCTTGAATATGCAGGCTGCTCGTATCCGCGACAACCGCAAAATCCGCGTGATAGCCGCGTTTGCAGCATTCCAGCGTCCCCGCCTCGCCGACTTCTTCTCCGATTACAGACTGTACAATGAGGTCGCCCGGAAGCTTAATGCCGGCATCATGGATCAGCTTCAGAGAGAAAAGAACACACGCCAACCCCCCTTTCATATCAGCGGCGCCCCTTCCGATCAGCATGCCGTCTTTTACGAGCGGCTGAAACGGGTCAGAGTTCCAGTCTTCGCCCCCGGCTTCTGCCACATCAATGTGTCCGTTTAAAATCAGGCTTTGATGCCTGCTTGAATCTGTCCCTTTTAAAACACCGACTACATTCGGATCTTCCGGATACACATCCCACATATCGACCGAGCAGCCCGTTTCTTTTAAAAAGCCGGCCACCCACTTCTGAGCTTCTGCTGTATTTCTTGCAGGCGGAGCCGGAGTGGGAAAGGCTATCAACCTTTCAGCAATATGTATGAAGTCGTGCCTCCGTTTCTCCGCCTGGTGTAACAGCATATCAATCTGATGCATTGGAAATCTCCCCTTTGGCTGTATCAAAAAACCCGTTTCATTAAAATGAAATGGGTAAAAAAACGGATTTTCCTCCGCTTTTTTTCACCGCTTCCCTCCGCCGGCATGATCCGGATCAGGTCCGTTAAGGGTTGAGACCAACGTCTCTCTCAGCTGCATGTCAGCAGCACCCCCAGGGTGAATTGATGTTATTTGACGGATGATACCGCTTTTGCACGCGTTAAAAAAGGGCGGCCATTGTTCCATAAGACATTGACAGGCGTATCGAAAAACGCTGTAAGCCGCTCGTCAGAAAGCATATCCCTGATTTTCCCGGAGGCGAACACCTCGCCTTGTTTTAAAAGCAGCGCCTGATCAAATACCGGCAGAATTTCTTCAGCGTGATGGGTGACATAAAGGATGGACGGCGCATTTTCTTTTTCGGCGATCGACGTAATCGTGTCCAGCAGCTGCTCCCTTGCCATAAAATCAAGACCCGTCACGGGCTCGTCCAAAATCAGCAGTTTGGGATCAGCCATAAGCGCCCGCGCAATCAGCGCTCTTTGTCTTTCCCCTTGTGATAATGTTTCATACCGTCTGTCGGCGTAACTGATGGCGCCCAAATCCTTCAGAAGACCGATCGCTTTTTCCCTTACCTGCTCACTCGGAGTTTCGTACAGCCCGATTGAGGCGTACGCGCCGCTGAGGGCGATTTCAAAAGCGGAGTCCGCGGCATATAATTTGTGCTGAAGACCTGCCGAAACAAGGCCGATTTTCCTTCTGAGCCTGTCACCGAGCTCTGTTTTGCCGAATTGATGGCCGAGCACCTGCATCTCTCCTGAAGTGGGGAAGTAATAAGAGCATAACATATTCAGCAAAGCCGTTTTTCCGGCTCCGTTTAATCCGTACAGCACCCAATTTTCGTTTTTCTCAACGCGCCAGTTGATATCTTTCAAAATCCATTTCCCGTTTCTTTTTAATGACACACTGTCCAGCTGTAAAATCATTGCAGTTTCCCCCGTTTACTTTATTTAAATTTTCTAAAAACTTTTACACATTAGAATACATCACTTTTTTGCAAACGTAAACCATCGCATGAAAAAAGCCTTTAAACAAGGTTTAAAGGCTTTTTCCGTTATTGATGGATATTCTTATTCATTTGTTTAATGGCTGCCTTTTCAAGCCTTGAGACCTGAGCTTGGGATATCCCGATTTCCTCAGCGACTTCCATTTGGGTTTTCCCTTGGAAAAAGCGCTTTCGCAAAATCATTTTTTCCCGTTCGTTCAGTCTTCTCATGCCTTCTTTCAGAGCGAGCTCCTCAATCCATTGTGTATCCTTGTTGCGCTCATCGCTGATCTGGTCCATCACGTAGATCGGATCGCCGCCGTCATTATAAATCGGCTCAAACAGTGAAACCGGATCCTGGATGGCGTCAAGGGCAAACACAATTTCTTCATGGGGCACTTCAAGAACTTTGGCGATTTCCTCTGCTGTCGGCTCCCTGCTTGTCTCACTGATTAACCGCTCTCTTACTTGAAGCGCTTTATATGCGATATCGCGAAGCGACCTCGAGACGCGGATCGGATTGTTATCCCGCAAATATCTGCGGATTTCTCCGATGATCATCGGTACAGCGTATGTTGAAAACTTAACATTATGGCTTAGGTCAAAATTATCAATGGATTTCATTAGTCCGATGCAGCCGACCTGAAATAAGTCATCAACATACTCTCCTCTGTTGTTAAACCTCTGAATGACGCTTAAGACAAGGCGCAGATTGCCGTTTACAAGCTTTTCCCTCGCTGAATCATCGCCCTCATCCTGCAATTGCCTAAACAGCTTTCTCATCTCTTCATTCTTGAGCACCGGTAATTTAGAGGTATCCACCCCGCAAATTTCGACTTTATTTCTTGACACGTTTTTCCCTCCCACTAGGAGCTGCTGTACAACGTTAAGTATCTCCTCGGGTGGGAAAAATATGCACCGCCATTTTACAGAAATAAACATCCGGCGGCGGCAATCCTTGCAGCAGTAAGGGCTGTCAGATGGAAAAAATTTTACACCATTTTGTTAAACTCTTTTCTCAGTCTTTTGATAATCCGCTTTTCGAGCCGGGAGATATAAGATTGTGAAATCCCCATCATGTCGGCTACATCTTTTTGTGTTTTTTCTTCTTCTCCGACAAGCCCGAAACGCAGTTCCATAATCTGCTTTTCTCTTTCGTTTAATTGCTCAAGCGCTTTTTTCAAAAGTTTTTTATCCACATTGGCTTCAATGTCTTTTGTAATAATATCATCATCTGTGCCGAGCACATCCGAAAGCAGCAGTTCGTTTCCGTCCCAATCAATGTTCAGCGGTTCATCAAAGGACACCTCTGAACGGATTTTATTGTTTCGGCGCAAGTACATTAAAATTTCGTTTTCAATACATCGCGATGCGTAGGTGGCGAGTTTGATTTTCTTTTCCGGATTAAACGTGTTTACCGCTTTGATCAAACCGATGGTGCCGATGCTGATTAAGTCCTCGATATTGATGCCGGTGTTTTCGAATTTGCGGGCAATGTAAACGACAAGACGTAAGTTTCTCTCAATCAGGATGGCCCGCGCCGCCTGATCCCCGCTCGGCAGCTTTAATAAGAGCACCTGCTCCTCTTCTTTAGACAAAGGCGGCGGCAGCGCCTCGCTTCCTCCTATGTAATACACTTCATCGCTTTTCAGTCCGAGTTTCATCAGCCATTTATACCACAAATATGTCAGACGCAGCTTAAGTTTTTTCATCTTCCTCCCCCTTCTAAATACAACGCGTTTTGAGTATGATGAATAACAGACTTTTCGTCAGGAAACATGTTTTACAGCCTTCCCTGTCAGCATCTTCGGGTGAACGATTCCGTCAAACTCACCGTCCGCGGATAATGGCTTCGTGCTGATGCCGATCAGGCATTTTTCACATGCGATCATTTCATCTTTTGTTAAAATTGTGACGTAATCCGGCTTTAAACAGAGTAAAAATTGATTGTCCTGGCCGACGCCCCTGTATGGAATCAGCCTCAGCTTATCCGCATGACGGAACGAATCATCAAGCTGCTCTATCACTTCAAGCGGACTGGCGGATTTGATGAGGTCCGTTTCCTTTTCGCTGAGAATCGGAGCGAATTTGTCAATGCGGAGAATCATGACCGGCGTTTTCGTCAGCGGATCATACAGCTGATTCCCGGAATCCACCAATCCTTTCGCGCG
The DNA here is from genome assembly GCF_011065565.1 of Bacillus sp. EKM420B. Lineage (NCBI taxonomy): Bacteria > Bacillati > Bacillota > Bacilli > Caryophanales > Bacillaceae > Bacillus > Bacillus sp. EKM420B. The sequence continues at coordinate 660,235 of NZ_JAAMNX010000001.1, read as the reverse complement.
GATTGTCTGTCCGCTGAATTCCGCCTGCACCATGACAAGTTCATCGTACTGAATGGACTTCGTCTCGATGTCTTCAATTCTCTTTTTCGAAAAAAACCATATGGCCGGAAATCCGATAACTACAAACATCCAGCTGATCGGGTCGCCGAATCCGGTCTGGCTTGTGACCATTACGCCTTGCTGCACAATTGATTCTGTTTGCAGCAGGGAATGTACGCCGATCATTCCCCCGCCGACGAGAAAAGTCGCGAAGTAAAAGGCGAACAAATTTTGAAAAAAGTATCGGAACCGTTTAAAGCCAAAAGCCGTAAGCACGATGACTACCGAAAACGCCATTTTTCCTGCCGGATGCTCCACAAAGGGAGAAACAGGCGTAAACATCAGAAGCACAATGGCTGACCCGATGAAACCGCCGGCGGCCACTCTTCTTTTTTTCACTTGGCGTTTTAAAATAAAGGCGGTCAATAAAAGCAAAAGAGAATCAAAACAAAAGTTCAACAGCCAAATGACATCCAGATAGATTTTCACATCTGACCCCTTTCCTCTTTTGTCTTACATATCTGTTTCTCTCTCTTGTTTCATAAGTATAAAGCAAGCTCTGTGGGAAAGTCTGTCAATTAATGTTGAGGGTAAAGTACAATTTTTAAGGGATAACCGTTTTATTTGTCGAGGGCCGAAAGGGTTGATTTTCTATTGTCCCCTTCAACTAAAAAAGCGCTGCCGTGATTTGGCAGCGCTCTGTTTTTACTCATTGATATAAAGTTTTCCTTTAGCCGTCTGTCTCGTTTCATTTCCGTAGTCATCTCTTGCGATAACATCAATTTTTGCTCCGCTTGCTTTGATGGAAGAAGCCGCCGTCCAGTAACCCTCATATCGTCCCGGAGAAATTTCTCTCAGCGGAAGCTCTGTTGCGTTTTGGCTCCCTGCCCGGGCGTTTGTCAGAGGCAGACGGATCACGAAGGAAGCGTCTAATTTCTTTCCGCTTGAAAAAGCGATTTTCACTGATTCTCCGGCTTTTAATTCCTTATCCGCTCCGGGAACCAATCCGGAAATGACGGGAGCATTGTAATTGACATCGATTACCGTCTTTTTCGTTGTTTTGTTACCCGCTTCATCTGAGGCCGTGACCTTGATCTCATTGCTGCCGTTTTCCAAAAGGATTCTCGCTTGATAAGAACCGTTATTTACTTCAGCTTTTTTTCCGTTCACCTTTACCCATTTTAAATGGGCGTCATAAGCTTCTCCTTTTACAGTCACTGCTTCTTTATTTGTTTTATCACCGTTTGCCGGACTGTCAATCGTCACATCAGGCTTATCCTCATCCAGTATGACCGTGACAGGGCGTGACTCGTCGGTTGACCCGCTGTCTGTCACAGATGCGGCTGTCAGCCGATTGGCATCTTTAGTGAGTGTGACACCGGCCTGGAAATTGCCGTCTGCATCTGCTTTTGTTTCTGCGGCGTTTTTACCGTTATTGGTAAGACGGACAGCGGTTTTTGGTGAAGCCGTTCCTTTCACCGTGATTGACTTCTTGTTTATAAATGACCGGTCTTCAGGCGACGTTATCTCAGGCACAGAAGCTTCGTAGTCGACCAAAGCCCTGATCATAAAGTTTCCGTCTGTTTTATCGGCTTTTGACCAGCGGCCGTCAAGGTATTGCCAGTTTCTGTTCGAGTACGGACTGCCGTCATCAGATGACAGGGCAGGTGTATAAGGATCGGGTTTCGTCTGGCGGAACACAAGATAAAAATCCTTTCCGACCGCGATTCCTTTTGAGCTGAGATCCACTTTGGTCCATTCGCCGTTTCGAAGCGCTTCAGCTTGGAACGGGCCGGCAATTTTGCTGCCAGGAGCTCCATCAGGGCCGGATGCATCATATACTTCTGCTTGAAATTCGGTACCGCCCGGATCAGGCCAGTCGGCGCCCCAAAATTTAAAAAGGCCTCCCGTCAGCATACCGTGTTCTTTTCCATCTTTGAGGGTCATCTTAACGGCAGATTTGCTGCCGGCTTTAAAATATGACAGCGCGGCTTCTTCCGTCCCGTTATCATAGGCGATTTCCCCTTCATAACCGACATACGGCTTAAGCTTGACGTTTTTTTCAGCATCTCCTTTGATGTCGACAGAAAATTCGCTATTGTAAAAGCCTTTTGCCGCTACTTTAATGGTGTAGGAGCCTTCGTACGCCTTAAGCGAATATTCCCCTTTATCGTTTGTCACCGCCGGTTCAATTGCGGCATCCTCGGCCACATAAAGCGCAGCCCCTTTTACCGGTTCGCCTGTGGACTGATTGGTGATGGTTCCTTTTAGCGTGCCGGACGGCATTTGCTCCAGTGTAAAGTCTGCCTGTGCGGTTTTGTCTGCTTGAACAGAAACTTGTTTCGAAGCGGACTTAAATCCGTATGCCTCGGCTTTCAGCGTATAGTTTCCCGCTTTATGTGACAGGCTGTAGCTTCCGCTTGCAGGGTCGGAATATACGGATTTCCCCGTCTCGGCGACACTGATTTGCGCTCTGAGCGGCAGGAGGTTTGTTTCACGTTTCACTCTTTTTCCGGGCGATTTCACTGCCGGTTTGGCCTGTTTCGGACTGATGGCTTTTTTCTTCAGGTGGCCGGGAGGTGTTTGTCTATTGTGTTTACTTTTTTTAGCCGCCTTGCCGAGAGGGCTGCTTGAAAGCCGGACATCATCGATATACCATCCGTCTTCATTGAGTACTTCGTCAGACTGCATATTAAACATGAGCTTTATGTTTTGGCCTTTATACGCAGATAAATCTGCCTCTTCATCATTCCATCCTGCGGAATCACCATTGTAAACGGCCGCCTGCTCCCAATTTGATTTCCCTTCCGGCAGAACGAACACATACCCGTAATCAAAAAATTCTTCGAGCTTGTGCCAGCTTTTAAATTGTAAAAACAGCCGCCCTGTTTCCGGAACTTGTATCGGAGGCATCACCAAATTCATGTTGGCCGAATCGGCATAAGGGCCGGACAGATTCGTCGCATACACTTTTTCTCCGGAAAATGCGGCGCCGGGCCCTGAACCCGGGATACCCCATTCCCATTGATCATGTGTCCCGTAACTGGACCAGCCCGCCGGCTGTGATTCAAAATCCTCTTTGTATCCCGCCGTAATGCTCGGTTTCACGTCAGCCCGGTACGTATCAGATTCTGCAGAATGACCTCCGAAATCTTTTATGGTCCATTTATAACTTATCTTGCTTCCCGTTACGTCCGGAATCTCCGCCTGGTATGTTCCCTTTTTTTCATCGCCGCTTTTTTGAACGGCGGCTGTCGTTTTCCACTCTCCTTCATCAAACTGATAGGAGAGGATCACCTCAGTTACGCTTACATCATCTTCTGCTGTAACCGTTAACGGAAGGTTTGTCCCTTTGTAAGCCTCTGAGACCGGTTCATGACGAAAGCTGGGCGGATTGTGATCTTCGCCCGCAGAAGATACCTTGCCTTCTACGCTTCCGATTCCGTCCGTTACGGCAGAAACGGCATCAAAAGCGTTAACGAGACCGTGGCCGTAACCGTTATTCGGTGATTCCGGAAAAACTGAATCTGTCAGCTTTTCGGCGGTGCGCGTCAAAACGTCTTCCATTTCATCGACCGTAATAGAGGCGTTCGCCTGCCTTAACAAAGCCGCCGTCGCCGCCACATGCGGCCCGGCCATTGAAGTTCCGTCCCAGCCGCCTTCGTATGTTCCTCCAGGAATAGAAGAACGGATATTCACTCCCGGAGCCGAAATGTCCGGTTTTGTTTCATGATACGGGGAGGGGCCTTGAAGTGAGAAATCAGCGAGTTTCTTGTCGATGTCAGTCGCACCTGTCGCAAATGCTTCAGGATAATTGGCCGGATTTGCGATTGAACCCGGTCCTCCCGGTGTAAATAAGTCTTCATTTCCCGCAGAGAATTCAGGAAAAATCCCTGCCGCTCTCCACGCATTCACCATATCGCGGTACCACTCGTCCATTCCCGAACCGCCTGCCCAGGAATTATTGACAACATCCGGCGCCATCTCGGGATGCGGCGTGCCGTTTTTATCTTTAGGCGCGAGCACCCATTCACCGGCATCCAAAATATCGGCATCGGTTCCTCCGTCATCTGAAAATGCTTTTACTGCGATCCATTTCGCCCCCGGAGCCACACCGATTTGATTTGAGCCGTCAGGTTCTGAACCCGTCATGGTCCCTGTTACATGAGTGCCGTGTTCAAGATCATCGTAGGGAGCGTCTTTATGGGACACGGCATCATACCAGTTCATTTCATGATTCGGCGCTGCGGGATTTTCAGGATCGTAACCCCGGTATTTTTCCTTAAGCGCGGGATGATCCCACTGAACTCCCGTATCAATGGAGGCGACAACCGTCCCGGTTCCGTCGTATCCTGAGGCCCAGGCCTGCGGCGCATCAATTTGGCTGATATTCCATTCGATGCCTTCCTTTGCTTTGATCTCTTTTTGTTTTTTCTTCATTTGAAAAGGAGCTTTTGATTGCCGTTGAGTAAGCTGACGTTTTTCATTCGGAAGAACTTTTTCTACTTCAGGAAATGAGGCGGCTTTTTCCATTACCTCTTTCGAAGCAGTGACTGCCATTCCGTTGACAATATAATAGGAATGGATGTGATCAGCCTTTCCTTTCTTTTTTTGTTTTTCCAAATATGTTTTCAGATTCTGCTGCGCATCATGAGCCGCCAGTTTTAAAGAAGAAACGACGGCTGACCGCTTTTGATATTCGGTTTCTGCTGCGGAAAGCGATTGAGACTCGGCATTTTTTTCTGCTTGTTTGACCGCTTTTTTCGTATTGGCTTTCTCTTTAAATTTGATAAGAAACGTGACTTTATCATTTTTTTCAAAACGCTTCTTGACTGAATCGGAAATCTTATGCTGAATGCTCTTAGAGGAAGAAAGATATTTGGTGAAAGAAACTGCCCCCGGTGTGCTGTTCGCTCCGGCTCCACCCGGAAACAACAGTGAACTGACGACAATCGCGCTTAAAACGGAGCCTGTCCATCTGTTTCTCGTTTTTTTCTTCAATCGTATCCCCCCTTATTTGGTAACGACCTATAAAATGTGTATCCCTCCTTCATAATTGGAATCGTTTGTCATTTCGATGCTGTACGTTAAATGTAGACAATCTTCCATTCAGATATTGTCACATTCTGTAGAAAGCCGTATGAAACTAAAAAACAATCAATTCGTCATAGGTATAAAGTTTCTTTTTTCACTGTATAGATCATGGGGGATAGGAAGGAAGACTGTGCACAAAAAAGAAAAAGGACAAAACCATGTGGTCTTGTCCTTTTTTACATCAGCCGCGTTTGTTGCGGTTTCTTAAAAATGTAGGAATGTCGAGAGCATCATCCGCCGGCTGTGATGTATGGCGGTTCACCGTGTTTTGATGCTGTGTTTCTTCTCGTTTCGGCTCACGTTTCGCAGCGTTTTGGCTTTGAGACTTCAATCCTTGGTTTAAATTCGGACGCTGCGGTTTTGAGTCATCTTTTTCCTGTTCGATAAAACCGGTCGCAATAACGGTGACGACGATTTCATCTTTCAGATTTTCATTGATAACTGAACCGAAAATCATATTGACATCAGGGTCAGATGCAGAAGCGACGATGTCGGCTGCTTCCTGCACTTCGTAGAGGCTCAGGTTTGTACCTCCCGTAATGTTCATCAAAACACCTTGCGCTCCGTCGATTGCCGCTTCCAGTAACGGACTGGAGATCGCCTTTTTGGCGGCTTCAGCAGCACGGCTTTCGCCCGTAGCGATCCCGATACCCATCAATGCTGAACCTTTGTTGGACATGATGGTTTTGACATCGGCAAAGTCCAAGTTGATTAAACCAGGCGTTGCGATGAGGTCAGAGATACCTTGCACCCCTTGGCGAAGCACGTTATCAGCTTCACGGAATGCTTCAAGCATCGGTGTGTTTTTATCGACAATTTCAAGAATGCGGTCATTCGGAATAACGATCAGTGTGTCAACGGCTTCTTTCATTGCCGTGATACCGCCTGCAGCCTGCAGCTGGCGTTTTCTTCCTTCAAATGTAAACGGTCTTGTTACGACACCGACAGTCAAAGCGCCCAAGTCCTTTGCGATTTGCGCGATCACCGGTGCGGCTCCCGTTCCGGTACCGCCTCCCATTCCGGCTGTAACGAACACCATGTCAGCACCTTTTAGCGCTTCTTCGATTTGTTCCTTACTTTCTTCAGCGGCTTTTTTGCCGACTTCCGGATTCGCTCCCGCTCCGAGACCGCGGGTCAGCTTTTCCCCGATCTGCATTTTCACTTCCGCTTTTGACAGGTTAAGAGCTTGCGCGTCCGTGTTTACCGCAATGTACTCTACACCCTGCACTTCATTTTCAATCATTCGGTTGACCGCGTTATTACCGCCGCCTCCTACTCCGATTACTTTAATTGATGCTAAGCCGTCTATGTTTGTTTCGAAATCCAACATGCTAAATCCTCCTAATCTGCCGAATGACTATCAATCTATTCCCAAAACATGCTTAATAGTTTTTTCATTTTGCTCGGTTTGTTGTGTTCGGCTTGTGTTTTTTGTTTTGCTTTTGGACGCTGCTGCGCCTCAGGCCGCTGATGATGTTCTTCTTCGTGAGAGACCGCGATTTCCTGCACGGCTTCTTCCGGCATATGAAAGCCTATTTTTCTTCCCTGAATTCTGGCATTTCGGCAGGCAAATTGTATCAAGCCGACACCCGTCATATACTGAGGGTCTCTTACACCGATATAATTCGGGCTTGCGACCCTTACATTGTGCCTCAGCACTTCCTGTGCCAATGAAAGCACTCCGGGCATTGCGGCCTGTCCGCCGGTCAGCACAAAGCCGCCGGGCAGATCTGTAATTCCCATCTGCTCAATTTCGGCTGCGGCAATCTCAAGAATCTCTTCCACTCTTGCTTCAATAATATTGGCAATTTCCTGCTGTGTAAAAGATTGCTTTTGATTCGTTCCTATGACGGTGACTTCAAATACTTCATCTTCTGAAGCCTCATCGTAGAATGCATGTCCGAATTGTTTTTTTACTCTTTCAGCCTCTTCGGTGGAAGTGCGCAATCCGATCGATACATCTTTCGTGATGTTTTCGCCTCCGAGCGGAATGACGGCTGTCTCCTTCAGGTGCCCCTGTTCAAATACCGCCACCGTCGTCGAGCCGCCGCCGATATCAATCATGGCGACTCCGAGGTTTTTTTCGTCTTTTGACAAAGCCGCCGAACCGGCTGCAAGCGGCTGCAGGCAGATATCAGTAATTTCAACGCCCGCTCTCTCCACACAGCGAAGTAAATTATGTAAGATCGTTTTGGAGCCGGTAATCAGCGTGCCTTCTACTTCCAGGCGCACGCCGAGCATTTTTTTCGGATCGGTAATTTCGTCTCTTCCGTCAACGATAAACTGTTTCGGAATGACGTCAACGATCAGCTGCTCGTGCGGAACCGACACGACCTGTGCCGCTTCCATTACCCTGCGGACGTCTTCAACGTGAATTTCTTTGTTTTCACTGGAAACAGCGACAACGCCGTTCGTATCTTGAATATGAATATAATTTCCATTAACGCCGACAATGGCTTTTTTCAGCGGAAAACCTACCATTCTTTCAGCTTGGTCAAACGCTTTTCTTATAGAATGAACGGTTTCATCTATATCAACGATTGAGCCTTTTTTCAACCCTTCAGACGGTACATTTCCCACTCCGATAATGTTAAGGGAATCATCTGTCATTTCTCCGACGATCACTTTTGTATTGGACGTACCGATGTCAAGACTGACGTAAAGTTCATTGTTGTTCATTCTATGGCACCTCCTCACATTTCGATCAAATTCTATTCTATTATTTGCGGAACAACAATACAATGAATGTGGCTTTACAAGTGTGTAACAAAAACAACAGCATCAACAAACTTTTATCTGATTTCTCACAATTTATGTTTAATGAAACTATTCGTTATATTCTATGTATATCCTCTTTTATATCGCATTTTTTTTATTTTTTTTAGAGACGGACCACCTTACCGTAAGATTTCCTGTCACGGTGCCATAATGTGCAAACCAGATGCAAATATACCCGCTTTCCATTAGTCTACACTAAGATGAACCTCCAGAAAAGCTATAGATATTGCCAGAAACATCCGAAAAAAGAAGAAACAGGAGGAAAATTCCAAATGCAATGCTCATTGAAGAAGACACGCCCATTGCATTGAGAATTTTCCCCTTGTCCGGCAGCCATATCCCGGGCAAAAACAAACATAGTCATAATTATTCCGCTATCGGTTATATCGGCTGCCCCACTGATTGTAATAGATTCTTTTGAATCACCTTAAAATTAGTTCTTTAGAACTATTAATCATTTTCTTTTTTCTTGCCGGATTTACCTTTGTTAAATTCTTCAAAATACGTAGCGACTTCTAAGTGGATAATCCCCTTTTTCCCGCCGTCCAGCTGGGAAACGATAGAAGGATAGGTCTTCATCCGGTCGGCAAATGTTTTAATAGAAGCGGTAACTACATACCCGTCGTTCATATACAGCTTGATCCGGTCCTGATCCATTTTTACCGGTGTATAATAGATTTCAGAAATCGACTGCTTTAGCGAACCGGAAAGCTTATCAAGCTGTTCCGCCATTTTGACCCGCTTTTTCGCGTTTGTCCAGTCAACCAAAATCGGGCCCGCGTCATCCGGCGTGACTTCGTTCGGCAGCACGGTGCCGTTCTCCAGCACTTCATAATACACATCATTCCGCTGCAGATACGCGATCGTCTTGTATTCTTCAATGTGAATGCTGACTTTATTAGGAAATACTTTTGAAAGATCCGCCTTTTTCACCAGTTTATTCTGCTCAATCTTTTCTTCTGTTTTTTTCTTGTTCAGACTCCAGAACTCGGTTTGTCCGTTATGTATATCAGAAAGCGCGTTGATCTCTTTTACAGACACGTTTTCGTTTCCGGAAACGGTGACAGAAGAGACTTTGCTGATCGGCATCTGCAAGTACACGATGATCAGCACCATCATAAAAAAGAGCACAATGAATGAAATCAGCCGGCGGTTTGCTTTTTGTTTCCGCTGCTCTTTGATTTTCGGAATCCGCTCTTCAATATTTACGATTTTTTCTCTTTCATGATTTGGGTTCACTGCCTGTCCACCTCACTAAGAATGAAACAGCTTGACATTCGTCTGATTGAAAAACAAACGGCATGCTGTGATGCCGTTTGACATTTGTTAAAAGTATATCACATGAGCTCATGTAAATCAGAGAACCTTTTAACGATTCCCGCCGATGATTTCAACTTCTGTATGCATGTCAACATCATACTGCTCACGGATTGTCTTTTTCACATACTCAATCAGGTCGAGAACGTCCTTGGCAGTCGCTCCGCCGGCATTGACGATAAAATTCCCGTGCATTTCGGATACTTTCGCTCCGCCGATCTGATGTCCTTTTAATCCCGCTTTTTCAACGAGGTTTCCGGCATGATTCGGCAGCGGATTTCTGAATATGCTTCCGGCGCATGGGCTTGAATACGGCTGCGTATTTTTTCTGTAATCTTTGTTCTGCTGCATTTGCGCCGTAATGGCTTCCCGTTCCTTTTGCTCAAGCTGAAGAACTGCCTCGAGACAGACGCCGGGGCGTTTTTTCTGCAAAACAGACGTTCTGTAGCTGAAATCCATCTCTTCGTTTGTCAGCCATTCGATTGTGCCGTCTTCAAATAAGATACGGGCTTTCACAAGAATCTCACTCATATCAGATCCGTGCGCCCCGGCATTCATATAGACGGCCCCGCCGATTGATCCGGGGATGCCCGCTGCAAATTCGAGACCGGACATTCCTTTTTTACTCATGGAAGTCGCAAGCCGGACGACCGAATAGCCGCCTCCGACCGTCACCTGATCACCGTCAATCTCCAAATGATCCAGACCTGCGCCCAGTTTGATGACAACTCCTCTTATGCCTTCATCAAGCACGAGCAGATTTGAACCGCGGCCGATAACCGTCCATGGCAGATCATGTTTCTTCACAATATCCATAATATCTTTGACCGCTTCCACACGGTTGGGGATGATTAAAATGTCCGCCGGACCGCCGATTTTCATCGTTGTATGGTTCGCGAGCGGTTCTTGTTCCAGCACTTTGCCGACTTCGCGGTCTCTTAATTCCTGAATTACGTTCTCCATCATAAACCTCCGCATTCCATTTGCTCTATTTTTTTATGTCTTCCATGATACTGTACAGTCTGGCTGCCGCATCCGGAACACCGAGTGATTTTGTCCGCTCACTCATGTCTTTTAAGGTTTCTTCATTCATGACGATTTTGTCCAGCGCAGCGATCAGTTTTTCTCCGCTGAGCTCGGTTTCCTTCAGTACGATTGCAGCGTCATGCTGGCTGAGCGCCTTCGCATTGACTTCCTGGTGATTGGCTGTCACATACGGGCTCGGAATAAGCACGCTCGGAATGCCGAGAGCGGTGATCTCCGCAATCGTCGTCGCTCCGGCTCTTGCCACAATGACATCAATTGATTGTAAGTACTCCGGCATTTGGTGCAAAAACGGTTTTGTCACCATATTATCAGCGGCTTTTCCGCCTTTCAGCTCAGCCGTTACCTTCTCGTAATGCACTTCCCCGGTAATATAAAGCACTTGGTAAGGTCTCGTTTTCAATTCTTCCTGCATATCTATCACGGCACGATTAATGGGAGCCGCGCCTCTGCTTCCGCCGAAAATGAGCACCGTTTTTTGATTATCTTTCAGCCCGAACTCAGTTAATGAGCGGCCTGTCTTAATTGAGACGACTTCAGAGGCTCTCGGGTTTCCCGTAAACACAACTTTTTCAGCAGGAAAATGTGATTTTGCCTCTTCAAAGCAAATTGCCACCTTATTAACATATTTCGAGAGAAACTTATTTGTGATGCCTGGAAGGCTGTTTTGCTCATGAATGATCGTCGGAATTCCCATTTTTGCCGCCGCGTATACAACCGGACCGCATACATAGCCGCCTGTACCGATAACGGCATCCGGTTTAAACTCTTTTAAATATGATTTGCTTTTCTTCACGCCTTTTAAGAAACGCATGACGGTTTTTACATTTTCAAAAGAAAGTTTTCGTTTGAAACCTGTAATTTCAATGGCGCGGAACGGGATATTTTCCCGTTCCACAATTTTTTTCTCAAGACCGTTCTCTGTTCCGATATACAAAAATTCCACATCCGGATGCCGGCGCTGAACTTCTTTAATAAAGGCCAGAGCCGGATAAATATGTCCTCCGGTTCCGCCTCCGCTTACTGCAATACGCATTCGTATGTCCCCCTTAATCACATAGCGATAACCCTGTTTTTTAGGACAGGGTTATTGATGTTGTCTGTTTTTTTATAGATAACGAATAGATCATGAGTGATGAGGCAAGATACAGATCAATACCTCGAGTACCGGCTGACATTTAAAAGCACGCCGACCGCTGCGAGCATCAGCGTCAGTGATGAGCCTCCGTAGCTTAAAAACGGCAGCGTAATTCCTGTTACCGGGATCAGCCCCGTCACAACGCCGATATTAATCATGACTTGAATAGCTATCATAGAAATAATACCGATGGCGACAAAGCTTCCGTATAAATCCGGCGCGCCGAGGGCAATCCTGACGCCCCGCCATAATAAAATACTGAACAGCAGCAATATGAGCGAACCGCCGATAAAGCCGAGTTCCTCAGATAAAATAGCAAAAATGAAATCGGTTTGCGGCTCCGGCAGGTAAAAAAACTTTTGCCGGCTTTGGCCGAGCCCCATCCCGAACAGTCCGCCCGGACCTACGGCATAGAGCGACTGAATGATCTGAAATCCGCTTCCAAGCGGGTCCTCCCACGGGTTTAAGTAAGAGGTAATCCGTTTAATCCGATAAGGAGCGGACAGAACAAGCGCCGCAAATCCGCTTAAACCGATGAGTCCGAGGAACGCAAAATGAGCGATTCGCGCACCGGATACAAAAATCATCACGATGCACGTGCCCACCATTACCGTCCCCGTTCCCAGGTCCGGCTGGCACATAATAATAATAAATGCAGAAAACACGATTCCGAGCGCGGGAACGAATCCGCGTCTGAATGACGTAATATTCTTCTGTTTTTCAGAAAGAAATTTAGCCAGAAACGCAATCATCGCGAGTTTCATAAACTCCGAAGGCTGAATGCTGAACGCTCCCACTCCGATCCAGCTTCTTGAACCGTTCCGCACCATTCCGACTCCCGGAATCAGCACAAGCACAAGCAGAAAAAAACAAATGATCAGAAGCAGCTTCGACCATGTGCGCCATGTCCAATAATCCACATTCATAATGAAAAACATGGCAATGACGCCGATCCCCGCAAACAGCAGCTGCCGTTTTGCGAAGAAAAACGAGTCGTCAAATTTATAATCCGCCCATACCGCACTTGCACTGTAGACCATAATTAATCCTATTGTTAAAAGCAATAACGTAATAATAACTAATAACAAATCAGGCGCTGTTTTTTTAGTAGTCAAAGCAATCGACACCCCAAGCATAAGTCATTTAGGGCTGCCGATGAACAGAGACAAGCCCTTACTTAAGCATATGCACGGCATCTATAAACATGTCACCGCGTTCTTCAAATGTTTTGAACTGATCCCAGCTTGCACACGCGGGTGACAAGAGAATGACGTCTCCTTCATTTGAGAGCGCAAACGCCGCAGATACTGCTTGTTCAACATTATCGACACGTTTGACATGTTGTATTCCCAGCTCATTGCCCAGTTTTTCTATCTTCGGCGCTGTCTGTCCGAACGTCAGGACCGCTTTGACATTGTCCATATACGGTTTCAGATCGTCAAAACCGTTGCCGCGGTCCAGTCCGCCTGCAAGAAGAATAACCGGTGCTTTGAACGCGGAGAGCGCTTTGCTTGTGGCCAAAATATTCGTCGCTTTGCTGTCATTATAAAATTTACGATTCCGGATCGCTGTTACATACTGCAGACGGTGTTTGACACCGGTAAAGCTTGTCAGCACCTTCTGAATCGCTTTATTAGACGCGCCCGCCGTTTTTGCCGCGGCTACAGCGGCCAATATATTTTCTAAATTGTGCGCGCCCGGCAGCACGATGTCATCAACAGGCAGAATCGCTTCATCGCCGAACATCAGCATTCCGTCTTTAATAAATGCGCCGCTTGACAGTTCCTGGTGAACTGAAAACGGAACGGTGCCGGCTTTTCCGCTTTCGGCAAGCCGCACGACTGTTTCATCGCTTTGATTCACGATGGCCGTATCACTCTCAAGCTGATGAAGATACACGTTCTGCTTGGCTTTTTCATAGTTTTCACGGCTGTGATGGTAATCCAAATGAGCGTCGAACACATTTAAAATCAGGCCGATTTCAGGTCTGAACGCATGAGTCCCCATAAGCTGGAACGAAGAAAGCTCTGTGACGATCCATTCATCACCGTCAGCATGATAAGCCACTTCACTGGCGACAGTGCCGATATTCCCTGCGATCAGCGTCTTTATCGAATCAGCTTTCAGCATTTCATAAATCAGGGTCGTCGTTGTTGTTTTCCCGTTTGAACCTGTAATGCCGATGAATTTTGCATTGGTGATATAATACGCAAGCTCGATTTCCGTCCAGATCGGGATGCCTCTTCTTTGCGCTTCCTCCACCATGATATTTTCATACGGGATTCCGGGGTTTTTGATCAGAATGGTAATGTGATGCTGATCAAAAAGTGACGTCGGATGCTCACCGCAGATGACCTCGATTCCTCTTTCTGAAAGCCTTTTAGCAGGTTCGTTCTCTTCAAAGGCTTTTTGATCATTCACGACGACGTTAATGCCTTTTTCATGAAGAATCGACGCAGCCGCATATCCGCTTTTCGCCAGTCCGAGGACCAGAAAGTTTTGTTTTTGCAAAAAAAGTTCGTTTTCCACTTATAACCACACCTCGATGTAAATTCCTAAAACGGCAAGCAGCAGTCCTGCAGTCCAGAATGTGACGACAACTCTCCATTCAGACCATCCGACCAATTCGTAATGGTGGTGAAGCGGACTCATCTTAAAGATTCGTTTTCCTGTCGTTTTAAAGCTGATGACTTGTAAGATAACAGATAAGGTCTCAATAACAAAAACTCCGCCGATAATGACGAGCAGAATTTCAAGCTTCGTCAGAATGGCAACGGTCACGATCGCTCCTCCGAGCGCAAGCGAACCTGTATCCCCCATAAATACTTTGGCGGGATGGGCGTTGAATACAAGAAAACCGAGAACGGCGCCGACAACGGCAACCGAGAAAATCGCAACGTCATATTGTGACTGGTTCCACGCAAGGATGGCGAAAGCGCCGAATGCGATAGCCGCGGTACCGGACAAGAGACCGTCCAGACCGTCTGTCAGGTTGACGGCATTTGAACCTCCGACAAGCATAAAGAGAACGAGGATAAAGTATCCCCAGCCGAGATCGATTGACAGATGTGTGCCCGGCACCCTGATGCCGGTTGAAAAATGGCAATAATGATATACTCCGTAGAATACAATGGCAATAATGATCTGGCCGATCAATTTCTGCTTCGACGTCAATCCGAGATTCCGTTTCATTACTACTTTAATATAGTCATCCAGAAAGCCGAGCAGGCCGTATCCGATCGTAACAAACAGCAGAAGAAACATTTCCGCGCTCAGATGCGAAAATTTCTGCGTCATGACAATCGCCGTAATGGCGATGGATACGATAATCATGACCCCGCCCATCGTCGGCGTCCCTGATTTTTTCATATGTGATTTCGGCCCCTCTTCCCTGATACTTTGGCCGAATTTTAAACGTCTTAAAAACGGGATAAGAATCGGAGATATCAGAACACTGATTAAAAATCCCATTATTATTGTAAATAAAATCACTTGCTCAAGCATTGCTCTTTTCTCCTCCCGTTTCGTTCAAACGACATACGTATTTATCATATTCACATTGTGTCCCCGTAATTCTTTTCATTTCCCTCATTCTAACACTCTTTCCTGTTTTACTTTTTATTCAGCTCAACAATAGCTCTTCCCGCTACTTCGGCGTCATCAAAGTCGAATGTTTCATTGCCGATCTGCTGATAGGTTTCATGCCCTTTCCCGGCAATCAGAACCACATCTCCCTTTTTCGCGTTGGCAATGGCAAAAAAGATAGCCTGCTCGCGGTTTGCGATACTGTGATAGTAGGTGCCTTCTACCCCTCTTTCCATATCTCTTAATATGGCCAGCGGGTCCTCGCTTCTCGGGTTATCTGAAGTGAAAATCGGTTCGTCGGCAATCCGCACCGCAATTTCCGCCATTTTCGGGCGTTTCGTTTTGTCCCGGTCTCCGCCGCATCCGACGACGACGAAAAGCTTGCCCTCTGTCATGTCTTTGCATGTATTCAGAACGTTTTCCAGACTGTCAGGCGTGTGCGCGTAATCGACGACCACAGGAAACGGCTGATTGTGATTCACCAGTTCAAACCGGCCTCTGACACCTTGCAGCTCTTCAAGAGCGCTTGTGATCGTATCAAACGGCAGACCCGCTGCGATCGCTGTCGCCGCTGCAGCCAGTACGTTATACACGTTGAAGCGGCCGACGAGTGAAACCGTGATCTGCTTTGTTCCTTTTGGCGTAACAAGTTCAAAACTTGTGCCTTGCGCAGAGATCTCGATTTGTTTCGCCATGACATCGGCATCGTTCTCGATTCCGTATGTAAGGATGTGCGCCGCCGTCACTTTTTCAAAGTAAGCACTGGCTTTGTCATCTGCGTTTAAAACGGCCCGCTTCGGCTTTTCATGGTTAAAGGAGCCGCCCAGCTGGGAAAACAGGAGGCTTTTAGCCTGTCTGTAGTCTTCCATCGTCTTGTGATAGTCTAAATGGTCCTGCGTCAGGTTCGTGAATACGGCGATATCATAATCGCAGCCGTGAACCCTGCCGAGTGACAGAGCGTGCGAAGACACTTCCATAATAGCTGTGTCAACATGCTCATCATTCATTTTCTTGAACGTTTTTTGCAGTGTGACGCTTTCGGGCGTTGTATTTTTGACCGGGAATGTCTCATCCCCGATTTTAATGTACATCGTTCCGATTAAACCGGTCTGTCTTCCCGCTTTTTTGAAAATCTCATCAACCATGTGCGTCGTTGATGTCTTGCCGTTTGTGCCGGTGATGCCGATAAGCTGAAGCTGCTTTGTCGGCTGCCCGTAAAACGCGTCAGAAAGAACGCTGAGCGCCCGCTGTGACCGGCGGACGATAATGACAGGGACATCGACGCCAAGCTCTTTCTCGGCAACGATGGCCGCTGCGCCGTTTTCTGCGGCTTTTTGGGCGAAATCATGTCCGTCTACCGTATACCCTTTTATACACACAAAAAGACTCCCTTTTCTCACTTCCCTGGAGTCCATCTCAATTGAAGTTATGTCAGGGTCATGAAAGTCATTTTGAACAGGTTCGGCCATTAAATATGTAAGCAGCTTTGTAAGTTTCATTGTATCAAACCTCTCAGAAATTCTATTCATTCTTTTATCATGATAACCGTTTATAAAAGTCAGAATGGCTTTTAAACATACAGTTCATATTTTAGCGTAAATAAAAGGATACATCCAGTTAATCTTAAAAGTTATCTTCTTTTTTTCTCTTTATGATAAAAGGCAGCCGAAAACAATCGGCTGCCTCAAAAAGACTCATTCTTCACTCAAGTAAACACGGATCTTTGAGCCTTCTTTTACTTTCGTTCCGGCTGCAGGTGATTGTTTCACAATTTTGCTTCCTTTTCCTGAGGAGTCAATATTCAAATTGACAAGCAGCGACTCAAGATCAGAGACAGACATCCCTACAACATTCGGAACCTCTATTGTTTTTGTGTCGTTCCATTGATATTTTTTCTCGATCTGATTTTTTCGCGGTTTCACGCCGAGCTCCGGCAGACTGTCTCTCATCATATTTCCGACAATCGGCGCGGCGACGGTTCCCCCGAATTGAATCGTGCCTTTCGGATTATCAACCGCGACATACACGACAAGGCTCGGGTCATCAGCCGGCGCAAAACCGATAAAGGAGACGATATGGTTGTTTTCTAGATATTTGCCGTCTTTGACCTTTTGTGCGGTACCTGTTTTTCCGCCGACGCGATATCCTTCCACAAAGGCATTCCGCCCCGTTCCCTGAGCGACGACGCTTTCTAAAGCATATCTGATCTGCTTTGACGTTTCCTGGGAAATAACTTGCCTTTTCGCAATCGGCGATTGTTTCTTAACGGTTTTTTTCGTAACGGGATCAACCCACTCTTTGGCGATAAACGGAGTATAAAGCGTTCCGCCGTTTATTGCTGCGGAAACGGCTGCCACCTGCTGAATCGGCGTGACGGAAACCCCTTGTCCGAAAGCGGTTGTCGCCTGTTCGACCGGGCCGACTCTGTCAAGCGGGAATAAGATCCCCGTTCCTTCCCCTTGCAGATCAATGCCTGTTTTCTTTCCAAAGCCGAAGTCCTTAATATATTGAAACAGCTTTTGTTTTCCGAGCCGTTCCCCCAGCTGTACAAACCCAGGGTTGCAGGAATTTTGAACGACTTCAAGATAAGATTGCGAACCGTGGCCGCCCTTTTTCCAGCATCGGAGGCGGGCGCCGTCAACCTCGGCAAATCCTTTGTCATAAAAGTGGTCTCTTTGCAAGTTTACTTTTTGCTCTTGGAGAGCCGCCGCAAGCGTAATAATCTTAAAGGTCGAACCCGGTTCATATGTGCTCCATACCGGCAGATTCCGGTTGTAAACGGACGGATCTACGGATTGATAGTCAGCCGGATCAAAATCAGGACGGCTTGACATACCAAGCACTTCCCCGTTTTTCGGATTCATTGCGACCGCAATCATTCCGTCGGGATTATATTTCGCCGCAGCATTATCGAGCTCTCTTTCTATAATCGTCTGAACCTTGGCGTCAATCGTCAATTTCATATCAAGTCCGTCTTTCGGAGGGGTGTAATCATCCGCTTCATCAGGCATTTTCTTCCCCTTGGCATCCGTATAAAATTTCACGGATCCCTTTACACCTTTTAAGTCATCATCATAATAAGCCTCCAATCCGAGAAGGCCCTGGTTATCAATACCGGCAAAACCGAGAACATGGGACAAAAAGCTTCCGTACGGATAATGGCGGATGCTGTCTTCAGCCACATAAACCCCTTTTAAGTCGAGCGCTTTGATTTCTTTCGCTTTTTTATTGGAAATTTTCCGCCCCTCGGGTGAGATTTTTTCGATGGAGGTTTTCTTAGTAATGTGTTTGTAGACCTTCTCTTCCGACATATTTAAAACTGACGCGAGAAGCTTGCCCGTTTTTATGGGATTTTGAATCTGGCGCGGTACGACAAAGACGGTCGGTGCGCTTTTATTCGTAGCCAGCTTCACGCCGTTTCGGTCAAGGATCTCTCCCCGCTCAGGCTCAAACGGCAAATTCCGGCTCCAGGAATCCTTAGCCAGTGAAGTCAGCTTTTCTCCCATCACAAATTGGACATAGCCTAATCTGCTGTCAATGATCAAAAAAATGATTACGCCAAAAAGCAAAACCAGTAATAAACGTTTTCGAACCGTTACATTTGAAACGCGCAAGGGACCGTCCACTCCTTATTTAGGCTTGTTTCAATTTATGCCTCAGCTTGGACACATAGAACGGCCGCGCATAAAAAAGAAGCCCGCGGGATCCGCGGACTTCTCTGTCCCGTTAATCAGGATTTTTAAATTTCACCTTGATCACGGTATTTTCTTTCAATTCTTTGCCTTTTTTCACACTTTGGCTTGAAGCGTAACCTTCACCGCTCACATCGATGTGAATGCCTGATACTTTGCTGAATTGAAGCACTTCCCGTCTCGACCATCCGGACATATCCGGCATCGTCATCTTTCCGTCTGTTTTTAAGAAGATTTTCTGATTGGTGATCACATCTTCTCCGGCTGTCGGATACTGGTCTTTTACGGCAACATCGCTGCCGATGACAATCGGTGTGAGATGTTCATTTTTCGCTTCCTTCTCAGCGCCCGTGACTGTCTTATCTGTCAGGTCAGGCATCTTTTGGCTTTTCGTTTCTTCCTGACCGGAATCCGTTTTTTCCGTCGGTTCGATATTCATGTAGTGGAGGCTGTTTTTCATCGTCGGGTTAAAGATTTCCGCAACAGGATCAGAGCTGCTTTGACCCGCTTTTAACTGCGGCTGCTGCACGGCTACATAGATGACGAGCTTAGGATCATTTTTCGGCGCCATGCCCATGAATGAAAACACATAGTTGCTCGTTCCCCTTAAATATCCGCCTGTCCCGGCGATTTGTGCGGTTCCCGTTTTACCCGCGACGTCAAAACCTTCAATTTTATAAGGTTTTCCCGTTCCGATGTCTGACGTCACGACTTCTCCGAGCAGGTTCCGGACTTTTTTCGCCGTATCGGCTGAAATCGGCGTGCCAACTTGCTCCGGTTTTGTCTGCTTGACGACTTTTTTCGTATCGGGGTCGACAATATGATCAATGACGTAAGGTTTCATCATTTTGCCGTTATTGGCAATCGCCGTGACGGCCTGAAGCTGCTGGATCGGTGTTATCGCCGATGCTTGGCCGTAAGCCGTAGACGCTTTGTCAAAATCATATTTGTAGTTAATTTTACTTGATACTTCACCGGGCAGATCAATCCCTGTTTTTTGATAGAGCCCGAATTTGTGCAGGTACTCATTAAACCGGTCAAACCCCAGTTTTTCATTGGCCAGTTTGGCGAAAGCAACATTCGATGACCTCATGAGGCCGTCATGGAAGCTTGTCATACCCCATCCGGCGCCATCGTTCCAATCTTTAACAGGTCCGCCTCCCACTTTATATGTTCCTGATTTATATTTCTCGTTTGCGGAAAACACATTTTCCTGAATCGCCGCGGCAAGCGTAAAGATCTTCATCGTCGATCCCGGTTCATACGCGTACGACACTAAGTCGTTGTAATAATTGGTGACGTTTCTGATATTCGGGTCAAAACTCGGACGCTGCCCCATCGCAAGCACTTTGCCTGTTTTCGGTTCTACGACAGCCGCCATAATTTTTTTCGGTTTATATTTTTCCGCTACTTTCGTCATGCTGTCTTCTAGAAAGGTTTGAATTTTCTGATCAATGGTTAAATATACATTGTCACCGTTTTTAGGTGCGGTGATTTTTTCTTTGCTGTTCGGAAGTTTCCAGCCGGATTTATCACTTTCGTAAGTGACGGACCCGTCACGTTCCGTCAGATAGTTATTCAGTATTTTTTCAAGCCCTAAAGAGCCTTGTATCTCGTTTGTTTTTTCATTCACATCGGCATAGCCGAGAACATTTGACAAAAATATGCCGTTCGGATAGTAGCGCTTCGTATCTCTTAAGAAAGAAATACCCGGAAGATCCATTTTTTCGATCTTTTGTTTTTTCGCATAAGAGATATCGCGGCCGGCTGAACCGAATTCCACCTGCTTCGCGCCATTCCTGTTTAAGATGTCCAGAATCTCGCTTTTATCAAGATTGATAACGGTCGCCAGTTTTTCCGCCGTTTTCTCTTTGTCTTTGACATGCTGAGGATGCTTCGGATCACTCGTCATTTTTTTATCAAGTACGGCAATGAGCTTATATGTCGCCGTGTCCTCTGCAAGCACTTTGCCGTTTCGGTCAAGAATAGAGCCGCGGCTCGCTTCTATCGTCCGCTTTTTTTCGTGCTGCTCGGTCGCTTTTGTTGCAAGTTCTACACCGTTTGCTTTACCGGTTAATTGAATGTACGCCATTCTCCCGAGAATGACAAAGAAAAAGAGAGCGAAACAAATACTGAGTATCGCTGCTCCTCTGTTCATAAACTTATTTTTTTTCGGCATGGGTTATCATTCCTGTATGTTTTTCACTTTTTTATCTTTCAGATTCAAACCGTGCTTTTTAGCGATATCCATCAGGCGCTGCGGCTGGCTTAAGTCAGCCGCCGTCTTTTCGAGATCACCGATCTGCTTATTCTTCTCAGATACTTTCTCCTCCAGTTTTTGCACCTCAATATTGGATTGGTACGCCGCGTATGCCTTTGATACGATAAACATTGAAGTGGAGAGAACGGCAATGGCAAACAGGACGAGCAGCACCTTTTCCCCGAGTGTAATGGAAGCCCTCTTTTTGACAATCACCTTTTTTTCGGGACTTATCACTGGCCGTTGTTGTTTTTCCTGCTGGTAAGCTAAGTTGCTCATAGGCTGATGACCTCCTTTAATGTTGTCATTTGCTGCCCGTTATTTTCGTTTCTCCGCGATGCGGAGCTTCGCTGACCGGGCGCGGTTATTTTCTTCAAGCTCCTCTTTTGATGCCGTAATGGGCTTTCTCGTAATCAGTTTTAATTCCGGTTCAAATTCTTCCGGTATCACGGGAAGACCCGGAGGCAGTTCGGGAAGTGATGATTTTTCCTTGAATGTCGTCTTGCACATTCTGTCTTCCAGCGAGTGAAAAGTGATCACAGACACCCTTCCGCCCGGCTTCAGCACCTCTATCGCTTGCAAGAGGGCCTCTTCAAATACTTGAAGCTCGTCGTTTACGGCGATTCGAATGGCTTGGAATACACGTTTGGCCGGATGACCTCCGCTTCTTCTTGCCGGAGCCGGTATCGCGTCCTTTATTAGATCGACCAGTTGGCCGGTTGTTTGAATAGGCGATTTTTCTCTTGCCTCTTCAATTTTCCGGGCGATCTGCTTGCTGAATTTTTCTTCTCCGTATTTAAAGAAAATCCTCACAAGGTCCTCATACCGCCATTCATTTACGACTTCTTTCGCCGTAAGGGCGGCCGACTGGTCCATCCTCATGTCCAGCGGTGCGTCATGATGATAACTGAATCCCCGTTCCGGTGTATCAAGCTGCGGAGAGGATACTCCTAAATCAAATAAAATTCCGTCGACACTCGTAATGCCGTGTTCATGTAAACACTCTTTTAAATAACGAAAGTTGCTTTTTACCAGAATGAGCTGTCCTTTGTATTCGGACAATGTTTTCTTTGCGTTTTCAAGTGCCGTGTCATCTTGGTCAAAGGCGATCAAACGTCCTTTTTCCGATAATTGCTGCAATAAATATGTACTGTGCCCGGCGCCGCCAAGGGTGCAGTCCACATAGGTTCCGTCCGGTTTGATATTTAAACCGTCGACGGTTTCACGAAGAAGTACTGTCTTATGCTGAAACATTTGTGTCGGTCCCACCTTTATCAGGAATGAATTGAATTGTCAGTTGTTGTTGTGATGCACGAAGATCCATTATATATCAAATCCAATCATGTTTTCAGCAATTTCAGCGAATGAATCTTCTTGCTCTTCTGTGTATTGTTCCCATATTACCTTACTCCACAATTCAATTCGATTGGAAACCCCGATGACAACACATTCTTTTTCCAGTTTTGCGTAATTCAGAAGAGATGACGCAATATTAACCCTTCCCTGCTTGTCCAGTTCGCATTCGGTCGCACCGGAAAAAAAGAATCGGGTAAATGCGCGGGCGTCTTTTTTGGTGAGCGGCAGAGCCTTCAGCTTTTCTTCAATCAGCTTCCATTCATTCATCGGATAGCCGAAAAGGCATTGGTCAAGTCCTCTTGTCAGCACAAACTGCTCACCGAGGCCTTCTCTGAATTTTGCGGGTACGATCATGCGGCCCTTTGCATCAATTGTATGCTGGTATTCACCCATAAACATGATAAGGACCCCCACTTTCCCTCCTAAACTCACCACCATCCGCCACTTCTCTCCACAACCTCATTTTACACTGTTTACACATAAAAAAAAACCCTGAACTATTCAGGGTTCTTTAAAACTTTATTTCAAAGTTTGACAATCTGATGTTGGTTTTGAAAAGAAAATGGCAGATGTTTGAAGGTTGTGAAGAATTTTGGACCGTAGCGGTTCAGATAATACATCACATTCCAAATCCGTTCCTGCGGAGCGCCGAGCGGTCTGATGCTGTTTTGGATTCTTTCATAGTCACGCAGCACAAAACCTTCTTTTTCTTCAATTCTTTTCGTTACCGTCCGTTCTAAAAACAAGAGCTGATCCTGAATGAAGGCGGCATTCTTTTGTAAGAGCGGCTCAAGGCTTGAATCGACCTTCAGCGCTTCGTTCCTTGCGCTTTTATGGACGGCTTCAATCTGCGACTTCGTCTGTTCCATTACAGAAGAAAACTCTTCCGGAATCTGCTCTTCAAAATAAGCGTCTTTCAGGTGTCCGGTGCCGTGTTCAATCGCTTCCTGAAGCGGAATATTCCGTTCTGAAAGCTTCTTTTCAATATGGCGCTCAAGAATCGTAATGTTCAGTCTCGGCACTACCGGCGTCATGCGGAAGCCCATTAATGAGAAAGCCTGCTTCAGCTCACCCCAATAATTGATCTCCCCCGGTCCCGCGATAAACGCCAGAGTCGGAATGAGAAACTCCTGCATAAGCGGCCTTGTCACAACGTTATTGCTGAAACATTCCGGTTTTTCTTCCATATGAGTATGAAGCTCGTCGTTCGTCCACTTCAGGTCAAGCTCCTTAATGACAAAAACGCCGTTTTCTTTTTCAATTAAGAAACGCTCTCCCTCGTGTTCGTAAAACAGATTAGCCTGATCTTTGTCCGATTCAATAATCGGTTGATAACCGGCTTCCCGCATAAGACGCTGCTGGTCTGACACGGCTTTGGCAAGCTCGTGATTGTGTTTTAAAATCTGCTGAAACATACCCGTTTCCAGCTTTTTAATCCCCGGATCTCCCGAATTCATCAGAATAAGGCCTTCTTCTTGAAACAAGTCGGCGATCAACAGCTCAAAAAAGTCCGTGAACGTCTCTGATGAGCGTAAACATCGCTTCACGTTTTGAAGGAGTGTGTTTGTGTGATCCGTTTCCTCAAAAGCAGCGAACACTTCATCAATCCAAGCCGCGCATTTTTCCTGATCAAGCTCGGTTTTAGCCGCCGATGTTTTTTTCCAGTACGACTGCGGCAGTTTCTGTTTCACCGGACCTTTATTCTCTGTTGACGTATGCACAAAATTGATTTCTTCCAGATCGTGATCTTCACCCGCCACCCAGAAAATCGGAACGACAGGAATCTGTAACGCCTCTTCCTGCTGTCTGGCAAGTACGATAATGGAGATAATTTTATGTATGGTGTAAAGAGGCCCCGTTAAAAGACCGGCCTGCTGGCCGCCTACAACCGCTGCGCTTTTTGGATCTCTCAGTTTTTCGATGGAGGCCTGCATGGCGGCGGAGTGAAATTTTTCGTGATAGGAGGATAAATAATCCGCTAATTCCTCTCTGGCAAACGGCCGCGAAGACAAGTCATGGAGCCGCTTTTGCCATACGTCCTCTGAATGAATATCATAATCAAAAAATGAAGACATGTTTTCTCCATCTATATAGTGCTGCACAAACTTATTTTGACTTTTGATGGAAAGTTCAGTTAGCTGCATCTGTCTGGAACTTCCTTTCTCCAATAAATAGTTAGGTTTCCGAAATGAGTATAGCATGTTACCGGAAAACCTCAAAAGACTTTGTTTCAATTTCTTTCTAACGCTTTTATGCTGCGGTGTAAAAACGTGAGATGAACGGCCGGCAATCCTCGGCTTTCCGCTTCTTTTACAAGGTAGCCGATAATCGCATCGGCCTCTGTCCGCCTGCCTGCCATGATATCGACGAGCATGGAAGAATGATTTTTTTCCGTCAGTCTGCAAACTTCGCAAACCTTGTTCCACGCTTTTTCTCTATCGGCGAGGCCAAGTATTGTCTCCGCTTCTTCAAACACGTTTCTCATATATTTTTTGTAAGCGTCATTTCTTAACAGCTCTCCGTTTTTCACGCGCAGCAATGCAGTTAACGGGTTGATGCATACATTGATGATCAGTTTTCCCGTTAAAAGCCGATACCAGTCGTTTTCATCATATACGGGAAAATCCCGGTGCATGCCGGAAAAGATGCTTTTGAGCATTTCCGGCCGGGATGCGCTGAATACACTCCATCTTACGGCTCCCGCTCCCGTATGTTCAACGGCATGATCCGATATCTTTTTTGCTCCGTGCTCAACAGTGCCGGCATAAAGCGAATGATCCGTATGCCAATCTTTAATGTCGTGTATGTGTCCCATGCCGTTTTGCAAAAACAGCACATTCGTCCCTTTTATCGTCTCAAGATCCCGCAGCACAGCACTGAGCTGGTGCTGTTTAACGGCTGCGATTAAGAGGTCGAATCCGGAAGTGAGGCCGGTTTGCGCTCTGCATGCCGCCGTACATTCTATTCCGTCTTTCAAAAGCCGGATACCGCCTGAGTTAATCGCATCAGCCTGTTCCGTCCGCCGCGTAATGACCGTTACCTGATGGCGGGACGATAAGTAGTAAGCACATAAAAGACCTACCGCTCCGCCGCCGATAATTCCGATTTTCACACTGTCACACCCTATATCTGCATTTTTCCATATTATCATAGCAGAAGCCGCCGCAAATTACTTCAATTTCGTTTTGAGCAAAAAGACAGGCAAGCATATTATAGTTGGAATTTTCAATTAAAGCGTTTACAATAATGGTAGAACACAACAAAGGGGGAGTTTGTGTTGAAAATAGAGCGCCTGCTCATCAACTTTAAGACACTCGAAGAATTTAAAAGGTTTAAGGAATACGGGATGCAGGAGCTGTCGATGCTTGAAGATCTTCAGGATAATATCATTGAAAATGACAGCACCTCGCCTTTTTACGGGATTTACTTCGGGGATAAACTAGTGGCGAGAATGAGTTTATATCAGGTAAACGGAGGCGCGAATCCGTATTTTGATCAGCGTCAGGACTTTTTGGAACTGTGGAAGCTTGAGGTTCTTCCGGGCTATCAAAACAACGGATACGGAAAAGCGCTTGTTGATTTTGCAAAATCTTTCAGAATGCCGATCAGGACAAATTCACGCATGAAATCAGCAGAATTCTGGGATAAGATGAATTTTGAGCCCGTTAAATATGATATGGCGCGTGATAAAGGAGAAAATCCTTACATCTGGCATCCCGATATGGACGGTGAAATGACATCCGGAGAAACGGCATAATAAAAAACCGGCCGGGCCGCCGCCCTCAGGCCGGTTCATTTTACAGGCTCTGCGCCGATTTCCTGTCGTCTTCTTTTGAATTGACCATCCTTCTCGCTCTGTCCATAATGTCAATTAACGCTTTATAATCTTCTTCCGTCATCTCCAGCTTGTTTCTCAAGCTTTCATTTTCCTCACGCAGATCCTCGACTTCTTTTTGCAGCGCGGTCAGCTGTTCTGTGAGTTTTTCTTTTTCATGACGAACATCCGCTGCGGCCGGCGACTCTTTAAATTGCTGAAGAAACAAAATGACATCATCAATGGACAGCTCTTTTTCTCCTTCCGCCCTGCGGATCGGAGGCTGTTTGACGGTTCCCGGCAGATTGGCGGAATGCACCCCGATCTGCTTTCTTAATTCCTTCCGCTGTTTTTTCGCCAGTTCTATCCCTGACTGATATTGTTTTCTGACATAAGAATTCCATCTGAACCCGCAGGCGGCAGCCGTTCTCGTCAGCGCTCTGCCGACTTCTTCAAAAGCGGAAAGCTGGGTCCCGCCTTCCCGAATATGCCTGAGCACCACTTCGGCCAGCAGCAAATCTTCATCTTGCGTCCAAGCGTCTTGTCTCGTTATCGTCAATCGTATCTCCCTCCATATTTGCTCATTTACCTCATACATATGCCGCTGATAGATTAGATAGACTACTGGCGCTCACAATTTTTTCGGCGGAAGCAGGCCGGAGGGGCAAAAAAAAAGAAAAGCGCAGGAACCAAGATTCCCGCGCTTTTCTTCATACATTAATTGCTTTTAACATTTATGTCTTTGCCGTTGTATGATCCGCATGCTTTACATACACGGTGAGACAATTTCATCTCTCCGCATGACGGGCATTCTGTCATACCAGGTACATTTAGTTTGAAATGTGTACGGCGCAATCTTTTTTTCATTTTAGAAGTTCTTCTAAAAGGTACAGCCATTATTCCCACCTCCTTAAAGAGTTAAGATTCATCATCTTGTGTTAAGAGCTTTTTCAGATCCGCAAGTCTGGGGTCGATTTGATTTTTCTTGTCTTCCTCAGAAATCACTTGCCAATCCTTCCCCACTTGGGGAGCGGCTCCTTCTTTTTGTTCAGTTTCACAAAAGACTTGCATAGGAATTTCTAAAAGAATCTCTTCTTTTACGATCGGAGTTAAGTCAACGATATCGTCTTCAGCAATATGAACGTCCTCATCTTCTATATCATCCGACTTATGAAATCTAAACAGTTCTTTTGTCGCGATTGTAAATGGATACGGCACATCAACTAAAGTTCTTGAGCACGGCAAAACCATTTCGCCTGAAATCGTAAAGTCAAACGAAACTTGCTTGGATTCAATCTCCGCGCGACCCTTCACCCGGACGGGAGAAATGCGGCGGATGTCAGAATTCAATTTTGTCAGCTCATTTAACTCAACTGTTTCATCAAATTCAAAGCTCTTTTTCGCCATTTGATGAAGCTGATAAATCGTCCATTTCATTTGTATCACCTCAGGAAAGCAACAAACATGATTATAGCTTTTCAGAATGTTTTTGTCAATATTTTTTCTTTACAGCATAATGCCGCCGTCATGCAATCGTTGACAGCCGGATAGGCTATGCATACACTAAACGAAACGGACTAAAATATGCACTTCATTTGCAAATGTACCACACGAAGCAAAACATAGCAAGAAAGGCGGGACAAATATGAAAGCAGTCGGCCTGGTTGTTGAATATAATCCCTTTCATAACGGACACCGCTATCATGCGGAACAAGCAAAAATCAAAACGGACAGCAGCGTCGCGGCGGCGGTGATGAGCGGCCCTTTTTTGCAGCGCGGGGAACCGGCCGCCGTCTCAAAGTGGGCCCGGACAAAAATGGCGCTGGAAAACGGCGTGGATATCGTCATTGAGCTCCCTTATATGTATGCCGTACAAAAAGCGGAATTATTCGCGCGCGGCAGCGTTTCGCTTCTTCATCATTTAGGATGCAGCAGCTTGTTTTTCGGCAGCGAAAACGGGAGGATCGAACCCTTTATTGAAGCGTCTGAAGCGTTCAGCCGAAAAGAAGACGACTGCAGCCTGATTCTGAAAGAGGAGCTGAAAAAGGGTCTCAGCTATCCGGCCGCCGCCTCAAAAGCTTTTTCACACATATTCAAAGGGCGGGACATGCTCGATTTGTCCAGGCCGAACAATATTCTCGGTTTTCACTACGTTAGAGCGATACACGCCTTCGGTTCCGCTATGAAGCCTTATACGACAGCCAGAATCGCTTCCCAGTATCATGACGCCGAGCTTCCCGGAGATAACAGCCGGATAGCCAGCGCAACAAGCATCCGGAAAGCGCTGATAGAAAAAGGAACGGCGGCCGCAAGGAGCTTTCTCCCGGAAGCGTCTGCGCGTGAGCTGGAGGCATACAGAAATTCATACGGGATATGGCACAGCACGGAAGACTATTTTACATATGTAAAATACAGCCTCAGCACTCTGTCCGCTGAAGAATTGAGCCGAATCTACGAAGTGGAAGAAGGCCTTGAGCACAGAATTTTGCGCACCATCAGACAAGCCCGATCCTATCGCGAAATGATGGAACGATTGAAAACAAAACGATACACATGGACGAGGCTGCAGCGGATGAACACGCACATTCTGACACGGACGAAAAAGGAGGACATGCATCGGCTCTTACAGCCTTCAAGCGCTCCTTATATCCGTCTTCTCGGAATGACAAAAAAAGGACAGGCGTACCTGTCGGCAAAGAAAAAAGAGCTTACCGCACCTCTCGTCAGCAAGCTCTCTTCTTTCTCTCATCCCGCTCTGGATCTGGACATACTGGCGGGACGGGTTTACAGCCTGCCGATAAAAGAACCTGAACGCACATTGTTTGAGAAACAGGAATTTTCACAAGCGCCGATCCGCTATGATGAAGACGAACAGCGTTTTTTGAATGCGTAAAAAAAGCACCTGCCTGTATCAGGTGCTTTTTACTTTCAGCTGATCCAAATAGTCAAGTGCGTCCTGCATGGTGTCGACAGGGACGATCTTCATATCGGACTTGATTGCTTTCGCCGTTTTTACCGCATTTTTGTAATCAGAATTTTCAGCTCCGTTTTGATTCGGCGCAAAGAAAATATCTTTTCCCGCTTTGTCTGCGGCGACGACTTTCTGATCGATTCCGCCGATCGGTCCGACCTTGCCGTCCACGTCGATTGTCCCCGTTCCGGCTATATTATAGCCTTTTGTTTCGTCAGGTTTTGTCAGCTGGTTGTAAATTTCTAAAGACATCATGAGACCCGCAGAAGGCCCGCCGATGTTTTCAATGCTGAAATGGAGATCCGGCTTCACTTTCACGTTCCGGTCCGTATATAACGCGACGCCGATTCCCGCTCTTTTCGGGTCGTCCGGGAATGATTTCAGCACAATGTCAACTGTCTTTTCTTTCGTGTCCCGTTCAATGTGAAACGTTACTTTTTCCCCCGCTTTTTTGCTGCTGATATAATCAATCAGCTTTTCAGCGGATTCGTATGTTTTCCCGTCCGCGCTGATGATTTTATCACCGACCTCTATTTTTCCTTTTGCCGGCATGTCAGAGACGACTGAGCTGGCGAAAATCCCGTTAAATGAGTATTTCACCTGTTTCCCGGCTTTTTGATAAGCGGCAATGACCGCGTTTTCTTGGGAGCTTTTCATCATTTGCAGCTGGCGCTTCATATAATCCGAGTCCGATTCGCCCTCTTCTTTTATGCTTTCATCAGGGACGATTTCATCGTAAGGATGCACTTTCGCCCAAAGATATGTATACGGATTGGCGGGGCCTACTTTGACAGTCATCAAGGAAAGGCTTCCTTTTTCAGGATAGCCTCCGTCCACCTTAATCAGCGGTCTCAGCTCTGATGCTTCTCCCGGCTGTGTAATGTAATACGGAAGCTTAATAAATGTAACAGCAATTAATAAGATCAGGATGATAAACACCCAGCGAAAATGTTTTGCTTTCATATGAGTTAGCCCTCCCAGTTCTCTATTTCTTGTTTAATCCGGCCGATCATCCGGTCTGCGGCTTCTTCGCCCGCTGTGATCATATGATCAATGTTGGCAAAAGAACTTGAGCTGAATGATTCAAGAGAAGGGCGGATCATGACGTCTGCGGCAATGGTCTGGTGACGGACCAATTCATTTTGCAGTATATCCATACTTTGCATGATTACATCAAAAATATGTGCCGCTTTTTCCGTTTTTTTCACTCGGGATACGTCAGAGGCGATGACGATATCAGCACCCATATCTTTTACGGCGGAAACCGGGATTCTGTCAACCACCGCGCCGTCGACTAACATACGTCCGTTCATTTTTTGCGGGACGAAAACGCCCGGTATGCTGATGCTCGCGCGGACGGCTTCGGACACTGAACCTTTCGTAAAAACGAGTTTTTCGCCGGTCTGAAGGTCGCAGGCCACGATGCCGAGCGGGATCCGCAGTTCTTCTATCGGCTTGCCGTACGTATAGGCATGAACAAGCTGCCTGATGCGGTCTCCTTTTAAAAATCCGAGCCTCGGCATCGTATAATCCGCGTACAGCCGCCGCTTAAATGCTTTGGCGACTTTTTTCATCGTAGCCACGTCATGCCCGGCCGCATAAAAGCTTCCGACTAATGCTCCCATGCTGCTGCCGGCAATCATATCAATTGGAATCTGATGCTTATGTAAACTGGATAACACTCCGAGATGAGCGATGCCTCTTGCCCCTCCCGAACCTAACGCTAACCCGATTGTAGGTTTGGCCAACGCGACGAACCCCCTAATAGACATCCTATACATGAATTCTATGGTCTAAATTGAACCCCTATGCTCGTATATTAGTACAGGATGACAAATAGGTACTTGCCCGGCCGCCTTTAAGGTCTGTTCTATATTTTATCATGATATAAATGTCAGTGTGCAATTTTAGCATCGGGGAGGTAAGAATGAATTTGTCTAAGTTTCATACATTTTTGATTTCATTGTTTTTCATTTTTTTGACAGCGACGGTTATTTCACACCCTCAGGCCTCATTCGAAGCCTCCAAAACCGGTCTTTCCATGTGGTGGGAGGTCGTTTTTCCTTCATTGCTTCCGTTTTTTATTCTATCTGAGCTTTTAATCGGATTCGGCATTGTCAAATTTGTCGGCCTTTTACTCGAACCCTTTATGCGTCCCATTTTCAGAGTGCCGGGGGTCGGCGGATTTGTACTGGCTATGGGCATGGCTTCAGGCAATCCGGCCGGCGCGAAGCTGACTGCACGGCTGCGCCAGGATAAACAAATCTCCAGAGTAGAGGCTGAACGCCTCGTCTCTTTTACCAATTCATCCAATCCGTTATTTATATTCGCTGCTGTGGCGGTCGGCTTTTTTCATAACGCGTCTCTCGGCATTCTGCTGGCATCGGCTCACTATCTCGGAAACATCGCCGTCGGCCTGACGATGCGTTCATACGGACGGAAAGAAGAAGCGGCGTATACCGGTAAAAAGACGATCGCTCTCCCTTCTCTGAGGGAAGCATTTCTGGCCCTCCACAAGGCGCGGCTTTCGGAAAAGCGGCCGCTCGGAAAAATTTTGGGCGACGCCGTCACCTCTTCTGTACAAACCTTGCTGATGGTGGGCGGTTTTATTATATTGTTTTCGGTTTTCAGCCGGTTATTATCAATCGTACAAGTCATGGATGTGCTTTCTGTATTTACAAACGCGCTGCTTTCCCTTTTTCATCTTCCGGCAAATCTGGACATCCCTCTTATCAGCGGAATGTTTGAAATTACACTTGGGAGCAAGCTGGTCAGTGAAGCTGATGCCGCCTTGCTGCCGAAAGCCATGATTGTGAGTTTTATTCTCGGGTTCAGCGGCCTTTCCGTACAGGCCCAGGTAGCCGGCATTTTATCGGAAACAGATATCCGCTTTAAACCGTTTTTCGCGGCGCGTATCCTTCAGGGCATTTATGCCGCACTCTTTATTCTCTTACTGTGGAAGCCGCTTTACCTTGCGTTGGACGAACCTTACCAGTCCGTATTCCTCCCTTTCCGCGATCAGGACGCGGGATCTGCTGCCGTCAGCGGTTGGAATACACTTGTTGAAATCGGTCCCGCCATCACACTGACAGCTCTCGCCGTATACGCATTGATTTATTGCTACAGGCTGTCAGCACGGACAAAAAAAGGATGAGACGCCTATCAGCGCTTCTCATCCTTTAAATTTCTGCTTCAGCGCCTGTTCAACTTCCGGAGGAACAAACTCTGAAACAGGCCCGTTATATTTTGCGACTTCTTTTACGATGCTTGAACTTAAAAAAGAGTACTGATTGTTCGTCATCATAAAAAAAGTTTCTATTGATTCGTCGAGCACGCGGTTGACGGAAGTCCCCTGCATCTCATATTCGAAGTCAGAAACGGCTCTGAGCCCCCTGATAATCGCCTTCGCCCGCTTTTTTTTCGCATAGTCGATTAACAGTCCCTGTGACGTCTCGACCGTAACATTCGGTATGTCTTTTGTCACTTCTCTTAACAGCTCACATCGTTCCTCAACTGTAAACAGCGGCTGCTTAGAAGAATTATTGAGCACGCATACGTACACCTGCTCAAACACGTTTGCCCCCCGTCTGATAATGTCCAGATGTCCGTAGGTGACGGGATCAAAACTTCCGGGACATACAGCTATACTTGCCACATCATTACCCCCTATTTCGGTATATCGTCACTCCTGTAAGCCCGTAAATTTCCCTTCTTGTTACAGAAAGCGCGCCGACGGCTTCAGGAAGCGCAACGGCTTTATCATGCTCGGCTACGACAAAACCGTCTTCATTCAGCATGTTCTGCTCATCAATCATTTCGATAAGCGCTTTCAGCTTTTGTTCCTTATACGGAGGATCTAAGAAAATTCCGTCAAAACCTTTTTCCCGTTTCGCCGCGGCATAGAGGGCCCGCTCTGCATCATTGCGGTATACTTCCGCTGAAGACAGCAGATCGAGCGCTTTGATATTTGCTTTTACCGTTTGGATGGCTTTGAAATCACGATCCACAAAGATACAGCGGTCAAATCCGCGCGACAGCGCTTCAATCCCGAGACCGCCGCTCCCCGCAAACAAATCCAGCCCCGTTCCTCCGTCAAAATACGGGCCGATCATATTAAAAATAGACTCTTTTACTTTATCCGTCGTCGGCCTTGTTGATGTGCCCGGCACAGCCTTTAAGGCTCGTCCTTTTCTTGAACCGGAAATTACTCTCATTATTCACACCACTTTTTCTGAAAACTTTGATGTTTCTCATCGGCTGAGCCGTTATGTATCAAAACAATCCCTATCTTATCATAAAGCATTCTTTCAAACAATGAACGTGAAATCGTGTATACATATTCACATTCCTGTCAAGACTACGTGTAACAGCATCAATGAATGATGTTGTTGCCAACCGCGGAGAAGACTTACGTTTCCCCATAAGTTCTTCCTCCGGT
Organism: Bacillus sp. EKM420B; assembly: GCF_011065565.1. Classification (NCBI taxonomy): domain Bacteria; kingdom Bacillati; phylum Bacillota; class Bacilli; order Caryophanales; family Bacillaceae; genus Bacillus; species Bacillus sp. EKM420B. Next base: position 626,709 of record NZ_JAAMNX010000001.1, on the reverse strand, counting down.
TTCTCCTCTCCCTTTTCCTTCTCCTTAACTTGTTAAGGAATAGAAGGACCCCGCAGGTATCTGCGGGGATTTTTTTTATATGCCGACTTTATAATCGTACTCTTTCGCTTTATCAAGCTTTGACTCAAATTCCAGCTTTAAAAAAGGTTTATAAGAAGGCTCTACCTTCTTCACATAAGAATAAGAAGAAATCTTTTCCATTGTTTTTTCGATCAGGTTCATATCGCAATACAGCACAACGTATTTCAGCCGCTTGGAAACATAATGAACGTTGCCGAATTTTCTCAGCATTTTGCTGTGTTTTAAAGAATGCAGATATACGATTATGCCTTGGCGCTTATTTTCCATCATGATCACCCGCCTGACTTTCTGTTCATTTTATGTAAAAGACGAGACGGCCGTCTCGTCAGGAAACTTTGCATCCGCAGCCGCCGCCGGAACCGCAGCCGCCGCCGCAGGATGACAGGCCGTCAAAATAAGGATTCCCCGTCGGCACTTTTACATGCTCCGAGACGGCCGTTCCGAGTTCAATGCTGATCTCGTCAAGCAGCGACTGAAGCTCAGTCTCCGCTTTTTTAAATTCGGCCACCTTATCGTTTAAATCGAGCTCCCGCTTCATTTCTCTCATTTTGCGGGAAATCTCTCTATAATCAGGATGGTATTTGCCAAAGCGCTGCACATCCTCATACTGCTCTTTAACGCTCATAAAAGAACGAATGATCCGCCCTGCCTCTTCATCTTCACGGAGACGCTTGTAACAATCGCGGTAATTTTCAGCCGTCTCAGACTGCAGAATCATGCCGGCAAGCTGCTCCGCTTCACTTTGAAGCTTGACGGACTCAATTGTTGCATACATAAATACGCACCTCCAGTTGCTAGTTTACCATGAAACCACCCAATTGGAAAATGCGGCGTTTAAACGCTTTTTAATCCTGCGAACGCATGGCGTGTACCATCTGCATCATCATCTGCGCCATTTGAATCCCGTTTGAGAATTGACTTACCCGATGCGGTATCGTCTTTTCATAAAAATTCATCATGTCAAGCTGAAAGGAATTGAGATCGTCCGGTTTTCTCGCAAGTCTGCGGTACCAGACGGGACGCTGCCGTATAAACCGTTTCCGTTCCTCATCTGCGGATATGAATTCCTGAACCTCTTTTCGCATACACGATCCCCTTCTTTAATCCTTTCTGAATGAAAAAGGATGTTGTCCGGAGCCTTGCCGGGGCTGCTTCGTGCTGCTCCCCGAAAATTGGCTTAAAAGGCTTTGCAATGATGAAATGGACTGGCTCATTTTATTGATCTGCTCATTCATTTGGTTGATATCCATCTTTTTGACGGCAGTGACCATTTTTGAAACGAAATCGTTCTTTTCAGCTGGTTCCTGTTTGGTTTCCGCGTCGGAAGAAGGCTGAACGGCCTCGTCTTTAAAAGGGTCCCACATCGGATCATCCTCGCCCAGAAGAACCCAGTTTTCATAGACTTCCTGCCAGCTTCTTTGTTCCTTGCGAACATTTTGGATCAGTTTGGGATGCTTTTTTACGAATTGTTTAAAATCATCGATTGATTGCCGTGATTGCTGATTCGCCACAATTCTCACCCCCTCCGAAAAGTTTTGCCTGCTATAATGTATCGGTTCATGCGCCTTAATGTTCGCCTAAATTGCGAAAAAAAGCAGGTATATTTTTTTCAGCAGGAGCGCCGCTCGCGAAAAAACATAAAAAACCGCGGGGGACGCGTCCCTCTGCGGTTTTTTACTGCCAAGGCTTAATGAAGTTTTGCGTATAATACTTCCGGTCCACGCCGACACCGAGGTGCGTATAATCCGGGCTTAACAGCGCCTTCCTGTGGCCTTCGCTGTTCAGCCAGCCCTCCACGGCTGCAGGACCGTCCACATAGTTATAGGCAATATTTTCACCGGCCTCCCGGTATTTCACATCGCCTTTTTCCAAGCGGTCCTTCAGAGTCCCGTATTTCTTTGAGACGTGAGAGAAATACTTGTTATCCTTCATGTCCTTGCTGTGGCCGAATGCCACTTTCGCGGCGCCTTCGTCCCATTTCAGCCTTGCCAGTCCGTGTTTCACGCGGATGACATTTGTAATGTCGAGAATCTGCTGTTCACTCGCTCGTTCAATGTCATTCCATTTTTTATCAGAAACTGGTTCGGGTTCTGTCAGCTTTCCTCTGTACATGACCTCATACGGCCTTTGTTTCACAAGCGTTTCCGCATCAAAAGCCCTGATGCTTGACAGATTCCCGTCAAATTTGTCCATGTACAGCTGAACATACATTCCGCCTATCTTGACGGTGGGACGGGTATTGATATCTTCTTCGGAAAACTCAAACCGATACGTGTTTCCCTTGTCAGTCACATTGACAAAAGGAGAAACCTGCGTCGTTTTAAAAACTTCGCCCGTCGATTCGCCGATCTTAAACGGTTTTGCGTTGATGCCGCTTCCCGAAGCGTATAAAGTCACGGCTTTATCATTCAGAATACCGACTTGTACGTATTGGTCTTTCCCTTGGTTGTACACCCACCACTCGTAATCGTAGGCAGAAGGATCTTTCCGGGACGGTTCCCCAAGTTTCTTTTTCACATCGGCGGCAGATTTCCCCATGAGAGAAAGCAGTCCGGATGACGGCATTTTCAGCCGTTTTCCGCTCTCTTCTTCATTGGAAACCTGAGGCTCCTCCTGATTGGTCTTTTTCTGAGGAGCCGATCCATATTGTATAAACAGAACATACGCTCCGTAAATAAGCAAAAGGATAACGAGAGCCCTTGCGATATTTTTCAACCTCTCACCCCCATATCATCAAACCGTTCTGTTTTTGTGTACTCTTATACAGTACAGCCTATTTGCATCGTCCGTGATTTATGTTTAATGGATAAACCCCTCCGGACCTCCGTCTTCAGAAATGTCAGACAGCGCCCGGCCCGCTTGCTCATTTGATTGCTCGGCCAACGAAAGATCGCCGAGCGTAACAATGCCGACCAGTTTTTTATCCCTTGTGACGGGAATTCTTCTGAGCTGATGTTCAGCCATCAAATGGAGCACCTCCTCCACAGAGGCGTCTTCTTCTGCACTGATAACCCGCTCTGTCATTGCGTCGGTTATTTTTTGAGAGTTCGGCTTTTTTGAAGCAATTCCCCGTAATACGAGATCTCTGTCTGTCACGATCCCGACAAGTGTGGCGCCGTCTTCATCCACTATCGGAATGGCGCCGACATCCGCGTCTTTCATCTTCACCGCAGCTTCATATACATTATCTAATACTGTACAATATTGCAAGTCTGACGTCATGAGCTTATTGATCTTTGTCATTGCGGAATTCCTCCTTTTTTCTGCTACTATTGTCGTCAAATTTTTCTTTTTGCATACTTTCACCGTATGAATCATTGAAAGTGTAACGCTTTCATACTATGATTGTCAGGAAAGGGCATTTTTAAAAGGAGGGGGAAGGTTTGAAGTTTGAAAACAGCGGTCTTGAAGGGGTAACAGCGGAGCTCAGCCGCTTGAATGATCTGATGGAAGGTAAAGGGCTCATTCTGGCTGGACAATGGGATTATGAAAGAGTGACTTACGACAAAAAGTTTTCAGTACCTGAGGGGACATTTTATCTGCGGATTCAAGGAACGGCAAAAGAGGGCGATGTCGGCGGCAGACGGGCCGTGATTCAGCTGAAGGCCCCTCTTTTAGGAAAGCATTATTATCCGCACGGCGTAGAATACGGCAGCGCTGAAGAATTTCCGGAACATGTCGTCGCTGAAAGCAAAGCTTTACTGCTTGAATTGGAAGAGTCATTAAAAACAGTGCAAATGTAATAAAAAAGTACAGCATATTCTGCTGTACTTTTTTTTATGAGACGGTATGCTCGATATACGGCGGCTCTGACAGCGTATCTTTTTCCCGTTCCGTTCTGACCCACTGAAAAAAGATGACAGCCAAATATATTCCGTAGACCGCCTCTTGAATGATTTTCATCAGCACTGCCCCAAGCTGCTGATCTTCCAGAGGAGGCAGCGTGTTAAACATCTCCGGTCCGGATAAAGGGATCTCCTCCAGCAAATCTAAAGGAACGCAAAGCTTCATTGCTTCGGCCCAAGCTGCCGGATCTGTATACGTGGCATACATGGGCGCCCCGCTGAACATAATGAGCGCGCAGGCCGGCGTTAACAAAATCCCGTCTGCCATAATATACCCCAGCTTCATTAAACCGCTGAGACGGGGCAGACCGTCCACCTTATGCACAAGCGGCCACCACATAAAAAACGCCGTTACAAAGATGAGTCCGTTCATCAGCGTGTGATACAGCGAATCCGTTTTGACGAAATCAAATATAAACGGGATGTGATACAGCGAAAAAATACCGTTAAACAGCACTAAAGCGATAAGCGGCATTGAAAAAAACGAAAACAGCGGCTTTACGACAGGACGGAAGATCAGTTTTTTCCATGCCCAGCCGGGAATTCCGGAGATCAACAGCGGCGGTACGACTAAAAACAGAACCGCCATCTGCGCCATATGGGCGCTGAACATCACATGGCCCAATAAATCAACCGGACTTCCCGCAGCCGCGTAAAAAAATAGCGCGGAAAGCACAAACAGCACCTTCTCCTTAACGGCCACACGTCCTTCATGCCGGCTGCACCAGTAAAAGTAAACACCTGTTATCACGGCAGTTATACAAAACAGATACGGGCTCCACATTGCGCGAAACCCGAACATTTCCAAATTAATCAAATCTCTCACTCCCCGCCGCCCCGATTACCACCAAATAATCGTGACAAATGCAAGCACGGTGATAAACGCGACAAATATTCCCGAATACAGAAATAATGACGGCGCTTCATGCCCCTTCTGGCTCATATGCATAAAGTAAAACAGCTGAAAGATGACCTGAATGACCGCAAGCAGGATCAGAAACGGCATCGTAAACCATCCGGCAATGCCGTCTGCAGCCACCGTCAAAAACGCGACAAGCGTAAGGCCGATCATCAAGCCGAAGGATATGACCTGATATTTCATCTCCTCGGCATTTTTCCTTCTCCGATATTCGAGATCCGTACTGACAGTCCCTCTGTTTTTGTTATCGTCCATCGTTATCCCACCATCCCCATCAAATATACAACGGTAAAGATAAAGACCCACACGACATCGATAAAATGCCAATATAAGCTGGCCACATAATATTTCGGCGCATTATAAAGGCTGAGCCCTCTTTTCGCATTCCGGATCATGAGCACGCTGATCCACAACAGCCCGAACGCCACGTGTGCTCCGTGTGTGCCGACGAGCGTGTAAAACGCTGAGCCGAGCGCAGAGCTTGTAATGGTAAAGCCGAATTCGTGAGTGTAATGCATAAATTCATAGATTTCAACCCCTAAAAATCCCGCTCCCAATAATACGGTAACCAGAAGCCACACCTGCATTTTTTTAAAGGAGAAATTTTTCATATGATACATCGCATACACACTCGTTAAGCTGCTCGTCAAAAGAAGCATCGTCGCGATAAACACGATCGGCAGCTCAAACATCTCAGCCGTTGACGGCCCTCCGGCTTTTGATTCCCGTAAAGCAAGGAATGTCGCAAATAGCGAGGCGAACAGAACTGTTTCGCCGCCGAGAAACAGCCAAAATCCCAAAAACTTATTTTTCCCCTCCAGCGTTGCTTTTTCAGGAGAAGCCGGAAAGGTTTCAGCCGTCATTTTTTCCTGCAGCTGCATTACGCCTTCACCCCTTTATCATCATTCGGCAGATCTTCTTTGTGAATATGATAGCCGTAATCATCGACCACAGAGCGAAGCAGCATGGTAAAGAATGTGATGCCGAGCCCTATGAAGATAACCGGAAGCCCCCATGAATAATCGGAGTGGTATAAAAACCCGAACGCTGCGACAAACAGCCCGAAAGATATGATAAACGGCATGATGGAGCCGTTCGGCATATGAATGTCCTCTACAGGCTCTGCAGGCGCCATCACTTCATTTCCGGCCTGCTTTTCAATCCACAGCGGGTCAAGTCCCCGGACAAACGGAAGCTGTTTAAAATTATATTCCGGCGGCGGCGAAGAGACCGCCCATTCAAGCGTACGACCGTCCAGCCACGGGTCGTTCCCGACGTATTTCCCCTTTATTGAGGTATAAATAATATTGACGACGAGTAAAGCAGCCGCGCCCGCCATGAAAAACGCGCCGATTGAACTGATCAGGTTGCCGGTATCAAGCCCCTGGCCGGGCAGATATGTGTAAACGCGCCGCGGCATTCCCATCAAGCCGAGAAAATGCTGAATGAAGAAGGTAAGATGAAACCCGATAAAAAATAAGACGAACGAAATTTTCCCCATCGTTTCATGAAGCACCTTCCCGAACATTTTCGGCCACCAGAAATGCACGCCCGCCAGGATGCCGAACACAACGCCGCCGATAATGACGTAGTGGAAATGCGCTACGACAAAATACGTATCGTGGAACTGATAATCTGCCGCTGCGGCCGCCAGCATGACACCTGTGACTCCTCCGAGTACGAAAGAGGGAATAAAGGCGACGGCATACAGCATAGGCGTCGTGAATTTGACGTTTCCTCCCCAGATGGTCAAAAGCCAGTTGAAAATTTTAATGCCGGTAGGCACCGCGATCGCCATCGTCGCAACCGCAAATATCGCATTAGCGATCGGTCCGAGTCCCGTCGTAAACATGTGGTGAACCCATACCATGAACCCGAGAAAGCCGATCAGCACGATCGCAAAGACCATAGACGAATAACCGAACAGACGTTTCCTCGCAAATACGGGAATGATTTCTGAAAAAATCCCAAAGGCGGGAAGAATTAAAATGTATACTTCCGGATGCCCGAAAATCCAAAACAGATGCTCCCAGATAATCGTATTGCCGCCCAATTCAGGATTAAAGAAATTCGTTCCGAACAAACGATCCAGCATCATCAGCGCCAAACCGACGGTGAGCGGAGGAAATGCGAATAAAATGAGAGCCGACGCCACAAATGTCGTCCACGTAAACAGCGGCAGTCTCATATACGTCAAACCCGGCGCCCTCATATTAATAATTGTGGCGAGAAAATTGATCCCCGCAATGAGCGTCCCTAAGCCTGATATTTGCAGGCCGAGCACGAAAAAGTCTATGCCGTGCCCTTTCGAATTCAGCGCAAGCGACGCGTACGACGTCCAGCCTGCATCAGGAGCGCCCCCTAAAAACCAGCTCAGATTCAAAAAGATGCCTCCGAAGAAAAACAGCCAAAATCCGAGCGCATTCAGAAATGGGAATGATACGTCACGCGCCCCGATCTGCAGCGGCACAACCGCGTTCATCAGCCCGAATAACAGCGGCATCGCCGCCAGGAAGATCATTGTCGTGCCGTGCATCGTCATAATTTCATTAAACTGCTGAGCACCCATAAAATCGTTCCCCGGCCTCAAGAGCTGAATCCTGATAAGCATGGCCTCAAGTCCGCCGACGACGAAGAAAAATCCCCCGGCGATCATATATAAAATCGCGATTTTCTTATGGTCAACCGTCGTCAAATAATCCCAAAGTAAAGAGCTTTTTCTTTGCTGTCCTGTAAGCGTATTCATCATTTGCGACCTCCCCCCTGATATCTCCCTGTCCTCACTTGTTCTCCGCTTTCAGCCCTTTTAAATATTCATACAGCGCATCCGTTTCAGCGTCCGAGAGCTTCGGATAAGTGCCTGTCATTTTATTGCCCGGTTTAATGCTGTCCGGATTTTTCAGCCAGGCTTTTATATTCTCTTTATTCGCATCCTTAATACCGGCCACTTTGACCCGTTCACCGAAGGTAGCGAGGTTCGGAGCCGTTCTTGCCGCTTCAGCCCGTTTATCATTGGGCTCAACCGCATGACAGCTCAGGCAGTTTTTTTCCTTAAACAGCTCTTCTCCTTGCGCGGCTAAACCGGAATCTGTTGTATGCTTATAATTTTTCATCGCTTTCGTCCATTGTTTAAATTCTTTTGACGGCAGCGGTTTCACTTTGAAATCCATCAGCGCATGTGAAGGTCCGCACAGCTCTGCGCATTTTCCGAAGAAATATTCTCCCGCTTCTTTGCTGCGTTTAGAATCGAAGGTCAGAAAGAAAGTATTGTCATTATCCGTATTCGTATCGATTTTCCCCCCCCCTGACGGAATCCAGAAAGAGTGTTTCACATCTGAGGACTTCAGCTTGAAATAGACGCGTTCATCTGTGGGAACGATCAGCTCCTGACTTGTCACAAACCCGTAATCAGGATACTCGAATTCCCACCAGTATAAATTCGCCCTTACATTAATCACGAGCGCATCCTCTGCTTTACGGTTTTTCTTATCCATCGGCGACGTATCCGCTAGCGCCAATGTATCGATGACAACCGGGATGACAAGAATAATCAAAAGCAGGATCGGAATAACGGTCCAGGTGATTTCTAAAAAACGGTTCCCCTCCACCTGTTTCGGTATCGTGTCTTCCCCTATACGCGACCGTCTGAATCTCACAATGACGTAAAAGAAAATAACTGCTACGACCGCAACGACCACAACCATGATAAGTGTGCTGAGCACCGTCAGATCATATTGTTTATCAGCCACTTCGCCGGCAGGCTTGAGTGTGGACAGAAACGGTTTTCCACAGCCGCTCAATAAAAGCGGCACTAAGGCTAATAATGATAAAAGACGCCAACGCTTTAACATTTCACCCAACCCCTTTTTTGAATCAGTACGAGATGCATAAGCAGTAAATCTGCTTCCAGCCGAAATACTTCATTTCCTCATTTCTTAAAATATGAGATTTTTTACTTAAAATTCCATCTATGTATAAAAGCAAAGCCGCCTGATTAAACAAAAGGTCAAGGCGGCGTTTACTAGTTGTCATTGTTTGTTTTGGCGATCAAACAAGCTCATTATTCAATTAAAACAGTGTGAAGACCACCATCGCTACAAAATAAATGGTCATGTAGTTAAGCGAATAGACAAACATAAGGGTTGCCCACTTCATGATGTTTTTCATGCGGAATCCCATCAGTCCGAGAACAAGCCATCCGACATTCAGCAAAGTGCCGAGAATGACGATCGGAAGACCGAGACTGCCGAGGAAAAACGGAAGCGGCAGCAGGCATGCGACCCAGACGATAATCTGTCTTTTCGTCACTTCAAAGCCGTGCACTACCGGAAGCATCGGAATATTCGCTGCTCTGTAATCTTCCGTCTTTTTAATCGCAAGCGCTAAAAAGTGCGGAATCTGCCAGATGAATAAAATCATGAATAAAACCCACGCGACAACACCGATGTGCCCTTCAACCGCTGTCCAGCCGATTAACGGCGGCACGGCGCCTGATACACTTCCGACAACCGTATTAATCGTATAACGGCGTTTCGTCCACATTGTATAAAGAACAACGTACGTAAACACGCCGATAAAACCGATGACTGCTGCCATCACGGTGGTCATCAAAAGCATGATAAGTCCTAAAGCAATGAGTAAAATTCCTGACCACAGCGCTTGATTCGGCTGAATCTTTCCGGTTACCGTCGGTCTTACTTTCGTGCGTTCCATTAAATGATCAATATCACGGTCGTAATAGTTGTTAACCGCACAAGAACCGGCGATGATCAAAGAAGATCCTATTAATGTAAGAAGCACGGTGTTTAAATTGCCTAAAAAACTCAGACCGGATATATGTAACGCAAGCCACATGCCGGTAAAAGTCGTAATTAAATTCGAATTGACGATTCCTATTTTGATAAGCGAAAGGAAATCCTTCCATGCCGTCGTCTCTTCAATCTGTCCGTCTATAGCTGTATCGTTTAAAATTCTGGAATTAGCCATAACGTAAACCTCCCTTACAAACCTAAAGCAGGTTTTTTAAGACCTGCAACTCTATCATACAAGATAATGACCTGTAAAAAAACATCCTCTTAAATATTAAACGAGAAACAGGAATTTATTTGTGAACTTTTTATGAATTTTACCAAATCCGCCGGTTTCATAATAAAGCGGTTACTTTATTTCTATCAGACCCATCTGGAATAATCAACCCCATTATCTAAGAAGTCCTGATTCTATTATATTTTTGTGAACAAACAGAATTGAGAATTGCCACAAAACACATATTCGCTTACACTTGGTACGTATATCATTTTGTCCAGTTTGTTAAGAAGGTGAATGTAAAATGAATAAAGCTTTGAAAGCGCTCGGCGTGCTGACGACATTCGTTATGCTCGTCGTGCTGATCGGCGGCGCTCTTGTCACAAAAACAGGATCGGGTCTCGGATGCGGAAGGCAGTGGCCGCTTTGCCACGGCCGGTTTTTCCCGGAGCTTAACGCCGCTTCTATCATTGAATGGAGCCACAGACTCGCAAGCGGTGTCTCAATCGTTCTCGTGCTGAGTCTCGCTTTTTGGGCATGGAGAAAAGTCACGCCTGTTTTCCGTGAAACAACCTTTCTCGCCATTATGTCCATTATCTTTTTATTTTTACAGGCGCTTCTCGGCGCATTAGCGGTTGTTTTCGGATCAAATGCGCTCGTTATGGCGCTTCATTTCGGCATATCGCTGATTTCTTTCGCTTCTGTTCTGATTTTGACGCTGCTCATATTTGAAGCTGATAAATCAGACAAAAAGCTCGTCAAGCCGCTCAGAATCGGCAGGACAATGCAGTTTCATATGATCGGCCTTTCGATTTACACGTATATCGTCGTTTATACGGGGGCTTATGTGCGCCATACGAAATCAAGCCTTGCCTGCCCTGACGTTCCGCTTTGCAGCAGGCTGAATCACGGGCTTCCGTCCCATTTTCAGGAATGGGTGCAGATGGGCCACAGAACGGCAGCGCTGCTTCTGTTCGTATGGATTCTTGTCGCTTTTGCGCATGCGGTGCGCTCCTACAAAGACCAAAAACAGATTCTCGGGGGCTGGATAGCGGCTCTTGCCTTTGTTGTATTACAGGCGCTGTCCGGAATCATGGTTGTTTATTCAGAAATGGCCACCGGCTTTGCACTTGCCCATTCGCTCTTTATTGCCGGTCTGTTCGGCGTCTTATGCTATTTCTTATTATTAATCGCCCGCTTCCGCTATGAATCAAAACAGCGGAACATCTGAGGCACACGAAAAGGCCGAAGCATCAGAGCTTCGGCCTTTTCACATATAAAAAACCTGATCGCACACGGGGCGGATCAGGTTTTTTATGTTCATTTTTTACGCTTTTTCAATTTCGATCAGTAAATCGCCTGTCTGAATCGGTTCACCGTTTTTCACATGAATCTGCTGTATCGTCCCGGAGAACGGCGCCTGTACCGTCGTCTCCATTTTCATCGCTTCATTAATCATCAGATGATCGCCTTTATTCACCTTTGCCCCGGTTTCCGTTAACAATTTAATGACTGTTCCCGGCATAGATGCCGCAATGTGGCTTGGGTTTGTCCGATCTGCTTTTAATTTTTCCTGCACGGACGATTTAATGCTTTCATCTTTAATGACCACCTCGCGCGGCTGGCCGTTCAATTCGAAATAAACGACACGTGTCGCATCTGGCTGCGGTTCACCGATAGATACAAGCTTCACGATCAGCGTTTTTCCGCGCTCGATTTCCACTTCGATTTCTTCACCAAGTGTCATGCCGTAGAAGAAAGTCGGTGTGTCCAATACGGAAATATCACCGAAGCGTTCAGCCGTTTTAACATATTCAGTAAACACCTTCGGATAAAGAGCATACGCGATTGCGTCCTGATCACTCAATTCCATCTGATGCGTTTCTTTCCATTCTTCTTTAATGCCTTCAAAAGATACCGGTTCAAGCAGCTCACCCGGTCTTACCGTGATCGGCGTCTGTCCTTTCAGAACGAGCTTTTGCAGTTTTTCCGGAAATCCGCCGTGCGGCTGGCCGATCTGCCCTTTAAAGAGCTCAACGACTGAATCCGGAAAATCAAGCGTTTCGCCTTTATCATAAACATCTTGTTCTGTTAAATTGTTTTGCACCATGTAAAGCGCCATATCTCCGACGACTTTGGAAGAAGGTGTTACTTTCACGACGTCGCCGAACATGCGGTTGACGACGCTGTACATGTCTTTCACCTCATTCCAGCGATCGCCCAGGCCGACTCCTTTTGCCTGCTGCTGGAGATTGCTGTACTGGCCGCCCGGCATTTCATGATTATAAATCTCAGTATGCGGAGACTTCATCCCGCTTTCAAATTCACTGTAATACTGACGGACGGATTCCCAATATTGTGACAGTCTTTCCACCTGGCGGACATCCATTTCAGGACGGCGGCTGTTTCCTTCAAGCGCATGATAAAATCCGCTTGCGCTCGGCTGTGAAGTCAGACCCGCCATTGAGCTGACGGCGACATCCACGATGTCCACACCCGCTTCAACAGCTTTGGCATAGAGAAAGACGCCATTGCCGCTCGTATCATGCGTGTGAAGATGAACAGGAATATCAATCGTTTCCTTCAGCGCTGAGACAAGTTCGTATGCGGCTTGAGGTTTCAAAAGACCGGCCATATCTTTAATGCCGAGAATGTGCGCACCAGACGCCTCAAGCTCTTTCGCCATAGAAAGATAATATTGCAAATCATATTTCGTCCGGGTCTTATCAAGAATATCTCCCGTGTAACAAATCGCAGCCTCCGCCACTTTTCCGGTTTCACGGACGGCATCGATGGCCAGCGTCATCCCTTTTACCCAGTTCAGGCTGTCAAAGATCCGGAATACGTCAATACCGGACTCCGCTGACTGCCGGACAAATTTTTGGATGACATTGTCGGGATAGTTTGTATAACCGACGGCATTTGATGAACGAAGGAGCATCTGGAACAATGTGTTCGGCACTTCCTTACGAAGATCTTCAAGGCGTTTCCAAGGGTCTTCTTTTAAGAAACGGTACGCTACATCAAATGTCGCGCCTCCCCACATTTCAAGGCTGAACAGTTCAGGCCACAGGGCAGCCGTAGGATTCGCGATTTTTTTCAAATCATTGGATCTGATCCGGGTTGCAAGCAGGGACTGATGGGCATCCCTGAACGTTGTATCGGTCAGGAGCACGGATTTTTGCTCTTTCACCCAGTCTGCAAGCCCCTCAGCGCCTCTTTCATCAAGGATCTGTTTCGTACCGCTTGCCGGCTTTTCCCCGATACCTAACGTAACGGTCTGAGGCTTATCAAATGCAGGTTTTTCTTTTTTCCTGATTCCCGGAAAACCGTTCACCGTGACATTGCCGATATAGGAAAGCATTTTTGTTCCGCGGTCCTTCTGTTTTGGGAAAACAAACAGCTCAGGCGTTGTGTCGATAAACGATGTGTCGTATTGGCCCGTCAGGAATTTTTCATGCTTTGCCACGTTTTCAAGAAACGGAATATTGGTCTTAATGCCCCTGATCCTGAATTCCTGCAGGTTGCGGACCATTTTCGCTGATGCCTGTTCAAACGTCAGCGCCCATGTCGACAGCTTGACGAGCAGTGAATCATAGTAAGGCGTGATGACGGCGCCCTGGAAGCTGTTTCCCGTATCAAGGCGGACGCCGAAGCCGCCGCCTGAGCGGTAAGCCATAATTTTACCCGTGTCAGGCATAAAGTCATTCAGCGGATCTTCAGTGGTCACACGTGATTGTATCGCATACCCGTTTGTAAAAATGTCTTTCTGCTCTGGGATATTGACGGCGCGGCTGTGCAGTCCGTGGCCCTGCGCGACGAGAATCTGCGTCTGAACGATATCAACCCCCGTTATCATTTCCGTAATCGTATGCTCCACTTGTACGCGCGGGTTCACTTCAATAAAGTAAAATTCACCGCCCGCTACGAGAAATTCCACGGTCCCCGCGTTGATATAGCCGACATTTTTCGCAAGCGCCACAGCCGCTTCACAGATTTCGTCCCTTAATTCAGGCTGCAAAGATACACTCGGCGCCACCTCAATCACCTTTTGATGGCGTCTCTGAACGGAACAGTCCCGCTCATACAGATGAACGACATTGCCTTCTTTATCTCCGATCACCTGAACTTCAATATGCTTAGGATTTTCGATCAGTTTTTCAACATACACTTCATCATTTCCGAATGCGGCTTTCGCTTCTGATTTGGCCCGCTCAAACGATTCTTTCAATTCGCTTTCGCTTCGGACGATTCTCATGCCGCGGCCTCCGCCTCCGAGCGATGCTTTAATAATAAACGGAAATCCGTGGACTTTTGCGAATTGTTCGACATCTTTTGATGTTTCAGCCGGTCCGTCACTCCCCGGAATAACGGGGATACCGGCTTTTTCCGCCTGCTCCCTCGCCTTTACTTTATCTCCGAACATATCCAAATGCGCTGACGTCGGTCCGATGAATACGATGCCCTCTTCTTCACAGCGTCTCGCAAATTGGATATTTTCAGAGAGAAATCCGTAGCCCGGATGAATGGCATCTACGCCGTTTCTTTTTGCGATCTCAATAATCCCTTCAATATCAAGATACGCGTCAATCGGTTTTTTGCCTTCGCCCACAAGATAAGCTTCATCCGCTTTATAGCGATGATAGGAGCCCGAATCTTCTTTTGAATAAACGGCTACCGTTCTGATGTTCAATTCTGTGCACGCCCGGAAAATCCGGATCGCAATTTCTCCCCTGTTTGCTACTAACACTTTTTGGATGGATTGTTGTGACAAACTTTTCTCCCCCTTGGCCTAATAAATATGTAGTTTATAATAAAGGAATATCCGCCCTGTGTATACACTTGTTTTTTAGAGATACACAGATTTTTCCGTCTGCCGTCTTTTTACCCCTTTAGACGGAACGGGCTCCCTCTTTTTCTTCTTTTCTGAGTACTTGACATGCATGCTGACATTCACCAATATACCGGCGCTCGTTAATAACAAAAACATTGATGAGCCCCCGTAGCTGATAAACGGCAGCGGAACACCTGTGATCGGAATTAAACCGCTGACACCGCCGAGATTGATAAAGGTCTGAATCGCAATCATGCTGGATATCCCGATTGCCAAAAGGCTTCCGAACGGATCTTCACATTTTCTCGCAATATAAAAACCTTTTAACACGACAAAAGCCAGCAGCAAAATGACAAACAGGACGCCGAAAATGCCGAGCTCCTCTGAAATAACCGCCATAATAAAGTCTGTATGCGATTCAGGCAGATAACCGTATTTTTGAATGCTTTCTCCAAGACCGAGACCGAAAAAACCGCCTGAGCCGATTGCATAATACGAATTTATAATCTGCAGGCCTGATGTGCTGGCATATTTAAATGGATTTTCAAGGCTTTCAAACCGGCTCATACGCCCGGGTGTCAAAATATCGTCCCATTTCAGATAGATGATCGGGCTGACAAGGAGTAATACGATTCCCGCCATGAGAACCAGCCTGAGCAGGGTCCTTCCGCTGAATCCCGAACACATAATGACGCAAAACGCGATCAGACCGATAATCATCGCCGTTCCGAAGTCGGGCTGAATAGCGATAAGCGCACAAATGACTACGGTGACGATCACCGGCGGCGCAACCCCCGTCAAAAGCTGATCGATGTAGCTTTGTTTCTTTGCGTACACTGCGGCAAGATACAGTATCAGGGTCAGCTTGACAAATTCCCCCGGCTGAATGGCCATTCCGCCGATTTTAAACCAGCTTTGCGCATTTCCGGCAACATGTCCGAAAACAAACAGCGCGCAAAGCGCAGCCACTGACGCAAGCAGTATGATTTTCTGAATCTTTTGATGGGCGAACACTTTGTACGGAAAAACGGCCGCGATAATAAACAGCACAAACCCCGCGATGACGGCGAACAGCTGCCGTTTAAAGAAATAGTCGCTGCTCACGCCGTAACGCATAACGGCGGTAATCATGCTTGAGCTGTATACCATTACCAACCCGAAACTGCACAGCAGAATGATAGCGCATATCAATGAATAATCGTAAGATTTTAACATTCTTTTAAACATAACATCCTCTTTCCTGCTTAAAGCTTACGTTTAATACCTATTGCGTATTATATTTTACTATAATTCATAAACAATTTACGCAGTTTCTTTATAGTTTTTCGGATGAAATGCAGATTAAGAGACCGTCTTACGAAAAGAAGATGCAAAAAAAAACGGTTTACGGTTATAAAAAAACCCAAACCGTTGAATAGTTTGAGTTTGATCATTTATTTTCCTGTAAACGCGTCATGCAAAGCAGACAGTTCTCTTTCAAGTCTGTCCAGCAGCTCTTTGCCGTCGTTTTCGTCAACTAATCCCAGGCGGACAGCAAAATCGATTTCCCTCGACAGTCCGAACATCTGAGTATCCAAGACCTCTTCATACAGAGGACATTGAGGCATCGTTAAGTTATCCATTTGTACTCGGATCAGCTTCAAAATCTTCTCAGCATCTAACTTCAACAGCTCGAATGCTTTCTGCTGATGGTCAACTATAATCTCTGAAGCCAAAAGTATCCCTCCGTTCCCCAGGCGAGTACCTAATTCTTCTATTTATCATAAAGGGTATCAGATAAAATTGCAAGAGGATTTAAGCAGATGTTATGATAAAAAATGTTTCAAAAAATACTCAGCCTGTATTTCTCAGACATGATTTCCAAAAGCTTCACACCCGCGATGCTGTTGCCTTTTTCATCAAGCGCCGGGCCGAATATACCGATTCCGAAGTTGTACGGCGAAATGCCCATGATTCCTCCCGAAACGCCGCTTTTAGCGGGAATGCCGACCTTTATTGCGAATTCCCCGCTCGCATTGTACATGCCGCATGTCACCATAAACGTCTTGCAGATTCTCGCCACATCTTTTTTAATGACCTGCTCCCCGGTTTCCGGATGCTTCCCGTCAAGGGCGAATACACAGCCGATTTTGGCTAAATCCAGACTGCTCATCTTAATCGCGCACTGTTTTGTATACAAATCCATGACCTCTTCAACATCGCCTTTAAAAATGTCATACTGCTTCATGTAATAACACATGGCCCGATTAATCATGGAAGATTTGAATTCCGATTCCGCGACATGTCTGCAATATGTAATGTCCTGATTGTTCGCAAGTCTTCTGATGAATCCGAGCAGGTAATCCAGGCGGTCTTTCGGCGAATGCCCTTTAATTAAACCCGTAACGATGAGAGCTCCCGCATTAATCATCGGATTTAAAGGCTTGCCCGGATTCACTGTTTCAAGCTTAATCATGGAGTTAAACGGGTCGCCGGTCGGCTCCTGACCCACGCAGCTGAACACCTTTTCCTTTCCGTAATCCATCAGTACGAGCGCCAGAGAAAGCACTTTCGAAATGCTCTGCAGCGTAAATGTCCTGTCGGCGTCTCCTGCCGTCAGACATGTATTTTCCGCATGATAAATCGTGACCGAAAGGCTGTCTTGTTCGGATTCAGCAAGAGCCGGAATATAGTCTGCCACTTTGCCTTCTTCGGTCCTTTTTTTCGCTTCCTGAACTAATGCGTCCAGCTCTTGGTAATGCCGGCATACCATGTCGATCATCCTCACTTCGCTGCCGTTGTATACATCTAAGTTTGCGACGCAAAGTGACAATTCATGCGAAAACTTTTATACTTTAAGTAAAGGGGGGGCTTCAACATGAGCGTTATTCAAGTAAAAGGCAATGTTACATACCCGATTACAATTGATCCGAGTGTCTGGATTTTCGATGACCGCAAATTTCCGTTTGAAAACAATCAGCCCGTTCATCCGGACGGCTCTGCAGAAACCCAGGAGCATACGCTTGATCCTGAACGGGTGATCAGAGAAGGGCGCATTTCGCCGCCGACTTTAAAAAGCGAAAAACGTTATGAAAAAGAAAGACTGATGAACGGCAGCTTCGCCATGAAGCTCGGCGCTGTTTTAGCAAATGCCGAGCCGAAAGAAAGCGCTGTCCTGTGCGCATTTATTTCAAAATCAGAAAGAATCGAAGTGCCGCTTGAAAAGGCGATGGACGCAATCGCGCATTTCAGCGATGCGGGGAAACCGCTTCAAGACGGCGGTCCGGTCCATTTTTACGTGGACGGAGACTTTGAAAAACCGATAACGGGCGTCACAGAAATCGAAGTTTTATAACAAATCGGCGGCAAGCTGTGCAAGGCCGGATCTCTCACCTTTCACAAGCTTCACGCTGCCGGAGACGGTTTGTCCTTTAAACCGCTCTACAACATAAGCAAGTCCGTTGTTTAAACTGTCTAAGTATGGGTGATCTATTTGCTCCGGATCGCCCATCAGGACAATTTTGCTTCCCTCTCCCACCCTTGTCAAAAGCGTTTTGACCTCGTGCCTCGTCAGATTCTGAGCCTCATCAATAATAATAAACTGATCCGGAATGCTTCTTCCCCGAATGTATGTCAGCGCCTCCACCTGAATCGATCCGATTCCTGCCAAAATCGCTTCAAGTTCACCCGGCTTTTTCGCATTGAATAAAAATTCAAGATTATCAAAGATCGGCTGCATCCACGGCTTGAGCTTTTCCTCTTTTTCGCCCGGCAAATATCCGATATCCTTTCCCACCGGGACGATGGGACGCGCGACGATCAGCTTTTTATAAATACCGAGATCCTCCGTCTGCAGAAGCCCTGCCGCGAGAGCAAGCAAGGTTTTTCCCGTTCCCGCTTTTCCGATCAGGGTGACAAGCGGGATATCTTCCCTCAGCAGGAGTTCAAGCGCCATTGTCTGCTGGACGTTCTTCGGCCTGATACCCCATACGTGCTCATCATCGAAAACAAGTCTTTTTACGGTCTCGCCTTTCTTATCCGCCATGCCGACCGCAGACGATGATCCTCCTAATTCATCTTTCATCAGCACAAATTGATTCGGATAAACCTGATGCTGCTGAAGCTCCTTGACTGAAATTTGTTTGTTTTTATAAAACGAGGCAAACCGCTCTTTATTCATAAATATATCTTTGTACCCGCTATATATTTCATCATGGTCAACGACTCTGTCGTTTAAAAAATCCTCCGCCAAAAGCCCGATGGCATCCGCCTTTACCCTGACAAGCACATCTTTGCTGACCAGGATGACGAGGCGGCCGTTTTCTTTCGTTTCCTCCTCAAGGCTTAAATTTTTTGCCACCGCCAAAATGCGGTTATCATTCGTTTTTTCGATAAAAATTTCTTGGAGCTGATGAAATGACCGGTGGTTCAGTTCAATTCTGAGCGTTCCTCCGCTTTCAAGCGGAACTTTCTCATGCAGCCTACCTTTCTCCCTGAGCCCGTCTATCAGCTTAGATACGTGCCTTGCATTTCTCCCGACCTCGTCCATATACCGCTTTTTTGAATCGACCTCTTCCAGCACGACGGCGGGGATGACAACTTCGTTTTCTTCAAAGGAAAAAATGGCGTTAGGATCCTGCAAAAGTACATTCGTATCTAACACATAAATTTTACTCAAGTCTCAGCCTCCTGAAATAAGGATCAAAGCCCATCGTGTGCTTCTCTTTCCGCGAAAAACGGGGATGCCTGCTAAAATATATGATTTGGTGAATAAAGATAGAAGGTTAATTCAACAATAAAATAAATGAAAGCATTCAAGGAGGGAATCTGACGTGCGAATTCTTTTCATTATCATACAAGCCTTGTTTATCCTGACCGGCTGCACTGCTGTACAGGACGGCCGCGGCCGCAATATCCAGAACGAATCAACCGATCAGCGTGATGCAAAACCGATTCATGTGAAAAATACGGCTCCTGAGACAGCTGAAAATCCCGGCCGGACAGACATCGCTAAGCATCTCGTCGAAGTAACCGAAAAAATCCCCGGCATTTCAGATGCCACCGCGGTTGTACTCGGAAGATACTCCGTTGTCGGAATCGATGTGGATGACAATTTAGAAAGAAGCAAAGTGGAGAGCATTAAATACACCGTTGCCCAGGCGTTAAAAAACGATCCTTACGGCGCCAATGCCGTTGTCGTGGCTGATCCTGATACGGTTTCCCGTCTGAGAGGCATGGGCAGCGACATTAAAGCCGGCCGCCCCGTTTCAGGCATTTTGGACGAACTTGCCGCCATCGTCGGTCGTGTCATGCCGGAAGTCCCGAATGATGTGACCGACAATGAAAAAGAATCACCGACTCAATCGAATGATGATCAGCTGAACCAAAGAGACCAGAACAAGCTGCAGAACGAACAGAACGATCAATCAGATCATCATATGAAAAACCGCCAGTAAAAAGCAGCGCCCGCTCCAAAGGAAGGGCGCTGCTTTCTTTCCCTTTGGCAGGAGGGGCATCCATGATATAATGCTTGTCATAGTGAAAGAGGTGAAAATCAATGAGAGTAAAATGTTCCATTTGCGACAAAATTGAACAAATTGATGATGAAACACTGACAGCCAAACGCCTCCGCAATCGTCCGATTCATACATATATGTGCCGGGAATGCCATGACCGAATCAAAATCAAAACGGAGGCGCGGCTGAATACCGGACACTTTTCCTTTCATCCTGGACAAAAAGCGAAAAAAGATAAACTGAAAAAATAAACCGAATAAAAAATGACCCGCCGGAAGGCAAGGTCATTTTTTTATTGCGGTTTAGCTGACTGGCTTTTTTTGGACTGGTGCAGACGGATTTTGTAAATGATCAAAATCAAGGCGGCGACAACAAGCCCTTCTCCGACCGGCAGAAACACACCGAAAAAAGTCAGCACGGTGCAGCCGAGCAGGAGAAAGAGATAAACTGCCGCAGCCTTCAACACCGGCAGCCGTTTGGCAAAGCCGAGTTTAAATACAATCACCGAAAGCACGACGATCGTTCCGTATAACAGCCACATTCCCGCCAGCGGATGCTCATCCACTTGGTAAAGAGCCGCAAAGAACGACAGCCGTTCACTTACTTCATTCAAAAAGATCCCCCTCCCCTTTTCCGTTCGGGTTCTACCTTTTCAAATTCTGCAAGTGATTAAGACATTCCTGCTGTTTTTTTCTTTTTCGCCGCTTTTTCACGTTCGTTTTTATTCAGGATTTTCTTTCTTAAACGGATGGATTCCGGCGTTACTTCGCAGTATTCATCCTCGTTTAAGTACTCGAGTGATTCTTCAAGCGACATAATGCGCGCTTTCTTAATCGTAGTCGTTTGATCCTTCGTAGCGGAACGGACGTTTGTCTGCTGTTTCATTTTGCTGACATTGACGACAAGGTCATTGTCACGGTTATGTTCGCCGACAATCATGCCTTCATACACTTCTGTTCCGGGCTCAACGAAGATGACGCCGCGGTCTTCAATACCTTGAATTCCGTAAGATGTCGCTTTTCCGTTTTCCATGGAAACGAGCACACCCTGACGTCTGCCTCCGACTTGGCCTTTTTGCATCGGCTGATAGCTGTCAAACGTGTGGTTCAGGATACCGAAACCGCGTGTCAGTGACAGAAACTCAGTAGAATAGCCGATGAGTCCGCGTGAAGGTACGGTAAAGATCAGGCGGACCTGGCCGTTTCCGTTATTAATCATATCAAGCATTTCGCCTTTTCTCGCACCCATTGATTCCATAACAGAACCGGTATGCTCTTCAGGCACGTCAATCTGCACGCGCTCAACAGGCTCGCAGCTGACGCCGTCGATTTCCTTAATGATAACTTCAGGTTTAGACACTTGAAGCTCATAGCCTTCACGGCGCATGTTTTCAATTAAAATGGACAGGTGAAGCTCACCCCGTCCTGAAACAACCCATGCGTCTGGTGATGCAGTCGGTTCGACACGAAGACTGACGTCTGTTTGAAGCTGCGCGTTCAGACGCTCTTCAATTTTGCGGGCTGTGACATATTTGCCTTCACGGCCTGCAAACGGGCTGTTGTTTACGACAAATGTCATTTGAAGCGTAGGCTCATCAATGCGCAGAACCGGCAGCGGCTCATGGTGGTCAGCCGGACAAACCGTTTCACCGACGTTGATGTCTTCCATGCCCGAAACGGCAACAAGGTCTCCCGCTCTCGCTTCTTCAATTTCCACGCGTTTCAATCCTTGGAAACCGAAGATTTTCGTTACGCGGAATGATTTTACCGTTCCGTCAAGTTTCATCAATGAAACCTGCTGACCCACTTTCATCGTGCCTCGGAAAACGCGTCCGATACCGATACGGCCGACATAATCATTGTAATCAAGCAGCGCCACTTGGAATTGAAGAGGCTCTTCGGCGTTATCTACCGGGGCAGGGACATGTTCAAGAATCGTTTCATACAGTGATTCCATATTTTCGTCCTGCTTTTTCGGATCCAGACTTGCCGTTCCGTTAATCGCAGAAGCGTAGACGACAGGGAACTCAAGCTGTTCTTCATTTGCGTCAAGCTCGATGAACAAATCAAGCACTTCATCAATGACTTCTTCCGGGCGGGCGAAATCACGGTCGATTTTGTTCACGACGACAACCGGATTTAAGTTCTGCTCAAGGGCTTTTTTCAGTACGAAACGGGTTTGCGGCATGCAGCCTTCATATGCGTCAACGACTAACAGAACGCCGTCAACCATTTTCATAATCCGTTCTACCTCTCCGCCGAAGTCGGCGTGTCCCGGAGTGTCCAAAATATTAATGCGTGTATCTTTATAGTTAATCGCAGTATTTTTCGCAAGAATTGTAATACCGCGTTCACGTTCAAGATCGTTTGAATCCATTGCGCGCTCGGCAATATTTTCGTTGGCACGGAATGTTCCGGCTTGGTGAAGCAATTGGTCTACCAAAGTCGTTTTCCCATGGTCAACGTGGGCAATAATCGCGATGTTGCGAAGATCGTTTCGAAGTTTCACATTTTCATCTCCTAAAAAAATTAGATAACTTTCATATTATACCACACATCCTCTTTAAAAGCGTTACGTTTTTCTGTAAACTGAAAGTATGACGTTAAAGGGGATGGAAATATGAAAAAATTGAATTGGCTCTTATTATTATTTGCATTCGCAGCAGTCTTCAGCATGATGCTGATCGGCGTATCAATCGCTGAGAAAAGCGCATGGGGCATCATCGGAAGCATTGTTCTCGTTATCGCCATGATGGGAAGCGGTTTCACCGTAAAGAAAAAAATGCGCGAACAGGGACTGCTTGATTAAAAGCATGACCCTTTGCAAAATTCCGTAAACATGGAAAGACAATATCTTATGAAGCCTGAATCAAAGATTCAGGCTTTTTTATATCCTCAAAAACAGGCTCCAGATGTAAGGCTTATCTCCCCCGCCTTCTAGTCAGGAAGCCGGAAATGACGGCCCCCATTCTAGTTACATCAGCAGATTCCCTCAGAAAATGCAGTCTGAAATAGTCCGGCATCGTTATGCAGAAAATACCATACCTCCTATATCAATTCCATCATTGTCTTTTTATACTTGTGGCTGTAAGCAAATACACATGACAAGGAGAGAATGACATGAAAACATCTTTTTTGAAAAAAACCGCTGTAACTGCCGCCGCAACCGCCTCAGCCGCCTTGCTTGCATTCAGTCCGCTTGATTCTGCCGGCGCAAAAACGATCCAGGCAAATGAACCGCATGCCCTGCAGGCTTCCGCAGAGAAAACACCGGAAGACGCGGCAAAACTCATTGACATCATCAGCCAATCCATTTACGAAAAAGACGGTGTCTATTATTTTGACGGTGAAAAAGCGGTTGAATTGGGATTAGATAAAGAAGCCGCACAGACCATTCAAAAGCTGTGGGACAGGTCAACCGAATTTTTAACCGTTCTTTCTCAATGTATTGAGAAAACGGACGGCGAATATACATTTAATAAAGAAAAAGCGGTGGAGCTCGGATTTACGGAAAAAGAGGCCCTTATCGTTGATCAGCTGTTCACCGCTTTTTCCCAAAGTCTTCATATCCTTCAATCTGCGCTGATTGAAGAAGACGGTGTGTATACGTTTGATCAGGACCTTGCTGAAAAAGCAGGAGCAGGAAAAAAAGAAGCAAAGCTGTGTGCCGGATTCTTTAATTCACTGCCTCAGGACTTGCTTGAAGGCATTTATACAGCCTTTCATCCGGCTGAGTAAACGGATAAAACGCCCGGTCATGCAGCCGGGCGTTTTTTTAAATCAGCAGTTTAAAGATCAGCATGATAAAGAAAACAGCGCCGAACAAACAGGCTGCTTTTATCAGCAGCTTCCCGTAATACCGTTCCTTAAACCGCCTTTCTTCTTCTGCATAACAGGCGGGCTCCTTCATCTCGGGGCTGCCGAGGTCAAGCGGCTCCTTCATCATATGATATAAACTTTCGCACTTACCGCATGATTCAAGGTGGCGGGAAATAAACCGCTCCGTTTCTGTTTCACAATCGCCTTCAATATATAAAGGGAGTAAATCTCTCACTAAACAGCAAGTCATATCTGTCCGTCCTTCCTTTTTTCCGCCAAGTGCTGTTTCAGCTGCATTCTCGCCCTGTACAGGGTGCTCTTCACCTTTGAAAGACTCCAGTCCAAAACATCAGCAATCTCTTCGTAAGACAGCTCTTGAAATTCCCTTAAAATTAAAACGGTCTGCTGATCGCTTTTCAGACGCTGAATCTGCCTGGTCAGCGCATTCTGAGTGTCTGTCCGGGCGACGTAATGCTCCGGCAGTTCATATGTTGTTTGCTGAAGCCCTTCATTCAGAGTGATATCTGAAAATTGATATTTTCTATCACGTCTGTACCAATTGATGAAGGTATGATGGGCAATTGCATAGAGCCACGTTCTGATAGACGAGTGGCCCTTAAATGAATCAAGCCCGTTAAATGCTTTCATAAATGTATCCTGAGCGAGGTCTTTAGCGGTTTCAGCATGTTGTGTGCGTCTGTAAAGGTAATACATAATATCTTGATAATGTTCACGATACAGCTGTTCAATTGACATCTTGTTTTTCATTTAAAAGTAAAACCACACTGTCATCCAGATTGAGAGCACAATGAAGAATCCGTACAATCCATACGTCAGGCATTTCATGTATTTAATCTGGCGGATATCGCCGGACGGCGCACTCAAGCCATGTTCATTCTGCCGTTTTCTGTTTTCCGCCTCTGCTCCGAATAAATGCTCATGTTCTTTCATCCACTGGAGCGTGCCGCCTTCAAGTTCTCCTTCTTTATAAAGGTCGTATAAATCGAAGAAGACAGCCTTTTTTTCTTTATTGTTCATAAAGGTTCACCGCCTCGTAAGTATCCGCGTTCACTACATATACGTCATGACGGTTTGAACCGAACGGCTGAATAATGACGAGCCATGCGTTATATGTTACGCCAGCTTTCACCGCTATGACAGGCTTCACCCGCTTTTTGTAAATGATGCCGTTATATGCCCCCGCCACTCTTTTGAAGGCTGTTTCCCCGTCTCTGTATGTATGCGGGAATGTTTTGGCGCTTACCTGTCCGTAGAATGAGACCTCTTTCATGCCTTCTTCATTCCGGAGCGTAACGAATGTGCCTTCAGAGTTTTCAAAAACGAGAGTGCCTTCCGATTTTTCAATTTGTCTAAGTTTTGAAGTATCCGCGCCCAGCAGCAATGAAAAGAGCTTCTTCTGAAGTTCTGTTTTTGTTAAAACGGTGCTGTCAAGTGAGACTCTGATTTTCATAAGACGTCCGGATGCTGCATCAAATATCAGCTCCGTTCCGTTAGTCGCAGTTACGGTCAAACTGCTGCCGATCAGGCTGTTTATATCTGTATTTTTAATTTCAAATGTCTGATCAGGCATTTGCAGCGTACGAAAGGCGGCTTTTGTTGCTTTCACTATGTCTTTTTCCGTCATATGCACCTGCGGCAGTGACTCAAGCTGATAAATAGACGAATCTTCTGAAAAACCCATAATGGTGTCTTTTTCCCAGTAAAATACTGTGCCTGAATTTTCGTGTTTCGTCCCTTGTCTTTTCGGCGCAATCTCCACGACAAACTGTCCGTCTTCTTTTTTCACTGTTGTCTGAATGCCTTGTGTTTTTATTTTTCGGCCGTGCGCCGACAAGAAATCCAGCGACTTTTTCCGGTATTCCTCTTCTGTAAAAGTGCGGCCTTCCGGTTTTTTAAGACATTGATAATTTGTAATCAAACGGGAAACCTCGTCCACTTCCGCTTCATAATCTTCCGTTTTAAAACGGTAAAAGTAATGGAGGTCCTGATTGGTCTCTGTTAAATAAATCGGATTCTCAGCCGGAAAAAATGACGTAAGGATCCGTTCCGCTTGGTCTGAAGTGATATGTTCACCCACATTATCAACAGAATCTTCAGCTATCGGCTTTGAAACCGCAAAAGCTGCATCGCCCGCATTGTATACCGGGTTCAAAAAGACAATAAAACCAGCGGCCGTTGCCGCCGCAAGAAAGCTTTTCGTCCGCTGTCTGATCCTGTCTGACCGATGAAATAAATGATGGGTCATCAGAAAACCGACCATCGTTAAATACACCGTAAATGGGAGAAGTCTGCCGTAATCTTTTGTTACACCTGCCGAGGGCGCAGCGAGCACCCACACCAACAGCCCGATGACCCCGGCATAAAACACTCCGATAAAAACGGGTCTCGGTTTCCAATACATTTTAAAGAATAAAACATTCATAGAAATCAGAAGTAGTAAAACAACCGTAATAAAACATAGCATCGAAACTATATCCTCCCCCGCCATCGCATCGGGACTGTTATTCCAGAAAGTGAAAAAACTGAAGATCAGCTGAATGACGGGCAGTGTCACCACAGTGAGATCAAAGGTATAAAATATGCCCTTTCCCCTCTGCTTCTGCGGCATGAGCATATAGTGAAACGCGGTGAGCAGCACATACCCATACATTAAGAGATGAACGATCGGAAGAAGCTCTCTTTCTTCCGATATCAAATAGTGCGCGCTAAAGCGAGTACTCTGCACCTGATGAACCAATTCAACTGTTATGCCCGCCAATAATACGGCCCTGAGCAGAATTCCTGAATAAAACCAAACTCTCTCACGGCTGATTTTCGGATGAAAAGTCAGCGCGTATAAAACAGCAAGGCAGACGGCTGACCACTGAATGATCAACACGCTCTGTCTGCTTAAAATGAAATATCTGTCGAAATGCTGAATAAAATGACTGAAAATCTCTGACATCTGAAACAATCCTTTTCGTTTATTAAGGCCTCACCCGTTTAGACAAACGGCTATAAAAAAAGTTTTACAGATTGGAACATTTTTCCCCTATCATTTTTCCCGACTTCATTTGTCATTTTTTTCAGAATAAATCGCATCATTCGACTCATGTTTGATTCAACACGTGCCTCTCGGCTTATCCCCTGACGATGCCCGCCGGAAGCCTTTACGGGACGATTCTATCAATTCATCAGCGGAGTCTAGTTTTATATTGCAGAATGAGAGAATGCTGGTTTATTATAACAATATAAGTTTTCATTATTTTCAAAAAGGGGGATTTATTGTGGGTTTAGGTAAGAAATTGTCTGTTGCTGTCGCCGCTTCCTTTATGAGTTTAACCATCAGTCTTCCGGGTGTTCAGGCCGCTGAGAATCCTCAGCTTAAAGAAAACCTGACGAACTTTGTGCCGAAGCATTCTTTGGTGCAATCTGAATTGCCTTCAGTCAGTGACAAAGCAATCAAGCAATACTTGAAACAAAACGGCAAAGTCTTCAAAGGCAACCCTTCTGAGAGACTGAAGCTGATTGACCACACGACCGATGATCTCGGCTACAAGCACTTCCGTTATGTGCCTGTCGTTAACGGTGTGCCTGTGAAGGACTCGCAAGTCATTATTCACGTCGATAAATCCAACAATGTCTATGCGATTAACGGCGAATTAAACAACGATGCTTCTGCCAAAACGGCAAACAGCAAAAAATTATCTGCAAATCAGGCGCTGGATCATGCTTTTAAAGCAATCGGCAAATCACCTGAAGCCGTCTCTAACGGCAACGTTGCAAACAAAAACAAAGCCGAGCTGAAAGCAGCGGCCACAAAAGACGGTAAATACCGCCTCGCCTATGATGTAACCATCCGCTACATCGAACCGGAACCAGCTAACTGGGAAGTAACCGTTGATGCGGAAACAGGGAAAGTCCTGAAAAAGCAAAACAAAGTGGAGCATGCCGCTGCAACCGGAACAGGTACGACTCTTAAAGGAAAAACGGTCTCATTAAATATTTCTTCTGAAAACGGCAAATATGTAATGCGCGATCTTTCGAAGCCTACCGGAACACAAATTATTACGTACGATCTGCAAAACCGACAATATAACCTGCCGGGCACGCTCGTATCTAGCACTACAAACCAGTTCACAACTTCTTCTCAGCGCGCTGCGGTTGATGCGCATTACAATCTCGGCAAAGTGTATGATTATTTCTATCAGACGTTTAAACGCAACAGCTACGACAATAGAGGCGGCAAAATCGTATCTTCTGTTCATTACGGCAGCAAATACAATAACGCGGCCTGGATCGGCGACCAAATGATTTACGGAGACGGTGACGGTTCATTCTTCTCGCCTCTTTCCGGTTCAATGGACGTCACGGCTCATGAAATGACACACGGCGTTACACAGGAAACGGCCAACCTGAACTATGAAAATCAGCCGGGCGCTTTAAACGAATCCTTCTCTGATGTATTCGGGTACTTCACCGACACTGAGGACTGGGATATCGGTGAGGATATTACGGTCAGCCAGCCGGCTCTCCGCAGCTTATCCAATCCGACAAAATACGGACAGCCCGACCATTACAAAAATTATCAAAACCTTCCGAACACTGATGCCGGCGACTACGGCGGCGTGCATACAAACAGCGGAATTCCGAACAAAGCCGCTTACAACACGATTACAAAAATCGGCGTGAAAAAAGCGGAGCAGATTTACTATCGCGCACTGACGGTATATCTCACTCCGTCATCAAGCTTTAAAGATGCAAAAGCAGCTTTGATTCAATCAGCGCGGGACCTTTACGGCTCTCAAGACGCTGCAAGCGTAGAAGCGGCCTGGAATGCGGTCGGCTTGTAAACAAGAAAAGAGACCGGAGAAATCCGGTCTCTTTTTTATATCTGCAACATTTCACAATGGCTTCACCATGATCATATATGTCTTTTCCCGATCGTCTTTTTCAAGCTTAAGCTGTTCAAAGCCGCATTGGCTTAAAAACAAAACCCATTCCTGCCTGTCCAGGGGAACGGCTGAAAACATCGCTTTATGCTCTCCTCTCAGCCGGCCCGCAATCTCTTCAATGACCGCGCGTCCGATTCCTTTCTCTTTTGCCTCCGGAGCGACGGCCACGGTTCCGAGCCACGGTTTTCCGTTTGAAGGGGCCCATTCCAAATGAAAACTGACGGCGGCAGGAGCGCCGTCAATCTCCCATACGAGCCACGTTCCATTGTACATGGAGTATGCAAGCATAAACTCCGCCGCATTTTTTGTTCCGAACTCTTCCTTTTTCCACACCGGGTGCGATGCCGCCAGCTGCTCCAGAAACCCGAGATCTTCTTCTTCAAAATCTCTACCTGTCAGCATGTAAATAGTCGTCAAAGATAATTTTATGTATAGCCGGATTGCCCGCAAGCACGCTGTGGTTGTCTAAAAACGTGAACGGTTCGCCGTCTGTGGTCGTGTAAATGCCCCCGACTTCGTTCAGCAGCACGCAGCCGGCAGCGTAATCCCACGGCGCGAGCCTCATCGTAATGTATGCGTCAATGCGGCCGGCCGCAACACTGGCCAGCTCAAGTGCCGCCGAACCGTAGGAACGCGTTCCTCTGACCCGTTTTACGAGCGGCGCCAAAATACTCGGGTCAATCCTTCTGTTTTCCGTCACCCATGTGGCATTGATTGCAATAATGGCTTCTTCAATGGAAGCTTCTTTTAAAGGAGCAAGCGGCGCATCGTTCAGATAAGCCCCTTTTCCGCTGAATGCGTGATACAGTTCGTCCTGCATCACATCATAAATTAAGCCGATTTTGCCTTTTCCGTCTTCAAAGATGCCGATGGAGATCGCGAAATGCCGCTTTTGATGGACAAAATTCATCGTCCCGTCAATCGGATCAATGATCCAGACGATTCCGTCAAGGGAGCGGAGTTTATCCCCCTGCCCTTCTTCTCCGAGAATCCGGTGTCCGGGAAAAGTTCCTTGTATACGGTCAATGAAAAAGCGCTCCGTCTCTTTATCAATATTTGTGACTAAATCATTCGGATTTGATTTTGTTTCAATCGTCAAGCTTTCCTGCATGGATTGTCTGATTCTCGTTCCGGCTTCTTTTACCCATTGTTTTGCGATATCATCAATTTCCGTCCAATTTGTCATACCGTGTACCTCTTTTCTATGTATAGCTTATTCTATAGCATACTGATAAAGGCGATGAAAAAGCAAGGAAAATGAAAAAAATGCCTTCTCACGTAAAAACGAACCATTTCCTGCGGTTCGTTTTTACTATTCTTTATCCGTTAAGCCGAATCCACTCTTTTCTGAGACGTTCCAGTTTTCTTTTGCTGAGATCGATTTGATCTTCATTCTCTTTTTGCATGGCCTCATACAGGGTTGCCAATTCATAATCAACCTCTAGTCTCCAGACAGCTACACGGTTATTTTTTTCCTCCCTGAATCCTTCCTTCACCACTTGCCTCATTGTCTTTCGCCCCTTCCAGAGATCATTTGTTAAAAAAGCATCCCATTTTTCCAATTCATTAATGATACTTCTTATATCGTATGGAAACTTATATTCGGCTGTAACAACATTCTTAAAATTGTGTGTTTACCTATTCGTTTTTTACCACCATTCCTCTCGGCTCAAACGTTCTCAATGTTTTTGCGGCCGGCGGCGGCTGTGGTAAAATATGAATACTTACGTTAAGGAGGAAAAAGATGACTCAGATGCGTTTTACAAAAGAAGACTTCGATACATTTACAATAGAAGGTTTAGATCCGCGCATGGAGGTGTTAAAAGAACAAGTCCGTCCGAAGCTGACCTTGTTAGGAGAGCATTTCGCACCGACATTGTCAGCATTGACAGGAGATGAAATGTTTCCGCATGTCGCCAAGCACGCGAGAAGATCTGTCAACCCGCCGGCTGACAGCTGGGTTGCCTTTGCCAACAGCAAACGCGGGTATAAGAAACTCCCTCACTTTCAGATCGGATTATGGGACACCCATATGTTTGTATGGTTTGCCATCATTTATGAATCTCCGATAAAAGAGGAATACGGCAGATTGCTGGAAGCGAAGCAGGAGGAAATCACAAAACAGATTCCCGGTCATTTTGTATGGTCGCCGGATCATACGAAGCCAGGTGCGTACAAGCAGTCCGACATGGATCAGGAGCAGCTGAAAACATTATTTGAACGCCTGCAGACAGTGAAAAAAGCAGAGCTTTTATGCGGCATTCAGCTGCAAAAAGAAGACGTGATCAACATGAACAACAATGAATTCCTGCAAACCATTGAAGATGCTTTTAGGAAGCTTTCCTTTTTATACACACTGACTCAGAAAGTCTCATAACATAAAAAGCGGGCCGATTGCCGGCTCGCTTTGTCTACATTTTGATAATCGCTTGATCTGATTGTTTCGCCTGTTTCACAGTCCGATACGGGGAATAGGTGCTGTCAGCTTCAAATTGGCTGCAGATTTTCTTTTCTTCCGCTTTCCCGGGAACGATTTCTTTAAAGCGGCGGTACGCATTCAGAAGTCTGTCTCGGTCAGCTCCTTTTTCATAGGCGTTTTCCACCTGCTGAAAAAAAGCAATGACGTCCACGGCCTCCTCTGTCGTCCAGTCCTCATTCATCGGATATTGATATTCCAAATGTCTTCACTCCTTTATCATCATGCTCAAAAATAAGCATCTTCCATAGATCATAAATTGTTCTTTACTTTCTTTCAAGTTCATAATATAATTCATTTGTTTTACGTTTAAAAAACGGGTAATAAAACTGAATGTAATACAAACTAATCCGTAGGTATTATGATAAAGGTGGGAAAACAATTGCCGCAACATGAAACACCCCTGTACAGCGGACTGAAAAAGCACGCGGACAGACAGCCTGTCCAATTCCACATTCCGGGCCATAAAAAAGGCGCGGGAATGGACCCGGAATTCAGACAATTTATCGGAGAAAACGCGTTAAGCATAGATTTAATTAATATCGAACCTCTGGATGATTTACATGCGCCAAAGGGCATCATTAAAGAAGCCCAGGATCTGGCCGCGGAAGCATTCGGCGCAGACCACACCTTCTTTTCCGTACAAGGGACGAGCGGCGCCATTATGACGATGGTCATGGCCGTATGCGGACCCGGAGATAAAATCATCATTCCGAGAAACGTTCATAAATCCATTATGTCGGCCATTGTATTTTCCGGAGCGGTGCCGATTTTTATACACCCGGAAATTGACGATGAGCTCGGAATTTCTCACGGCATTACGCTTGAGTCCGCCGAGCGGGCTTTGACGGAACACCCTGACGCAAAAGGCCTGCTTGTCATCAATCCGACATACTTCGGTGTGGCAGCTGACTTGAGCAGCATTGTAAAGCTCGCGCATTCTTTCGATGTGCCTGTTCTTGTCGATGAAGCGCACGGCGTGCATATTCATTTTCATGATAAGCTTCCTCTGTCCGCCATGCAGGCGGGCGCTGATATGGCAGCCACAAGCGTGCACAAATTGGGAGGCTCCCTGACGCAGAGCTCCATTTTAAATGTGAGAGAAGGCCTTGTTTCCAAAGAAAGAGTACAGTCGATTTTAAGCATGCTGACGACAACGTCAACATCCTATCTGCTTCTCGCTTCACTGGATGTCGCAAGAAAACGCCTCGCTACAGAAGGCCGCGATCTTCTTGAAGATACGATTCTGCTGGCGGATCAGACACGGGAACGCCTCAATCAAATTGAAGGCATCCGCTGTGTCGGCGAAGAAATCACAGGGTCTAAAGCTGCCTTCAGTTATGATCCGACTAAATTAATCATTTCGGTCAAAAACCTCGGCCTGACGGGTCATGACGTTGAAAAATGGCTCCGCGAATCATTTAATATCGAAGTCGAGCTGTCCGATTTGTATAATATTTTATGTATTTTCACCCCCGGAGACAGAGCAGGAGATGCCGACCGTCTTGTAAGCGCGCTTACAGACATTTCAAAGCAGGCTTCTGCAAATGACTATGCTCATCAGCAAGCGGAAGTTCTGCTTCCTGAGATTCCTCTGTTAGCGATGACGCCAAGAGACGCTTTTTACGCAAATACGGAAGTCATTCCGTTAACAGAATCCGCGGGACGGATCATTGCAGAGTTTGTCATGGTGTACCCGCCGGGAATTCCGATCTTTATTCCGGGTGAGATCATTACTGAAGAAAATATCAGCTACATTTTTAAAAACTTGGACGCCGGCCTTCCTGTGCAGGGTCCCGAAGATGCCACGCTTGAAATGATCAGAGTCATCAAAGAGCAAAAAGCCATCCAATAAACATAAAGAAGCCCGAAACGAAATCGTTTCGGGCCTTTTTTACGCTTTTTACTCTTCTTCAAGATGACACTGGCATTGTCCGCAGCATGTTCCGTATAACGTCGTGACCTTCTCATCCTCAAAGTAATGAATCGCTTCGTTACAGTCTTGGCAAACAATTGTACCCATCTGTCATTCCCCATTTCTCAGAATTTGAAAACGCTTAATTTTCACTTGTTGTTATTATATTATTATGTCACATTTAATATGTCAACTGATAAATTGTATAACACATTTATTTTTTACGGTCTTTTTATAGCTCTAGGGTCAATCACGGTATAACCTTTATGACGCAATCCTTTTACAATGTCCGGCATGGCTTCAGCCGTCCATTTCCGGTCATGCATCAATATGTTGGCGCCGTCCCGCAGGTAAGGACTGCTCAGGGTGATATCGGTAAGCGCTTTTTTGGATTGATATTTCTGATCCCAATCATACCCGAAGGTCCAGTTCATTTTCACCATACCTTCTTTTTTTATAAGTCTGTCACTGTAGTCCGTATTGCTTCCGAAAGGCGCCCTGAAAAATGCGGGTTTCTCTCCTATTACCTTTTCAACCGCTTTATTGACGCCAATGATTTCTTCCCGTTGTTTTTGTTCGGAAAGATCTTTTAAGTTTTGATGAGTCATTGTATGATTTCCGATCATAAAGCCTAACTCATGAATATGCTTAAGCGCTTTCTTATTTTCATCTTTTTTCAAAAAATGTCCGTTTACAAAAAAGATCGCTGACGCATTGAGATCATGCAGTTTGTCCGCAATCTCAGCGGCATGCTGATCAGGCGCGTCATCGATCGTTACCAATGCGATCGGTTTTTTTTCTTTCTGTTCATCCATTTTTTCCACAGAAAAGGTTTTCGGATTGATATAGTAACGGGGCTCCGCCTTCTGTTTTTTCTCTTTTGTATGATGGTTTTCCCGTTTGGCATGATTGGCCGCGGCTTGAGAATAGGGTTTGTTTGTTTGCATCTTTTCATTTGATTGGCAGCCGGCGAGTAAGCACATACATATGACGGCTGCAGCGGCTTTATACATGACAATCCCTCCTGATATGGTTTTGCCCCCAGTATAACGAAAAAACAGCGCTCTCACGAAAAACAATGTGCCTTTTTTACACATCGGCTGTACAAGTTGTCACACGTATTATTTCTTCATTAAAAACGGTTTCAATTATATAACAATTCAGTAACAAGCCTTAGGTTTTTCACCTCTCGTGATACACTTAATATAGTCCTTATAAATGGATGAACCAATATATTATATAAAACAGAGGAGTAAGATAGATGCGCTACCGTACGGTGATTCCCTTTTTTTTGATGCTGTTCGTTCTGTCAAGCTGTTCGGTTTCTACTGTCATTCCATTCAAAAATAACCGGATCGACAGCATTCATCACACTCAAATCTTGTTTTTTTCCGATGAAAATCATATAGATAAAGAAGTTCCTTATTACGATGCGATTCTTGATTTAGAAAAGAAATATCCCCATCATGTCGATCAAATGAAGGTTTATGACAACAGAAAGGGATGGGAAGAGGAAATCAATACGTTCCCTGCGCTGATGGTGATCAATCATCGGCATGTGGTCATGAAGATTGAGGGATCCGTAAAGAAAAAAGAGGATATCATCAAACCTATGCAGCATGTGCTTGCACAATAAAAACAGCCCCCGCTTTTACAAACGGGGGCTGTTTCTTTGTTACATCATTATTTTACGATGTGGATCGGGCTTCCGATTGCTACTTCGGCAGCTTCCATAGTGATTTCGCCCAATGTCGGGTGAGCGTGAATTGTCATCGCGATATCTTCAGCAGTCATTCCGCCTTCGATCGCCAGGCTCAATTCAGAAATCATGTCAGAAGCGCTTGCGCCGGCAATTTGCGCACCGATTACAAGACCGTCTTCTTTACGGGTGATCAGCTTCATGAAGCCGTCAGTTTCGTTAAGAGACAGCGCACGTCCGTTTGCTGCAAACGGGAACTTAGCTGCAACGACTTCAATGCCTTCTTCTTTCGCCTGTGCTTCAGTGTAACCGACAGAAGCCAGTTCAGGCTCAGAGAATACAACCGCCGGAATACCGAGGTAATCGATTTCAGCCGGCTCTCCTGAAATAGCTTCCGCAGCGATTTTACCTTCGTAAGACGCTTTGTGAGCCAATGGAGGTCCGTCAATGATGTCACCGATTGCGTAAATGTTCGGTACGTTTGTGCGGCACTGCTTGTCTGTTTTAATGACACCGCGGTCAGTCATTTCGATACCGACTTGCTCAAGGCCGAGCTCATCAGTGTTCGGACGGCGTCCGACAGTGATTAATACGTAATCAGCATCAACCGTTTTTTCTTCGCCTTTTACTTCGAATGTAACTGTTACGCCGTCAGGTCTTTCCTCAACGCCTTTAGCCATGGCGCTTGTATGGATTTCAACGTTGCCTTTTTTCTTCAGTCTGCGGGTAACGAGGGAACTCATTTGTTTTTCGAAGCCAGGAAGAATTTCATCTCCGCCTTCTAAAATAACCAATTCAGTTCCGAAGTTCGCATACGCTGTTCCAAGCTCAGTACCGATATATCCGCCGCCGATAACAACGAGCTTTTTCGGAATTTCTTTAAGCGCCAGTGCGCCTGTAGAGTTCAGAACGCGTTCGCTATATTTGAAGTTTGGCAATTCGATAGGGCGAGAACCGGTAGCAATGATCGCGTTTTTAAATGTGTATGTTTGCGCAGAGTTCTCATCCATTACGCGGACAGAGTTGCTGTCTACGAAATAAGCTTCCCCGTTTACAACGTCCACTTTATTTCCTTTTAAAAGACCTGCAACACCGCCGGTAAGCTTATTTACAACAGAAGCTTTCCATTCTTGGACTTTTGTAAAGTCAACCGTTACGTTCTCAGCAGTGATTCCCATGTCATCTGAATGTTTTGCATTCTCGTAACGATGGCCTGCATTGATGAGCGCTTTTGAAGGAATACAGCCGACGTTCAGACAAACGCCTCCAAGAGTTGCTTTTTCAACGACTGTTACTTTTTGTCCAAGCTGAGCAGCGCGGATGGCAGCTACATAGCCGCCTGGTCCCGCACCAATCACAAGAGTATCTGTTTCAATAGGGAAATCTCCTACTACCATAACATTACGCCTCCATTAAAATAAGTTGTGGATCGTTCAGTAAACGCTTGATGTGGTTTAACGCATTTTGTGCAGTTGCTCCGTCAATCATACGGTGGTCAAAGCTGAGAGAAAGAGCTAAGACAGGAGCAGCTACAATTTCACCGTCACGGACGATCGCTTTTTCAGCAATACGGCCGATACCGAGAATCGCAACCTCTGGGTGGTTGATAACCGGTGTGAACCATTGGCCTCCGGCAGAACCGATATTTGTGATCGTGCAAGAAGCGCCTTTCATTTCCGCAGGTGCAAGCTTGCCTTCACGCGCTTTTGTAGCAAGGCTGTTGATTTCATCAGAGATTTCGAAAACGGCTTTACGGTCGGCATTTTTCACTACCGGCACAAGCAGGCCTTTTTCGGTATCCGCTGCAATTCCGATGTTGAAGTAATGTTTTTGGATCACTTCATCTGTTTTATCATCAATCGATGTGTTTAAAACAGGGAATTTTTTCAAAGCGGATGTTAATGCTTTGACGACGTAAGGCAGATAAGTCAGCTTGATGCCTTGATCAGCAGCAACTTGTTTGAACTGTTTGCGGTGAGCAACAAGATTTGTTACGTCAACTTCATCCATAAGAGTTACGTGCGGTGCAGTATGCTTAGAGTTCACCATTGCTTTCGCGATCGCTTTACGGATACCGCTCATTTTTTCGCGTGTTTCAGGGAATTCGCCTTCAGGAGCCTGAGCCGCTGCAGGTTTAGCTGTTTCCTGAGGTGCAGCTGTTTCTTGCGGTGCCGCTTCTTGAGCCGCTCCTCCATTTGCAAAGCTGTCGATATCTTCTTTTACAACACGTCCGTTATTGCCTGAACCTGTTACTTTACGGATATCCACGCCTTTTTCACGGGCATATTTGCGTACGGAAGGCATCGCGATCACGCGTTTGTTCGGATCAGCTTCCGCTTGGTCCTGCTGTCCTGCGCCGGTTTCTTTTGCAGGCTCTTTAGGAGTCTCTTCTTTAGAGATGTCCTGCCCTGCTTCAGCAGACGACTGAACTTGAGCCTCAGTTTTCGCCTCTCCTGAATCATGGCTTCCTTTGAATTGAAGATCTTCGTAACCAGGTGCGTCAAACGTAATAATCGTTTGTCCAACAGTTGCAACTGTTCCCTCTTCAACTTTTAATTCTAATACTTTTCCTTTAACAGGTGAAGGAATTTCTACCACTGCTTTATCATTTTGCACTTCAGCCAGAACATCGTCTTCTTCTACCTCGTCGTTCGGCTTCACAAACCATTTTACGATTTCGCCTTCGTGGATACCTTCCCCGATATCCGGAAGTTTAAATTCAAATGCCACAGTTTTCGACCTCCTAGTTGATTAAGCAAATTTTAGTTATGCATACGCAAGCATTGAACCTAGTAAACAGACTCCTTCATCATAAGAGAAAAGGACTCTCTTTACCGTCTTTTATGATGCCTGATTAAAATTCAAGAACTTTTTTCGCAGTTTCAAGAACGTCTTTATGGTTTGGAAGCCATACGCTCTCAGCAAGCGAGAAAGGAAATACTGTATCAGGCGCCGCAACACGCAGAACCGGAGCTTCCAGGCTCAGAATCGCGCGGTCATTGATTTCAGCTACAACGTTGGCAGCGATGCCGGCTTGTTTTTGAGCTTCCTGCACGACAATTGCGCGGCCTGTTTTTTCAACAGAAGCAATAATCGTATCAATATCAAGCGGGCTTACAGTGCGAAGGTCGATAACTTCAGCAGAAACGCCTTCTTTTTCAAGCTCTTCAGCAGCCTTAAGCGACTCATGAACCATCGCGCCGTATGTGATGATAGAAAGGTCAGTACCTTCGCGTTTCACATCAGCTTTGCCAAGCTCGATTGTGTATTCCTCCTCAGGAACTTCCTGACGGAAAGAACGGTAAAGTTTCATATGCTCTAAGAAAACAACCGGATCATTGTCTCTGATAGAGGCAATCAGCAGTCCTTTTGCATCGTAAGGAGTGGAAGGGATAACAACTTTAATACCCGGCTGCTGAGCGATAAGGCCTTCCAAACTGTCAGCGTGAAGTTCAGGTGTATGAACCCCTCCGCCGAATGGAGAACGGATTGTCACCGGAGAAGTCCAGCGTCCGCCGGAACGGTAGCGGAGACGAGCCATTTGTCCTGAGATTGAATCCATTACTTCATATACGAATCCGAAGAATTGGATTTCCATAACAGGACGGTAATCTTGCAGGCCTAAACCGAGAGCGAGACCGCCGATACCGGATTCAGCAAGCGGCGTGTCAAATACGCGGTCCTCACCGAATTCTTTTTGAAGGCCTTCAGTTGCACGGAATACGCCTCCGGCAACGCCTACATCTTCCCCGAAAAGCAGAACGTTTTCATTGTTTTTCAGTTCTGTGCGTAACGCATCAGTGATCGCTTGAATCATTGTCATTTGCGCCATGGCTTACTTCGACTCCTTCGCTTTGTAAATTTCAAGTTGTTCTTTCAAGTTGAACGTCGGCTCTTCAAACATATTCTCAATCAGCTCTGTTACTTTCGGTTTTGATTCGCCGTCAGCCTTTTTGATAGCTTGTTTGATTTCTTCTTTGGCCTGTTCAATCACTTTGTTCTCTTCTTCTTCAGACCATAGTCCTTTGTTTTCCAAGAACTTGCGGAAACGTACGAGCGGGTCTTTTTGCTCCCATTCATTTTCTATTTCTTTCGTACGGTATTTAGTCGGATCGTCACCGGACATTGTATGAGGTCCGTAACGGAATGTAAGAGTTTCAATCAGAGTCGGACCTTCACCGTTAATTGCGCGCTGGCGTGCTTCTGCAGTTGCAGCGTAAACGGCTAGTGCGTCCATTCCGTCTACTTGAACACCTGTAATACCGACGGCAACTGCTTTTTGGGCAATTGTCTGTGCGGATGATTGCTTTTCTACAGGAGTTGAAATCGCATAGCGGTTATTCTGAACAACGAAGATCGCTGGCGCTTTAAAAGCTCCGGCAAAGTTCATTCCTTCATAGAAGTCACCTTGAGAAGCTCCGCCGTCACCAGTGTAAGTAATAGCAACCGCTTTTTTACCGCGCTTTTTAAGACCTAAAGCTACACCTGCGGTTTGAATAATTTGAGCACCGATAATAATTTGAGGTGATAAAGCATTTACTCCCTCAGGCATCTGATTACCTTTAAAATGGCCTCTTGAGAAAAGGAATGCCTGATGTAAAGGAAGCCCGTGCCAAATCAGCTGAGGAACGTCACGATAACCCGGAAGGATAAAGTCGTCCTGTTCAAGCGCGAAGTGTGATGCAATTTGAGAAGCTTCCTGGCCCGCTGTCGGTGCATAGAAACCTAAACGTCCTTGACGGGAAAGAGAAATTGAACGCTGGTCTAAAATGCGGATATACACCATTCTTCTCATTAATTCTTTTAACTGATCATCTGAAAGATCAGGCATTGCGTCTTTATTTACGACTTCTCCTTCAGCATTTAAAATTTGGAACGTTTCAAACTGCTTATGAATAGCATCAAATTGTTTTTTGCTATCAACAATTGAAGTTTTTGTCTTTGCAGCCATTTTTTAAACCACCTCTTCTTTTGATTTAACAGGGTTAGGATACCGTTTAGCCATCCGTATTAAAAACAGTCTTATCATGCTCTGCAATTCTAAAATTAATCATTCAGAAATTCACATAGCGCTTAAGCAAAGATAATGACGTTTAAACTGTACTAATAAAAAAAGATTTTTTATTAGTACAATATGATCAACAACCATAGTTTACAGTAATTAAACAAAGCCGTCAATTATTTATAACCTTATTTTGAAACCGCTTATAAAACTTAAGATCATACTGCGCCAAACTGTACTATAAAAGACTTTAAACTGTATTATAAAAAGGCTCTACTGTACTATAATTTAAAAAAATTACAAAGAGTAAATTAAGTTATTTAACTTCGAGGGCGGGCTTTGAGAAGATGCAACGGGATAAAAACGGGCAGTTAGCAATCGTCCCGCCTGCCGGACAGACGGGACGATGCTTTTGTCTAATTATTCAATACCCGCCCACACGATATTCAGCGGCGTCAGCACGGCATGAGGATGAAACTCGGAAATCGGAGTGAAAAATACATACGTAAAATCTTCGGCTGGATCAGAAAACATGCCGCACCAACCCATTCCAAGATGTGAGAAGGTGCCTTCTGTCATGAAATAATGGTCACCGGCCGGCCACAAATTAATGCCTAAACCAAAGCCGCCCTCCTCTCTGGGCGCTCCGAAGAAGTAAAAAGGAAGACCGGGCTTTATTTGATTTCTCAGCATGGCCTCGACTGTTTTTCTGCCAAGCAGCTTCTTATCTTTCAATCTGCCTTTATTTCTAAACATTTCAGCTAACTTCCAAATATCTTCCAACGAAGAGTACAGACCGCTTGTCGCTTTATTCGGAAAATGCGGGTGATGACTTTTTTCCAGCTGTACGCACTCGTGCTCATTGATCACACAAACTTCTTCTTTTAAAGCATCAGGCACATAAAAAAACGTTCTTTCTAATCCGAGCGCTTCAATAATATGCTTTGTTACATACTGTTCGTAGGATACGCCTGTTACTTTTGAAATAATGATGCCAAGTATGACAAAGCCGGTTCTGGAATAGTTCCATGCTTCATCCACTCCGTACTCTAAAGGCGTACTGACCAGATAGTTTATCCATTCTTCCTCATTCGTTAAGTCAATCGCTTCAGCCTTTTGAATATCCAGCTCAAAACTTAATCCCGCCGTATGAGTCAAAAGGTGTAAAATCTTAATTTCTCCGAAACCCGGTTTATCAAACGCAGGCAAAATGAGCTTGACCGGCATTTTCAGATCGAGCAGACCTTTTTCGACGAGCTGCATGACAGCTACAGCGGTAAACACTTTTGTCAAAGAACCGATTTCTCTGATTGTATCAAGCTGAAATGTTTGCTTTTCTTTTTGTCCGCCGGTAAATTCCCCTAACGACTCAGCTGCAAAAACCTCGCCTCCTCTTGACATCATATAACTCGCACATTGCAGATCTCCATTGTCTATCATCGTCTGATAATGGCTGTTAAGAGCGTTAATTTGTTTCATATCAAATGCCGGATTGCTTATTGTTTGTTTCATTGTTTTCTCCCCCTGTACTGTATGTATCGTTTTCATCCCTTACTTACTGATTTCTTGATGAATTCTGACACCGCTTTATTAAATTCTTCCGGATGTGTGATGTTCGGAAGATGCCCCGCTCCCTTAATTTTCTTTAATTCTGCATTGCTCAGCAGTTTCTGCAGCCTTTTTGTTTCTTTCTGATCAACTACGCTTTCCTTCTCACCCGTAAGGATAAGCGTTCTTGTATGAATGTCTTTTAAAAAGCCGATCGTAGAATAGCCTTCTTGTTGATGTATCTTCATAAAACGTTCAATAGAAGCATTTAAGAATTGATTCCTGTATAAACTTTCATATTCATGCGATTTTCCTATAGCTATAAAATCATTTTTCAGTTTTTCCTCGACACTGCTTTCAGGGTCTTCTTCGTATTCGGTGTAACTCCCGGAAAGAATGAGTGTTTTTACTTTTTCAGGGTATTCATAGGCTATCCTCTGCCCTATCATGCCTCCCCAAGAAGCTGCCGCAATGTGGATCGGCCAAGCAACCCCTATCTCGTTCAGCACTTCGATAAAAGTCTGAGCCAGCCCGCTCAATGTAAAATCGGCGCTCCCCTCACTCAGCCCGTAACCCGGTGTGTGGATGACAATTACATTAAATTGGTCTGTCCACTCCTTCATTTGTTCTTTCCACATGTAAGCAGTGGTAGCAAAACCGCAAATCAGTAAAATTGTTTCCCCCTTACCGCTCATCAATATTTCCATATGCCGGGCATTTTCTGTGTTTGCCAGAAAATGAACCGTTTCCGTTTCTTCTGTCTGGTAAAAAGCGATGAGTTTTTTTGCGGCATCGCTTTGATCGTGCTGAAGGGCTCCTTTCTTCAGTCTGCTCCAATAATGCAAATAATCGTCGAGATGACGATTGGAAGCTGTGCCGAGTATTCGGAATGGACTTTCAGCTTCTTCCGTAACGATTGACGAAGCATCAAAATCGGCTGCAATCGCTGAATCTCTTACTAGAGGCGGTGCTGAACGGGCGGATAACGGCTTGAAATCATTTTGTATTTTTTCTTTTTCTCCGTATAACACGATCAGCTGGTGGCCTTGGCCGAGAAGCGAGTGTTCAAAAGCTTTGATTCCGGCAGTATTTTCTAATGGGTGAAGTCCGTACTCGGTTTTCATAATGTCTTGAATGCCGGGATCAACTGACATGCCTCCGTCCTTCCAGAAAGGCCAATTTACAGCGATGGTTTTTCCTGATCTCCCCCCCTCCTTTCTCATACATTCCCTCCACTCGGCAAAATGCTCCAGAAAACGATTGGCGTAGGCGTAATCGGCTTGACCCAGACTTCCGATTTCTGATGAGATGGAAGAAAACAAAACAAAAAAGTCTAAAGGCATATTTCTGAGC
This sequence comes from Bacillus sp. EKM420B, assembly GCF_011065565.1. Classification (NCBI taxonomy): domain Bacteria; kingdom Bacillati; phylum Bacillota; class Bacilli; order Caryophanales; family Bacillaceae; genus Bacillus; species Bacillus sp. EKM420B. The sequence continues at coordinate 583,744 of NZ_JAAMNX010000001.1, read as the reverse complement.
GCTTCATCCAAATGAATCACACCATTGACCTTTGATTGCAGCACCGCCTGAGCTTCCGCGTCTGTTTTATTCATAATGAAAGAGTCTTTCAACACGCCTGCACTGTAAATGACCCCGTTGATTTCGGAATAATCAGCATGAATTTTTTCCGCTAACTTGATGACCTGCTGTTTATCTGACATGTCAGCCTGGATGTAAGAAATGCTTGCCCCGTCATATCGGATGCTGTCTAATTTTTCTTTCATTTCTGCTGTCATTTTCGATCGTCCGGCAATGATAACGCTGGCTCCGTGATTTGCATAAAGAAACGCTGAAATAATCCAGCCGATGCCGCTGAACCCTCCGATGATGAGATACACTCCGTTTTTTACAAACTTTGCGGCCTTTTGCCCTGGTTGCAGCGAAGCATCTTTGTATGCTGTCACCCGCCTTTTTTGATCGCCGTCATATTTCACAGCCTCATGATGTCCGGCACTTAATTCATTGAGAAGCAAAGGTGCTTTTTCAATGGTCTGTCTTGAAGAAATCTCAACCGTTTTACACTTTATATTCGGCTGCTCCGCATTCAGCGTTTTAAAAAAGCCTCCAATCGCGGCGTAAACCGGATTTGTATATTGATCCTTGTCATGTACGTACAAAATGTTGATGTTATCTTTTATTTTTTGACGGATCAACGCTTTGCTTAAATAAAGGATTGAATAAAAGCTGTGAGTCAAATCTAACGCTGCCTCAGTATAAGCTTTTTTTGACAGGTAATGAATGATTGACGCCGGAAACGCTCCGGACTTTTTCATATCATCTAACAGTCTGGTGTAATGAGCAGACTGCTCCGGATTAAATTTATAATGCTTTTCATTTACCATTTCATATTCAGCGGCGGCTTCCGCATAAATAACATTTTCACTGCCGATGTACTTTCGGATTTCATCACTCAATGAACTGCTGAAATCGAAAAGCAATGTATTTTCCTTAGGCACTTCTCCGGACTTTAATGGCGATTCTATCCATTCTTTTTGTAAATATAAAGATTCAAGCACCGGCTTTTCAGACGGCTCTTTCGTTTGCGTTTTTTCTTTAAAAGCTGCAGCCGGTGTATTGCGCACATCATATTTTTCTTCTAAATAAGCTGCTAAATCATGAATATTGTTATAATCAAAAAGCAATGTCGGATACAATTGTGTATCCAATCTTTCCTCTAGCATTTTCGATATATGCAGCAGCTGTTTTGAGTCAAGACCCAGTTCGTAAAAAGATTGATGTTTGTCCGCTTTATTTGGCGGCGTGTTTGTCACATCTCCAATAATGGATGACAGCTCATCTGTCAATGTTTTTTGACTGTCTTGGTGCTGAACTGTATCAGAGATAGAGTCTGTAACGCGAGCTCCGTATTTCTCCTGCAGAAATTCTGTCAATTCACCGATTGTGGAGTAATCAAATAATAAAGTCGGGTACAGCTTTGTATCTAACATCAGTTCTAATTTTTTGGATAAGTCTAATAACTGTTTAGAATCCAAGCCCATCTCGTAAAAGGAAATATCATTCTTCACCGTTTCAGCAGGCTTTTCAATCATGCCTGCTATCTCTTGGATCAAATTATTTCTGATCATTTCTTTATTGTTCGTTACGCTGCCGACCTCTTTTGCTTTATGGGAATGCTCCAGCCTTTGTATTGATTTTTCATTTCTGACTCTTTTCACACCGAATCGTTCATAATAAAAAGCAAGCTCTCCATCAGGCCTGTATACTTCTATGTCCGCATATAAAATGTCTTTAGAAGGCGGCTGCGTTATACTGTTTTTATTAATATACACAAAACAAGATCCGGTTGTTTTATGCAGTGCCCGGAATGTCTCAATATATATAGGGATAAACGCATTTGTTCCTTCATCCGGCAAGTCTGATGTAAGGATTCCCAACAGGCTGAGAGACCCATCCAAAAATGCGGGATGCATGTAAAAGTCATTTGTATATTCTTTTGAAAGTCCGCTTAAACTGACCTCTCCCAGAATATAATTTTCACCTTCATATACCGTACCTTCCAATTTCATAAAATCTTTATGAATCAGGCCGCCCCTGCGCAAATTACGATAGGCGGCTTCAGCATCCGAAGTCCGGACGGCCCCTTTCTTTAATGCTTCGATTGAAATTGTCTTTTCGTTTATCGCATTTTTTCTTATGATTTCCGCCTGCAAGTTGACTGACGCTTCACCTTCCGCCTTTTCAGCGACCCATTTCCTGCTTGTTGTTTCAACAAGCCAGCCGTTTTCTTGTTCCGTAAACTGGAAGGTGACTTTTTTATCAAAATGGACTGACGTCGCAACAGGTTCACGGAATAAAACATGTTTGATTTCAAAACTTCGGGGTGATATCCCTTTCTCAGCTAAAAATCGTGTTATTAAATCCAGATACGTTACGCCGGGTATCGTACGCACTTGATGAAGGACATGGTCTGAAACAATATAATCGTCATGTTTGACTAATACGCTGAACCTCATGCAACTCGACAACCTTTCTTCTTTTACAAAGTAAAGAAACAGAGCAGGTGCTACTCTGTTTCATCAATAATTTCAAGAAGCCGTTTTTTATTCTGTTTGATTTGTTTTTTCCGATTTGAATCCGGCCAGTACTCTTTTCTGACAAACTCGGCAGGCGGCAGCGGAGTTCTGACGGAATGATATGAATCATCCAGGCCGCTTACCAAAAGGTGGGCGTTTGTTCCGCCGAAACCGAAAGCGCTGATGCCCGCCCTCCGTTTTCCATCCTTCCAGCTTCTCAGTTCTGTATTCGGATAAAAAGGCGACTTTTCAAATTCAAAGCGGGGATTTGGCGTTTCACAATTCAATGTAGGCGGAATTTCCTTATGCCATATTGATAAAATCACTTTAATGAAACTTGCCGCTCCGGCAGCGCTTAATAAGTGTCCGATATTGGTTTTTACACTTCCTACTCCGCAAAATTGCGTTTTGTTTGTGTCTCTTCGGAATACTTTTGTCAGAGCCTGAAGCTCAATCGGATCTCCAATCATCGTGCCTGTGCCGTGAGTTTCGACGTAGCTGACTGATCCGGGAGTGATATCGGCTTTTTCAAATGCATCTTGAATAACCTGCTCTTGAAGCTTAGGATTCGGAGTCGTAATTCCCATTGTCGCACCGTCGTTATTAATAGCTGATGCTTCAATGATACCGTATATCCGATCTCCGTCAGCTTTTGCTTTCTCCAGCGGTTTTAACAGAACAGCGCCAAAACCCTCTCCGGGTACAAAGCCGTTTGCCCTTTCATCAAAAGTAAAACACTGACCGTCCGGCGAAAGAGCTCCTCCTTCTGTTAACATCAGGTAAGGAATTTCATCCAAAAGCAGATCCGCCCCTCCTGCCAGCGCCATTTCTGAATCACCGTTTTTTATGCTTTGGCAGGCTAAATGAATGCTGACTAATGAAGAAGAACAAGCGGTATCAGAAACCATGCTTGGACCGTGAAAATTAAAGAAATGCGACACATGTGAAGCAATAAAGTTTTGACTAAGCCCGACGATGTGGCTGCTGCTTTCTTTCGGCAGTTTGTGACCGTAGCCGGCCATTCTGGAACCGACAAATACGCCGACTTTTTTTCCCGATAATTCTGTTTCTTCATAACCGGCATCCCGTACAGTCTGTACACTCGTTTCTAAGAAATGTCTTATCAGCGGATCCGTTTGGATGGCTTTCTCCTCTTCCATACGGAAATACTCCGGATCGAAACTGCCGATTCCATTGATAAATCCTCCCCATTTGCTGATGCTTTTTCCCTTTTGCTGCACCGGAGAGTAATTTTCTTCTATATTCCACCGGGAATCAGGTACTTCTTTAATATGGTTCTTCCCTTTTCTCAGATTGTCCCAAAATTCCTCTTTATCAGCCGCGCCCGGAAACTTACATCCGATTCCGATAACAGCTATCTTTGCAGAGGAAGCCGTCTGCGGTTTTGTATTTCGGCTCGTACAAGACTGTATATCATGCTGATTGCTGCTTTGAGAATCAGTCTGTTCGATTTGTTTTTTCAACGGCGGTGCCGTCTTACCGATATATTCCGCAAGACCATGAATCGTGTTGTGTTCAAGAAGCACAGTAGGGTCGATTTTTTTCTGAATCATTGCTTCTATACGATGTATAATGCTGACAAGAAGTATAGAATCCACACCGTATTCCTGAAAATCCGTATTTGGGTTAAGCTTTTCAAGGGGGATGCTCAATTCCTCGGCAAATACGGCAGAAAGTTCACTGACAAGCCCTTCTGAACGATCAAAAGTGCCGGGAGTCTCCTGTCTTCGGACCGGAAATGAAGTCTTGCCGGTTTTATTGATGTTCAGGAGACTGTCTGCATGAAACACTGTTCCTTTTTTCACGATAGGAATGATATTGGCCGATTTTTTCTCCAGTGCATGATACAAAATCGCCAGTCCTTCCCGCGTGGATAGAGAGTCCAATCCCAATTCATCATATAAAGGACTCGTCACAGTACCCATTCCGACTTCTTTCCAGCTCGGCCAATTGATGGACGTAAAATACGTTCTCCCCTTTTGAAAATGATAATCCGCGAAATAGTCCATATATGCATTTGCAGACGCGTAATCAGTCATTCCTTTCGACAGTTTGGGTGACTGTGCTGCAATTGATGAAAACAGAATAAAGAAATCCAGCGGCCTATTATTAAAAATCCGCTCTAAATTCTGAAGTCCAGTGACTTTCGGCCCGTACACCGTCTTAAATTCACTCATTCTTTTATGAATAAAGGCCGGATTTCCGCCGCTATGCAGTCCGGCACAGTGTATGACACCGCTAATATCTTTAAATTCAAGGCTTACTTGGTGAAAGAATGAACGAAGCTTCTCTTCATTTGTGAGAGAACCGCTGTAATACAGATAGTCGACACCTTTCTCTTCAAAACTTTGAAACAGTTTTATATTGCTGACTGTCTTTTCGTCCTGTCTGCCCTCTTTCAGCAAATGATCCCATTCACTTCGCAAAGGTAATGGACGCGTACCCGTCAGCACGAGTTTTTTCACTCCCCGTTTCACCAAATCTTCAGCTATTGCTCTGCCAATGCCCCCTGTTCCGCCGGTAATGACGATGGCTTTATCCGCAGGAAATGAAACAGGCCCGCCGCCGGTATGGATTCTTTCTTCTTCAAAATACGGAACATATCTGACGCCGCTGCGGTAGCATACTTCATTCTCTCCGGTACATTGCGCCCTTTCATTCTCAAAGATTTGTTTCAGCTCATGCGTTTCTTTCATGCTGTCTATATCTATTGTTTTCACATGAACAAAGCCGTATTCCGCAGAAAGGGCTTTCAGAAAAGCCGCTGATTCTGCACCCGTCAGTTTTGGTTTTTCCGCTTTAAATACCTGCAAGCCATTGGTTAGTTGTAAAATGGATAATGGTGTTTCCTTTTTACTCCGCTTAATTATTTCTTGTATAAATAAGAATTTACCATATGGGATGCCGTTCTGATTGTCACTCTGGTTTCCGATATCTGAGAAATCAAATATATTTTCGACCTGCCGCTCACCGCCCGAGAAGATCTCACAGATAACGTCGTATGCGTGGTTTTCATCTAATAAAGAACACTCAAACATTTGATCAGAGTGTTTTATAAATGAAGAGTGATGTTTTATGACAATCAGATTCTCCTGATCTATATCTGAACAAATGGTGCGGGCAATTGATTCTGTGTCTTGATTCACAAATACAACTGTCAGTCCGTACTCTTTTGTTTCGGAAGGATTTACAAACGGATTCTCCCTCCATTTTTTTTGCAAGTGATGTTGAAAAGAATGCTGAGGGATCTCTGTCCTCTCAGTCCTGAACGGAACCCAATAACGTTCTTTCGCAAACGGATAAGTCGGAATTGAGATCCGTTTACCCGGCTGCTGTAAATGTTGATGAACGGATTTCCAGTCGATATCCGCCCCCCAAACCCATAATTGAGCCAGCTTTTCCGCTTCACCGTTCTCAATAATGGTCTTTACAAACAATTCACCTGCTCTGCCTTCTGTTAACGCCTTCATTTTTTCAGCAAATGCATCTGATTGCTGATTAACATATACGCCTGGAACTTGCTTGTCACCGCGGCAAAACTCAGATAATTTATCTTTCATTTCTTTCAGAGAGGTACCGGTAATCGCCGCTCTGGCCTCCATCGCTTCTCTGCCCGATTGTGTAGTGTATGCCAGATCCCGTAAAACGACGCTTTCCGATTGGCCGCCTTCCATCACTTCATTCGGGAACATGTCTCTTATCGCTCCGGCATATTCCTTCAGTAAGTATTCAGTAACCGCTTGAATAGAGGGGCAATCCGTTAATTCATACATCGTGAGTTCAATATGAAACATTTCGTTAATAAAATCCGCCATCCGGCTTAATTCCAAAGGCCCTACACCAAATTCACTCAGGTGATCAGAAATATTAATTTCTTCCGGATGGATATGAAGCAATTCCGAAATAAACGGTTTGAGTACTTCATTCACCTTTTCTTTCATATCAGGCTGTTTATCCTTTACTTCAGGACTTAGTGAACGCTGAATAAAATCTTTCATGTTTTCGGCATACTCAAGAAGACGTTCGTTGTCTTTGGCAGATAACAGGACAATATGCGGTTCGTTCTCAACATGTTCTGTTGAGACGTTTGTTTCTTCATATTCTTCTATAATAATATGAACATTCGTTCCCCCGGCTCCGAATGAGCTGATTCCCGCTCTTCTCGGAACAGTTACTGTTTTTCCGTTTTCCTGCAGTTTCGGTTTCTTCCAGTCTTGCAATGACCGCTGTACATAAAAGGGAGATGCTTTAAAATCAATATTTGGATTCAACGTCTCCGCATGTATGGAAGGAAACAGTTTTTTCAATTTCATTTGCAAAAGAACCTTTGTCAAACCGGCAATTCCCGCTGCGGCCTCAAGATGACCGATATTTGATTTGACAGAACCGATTGAACAATATTGAGTGTGCTCCGTAAATTCCCGAAACGCTTTTGTTAATCCGGTGATCTCAATCGGGTCTCCCAGAGAAGTTCCCGTTCCGTGAGCTTCAATATAACTAATTGTACGGGGGTCAATACAAGCTTTCTGAAGCGCGTCCTGTATCAGTTCAGACTGACCATTCGGATTAGGAACCGTAAAACCGTTTGTTCTCCCTCCGTGATTGACCGCTGTCGCTTTAATCAGCGCATAAATATGATCTCCGTCCCTTACCGCTTCCGCCGCCGGCTTTAAAAGTACGGAGCCCACTCCTTCTCCCGGTACATAACCGTCACCGCCCTCGCCGAATGTACGGCATCGGCCATCACTTGCAAAGAAGCGGCTTTGATTTAATAATGTATATTTATTCGGATGAAGTGTAAGATTGACCCCGCCCGCAACAGCAAGTGTGCTCTCTCCTCTTCGTATACTTTCACAGGCTAAGTGAATGGCGTTAAGAGAGGATGAACACATTGTATCCACCGCCATACTCGGCCCCTTAAAATTAAAGAAATACGATATTCTGTTTGCTATTGCAGAAAATGGAGACCCGACGGCCAGTTCATTTCCTTTAAGTGATTCTTCAACACCGAAAAATTGATAGCTTCCATATGTGACGCCTGCAAATACTCCGACCTTTTTGCGGGTCAGATCAGAAGGTTTATAACCCGCATCCTCTATGGTATTGTATACTGTCTCTAAAAAGAGACGTTCCTGAGGATCAAGAAAAGCCGCTTCTTTCGGTGATATCCGGAAAAATAAAGGATCAAACCGGTCTGGATTTTTCAGAAAACCTCCCCACTTATAGCAGCTTCCCTCGAGCATTTCCTTCCGGTCATCAGGAATTTCGCTTACGCAATCCCGTCCATTCATCAGCACATTCTGGAACTCTCTGATGTTTTCCGCACCCGGATATCTGCCGCTGACACCGATAATGGCTATATCAGCAGAAAGGGGATCGGCCGCAATGTGCTCTTTTGAATCTTCTCCTTCAGAGCGTGCCGGCGCTTTTGTTTCCACTGGTTTTCTTTTTTGCTTTTTTTGATATGAAACAAGTTCAGATCTGCCGGCCGAGTTCAGCAGTTTCATCATTCGTTCACTGTGATGACTCAGGAAATATTCGGCTAACTGCGATATTGAATGATATTCAAAAAATAATGTTTTCGACAATCTGCCGATACTTTGCTCCAGCTTTTTGGTCAGACGCATGATCATCACTGAATCAATGCCGTATTTCTCCAGGTATTGTTTTTCATCTATGAGTGAGGCCTGTAATTTCAATTCCTCTGACATTATATTTTTTAGATAACTGATGATATTTTGTCTTAATTCATCGCTTTGTAAATCGGCATCTTCCTGCTGGTCTGAATGTAAGCTGATTGTGCCGGCACGCTTCAGCACATCCTCAATCTTTTCTTTTCGGCCTTTCAGGGCAATCAGCTGTTCAGATGATTGACACAAGCTGTTCTCCAGAGCCTGTATTCCGTCACTGTCATCTAACGGGTCAAGGCCGAGTTCCTGTTTCATGTAGGATATTCCTTCATCGTCAATATTCATCCCTCCGGAAGTCCATAGCGGCCAATTGACTGACACTACCCTTTCGGCAGACTCTTTTGCGGTCATAACTGCTGCATACTGATCCAAAAAGGCATTGGCGAAAGCATAGTCACATTGGCCGGCTGAGCCGAAGACTGCCGATGTGGATGAAAACAAGACAAGTAATTCAACTTTCATTTTTTTGATTTCTTCCGCCAGCCAGAGCGTGCCATAAACTTTCGAACCTGTGACTTGATCGATTTCTTCTTTTGTCTTTCTTAAGATAAAAGAGTCACGGAGTACGCCGGCACTGTGAAATACTCCATGTAAGATGCCGAACTGCTCTTTTGCAAAAGCAAACATCCGTTCAGCATCACTTTGTTTTGAAACATCAGATCGGATATATTCAACTGTTGAACCTGAACTTCTTAAATATTCGATCTTTTTTTTCTGCTCTTCAGTTAAATCAGAGCGCCCTGTCAATATGAGATTCGCTTTCCATTTTTCCGACAGATGTTTTGCCAGTATATAACCGAGACCGCCCAGACCTCCTGTAATCAGATAATTCCCATGATGTTTCAGCGGCTGGGTTAAATCGAATGAGCCGGCTTTATTATAGCTTTTCGTAAAACGTCTGCCGTTTTCATAGCGCACTTCTAAATGGCTATCCCGTTTTTCGTCACACTCTCTCTGATATATATCAGCTATTGCTGGAAGAGCGGCTCCCGCACCCTCTGATTGCGTGATATTGATAATCTGGTAGTGAAAATTGGGGTGTTCCTGGTGAACGGTTTTCACCAATCCGCCGAGAGCATGATGCAGCGGCAGTTGTTCTTTATTCTCAGTTTGAAAAACATGCGTCAGTTTTAGTATCTTTTTCCATTTCAGTTCAATCAGCGCCTGTGTAATATACAGAAGAGAAAACAATCCGTTTTCCAATTGTTTCTGTATACCTCCCTTACTCATGTCAGCCTGAGAATCAGACCACAAGTGAAGAATCTTTTCGGGCGGCTGATAATGATCATGAATGTATCGGAACAGCTTTAGATAATCGTCTTTTTTCACGTGGTTCATACAAATCGTATCATCATGTAAAACAGCAAATTCTTTTCCGCGGATGACAAACAAGAGAGTGCAGTCCTTAAACAAACCGCTCAATTCTTGTATTTGCCGTTCATTTTCTGCAAAAATCAGGAGCAATCCCGTCAAGGACACGCTCTTCTTACTCGGAATGAACGATTCTGTCCATTCCGGCTTGTAATATAAAAGCGGATGGTTCGATGCCCGTGATTTTTGATTCTGAATGGATGTCACACGGGCATAGCCTTCGTCAGCCGACATTTGTCCTGTTTGAATCAGATCAAGAATATCGCTGATTTGTTCACGTTTTCCGTTCATCATTCTTCCCCCATTAATTGTTTCAATACAGCCTTCTGATCAATATCATTGGTTTCTAATTGACGCAGGAGACGAATGAGTTCATCGTCCGTCCGAACAGTGTCTTTTTCATGACCATATCTGAATCTCACATCTCTGCACTCCGCCAGAATGCTTCCGTTTCCATCTGTAAATGTCATATGACACGTTACATCACGGCTGTTCTGCCGGTTCTCTTTTTGAGTATAGACATAAAAATTTTGAGCGAGAGGCTGATAGACATCCGCCGCTCCCATTCCGATCAATTCCGGGAAGGTTTCTCCGCTGACAAAAAACGCACTGGCTTGAATCGCGGACTCAAGCGCTTCAGGTGAAATCGTAAAATTTTCTCTTTTTGCATAAAGCTCATCCGGCATTGAATGAAGCGACAGCATTCCGTCACTGTTTTTCGCTGATTCAATGACAAAAGGCGCTTCAGCCGGATGTTCAGTCATTTCTGATTTGACTTCAGCAATATCAAGCGCTTCAGGAAGCATACCGCTTTCAGGCTTAACAATATGCGCATTTCCCCTGGCAAGACGTACTTTATTCTCACTTTTTGTGTTTGCATATATGTCAAATCGCGCAAAGTCGCGCTCAGGCGTCAGCGTAATCATCAGTTCCCGTATATCAGTCATTCCGTTCATGCTTTCGGTCCACAATAAATCAGTTAATGTATGAACTGGTTGTCCAAATGCCTCCGTTGCATTGACGATAGCCATTTCAGCCAAAGATGCATAAGGGAAAAAGGACACGTTTCCTTCAGACAGACTTAGTGCGAACGGATGATTACGGCTGATTTTTTTCGTGAAACTGAACTGATTAAAATCGGACGTGTTACTCCCCAAGAAAGGGTGACCCGGCTTACTCACATCCGCTGGAACAAGTGCTTCCCCTTTTTCCGCTATCCAATACCGCTGTTTGATCAGCGGTTGTCCCGGAATAGAAACCCTGCGGGCATTCCGATTCACCTCAAAAGTCTCCCAATCTATCTTTCTACCGTTTACCCATTTGGATGCTGCTTCGGCGTAATCTGAACAAACGTGAGGCATTTCATTGTGAACTTCTGATTCGAATGTATTACCGGTATAGCTCAAGCTGCTTTTTTCACCCCTGATATAAGCTGAAAGCTCTTCAGCAACGACCTGCCCGGAATCTGCCACTATCGCCAGCCGTTCTTCCATATGATCGCGTCCCGTTTGAAGTGTGTAGGCAATATCCTGAAGACGCAGTTTATGATTGTTATCCTTCGATTCATTTTCTGATAGAAAATCAGCCATAACCTTCGCATATTTTATCAGCCGTTGTTTGTCTTGAGCCGATAAAACAAAGATCACTCGGCCGCTTTGATGATCAAAAGCTTTTGGCGGTTCATACGCTTCCAATATAAGATGCGCGTTTGTTCCTCCTGCCCCAAAAGCGCTTACCCCGGCTCTCAAAGGATGAACAGCATGGCTGTTTTGCGGAATATTCCATTCAGCCGCTTTCCGCTGCACTTGAAAAGGAACCTGATCAAAATCTATAAACGGATTAACAATATCGGAATGCAGAGAGGGAACAAGCTGCTTATTCTTCATTTGGAGAAGCACTTTCGTTACCGCAGCGATTCCTGCCGCAGATTCTAAATGTCCGATATTTGATTTCACCGAACCGATGGCGCAAGGATGGTTCAATTGATAGGAATCTTTCAGTCCTTGAATTTCAATCGGATCGCCTAATGACGTCCCTGTTCCATGCGCTTCAATATAATTGACGGTGTTCGGATCAATGTCAGCTTTACGAAGCGCTTCTGAAATGACCTCCGCCTGCGCATCCGGATTCGGTATGGAATACCCGCTCGTCTTTCCTCCATGGTTAACGGCGCTTCCCTTAATCACACCGTATATTTGATCTTGATCTTCTATTGCTTTTTTCAATGGTTTTAACAATACGGCTCCGACTCCCTCACCGGGAACGTAACCGCTTCCGTCTTTTCCAAAACTCCGGCATCTGCCGTCACTTGATAGAAACTGTCCCATGCTGAGGAACTTATATTTATTCGGATGTATTGACAAATTCACTCCGCCGGCTAATGCCATATCGCTCTCTCCGCAATGTATGCTTTGGCATGCGTAATGAATAGAGGTAAGTGATGAAGAGCACATTGTATCCAGAGCCAAACTCGGACCTTTTAAATGAAAATAATAAGACACCCGATTGGCAATTGAAGAATAGACGGAAGCCGGCGAGAAAGCCACTCCGTTTTCTTCTCCTTCAAATAGTTGATATTGGCCCCACATGGCACCGACAAATACACCGACTTTCATCTTTTCCAGCATGTTTCTCGGGTACCCTGAGTCTTCAAAACAATTTTTGGCCGTTTCTAAAAAGAGCCTTTCCTGGGGATCCATAAGTTCTGCTTCCCTTGGGGAAATATGAAAGAAAAGCGGATCAAATTGATCGGCTCCGCTGATAAAACCTCCCCACTTGCTGTAAGACTTCCCTTTCATATCTCTGTCTTCGCTGAAGAAATCATCCATATTCCAGCGGTCAGGCGGGATTTCTGTAATACAATCTTTTCCGCTCTTTAAATTATCCCAAAATTCAGATAAGTCTTCAGCCATGGGATACTTTCCGCTTAATCCGATAATGGCAATGTCTTGATGCCTTGTATCAGCTGTTTCATTTATTTGGATCTCACGGCTTTCATCCTCCATGAAGGTATCTTGAAGTGCAGATTCCAATTTTTCTTTGTCGCCTTCAAACACGATCAGCTGTGATGCGTTCAGAGAGAGTGAATCTTGAAAAGCTTTGATCCCATTGGTTTTACTAAGGGGAACCATACCGATTTTTTGTTTCATCCATTTTTCAGTTTGTTTATCCACTTTCATGCCGCCGTCTTCCCATAGGGGCCAGCCGATGGCTACTGAGACGCCGGAGCGTTCTTTTTTCCGCCTCATTCCTTCACGCCACTCAGCGAAAAGATCGATGAACCTATTGGCCAATGCGTAATCCGTCTGTCCGATATTCCCGTACATCGAGCTGCTTGATGAAAACATCACAAAAAAGTCCAAAGGTTCGGTTTGCAGCAAGCTGTCCAATAAGACCGTCCCATTTATTTTCGGAGCGATCACTTCCTGAATTTCATCTTTTGATTTTTGAATCAATAAAGCGTCGTGCGTCACACCGGCACTGTGTATCACACCGTTGATTTCTCCGAATTTCCTTTTAATGGTTTTTATGATTCGCTCTGCATCGCGGCTATCTGAAAAATCTCCTCTTATATATTGAACCGAAGAACCGCCTGCTTTCATTCGGCTGATTTTGTTCTTTTTGTCTTCCGTCAGTTCAGAACGGCCCGCTAAAATAATATTGGCTTTCGTTTGGGCTGCGATATGTTCTGCAAATATAAGGCCTAAGCCGCCGGCCCCTCCTGTAATCATGTATACTCCGTTTTCTTTAAAGGAGAAACTTGAGTTTTGAGCCGGTTCTGCTTCCCGTAAGGCACGGACCCAGCGCACATTTCCTTCATAATAAAGATCGGTTTCTCCCGGATGCGCTTCAGTTGATTCGCATCTGATGATTTCAGCTGTAAGAGCCGGCAACAATGACTTGTCTGAAACTGATATCCCGATTGTCTTAAGGACCAGTTTCGGGTTCTCAAGCAAAATAGACTGCCCTGCGCCATGGACTGAAGCGTAAAGCGGCTGATCATTTTTATGATCCGCCGGATAAAGGAAAAGCGATACAACCTTTTTTTCCGCCTTGCTGCGCATCAATGCCCGGCTGAAAAAGAATAGCGGGTAAGCCCCTTTAGAAAGCTGTTCACTTATTTTTTCCGGGCCGGCAAATGATCCTTCCGGCCACCCGTACACCACAGTGTCGGGCATTTGCCCCCTTTTTTTCAGATCAGCTGCAAGCCTGTCAAAGTGAGCTTCCTCCCTGTGGTCTATCTCATAAACACCGTCTCCGTGATAGGAGAAACGATTCCCTGATAAAACGAGAATGATCTGTGTATTTTCGAATTCATTTTCCCGCATAAAATGAAAAAGCTCTCTGTCATATTGAAACAGCAGACATGTTCTTTTCTTTTTATTTCCGCAATGCGGGTCCCAAGCGGCAGCCTTTTGTCTCCAATACGGCGTTAAATAGGTCAGAGCCGTATGATTCTCTCCATGATGAAGAGGGAGGTCTTTGTCAACGGAAGTCTTTTCGCCGCTCTCTGCAAAATAATTTGCAAGTTTTTGAATCGTCGGATACTCAAACAATAAAGTAGGATACAGTTCCCTGCCTGTTTTCTCCTCCAATGCTTTTACGGCTTGCATAAGTGTGACGGAATCCAGGCCTTGTTCATAAAAACCTTTTACCACAGAGAGTGTTTCAGGGGCAGTCCCTTTGATGTCTGCGATCAGCTGCTGAATGTCTCCTTCTGTTATAAGAGCGGAAAGATTTTCGTTCTTACTTTCTTTCATGTCAGGCAGTTCAGCCGGTTGATTTTGCGTTAAGAAATAACTGGACATTTTTTTATTTTCTTTAATATACGCGGCGAGTTCCCGGATCGTTTTCTGCTCAAACAGGAGTGTAGGATACAGCTGTTCCCCTGTTTTGTTTTCAAGTTCTTTGACAATGGCAAGCAAAGAAGCGGAATCCAGGCCTTGTTCATAAAAACCAATGTCTGTCCTTATGTCACGCAGATCTAGATTTGAAACCCCGGATATTAATTCTTTAAGGTGTGTCTCAATGCTTTCGCTTCGATCTATGATTGAATCTTTTCTGATCAGGCTGTCTTTTGGCCGAGAAGCCGCTTCAGTTTCCAAACGAGTCTGCTTCAGGTTTTCAATTAAATCTTTTGAGCGAATATGTTTCACAGACAGCCGCGTAAAATAAGCGATCATCTCCCCGTGTGCATCGTACAAACCGTAACTGACTTGGATGACATCCCCTGAATCATGATGTTGGTCTTGCTTCTCTATGTACACATAACACCTGTCTTCCAGGCGCTTCGTCATACGGAAAGATTCAATATGAATGGGAATATACGTTTTCATCCGGCTTGCCGGAGATCCTTGTGTAAAATATTCGGGACATGCCTGATAAAGGATCGATATGATGGTAGACGCATCAAGAAAAGTGGGATGCAATTGAAAATAGCCGGTATATTGTTTGGCAATTTGGCTGAGCGACAACTCTGCAAGTACAGAATGATCAGACGCATAAACCTTCCCCAGACTCTTCATAAATTCAAAATGCGCTATATCAACCTTTTTTAAATAGTCATAACATATCTCCATATCGGCTTCACGGACGGAGGCATGTTTGATTTCATCGATATGAATTGAACTCATGCTTTCCGGGAATTTCTGCATGAGCCTGCAGTTCATATTCTCATCCCAGCTTTCATCCAGAATGCGGTCATCTTTTACCTTTCTGCTCTTCGCTTGAATTTCCCATCCCTGTTCCAATCCCTGAAAACGGATGCGGATTTCTCTGTCAAAGGTATCCGATGTTGCTACAGGTTCCAAATACAAAATATTCCGACACTCGAGATCTTCAATAGGCAAACCTTTGCTCAGCGCCATACGGTATATCATATCTAAAAATGTGACACCGGGTATAATCCGGGTGCCATGCACCCGGTGATCCCTGACAATATAGTCCGTATGTTTAATTGTTAATGTGAACTGATAGTTTTGATTACTGGCCACCTGTCTCATTCCTTTTCTTTTCTTTATAATTCTTTGAAATCAAGTAAAGGAATCAGCAATTCTGACTCTTCCTTTTCTGGAGTTTCTCCATTGTCGATCCAGCATTGTTCCTTATTGAATATAACCGGAGAAAGCGGGTGTCTTTTTGTCTCTCCATATCCTAACGTGAGATGGCTGTCGCTCAATATCATATGTGCGTTCGTGCCCCCGAATCCAAAAGAACTGATTCCGGCTCTCAAAACCCCTTTTCTGGGACGCCATTCTTTTAAAGACGTGTTCGGAAAGAATGGCGACTGATCAAATTTAAAACGCGGATTTGGCGTTTTACAATGTAATGTCGGCGGGAGCATCTGATTTTTTATGGATAAGGCAACCTTTATAATACTCGCTATCCCCGCTGCGCTCATTAAATGTCCGAAATTCGTTTTTACGCTGCCTACTCCGCAAAATTGCGTTTCTTCCGTAACCTCCCGGAACACTTCAGTCAGCGCTTTTAATTCAATCGGATCTCCTATCATCGTACCGGTGCCATGCGTTTCGACATAACTGAGAGTATCTGCATCAATTCCGCCTTTTTTCAGGGCTTTTTTTATCACTGCGCTTTGCGCTTTCGGATTAGGTGTTGTCATCCCCATTGTCTGTCCGTCATTATTAACCGCGGATGAGTCAATTACCGCGTAAATTCTGTCACCTTCGGCAAGGGCGTCATCAAGTCTTTTCAAAAGGACTGCGCCGCATCCTTCTCCCGGTACAAATCCATCTGCCTTCTCATCAAATGTATGACATTTTCCTTCAGGTGAAAGCGCCCGAGCCTCACTCAGCATGACGTAAGGCTTTTGATCCAGCAAAATGTCAACCCCGCCCGCAATCGCCATATCTGACTCTTTTGACATCAGGCTTTGACAAGCGAGATGGACGCTGACCAATGAGGAAGAACATGCCGTGTCTACAACCAGATTCGGTCCTTTCAGATTAAAAAAATGTGAGATATGCGCGCCTATGAAGTTTTGTCCTATACCCACGATCGTATTTTTTGAAGGTGAACCTATTTTGGACATAAACGTCCCGGTCCGCGAACCGATAAAGACGCCGACTTCTTTGTTTGATACTTCTTCTTTTGTATAGCCGCCGTCTCTCAATGTCTGGACGCTGACCTCAAGGCATTTTTTGATTAACGGATCAAGCTCTGATGCTTCACTTTTGTTCATATTAAAAAACGCGGGATCGAAAGACTCAATATCTTGAAGAAATCCGCCCCACTTACTGATACTTTTTCCTTTTTCATAGGTGTCAGAGTAGTATGAAGAAATATCCCATCGCGACGCCGGGACTTCACGGACACTATTTTGTCCTTTCTTCAAATTTGTCCAGAACGTTTCTGTGTCCGGAGCATCCGGAAACTCACAGCCCATTCCGATAATAGCGATTTGATTCAGACTGGTTGGTTGCATTTGAGATCCGCTGTCCCGTACTTCGGAAGCATTTTGATTTATATGTTGCTCTTTTTTCCGACCCTCAATGTTTTCTGAATTAATTTGAGGACTGATCCCCTCACTTGCAAATAACTCGTTCAAATAGGCGCCCAGTTGTGAAAAACTCGGATACTCCAGAAAAGCCGAAGGTTCAATTTTTATTTGAAATGCATCTTCCGCTTTTTTGACAAGCTGAACCAGTAAGATTGAATCAACTCCGTAATCCGCAAAAGACGTATCCTGATCTAATTTCCCGTAAGGTATTTTCAGCTCTGCGGAAAAAATCTCCATTAACTTCCTGATCATAGCTTCATTGTCTCCATGACCAGAGATCACTTTTTCCTCAGCATCCGGGTTATTTTTAGCAGCTTGAATTCTTGTCTGAAGCAGCTGCTGCAGCTTGAATTTCTCCTGATGTGTCTTTGCCGGTATAAGGCATGGATATCCGTTTATCGTCATGATTTCATCCAGCATGGAAATACCTGTTTCTGTTGAGTGTGAAAGTAAACCGAGTGCCTGATATGATGGACTTGTCACCTCGCCCATTCCAATGTCCTTCCAGCTCGGCCAGTTAATTGATTGATAATATGTTCTGCCGGCTGCATGCTGATACGCCGCAAAGTAATCCATAAAAGCGTTCGCCGCGGCATAGTCACTTGTTCCGGCGCCTAATAAAGGAAAAGCGCTCGCAACAGATGAAAACAAAATGAAGAAATCAAGTTCGTCATCAATAAAAATGTCATGAAGTACCTGCATCCCCTGCACCTTTGGCTCAAATACTTCTCTTATTTCTTTATCAGATTTATGAATAAAAGCCGGATTCGAATGATTGGCTGCACCAGCGCAATGAATCACCCCGCCGATTTTGCCGAACTTCATTCTCACCTCTGAAAAGAAGCGATGTAATTTTTCTTTTTCCGTGAGCGGCCCGGAATACACTTCCACCTGAACTCCCTTTTGATCCAACTCATGCAGCAGTTGTAATTTCGAATAAAGAGGTGACTTTTCATCGGTGTCTTCTAACATGCCGGCTATTTTATCAGATTCCGGAAGGTCGGTTACTCCCATCAGCACAAGTTTTTTGACTCCCTTGCCGGCATAATGTCTGGCAAGTTCTGCCCCGATCCCTCTTGTTCCCCCTGTAATAACCAAGGTTTGATCCGTATGGCATACCGGCAGACCGGATCGTTTCCGGTTTATTTCCGCCGCATGTAATTTCTCGACGTATGGAATATAACGTTCACCGTTCCGGTAGCAGATTTCACTATACAGCCCGTCAGCGCAAGCTTCATCTGTGATTACCTGTCTCAGTTCCGCCGCAGTCCCGACATGCCCGTCTACATCTATTGTTTTTGATTTTATCTTTTGATACTCCGCGCTCAGCATTTTATATAGTCCGGCTGTTTCGGCTCCGGCTAACGACGGCTTGTCATTCAGAAATGTCTGCAGCCCTCTTGTCACATGTAAAACGAAAAGCTGTTTACGTGTCTTTATGATTTCCTGCAGCAGTGTCAGCTTCCCGATTGTGCCGGTGCGTGCCCCGTTTTGATCACTCCGCAAATCTGACAGGTCAATCATGCCGATGATTTCCGGATTTTCTTCTACGACTGCTAGAGCCGTTTTTTTGGCTTCCCCATCCGATTGATCCCAGTTATCTGCGCAAATAACAGCGGATTCAATCAGAGGATCTGAATCAAACAATTCGAATGCAAGCCGCTCACTTTCACTATTAGCCAGGATCATCACCTGTCCTTTCGTAAAAGCGGAAGGCGCAGCCTTTTGTTTTTTCCACGATTTTTTTAATACATCAAATGATAAGTCAGTCGGTGCATGGGGCAGACTCTGCGGTATACCTGTTTTTTTCTGTTTCTCTGCTGCTTTAGCGGCAGGCACCCAATATCTGTTCCGTTCAAAAGGATATGCAGGAAGAGAGATAAGCTTCGGTAATTCCGCAGTGTACATTTCTTCCCATTCAACGTCTCCTCCGTTCACCCAGTGAATGGCCATATCTCTTGTATTTTCAAAGTGAGCGGCTGACAGGGCATTCTTTTGACCAGCGCCTCGGCGGGCCTTTCCCCTATATAAACCGTTTAACTTATGATCTGACCGCAAATACATCGTCAGCTTATTGCGAAGATCGTCAATGCTGCTAACCTCAACAGCGAGCCGCTCTTCCATAGCGTTTCTCCCGGTCTGCGAGGTGTACGCGGCATCAGCTAGTGACGTTTTTGGCTCCAGTTCTTTTATATATGCATCAATCAAGAGTCTGAGCCGTTCTTCATTTTTGGCAGAAAGCAGAATAATTTGCGTCTTGTTGCTCTGTACCGTTTCCATCTTTTCTTCATTCTTATACTCTTCGATGATAATGTGGGCATTAGATCCTCCAGCGCCGAACGAACTGATGCCCGACCTTCTGGCTTGATTTTGCGGCGTCTTCCAATCAGTCAGTTCAGACTGCACGTAAAACGGTGTTTCCTCAAAATCAATATTAGGATTTAAGTTATCGGAATGAAGAGAAGGAGCAAGTTGTTTATACTTCATTTGCATCAGCACTTTTGTGATAGAAGCAATTCCCGCCGCGGCCTCTAGGTGTCCGATATTTGACTTAACCGAACCAATTGCACAACGATAATCGCTTTTCGAGCTGTGCAAAGCTTTGGTTAAACCTGAAATTTCAATCGGGTCTCCCAAAGATGTCCCGGTGCCATGCGCTTCAATATAACTTATGCTGTCTGCATCAATCCCCGCCTTATCAAGAGTTTCACTGATGACGTTTGCCTGCTCGCCCGGATTTGGCACAGTGTATCCGTTTGTTTTTCCGCCGTGATTTACAGATGTTCCCTTAATCACACCGTAAATCCTGTCCCCGTCAGCCTTTGCGGCAGAAAGCGATTTCAAAAGAACGGCCCCGACTCCTTCTCCCGGCACATATCCGTCTCCTCCCGCTCCAAAGCTTCTGCAGCGCCCATCGCTTGAAACAAAATGATTTTGAGAAAGTAAAGTATATTTATCCGGGTGTAAGGATAAATTCACTCCTCCGGCTATGGCGAGGGTGGATTCTCCCCTTTTTATACTTTCACATGCAAAATGAACAGCAGAAAGTGAAGAAGAACACATTGTATCAATTGCAAGGCTGGGTCCGTGCAGGTCAAAGAAATATGACACCCGGTTTGCGATAGACGAATAAGAAGATAAGAGCGCCTGACGTCCCTCATCATCTGAAGCACCGGCTGCAAATAACTGATAGTGGCTGTAGGTGACGCCGACAAATACACCTGTCTTATGCCGTTTCAACTTTTTCTTTGTGTAACCCGCATCTTCAAACGTGTGCCATGCTGTCTCTAAAAATAACCGTTCCTGAGGATCAATTAACTCGGCATCACGAGGCGAAATTGAGAAGAACAGCGGATCGAATTTATCAGCGTCTTTTATAAAACCTCCCCATTTGCTGTCATGACGGGCATTGTCACCTGTGTGATAATATTTCCGAAAATCCCAGCGCTCTTTCGGTATTTCCGTTATACAATCTTTTCCGGAAGAAATATTTTCCCAAAACTGTTCCACATCCTTCGCCATCGGGTAGCGGCCGGCTATACCGATAATTGCAATATCTTCCTCGGAAGGTGCGGATGGTATGCGGGAAACGGAAAGCTTCTCCCGTTTCGCCGGCGCCGAATGATCAATTCGCTGTTCGGCTGCCGGTAAAAACGCCTTCTTCAACTCATGTTGATAGTGTTCAAGAAAATACTCTGACAGCTCTTCAACACTGCTGTATTCAAAGAAAAGAGTCTTAGACACTCTTCCAAAATACTTTTCCAGACGGGAGTTAAGACCTAAAATCGTTAGAGAATCAATTCCGTAACGGTCAAATGTATCCTCGGGTAAAATGCTGTCCGCCGGTCTTCCCGTTTCCGCACCGACAATCTCTGTCAATAGACGGATCGTTTGCTTTTTCAGATCTTTTTCATTTAATTGCGGCAGACTGTTGTTTTCAGGCACAGTCTCTATCTTTTTATGGTCAGTTGAGAGTAATTCACTTATTCTATCTTTGTCTCCGCTGATAACAGCCAGCTGAGAAGCAGAACGGCTCATACTGTCCTGAAAAGCGGCAAGCCCTGCTTGGGCAGATAAAAGTTCCAGCCCCGTGTGTCTTAAAGCCTGCAGCTCTGCCGGACCAACTGTCATATTCCCCGCATCCCATAAAGGCCAATTAATAGAAAGTGTTTTCCCGGGACGTCCCTTCATGCTTCGATACTGGGTGAATCCGTCCATACATCCGTTAGCGAAGGCGTAGTCGCTCTGACCCGCATTAGGCAGAACGGCCGAAAGGGATGAAAACATAACGAAGAAATCGAGAGGCTCTTCTTCAGCTGCTTTATCCAGCCAAACGGTTCCGAATACTTTAGGCGCTATAACTTCTTCTATGCTTTCTTTCGCTTTTTTTATGATAAATGCATCCTTAACAAGTCCGGCACTGTGCAAAATTCCGTTTAATTCTCCGAATGTCTGCTTAATGTGCTTAATTAACGCGTCCGCCTCTTTTTCCTTTGAAATATCTGCCGGGACATATAAGGCTTCAGCGCCGAGATTTCCAAGAGCGCTCAATTTTTGCGCCGTTTCACGGGATGCCGGGGAACGCCCGGTTAATACCAGCTTGACTTCTGCCTGTTTCGCCAGATATTCCGCAAACAGATACCCGAGACCGCCGGCTCCTCCCGTAATTAAATACACACCGTTCTTTTTTACACTGAAACTATGTTTCTCCCCATCTTCTTTTTTTACTCTTTTAAGCTGCCTTTTATAATAATGCCTCGGCTCATAACAGGTAAAGTGGTCCGTCTTGCATTGATTGTTCCATTCAAAAGAGATGACATCTGCAATATGCTGCTTTGTAAACGGCTCGTCAAACATTGATTTCAGCTCTGCAGCCTTACATGTGAAATTCGGGTTTTCGGCCTGTACGGTCTTAAGAAAACTTTCAACCGCGTTATAAATGGGCTGAACCTCGCCCTCGGCATTTTCATACAGATACAAAATTTCTGCTTTCGGACAAAGTTTGTTCGCCATGAAGGCCTGAAACATTTGAAACAAGGAAAACAGACTTTTATTGAGCTGCTTTCTCATTGCATCTTCTGTATTTTTGAAGAGCCCGGCAGCTAAAAAATGAATAATATGGCGGGGTCTTATATTTTGAGAACGCAGAACCCCGCATAACGCATCATAATCCTCATCTTTTGCAAAGTTCATTTTAAAACGACCGTTCCGGCAATCTTCGAAACGCTCGCCGGAAGTCACGTAAATGAAAGGCGCCTCATAACCTTCAAGCTGCCTCTTCATTACGGTATACATGCTGTCATCTTTGCAAAAAAATAAAATTGGCTCTTTCGTATGCGGGAATTTTTCACTGCTTTTAAATTCATGTCTATCCCATACCATTTCATATAGATGGGTTTTCCCCAAGCTCTTAATTAATTCCAGCCCTTCTTCACGCGTCAGGCTGCCTTCTTTCACCTTTTTCACGATTTGCTCAATTTGCATCGTTTTTTCATTCATGGAAAAGCAACTCCTCTATCAGCTCTGACGTCTCTTTCGTATTCATCTCACCTGTTTGTGCTTTTTCAAGAAGCGACATGATTTCTCCATCTGCTGTATCTTTATTTGAGTTGTGAAGCTCAGTGTTCGAGAAAGCCTCAGCCTTCTGCGCTTCATCTTTATTTAAATGAATCCAATGTCTGTTCTTGCTGAAAGGATAAAGAGGAAGAGACAGTTTAACCGGTTTGAGTTCCTCCTCATACAAGTCTTCCCAGCTGATTTCACAACCGATCG
This sequence comes from Bacillus sp. EKM420B, assembly GCF_011065565.1. Taxonomy (NCBI): domain Bacteria; kingdom Bacillati; phylum Bacillota; class Bacilli; order Caryophanales; family Bacillaceae; genus Bacillus; species Bacillus sp. EKM420B. The sequence goes on along the minus strand of NZ_JAAMNX010000001.1, from coordinate 560,816 downwards.
TCCACAACTGAGCCAGTTTGGCCGGCTTGTTTTGCTGAATCAGTGATTGAACATATGCATGACCTTCGGGGCCGCCGAATAAAGGAGCGTACAGACTATCAAAATCCGTTACATTTCCTTCATAAACACCTTGCAGCCTGCTCCCCTGAATGTAACCGTTTAATTTTTCAAGAAGATCTCCGATATTCGAGCAAGTGATCGCAAGGCGGCATTCAAATGGTTCCCTTCCGGTTTGCAGCGTATATGCTATTTCTTCAAGACCGATTCCGGACTTTTCTCTAAAATTGCCGTTATACGGTTTATCAGCTGATCGATCCCGGACGCTGCTGATATAGCGGCACAGCTCGCTCAGGGTCATTAATTCCTGAAATATGTCTAGTGATATTTCTGTGCCGTACATTTGGTTTATATAAGAGATTAATTCGGAATAAGCCAACGGATCAAATCCGAATTCCGAAAGAGGTGTCTTTGCATCTATATTTGCGGTATCTAAACGCAGGATACCCGCTGCCGCTTCCCGAACCGCCTCTTGCACATCACGTTCCTGCACCTCTTGCTGACTGAATTGAACTGATAGTTCTTCATGTAAAAACGCTGTTAACTCTTTGGCTTTAACCATCAGCCTTTCCTTTGTTTTGGCCGATAGAACAATGATTTGATCCCGCTCGGCAGTTACTGCTTTATCTTGTCCGTATTCAAATTCTTCCACGATGACATGAGCATTTGCCCCGCCGAATCCAAAGGAACTGACTCCGGCGCGCCGCGGAATTTCATTTCCTTTTCGATCTTTTAATCTGGCCCACTTCATAGTTTTATTGACAATGTGAAACGGTGTTCCGCTTAATTGAATGTAAGGGTTCAGCTCCTTGACATGAAGTGTGGCAGGCAATGTTTTATACTTCATGGATAGTAATACTTTAATCAGCCCCGGCATTCCAGAGGCGGGCTCTAAATGACCGATATTCGTTTTTACTGAACCGATGCCGCAATATTGGTCATGATTCTTTCCTGGATGCGGCTCAAAAGATCCAAACGCTTTTTTCAAGCCTTCAATCTCAATCGGATCTCCCAGTTCTGTCCCGGTTCCGTGTGCTTCAATATAAGATATCGTATCAACAGGAATATCGGCATTTTTATAAACAGACGTTAACAGTTCTGCCTGAGCTTCCGGGTTCGGAGCGGTCAATGAAGCAGATCTTCCTCCGTGATTTTCTCCGGTTCCTCTCAGGACTCCGTAAATATTGTCTCTGTCATTCATTGCCGCTTGCAATGGTTTCAATAACAGAACAGCTGCACCTTCACCGCGGACATAACCGTCGGCAAGTTTATCAAACGTCTTACATCGGCCGTCCCTAGACAAAATACCGAGTTTATCGGTATACATATGCGTGACTGGATCTAAAAGCAGCGAAACCCCGCCTGCTACCGCCAGCTCACTTTCACCATTTTGAATCGAGCGCACAGCTCTGTGGATTGCTACAAGACTGCTTGAGCAGGCTGTATCAATGGACTCACTCGGACCTCTGAAATTAAAATAGTGGGATACACGATTGCTGATGAGCGCCTGGCTGTTTCCGGTTCCCGCAAACGCATGCGCCCCGTCCGAATGCCTCATCAGCAGCTGGCGGTAATCATTAAATTGAATGCCCGTAAACACCCCGATATGTTTGCCGGACAGCTTTGAAGCTTTGTAACCCGCATCTTCTATCGCTTTCCAGGTTTCCTGCAAATAAATTCTGTGCTGAGGATCCATGAGTTCTGCTTCCCGCGGATTAATATTGAAAAACGCCTCATCAAATTTATCGGCATCTCTGATAAAGCCGCCCCATTTCGAATGTACTTCGCTGCTTCCTTTGCCTTCGGCGTATTTTTTCCAATCCCAGCGATCCGGGGGAATTTCCTGAATTGAATCTTTTTCATTGATTAAATTGATCCAAAACTCATCTGCATTTTTTGCTCCCGGAAAAACACAACTCATCCCGATAATGGCAACTGGCTGCTTCTCTGGATGATGGTCAGCCTGTCTTGCTGTCTTTTTTTCAAACGGAAAACTTCGCGGCGGCTTCACTGTTTTCCCGGTGGTTTTCCCGGCGTGCACTACTTTCCTTTTTTCAGAAATGGTTTTTTCTGCATCTGTATTCCCTTTTGCAACAGTACGCAGTTCACTGTTTAGAAATTCCGAAAGAGACTTTATATGGCTGTAAGTAAAGAAAACGGCAGGTGTCAGCTTAAGCTTGTATTTTTTATTCAGTCGGACAGCTAATGTTTTCAAACTGATAGAATCAAAGCCGAGATTGCCGAAATTCTCTGCCGTATCCAGCTGTTCAATGTTTATTTTCAATAATTCCGACACCATTTGCTTCAGTTCTTCAAGGACATTGTCTGCAGAATCCGGTGCTGGATAAGAACTTTCCTCTTGACGAACCGGGAGTGTATTTACTTTTTGATGCGGCAGATCTTTTTTTGCTGGTGTAGTTCCGGCATCCCCGGTAACAACCGAAATTTGCGGACAGTCACTTGCCAAAACCGTCTCAAAAGCCGCTATCCCTTCTTCCGTTTCCAAATAATCAAACCCGGATGCGGAAAGATATGCGTCTTCAGCTTCTTTGTTTAAATGCATTCCGCCTTTACGCCACAACGGCCAGTTAATCGAAATGCTCTTGCCTTGTCTCTCTTGCCGGCGGCTCTGTTCGGATCTCCAATTTATATATTGATCTTGAAAATAATTGCCCATCGCATAGTTAACCTGTCCAAAATCACCGAAGACCGAAGAAATAGAAGAAAATACAATAAAGAAATCAAGCGGCTCATCTTTCGTTAATTCATCTAAGCATACCGTTCCTTCAATTTTAGCAGTCATGCCTTCTGAAAAATCAGTCAGATTCATCTCTGTAAATAACCGATCATCGGCATGACCAGCTGAATGAATAATGCCTTGAAGGGAGCCCCAAGTCCGTTTCGTTTCTTCTATGACCCGTCCCATCGTCTTTTGATCTGCGGCATCAGCTTGATAATATACCGCATCCCCTCCAAGCGCCTGCAGCCGGTCAATGTTATGTCGTTTATCAGCTGTTAACGGTGACCTTCCCGTCAATACCAATTTTGCTTGATACTGAGAGGCTAAATATTTTGCGAAAATCAGGCCCAGACCGCCCAAACCGCCCGTTATGAGGTAAATCCCTTTCTGTTTCAGCTGATGAGAGTGCTCTGTATGATTGAATACATACTCCTTTAATGTCTTAACATACCTCTTGTTATTTATATATTTAACTTCTTCCGCCTGCCGTTCCACGCCTGAAACCATTTCGTTAAGACAAAATTCAGCCATTTTTTCAATTGATATACGTTCTGAAAAACCGATTGACTTCACATTCTCTGCGGATGGCACCAACATATTTGCCGTTTTTAAACAGCCTGCAAGAGCGCCCGTATACGGATCATTCACGCCTTCTTTAAAAGAGTGAACAAGAAGCAGAGAATGAAGATAAAGAGAGGCGTCATTGCGGGCGCTCAGGGCTTTTAATAAATAAAAAATTGATTCCAGGCCGCTGAGAAGGCGGTCACCCGCGTAAAATGTTTCTCCCGTGTGCAAGATGACATCAGGAGAAAACCCCTTTTTCTCCAATTCTTCGAATAAACGAATATAATCTGACGTCACTTCCGGGTTTATACAGAATGTCAGCAGATTTTGATCGGTCTGCCGCTGATCCGGCGTGACGAGAATGACACGGCTGTCTGATTGATTTTTCAGAGCTCCAGCCAATGCTTCATCTTTTGCAAAAACCAGAATTGTTTTTGGCTCCCTATCTTTCATTTCAATCAGAGGGTTTTTTTGATCCCACTTATGCTCATAAAAACGTACATTTTTATTAGGCTTTTCGCCAAAAACCAGCCCGCTCAGTTCCATCAAAATCCCGCCGGCATTGTCTAATACATACACATCATAAGCCGAATCGCTTTCTTCAGTTTGTTCTGCATATACATAAACGGGTTCAGTCTCATGATCAAAAATCGTACATTCTTTAATATTTTCCGGGGTCTCTCCGGCATTTTCCCCCGCAAGGTATATGACGGCTTGATATGCGCTCTCAATCACTTCCGGTTTGATTATGCACCCTTTCGGCCCGGCCTTTGCTTTTATCTTTAAAAGCACCTGTCCGTTTCTGCTGACGCAGTGCTCTGCCGCTTTCAGACTGTCACTGCAGCTGTATCGGAATTCGGCAAGCCGCTGATAAAACGCTTCGTACGGTATGCGGTCTGCACGCTGAGACAGAAACGGCTCAAGATGAATATTTCCGTTCTCGTACGCCCCGTCTTCTAATTCGATCCGCCCTGAGGAATAAATGGATGAGTCGCTCTGTTTTTCTATAGAATACGATGCACCCTGATTATCCGGGGTTAATACAATCCGGATCTGCTCATTGCTTTCGCTTTGTAACATCGGTTCTCTAAAGGAGAGCTCAGTTAATTTAATAATCGGATTCCCTGAAGCCATCGCTCCGGCAGCTCTCGCCATTTCAATCTGGCTGAGAAACGGAAACATTTCCTTGTCTTGATACTTTGTTTTTATATACAAACCGGTATCGCTTACATTGATAAGAAACTTCTGGGCTTTAAAATCAGATATATTGCATGAAATGTAAGGATGCAGATCGTTATTTACGTTCATCCGGCGGCTTCCCGTATTTTGCGCATCTATTCTGCATAGCTCTTTGGCAAATGGATATCCCGGTGCTGATACCCGTCTCAAAGTGACATCTTTATAAAGTGACGGCCAATCTACTCCGTTACCGCCAACCCAGTATTCAGCAATCTTCACAAGATCCCTGTTTGCGGCTGCTTCTTCAATCTCAGCTTTGTTCATCCTTTGAGCTTCTGTTGTGTCTTTGCCGCTTGTAAAAATATGATCCCTCGCGTTTCCGAGAATGTAGTCTGTCAGTCCTTTAAGCAATTCATCTCTTGTGGAGGCGATAACAGCCAATCTGTGCGGCATTTCTTCTCGGCCGGTTTGTAAAGTAAATGCTGTATTTCTAAGTGTTTCTAATGGATAATCTCTGGCTGCTATATGTTTTTTTGCGCGTTTTGCATATTCTGCCAGCCTTTCGGCATTTTTTGCAGAAAAAACAAATAAAAGCTGTTCAGGTTCTTCAGCCGCGAGAGGAGAGGTAGCTTCATCCGCAAATTCTTCTAAAATAACATGGGCATTAGCTCCTCCTGCCCCGAAAGAACTGATTCCGGCACGCCTGGGAACGGATGACTCCCATTTTTCTGCACTGTCCGGTACATAAAAAGGTGTTTTTTGAAACGGTATATTTTCATTCAATTCAGCAGAATGAGTCAGTGACGGAACAATCGTTTTATGTTTCATTTGAAGAATAACTTTCGTAATGCCCGCTATGCCTGCAGCAGCCTCAAGATGTCCGATATTTGATTTAATCGACCCGATCGCGCATGTCTTCTTATCGCGTTCGGCACCTGAAAATGCTTTGGTCAGACCGGTGATTTCAATCGGATCTCCTAACGCGGTGCCTGTTCCGTGAGCCTCTATATAGCTGATGCTTTTTGGATCAATACATCCTTTTTTTAAGGCTCTCGTAATGACCTCACTTTGAGCTTTTGGATTCGGCACGGTATATCCATTCGTCTTAGCACCGTGGTTGATCGCTGTTGCCTTAATAACTGAATAAATCTGATCACCGTCGGCAATAGCCTTTTTTACAGGTTTCAGCAGCACGGCACCTGTCCCTTCTCCCGGCACATAGCCGTCTCCTCCTGAACCGAAGCTTCTGCACCGGCCATCACTGGATAAAAATCCGCCTTGAGTCAGGAGTTCATATTTATGAGGATGAATGGATAAATTGACGCCTCCTGCAATTGCAATTTCACATTCATTCCTGATTAAACTTTCACAGGCAAAATGAACAGCCGTTAATGATGAGGAACACATCGTGTCCAAAGCAATACTTGGCCCGCTGAAATTAAAGAAGTAGGATACCCGGTTTGCGATTGATGCATATGAGGAAGAAACGGCCGCTTCGTGACCAACGCTGTACAGCTGATATTGGCCGTACATAACCCCTGCAAAAACACCGACGTTTTTTCTTTCAAGCGTTTTCTTTGCGTACCCGGCATCTTCTATGGTGTGCCAAACCGTCTCTAAAAACAGTCTCTCCTGCGGATCAATTAATTCAGCTTCGGCAGGAGAAATATTAAAGAACAACGGATCAAAATGATACACATCGTCAATAAATCCCCCCCATTTGCTTTGGTTTTTTACTTCGTTGCCCGCCGCAGGCTGATAGTGCAGCCCCGAATCCCACCGATCCTCAGGTATCTCAGTTATACAGTCTTTACCGTTCAATAAGTTTCCCCACAGAGTATCAAGATCATTTGCCATCGGGTAACGTCCGCTGATACCGATAATAGCGATATCATTGTCATGATACTTCTCCTGCTGGACCTGTTTTTTCATCTGGATTTTCTGTTTCCCGTTAACATCGGCTGTCTGTTTATTATCTTTTTTCTTCTGAGATGGGGTGCTGCTCCCGTTTTCTCCTAACCGGAGTTTATGAAGAAGAGTATCCCTGTGCTCCTCAACGAAATACTGTGACAATTCTGCCGCAGTCTGATATTCAAATAACAGCGTTTTTGAGAGCGCGCCGAAATGTTTTTCAAGCTCATTCGTCATATTGATAATCATAACGGAATCAAGTCCGTATTTTTCCAATGCCTCTTCTGCATCTATTTTATCCGCAGGCATCCTGAATTCTGCAGCAATTATTTTTATGATAAAATCAGATGTTTCAGCTGTCAGTTTCTCTGAATCAAATGATTCGATATTTCTCCCTGTTCCTTCATCTGCCTGAATGCTGTCTTTTCGTTCATATAATTGATGAACATGATTGTCAATTTGCTCATCTCCGTAAAATACAGTAAATTGCGAAAAACCGGAGGACAATGCGACTGCAAACGCTTTTTTACCTTCTTCTTTTTCTAAAGGATAAAAACCCGCCTTTTTCATTGTCTCTACCGTGCGCTCATCCACTTGCATGCCGACTTCTTTCCACAGCGGCCAGTTCAGAGAGAGAGAAATCGTATCAGAATGCCGGGCAGAACGCATATTCATGAAATGATCCATATAGCTGTTTCCAAACGCGTAATCAGATTGCCCGACATTTCCCAACACTGCGGAAGTAGAGGAGAAGCAAATGAAAAAGTCAGGATTTTCTTTCTCAACAGCATCATTCAGCCACATCGTACCCAATACTTTCGGTCTGATTACCTGATCGAATTCCTCTCGTGACTTGTTAAGAAGGAAAGAGTCACGGATGATTCCCGCGCCCTGAATGACCCCGTTTACTTTTCCATAAGAAGTTTTGGCTTTTTTGACTACATATTCGGCTTCTTCCTTATTGGTAATATCAGCCTGAACATAAACAGCTGAAGAACCGGCATCCTCCAATCGCCTCAGCTGTTTTCTTATATGGTCTGAAAGCGGAGATCTTCCTGTTAAAACAAGGCAGCATTTTGTTTGAAAAGCCAAATATTCTGCAAAGGTAAATCCTAATCCGCCCGCGCCGCCCGCGATAATATATACTCCATTTTCTCTCAGCGGCACATCTCCGCTTCCGGAATTTTTTTCGGGTTCATACGTTTTGAGCTGTTTGACATAACGCTGCATGTCTTTATAACGGATCTCTACATCTGAAGGCTGGAAATCACTCAGCTCATTGCGTATGATATCAGCTGCGTGAACGGCTGCTATTGACTGCTCCATTTCAATGCTTTTTGCTGAGATTAACGGATTTTCCAGCTGCAATGTCCGCAAAAATCCGCTTGCCGCCGCGTAAAGAGGCTGTTCTCCGGAAAGATGCGAAAAATATCCATATAACAGCTTGATCGGTTTCCGGCAGTTATTTTTGAAGAGCGCCTGTTGTAATAAAAACAAAGAATAGACTCCGCTGTCGCATTGTTCACGAATCGCTCTCTCTGTTTTTTCAAACGGCATGTCTGACCATAAATGCACCGCTTCCCGTATATCTGACTTTTCTTCTTCTATAAGCCATCCTAACAGGTCTATGTAATCTTTTTCAGAGCGGGGGTCGATTTCAAATACACCGTCCCCGGTTTTTCGAAACTCTTTCCCCGGCTTAACCAAAATAACCCTTGTATCATGCAATGCAGCAAGTTCTTTACTCACATCTTCATTTTTATCAAATAATAAAAGGCTGCTCTCACGCCGGCCGCCTTTTACATGAATGCTGAGATCTGTCCGCTGCCAGACCGTCTGATAATATATCGCCTGTCCGTTAACCCCTGCGGAATGAAAACCAAGCTGCTGTATCCGCTTTACTCCTTCTTCCAAAGAAATGTTGCCGCTTTCTATGTCAGAAAGTACTTTTTTTCTAATATGACGGGCTTCTTTCATAAAAATCTTCATCCCCTTTACAAATGGCACTTCGGCAAAATGATAAACTAATCCTGCATGCGCTCCAGCACATAATCAGCTTCCTCCGCAGTCAGTTCGCCCGCTTTTAATTGTCTGAGGAGCTCTTTTACTCTCTCGTTCTTTCCATTGGAATCCGCTGTTGCACGAGTCTGTGCCTCCGCAGAAAACGTTTCTTTTTTACGAATGGTTACATCCTTCAAACCTGCAAGTCTTTCTCCTTGTTCATTAAGCAGCTGAATATCGTAAATAAGCTCGGATTGACCTTTTTGGCCTGTTTTACGCGCATAAGCCCAGCATTCTGCTGAAACTTTTTTCCGAATCGTAATCTCTCCTATTGAAAAAGGAACATAAACAGATGCCTCTTCTCTTCCGTCCGTAATTCCGAACAAAGATTGCAGAGCCCCATCAATTAAAGACGGATGCAATGTATAATTTTCAAGAGCATATGCGGCTTCTTTTGGCAGCAATAAGTGTGCAACCGCTTCTGTTTTTCCGCCCCATAAACGTTGAATCGGCTGAAAAGCGCGCCCATACAGGAACCCGTTTTCCTGAAAATACTTGTAACATTCATCTTGTTCACGGACAAAAGCACTTCTGTTTATCATCTCTTGTCTGTCGATATTCTCTATATCACCGTAATGATGATCAAAATCTAATTCCCCCGTCACAAATCCAGTCCTTACAGGAGCATCCTCGTCAGATGACATATTAAATAATATTTTGCCGTCTTTTACGGAAATGTGAGTGTAAATGGTCAGGCTCTCTTGCAAAAGCATGGCCGGTCTTGCAAATATCACGTTTTTTAAACAAGTGACCTCTTTCTTTCGATATGACCGTGTTCCCGCTGCGCATGCCATTTCAAGAAAAGCAGCGGCCGGGAGAATGCTCTTGTTTTTTACGATGTGGTCTTTTAACCAAATCTCTTTTTCTCTTAATGTCGTTTTAAAAAACTGCTGTTCCAGAGTAGATTCATTCGAATCCAGAAGCGGGTGCAGTGAAGACTGCCGCGACAATATTTCCGGAAATATTGCACTTTGATTTCGAGGCACCCAGTAAGACTCCTCAGCAAATGGATATAAAGGAAGCTTGACCTTTTGCGGGGTATACTCTTCATATAACTCTCTCCATTGAATATCAGCCCCGAAAGACCATAATTTTGCTAGAAGATTCAAGTCCTTTGTCTCCATCATCACCTCGAGGAATTTATCTTTCATCTTTTGATCATGAAAGATAAAGACTTTATCAAAATCTTTCGTAACATTGCCTTTGTATACGCCCTCTCCAATTGTTCCTTCAGTACAGAAAGTTCTCAGCTTCTCCTTAAGTTCCGGCAAATCGGAAGCTACAACAGCAAGTCTGTCTTCCATCGGCTCCCTGCATGTCTGCAATGTAAAAGCGATATCAGCTGCCGAGGCCTTTGTCTCCCGCTCTGTGAATTGCAGAAGGCGCCGGGCGTATTCTTTCAGTCTGTCTTCATTTTTGGCAGAGAGAACTGCGGCAAACGGCCCACTTATTGTTTGTGTGTCTGCATGGTTTTGATATTCCTCCACAATGACATGGGCATTTGCTCCTCCCGCTCCGAACGAACTGATTGCTGCTCTCCTGTTAGAGGCGCCTGATTCTTTCCGCCACTCTTCTTCTTTCTGCTGAACGTAAAAAGGCGTCTTTTCAAATCGGATATTTTGGTTCAGCTGTTCCGAGTGAATGGATGGCGCCAATTTCTGGTGTTTAAATTGTAAAAGAACTTTTGTAAGGGCTGCTATACCTGCGGCAGACTCCAAATGTCCGATATTAGACTTCACTGAACCTATGGCACAAAATTGTTTATCATCCGTAAATTTCTCAAAAGCTTTTGTCAATCCTGCGATCTCAATCGGATCTCCGAGCGAGGTACCCGTTCCGTGTGCTTCCAAGTAGCTGACGGATCGCGGACTGATGCCCGATTTCTTAAAATTTTCAGCAATCAGCTCAGCTTGTGCATTCGGATTCGGAACCGTAAACCCATTGGTTTTTCCGCCATGATTTACAGATGTTCCTTTAATCACTCCGTATATATGATCCTGATCAGCAATTGCTTTTTCCAGAGGTTTCAACAGGACGGCTCCCGAACCTTCTCCCGGGACATAGCCGTCTCCGCCCTCTCCGAAACTTCTGCACAATCCTTCGGTGGAAACAAAATTACCTTGACTCAGCCAAAGGTATTTGCTGGGGTGTATGGACACATTAACGCCGCCCGCAAGCGCAATTTCACTTTCCCCTCTTTTAATGCTCTCACATGCCAAGTGAATGGCCGTCAGCGATGATGAACACATCGTATCCAGTGCAATGCTCGGGCCGGAGAGATTAAAAAAGTATGAAACCCTGTTCGCAATAGATGAAAAGAAGGAACTGAGCGCAATCGGATTGCCCCGCGCAGTTTCTTCTGCGCCGAATAATTGATATTGTCCGTACATGGCTCCGACAAACACACCGGCTTTCATACCGTTAAGCTTCTCTTTTGTATATCCTGAATCTTCAAACGTATGCCAGGAGGTTTCGAGAAAAATTCGCTCCTGAGGGTCCATCAGCTCAGCTTCTTTATGAGAAATGTGGAAAAACAGCGGATCGAATTGATCAACACCGCTGATAAAACCGCCCCACTTACTGTTGATTTTCCCCTTCTCCATTCTGTCGGGACTGTAATTCGATCTGAAATCCCAACGTTCCTCGGGGATTTCAATAATACAGTTTTTCCCTCCGGCAATGTTTTCCCAGAACTCTTCAAGAGTATCGGAATTCGGATATCTTCCGCTCACACCGATAATGGCAATATCCTCACCCGGCTGAACCATGCTCGGTGCAGGTGTATCCTTCTGCTGCCGGTGCTGTTTTTTACTCGGATTTTCTCTTTTCTTCTGCACTCTTGTTACCGGAGCTGCTCCTGCGGCCTTAAGCACTTTTTCTTTAAAAGATGTTAGGAAGAAGTTTGAAAGCTCTTCAATGTTCTGATATTCAAAAAAGATTGTTTTCGGAAGATCCCCGAAAGTATCTTCAAGCTTTGAAATAAGTGACATGATCATAAGTGAGTTGATTCCGAACTTCTCAAAAGAGTCTTTCGCATTTATTTTATGAGCTTGGATTTTCAAGACACCGCTGATGATCTTGATTAAATAGTCATTGACTTTTTCTTTCGCAGCATATTCCTCTTCTTCATCGTATTCCGCCGTGAGTGTATCTTGATCTGCTGCAGCTGTATTTCTTTGAATCGAAAGCGCTTTTATCATTTTATCCCGCTCTCCTTCTGCAGGCATTAAGCTGGTAAATGAAGACCCCAGCATTTTCAGAAACGCTTCCAGAACAGAGGAAGTTCGCATCGGAGTCATTCCGTATTTTTCTTTTATTTGAATGATTCCATTGCTGTCGAGACTCATTCCGCCATCTTTCAATAACGGCCAATTGATTGATAGTGTTTTTCCGTTTCGGGAGAGCTGGGATCGAAGCATTGCAAAACTGTCCATAAAATGATTTGCGTACGCATAGTCACTTTGGCCGGCATTTCCGTAAGCGGCAAAAGAAGAAAAGAGAACAAAAAAATCAAGATCTTCGTCTTTTGTCAGCTCATCCAGCCAGATTGTCCCGTAAACTTTCGGTTTCAGTACGTCCGTAAAATCACTGAGACTTTTATTTACAAGAAATGAGTCACGAAGGATGCCGGCAGCATGGATGATCCCGTTTATGCTGCCGTACCGCTGTTTAACGCCGAAAATGAATCGCTCTGCCTCTGTTCGATCTGTTATGTCCGTCCGCTGATATTCAACAATAGAGCCGCTCTCATTAAGCTTACTGATCCGTTCTTTTTGATCAGCTGTTAAAAAAGAACGGCCTGTAAGTATAATCACGGCTTGGTTTTCATTAGCGATGTGTTCCGCAAACAGCAGCCCGAGTTTTCCGGCTCCTCCGGTAATGATATATATGCCGCCTTTTTGATACGTTACAGATCCGTTATCGTGTTCCGGAATATCAATAGGCTGCAGCTCTTTCACAAAACGGGTATGTGAGTCTATTAAAATCTCACATTCATCCGTTTGAATGCGCTGCATTTGACTGATTGCAGCATCCCACATCTCGGAAACCGGAGGATTTATGTCAGAACCCTCGTGGCGTATCTGTATGGTTTTCGCTTTAAGCTTGGAGCTTTCCATGTTTACCGTTTTCACGAACCCTCCGACAGCTTCATGAAACGGCTGATTCAGACCGCTTGTCCAATAAATATGCAATAACGTAACAGGTTCGTTTCTTCGCATTAAAGCTTTTGATAATAAAAAGAGCGAGTTTATCCCTCTGCGAAGAGTTTCATTAACGGATTCTTCAGTGAATTCTCTGATTTCTCCGTCCCATAAATAAAGCACGACATCAGGTGTAAATCCGTTTTCAGCCAAATCAGACAGCAGCATTTCGACATGATTTTCATCAGAAGGATTGATTGTGCATCTATTCCGTTCAATTCTGTAATCAGAATCGGGCGTTACGAGAATGACACGGTTATGTTCTCCATTCATCATCTCGGCATGCTGAAAGAGACGGTTATCCTGATCAAAAATCAGCATATTCCCCGGTGCCTGCTGATTCGGCATATCAATGTGATTTGTCCTTACCCAATCGGTCTTAAAAAAAATGGTTGGGGACGGAGCTTGTGATTCCGGCTCCGCCTTTTTTTCCATTTGTTGTTTTCTGTAAGTACGAATTAGCTCCAGTCCTGCATCAGGAGACATTTGCTGTTCTTCAATTAAGGAAAGTATTTGTTTGATCTGCACTATTTTCCCTCCAGCAGCTGATAAACTTGGTCAGCAGAAAGTTCACCGTTTTTCAATTGTTCCAATAAGAAGAGAATTTCCTGATCTTCATTTTTATGACCTGCGGTTAATTCTCCCCCGGTCACTTTTCTGACAGAAAAGTCTTTCATGCTCACGGCTATTTCGCCGCTCTCATTAATAAAATCAATGTTATACGTATAAAAACCGGTTTCTCTCACCGAAACATGGCAACGGGCAGTAAGCGCCCTCTTAATGTGAAGCTCTCTAAGTGAATAAGGAACAAATAAGCCGTCTTTCTCATTTTCTCTTAACAAAAATGCCGCCGCTTGAAAACCGCCGTCAATTAATGAAGGATGGAGTGTAAAATGTGAAAACCCGTTCGCTAAATGATCCGGAAGCTCCAATTCTGCCATTAACTCCACATCACCGCGATATACGGCTTTCAACGTTTGAAAACCGCTCTGATATGTCAGGCCCATACGACTGAAGCGGTGATAACACTCTTCCCGGCTTATGACCGTTTTACTGCTGCGTATGAACTTATCAATATCGACATACTCATGATTGCTGTTTATGTCTCCGAATACTGTTTCACATTGTGTGCAGATTTGCTGCACGCCATCCGGGCCCTCTTTACATATCGTTACGTTCAACTTATCTTGTTTCATTTTCAAGCCGGTATAAATATGCAGCGTTTTTCCTTTATATAATATAGGTCTGTTCCACATCACGTCTTTTATTTTATATACTTTACTTTCTCCGCTTATTTCCGCACAAACAAGAGCCATTTCAAGCGAAGCGGCTCCCGGCAACACACAGTCTCCTGAAACAAGGTGATCAGTGACGAAAAATTCAGTTCCGGAAATAACAGTTTTAAATGCTTGTTTCTTTAATGTTGAGACATTCTCGCTGATTAATGGGTGAAGACTTTTGCTATTAACCTCGCTTTTGTTCTTTTTCGGAGTAAACCAATAACTCTCTTTTGCAAACGGATAAGTCGGCAGCGGCACTCTATTCAATTTCTTATTGCCGATGGTCTTCCATTCAAACTCAGCTCCATTGGCCCAACATTGTGCGAGCAGCTCCTCTTTTCCGCTTTGAAGAGCCTCCTGAATCATATATTCAGAAACAGCTGCGCGCTCTACAGTGTTTTCGCTTATAAATACGCCATTTTGCACCTTGCTTTTATCAAGAAAGCTGACGTATTTATCTTTCAGCTCAGTCAGACTCACTGCACATACGGCAATTCTCTCGTTCATTGCTTCCCGGCCGTTTTGCAATGTAAATTCCATGTCACTAGCATTAACCGTCATGTCACCGGCAATCACGCGATCCAAGTACTGAACCATAAGCCGGATATACTCAAGTAATTGATCTTTGGTTTTCGCAGATAAAACAAAAATGTGTGTTTTACCGTTGTTTTCCGGTACTTCTTTTTGAGGTTCCCTGTATTCCTCTAAAACAATATGCGCGTTCACACCGCCGAATCCGAATGAGCTGACACCTGCTCTCCTCGGCAGATCGTTGTTCTCTTCATCTTTTATCGGATTCCACTTTTGAGCGGTTTCTGTGATATAAAATGGCGTATTTTCCAGTTTAATGTATGGATTGAGTTCTGAAAAATGGGCGAGTCCCGGAAGTTTGCGATATTTAAAAGCCAGTAACACTTTCAGCACTCCGGCTATTCCGGCAGCGGTTTCGAGATGGCCGATGTTTGTTTTCACAGACCCGATTCCGCAGCTTTTTTGTTTCTCAAAAGGAATGTCCCATTCTTGATATAACGTTTTAAATGCCTTTATGATGCTGTTTACTTCAATCGGATCGCCAAGACTTGTCCCTGTGCCATGCGCTTCTATATATCCCGCAGTGGCGGGACTGACCCCCGCCTTCCGCCAAGCTTCGGTTAATAAGTCCGCCTGTGCGTTCGGATTCGGAGCTGTCAAAGAATTGGCGCGGCCGCCGTGATTTACAGCTGACCCTTTAATCAAACCATAAATATGATCACCGTCTGCCTGTGCTTTGCTGAGCGGCTTAAGCAATACTGCAGCCGCCCCTTCACTCCTTACATAGCCGTCAGCGCTTTTATCAAACGTTTTGCACTTTCCGTCTTTGGAAAGCATACCTGCTTTATCAAAAGCTATAAACAGAGTAGGGCTTGTCATAATATGCACTCCGCCTGCAATCGCCATTTCAAAATCGCCTCTTTGAATCCCCTCAGCCGCACGATGGAGTGCAACTAACGAACTTGAACAGGCAGTATCAATCGGTTCACTCGGACCCGTCAGGTTCAGCTGGTAAGAAATACGATTAGCCAATATACAATGATTTAAACCGGTTGCGGTCTGCGCCTGAACAGAGACGCCATTTTCATTGAGACGTTCCGCATAGTCCGTTGTGGCGACCCCTGCAAACACCGCGGTTTTCGTCCCTGCCAAATCAGACGGCTTATAGCCCGCATCTTCTATTGTTTTCCATACAGTCTCCATAAAAATTCTTTGCTGGGGATCCATTAATTCTGCTTCGGCGGGAGAAATCCCGAAAAACAACGGATCAAAACTGTCCGCGCCTTTGATAAACCCGCCTTTTTTTATTTTTGTTCTATTGACGTCCCTGATCGGATCGCCGTCAAACTCTTTCCAGTCCCAACGGTCTTCAGGAATGTCTGTAATCATATCCCGCCCTTTTTCAATTCCTTCCCAAAAGTCTTCCAGCGTATCTGTTTGGGGGAAACGGCCGCTTATTCCCACTATTGCAACCGGCTCATTCATATGTCTTTCCTCTTGCCTGGTTTTGTTTTCAGGCTCAGGGGAATGTTCATAGGATTCGGGCGGAGGCGTGCTGTACAATGTTTTTTCGTCTGCTGCAGAAAAAGGTTCTGTCTCAGCAAAAAGGATTTCTCCGTATTGCTCGATTACATAATCAGTCAGTTCAGCCAGTGAATTGCATTCAAAGAAAATGGACGGCAATAATTCCGTACCATATTGTTGATTGATTTCATTTCCGAGTCTGGTAAACGTAATAGAATCAAATCCGTACTCGCCGAATGAAGTCTCTTCTTCTATTTCCTTTCTGTCAATCTTTAAAATACTTGACATCATCTTTGCGATGCCCTCAATCAGATTTTCTCTTCTGTCTTTCGCCGCAGATTCATCTGAAGAAAAAGACCCGCAGAGATGAAGCTCTTCGGAATACTCACTCTTTAAAAACTCAAGAAGTTCATTAAAATCAGTAAGACCGAAAAAATCTGACGGCATCATTGATATTCCTAATGTTTCGTTTAATTCGTTGCCCAGCATTGTAAACATAATTGAATCAAATCCGTATTCACTTATCGGCAGTTCAAAATCAAATTCCCGTTCTTCAATTTTTAATACGCCGGTGATGATGCGCGTCAAAGTGCTTTTTAAAGATTCAGTTATTGACAGCTCTTTCGGTTCGTGATTTTCGTCGGCGATTGCCGGGTCACTTTTTCCGCTGTCAATCGTTATCATTCGTTCCAGCTTTAATTCATTACCGCTAAATACCATTATTTGATGTTCACACCCTGTCATTGCTTGATCAAATGCTGCAAGGCCTTCCCGTTTTACCAGAGGCAGCATTCCGAAACGGTCATAAAGGAACTTCTCTGAATGAATGTCAATTTGCATACCGCCTTCTTTCCATAAAGGCCAATTAATCGAGACTGTTTTTCCAGGTTTATTTTCCGCCGCTCTCATTTCCGCAAAATAATCCATAAACCGGTTTGCATAAGCATAATCAGTTTGTCCGGCATTCCCGATTATTGCGCTGATAGATGAAAACATAACAAAAAAGTCCAGAGGTTCTCTGTCTGTATACCGGTCAAGCCATATCGTTCCGTAAACCTTGCTGGCCAGGACTGAATCGAGATCCTCTTCACGCTTATTGATGAGTAATGAATCTTTTATCACACCGGCGCTGTGAATAATTCCTTTAACAGGACCTAATTTGTTTTTGACGAGTTTTATCAGGTTGTTGACATTTTCCTTATCAGAAATATCGGTTCTTACATAAAAAACCTCTGATCCGTTTTTTTCGAGCTCTTTTACATTGCTTACGGCTTCCTCAGAAAGCTCTGACCTGCCGATAAGCACAAGTTTTATTCTCCCTTTTCGCACAAGATGTCTGGCAAAAATCAGGCCCAGGCCGCCTGTTCCTCCTGTAATGAGGTAAACTCCCCCTTCTTTTACTTCCATCTTTTTGAGGGGCTCTGCACTTTCAATTTCTGCAGAGTGTTTCACCTGCCTGATTCCATCTCTGTATCTGATTTCTGAAGAAGTATCATCGCTGATGACTGTTTCTTTCACAAGGTTTTTTAATTCAGGCAGACCGGTGTTCAGCTGTAACTGAATATCGTCGCTGTGTATTTCAATATTTTTACCGGACAACATTGGATGTTCTAAATGAAGCGACCTAAAAAAGCCGCTCATTGCCATTTGATAAGGTAAGATTTGATTGTTCCTTGTGAAAAATACATGTGATATCAGGATTTTATGTCTTGGGATGGTGGCTAACAGAGCTTTCGTTACATTGAAAACCGGCAAAACAGCCTTTTCCAGCTTTTCATGAATGTTATGCTCAATTCCCGTTTCAGGGCTCATCCCGATTAAAATGACGCGGTCAATTGTCACTTGTCTTTCTTTAAGAATCGCCAGCAATTTCTTATAGCCTTCAAGTTTGACGCTGTTCAATTCAAAGGAATCAGCTTCTTTTTCTTGAAAACCGCCGCCATGGCGGACAAAGATCATGTTCAGGCCGATATCTTTATATGCCTGGCGGATCAGCGGTTCTGATATATCCTGACGGAGTGAAATCACAAGGCAGCTGTTTAAACCGCTGCCTTCAGGCTGATGAAGCATAGGGGCCCGCTTCCACATATCAGTGTAATACTTAGCTGAATGCCGCTCATTTTGAGTCTGCGGTGCAGCCCTTAATGCCTTCAACGCTAAGTTTTTTATTTTAAGACTTACAGATCCGTGTTCATCCATAAATAGTATATGAAACCTTTTGACATCATCATGTTGTCTTTCATCGGCAGCTGTAATGTAAGCATAGCCGCTTGCCGAAGGTGGTTGAAGAATTTCCAGCTCACCTAATTCAAAAGGCAAATATGCGGTGTGATCGTCTTCCTGAGTGGACGTAAACCCGGTTGTGGATTGAAAAATGCCATCCAATAAACACGGTTCCAGCAGCGCGCCGGATTTTTTATGAATGCTCTCAGGAAGTGATATTCGTGCAAGAACAGCATTTTCATGGATAAACAGCTGTTTTATTACCTGAAAGCCGGCTCCATAGTCCAAACCGCTCTGCCGGAAGTTCCTATAACACTCAGCGCCGCTGATTAATCTTTTCTGTCCGGTTAACCAGCTGTCCAATTTAAAATGCTCTGTATGAGAGGCATCTTTATCTCCGCATGTGATAATGTTTCCTTGGCAATGAACTGCCGCTTCAGGCTGCATATCGGTTTTCACCACAAATCTGCCGTCTTTTTGATTCGGCAGCAGATCTATCATTATCGTCTTTTCTTTTTCAACGGTTATCGGAACCGCCCATACAACCTGACTCAGTTTTATGACTGATTTTCCGTACAGCCTCTCTCCCGCTTCTCTGGCCGCTTCGATGATTGCCGCTCCGGGCAGAACCATATTCCCATGCACAACATGGTCTTTTAAATAATATTCAGAATCTGAAAGCGTTTTATAAAATCGGCACTCACCTGCAGAAAAATCAAATAAAGGAGCTGTACCGGCTGCTGATGTTGTTTGCGCCTTATTTGACACCCACAGTCTGTTTTTTAAGAAAGGGTAAGTCGGCAGCGCAATTTTTGCCGGTTTTCTGCCGGTGCGGAAATCTTCCCAGCTTAAATTCCCTCCCGATACCCAGAATTCAGCCATTTCGGCTAATGTGGTTCTGCCGGATTTGAGCGGAAGATCTGATTGCCGCTGTCCGCGTTTATGATTCGGTTTTTTCCCTCTGAATATTTCGTGATCGTCAATTCCATTATAAAAGTGATTTAATTTCAACATCAGATCATCGATATTATTTGAAATGACAGCAAGCCTTTCCGGCATGGCTTCACGCCCTTCAAGAAGGGTATACGCAATATCAGAAAGGTGAAGCGGCTTATTTGTTCCCGCCGGCTGTAAACACTCGCCCTGCTTATGACGAGCCTTTTGCAGATATTCCTCCAGCTGTTTTGCTGATTCCCGTAAACTCAGTGAATGCTTGGCTGAGAGTACGATAAGTTCCTCACTTTCCTCACAATCCGTTTGACAGTCAGCAGCAGACTCATACTCTTCCACAAGGATATGAGCATTTGCCCCGCCCGCTCCGAAAGAACTTAATCCCGCACGCCGCGGATATTTGCTGTCAGAATGTTTTTCATTCGCGGGTTTTATCCAGTCGGCGGTTTCCTGCTGGAGACAAAAAGGTGTCTCTTCCAGATAAAGATCCGGATGAACCCGTTCAGCATGCAGTGTTGCGGCTATTTTTTTATACTTCATTTGTAAAATAATCTTTGTCAGGCCGGCAATACCCGCGGCCGCTTCGAGATGACCGATGTTAGATTTAATCGATCCGAGAGAACAATATGAAACATCTTCGGTATAAGCTCTGAACGCCTTGGTCAGACCTCGGACTTCAATCGGGTCACCCAGCGGCGTTCCCGTGCCGTGGGCTTCAATAAAGCTGACACTTCTGGCGCTCCAACCGGCCGCTTTAAGAGCTCCTTGAATTAAATCCGCCTGTGCGGCAGGATTAGGCACCGTATAGCCATTCGTCTTTCCGCCATGGTTAATTGCCGTTCCTTTTATGACGGCGTACACAGTATCATTATCACGTATGGCATCTTTAAGCGGTTTAAGAATAACGGCCCCGACACCTTCCCCGGGCACGAAACCGTCGCCGCCTTCTCCAAAACTTCTGCATTTTCCCGATTTTGAAAGCATTCCCATCTGACACCGGTATAAATAGTCAGAAGGATGAAGATACAAATTTACTCCTCCCGCAACCGCAACAGAGCACTCACCTTTTTTTAAACTTTGGCAAGCCATGTGAATTGCCGTTAAGGATGAAGAGCAAGCCGTATCTACAGGGATACTGGGACCCGTAAAATCAAATGTGTAAGACACTCTGTTCGCGAGAGACCATGGGAACGAATTTGGAAGTACATCGTTTTTGTCCGTCGGTATTCTTTCGCCGAGCAGCTTGTAAGAATTGGTTGTAACTCCCGCAAATACACCGACATGTTTTTCGGTCTGCTTTCTCAACCCGTCAATGGTATATCCCGAATCTTCAAATGCTTTCCATACGGTTTCGAGAAATATTCGTTCCTGAGGATCCATCGCTTCTGCTTCTCTCGGCGATATTTGGAAAAACAAAGAATCAAATGATTCAGCATTCTTTAAAAATCCGCCCCATTTGCAATAAATTTTTCCCTCATGCGCTTTAGCGGGGTCTGGATCATAGTAGGTCTCATAATTCCATCGTTCTTTCGGAATTTCTGTGATTGCGGTTCTCTCTTTTGATAGAAGATCCCACAATTCTTCGATATTTTCAGCTCCGGGATAACGGCCGCTGATACCGATTACCGCTATCCCGTCAAGATGTTCTTTTTCCTCCGCCGCAGGTGCAGTGATGTTTTGTTCCGGCCTGGCGGGGGTAATGCTCTGAATCTGTTTTCCTTTTTCCTCCCGTGAAAATAAACGTCCCAGCCGATCCGGGTATTCCTTTACAAGATGATCTGCTAAATCTCTGATTGTATGAAATTCAAATAAAAGCGTTTTCGAAATTGCTCCCAGTGACTGCTCCAGCTTTGTGTTGCATTGATGAATCATAACTGAATCCATTCCATATTCAGCCAGATGCACATCTTGATCGATCTCTTCCCGTTCTGCACCGACCTCAGAGGAGATGATATTGGTTAAAAACAAAACTGTCTGATCCAAAATATCGCCTTGAGCCAAAGGAACGGCGCTGCCTGTCTCTGTTTCGTCCGTCAAAAATCTCTGCTGCATAAATTGTTCAAAGCGTTCGTGATCACCGCAGACTGCAATATTATGCAGCTGACCCGAAGTTACAATCCGCGAAAACCATTGCGTTCCGTCTTCAGCAGGAAGTTCTTCGAGCCCGGAACCATGAAAAAGAGACGTCCGCCCTTGACCTGACAGGTTCGCCCCCATTCCGATGTCTTGCCATAAAGGCCAATTGATTGTCAGGGTGCGGCCGCTGCGCAGAGAATTTTGCCGTTTCTGTTCCCGATATTCGGCGAAATGATCTAAAAAGCCGTTTGCATATGCATAATCACACTGTCCTTCGTTCCCTGCAATAGAGACGACTGAAGAAAAAACGGCGAAAAAATCCAATTCGAGCGACTTCGTTGCATGATCAAGATTCAATGCGCCATGAACTTTCGGAGCAATCACCTCTGAAAGTTCCTGCTTTGTTTTTCGAAAAAGCAGCGAGTCTCTGATAACTCCTGCACAATGAATGACGCCATGAAGACCTGCATGCTGATCGGTAATACCGTCAATCATTTTTTTTACCGCTTCTTTATCGGATATATTCGCCTGTATATAATAAACCTTTGCTTTAAAGCTGTTCAGGTATTCTAAATGTTTCTGCTTATCTCCGTTTAAAACAGATCGCCCCGATAGGATAATGGTGGATCTTTCAGTTTTCGCGCAATATTCAGCGATTTTACTGCCAATCCCCCCAAATCCCCCTGTGATTAAATATACTTTATCTTTTTCAGGGTATTGAATGGTCTTTCTGTTTGTTTCTCTCTGCTTCTCTAACATCCGTGCATATCTTACGCAGCCTCTGTAAGTGATATGAATATGCCGATCAGGCGCTGTGTTTATTTCTTTATAAAGAATGTCAGCCTTCTCTGAACATGAAACGGATACAGAATCATGTTCAAAGCAAACCGTCTTACAATGCAGCTGCGGGTACTCTTGTTTTACCGATTTTAAAAAACCGTTCACACCTTCAAAATACGGCAATTTTTCTTTTTGATCTGCGCTGAATGTATAAATGAACGTTACTTTGTTTATAAGGTTCTCGCTGATTAAAGCCTTAGTCAGATAAAACACGGAATAAATTCCTGATTCGAGTGTTTCTTCCAGTTCAGGCTGTTTTTCAGACCAAGTATGCAAAATTGCATCAGGCGCTGCGCCTTTTTCCTTTAACAGACGAATGACACCTTGATAATCTTCGGGACGCTGCCTGTTGATGGTGAAAACACTGTCGCTTATCTGCTCTAAACGGTCACCGGGCATAATAAGATATGCGGACGTATTCTCTCTTTTTTTCAGCTCTTCAAAATAGTCTTTATTCCCGGAGAACAACAAAATAGTACAGGCTTGTCCGCTGCCCGCTTCATTCTCAAGTTCGGTTTCTTTCCATACCGGCGTATAAAGTGCCTGATTCTTCTTTTCTGAAAAAGCCGCGTCTGATTTTACCGGCTGAGGGTTTAAAGAAAATTGAGAGCGCTCAAACGGATAAGGCGGAAGCGGGGCTTTTCTTTTATGATAATCACCTAGTTTCGCCCATTCAATCTCTTCTCCTGAAAGCCACATTTGCATAAATGAATGATAAAGAGCCTCATCGGCTGGTTTGTCCGCTTCAAAAGCAGCCGCTTTGTTTAGTTTTGCTGATGGAGGGAGCGATCCGAATTGAAAAACTGAAAAATCAGAGATATTTACATCCGGCTCCGTTCCCTTTTCTTCCGTGTAAAGCGGCATATGGTCAGCTATCTCCTGAGACACGGCATCCATTTGATTGTATTCTGTCATCAGCGGAAAACGGGCCTTATCATAAAAACCTGCCGGCTGCTCATTCATACAAGCAACAGCCTGTTTAATTCCGTCTTGCTTTTTCAATAACATGCTCAGAAAAAGTTCTTTAGATAAGATTCCCTCATCCAGTAAATTTAATATTTCCAGAACATAATCATTATCAAAGAATCCATCATAATCTGTTAAATCCCATCTCTTATACAGTCTTCTCATAGAGGCAAGGATCGCCATGATCGCCGCTTCCTCATCAGCCGGCAATGCGTTTCTTTTATCCGCCGTGCGATTCACTATATAAGATAAAATCTCGATTTCCTGAGTCTTTCCCGCTTTATCCCACTCTTCTAAAAACCCTTTAAACGTATATTGGTGCTCAAGAAGCAGCCGTGTTTTCCCGTACAGGCGGTCTGTAAAATCAGCCGGGAAGCTCAGACCGTTCAGCAGCATCCTTACATATTCTTCATTTAATCGAACCGGCGGGTACGTTTTTGAAGTGTACGGATTGACAAATGGAATGGTCGGCGGCTCACAGGATAAGTGCGAAGGTTTTTCAGCGCCTGTGATGACAGAAATGGCCTTTTCAATTTTGATGATATCCGCTGCTGCAAGAGCGACGTAATATCCGTCTCCGGCGCCTGTAATGAGGCTTGGCTTAAAACCGGATGCCAGGATACTTTTTATGATTTCCGTATTGATAACTAAAGAATACAAGCGAATTTTCTCAGGCGTCCATTTTCTTTTAAATGAACTGTGCAATGTTGGTATACCCTTCAGCACCGACCTTACGTTCTTTTCTAAATCAGGGAACACGCGTTTCAAAACGGCAAATTGTTTATAACTTTCCCATTTGAAGTCACCGATGGCAAGCGCCCATTCAGAATCTTGTTTCCTCCGAAAACTCAATCCCTCTTTAAGCTGATTTTTAAATTCCTCCTTGCTGCCTGCCAATAAACCAGCCCTGTAATCAAACGATGTCCTTGTTAAAAGGGTGTTGCTGATCACTTCATTTGATATTTTGCAAAATTCCTCAGAATCGTCAGAAAAGGTTCTCCAATTATGTATCATTTGTTTCATGCTTTCTTCACTTTTAGCGGAAAAAAGGAAGGGAACCCTTCCCTTTCTGTCAGATTCGTCTTTTGTATGTATAAATTCTTCGATGATGACGTGAGAGTTAACACCTCCAAAACCGAAGGAGCTGATTCCCGCCCTGAGCGGAGCCCCGTCTGCCGCCTTCCAATCACTTGAATCAAGCGCCGGCCTAAACGGTGTTTTTTCAAACTGTATAATTGGATTTACCGTATGTACATTCAGGCTTTTCGGCACCCTCCGATGTTTCATCATCATTAGAACTTTTATCAATCCGGCCATTCCCGCCGCTGCTTCTGTATGACCGATATTTGTTTTCACACTTCCGATCCTGCAATATTGAGTATCCTCAGTATATTGCCGATACGCTTTTGTCAATGCTTCTATTTCTATCGGATCGCCCAGAGATGTACCCGTGCCATGTGCTTCTACATAAGAAACCGTCGCAGCATCAACAGCAGCGTTGTGTAAAGCTTCTGAGATGACCCGGCACTGCGCTTCTGCTCTGGGAGCGGTTATGGAACGGGATTTACCGCCATGATTAACAGCTGTCCCTTTTATGATCCCGTATATATGGTGACCGGCTTTTACTGCATCACCAAGGCGCTGCAGCAATACAACGCCTGCCCCTTCTCCGGGAACGTACCCGTTCGCCGCTGCGTCAAAGGTTTTACATTTGCCGTCAGGACTCAGCATTCTGGCTTTAGAAAAAGAAATATATTTTCCGGGTTGGAAATTCAAGTTTACTCCCGATGCGATTGCATAATCGCTTTCTTTTGTCCGCAATGACTTAACCGCTTCATGTAAAGCAACAAGCGACGATGCACAAGCGGCATTTACAGACATGCTTTTTCCGGTCAAACCGAATGTGTATGAAAGCCGGTTGGAGAGCATAGCTTCGAAACTTCCTAAACAGGCGTAACTGTCGATTTCCGATTCAGCATGACCTGTCTGCCGGTAGTCAGAATTCATAATACCCGCAAAAACAGAAGTGGTTTTACGCTGGAGATCCCGCAAAGAGACCCCGGAATCTTCGATGCACCGCCAAGTTTCTTCTAAAAGGATTCTTTGCTCAGGATCCATGTTTTTCGCTTCCCGGGGAGAGATATTAAAAAACTTATGGTCGAAATGGTCAGCTTTATGAATAAAACCTCCCCACTTGCTGATTGTTTTGTTCGGTATACTGATATCAGCTGAATAATAAAGATCGGGATCCCACCGTTCAATCGGCACTTCCCGGATGGAATCTTTGCCGCTATTTATGTTTTCCCAGAATTCATGATAATGATCTGCATCGGGGAATCTGCAAGCAACCCCGATTATCGCGATATCCGCACTCTGTTTATTCAAATGAACCATTGGCCTCCACCCGCCCTTCTTTAGTGTAGAAATAACGTATCCAATCTGCGCCTTAGCAGACTTTCGGTCTCATTCATCATTTTTTCACCAATGTCATCGACATGTCTGTTTCTCCATGATTCCAAATCCGTGCCCTTTACCCAATGATTAAAAGCGCCTAAAGACGGGCCGCAATGAACTTGGAAATTCACCTTTTGTTCTTCCTGCCCTTCCAAAGCAAGCAGACATCCTCTCTGCAAATACCACTTAAATAGTAACAGCATCTTATATTTTTGATTGCGCTCAGCTTTTTGGGCCAGGTTCGGCTGTTTTTCTATTATGCTTTCGTAGATTTCATCAAAAGTCTTGTTAAAATAAACATTTTCGAGCTGAATTTTTGTCTTTTCATCTATCTCACTCAAAGACTCATATTGTTGGTAGATTTGAAATAATTTATTTGCCCTGACCGGAAACAGCGTGCCCTTTTTCAGCACCTGCACCTTTGTTCCGAACTCAAACAGAGTCTCCGAAGGCGCATAAGCAGTGTCCCATATTCCTGTCTCACTCAGCATTTCTTTAACAAAACCGCTTGTTTCGGCTTCAACTGTACATTGATTAATGGATCCCGTCATAATAAAATCAGCGCCCATTAAAAAAGCAGACGCCGCAGACTCGGGGGTCCCGATTCCTCCCGCGGCCCCGACTCTGATCTTCCTTGCGTATTTGTGTGTTTCCATCATTTCATCCCGCAGGTTAACAAAAAACGGCAGCATCGCCGTCAATGAGCCCTGTTCGGTATTACTGCCGCAATCTGCTTCAATAATGATATCGTCTGCTGCCGGAACACGGCTGAGCCACTCCGCCTGCTCTTCCGTCAGCATACCCTGCTGACACATTCTCTTTACGATACTTTGAGGAGGCGGACTCAGAAATGCGGCCGCAACTTCCGGCCGTGAAACTTTGGCAATGATCCGTTTATGAGGTATGACCCTGCCGCTTTTGTCCATCTTCAACTGATGCGCTTTGTAATAAATTAATGGCGCGCTGACGGAAAGATACGAAGACGCTTCTATTACCCGTACGTCATGCTTGATATATAAATCTATCAATTCCTTTTCTCTATCTTGATGATCCGGCTCAAATCGCAGATTCATTCCGTAGGGCTGGCCACTTTTGAGTGTCTTCTTAATAGTAATAAGAGCCTGTTCAATTTCCCTTATAGTTAAACCCGCTGTGCCAAAGAACCCCAGCATTCCTTTCTTCCCGAGGCGGATCAGCATTTCAGCGGAAGAGATCCCTCTATGCATCGCACCTGCCAAATACGCGTATGTCAAACCGTAATCTTCTTTGAAAGATTGATCACCCAATCGGGACACCGGTGAAGCCGCACTGCTTTCTATATTTTCGGCCAAGAGGCCCTTCTCTTTCCCGCTTTCCGAATTGTCCTTGTTCCCTTCAGAAAACAAGAGACTGTCTTCCGGCGCACTAATATTAAGCGGTTCCTCATCTCTTTGTATGGTTTGAATTAATTTAGTCAGAATGTTTCCGGGACCGATCTCTTCAAACACAGTGACGCCTTGTCCCATTAAGTACCTGATGCTTTCAGTCCATTTCACCGAGTTTGTTATTTGTTCAATTAAATTCCGTTTGATATCTTCTTGTTTATAAGGTCTTGCCGTATAGTTAGAGATGACCGGGAAATTCAATTCAGAAAAATGAAACTCCTCGATAAATTCCGCAAATTCACGCTGTGCACTTTCCATAAAACGAGAATGAAAAGCTCCGCCGACTTGCAATACGATATAAGCTTTCGCCCCTTCTTTTTCAAAAAAAGAGGCTGCCCGCTTTATCTCTTCTGCAGCCCCTGCTATCACAATTTGTGAAGATGTATTGTAATTGGCGATATCTATTTGGCCGAATTCATACTTTTGAAGTATTTTTTTTATGTGATGCTCATCCAGTCCGATCACGGCAGCCATTCCGCCCTCGGAAGCCTCACTCATTAACTCGCCTCTTTTAGCAACCAGCCGGAGACCTGTTTCAAAATTAAAAACGCCGGCCGCAAAAAGCGCAGTATATTCACCCAGACTATGTCCTGCAACAGCATCAGGGCGTGTATGACCTTCTTTTAAACCCTTTAAATATTGCAGTGCGCTCACTGTATAAATTGCAGGTTGTGTATACTTCGTATCAGAGAGCCTCTCTTTTTCATCTGAAAGGCATAAATCCTTTATGGAGTATCCTAAAATATGATCTGCCTTTTTAATGAGCTCACTGAATTCATCGAATAAGTCTCTGCCCATTCCTTTAAACTGCGCTCCCTGTCCGGGAAAGACGTAAGCAAGCATTTGTTTTCCTCCTTGTTCCGTATTTCTGCCGTTTCTTTTCGTTCCGATTGTGATTTGATTAACATTTTTCACTTCAATTTTAAAATTGTCATTTACTTAATAAGCATTACGAAGCAAAATAAAAAACCTTTATGCCGGATAAAGGTTTAAAAGCAAAAACATGTACAAATATCATATTGCCGCAAATGTAAATAGAAAGAATTTTCTGATAATTAAAGCCGCATTTTCATTCTGTTTTTTATATATCAATATAATAAAAACATTCCAACGTGCCGAAACAACGATTGGTTTTATGTGAATATTTCCCTAAATAAATACTATACCATGATTTACATGTTGTCAATGGGAAACACACGTATATACCAATTCTTCAGCCGCCATTTTACAGGCGGCTGAACTCGGTTGTTATCAGTTCATCAGCCCATGCCGATATGCCTTCACTATACTATTCGCGGAATAATAGTTCTTTCTCTTTGTTGTAGTCTTTAGTAAATTGATTGAACTCCTCTGCTTGTTTATGCACCTTTTCGTAAACTGAGTTTACTTTGCCGATTTGCTCTTCCAGCTGCGCTAATGTGAGCTTTTTATCTTTAATCAGTTTATAAAGGTCCTTATCAAGTGAAATGGCTTTTTCGTACTTTTTGTACAAAAGATCATAAGATGCATACCTTTTCCCCATTAAAGCGACAGCATGCCCGGCTTTTTCTTTTACTTTCTTATCCTTTATTTCTTGAGAAGTTTTTTTTGCGGATTCAAATGCTTTTTTTGAATCATCAATACTGTCTTTTTCTGCTTTCAGATGTTTTTTTCGCTGATTTGCATTGCTCAGAGCCTGATCAGACAGTGTGACGATTTTCTTGTAATCATCCATATTCAGTTTAACCGCGCTGTCGTAAAGCTTGTGCTCTTTTTTCTCTAATTTTTCCAATGTTTTCTGCTCTTTTTGAAACGGTTTTTCCGCTTGAACGGCTTTTTCCATCGAGTCATGAAGCGATTCAACCGGATCTTTTCCCCCGCAGCCCGCAAGCAGCATACTTGCGGCGCCGAGCGCTCCGATTCCTGCTAATACCTTTTTTTGAATCATATTCACTTAAAATCCCCCAATCTTGACAATTTCCACTATAGAAGCCCGAACGCTTTTTGACAATAGCTGAGCTGTAATTGGCATGACCGGGTAAAAAGACGCTTACGGTGCTGTCAAAGAATACTTGCGTAAAAAATTGAGAAAACAGGGCGGATGACCATACATCTTTTTGGCTTTTACATAGTTTATAGTAGACGCCGGCCCTGCTGACAAAGGGTCAGCGTAATTAAAAGAGGAGGTTTTTTTATGTACGGATATGGATTTGGCGGCGGATTTGGCGGCGGTTGCTGCGGCGGCGGATACGGTTATGGCGGTTACGGTTATGGCTGCGGCGGGGGATATGGCCGCACATTCGCATTAATCGTCGTATTGTTTATCTTATTAATCATCGTCGGTGCCGCTTATTTAGGCTGCGGCTGCTGACCTTATACACCATGAAAATCGGCCGGCCTGCTATGGCCGGCCAATTGTTTCGTTGCGCCGCGATAAAGAAATTCGCTATAATTTACATATTAAGCTTTAGGAGTGAAGTTTCTTGATTACTATGGAAAATATTGTACGCGACGGACATCCCGCGCTCAGAGAGATCGCTGAAGAGGTTCAGCTTCCCGCTTCTGACGAAGAAAAACAGCATCTTGCTGATATGATTGAGTTTGTGAAAAACAGCCAAAATCCTGAATTAGCCGAGAAATACAAGCTTCGTCCGGGCGTCGGTCTTGCCGCTCCGCAAACAGACGTAAAAAAACGGATGATCGCCGTCCATGCAGAAGATGCGAAAGGCACTTTATACAGCTATGCTCTTTTTAACCCTAAAATCGTCAGCCACTCAGTGGAAAAAAGCTACTTGACGAGCGGAGAAGGCTGCCTGTCGGTAGACGAACCCATTCCCGGCTATGTGCCGCGCTACGCCCGCATCCGCGTGAAGGCGGTGACGCTTGAAGGAGAACAGATTGACATCCGCCTCAAAGGTTTTCCGGCCATCGTGTTTCAGCACGAAATCGATCATCTGAACGGCGTGATGTTTTACGACCATATCGATAAAGAAGATCCGTTCAAAGAACCTGAAAACGCCATTGCCATTGACCGTTAAAAAAAACCGGCACTTCCCAAAGTGCCGGTTTTCTTTATTACAAAAGGCCCAGTTCTTTGACGGCCCAGCTGATTCCCTCTTCATCCACCGGCTTTGTGACGAAATCGGCGGCAGCTTTTAATTCCGGAACCGCATTTCCCATCGCCACCCCGGTGCCGGCAAAACGGATCATCTCAAGGTCATTTAGTCCGTCGCCGAATGCATAAGTGTCACTTACGCCGTACGGAAGCCGCTCAAGCACTCTTTTAATGCCTTCCGCTTTTGAACCGCCTTTCGGAAGCACATCCGTGGACAATTCATGCCAGCGGACGTAATCAAACTCCGGAAAAGCCGCATATGCTTTTTCTTCATGTCCGCGGCAGAATAAAAGCAGCTGATAAATTTCTTTTCCTTTATAAAATGTTTCATCAACTTCGGGATAAGGCGCTTTCAGACTGCCGATACCTTCCGAGACGTGCGGATGTCCGGGGACGGTCGTTTTCATCGTGTCTTCCGCCATAAATACGACGGGATGCTCCCCTTCTGCCGCCTGCTTTAATAAACGCGCAACCGCATCTTCAGGAAGAGGATTTTTATAAATGACCTCACCTTCAAATACGACATACTGGCCGTTGTATGAAATAAATGATTCAATCTCAAGCTCTTCCAGAATCGGTTTTACCATAAACGGGGACCTTCCGCTGGCGATAAAAACGTGATGCCCAGCCTCTTTAAGCGCCGTCACGGCGTTTCTTGCGCTATCGGGAATATGTTTATCATGGTCATAGATCGTGCCGTCAATATCAAAAAAGATCAGTTTTGGATTCATGTCAATTTCTCCTTTTTCCCGTTTATCAGTCGTGTCTTTTTCAATATCATCATACAGAAAGTTTTTCTTCCGGAAAACCGCCTTGATCAAATTCCAGTTTTACCCACGAAAACAAATTCATTTTTTCCGCATACTACTGCTATAAAGGGCTTTAAAGGAGGTATACAATGCTGCGCCGATTACGGAAGAAACTCAGAAGACAGTGGGGCGGAATGCTCCGGAAAAAAGTCATCGCGTAGAAGGGATCTTTCGGTTTTTGAAAGTCCCTTTTTTGCTCGAGACTTTCCTTATAATCCGTTTTCGAATATAATAGAATGAGCGAGTCTAACATACGGCATTTAAGGAGAGATTTGGATGATTTATAAGGTATTTTATCAAGAGAAGGCTGACGAAGTACCTGTTCGGGAAAAAACAGATTCACTTTACATTGAGGGCGTTTCAGAACGGGACGTCAGAACGAAACTGAAAGATCAGAAATACAACATTGAATTTGTTCAGCCTGTGGACGGTGCTTTTTTAGAATATGAGAAGCAGAGCGAAAATTTTAAAGTATTGGAGTTATGAGCGGAATGAAATTTGTAAAAAATGACCAGACTGCCGTTTTCGCCCTCGGCGGATTGGGCGAGATCGGGAAAAATACGTACGGGGTGCAGTTTCAGGATGAAATTGTACTGATTGATGCGGGAATCAAGTTCCCGGAAGATGAACTTCTCGGCATTGATTACGTAATCCCCGATTACACGTATTTAGTAAAAAATGAAGATAAAATTAAAGGTCTGTTTATCACCCATGGTCATGAAGACCATATCGGCGGTATTCCGTACCTGCTCAGACAAGTAAATATTCCCGTTTACGGCGGTAAACTCGCGATCGGCTTACTTCGGAATAAACTTGAAGAGCACGGGCTGTTAAGACAGACCAAATTAAACATCATCGGTGAAGACGACATCGTGAAGTTCCGCAAGACGTCTGTATCCTTCTTCAGAACGACACACAGCATTCCGGATTCATACGGAATCGTCGTCAAAACACCGCCGGGCAATATCGTACATACCGGGGACTTTAAGTTCGATTTCACACCGGTAGGCGAACCGGCCAACTTGACAAAGATGGCTGAAATCGGGAAAGAAGGCGTTTTGTGCCTGCTTTCTGACAGTACAAACAGTGAGGTTCCTGATTTCACCATGTCAGAACGCCGCGTAGGCGAAAGCATTCACGATATTTTCCGAAAAGTGGACGGCAGAATTATATTTGCGACATTCGCTTCGAATATACACCGTCTTCAGCAGGTGATTGAAGCAGCCGTTTTAAAAGGCAGAAAAGTTGCCGTATTCGGACGCAGTATGGAATCGGCTATTGAAATCGGACAAAATCTCGGCTACATTACCTGTCCTAAAAATACGTTTATTGAGCATAACGAAATCAATCGTTTGCCTGCCAATAAGGTAACGATTTTATGTACGGGAAGCCAAGGTGAACCGATGGCGGCGTTATCACGCATCGCTAACGGGACGCACCGGCAGATTTCCATTAATCCCGGAGATACGGTCGTCTTTTCTTCCTCTCCGATTCCCGGAAACACAATCAGCGTAAGCCGCACCATCAACCAGCTGTACCGTGCGGGCGCAGAAGTCATTCACGGTTCATTGAATGACATTCATACATCCGGACACGGCGGACAGGAAGAGCAGAAATTAATGCTCCGCCTGATCAAACCGAAGTTCTTTATGCCGATTCACGGTGAGTACAGAATGCAGAAAATGCACGTCAAACTCGCGACTGATTGCGGCATACCTGAAGAAAACTGCTTTATCATGGATAATGGAGAAGTGCTGGCCCTCAAAGGCGAAGAAGCCGCTGTGGCAGGCAAAATTCCGTCCGGCTCCGTTTACATTGACGGAAGCGGAATCGGTGATATCGGCAATATCGTGCTCCGCGACCGCCGCATTCTTTCAGAAGAAGGCCTTGTTATCGTTGTTGTCAGCATCAACATGGACGACTTTAAGGTTTCGGCGGGGCCTGATTTAATCTCAAGAGGCTTTGTATACATGAGAGAATCCGGTGATTTGATCAATGACGCGCAGCAGCTCATTTCGAACCATCTGGAGAAAGTAATGGATCGGAAAACAACGCAGTGGTCCGAAATTAAAAACGAAATTACCGATACGCTTGCTCCGTTCCTATACGAAAAAACAAAACGCCGCCCGATGATCCTTCCGATCATTATGGAGGTCTAAAAAAACTGCACTCATTACGAGTGCAGTTTTTTTTATTGCAGCGGAATATGCTGAAAGGCTTTGACATCAAACAGACCGGCCGCCGTCATTTTAATATCCGGAATCACCGGAAGGGCTAAAAACGATAAGGTGAGAAACGGATTGAAATCACCGGTGAATCCGAGCAGAGGAAGCTTTTCATGAAGCACGCCCAAGCTGTCATTGACCCATTCCGCCGACTTATCAGACAAAAGCCCGGCGATCGGAAGCGGAACGGAGTGAAGCAATTCTCCGTTTTTCACGGCTGTTAATCCTCCTCCGGTGTCACGGAGCCTGTTGATTGCTTTTGCCAAATCGGCATCGTTTGTACCGACGGCGATGATATTATGGGAATCGTGAGAAATGGTTGTGGCGATGGCGCCTTCTTTTAACCCGAACCCTTGTACAATCCCGAGTCCTATCATTTTTTCGCCGCTATGCCGCTCTGCGACGGCAATTTTTAATAAATCCTTATCTGTATCAGGACGAAACGCGTCAGCAGACGGTGCAGGCACTTCTTTTTTTCTCGTCTCCAAATGATTTGGTACAATTTCGATTACTTTCATTTTCCTGCCCTCATGAATCGGCATATAAAAATCAGATTCAGTCAGCGGCGATTTCAGCCGCACTGTATCCAACAGCGCCTGGTCCGGCGAATAGGAACCGGCAGACTGTTCATAAACCGTTCGTCCGTTCTCGGCAACGGTCCGGCCGGCGACCATGGTCTTCGTGACGGCAGCCTCCCGTACATCTGAAATGAACAGCAGATCTGCGTCAAAACCCGGCGCTACCGCCCCTTTTGTTTCAAGGCCGTAGCACTCAGCCGCATTTAAGCTGGCGAGCTGATACGCAAGGAATGGATCAAGTCCGGCCTTTATCGCCATTTTGACTTGGTGGTTCACACTTCCTTCTGAAAGCAGATCATCTACATGCTTATCATCCGTACAAAAGAAAAAGCGGCGCGCGTTTTTTTCATTCACCGCCGGCAGCACATTGAGCGTATTTTTTGCCACCGATCCTTCGCGCAGCATGACGTACATTCCCCGTCTGATTCTGTCCAGCGCTTCTTCTTTTGTCGTCACTTCATGATCATTTGACACCATTGCGGTTCTGTATATATTGATGATATCTGAAGACAGTCCGGCTAAATGCCCGTCGATCCGTTTTCCGTGACGCTTGGCATCAAGCAGTTTCTGAAGCACATCCTCTTCACCTTCCGCAACAGACACATAATCCATTACTTCCGCAAGCCCGAGCACCTCTTTCTCCTGATAAAAAGGCTTTAAATCCTCGGCTTTTAATACAGCTCCTGAGCGTTCAAAGCTAGCGGCGGGAACACAGGAAGGAAGCATGAAACGGATGTTCAGCGGCGCCTTTTTCGCCTGCTCTATCATAAATGAAATGCCTTTTGCTCCGGAAACGTTCGCAATTTCGTGAGGATCAGTAATGACAGTAGTCACTCCGTGAGGGAGGACGGCTTTAGCAAATTCAATCGGAGTAACCATAGAGGACTCGATATGAACATGTCCGTCAATAAAGCCCGGAACGATCATTTGACCTTCTGCATCAATGACTTCTTCCCCTTCATATTCGCCCAGCCCGACGATCACTCCGCCCGTAATGGCGATATCTGCAGAAATCCATTCCTGGTTAAATACATCCATGATTTTTCCGTTTTTAATGACGGTATCGGCTTTTTGTCTGCCGGCTGATGCATTCAGCCGTTCAGCCAGTGTTTCTTTGTTCAAAATGAGGCCTCCTCTTTTTCTTTATATGGTACAATATGCTATCGGATCGCCTGATCATAGTCAATAAAAATTGCAGAATATACCGCTTACACGATAAATGTCTTTCTATTCTGACATAATAAAAGACCGTCCTTTTACGGACGGCTTTTCACTTTGTATGAAGCACTCTTTTTTCAAATCGGGAAATGTCCGTAAGAGAGCCGATAACGATGAGAATATCTTCTTTTTGAATCATTTCAGTCGCCAGCGGAGATACGATCACTTCTTTTTCTCTCTTGATGGCCACGATATTAATGCCGTACTTCGCCCGGATGTCCAGATCAAGCAGTGTGTTGCCCGCAAGCCTGCTGTTGGCCACGATCTCCACAATGCTGTGTTCGTCGGACAGCTCCAAATAATCAAGCACATTATTTGATACGATGTTGTGGGCGATGCGTTTTGCCATGTCACGTTCAGGGTGGACGATGTGATCGGCCCCGATTTTCGCAAGCACTTTCTCATGATAATCGTTCTGCGCTTTAACCGTGATCGTGTTCACGCCGAGTTCCTTTAAGATCAGCGTCGTTAAAATGCTCGCCTGTATATTTTCGCCGATTGCCACAATGACGTGGTCAAAGTTGCGCAGCCCTAAGTTTTTCAGCACCGATTCATCGGTTGAATCGCCGATGACCGCGTGTGATGCGATTTTGGCGTATTCATTTACTTTATCTTCATCAATATCCATCGCCATGACCTCAAGGCCTTCTTCACTTAATGCTTTGCAGATACTTCCGCCGAAGCGTCCGAGACCGATAACGGCAAACTCTTTTCTCATAACAGTACTCCTTTAAACAATATCTCTAATAGGAATAGTATCACATTTTCGGCAATGAGTTCATATAGCGTTTGAGCTTTTCTGAAAAGGCGGGTGATAAATACAGGTCCGCTCCGCGTTCGATTTCTTCCTGATAGTGACCCGGAGGCGCAATTTCCTCAGCTTTATCAAGAACCAGGAACGTCAGGACGCCTCTGTATACACGGCCGCCGGCACACACTTCTATGAACGCGGGACGGTATGTGTGGTTATCAACACCTTCTCTTTTGTACAGATAGGTTGCCGCTTCAAACGGGAGCTTGTACAGCACGCCTTCAGTTCGTCCCCCGTCTTCAACAAGATCGGCTCTGGAACCGTCAGGACGCCTTAACGTGAATCTCGTCGAATATCCTTCAACAACCGCCCCTCCGACCGGCTCGGCAAAAAAGTGGTCGACTCCCGCCTGTTTAAACCGGGCATTGTCCATACAGGAGCCGTAAGCGAAATAATAAACCGGACTGTCATCCTCCCGTTTCATAAAACGGTATTCTTTCCAGTCTCCGCTATTGATACGGCTGAATGAGGCACACTGGTCGGGCTTTACGACATATGCGAAGGCGGTTTTATTCCCGGCATCCGTCGTCACGGCAACCTCTTTCCGGTCAAAATCAGCATAATACATATCCAGCTTACGGATCATCTGATGATCTGTTTCATACAATTCCCCGTACACAAAAGCTGTTTCTGCTAAAGACGCCGCAGGCTGACCTTTATCCGTTTCGTACAGCACACCGTTTATCGCGGCCTGCTCGCACACACACGGAGCGCCTTTCAGCAGTTCATGGTTTTCTTCACGCTTCCGTAACAAACCGTATACAAAAAGAAGCAAGTTATTTTTCCTCCTTTTGGACAGCAGCCGCTTCTAACGGCAGAATCACCTGAAACGTACTGCCTTCTCCATTTTTGCTCTTAATGTTAAGTTTACCATTATGCTCCTTCAGAATTCGTAAACAAATCGGAAGCCCGAGACCCGTTCCCTGATCTTTTGTTGAGAAAAACGGTTTGCCGATGTTTTCAAGCTTTTCTTTCGACATGCCGTTTCCTTCATCCTGTATGCTGATCACCGCGTATTCTTCATCCCGTTCTGTATAAATATGAATATTCCCGCCGTCAGGCATCGCTTCAATCGCATTTTTAATAATATTGATAAATACCTGTTTCAGCTGGTTTTCGTCACCGTTGACCATACAGGACTCAGTCTGCCTGAAATCCTTCTCAATCACAGTGTTCGACAGCACCGCGTTCGTGTCAAGAAGCGTCGCCACCTGCCTTAAAATATGGTTGAGATGATGAGCGGTAAACGTCACGGTCTGCGGCTTGGCGAGCAGAAGCAGCTCCCCCAGCACGAGATCAATCCTTTTAATCTCCGAAAAAATAATATCGAAATAATCCGTTCTTTCCGGATACTGGGCTTTCATCAGCTGGAGAAAGCCGCTGACTGACGTTAAAGGATTTCTTACTTCATGGGCGATTCCTGCCGCAAGCTCTCCGGCAATGGCCAGCTTTTGAGATTGCATGGCAAGGCGTTCGTTCGTTTCCAGAAGCTCGTCGACCGCTTTTTTCCGTTCACTGATATCAGACATCGTCCCCAGGCTCCCGACAAATTTCTGTCTGCGGTCATAATACAGCTTATAATGGACTTCCCCCCAAAAAATCGTGCCGTCTCTTTTAATATATTTGGCCGTAAACATTCCTGACGGGGACTGCTGCTTGATTTGGGAGATAATATAATCAATGATATGTTTTTCTTTTATAAAATAATCATTATACATCGTGCCCATACATTCGCTGATGGAGTGGCCCGTAATCGTCGTCCAGGCCTGATTCAAATATGTAATATTCCCTTGTGAATCCGTCTGAAAAACGATTTCCTGCAAATTGTCCATGATCCGGTTTTTCTCATCTGAAAGCGCCTTTGCTTTCTGCTCGCTGTCCTTCAGCTCCGCCAGCAGCTGCTTTTTATTGTCCACATAATAAGCCAGCAGCCAGACGCTGATTAATGTGACGGCGGTAAAGGTGATGTCAACGGGCCAGTTAATCGGATTCCGTTCAATCATATAAAATAAATAATCCCAAAACATAATAAAAATCATTGCCAAGATTAAGGAAATGATACGCGCTTGATATTTTCCCATAGTCCCACCTGCCGCTAGCATTTCTACATATATTGTAACATTGTTGACTGCATTATTGACTAAAAAATGATAACTATTCCCAATTAATTGAGCAGGTTCGCTTACTTTTCCCGTGAGTTTTTGCACAAGTTCATAATAAAAGGACGGAATGATGCCCCGCCCTTTTTGCTGATTATGATCTATCTTTTAACGCTTCCTCGATTTCCTCAAGCAGCATTTTCGCTCCTTCAGGACTTAAAATAATTTTGCCGTTGCCGTACTCCTGATTTTCGGAGGTAATTTCCCCGGTCATTAAGCAAATGCCGTGCGGCTTGTATTTTTTTAAGACAATTTTGTCTCCGTCAACGAAAAATTCAATACTATCTTTAATAGCGATATCCAATGCTCTTCTCAATTCAATCGGCATGACAATACGCCCGAGTTCGTCTACTTTTCTTACTACACCAATTGATTTCATAGAAATCCCCTACTTCCTTTAATGTCTCTTC
The DNA here is from genome assembly GCF_011065565.1 of Bacillus sp. EKM420B. Lineage (NCBI taxonomy): Bacteria > Bacillati > Bacillota > Bacilli > Caryophanales > Bacillaceae > Bacillus > Bacillus sp. EKM420B. The sequence goes on along the minus strand of NZ_JAAMNX010000001.1, from coordinate 522,529 downwards.
TTTATGTCCAAGGAAAATCCTTCATAAACGTAGACGAAAGGAACGGAGCAAAAGTTTCTCAGCATCCGGAAATGAATGTTTTTTACAGAAAAAAGCCTTTTGAAATACGGGATACAGACTTTCCCTCCTTTTTTACAAAAACATTTCATTCCCGGCGGAAACCCCCAAAAATCGTGGTTTTTCTCAGAAACTTTAAATGTAGAATCAATTAAATCAGGATAGGGATTGGGTGAAAACATGTTTCAATCAACTGAGATCGGAATCGACTTAGGAACCGCTAATATACTTGTTTACAGTAAAAATAAAGGTATTATTTTAAACGAGCCTTCCGTTGTCGCTGTAGATACAACAACGAAAGCGGTGCTTGCCATCGGAACGGATGCCAAAAGCATGATCGGAAAGACGCCGGGGAAAATCGTCGCCGTACGGCCGATGAAAGACGGTGTCATTGCTGATTATGATATGACAACTGACTTATTAAAACACATTATGAAAAAAGCCGGAAAAAAAATCGGAATGACCTTCCGCAAACCGAATGTCGTCGTCTGCACGCCTTCAGGCTCAACAGCCGTTGAACGCCGCGCCATCAGTGACGCTGTCAAAAACTGCGGAGCGAAAAACGTTCACTTGATTGAAGAACCCGTAGCCGCTGCAATCGGGGCCGACCTCCCTGTTGACGAGCCGGTCGCAAACGTCGTCGTAGATATCGGCGGCGGTACGACTGAAGTCGCCATCATCTCATTCGGTGGAGTCGTATCCTGCCATTCGATCAGAATCGGCGGCGACCAGCTTGATGAAGATATCGCCTCGTTCGTCAGAAAAAAATACAACCTGCTGATCGGGGAACGCACGGCAGAACAAGTGAAAATGGAAATCGGATTTGCATTGATCGAACATGTGCCGGAAACGATGGAAATCCGCGGGCGTGACCTTGTAACCGGTCTGCCGAAGACAATCAGACTGCAGTCTAATGAAATTCAGCACGCGATGCGTGAGTCGCTCCTGCATATTCTTGAAGCGATCAGAGCGACGCTTGAAGATTGTCCGCCGGAGCTCAGCGGTGATATCGTTGACCGCGGCGTCGTGTTAACCGGCGGAGGCTCCCTTTTAAACGGGATGAAAGAATGGCTGACAGATGAAATCGTCGTTCCCGTTCATTTGGCGGCAAATCCGCTTGAATCAGTGGCTATCGGCACTGGGCGTTCATTAGACGTCATCGACAAGCTGCAAAAAGCGATTAAATAATAAGATTGTGCTTCTTTTTTCTCCGGCCGGCTCATATTGTGAGAACTGGAGAAACATTAAGGAGGAAGCATATGCTTAGAGATGTGGGAAGACGCGTAGCAGTAGCCGTCATTTTAAGCGGAATTATTTTGGGGGGCATGAGCATTTCACTGGCCAATATGCCCCATTCTCCGGCCGGCGGCGCCGTAAAACTGAATCACCCGTAAAGACGCAGCAAAAGCTGTGTCTTTTTCGTTTGTGCTCCTTTCTTTCCTTTATGAGGCGTTATTTGATATGATGAGAAAAACCGATGAGGAGGAATGAACGATGAGTTCGTTTACTGAAAAGTTAAATACATATGCTCAGCTGGCGGTAGAAGTCGGCGTCAATGTCCAAAGAGGACAGCATGTCGTAATCAATGCCTCAACTGATGTCCGGGAACTTGTCAGACTGCTTGCCAAACATTCTTATGAAAAAGGCGCAAAAAACGTCACCGTAAATTGGCAGGACGATGAACTGTCCAGATTAAAATACGAGATGGCACCTTTTGAAGCGTTTGAAGAGTATCCTGAATGGGAAGCAAAAGGCAAAGAAGAGCTCGCGAAAAAAGGGGCTGCGTTTATTTCTGTCGTCTCATCCGACCCCGACCTGTTAAAAGGCGCTGACGGCAAACGGATTGCAGCATTCCAAAAAGCCGCCGGAAAAGCATTGCATACATACAGACAATATATTCAATCAGATAAGGTCAGCTGGACGGTGATCGGAGCGGCTTCAACAGGCTGGGCGAAAAAAGTGTTCCCGGATCAGCCGGAAGAAACAGCCGTTCAGCTTTTATGGGAAGAAATTTTCAAAACAACCCGCGTAAATGAAGAAAACCCTGTGGAAGCATGGAAAAAACACGATCAAAATCTTCATGAAAAAGTGGAACACCTGAACAAAAAACATTACAGCGCCCTGCATTATCAGGCTGAAGGAACAGACTTAACCATTGAACTGCCGAAAAAACATGTATGGGCAGGCGCGGGAAGCGTGAATGAAAGCGGGCACGAATTCATGGCCAACATGCCGACAGAAGAGGTTTTCACCCTTCCGCAGCGTGACGGGGTGAACGGCACGGTTTCCAGCACGAAACCGCTGAGCTACGGCGGCAACATTATTGATAACTTCACTCTTACCTTTGAAAACGGCCGCATTGTCGATGTGAAGGCTGAAAAAGGCGAGGAGATTTTAAAAGGCATCGTCGAAACCGATGAAGGCTCACACTATCTCGGTGAAGTGGCCTTAGTGCCGTACGATTCACCGATTTCACAATCAAATATTTTATTTTACAACACACTGTACGATGAAAACGCCTCTAACCACTTGGCGATCGGCAGTGCGTATGCCTTTAATATTGAGGGCGGCAAACAAATGACACGGGAAGAGCTTGTTAAAGAGGGCTTAAATGAAAGCATTACACACGTAGATTTTATGGTCGGTTCCAAAGACATGAATATCGACGGTATTACCGCGGACGGGAAAAGAGAACCGATCTTCAGAAACGGAAACTGGGCATTTTAATAAAAAAAGGAGGCGATCAGGCCTCCTTTTTTTTTCGCTTCATACATTTGCAAGTTGGCGCAGACGGTTTCCAAAACAGGTGTATCAATTGACAAGCCTTTCGCTTTCTCAAGCAAAAAGCCGTGTAAATGATCACCTTCCGTCACCCTGCCCTTTTCCATATCTCTCAGCATCGACGATTTCATATGGTAAGACATGCTTGTCAATGTGCGATAACTCTCTTCTTCCAGTCCAGGATCTTTCGGGATGCCGGCACCCTTGAAAATGGCTCCGATTTCAGCAAAGAGGCGCTTTGCCGTGCTGCGGCCGCCTTCTGTTTCTAAAATCGGTCCGACCGGCTGTTGAAACAGAGTGGTCACGCCCGCCTGCGCGGCAATAAACATATATTTTTTCCAAATGTCCTTTTCAATCTCCCGACTGATGATGACATCCGCTTTCACACCCGCAAACGCTTTTTCCAGCTCATTTATACGTTCCGTGCGTTCCCCGCTCCATTCACCGAACACAAAGCGGTGGGCAGCGCTCGTATGAAGAATGTCCCCTTTTTCGTTAAGGGCGCTCTCAATAAAGCAGAGGCCGCCCAGCACCTGCCGTTTTGAAAAAGCTTCAAACAGCTGGTTATAGTGCCTGTATCCGTTTAAAAAAGGAAGAATGACCGACGAAGGTTTGACAAACGGTTTGACATCCCCAATGACGTCCTCCAAAGAATACGCTTTTGATGCGATGATAACGGCGTCAAACTCTCCATCTTCGCCCGCCATGATTATTTTCGGCTTGATTGAAACATCACCATTTGCACTTTTGACGGTCAATCCCATCTCTTTTAATTGTTCCGCCCGCTTCTGACGGACGAGAAATGTAACGTCATTTCCCTTTTCTGCAAGACGCGCGCCAATATATCCCCCCACTCCCCCAGCTCCGACAACTAAAAACTTCATGATGCATTCCTCCGTCTCTTTTCAATTTATGTATTCCTTTATTGTAACGGGAAGTCAGAAGATTGAAAACTTTTTTCATAAATAAAAAAGCAGAGTCTCCCCTGCTTCTTTATTACGCGTATAGCTCTTCAAGCTTTTTCTGCACATCCGCGTTTTCAAGAAATTCGTCATAAGACATTTGTTTGTCAACAATGCCTTTAGGCGTTAATTCAATGATACGGTTGGCAATTGTCTGTACAAATTGATGGTCATGAGATGAAAACAGCATAGCGCCTTTAAAGCTGATTAAGCCGTTGTTAAGCGCCGTAATGGATTCCAAATCTAAGTGGTTTGTCGGTTCATCCAGAATTAAGATATTCGCGCCGGAAAGCATCGCTTTTGAAAGCATGCAGCGCACTTTTTCTCCTCCGGAAAGGACGTTTGATTTTTTGTTGACTTCTTCTCCTGAGAACAGCATGCGTCCTAAGAAACCGCGCAGAAAGCTTTCGCTTTGGTCATGCGGCGAGTATTGGCGGAGCCAGTCGACAAGGTTCGCATCGCTGCCGTCAAAATATTCGCTGTTGTCTTTAGGGAAGTACGCCTGAGAAGTGGTCACGCCCCATTTAAATGTGCCGCTGTCTGCTTCCATTTCCCCGGAAATGATTTTAAACAATGTCGTAACGGCAAGTTCGTTGCGGCCCGTAAATGCGATTTTGTCTTCTCTGTTCATAATAAAGCTGACGTTATCAAGCACCTTAACCCCGTCAATCGTTTTTGTTAAGCCTTCAACCCGAAGCACGTCATTTCCGATCTCGCGTTCCGGCGTGAAATTGACATAAGGATAACGGCGTGATGACGGTTTGATATCATCAAGCGTGATTTTATCAAGGAGTTTCTTTCTTGATGTCGCCTGCTTTGATTTAGAGGCATTGGCGCTGAATCTGGCCACGAACTCCTGAAGCTGTTTAATCTGCTCTTCTTTTTTCTTGTTGGCTTCCTGAGAAAGCTTTAAAGCAAGCTGGCTTGATTCATACCAGAAATCATAGTTGCCGACGTACACTTGAATTTTATTAAAATCAAGATCGGCGATGTGCGTGCACACTTTATTTAAAAAGTGACGGTCATGGGATACGACGATGACTGTGTTCTCAAAGTTGATTAAAAACTCTTCCAGCCACTGAATCGCTTTCAGATCCAAGTGGTTGGTCGGTTCATCAAGCAGCAGAACGTCCGGCTTGCCGAACAGCGCCTGTGCCAAAAGCACTTTCACCTTTTCTGAACCGCCTAAGTCGGCCATTTTCTTCGTATGCAGGTCTTCAGAGATGCCCAGCCCCTTTAACAAAATAGCGGCTTCACTTTCAGCTTCCCATCCGTTTAATTCCGCAAACTCTCCTTCAAGTTCAGCGGCGCGGATGCCGTCTTCATCTGAAAAATCAGGCTTCATATAAATCGCGTCTTTTTCCTGCATGACTTCGTATAAACGTTTATGTCCCATAATGACGACTTTCAGCACTTCACAGTCTTCATATTCAAAGTGGTTCTGCTTCAGAATGGCAAGACGTTCGCCCGGACTCATATGGACATCGCCGGTCTGCGGCTCCAGCTCACCGGATAAAATTTTCAAAAATGTTGATTTTCCGGCACCGTTTGCGCCTATTAATCCGTAGCAGTTGCCCGGCGTAAATTTAATATTGACATCTTCAAATAACTTGCGATCCGCAAAACGCAAGCTCACATTATTTACAGCAATCATTTAGAATCCTCCATCGTGTCTATCATCATTAAAAGTATACCATGAATAAAGGGGAAGAGAAATGTTTCCCTGCGAATATACGGGTTTGAAAAGATGCAGGCGTCAAACCCGGAGCGCTGTGATACAATAGATATATATACATATTCATCACGGAGGAACAAGTTGAAGCTTTTAACACTCACAGAATACTGTCTTATGATTTTCTTCACCGGGGTTTTTCTGGCCGTCACAGGCTTTACGGCACGTGACATCGGCTTGTACGTCGGAATCGCCCTCATTTATACGTTTTCGCATCTCTTTTCAAAACGGATGCTTGAAAAACGCGGCAAAGAGAAGAAGCAGGTGAATCTTTTTTTCAGCGTTCTGGCCATTGTCGGATCAGTGCTGGCCACGGTATTGTTCATCGCCGTCGCGGCCTCGTTTGCCAAATAAAAAACGCCTGCTGTCCGAATCGGGCAGCGCGGCGTTTTTATTTTGTCTGACGCATATCATGAAACGGGAAGAACACAAACTTCGAGGTGCCGACGATCCGGTTTTCGGCAATTAAACCGAGTCCGTTCCGGCTGTCCATTGAATTCAGCCGATTGTCGCCCATGACGAAGTATTTGCCTTTCGGAACCTTTACAGGGCCGAAATCTCCCGTCAGGTTGACTCCCAGTTTTTTCGCTTCTTTTTTATTGCTCGCGAGGTACGGTTCTGCGATTTTTTTGCCGTTTATATAAAGCGTGTCATTTTTCATTTCCACCGTTTCTCCAGGTTTTCCGATGAGCCGCTTTACATAATGGACTTTCGACGTATCGCCGTTAATAATGACGATGTCCCCCCGCTCGATTTCTCCGATATAATTGACGCTTTTGTTGACAAACAGTCTTTCACCGTCATGTAATGTCGGGTACATTGATGATCCTTCCACTAAGTACGGTTCAAACAGGAAATGGCGGATTAACAGCGCAAGTGCAACCGCTATAATGATGGCCTTTCCCCATTCCCAATACGTGTTGGATTTTCTTTTTACCGATTTTTCAGAAGTAGGTTTTTGTTCTTCAGTCAACGTGGTTCCTCCTAGACGATCACTGTTTCGGTTCATGTACCATCTTTACTTTATCACAACTCATCACAAAATACATAACGCTTCTATGCGCATATGATTGAAAAAAGCGCCCGTAAAGGACGCTTTTCGCTTATTTCTCTACTACCGGTTTTTTGATGATTCCCAAGATAACCGCCGTTACAATCGCTCCGATCACGATGCTCATTAAGTAAAGCAGCGGATGGTTCGTAATGAATGCAACGAATATTCCTCCGTGCGGTGCAGGAAGCGTTACCCGGAAAAACTCTGTCAGTCCGCCCGCTACCGCAGAACCGACAACGGCTGCAGGGATGACGCGAAGCGGATCAGCCGCCGCAAACGGGATGGCGCCTTCTGTAACGAAAGCTGCTCCCATGAAGTAGCACGTAATACCGGCTTCACGGTCACGTTTAGAGAATTTGTGTTTAAAGAATGTTGTCGCCAGTGCGATTCCAAGCGGCGGTGCCATTCCGCCCGCCATGATGGCCGCATGCGGCGCATAGTTTCCGGCATCGATCATCGCGATACCGAAAGTGAACGCCGCTTTATTGAGCGGGCCGCCCATGTCGATAGCCATCATACCGCCTAAAATAATACCCATTAAGACAAGGTTTCCAGTTCCAAGGCTTTCAAGCCAATTTGTTAAGAAATTCATAAACGCTGCTACAGGTGTGTTAATGACAAACTGCATCAGGACACCGGTGATAAAAATACCGAGCAGCGGATAAATCAATACAGGTTTTAATCCGTCAAGAGTCTGAGGGATAAAGACAAACAGCTTTTTCAAAAGGACTACGACATAACCGGCTAAGAATCCGGCAATCAGTCCGCCCAAGAATCCGGCATTCGCCTGCGTAGCCATAAATCCGCCGACCATACCCGGCGCAAATCCCGGACGGTCCGCAATACTCATTGCGATGAATCCGGCAAGAACTGCAACAATCAGCTTTAACGCATTACCGTCACCGATAAAGTTCAGCGCGGCAGCAAACGTGTTGTATGTCGGGTCTTTCGGATCAGCTGAATGAATTCCCCAGAAGAATGAAATCGCAACGAGAATTCCGCCGCCGACGACAAATGGAAGCATGTTGCTGACACCGCTCATTAAGTGTTTATAGAAAGTGCTTCCGATGCTTGTGCCTGATTTCTGTTTCGGGCCGTCTTCATTTGAAGCGGGAGATCCTCCGCCGCTGCCCTCGTAAATCGGCGCATCTTGGTTAACGGCTTTTTCAATCAGTTCCTGTGGACGTCTGATACCGGCCGTTACAGGCACTTGAAGAACATGTTTGCCTTTAAAGCGCTCCATTTCAACCTGTTTATCAGCCGCTACGATAATCGCAGGCGCGTCTTCAATTTCTTGAGCCGTCAGCTTATGTTTAATACCGCTTGAGCCGTTTGTCTCGACTTTAATGTCAACGCCGAGCTCTTTCGCTTTTTCTTTCAGTGCGTCAGCTGCCATGAACGTATGGGCGATACCTGTCGGGCATGCCGTAACAGCAAGGATTTTGCCTTTTCCTGACGGCGCTGCCTGTTCTTCCTGCTCTTCTTCTTCCTCATCGTCATCTTTGTCATGCTGATTGATGATGTCAATGATCGCATCTTCTGATTCAGCTTCAAGAAGCTGTTTGCGGATTTCCTCACGCATAAGGAGCGTTGAAAGTCTTGATAATGCTTCAAGATGCGTATTATTCGCTCCTTCGGTTGCCGCAATCATAAAGACCAGGTGTGCCGGCTGACCGTCTAATGATTCATAATCCACACCATCTTTTGAACGGCCGAATGCGATGGCCGGGTTAATGACGCTCGCCGTCTTCGCATGAGGAATGGCAATGCCTTCGCCGATTCCCGTCGAGCTTTGGCTTTCACGATTTAAAATGGCTGCTTTGTAAGCCTCTCTGTCATTTAATCTGCCGGCTTTGTCAAGCACTGTCACCATTTCATCGATAACGTTTTCTTTCTCTTTGCTTTCTATATTGAGATGAATTGTATCTCTTGTTAACAGCTCAGTTATCTTCACTTTTCTTTCCTCCTCTATAGACGTGTGACTTTAACTTCAGGAAGAAGCTGCTGTACAAACTCTTCAGTTCCGAGTTCTTCAGAAAATGCCGTCGCGCTTCCAGAAGCAACTCCTAAACGGAACGCATCTTCCAAAGGCAGCTGTTTTGAAATTCCCGCAAGGAATCCCGCGACGACGGAATCACCCGCGCCTACCGAATTGACAAGCTTTCCTTTAGGAACATTGGCGAGGAAAACCGCCTCTTTCGTAAATAAAAGCGCACCGTCGCCAGCCATCGAAACAATCGCGTGTTCAGCGCCTTGTTCAATTAATTTTTTACCGTAAGGAACGGCAGCTTCGGCTGAATCAATGACCGTATTGAACATTTCCCCAAGCTCATGATGATTCGGCTTCATCAAAAACGGTTTCATTTCAGTCGCTTTCATCAGCGCTTCACCGGAGATGTCCACCACTACCCGGGCATTCTGCTTTCTGCATGCCTCAGCAATTTTTTCATACGTGTTATGCGGCAGGGAAGAAGGGATGCTTCCCGCTAAAACGACGATGTCTCCCTCTTCCAGAGCGGAGAACTGTTCTAAAAAGGCATTGAACACTTCGTCTGAAATCGTCGGGCCCTGTCCGTTAATTTCCGTTTCATCGCCCGTTTTCAGTTTTACATTTATACGCGTGTCTTCATCCACCTCAGAAAAAGCCGTTTCCAGACCTTCCTGCTGCAAAAATGACGTGATATAATTTCCGGTAAATCCGCCGACAAACCCCAATGCTTTTGACGGCACATGGTGTCTTTTCAGTAATCTCGAAACGTTGATGCCTTTTCCGCCGGGATACTTCGTGTCATAGCTGGAACGGCTTAAACCGCCTACGGCAAAATCTTCAACGTGAACGATATAGTCAACAGACGGATTGAGGGTTACAGTGTAAATCATGGTTTCACTACCTTTACGACAGTTTTTTCTTGGTAATTATCGAATGCAAGTTCTTCAGCTTCAGTGGTAATGATAGCTGCATCGCCCAAGGCGGCGAACGCTGCGAAAGAAATCTCGCCGAATTTAGAAGGATCGGCTAAAACATACGCATTTTTCGCCTGTCTCACAGCCTTTGTCTTCAGAAGAGCCTCATCCGGATCGGGTGTTGTAAAGCCGGCTTCAATGTGCACGCCGTTCACCCCGAGAAAGCTTTTGTCAAAACGGTACTGGCTGACCGCCGTTAATGAGGCGCCGCCGATCATCGCACCTGTTCTATGCTTCACATATCCTCCGAGAAGATAAAAAGGAATCCCCTTCCTTATTAAAGCGTCGATATGCATAACCCCGTTTGTGACAACCACAATGTCCTTTGTATGATCTATAAAATCAATCATGTGCAATGTAGTTGTTCCCGCATCAAGGTAAATACAGTCACCTTCTTCTAATAAAGATGCCGCTTCTTCAGCGATCTTCAGTTTATCCTGAAGGTTTTTGGAGGATTTTTCAAGCATATCGGGTTCTTGCCTGCTGTTGGAAAGTTTAGACGCCCCGCCGTGAACGCGCTTTAAAAATCCGCGCTCTTCAAGTGTTGATAAATCTCTTCTGATCGTTGATTCAGAAGCGTTTGTCATGCTTATCAGCTCTTGAATCTTCACCACATCTCGCTTTTCAATCTGATCCATAATCAGCTGATACCTTTCAGGAGTGAGCATATTCCGCCTCCTTTGAAAACGTATTCATTTCGGCTGCAAGATAATTGTAAACGCTTTTTTTACTTCAAGCAACTAAAATCACTCAAATTCATTCAATAACTATCAAAATCTTTCACATTTGTTCATATTAACGTATGTACATAGGGTTTGTAAACTGTAAATTCGACAAAAAGGGGGACAATTGTATGACATTTTCTTTTTATCATAAATGAAAAAAGTCTATTATATTCATTCAATCATTAAAACACAAAAAACCCCATGCAGACTGCATGGGGCGCCGGTTATTCATACCGTAACGCTTCAATCGGATCTAAGCGTGATGCTTTGTTGGCGGGCAGCATGCCGAAAATGACACCGATCAGCATACTGAACAGCACGCCGATACAAACCACCTGCCAGGAAACGAGCGACGGCCAGCCTGCGATAAGGGAAACGAGTGTTGCTCCCCCGTAGCCGAGACCGATTCCGATTAAGCCGCCGATTAATGTAAGCACAACAGATTCAATTAAGAATTGTGTCAGAATCTGTCCTCTCGTGGCACCGAGCGATTTGCGGATGCCGATTTCTCTTGTCCGTTCCGTCACTGATACGAGCATAATATTCATGACCCCGATCCCGCCGACAACGAGAGAAATACCGGCGATCGAACCGATGATCGTCGTCATAACGGTCGTGACCTGACCGATTCCCGCCGCGATTTCTTCCATATTCATGACTTGATAGGCCTCTTTTGTACCGTGATTGTCATTTAAGAGACGGGCCGCTTCTTTTCCTGTTGTTTTGATTTGATCAGCGGACTCCGTCTGAACGGAAACGTTGCTGTAGTCGTTAGTACCGAAAGACGTTTTCAGCATATTGAACGGCACATACATTTCACTGAGTCCTAACGATAAAAAGCCGCTCTCTTCTTTCAGTACGCCGATTACTTCTACGGGCTGTCCGCCGGCCCAGACGATTTTTCCGAGCGGAGACGTTTTCCCGAACAGCTTTTCAGCCATTTTTTTCGAGATGATTCCCGCTCTTTTCCCGGAAAGAAAATCATTGTCCGTAAATGTCCGTCCATCTTGAACGTCCAGCTTTTTTACGTCCAAGTAGCCGCTGTTAATGCCGTTCAGCGTAATATCCGTGTCTTCTTCATGGTAACGGGCCGTCATGGATTTTACCGCGGAAGCGACAACCTGCTTTACGCCGTCCACTCCTTTTAATCCATTAATATCTTCTTCTGTAAAACTCGCTTGCTGTAAGGCGTTCGGATTGGCTGTTAATTCTTCATCACTCGGCAGGTAAAACAATTCAATCGTATTGCCCGGCCCGCTGATGGATTGCTTCAGCATTTGCTCTCCGCCCTGGCCGACAGCCACAACAACGATTACTGAACCGACGCCGATAATGATTCCGAGCATTGTCAGAATCGATCTCAGCTTGTGAGCTCTTACGGAACTGAGGGCCATCCGGAGATTTTCTGACAGGCTCATTCCCCCACTCTCCTCTGCTCAGAATCGCGGGAAACGATCATGCCGTCACGGACGAAAATCACTCTGTTTGTACAGTCCGCCACTTCAGGCTCATGAGTGACAAGCACCACGGTCACGCCCTCTGCATTAAGCTCTGTGAACTGCTCCATAATGGAAATGCTTGTTTTCGTATCCAGCGCGCCGGTCGGTTCATCAGCTAAAATGAGCTTCGGTTCGTTCACGATGGCTCTTGCAATCGCGACACGCTGCTTCTGGCCGCCGGACAGCTCATTCGGCATGTGACGCATCCGATCCGCCAAACCGACTTTTTCCAGCGCGTGCTCAGCCCGTTCCTCACGCTCTTTTTTGCCGATACCGGCATAGATCATGGGGAGTTCGACATTTTTTCTTGCATTCAATCGCGGCAGCAGCTGAAACTGCTGAAAGACAAATCCGATTGATTTGTTCCGGACCGCCGCAAGCTCTTTTTCGGTGCATGAAGAAACATCTTCGCCCGCAAGCCTGTAACTGCCGGACGTCGGTCTGTCCAGACAGCCGATGATATTCATAATCGTAGATTTTCCCGATCCCGACGGTCCCATAATTGACGCATATTCTCCTTCTTCAATCGTCAGGTCGATTGAACGGAGAACATCAAACGTCTCCTTGCCGATCTGATAGCTTTTTTTCACCTTTGAAAGCTGAATCATCTATGCTTTCACATCCGTTCCGTCAGTCAAACCGTCAGCCGGATTCAGAATGACTTTATCATCCTTTGAAAGCCCCTCTTTTATCTCCGTAAGCTGATTTGCGGTATCGCCGACTTTAACTTTCACGCGTTTGGCCTTCCCGTCTTTTACCGTAAAGACCCAGTGCTCATCTCCGTCTTTTTTGACTGCGGAGGACGGCAGCGTGTCAGCTTTCCGTTTGTCGGTTTCAATGTTCATAATTAATTTAAATCCCGGCTTGCCTTCCGGAAGGTTTCCGATCAGCTTAACCTGAAACGGATACTGGACGGCTTGTTCCGTGCTTTCCCCCGAAGCAGCGCTTGACTTTTGATCCGGAACGAGGCCGACAGCCGCCACTCTCCCTTTCCACGTTTTGCCGGGGATGGCGTCTGAGGTGATTGTAACGCTTTGGCCCTTTTTCACTTTCAGCGTGTCGTATTCGGACAAATTGCCGGCAACGACCAGGTGTTCCGGGTCTCCTATATGTATAACCGGTTCTTGAATATCCGATTTTTTAGAAGCCGCTTCTTGATTTACCGAGATAACCGTCCCGTCCATCTCACTCTTAACATTGAGATTCGACACTTGATTTTCAAGAGACTGCTTTTGCAAATCAGATTGCTTTAATTCGATTTCCGCCGTTTTTTGCTGAAGCTGCAGATCAGTCCGTTCGGATTCAATTTGTTTTTTGGCTTCCGCTTCTCCCACTTGTTTTGCCAGATCTTGTTCCTTGCTGTTTAATGCTCTGAGTTTTTCTTCAACTTGTTCGATTTGCATCCGTTTTGATTGTTCTGTCAACTCATTTTGTTCTTTATCAAGGTTGAGCTGCTCATTTGTATACGTGACTAACGACGACCCTTTTTTTACTTTGTCGCCTTCTTTTACTTTCACTTTATCAAGAGTTCCTTTATCCGCTTCATAAAACACATACTGTTCTTTAGAGAATTTAAGTGTTCCCGGAACCATAACCGTAGATGAGATTTCTCTGTTTTCCATGGTTCCGGTTTCGATTTTTTTTCCGGCGCTGCCGCCCGCGGGAGCGGCAGACTTATAAATATTGATACCGATGAATACTGCAACAATTACGGCGATGCCGATTCCGATCCAAATTTTTTTCATGTTATACACCTGCTGTCACTGAACTTAACAGTCCTCCGACTGCCGAAACCAAAAGCATAATAACAAACAGGACAATCGCGGAAGTCCAGGCCGCTTTTTTGGAAATACCGCCTGTATAGCGAAGTCCCAAAGCGAGCAGAATATAGCTCCAGATGCTGAAAATGTCGAACGCGCTTAAAAAGACCGCGACGCCGTCTCCGGCCGGTATGACACTCGCCAAAGATGTAACGGCGTACAATGAGCCCGCACCGGTAAAATAAGTGACAAGACCGTTAATAACTAAGCCGATATTGGTAATGAATGCCGTAAACAGGCTGAGTGAGAGCATTTTTTTGTAAGTTGTCACGCCGCCTGAAATTTTGACGCACAGCCAGTAAATGAGCGGAACGATAAACAGAGCGATAATGCCCCCGAAGATTCCTCCGAACATCGTACCGAATTTAGCGAAGGTTTTGGTCATTTCAATCTGATCATCCGTCAAACCGTCAAGAGATGAGCTGTTCAGCACTTCTTCATAATTCATCCCCAGTCCGCGCAAAATACTGCCGGCCGCGATGAGAATGATGACAATCAGGAGAGGAATGCCGATGACCGGCTTTTCTTTTAATCTTTTAAACTGCACAACAGGACTTGTAATGACGCCGAAAATTGACGGCTTTTCCGTTACTGCCGCATTGCTTTTTTCCAGGTTTGGTTCCATATTGCTGATGCCTCCTATGTATTATTCTGTTTATACGTACGCTTTAGGCTGAGAGAAGTTTCAATTTTTTTGCCGTTTGCGTATTTATGCTAAATTGTAACACAAATTCTCAGCTTTACGTTCCATAATTATGTAAAAAAAAAGCATCTTCAGATCGGTATGACGGGTGGCTCAAAACCTCGTAAAGGCACTGTTATCAGCCTATTCATGCAGTGAAAACCGCCTCAATTAAAAAAACCTTTTAATCCCATTTAGATATTCTCTGAAATTCAGCGCCTATATACAAAAAAAGCCGGATGGCAATGATGCACACCCGGCTCTTTTTTCACCCTCCGCTTACAGGAGGGATAAAGGCAATGGTATCACCTTCTGTTACGATACTGTTGTCTTTTACATATGTTTCATTGATTGCGATCATGGCATTGTCAATCGTCTGAAGGCCGTACCGTTCCTTTAACAGCGTTTTTACAGCAGACGCCGCCGTCTCTTTTTCGTCAAGTTCAATGACCGGTGTTCCCGCCTGCTCCGCAAGCCCGGCAAATAATAATACTTTAATCATCGCGATTCCCCTTTATCCAAATCCGGTTTTCCGTTCGGATAGGGCGTCGTTTCCAGCTGATCGCCTATCCATTCTTCCCCGTCTTCCCAGATTTCTTTTTTCCATATCGGCACAATCTGTTTTATCCGTTCAATTGCATATTCATTCGCCTCATATGCCGCCTTTCTGTGCGGAGAAGACACAGCGATTACGACCGCTGCTTCACCGATATCAAGGACGCCGACACGGTGAGTGATTGCAGCTTCGGCTCCTTCCCATTTCGCGCTGATTTCACTGCCGATTTGAGAAAGCATTTGAACAGCCATCGGTTCATACGCTTCATATTCGAGACGCACCGTCCGCCGTCCTGCAGTCCACTCTCTGACCGTGCCGATAAACGTTGTGATGGCGCCGGCTTCACGCTTTTCAACTTTTTTTACGATATTTTCCGCAATGATAGGTTCCCTTGTAATTTGAAAACGTTCCATTTAAGCAGTTTCCCCTTTCAGCTGCGAAAGCACAAACATAATGGCAGCCGGATCGTCCGCATGGAATACGGGCTTGCCTGCATCTGCCGGCATATGCTCCGTATTTCTGCTGACAACCGCGATCACGCGCTCCAAATGCTTCAGCTTTTGCCAATCTTCGCTGTTTTTGATCATAATGATTTTCGGATGCGGCGCATGTTTAAATCCCTCTATGAGAAGACCGTCAATTCCCAGACATTCATACAGACTGATCAAACCCGCCAGATCCCATTTTTTTCGCGCCGTAAGCTGCAGGACGCCGTCCCCTTCTACTGCCGTAACCGCGGCTCCGGCTTTTGAAAAACGCTCCGAGTCTTTTCCGTCAGAAAAAGGTTCCGGTTCTCCGCCATGTCCGTGATGTTTTAAACATCCAATATCGCACTCTTTCGGCGCAGCTTTCAGCACACGTTCAATAAACGTTGTTTTACCGCTGTTTTGAAAACCTACGATCTGGACGATCGGGAAAGAATTGACCACGGCCATTCACTTCCATTCTCATCACGGATAAGGAGCGTGTGAACCGTCCGGCCCGCTTCATACCCCCTCGTTCCTCCCGGCAGAAGGATAAACGCGTTTGCTTCGGCAAGAGATGTGACTGAGCTTGATTTGTCGAGACCGACCGGTGAAGCCATCATTTTTCCGTCCTTATGATAAACAAATGCCCTCACAAATCTCGTAAACGGATTCGGCTTCGGAAAGTCGTTTGTTAACACGGCTTCCGCCCATCCGGAATGAGGTTTTTCATTCAGAAGCCACGTCTTAATCATCGGTTTGACAAACAGGGTGAATCCGACATAACATGCGGACGGATTGCCTGAAAGGCCGAACAGCAGCATGTCATCGGCCCGGGCGACAGTTGTCACGCTCCCCGGGCGCATTGCCACTTTGTTAAAAAGAACTTCCGCTCCGAGCTTATTATAAATGTCCGGAAGAAAATCAAAATCGCCGACTGACACGCCGCCGGTCGTGATCAGAAAATCAACTTTTTTCATAGCTTCCTTCACCGCAGAATAGCTGTCATCAAAATCATCGGAAATTTTCCCTAAGTTCAGCGGTACCGCACCCGCTTCAATGACCTGGGCATACACCATGGCAGCGTTGCTGTTGCGGATTTTCCCCGGCTCAAGCGGATCGCTGACATGAAGAAGCTCGGTTCCCGTTGCGATAATGCCGACAACCGGCTTTCTGACCACGGGAACGGAAGCATAGCCGAAGGTTGCTAAAAGAGCGGTTACGCCCGGCGTGATTTTCGTCCCTTTTTTTAATAGCGAGCTGCCTTTTTTCGCATCTTCTCCTTGATATGAAATATTATCGCCCGCATCAAAAGGGCGTTTCACTGACATGTAATTCGTGCCGTTTTCAGAAAACGTTTTTGTCAGCTCAAGCATCACTACGGCATCCGCGCCTTTGGGAATCTGCGCCCCCGTCATAATGCGGACCGCTTCATAAGGCCCGAGTTCTTTTTCTGACACGGCGCCGGCTCCGATATGGTCAATGACTTCAAAGGTGATGGCATTGTCACGGGAAGCCGTTTTTGAATCGCTCGCCCTGATGGCAAACCCGTCATACGGGGAACGGTTAAAGGCCGGCACATCATGATCCGCCTTAACATCCTCCGCCAAATAGCGGTGGAGACTGTCCTCAAGCGCCACCCATTCGGTATCCCCCTGTTTTTTATACCGGCTCACCCGGCGGACTGCTTCGTCCACCTGAATCGGCGTTCTTTTTTCAAGCATAGCAATACATCCCCTTCCTACAGTCCGATCACTCTGGCCAGAACTGAATTTGCTTCTTTTATATCGTTTGTACCGTGAATCAGAGCCCGTCCGTCCTGAAAAATAACGATTCTGAAGCGCTCGTACGCCATGTGCAGCAAAAATTCATTTGCTTCCACTTTACCGATCTGCTTCAGACGTTTGACAAGCTCTTCTTTATCCAGCCTCTTTAAGGCTTCCGATCTGATTTGAACGGTGTCTCTTCCGCACAGCACGCTTGCTTTCGGCCTGTTTTCAGGCTGCAGATACGGATATACGGGCTCCGCGCCGCAGGAAGGGCAATGATCCCGTTTGATCTGATCCACATTTATGCTCATATTGGTGTTATTCCACACGTCAAACGTGAAAAAGCGCCGATTTACCGCCGCATGATTTCCTGTCAGCAATTTCAGCGCCTCCGCTTGCTGATAAGCGGAGACGATATGAACCGCCGGAGGTATGATGCCTGCTGTATCACATGTCGCTCCGCCCACGGGCATTTGCTCAAACAGGCAGGATAAACACGGCGTAACCCCCGGAATAATCGTCATGCACATTCCCTGACTGCTGACACAGGCACCGTAAATCCAAGGTGTTTTCGTTTTCTGCGCCAGATCATTGATGACCATTCTCGTTTCAAAATTATCTGTCGCATCCACGATGCAATCCGCTTGTTCGATCAGCGGTTCGAGCGTTTCCGCCGTACCTTCCGCCGCGTAAGCATCGATATGTATATCACTGTTTACCGCTAAAAGACGCGCCTTGGCCGCCATTGCTTTCGGCAGGCGCTGTCTCGCGTCTTCTTCTGTATACAGCTGCTGTCTTTGTAAATTGCTCCATTCCACATAATCTCGGTCAATAATCGCCATACGGCCCGCTCCGGCTCTTGCCAGGCCCTCTGCCGCGGCTGTTCCGAGGGCTCCGGCTCCGACAATCAGGACACTGCTGTCAGCCAGCGCCTGCTGCCCTTTTTCCCCTATCGGCTTAAATCTTGTCTGCCGCGAATAGCGCTCTTCCATCTGTGTTGTCCCCTTGCATTTTTATTTCCATCATACCATGTTTCTTCCCGACCAGTCCTGATTTGAAGACTCGACATGCGCCAAAAGTCTGGTGTAATCATCCCGTGTGTTGACATTAGCGAACTCCTCCGGCCCGGCGCCGATGTCTTCAGCCTGCACATAACAGACAGACAGCCGTTTCAGCGTGTCTGTCATTTTCAGTTTGTTTTGTGTCAGCTGATCAAAAAGCACATCCTGCACCCGTTTATGGTAAACCGCCAAGAGGGGCTGCTCTCTGTTTTCACAAACCGGTATGACAGCATCCAGGTTTCCGGTCAGCTTCTTTTCAAGCGCAGCCATCGTCTTTCTTGTCACGAGCGGCGTGTCACAGGATATGACCGTATATGTTTCGCCTTCCGTTTGTTCCATTGCCGTATATATGCCGGCAAGCGGGCCCATTCCCCGAAACCGCGGCTCATCGGCAAAAACATGCCGCTCCCTGTTTGATAAGAACTTTTTTATATGCTCAGGGCGGCTGATAATTACCGTTTCTCCGCCGCCGAAGGCTTTTTTCACCTGTTCATAAAACATGCCGCCCTTCCACTTTGCAAAAGCTTTCGGTTCTCCGAATCTTCGGGAAGCTCCCCCCGCTAATATTACATTCACCCGTTTCATGTCATCTCTCTCCCATTCTATATAAAAGCATAGCAAACGCCTCAGCCGAAATACAATATTACGGTGCTTGTCTGTTTAATTAAGAGGAATAGCCGTTGTTCCTTTCCCATATTGTAGTGTTAACATCATGAGGGAGATGGTTCTTATGAAAATATCAGGTCCGTTTTTCCACGACACTTCTCAAGAGAACCTTTACTTGAAATCCGAACTTTCCAGATGCAGAAAAATAATTTCAGAATTTGAAGCAAGCTACTTCCATCAAAAAAATAATAAGCTTCAGGAGGAAAACGCCAATATTAAAGAGCGGCTTCACAAGCTTTCTGACGAATTGGAAGCCATGGCTCAAAAACACAAACAGACAAGTGACACGGAGCGTTCTTTGCATGAAATCAGAGCCGGGCTGCTCGATAAAATCGTCATTCTGCAAGAACTGCTTCAGCAGGAAACGTTTCGTCGGAAAAATGAGATGGAAGAAAAGCATCGTCTGCATCTTACAAATATAAAATTTGAAGAAGAAAATAAAAACTTACATACCCGCATCCGCTCACTTGAGACCGCCATTCAAACCGAACGGACTTCTCACGAAGATATGAAACAGCGTTATCATGCCGCTGCAGACGAAAATACCCGGCTCCAAACACAAATGATAGAAAAAGAATACCAGCTCAAACATATTAAAATAGAAATTAATCATATGAGAGATCGAATACTAGAAACAAAAGAACGGCTTGTAGAAATAGAAAAAACGAAAGAAAAGTTATTTCAAGAAACCATTCTTTCGTATAAACGGCAGCTGGACGAAAGTGATGCTTGGATTGCCGGCCATTTTGCTGATATTGACAGCCGCACGGCGGAACCGGCGGAACAAACTCTGGAAATTCCTTCCGTTTCCAAAGAGACTGTTCAGGCAGAAGACTTGCTTACAGCCGTTACCGAACAAGTCATCTCCCTGCAAAAACAATTTGTACAATCAGAGTCCCGCGATCAGTCGTTTGATGAAAAACTGGATGCGTTGAAAGAACGCGCTGACGGCGAAAAGCCTTTCCAAAAATATGTTGTCAAGCTTGAAAAAAAGCCTGAAAAAGATGCGTCACTTCCGCAGAATAAGCGGGAAAGCGCAAAAAAACTGCTTGAGTAACGCAAGCAGTTTTACTGTTTTATTCAGCAGCCGTATCATTTGCCGTTTCTGCTGTTTCCTGAGAAATTTCTCCCTCAAGAATATATTGGCCGCGGTATGGTTTTTTCACTTCCGGATACATTTTAATTAAGCTTTGCATAAATGTTGTCATATTAGGAATTTCAAGGCCGCTTTCCTTTTCAATTTCCTTTTGCAGTTCGGAACTTTTGATCGCTGCATTGTGGCGTTTCAATGTTTTAATCGCTGCTTCGCGCAGTTTTGCCGCTTTCGATCCCGGTCTCGCCGTCCCTCTTCTTCTTCTTGTAGAACCGTCTGGAATGCCTGCGGGAAGAGACGTAATAGACTGCATCTGCTGCTGGGAGGATTGAGGCTGTGTCTGCGGCTTTTGATAGCTTCTCATTTCCTGTGCTGCAAGCTCTGCAAGTACCGGGAGGGAGTCACTTTTTTTCTCCGGACGAAACTCTTTTTTTGTATCGGACAGGCTGCCCGTATTGTCTAATTCTCTCAGTTTTGCATATATTTTATCACGTTCTATTTGATATTCACGAATGACTTTTACCTCTGCTTCGTTCAATTGTTCTAAACGTAAGCGCAGCGCTTCTCTTTCATTAAACATGTGTAAAACCCCCTGTCAAAAATTTAAACGCTTTTATTAAGATATTAGATTACAAAAGTAATTTTATCAACTATTATTTTATCATTTTACTATTTTATTTACTCTATGAAAAATTGCTTATTTTCTGAAAATGGTACTTTATATACAAAAATCCCTTATCATATAGGGGATTCTGGACAAAGTTCCAATTTATTCAACCATTTCAAAATATAACTTGAAATTACTTGTTTAATGAAAATTAGCGTGATATCTACAATTTTCGACTATAATATGTAAAAGATAATGATATGGATAAAACAAGTGGTACAGCGTGTTTACGGCTGTTTCTCTTATTTTTTAAGCCACACATGTCACATTGGAATTTTTTATCCAATAGACACAAAAAAACCCTGTTACCTAACGGCAAAGGGTTTGCAGAACCGAGACAATAGTCCGACGGAGATTGTCCCGATTACTCAGAAGCCTGCTCCGTTTCTAAAAGTACCCGGCTGATGCGTTTTTCAAGCATTTTCATCCCGCTCTCTCCCGCTTGAAAATGGCGGAGCTGTCCGTTTTTATCAAAAACGTAATAAGCCGGCACATATTCATTTTCAAATACGTCAGTCAGCGTATGATCGCTGTCGACGCAAATCGGCTGAGAGATATCGTGCTCAGCCGCTGTTTTCTTGATTTTCTCAAGATCAAGATCGTCTTCGGAACGGGGCGTGTGGACGGCCAACACATTCAGCTGATCTTTATATTTATCACGAAACCCGTTCACCTCAGGCATCGCTTCTTTACACATGCGGCAGCTGGCGGACCAGAAGTGAACCAGTGCCGGCTTTCCGCCGACCAGCTGTTCCTTCGTGACTTCTCTGTTAATCCATGCTTTAGCGCCGGGCAATTCAGGCATTTGCTGATGTAATTTCATCTCATTTCCCTCCTTATGAAAAAGTTTTTTGCCGGGGCTTTCAGTCCGCCGGGCAACGTCCTCCTGTTTTCTCTCCAAAGGATATGATTTGGCTGAATCACCATGTTAAAATGAGTGTGGAGATTCTTTAGTACATATCTTCACAAAAATGAAGATATTGAAACCGGGGCAATATGAACAAATCATAAATGTAATAACTGGTTTCTATGAAAAGGTTTATCTTATTTAAAAAACGGGTATATCACTTTTAGCTTTTTCTGCAATAGACTTGAAAGGAAGACATCACTATGATTGATTTAAAACACTTTGATTGGGCCGGACTTCTCACATCTGCCGGGATTTTCATCATAAAGCTGGCTCTCATTATTTTAGCGTACTTTATTTTCCGGACGGCAGGAAAAAAGCTGATCAAGCATCTGTTTCAGAAATTCGAGCAACAAAACAACCTCTCCACGGGCCGCGCTTATACTTTGCGAAGCCTCGCGCTCAATGTGTATGGATACATCCTGATATTCGTTTTTATCGTAATGATTTTGGATTTATTTCACTACAATCCGAGCGCTCTCATTGCCGGCGCCGGCGTGGTCGGTCTCGCAGTCGGCTTCGGGGCTCAGGGGCTTGTCAGTGACATCGTCACCGGATTTTTTATCCTTTTGGAAAAACAGATCGACGTCGGTGATTATATTACGGTTGCCGGCTACAGCGGCATTGTCGAGCAGGTCGGTCTCCGTACGACGCAAATCCGGAGCTTTGACGGCACGCTTCACTATCTTCCCAACCGGGGCATCACGAATGTGAGCAACCATTCCCGCGGAACGATGCAGGCGCTTGTCGATATTAAAGTGCCGCTTGAAAAAAATCTTGATGAAACCATTCAAATCCTGCAAACCGCGTGTGACAAAGCAGCCGCTGAGCTCCCGCAGATTAAGGAAGGGCCGGACGTCATCGGGGTTCAAGATTTAAGCACGTCAGAAATGGTGATCAGAATCATTGCCAAAACAGAAAATATGGAGCAATGGCGGGTTGAACGCGTACTGCGGAGAGAAATAAAAATCGCGCTCGACCGTTTTAAAAACGCCGCTTCCGCCGAATAGAAAAACCGAAGCGTAAGCTTCGGTTTTTTCTTTTTAATGAAATTTTTTTTCTACTTCGCTGCAGATTTCGTCGGCGGTCATTCCGGAAGCCGTAATGACGGGAGCCTGAGTTGACGTATCGGCAATTCCTTGAACATTGCTGTCAAGTCCGGTTACGACACAGCAGTCACAATTCTTCGCATCCTCAGGAGTCTTCATCATCACTACGTCATATCCTTTTTGTTTTAACGCCTGTTCTACATCCGATAAAGATTGTTCAATTCCAATTTTTTTCGTCATATTGAACACCTCCGTTATGTAGAATGCTCAATTTTTGTTAGATTATTCTTCTTTTCGGATTTAATTGGCATACTTCGAAAAATATCCGACCATGACATTTACCGCGATTTCCATCGCATCTTCATCCGGGTTCAGCTTGGCGTGATGAAGCCCGTGGGATGAATCGGCCCCCAGCCAGAACATAAAGCCGGGATATTTTTTCAGCATATATCCGAAATCTTCTCCGGTCATCGCTTCTTTCGCCGTTTTCACGTCAGCAAGCTGATGATCGCTGACAAATTGCATAAATTCTTCGGTCAGGCCGCTTGTATTATAAACTTGATGATAAACGGACGGATACGTGACTTTTCCTTTGCATCGGAAGCCGATTTCAATTCCTTTGACAAGCTCTTCAATCCGCTTTTTCACCATACGCATTGATTCCTCGGAAAGCGTCCGGATGGTTCCCTCCAAATGAGCATGCTCTGCGATGATATTTTGCGCCGTGCCCCCGGTAATCGTTCCGACAGTAATTACAGCGCTGTCAAGCGGATCCGTATTTCTGGATATGACTGTTTGGAGCTGCGTGACAAGCGTGCTCGCGGCAACGACCATGTCGTCTGCTGTATGCGGATATGCCGCATGTCCGCCTTTCCCCTCAAGATCGATGACAAGCTCGCTCGTATTGGCAAACAGCAATCCGCTTTTGGTGGAAATGGTGCCGACCGGCAGCTCAGGTGCTATATGGAGGGCGGTGATCAAATCCGGCGTCCATTTTTTCAGCACATCGCTTTCAAGCATCGGTGCCGCTCCGCCCGGTCCTTCTTCAGCCGGCTGGAATAAAAAGAGCAGATCATGTTTGACGGGATGATGGACAAAATGATCAATAATGCCGAGCGCGATGGTCATGTGCATATCGTGGCCGCATGCGTGCATAAAACCGGGGTGCTCAGATGCAAACGGAAGCCCCGTCTGCTCTTCAATCGACAGAGCGTCTATATCCGCTCTGTAGGCGAGCATTTTTTCCGGAGCCGTGCCGTTGACTTTGACAAAGATGCCGGTTCTCCAAGTTTCGATTTCAATTCTTTCTTCCGGATATTGGTTTAATAGATTCAGCAGGTACTGCTGGGTTTTATATTCCTGAAAGCCGATCTCCGGAATGCGGTGCAGATCTCTTCGGATGGCAATGAGCCGCTCTTTTTCCATATGTATTCCTCCTTGAGATAAGAATAAGGCGTGGATTTTATCATCCACGCCCATTCTATCAAACCATTCCTTACAGCTGGCGTAATTCCTGTTTGATTTCTGTTTTTCCTTTTGTTTTTTCATCGATATCTTTGATTTTTTTCGCTGGTGTTCCCGCTACAACGGTATACGGCTCGACGTCATTTACAACGATGGCTCCGGCGGCGACAACCGCGCCTTTACCGATTGTTACGCCTTCAAGCACAACCGCATTTGCGCCGATCACAACGTCGTCTTCTACGACAACAGGCTTAGCGCTAGGCGGCTCAATAACGCCCGCTAATACAGAACCC
The DNA here is from genome assembly GCF_011065565.1 of Bacillus sp. EKM420B. NCBI lineage: Bacteria > Bacillati > Bacillota > Bacilli > Caryophanales > Bacillaceae > Bacillus > Bacillus sp. EKM420B. Next base: position 498,264 of record NZ_JAAMNX010000001.1, on the reverse strand, counting down.
GCTCCGATGTGGCAGTTTTTTCCGACAGTCGCGCGTCCTCCGAGAACAACGTTCATATCAATCATCGTACCTTCGCCGATGACTGAACCGATATTAATAGATGCACCCATCATGATAACGGCATTGTCGCCGATTTCGACTTGGTCGCGGATAATAGCGCCTGGCTCGATTCTCGCTTTAACATCTTTTAAATCAAGCATCGGGATCGCAGAGTTGCGGCGGTCATTCTCAATGACGTAATCCTCAATTTTGTCTTTGTTTTCTTCGATTGCGCTTTTAATTTCAGCCCACTCGCCAAAAACGACGCCGGATTGGCCGTTCAGGAATGTTTTAGCGGAATCGCCAAAGCTGATTCCTTCGAGATCGCCTTTTACATACACTTTTACAGGCGTTGATTTTGTACTATTTTGAATAAATGAAATAATTTCATTTGCATCCATCATTTTCATATGTATTGTCCTCCTCTGATTTTCTACCTCATTACTGTAACAAAGGAAGGATACAAAGACAAGAAAAAAAGGAACAAGCCTTTATTCTGCCGGCTGGCTGCACAGCGCGGCAAACTGTCTTCCGAATTCCCGGAGCTCTTCTTCCTCACTGCCCTCAGGATTGTTTTCAATTTTGACCGACGGCAGCACCACCCGCCCGCCGCGCGCCGTGATTACTTTTTCCAATTCGTCAACCGCTCCGCAAAAAAACTCATAGGACGTATCTCCGGAACCGAACAAAGCAAATGTTTTTCCCGTAAACTCCAGGTTTTCCATATCTTCTACAATATCGAGCATTTCATCAGGAAGATCCCCGTCTCCCCACGTATATGTGCCTAATAAAATATACTCGTAATCATTAAAAAGTTCGGCATGAATATCCATCGCTTCATATCTGTCTACGGATGCTTGTGCTTCGATCAGCCCTTTTTCAATTAAATCCGCCATCGCCTCGGTGTTTCCTGACATTGTAGCGTAAACAAGCAATACATTCCCCATCTTCGTCTCTCCTTTATGCATAAAAACTAATGTGCGAGCCGAACCGCCTCATACGGTCTGACAAACTTACTTTCGTAAAGGCCCGCGCAAAAAAAGTTTTCTTCCCGGTTGGCCACCCGCCATCCGTGACCGCGGATCGTATCAAACCACTTTAATTCACCGGCGGCAAGATCAGCTTGATAAATACGCGAAAATCCGCTTTCACCCTGTGACGATGTGACATAAATAGTCCCGTTATCCTCAGAAACGTCGAGAAATGACTTTTCCCTTACAGCGTCCCCGGCTGTAATGGCAAACTCCTCTTGCGTCCGCACGTTTCGAACGGCAACCTCCCCCCGTTCTCCCTTTGCCGCGCCCTTTGCTGCAATGAGCCAGTCATTCTGATACATCATCATTGAAGCCGTCATGCGCTGCCTTTCGCGGCTTATACGCCGGATGCGGCCTTCCGTCAGATCATACGCCCAAATGCCGCCATGATTCATATGAATCCGGGTGCCGATATAAATCGTCTGACCGTGTAAACAAAGCGAACGGATGACAGGCGGCTCCTTTAATTGTGAAAAGGGCTTAGCCACATGCCAAGTGACGCCGAAATCATCAGATAAGTAGAGGCAGTATGTGCCGTGCGCACAGACAAATCCGTCATTCCGTCCGGCAACGTCCCATACGGAGGCGCTGGTCGGAAATCGGGAGGCCGTCCAAGTCTTTCCTTGATCGGCCGATCTGAGGACGGCGCCTTTTTCTCCAGCTGCGAATATGTAGGGCCCTATATAAGTCAGCACATGAATCCTGCTTTTCACTCGGAATAGTCTTTTCCAGCCTTCTTCCGCCGAAAAATGAAAAATACCTTCGTCTTTCACAGCGACAAAAAATCCCGAAGATACTGATGCCATGACAGCCGTCGCGCCTTTATGAAACATGGCACCGGTCTCCGTGGTGAGCGGCCCATGCAAGAAAACCGCGGACAAATTCTTTGCAGCATTCTTGATCTTCAGCCGTCTCGGGCGCCAGCTCAATTTTCAGCGTTTCCGGATATAAATTGGCTCCGGCCTGTTCAAACGCATCGCAAAACAGCGTGACCGCTTCACAAAACTTCGGGTAGGCGTGATCGCCTGAACCGAAACAGGCCGTTTTCAGTCCGTTGAGCTGGCTGTGCAGAATATCTTCGTAAAAATCTTCCGCTTCGTAAGGAAGATCACCATCCCCCCATGTGTATGTGCCGACAAAAACATAATCATATGCTTTGAGTGAATCCGCATCTGCTTCGTCCATGTCAAGACTGTCAACCGCTATCTGATGCCCGCTCAGTGTTTCTTTAATAATGCCGGCAATATCCTCTGTATTCCCCGACATGCTTGCGTATATCATTAATGCTTTCTGCATATGATCACCTCGTAATTGATAATGATTTTCATTAACATATATAACACTTTAAATGATAATGATTTTCATTGTCAATAAAAAATAAAAAAAGACAGCATGATTGCTGTCTTTCTAAAATGGGCGTTCCTGTTTCAGCATATCTTTAATGACAGAAACAAAAGCCTGCACCTGTTTTAATTCAAATGCCGGCTCATAACCGAGCAGCCATGTGTCACGGCCGATCGGATGATCCTTTGTATCAAGCAGGGGCATTTTATTTACTTTGTCTTCCTCTTCTAAGGTGACTGACGGCAGAATGGCATAACCGATCCCGTGCAGCGCCATCTGCTTGCACGTTTCAATCTGATCGACAAGGATGGTCTGTTTCGGCGAAGTTTTGAATTTTTGATGCCACCAATGCTGAATTTCCTGAAAATATGTACTGTCACTTTTGAATTGAATAAACGGCCGATCGGTATGGGCAATATCATCAATACAGGAAATTTCCGTATCGACCAAATATAAATGATCGGTCATTAAATAATCTTTCCGGCCTTTCCATTCCGGATTTCCCCGGATAATGCCGATATGTACCTGATCTTCATACAGACTTTTCAGCATTTCGCTGCTCCACCCTGTAATGAGAGAGACCTTTGCATTCGGATATCGTTCCACATATGTTTTTAACACTTTCGGAAGCCAGTGCTGCCCGATAATCGAGGCGACGGCAAGCTTTAATGTGCCGTGAATCTCACCCTCAAGTTCATCAATGTTTTCTCTGATTCTTTCTTGCCGATCCGTGACGTCATTTGCAAATTGTATGATTTTTTCTCCTGCCGGCGTTACCGTAAGTCCTTTTTGAGACCTAAGAAAGATCTTTGTTCCCCAGGCTTTTTCAATGGTCTGCAATCGCTGGGACAGAGCCGGCTGTGACACGAATAACCGTTCGGCAGCCTTCCTCATGTTTAATTCCTCAGCTAAAACTACGAGCATATGAAGCTCTTGAAGCTGCATGTCGTCCTCCTTTTCAATGCCTTGTCATATTTCTTATCTACCATTCTAATCAAATAAAGGCTGCCGAGGCAAGCGCCACTCATATGTATGCGTTTTCTTTTTCTGGCATGCGAAAGAACAAATAGGCTGATCGTGCGAGCCTACTTATTCAATGATCTGATATGACTGCTCAACTGCTTTAATACGACTCTTCTCGTGAAAATGCCTTCAAAGACGCCTTCATCATTTTCAACGCAGACAAAGCCGTTGTTAATGACCATGCTGAACCCTTTGATAATCGGATCATTGATGTGGAGACGGGGAATGTCTTTCAGCATGACTTCCTCAACCGTAATTTGATCCAGCTTCTCAAACTCGATCCGTTCAAGTCCGAAAATGCTGTTCATAATCATATTTGTCCCGATCAAACCGTGCAGACGGTACGAAGCGTCAAGGACGGGAATGGCGGTATAGCCGGTTTTCGTCAGCACTAATAGAGCATGCTCAAGGTTGTTTCCGACTTGAACGTGCGCCACTTTATCCGCCTCGATCATAAATTGTCCGACTGTTGCATCAAGAAGCTGATCTGATTGTAAGCTAATCATGTCACTTCGACCCCTTTACATTTTTCATCAAAGCATGTATTCCCTATATTGCAATAATATAAACATTATCATTTTTTGTCGAAAAGTTTCCGTCAATAAAAAAGATACTCTTTGCAATCGAGTATCAATTTATAGGCCGCTGATTAATTTTCGTTCCGAAAACGGTCATAGAGCGTTACGAGTTTTTTATAAGTGGTTCCATCAACGCTTTTTGACCCTGCTTCTATATCGTTGATTTCGCTGGTCAAAAGCTCAATGGCATATTCTTGATTGATCAGGATATTCAGCAGAAGTTTCTGTTCTTCTTCCGTAAATCGTTCACTGATAAGACTCATACGTAATCAGGCCCCCTATTTTTAACTGAATACCTCTGAAAGCAATGTGAAATTTGCTTTCAGCTCTACCGCTAGAATAAGTAAACAGAAAAAAATCGTCAACCGCATAATTCGACATTTTGCGGATTCTGTATGAAATATTATTTTGTGTAACGATTGGCATAACTGAATGCTGTGCAGGAATCAGGCTTGATTTTCGCTTCAATGCCCATTGAGGTAATGCGGCCGGTCATTTCTTGTATCAATTCTTTTGTCAGCCCTTTTTGACCGATATCCAGATGCACTTCAAATGAAAGATCCGCCCCTTCATCCGCAAAAGGCAAGAGCAAATCTGTCAGTTCCATAAGACGGCCGTCGAGGATATGCGCAGCCATCTCCTGGCTGAACGCGGTTTCCAGCGAGATTTTTTCGCGAAGGCTATGTATCGGTCTTGCAAGGTCGTGATTTTTCAAACAGCCCCAAGCTCCCTTGCCTGTACGGTGCAAGTGTATAGCCGTAATAAACTTTGTGAAGTCGCGGTAAACTTGTGAATCAGTCCCTACAGACAGCACGTATGCTGAACGGGGGTCTTTATTGACAAAGCGTTTCAGCCGCTCCGTCACGTCTTGAAAGGTCATCTGTGCCTCAGAAAGATTATAAAACAGAAAAGAATCAGCCATGTACGGACACTCCTCTTTCCAGAGTCTACAACCAAACGAACAAGCACGTTCCTTTGCATGATTTAATAAAGCTCCGCTTGCGGAAGACCGGAAGCTTGGTCAGCCTGAAAAATCAAATCACATTACTGAAGGAGCTCAAAAATTTCAATAGAAATCATGTCAATGTTATCAAACGGATATGTGTTAGGTTTTTCACCTTTTTGGAAAACCGTCAGTTCAAACGTTTGATTTTTTTCGAAATATTTAACACTGCAAATTTTTTCGCCGTTAACTTCAAAATAACGCTGCATCGGCTCGTTAGCCGCTTCCGCTGTTTCTTGCAGACTTTGCAGCCGCGTGATGATACCCATTAATTGTGACATTCTAAAAAAAGACTCCTTTCAAAAAACAACTTCAAATCAACAAGTATTTATTATAATACAAGTCCTACAGAGCATCATACCATAAAGTAGACCGGGATGGCATTTTCCCGCTGGATTTTCAATAAGAAAATAAACGGGAAAACCGTGTTTTCGAATAGTTTGAAGCTTTTTTCGGAATGTCATACACCTTTCAAAAATAATTTTTCGCTTTTTGAGCCGCCATTGTCAGATGTATGTGAGGAGAAGCCTTTTTATGAGGAGACAGCATAAAAAAACTTGGCGGGGGTAGCGCCAAGCTTTTTCGGATCTTGATCTGATAGAGGGGTTGGGGAACAGAGAGTAACTTCTCTCTATAACTAAATGATAATGATTATCACTATCATTGTCAATCGTTTTTTAAAACTTTTTCACATTTATAAAAAAAAGCGGCATACAGCAGCCGCTTTAAAGTAACCCGTCCTGTTCATATAAATAAGAGTAAGGCAGATCGATAAATAAATACATATTGTTATCCATCGGGTATGAAAAGGTTCTGATCATCTCACCCGTCTCAATATCACTGTACAGGTCACTGAAAAAGCCTTTTCTTGAATTCCGCATCTTCATAATGTTTTCTAAAAAGTACGGACGCCAGCTCCAGTTTTTCTCCACGTATTCAGGCTGATAAAGCCATTCGCCGGACTGCTTGAACACATTTCCCGTCAGCTGATAGCCTTCTTCATCACACATATAAATTCTGAAACAGCAGTCGGTCAGGTTTTCCGCCAGTTTTTTAATAAACTCATCGTCCGCCTGATGGGTTTTCTTCAGCTCGGAAACTGCCTGATTGACCCGCTTATAAAAATTCTCAGAGTGTTCGTATACTGTCTCCAGCTTCTTTTTTTCTCTCGTGATAAATTGCTGAAACTCCGTTTTCAAGCGTGCTTTTAACAGGCTCCGATCTATAAAATCGCCGCTCGGCGCCTGCAGATAATAGCCTTGAAAAAATCGGCCTCCGTTTCTCCATGCGTACTGGAGCTGAAAATCAGCTTCTATATCTTCATACAGCAGCGCGGCGCCGATTTTTCTCGCCAGCAATGAAATGCTGTACAGCACATGCTCATATGATGGTGACGGCTGAGATACCTTCAGCGCCTGCAAATCTATTTTCAGAAGGTCCGGTGAAAGGAGCGCGATTCTGTCCAGGTTGCTGCTCTCCTTACCTATATTGTCCACCGCGATTTTAATGCCGTATGTACGATAGTAGGCAAGCATATGGTACAGCTGTTCAATGTCGCCTTCGAAATTGTGCTCGGTGATCTCAAGCACAATACGATTCAATTCAATGCCCTGCTCTTCGTATTCTTTCAAAAGCTCAAGAAAGCTTTCTCCGTGGTCAAGCATCAATACATTCGCATCCTGATTGATAAAAATCAACAGATCGCGATCAGCTTCTTTAAACCTCTCCAGCGCCTGCCTGATGACTCTGTCATCGACCTCAAGCTTATATTCTTCCGGAATGCCGGAATCTAAGAAAAACGGCCCGAGGCTCTCAATCTCCGCATCTGCCAAAATCCGCCCAAGCACTTCGTAGCCTACGACTCTTTGTTCCTCAGCGTTAAAAATCGCTTGGTAATACGGAATGACATCATCAATATTCGTCAGTATATCAAGTGGGTCCAACATGTTATCACCTGCTTCTCTATCTTTGTCTGATTATACACAATTATATCAGCACCACAAATGTTTAGATTAGGGGAAAAAGGAGGCAGTATGGCAGCAGTTCAAAATAAAAGGGGGACATTTTTAAGATCACTCTTCAGACCGGTTAATTAAGGACGTTATTCATTTGTTTCACAATCACAAATAAAAGGATAAATATAAGAGCATTATAACCGGCGGCTGTCCAAAAATAATGGCTCCAATCAGTACTGTTAAATATCCAATCATCATCATGTTTCAACTGAAAGAAAGTTCCTTTTTTATCTAAAGTGCCAAATGTAAGAGTTGTTAACCCGCCAGCACTCTTGGAAACGTCAACTCCATACATTGAACCGGCATGATCAGTATGATTTATTGGCATATACGTATAATCAGATAAAATTGTTTCCGCCAGCTTGGTTGGCAGAGACACATATAATACAGCCGATGTATCGCCTCCGAGCCCACTCAAATACTCCCTGGCTTTAATAAATTTCGTTTCATCAGGAAAATCTATATGATATAGCTTTTCAAATCTGATTATTTCATCAGATGTAAGATTGGTATTTTGATAATACTCCGGAGTAAAAGCGCAAATGATAAAGTACCAAATATTAAAGATGATAACGCAACTGCTTAAAAATAGTACAACGAACCATTTTAATAATTTCTTCACTTATTCACCTCTTAATCTTTAAAAATTATATCATAATTTTGAATAGAAAAATAAAACAAGCGAACGTTCACCTTTAACGTTCGCTTGCTTCGCAAAATATGTCATGTAAATTAAAACGGGTAAGGATTCAGCCATTGCCCCCCGTCCATTGTGATACAATCCCCGTTTATATAGGATGCTTCATCGGATAGCAAAAACGCTGCCAAAGCGGCGATTTCCTCCGGTGTCCCCAGACGGCCGAGCGGCACACTGTTCATAGTGCGGGACACCGCTTTTTCCGATTCAAACAGCTTCTCCGCACCGCCTGTCCGTTCAATCGGGCCGGGGGCTATCGCGTTTGTGCGGATGCCGTATTTGCTCCCCCATTCAACGGCCAGCGTTCTTGTCAGTGACAATACCCCCGCTTTGGCTGCAGCGGAATGAACGACACCCGCTCCCGCTCCCCATGCGTATGTAGCGGCCATATTTAAGATGACGCCCTTCTGCTCCTGCTCGATCCAATGCCTTGCCGCGGCTTGGCTGCAGAAAAATGTGCCGTTTAAAACAATCTCAATAACAGCTTTCCATCCATTGGGCGTCAGCTTCTCTGCCGGGCAAATAAAATTGCCGGCCGCATTGTTAATCAGCGCATCGAGCCGGCCAAAGACTTTTTTCGCTTCTGTAATCATGTCTGAAGCGGCGGAATCAGAACGGACATCCATTTGAAAACAGGCGACCTGCCCCTCAAAGGTCTCAATTTCTTTTTTTGTTTCCTCAAGTGCTTCATGGTTCCTCCCTGTCACCATGACATGCCATCCTAATTCAGCCTGTTTTTTCGCCATTGCTTTTCCCATGCCGCTTGAACCGCCTGTAATGATTACCGCTTTCTTATCCATAACAAACCCACCCCTTTTATTGAATGAATAATCATTCATAATCTTATCATAGATGTCTTTCCGCGTCATTACATGCTGAGAAGGGATTTTTCAGCCAGGCTGATGATATAATAGAACAACTCTGACAAAGGTTGGTTTTACATATGGAGAAAATGACGAGAAGAACATTTTTAAAAAGAGGATTCGGCATTTTGGGTGCAACTCTCGCAACGGCTTGCGGAGGTTACGGCTATGCCCGGTATATTGAACCGCGCATGATTGAGATCACCCGTCATACAATCACCAACCGCCTGATCCCCAGCGGCTTTGACAATTTTAAAATCGTTCAATTCAGCGATACGCATCTCAGTGATGTGTTTACACCCGGTGACTTGAATAAAGCAGCGGAAAAGATCAATCAGCTGAAACCCGATCTGCTCATCTTTACGGGAGATTTAATTGATAAGCCGCATTTATTTAATGATCATCAGCATGCACTCGCCGTGCTGCAAAATCTGGAAGCTCCCTTCGGCAAACTTTGTGTTTACGGAAACCATGACCACGGAGGCTACGGTACGAACACGTACAAGGCTCTGATGGAAGCGGCTGATTTTCAAGTGCTTCGAAATGGCTGCCGTCAGGTGCAGCTGACAGACGGAAGCCGGATTGAACTCGCGTTTTTGGATGATGTAATGCTCGGAAAACCCGATTATGAAGGCACCCTGTCCCGCCTTTCCGAAGATGCGTTTTCCATTTTAATCGTCCACGAGCCTGATGCCGCTCTCAAGATCGGCGGATATCCCGTAAACCTCCAGCTGTCGGGACACACTCACGGCGGCCAGGTCCAGCTCCCGTTTTTCGGCCCTCTCATTACGCCTCCATACGGAAAAACGTATACCGACGGCATGTATACGCTGCATGACACAACCGTTTACGTTAATCGCGGGCTCGGTACGACAAGACTGCCGTATCGATTTTTAGCCAGACCGGAAATCACGCTGTTCACATTGAAAACCGTACAAAAATAAGACTTTTATCCCGATGCACAGACACCCCCTCCGTAATATGTATATGGAAAAGAGCAAAAAGGAGGGTGATGAAACTGCTGACATATCAAGTGAAACAAGGAGAAACCATCTCAAGCATTGCGCAAGACTTCAGAATAAGCACTGCTGCTCTCCTTCAGGCAAATCCCTCAATCCAATCGGTCATATACGCGGGACAGCATATTATCATACCGAATCTTCCCGACCCATCCACCATCCCTTATTCCATTGTCGTGTATATCGGAGCGAAGAAACTGGAGTTATACCGCCTTGGCAGGCTCATCCGTACGTACCCCATCGCAGTCGGAAAAATATTGACGACCACGCCGACCGGAGAATTTTACATTGTGAACCGCCAGCCTAAGCCCGGCGGCCCGTTCGGCGCTTATTGGCTCAGCCTCTCTAAAATTCATTACGGCATTCACGGAACAAATAATCCTTCCTCCATCGGCAAAGCGGTATCAAAAGGATGCATCCGGATGTATAATCAGGACGTCACTGAACTTGCCGCTACCGTGCCTAATGGAACAAGGGTGACGATTATAAGATAGAAAGATCTTATTTGTTAATGGAACGAGCTGATGATAATATATTACAGTGGGACCTTTAGGGTAAGGAGCGTGTTTATGGATATATTTAAAAATCGCAATTTTGTCCGTCTCTTTTTCGCAGCACTCGCTTCTCAAATGGGAACGACTGTAGGTAATATGGCTTTCGCTTTTTACTTGCTGGACCATTTTTCAAACCAGCCGGCATATACAACTTTGGCTGAGCTGATGTATTCACTGCCGACAGTTTTCGTATTTCTGATTGTCGGTGTCGCAGCTGACCGGCTTGACAGGAAAAAGGTCGCAGAGAATTGTGACTGGATCAGAGCCGGACTGACGATCGTATTATTTGCCGCATTATACACCGGGAGCATCCCTCTCGTGTTCTGTATTTTGTTCATCAGAAGCGCCGTGACCAAGTTCTTTTTCCCGGCGGAAGCCAGCCTTGTACAAGCTATTCTGCCTAAGGAGCATTATGCGAAAGCGGCGGGACTTAACCAGATCCTGTTCAGCATCTTTATGGTATTCGGCGTCGGTATGGGCGCGTTTATGTATAAAACGATCGGTATGCACGGAGCCATTATCCTTGATTTTGTCAGCTTTATTGTATCAGGCTTTCTGATCCGCGCCTGCCGCATTCCGAAAGAAGCCCGTCAGCCGAACGGCCCTTTTAAATGGGGAGATTCGTTTCTGAAAGACTCGGTCGCTGATTTTAAGGAAGGGATCGTATATATTGTTAAAAACAAATTGCTTGCTTCCCTTATTTTCGGCTTTTTTATCTTTGGTTTTGTCAACGGCGGCTTTGCCGTACTGCCGATGTTTACGATGAAATACGGACTTGCGCCTGATCATTACGAATCACATACTTCCATCTTCACCGTCGCACTCGGCTTCGGCCTGCTTGCAGGAAGTGTGATCGGAACGATGATCGCAAAAAAAGTCAAACCGCATCATTTGATGTCGATTCCTATTTTGGCAGCCGGACTGCTCATTTTTGTCCTCGGCTATACGGATAAGCTGTGGATTTATTATGCGGCGGCTTTCATCCTCGGCATGTGCATCGGCCCCGTCAATATCGCCATCGGGGGCTGGATGCCGAAAATCGTTCATCCGAAAATAATGGGCCGGGTCAGCGGCTGGCAGGATCCTTTTATGATGTTTGCCCAATCGATTACACTCGGACTGGTTGCCCTGTTATTTCCGAAATTCGTTGCCAATATTGATTACCTTTATTACGGCATGGGAATTGTGATTTTAGCGGTATTTGTGTTCTATTTTATCGCTCTTCCGAAATACAGCGCCGAGGCAGCAGAGGTCGATGTACAGCAATCATTAAAGGCTGATTCCGAAAAACATGCGAAACCTGTCTAATAAAGGAAAAAAATGCGCCCTTTTCATCAGAAAAAGGCGTATTTTTATAATCAATATTTGCATTTCAACGCTAAAAAAGTATAATCTATATATGAACTTGATCAATGCAAAGGAGAGAAATAATGGACGACCACGCTTATTCGAAAGAGCTGCAGCCAACCATCGAGAATCTTTCAAAAGCTGTTTATACTGTGAACCGCCATGCAAAAACCGCCCCCAACCCTAAATACCTTTATCTGCTGAAAAAACGGGCATTACAAAAGCTTGTGAAAGAAGGCAAAGGGAAAAAAATAGGGCTTCACTTTTCAAATAATCCCAGGTTTAGCCAACAGCAGTCAGACGTACTTATCTCTATCGGAGACTACTATTTTCACATGCCTCCAACAAAAGAAGACTTCCAGCATCTTCCGCATTTAGGTACGTTAAATCAATCGTACCGCAATCCTAAAGCACAAATGTCTTTGACAAAAGCGAAAAACGTATTGCAAAAATATGTGGGCTTAAAGGAAAAACCGCTTGCCGCCAACAGGCAGCAGCCCGCTTATCATAAACCCGTATTTAAAAAACTTGGTGAGAGTTATTTTTAATTCCGCCGCAAAAAAGCCGATGCGTCATGCATCGGCTTTTTTCTATTCAATCACGTACGTATCCACTTTTTTAATGAGCTCGCTGATTTCAGGCTTGCTGATCTGTTCATCCGCTCCGACTACTTCGCCCCGGTGGCGCAGGTCGTCCGTAATGAGGGACGAGAAAATCATAATCGGCACATCAGAGCTTTGCGGGTTATCCTTAAGGAGCTTGGTCAAACGATGCCCGTCCATTTTCGGCATCTCAATGTCACTGATAATCATGTCAATATGATCTGACAGGTTTGCTCCGTTATCCGTCAGTTCCACGACGTAATCATACGCTTCTTTTCCGTTTTCAAACGCAACGATTTCACTGTACCCCGCCTCAGTCAGCTCATCCGTCAAAAGACGCATCAGAAGCGGCGAGTCTTCAACGATAATCAGTTTTTTACCCGCCCGTCTTTCATCAAATCCTTCCTGATGGACATGATAAGTCTCAACACCGGATGCTGATTCAATATCGTAAATGATCTTTTCATAATCAGGCAGAAAGATCATCGTGTCTTCCAGTTTGATGATTCCCGTTAAGTGCCGCTCCATGCCCTGGTTCAGGGAAGTCGGCTTTTCAATCGCCTCCCAGGACACCCTGTGGATTTGTGAAACGGAACCGACGTGAAAGACGATTTTCCGCTTGTTGAATTCCGTTACGATATATTTATCGTCTTTTGCTCCTTCGGCATCAACGCCGAAAAAGGTATACAGACTGATGACGGGAAGAATTTCGCCTCTCAGCTTAATCATCCCTTCTACGTCTTTATGAGACTGAGGCACAGATGTGACATCTACCGGCTGAATGATTTCCCGGACTTTCATCACATTTATGCCAAATGTATTGACGCCTACTTCAAATTTGACGATTTCTAATTCGTTTGTGCCTGAATCCAATAAAATATCGTATTGTTGTAAAGACAATTCAATCCCTCGCTATCCGCATTCAGTATTGTACTGTATATATCGGCTGTAAACGGAAAAAGTGAATGTATTCGGGCCAACTGGCCATGAACTCTTTATAAAAAGATGCTTTTTTCTGATATCCCATTGACTTTTTGACATCGAGTGGTAAAATAGTCAAGGATTTTTCAGGAAGAAGGGTGTAATAAATGGGTACAGTAGTCATATTCGACCAATATCAAATGACGGTGTTAGAAGATATCAGCAAAACGACTTACCTGCAAATGAAAAAAGAGGCGAAAGATCGTCCCGACAAGCCTGCTCCATACATCTTATGGCGGGAAGACGTCAGCTTTGAATACGGGTATTAATGACATTCGCCACATATCACAATAGATAGATCATGATACAATGAAGACAATCATTTCAGCTGGTTGTCTTATTTTTTTCTGAAAGAAGGTATGTTTTCACATATCGGACATATACTCGGGATAGTTCAATAAAAAGATGACAAATGCTCAGCTAGTGGTAAAATAGGATAAACTCAATATATAGTATAAGGTGATGAATTATGGAACATTTGCTTAATCCGAATGTAAAAGAAATTGAAATTTCAGGAATTCGCAAATTCTCAAATCTTGTAGCTCAGCACGATAATGTCATTTCGCTTACGATCGGCCAGCCGGATTTCTTCACGCCGCACCATGTCAAAGCGGCTGCCAAAAAGGCAATCGACGAGAACGCAACGGCGTATACTCCGAATGCGGGCGGCCATGAGCTGAGACAGGCCGTACAGCTTTATATGAAGAAAAAAGCTGATTTGAATTATGAAGCTGAAACTGAAATCATTGTCACAACCGGGGCCAGCCAAGCGATTGACGCGTCTTTGCGGACGATTTTATCTCCAGGCGATGAAGTAATTCTCCCCGGACCGATATATCCGGGCTACGAACCGATCATCCGCATGTCGGGCGCCGTTCCGGTCCATGTGGATACGACGACACACGGATTTAAGCTGACGGCGCGGCTCATTGAAGAATCGCTGACACCAAAAACAAAATGCGTCATTCTTCCTTATCCGTCAAATCCGACCGGAGTGACATTGTCTGAGGAAGAGCTGCAAAACATCGCAGCCGTCCTGAAGGGCAGAAATGTTTTTGTCCTGTCTGATGAGATTTACAGCGAATTAACCTATGACAGACCGCATTATTCGATCGCGTCTTATTTGAGAGACCAGACGATCGTCATCAACGGCCTGTCAAAATCACACAGCATGACGGGCTGGAGAATCGGTTTCATTTTCGCACCGAAAGAAATTGCCAAGCACATCTTAAAAGTTCACCAATACAGTGTGACATGCGCGTCTTCAATCTCTCAGAAAGCGGCTCTTGAAGCGGTGACAAACGGTGTTGATGATGCGCTTATTATGAGAGAACAGTATAAAAAGCGGCTTGACTATGTATATGACCGTCTTGTTTCAATGGGGCTTGACGTCGTAAAGCCGTCAGGCGCATTTTATATCTTCCCTTCCATTAAGTCATTCGGAATGTCATCGTTTGATTTTAGTATGGCTCTTTTAGAGGATGCAGGTGTGGCTCTTGTGCCCGGCAGCTCGTTTTCAAAGTTGGGTGAAGGGTATGTGAGGCTGTCATTCGCATATTCACTGGATACATTGAGAGAAGGCTTGGACCGGCTGGAAGCATTTATTTTAAAAACGAGAGAATCCATGCAGACTATTTAAACAACGGCATAACGCCGTTGTTTTTTATTGTTTCGGGAATGTAATATGAAAGGCCGTGCCTCTGTCCGGTTTGCTGTCTACTTGGATGGCTCCCTGATGGTTTTTAATAAGATTGAATGTGACCATCAGCCCCAGGCCGGTTCCTTTTTCTTTCGTTGTCAAAAACGGTTCGCCTATTCGTTTCAGCACGTTTTCCGGTATCCCGTCACCCTCGTCTTTCACCGTCACATTAACGGAATACTCATCTTCTGTCATAAGAATGTGAACCGTTCCCCCATCCGGCATCGACTCAACGGCATTTTTAATCAGATTGATAAACACCTGTTTCAGCTGATTTTGATCACCGTTAATATACATGCTGTCATGTTCGTAATCCGTTTTGATAAAAATCCCTTTAAGATTCGCCTGCGTCTCTAAAAGAGCGGTCACTTCACTTATAATTTTCTTTAAGTTTACACGCTCTTTCACGGCGTTTTGCTGAGGTTTGGCAAGCATTAAAAGCTCACTTAAAATTAATTCGATTCTGCTCAGTTCAGAAAACACAATTTCAAAGTAATGTTCGTTTTCCTCCATCGTCGGCTTCATGAGCTGTAAAAATCCTTTGATCGCCGTCAGCGGATTGCGGATTTCATGAGCGATCCCCGCCGCCAGCTGCCCTGCGATAGACAGCTTCTCCGACTTCAGCATTAATTCCTCCGTCTGCTTCCGCTCAGAAATGTCACGCAGAATGACCTGCACGGCCGTTTCTCCGAAAAACGTCGTCGGAATGCAGACCATTTCCGTGTAGATCAGCCGGTTTTTAAAGGTAAACCACGACTGCTTAATGATTTCTGACTCGGTCTTTCGGTCGATAATATTTTGGATCCGCTGTTTCACGCCGTCATGATCGCAGGGATGAAGCTGATCATAGACGTTTTTCCCGATTAAATCTTCATATGTTTCAGCCTCAAACAGCGAAATGCCCGATTCATTCATGAATACCCATTTATCATTGTGAATCACGGCGATCGTGTCAATTGAATTCTGAATGAGGAGCTGATAACGTTCTCTGCTTTTTTGCAGAATCGTTTGGAATTTTTTCCGTGAAGAAATATCAATCAGAAGCAGCAATTCCGCCCGCTGATTTTTATATGTCGTCGGTGCCGCCTTCACTTCTAAATGAACGGGCGTGCCGTCGAGCCTTCTCCACGTCTGTTCGATCATTCCGACTTCCATTCCTTTTTGCATCCGCACAATTCGGTTTTTCACAATGTCGTGATACTCTTCTTCAATAAACTCATAAGAGCGCCTGCCGATTACCTCGTCTTTGCTTTCGGCTCCCAGCATGGCAAGCATCGCGTTGTTGGCGTAGGCGATTGTGCCGTTGATGCTGACATATAAAGGATTCGGCAGCATTTCGACAAGACGCTCGAATTCGCCGTTTCCAGCCGCATCTTCAGACTGTTGTTCTGCCTTTTGCTTCTTTTGTTCATACATATAAGGCCGGCGGGGCGTCTTCTCCTCAAGCACCTTGATTTTGAGGATGATTTCCCGATCCGTCCCCTCCATTTGCGGTGTGACAATTTCCACACCCGCTTCAAGCCATACGATGGTATGATCTTTTTTAATAAGACGAAAGGTGCAAGGCATCAAATGATGCTCATTATAGAAGTAACTTTCAACCAAAAATTGATCTTCTTCATGCAGGAACGTTTTGAGAAATGACCCGATCATCTCTTCCTGAGAATAACTGAAATACGATTTGCAGTTTGCAGAAATATACATAATACGCCCGTTAGACGTCAAAACGGCATGAAGATCGGTTTTCGATTGAAACTGTTTGACATGCTGAGTATCCTGTTCCACAGAATCCCTCCTTTGCATTATACTCGCACTGCAGGCTGGACACGGACTGATATAAAAAGAAATTCCACTAGATTGATTCGCTAAAAAATGAGCATTCTCCTTCTATTCTTATTGTGAACGTCAATTTTCCTGAATGAAAGAAAGGGCGCACGATATGTTCGGCCGCCCTTTCATTTGTTATTTTTTATTGTATTTCTTTTCAAGTTCTTTGTAAGCGTCAACTGCTCCTTTGGCAATGTTTTTACTGATATGATCTTTATCATCTCGAACAGACGGAACGACGACGCTGAATGCCACTCGTGGATGTTCTGACGGATAATAGCCGACAAAGGTCAGGTTATACGTCTCTTGCCCCCACCAGTTTTTGTTCGTGCCGTAATAGTGCGTCTGCGCGGTTCCCGTTTTTCCGGAAACATCGGCGCCGGAACCTTGGAATGTTGAATAAGCCGTTCCTTGAGGTGAGCTTGTGACCAACTTCATTCCTTTATGAACTTGGTCAAAATCGCTCGGGCTGTTATTTACTTTGTTCAAAATTTTAATATCGCGCTGTTCAATCGCTTTTCCAATCTTGTTTTTGCTGTCCGGTTCATGAATGCTTGTGACGATCCGCGGCTGGACGCGATACCCGCCGTTTGCGATGGCTGAAATATATTGAGCCATTTGAAGCGGCGTATACGTATCAAACTGTCCGATCGCAAAGTCAAGCAGCAATCCCCCGACCATTTGCGGATTTGACTGCATGCCCGCTGATTCCTGCGGAAGATCAATCCCGGTCTTCACACCCAAACCGAATTGAGCGTAGTAGTTGCGCATTTTTTTAATATCGTCTAATCCGGCCGGCAGCGTGCCGTGCGGAACGTAAGTAATGCCCGCTATATGCATGGCCACATGAAACATATATATGTTTGAACTTCTTTGCAGCGCGGTCAGCTCAGTAATGGTCCCCATTTGTGTCCACGAGCGCTTTTCCGTGCCGTCTTTAAACTTAAGCGGTGCATCGACAAACGTTTTATAATGCGGGAGGCCGCTTTGGTAACCCGCAAGAACAGTCGCTCCTTTGACAGCAGAGCCCATCTCATATTGGGTCGTAAATGCTCCGATCGCAAAATCCTGTGTTTTATTCGTTTCGAGATCGATGCGTTTCCCCGCCATTGAGAGAATATCCCCGTTGTTCGGGTCCATCATGACGGCAAATCCTCTGTCAACCATATAGTTGCCTGCAGCGCGGCTTCTTCTCAGCTCTTTTTCAATGACTTTTTCGACTTTCGACTGTAATTCCATATCGAGCGAGAGCTGCAGATCGTAGCCTCTGCTGCCTTCATCGACGGGCTTTTGGCTGACGACTTCACCTTTGCTGTTTTCCACATACTCTACTTTTTCTTTATGTGCGTTTAAATAGTCTTCATACTGATATTCAATGTAGCTTTTACCCACCCGGTCATTCAGTGAGTAGCCTCTTGTGACATAGTAATCTTTCCGTTCGCCCAACAATCCCTGTTCCGGTGTCGTCACACCGCCGAACAGAGAGTACAGTGTTTTGTCGTACGGATATTTCCGCGTCCAGTCATTGATTACGTCAATGCCGGGGAGCTCTTTCAGGTGCTCGGATACGACAGAAACTTCTTCATATGTCAGGTCGCTTTTCGGTTTCTGTTTGTTGTTTTCATGTTCGTCAAGCAGTGACCCGCTGTTTCCGTTTCCGTTCAGCTTATTCGGGTCCATTGATTTGACGACTTGCGGCTGATAGGCGTTGCCGCTTGAAAAACGCGTATAAATCGCCGCGATTTCCAGCTCTTTTTTATTTTGTTTGATCGCATCAATCTCCTGCTTTGGGACGCGTTCAATCTGGCGTTTGTACACTTCTTGCGGCTTCAGGCTGTTTTCTGAATCCTTCATAAGCTTTTCCGCCTTCTTCGGATGTGCGGCAAGCCAGTAATCAATGATATTTCGATCCTTCATAAATTCAGTATCAATATGAATCAGTGCGGCGAGATTTTTTGCCGTTTTCAATTTGTCCTTTGCCGAGGTTTTTGAGGTGGATACATATACAATTTCAGGCACAGCCTGGTTATCAACCGCCACCCTGTTCCGCTTGTCATACATCTTTCCCCGCGGTGTCGGATAATAGGCGGTTTTTGCATTTGCCTTCTCCGCATCCTGGCGGTGTTTATCCCCTTCGACAATCTGGACGATGCCGAGTTTAAAAATCAGTGCCGTAAAGAGAAGAAAAACAATCAAAAAATAGAGATTCATTCTCAGCGCTCTGTAACGTTTCGTTTTTTTCTTTGGTTCGCGCGCAACTTCAGCCACTTTCTGTTACACCTCTCAAATCATTGAATATATTTACATAAACAGATTTTAATTGTAACATTTTTGTAAAAGTTGTTACAGCGAAAACGGGTAAAAAAAACTGTCAAGATCAAATTATCTTAAAATATATCTAACACTTCAAATAATTTGAAGAGATGTAACGGATTTTAAAAAATAAATACAGATCGTTTTTCCCGGTATAGAGCCATTTTTCTGCGCTCAATTACAATTATGACAAGAGTTTGTTGTCAAAGGAAATGGCTGGCTGCATTATGACAAAAAAGCTGTGATAAGATTTTTCATGTAGAAAAAAACTTCTCTGGGAGGCTATTAACTATGAAAAAAGCATTTCTCTTATCTGCCGCCGCGGCAGTCAGTTTGATTACATTCGGAGGCATTCAGCAGGCATCTGCCAAAGAGCTGTCATGCCAGCACGTCGTTACCGTGAAAAAAGGAAACACTGTACAGCATCTGACTCTTCAAGAGGCTGTTGAAAAACTACATATGAAAACGAGCGTGAAAAAGCTGAACGTTAAAAATGAGAAAGAACTGACTCAGCTGCTGCAAAAACACGCAAAGCATTCTGATATGACAGTTAAAGACGTTCAAAAAGAAACACCGGCAAAAACGGCCCCGACAGCTGCCGAAAAACCGAAAGCCGATCAAAACCAGACGGCTGACAATGCAAAGCAGACAGATAACACAAACAACAGCAGCGAGAAAACTCCTTCATCAGTCAGTGCGTATGAAAAGAAAGTCGTTGAATTGACAAATGCAGAGAGACAAAAGCAAGGCTTAAAACCTCTGCAGATTGATGAAAAATTAAGCAAATCAGCTCACGCAAAATCACAAGATATGAAAGACAAAAACTATTTCGATCACCAAAGTCCTACTTACGGCTCACCTTTCGATATGATGAAGTCTTTCGGAATCACTTATAAAACCGCCGGTGAAAATATCGCCAAAGGACAGCCGACTCCTGAAGCTGTCGTTAAAGCTTGGATGAACAGTGAAGGACACAGAAAGAACATCATGAATCCTGAGTTCACTCAAATCGGTGTCGGTTACGTAGAATCAGGAAACATCTGGACACAGCAATTCATCGGAAAATAAATAATAAAAAAGATTGCCCCTGCGGGCAATCTTTTTTTTATTTCACCCAAAGCTTATAAATACTTTGAGTTCCGCTGTTTTCTTCACCTTGCGCGGAAAGCTTGTCGTACAATGATTTGGCCAGCGCCAATCCGGGCATTTCTTCTCCCATCAGCTCCGCTTCTTCAAGGGCAATGCCCATGTCTTTAATAAAGTGTTTCACGTAAAATCCGGGCGCAAAATCGCCTTTCAGCATACGGGGAGCGAGGTTTGACAATGACCAGCTGCCAGCCGCTCCGGTTGTAATGCTTTTCAGCACTTGTTCCGGGTTCAGACCGGATTTTTCCGCGTAAGCCATCGCTTCAGCCACTCCGACCATCCCCGCTGCAATCGCGATCTGATTGCACATTTTCGTATGCTGGCCGCTGCCGGCCGATCCTTGATACTGAATGTTTTCCCCCATAACGGAGAAAAGCGGCAGGCATGCTTCAAACGCTTCTTTTTCTCCTCCGGCCATAATGGCAAGCGTTCCGTTCCTCGCGCCGATGTCTCCGCCGGAAACGGGTGCATCCAGGGCGTGAATGGATTTTTCTTTGGCTTTCTCCGCTATTTTCTTCGCCAGAGACGGTTTTGATGTCGTCATGTCAATGACAAACGCCCCTTCTTTTGCATGACGGAGAATGCCGCTTTCACCGAGATAGATTTCCTCGACATCACTCGGATAGCCGACCATGGTAATAATGATGTCTGCTTTTTCCGAAAGGTCTTTGACCGTCTCCTGCCAGACCGCTCCCTTATTCAGAATCTCTTCCGCTTTTTGTTTCGTCCGTGTGTAGACTAAAACAGGATAGCCCGCTTCTAAAATGTGCGATGCCATACTGTTTCCCATGACGCCTAAACCGATAAATCCGACCGTTTTGTTCACTGCGCTTTCCTCCCCTGATGCGATTCATATATCACTCTTTCATGTCTATATTACCATATTATAGGCTGATAGAGTCCGCGTTACAAGGTGAATTTAGAAATGGCGCTGATCAGATCTTCGCTTGCGCTCTTTAACATATCAGTCGATTGCTTCACTTTTTCAAGCGTAACGAGCTGTTCATCAGTAGAAGCATTCACTTCTTCCGCGGCTGCCGCTGATTCTTGAGAAATGGCGGAGATGCTTTGAATCGCTTCTTGAATCGCGGCTTGTTCTTCACTCATTTTTTGAATGTCATTGTAAATATGATCTATACCTTGAACGAGAGACTGCATTTCCGTCGTGATCAGATTGAGAACCTCACCCGTTTCATGAATGGCGCTGTTTTGTTCATCATTCATTCTGCTTGCCTCAATCATCGCATGTGACGCTTCTTTTGTCTCAGATTGAATCAGACGGACCGTCTCACTGATATGGCCGGAAGAAAGAGCTGATTGTTCAGCAAGCTTGCGGACTTCTTCAGCGACGACGGCAAAGCCCCGTCCGCTTTCTCCCGCTCTTGCGGCTTCTATGCTCGCATTCAGCGCCAAGAGATTCGTCTGGTCTGAAATAGCGGATATTGCCGTCACGACTTCTTCTATGTTTTTCGTTTGTTCTTCCAGGTCATTCAGCATTGCCTCTACTTTTTTCGTTTCTGAATTGGCTTCGTTTGACTTCATCAGCAGCTGCCCGAGCGCGTCCAGTCCTTTGTAGCTGGCATCCTCTGAAGACTTTGAGAGTTGTTTTATGCTGCCTGCGCGATCTGCGATTCCTTTTATTTTGACTGAGAGATTTTCCGATTTTTCGTTGATCGTCTCAACCTCTGACGCTTGCTCTGTCGCTCCGGCGGCGACTTCCTCTATCGCTTTTGCGATTTGTCCGCTCGTTTCATTTGTCTCCTGTGAGATGACGGTTAGTTGGTCAGATGTATCAGACACATTTTCTGAGGAGGCCTTGACCTGTTCGACCATCTCTTTCATATTTTCAACCATTTGGTTAAAGTCTTTTGTTAACTCGCCTACTTCATCTTTTGATTTCGTCTGAGCGCGGACGGTTAAATCTCCCGCTGAGACTGAATTTGTTTTTGCGATCAGCTGCTGAATCGGCCCGGTTATCGTTTTTGCTAGGAAATAGCTGAGTCCGATCGTAATCACAAGGGCGATCAGTGACATAAAAATGCTCACCGTGTTCATTTTGTCGGCTACTCCCATCAGCTGATCTTTTTCAAACTGCGTTCCGACTTTCCACCCTGTTTCTTTTACCGTTTGGTAGACGACCATGTTCCCCTGCAGCTCTTTGATGCCTTCTTTGTCCGCAGTGATGTCTTTTAACGTCTGATCTTCCGAAATATTTTTTCCCTGTTTTGCCGGATGGGCCAGAAGAGAGCCGTTTTCATCCGCTAAAAAGGCAAATCCTTTATACGGAACCTTTTGCTCGTTGACCATGCTCTGAATAGAGGACAGCTTCAAATCTAAGCTCGCCACTCCGACGACGGTTCCGCTGTTTTGAATGGCTTTTGACGCCGTCACGATCATGTCTCCCGTCACTGCATCTTTATAAGGGTCAGTCCAGACAACCTTATCGGGTTTTTCAGCCGCCATCTTATACCACGTTCGATTTGTCGGATCATAGTCTTTGGCAAAATCGGCCTTTGGATATGTAAACATTTGTTTGTTTGCGGTTCCGACGTACGCAAGCGCGACATATTTGTCATTCTGTCCGATCTGTTTTAACTCATCGTTAAAAAGCCGCGCGGTTTCTTTCTTCCCATCTGATAGAAAAGACCGGGACAATTCACCGTCTGCTAATCTCATTAATACGGTCTCATCATTTTTCAGCTGAAGCTCAATGTTCTGACCGAGTGAATTGGTGACATTCTCTGTCGTACGTTTTGCTTCCTCCGTCATCATCGGCTTTAATGTCAAATATGAAGAAACCGTTAAAAAAACAACCGTTACAATAAGCATTGCCGAGACAAACACAGCAATTTTGATATGCATTTTTTTAAACATAACCATCCCCTCCTGAGAGTTATATCGGTCTTTCGGCCAAGAAAATGAATAAATCTTGAAATAAATATCAAACATTTCCGTCATTTGGCGCAGCAAAAAAAAGAGCCGTCATGCCGACAGCTCCGCCTTACGTAAAATATTCGATTTTCGCTTTCGGAAAATAGGTTTCGATATAAGATTCGAGTGTTTCCCTTAAGGCATGTTCTTCGTCTTTTTGGTATATATATTTGCCGATTCCGTAGCGTCCCCATTTGTACCTGCGCTTTTCTTCATCAAGCTCAAGCTTTGTTTTCGGATAGTTCTTCTCAATCACCCGTTTGGCCGGTTTTGTAAAACGATGCTGGATCAGTTCAAATGTGATGTCATGCCGAACGTCTTCATCAAGGGCCGCATCCAGTTTCTCAAACAGCTCCTTATAGCCTTCCTCCCAGCCATCGTGAATATAAATAGGCGCCACGATGAAACCGAGCGGATAGCCCGCTTTAGCGACTTTGACGGCGGCTTCGATCCGTTTGTCGAGCGGAGAAGTTCCCGGTTCAAAGTTTTTAATGACATAATCCGCATTGATGCTGAATCTGAACCTAGTCTTTCCGTTATGTTTTGCATCGAGCAAATGATCGACGTGGTGAAATTTAGTCACGAATCTGAGCTGTCCCAATTCGCTTTGTCCGAAATGTTCAATGGCTCTTTTTAATGTATGTGTCAGATGATCGATTCCTACGATATCAGACGTACAAGAGGCTTCAAATCTTGTAAATTCCGGCGCCCGTTCTTTCATATACTCATCAGCCTGATCCAGAATCTCTTCCACATTGACATATGTCCGGATGTAAGGCTTTGACCCCATCGTCGTCTGCAGGTAGCAATAGTGGCAATGCCCCATACAGCCCGTCGCAAATGGAATGGCATATTCGGCGGACGGCTTTGAAGAATCGAATTTCAGTGTTTTCCGGACGCCGATTACCAATGTTGATTTCGCGTTCCGGTATTGCTGCAAGTGATTTTTCCCCGGAATATTCCGGACTTGATTATGCGATGTTGTTTCTCTGATCTCAAGCCCCATGTTTTCAAACTTATTCTTCAGCTCTTGTCCTAACGGGTATTCGAGCGCTCTCGGTTCTATATAAACTAGCTGGGGCACAAACGGCTTCAGCATGAACTGACACTCCCTTTTTACATTTTCTCATGTTGTTACTTTCCGTTTAAAAGAGAGTGAATATGCGTTGTAAACATTTCCTTTGATCAATGATACCGGTCTTCTTCAAAAAGCTCGCTGTAAAGCGCTTCCGCTTCCTCATATGTCGAAAAGACCGCGTCATCTTCGGCCAGCGGATGATAGGTTTCGTATAAAAACAGAGACAGTTCTCCCTCATGATACGGGTGATGGACGATCTCCGCCTCTTTAATATGGGCAACATTGGCGGCATGCGGATTGCGGTAAATCACATAGACCGTATCCCCCGCTGCAAATGATTTTGTCATGATAATCCCTCCTGTTGATCGTTATTGTTCCCCCCTTTTTTCGGAATATGAAAAAAACCAGACGGCTTACACCGTCTGGCTGTTGTATTACTTATTGAATGTTTCTTTAACGAATGCGACAACCTCTTCTGTCGTACTCATAGACAAGATTGTTTCTTTGAATGATTCAGCTTCTTTTTTAGAAAGCTTGCTGATCTGCGTTCTTGCCGGAAGGATGGATGTAGCGCTCATTGAGAACTCATCTAAGCCTAAGCCGAGAAGAATCGGAATCGCAATTTCGTCTCCCGCCATTTCTCCGCACATGCCGACCCATTTGCCCTCTTTGTGAGCGGCTTCAATAACAAGGGTGATCAGACGGAGAATCGCCGGATTGTATGGCTGATACAGATAAGCTACGCGCTCGTTCATGCGGTCAGCAGCCATCGTGTATTGGATCAAGTCATTTGTTCCGATACTGAAGAAGTCAACTTCTGTAGCAAACTGATCTGCGATAACGGCTGTAGACGGAATCTCTACCATCATACCGACTTCAATATCGTCAGAAACCGCTACGCCGGCTTCGACGAGTTTTTCTTTTTCTTCGAGAAGAATCGCTTTCGCCTGTTTAAACTCGTTTACTGTCGCAATCATCGGGAACATGATTTTTAAGTTTCCGTATGTACTTGCACGAAGCAGCGCTCGAAGCTGAGTTCTGAAGATTTCTTGCTCTTCAAGGCAAAGGCGGATGGCTCTGTAGCCTAAGAACGGGTTCATTTCTTTAGGGAGCTGCAGGTAAGGAAGCTCTTTGTCGCCGCCGATATCCAATGTCCGCACGACAACTGATTTTCCTTCCATACGCTCAAGAACCGTTTTATAAGCGTCAAACTGCTCGTCTTCTGTCGGAAGCTGGTCGCGTCCCATGTAAAGGAATTCCGTACGGTAAAGCCCTACAGCTTCTCCTCCGTTTTCAAGAACGCCTTTTACATCGTCAGGTGTGCCGATGTTTGCGGCAAGCTCTACATGATGGCCGTCTTTTGAAACAGTCGGTTCATTGACGAGCTTCGCCCACTCAGCTTTTTGCGCCAGGTAAGCACTGTGCTTTTCTTCATATTTCTTTAACGTTTCACTGGAAGGATCGATGATCACATCACCATCGATGCCGTCTACGATTACCGTAACACCGTTTTCAATTGTCCCTGTAGCCGCTTTTGTGCCGACAACAGCCGGAATTTCAAGCGAACGGGCCATGATCGCGGAGTGTGAAGTGCGTCCGCCGATATCAGTTGTAAAACCTTTTACAAACTGGCGGTTTAATTGCGCCGTATCAGACGGTGTCAAATCTTCAGCCACGATAACAACCTCTTCTGAGATCATGCTCGGGTTCGGAATTTCCACGCCCAGCAGGTGCCCCGTCACACGTTTTGTTACGTCACGGATATCCGCAGCACGCTCTTTCATGTATTCGTTATCCATTGATTCAAACATAGTAACGAACATGGAAGCTGTTTCTTTCAAAGCGAATTCAGCATTGACTGAATCTGTGCTGATTTTCTCCTTTACCGGGTTCAACAGCTCAGGATCACTCAGAACTAAAAGGTGCGCGGAGAAAATGTCAGCTTTGTCTTGTCCCAGTTCTTTTAAAGCATGCTCTTTAATTTTTTCAAGCTCTTCTTTAGAACGTACAATCGCTTCATCAAAACGGCTTACTTCAGCCGCAGCATCAGCAATGTTTTTCTTTTCAACCGTTAAGTCCGGCTCTTCAAGCCGGTATGCTTTCGCAATCGCAATTCCGGCTGAAGCGCCTATTCCTTTTAATTCTTGCATTACTCGCCGAGTCCTTCGCTTTTCATTGTTTCTTCTAAAGCGTTAAGAGCATCGTTTTCGTCAGCGCCTGAAGCGGAAATTGTGATTTCAGCGCCTTTAGCGATACCTAGAGACATAACGCCCATGATTGACTTAAGGTTTACTGTTTTGCCGTTATATTCTAAGTTTACGTCAGCATCGTATTTGCTTGCAGTCTGTACAAGAACTGTCGCAGGACGAGCGTGGATTCCGGAATCTGCTGTTACTTTAAATGTTTTTTGTGCCATGATTATCATTCTCCTTTAAATTAAAGCTATTTTACTACACAATATTATATCATACAGCCGTACTTGTCATCTGACAAGCACGGCGTATTTATATGATTATTTTCCGATTTTCACAATATCTTTTTGTTCCCGTTTTACGGTACCTTCGGCCGAAAGGGAAATCGCTTCACCCTCGGCAAGATTTGTAAAGACAATCGGTGTCATTAATGAAGGAACATGAGGTTTAACCGCTTCAAGATCAACTTCAAGCAGCTTTTGCCCCGGTTCAACCCGGTCACCCTCAGAAACAAAAGAAGTGAATCCTTCGCCTTTCAGACTGACTGTGTCGATTCCGAAATGAATCAGGATCTCTCTTCCGCCGTCAGACTGAAGACCGATCGCATGTTTTGTCGGGAAAACATTCAGCACTTTTCCGCGGACAGGCGATACGACGATTCCTTCTTCAGGAAGAATCGCAAAACCGTCACCCATCATTTTTCCTGAGAACACCTGGTCAGGCACATCGGTAATCGGATGGATTTCGCCGGTGATCGGAGAAGCGAACACTTCTTCACCCTGCTCGTTTCGGAGCGGATCTGCGATAACCTCTTCAACCTGATGGCTGACTTCTTCTTGTGCGGATACTTTCGGTTCAGGGCGCGGCGTGCGTCCAGCGATAATATCCTGCATCTGTGTTTTTAAACCGTCAGAACGCGGGCCGAAAATGGCCTGAATATTGTTTCCGACTTCAAGAACGCCTGAGGCGCCAAGCTGTTTCAAACGAGTCTTATCCACTTTCTTCTGGTCGTTGACCGTAACGCGGAGTCTCGTGATACAAGCGTCAAGGTGCTTAATGTTTTCCTGGTCACCCATTGCCTGCAGGATTTCATAAGGAAGGTCGCCGGCTTCGCCTGAGGCGCCCGCACCTTCATCCGCAGCCTCTTCTTCACGGCCCGGCGTTTTCAGATTGAACTTTCTGATCGCAAACCGGAAACCGAAGTAGTAAATGAGTGCTAGTCCTAAGCCGACCGGAATGACAAGCCACCAAGCCGTCCGGTTAGGCAGAATTCCGAACAGGAAGTAGTCAATCAGACCGCCTGAGAACGTCATACCGATTTTTACATGCAGCAGCTGCATAACCATAAAGGAAAGTCCCGCGAATACGCAGTGAATCGCAAACAGGATAGGAGCCACAAATAAGAATGAGAATTCAAGCGGCTCGGTAATTCCCGTTAAGAAACTTGTCAGAGCGGCAGAACCCATGATTCCGGCTACAAGTTTTTTCTTTTCAGGCTTCGCTTCATGATAGATTGCAAGCGCCGCCGCCGGAAGACCGAACATCATAAACGGATATTTCCCCGTCATAAATGTTCCCGCCGTCAGCTGTACGCCGTCTTTGATCTGAGCCATGAAAATCCGCTGATCTCCGCGGATGATGTCTCCTGCGGCATCTTTATAGCTGAAAAATTCATACCAGAACGGCGAGTAGAAAATGTGATGAAGACCGAACGGAATCAATGACCGCTCAATCATCCCGAAAATAAAGGCCGCCAAGGTTGGATTCGCTTCCACAAGACCCGTGGAGAAGGAATTCAGACCGTGCTGGATCGGAGGCCAGATCACTAACATAATAAGTCCGAGAATTAATGCGGAAATTGATGTGATAATCGGGACGAACCGCTTACCCGCAAAGAATCCGAGGTACTGCGGAAGTTCAATTTTATAAAACTTGTTGAACAATAACGCGGCCAGGACCCCGACGATAATACCGCCGAACACGCCAGTCGCCAAAGTGGGTATCCCCAGCATGTTAATATAGGCCGGATGATTTTCCGCAAAAAACTTTGCCCGTTCAATTTTGTCAGACGGAATACTGCCGTTCGCCATAAGCACGGCGCTCATGGATACGTTCATGACCAGGTATCCGATAATGGCCGCGATTCCGGCAACACCGTCTCCGTTGGCAAGACCGATCGCAACCCCTACTGCAAAAAGAAGCGGCAGGTTGTCAAATACGATTTGGCCGGCGCTTTCCATGACGTTCGCCACAAGCTGAACGTTATCATTGCTTAAGAAATGCATGACTTGAATCATATCTTTGTTCTGCATGGCATTCCCTAACGCAAGCAAGATCCCCGCAGCCGGTAAAATCGCAACCGGAAGCATAAGAGCACGGCCGATTTTCTGGAGAACGCCGAATAATGCTTTAAACATAAAAGATGTACCTCCTCTGTTAGCTAGTGTGACCTTACAGCGAAAATTCATGACAACGAATTCACTGGCGCAAGTCTTCAGTTTAACCGTTTACATTTGCCCTTTTACACAACAAAAAAGGCATGAGTAAAAAGGGTGTGCAAAATAACGGGATCGTTCTTCCCGTTTTTTACCCTCAATCACTCATGCCTGATCGAATCAGTGACACGTTTTTAAGGTTTCAACTGAAATTATGAAATTTTATTGGTTAATCGGTACAAATGAAGCGTGAGATAAACCGCTTCCGCCTCATGAACTGGTTTTTTCAGTATTTGCTGCAAGATTTTTATCAGTTTCCAAGCAGTATTGTAGCATAGCGGGTATTCATTTTTCAATAATAACATTAACTTTTCTGGTTCTTTTGTCTGCTCTTCCCGATTAATCCTGTCTATGGTAAATCTGATATGCCGGATCAGCCGCAAATAGTGGACGCTTTCTTTATTCACTTTCATCTGGAAAGATTCCTCAATCACCTGAACGAGGCGGGACATCAGCTGTGAATGCTGATTGACCTCTGAAAGGGGCCGATTCGTCAGGGCGGAATGGATATGCAGAGCGATAAAGCCGATCTCTCCTTCCGGAAGGCAGATTCCCGTCTTTTCATTAATCATGCCGACGACTTCACGGGCAATTTGGAATTCTTCCGGATAAAGCGTTTCGGTTTCCATGAGAAACGGGTTTTTAATGTCAAAACCCTGCTGCAGCCGCTTTACCGCAAAGGCGATATGGTCAGTCAGCGCAATATGGATATGCTCATTTAACGGTTGGCTTGTCCGCTTCTTGATATGATAAATGACGTCATTGGAGATGTCGACAAGTGTCTCGTCCACATAACCGAGGAGCTTTTTAAATTGTTTTTGTTCTTTTTCATCCTTTAAGATGAACATCTTGTCATACCCTTTATCTTCAATGACATCCGCTTGTTTTTTTCCAAAGCCGATCCCTTTTCCGATTAAGACGACCTCACTGTATCTATCATGTGTTGCGATGAGCACATTGTTATTTAATACCTTTTCAACTGTAAAGGACCCCTTCATGATCCTCAGCTCCTTTGTCATTCAATACCTCATATCGTACAAAACGAACGGAAAGCGCGTCAATTCTTTTTTTAGACGGTTGATCGTTCAATAAGGCGGTAATCAAGAACTTTCCTTCCCGGAGGCCCGCCGCTGATCCGGTTCTCAAGCATGTGAAAAGCCTGCTTTCCCATTTCTTTCGTTTGTATATCTATTGTGGAAATACCTAACATCTTGCTGATATCATGATTGTCGATGCTCAAAATCGCAAGCTCTTCCGGGATGCGCGTCCCGTTTGCCTTGGCTTCAAGGTAAAGACCTGCGGATACTTGATCATTCGCCGCAAACAGCGCAGTCGGTTTGTCATCCCAGCTCTTCCATCTATGAAAAAGGGCTTTCCCGTCAAGCAGCGTCAGCACCTTTTCCACAACCAGCTCGTCCCTGTAAGGCTGCCCGATCTTCTTCAGCGCCTCTTTGTATGCGGCGATGCGGACTTGACTGTTTTTTCCCTTTTTTCTGGCCAGGCAGATCGCTATTTTCCGGTGTCCCTTTTCTATCAGATAATCCAGACCGTGCCGAAATGCTTCCCGATGCGGATTACTGATGGAGGAAAGCCCTGCCGCATCAGTGTACTGGCAGAGGATGAGCGGTTCTTTCACGGCAAGCAGATGCTCATCAGGAATTGCTTTGGAGCAGATAATCAGGCCGTCCACTTGGCGCTCCTGTAATTGTGATAAGGCAAAACGTTCTTTTTGCTGCTCATAATCTGTCTGGTATAAACAAAGATGCACGCCTGACGCTTCGGCAGCCTCGGCAATACCTGCAACAAGGCCTGCAAAATACGGAAGGTTCACCGACGGAAGCACAACGCCGATCATATCGGAAAAACCTTTGGATAAATGAACAGCATGAATGTTGCGCGTGTATCCGAGCGATTGCATCGCTTTTTTCACTCTTTCTCTTTTGTCCTTACTTACATAAGGATGATCGTTTAAAACTCTTGATACCGTTGTAACAGAAACCCCGGCAGCGCCGGCAATGTCTCTGATCGTAGCCATGGCGTCCCCCCTTTCTTTTTTTCCCTTGATCTGGAATGCGTTTCATACAGTAAGCTAGAAACAGATACATCCTATTCGTTTGAAAGGAGAAGAACAGCGATGGGGATTCTTTGCTTAATCGGTTTGTGTCTGGCCATACTCGGCGGCAGTTACCTTGCCCTGCGGCCCCTGAATGAAAAGCATGACATCAAACCATTTCAGCATTTTGATGATTTTTTCATTTAAAAGGTGATAAAAAAGGACGCTGCGTTCCAGAACCGTCCTTTTTTATCACAAAGCTTTCTATTTCAGAATCGTTAATTCTTTCGGATACTGCGTTAATGCTTCGGCGCCGTCTTTTGTGACAAACACATCGTCTTCTATGCGCACGCCGCCGACATCCGGCACGTAAATCCCCGGTTCTATCGTGTACACCATGCCTTCTTTGAGGAGTGTGTCGTTCGCGCTGCTCATTGATGGATATTCGTGAACCGAAATCCCGAGTCCGTGGCCGAGGCGGTGCGGGAAATAGTCTCCGTATCCGGCTTTTTCAATAATGCCGCGGGCTTTTAAATCAAGATCGCCGATTCTGACGCCGGGTTTGCTTAATTGAAGCGCCGCCTGTTCAGCTTTAAGCACCGTTTCGTAAATCTCTTCCTGTTTCGGGCTGATTGATTGGTATGCGAATGTTCTCGTAATGTCTGAACAGTAGCCGTCAAGAATAACGCCCAGATCAAACAGAACAAAATCGCCTTTTTTCAACCGGTCTGCACCCGGATTCCCATGGGGCTGGCCTGATTTTTCCCCGAACAGCACCATCGTTGAAAATGACATGCCCTGCACACCTTTTTTCTTCAGCTCAAACTCAATCTGTGCGAGTACTTCGGTTTCACTCACACCCTCTTTAAGCGCCGCGACACCGACTTCAACTCCGTAATCCGCGAGTTTTGCCGCTTCCCTGAGAATGCTGATTTCCTTCTCATCTTTCACGAGACGGAATTGGTTGAGCGTTTCTTCTGCCGAAACAAATGCCGCGCCCCCTGAAGCTTGTTTGAGCTGTTCTGAACGGGAAAGAGAGATCGAATCCTTTTCAACCGCGATGGAATCAAGCCGCACATTTCGTTTTGTGAGCTCGGCTTTGATCAGCTCCCACGGATCTTCGTGATCGCCGTAGCCGATAATACCATGCTCCCACCCGGCGCTGCGGGCTTGTCCGGCTTCCATTCCCGGACAAACGAAAAACGGCTCCTGTTCCTGAAACAGGAACAATCCCATTAACCGCTCATGCGGATCCGTGTAAAAATCAGTTAAATAAAATACGTTTTCCTTTGTATGTATAAATGCCGCATCATGTCCTTCTTTTTTCAGCCAAGATGAAACACGTTCTAATCTGTTCATTTTTTGCTTTTCCTCCTTACCAAAGTGACTCTTTATTCATTCTATCAGTTTTCCGGCGTTTATGCTGTGAACGAACATTAAAAAAACAGCCGCCCGTGTGCGGCTGTCATGTTTATTTTAATAATCTCAGTCCGTTCAGTATGACCAGAATCGTGCTCCCCTCATGCCCGATTACGCCAAACGGCAGTTCCATCACCTGCAGAAAGTTAGCGCAGATCAAAAGGCAGATGACCGAGAGCGAGAAAACAATATTCTGCTTAATAATCCGGTTCATTTTCCTTGAGAGTCTGCACATTTTCACAAGCTTGTGAAGATCATTTTTCATAAGGACTAAGTCAGCCGTTTCAAGAGCCACGTCCGTTCCCCCGCCCATCGCAATACCGACGTCAGCCGTTTTCAGAGCGGGCGCGTCATTAATGCCGTCTCCGACCATGGCGATTGTGCCGTACGTTTCTTTCAGCTTCTTCACTTCTTTTGCCTTTTGGTCCGGCAGACAATCGGCAACAACCGTCGTCATGCCCGCCTCTTTCGCGATGGCAGCCGCAGTTTCAGACTGATCGCCGGTGAGCATGGCTGTTTGAATGCCCAGTGATTCAAGCTCAGCCATCACGGCTTTGGCTTCAGGGCGGATTTGATCCTTTAAGGCGAAGCAGCCTGCAATCCGGTCATCTTTTTTAACAAAGACCAGTGTAAAGCCTTTATCCTTTAATTCTTTTCCCGATGTCTGCAAAAAAGCATCTGCCGCATGTTCACCTGCAAATCCCGCTTTTCCGACCATCCATTTGACGCCTTCTATTTCAGCCTGAACGCCGAATCCCGACGTCTCGTCAATCGATAGATGGCCTGCGGGCGCGGCGCCCCGGCTTTCGGCAAATTCAGCTATCGCTTTTGCAAGCGGGTGGCTTGATTGCTTTTCTATCGCATACACCGCCTGCATGATCTCATCTTCACTCACATGTTCCGCTGCTTGAAATGCCGCGACTGCCGGCTGTCCCTTTGTGACCGTGCCGGTTTTGTCAAATGCGATCATCCGTACGCTTCCCAGCTGTTCTAAAAACACACTTCCTTTAACCAATAATCCGTTGCGGGCCCCATTTGAGATAAGGGAAAGCGCAGCGGGCATAATAGAAGCGACAAGCGCGCACGGGGAGGCGACCACCATAAACACCATCGCCCGGTAAAAGGTTTCACTCCAGCTCCAGCCTAAAGCGAAATGAGGAACGAATAAAAGCACAGCCACGGCTAACAGCACGCCTTTGACATAGACACTTTCGAATCGCTCAATAAATGCCTGAGCCGGTGACACGCTGTTTTGGGCTGATTCCACCAGCCGGATGATTTTTCTGAATAAAGACTGTTCATTTGTTTTCGTCACACGGACCGTTAAGGAGCCGTTTCCGTTTACCGTTCCTGTAAACACAGAATCTCCTGCTGTTTTTTCCGCCGGCATCGCCTCACCCGTCAGCGCCGATTCATCGAGGCTCGTCACGCCAGACTCAATAATCCCGTCTGCCGCTACGCGTTCGCCCGGCTTAATGACGATCATGTCACCGATCTTAAGTTCAGCAGCCGGCACCCGCTTTTCCCGTCCGTCCGCAAGCAGGGTCGCTTCCTCCGGTTCCAGTTTCATCAAGGATGTTAAATCACGGCTGCTTTTATTCATCGTATATGTTTCGAGCGCGCCGCTTAACGAAAAAATAAAGATAAGAACAGCGCCTTCCGCCCAATAACCGATCAGGGCGGAGCCGACAGCCGCAAAAATCATCAGCAGTTCCACATTTAACGCCTTCGTCTCAATGGTATCCTCAATTCCCTCTTTCGCTTTTGCAAATCCCCCGATCAGGAAGGCAAGGATATACAAAGTGACGGACAGGCCTTTTGTTTCGGTAAAAAACCAGGCCGCAAGAATAAGGACGCCGGATACGAGCGCCGCAATGAGTTCTGCATGCTGGAGCCACTTTTTTCCGGCCCGCTCTTCTTGTATCTGCTGTTGTGAATGGGTTTGTGTCATCACTTGTTCATTCATTATGAATTCTCCTCTCTAATTGAGAACGCAAATCATCTTCAATTCCCCGATAAAAGTAAAACAGCCGCCTGACAGGCAGCATTTTCACAGTGTTATCGCAGTGTTTTCTTTATTATAGCATGCCGGCGGAAGATTTCAATTATAATTGTTTTAATTTCTTTTTGATAATAATTATCATTAGCGTTTCTTCAGCTGTTCATTATATGCAAAAAAAGGTGCGGGAGGAATTCCTCCCGCACCTTTTTAATTCTCTGACCATTCTTTTAATTGTGAGGCGGTCATCGGACCGACGATCTTTTTTTCGATTTCTCCTTTTTCATTCAGCAGAAATGACGTGGGAATCGTCATGACATCGTATTCCTTCATAAGCTCGCCTTCCGTGTCAAGAACAATCGGGAATGTGAGATGGTGCTGAGTGACAAAGTTTCGAACGGTATTTTTATTTCGCTCGGCATTCATCAAATTTACCGTTACAAGGCTTACATCATCGGACTGATGCTGTTCAAAATACGTTTGGAATTGCGGAAGTTCTTTTTTGCACGGCGGACACCACGATGTCCAAAAATGTAAAATCGTTTTCTGCCCTTTATTCGGAATCGATATTTCGTCTCCTTCAATCGTCTTCATCAGAAACACGGCGGGAACTGCCTGTTTTTCTGATGAGGCTTTTGCTTCAGGCATCCAGACGGCGGCAGCTATCAAAAGGACTGCACATACAATTAGGCGGGTTTTATGCATATGATCTTCCTTTCACGCGTTTCGGATAGCTTGCCCTTCCTTATTGAAATGTATCAGCCTTTTCAGCTTTCGATCCGGGGCGCTGTTCTTCCGCCGCCCGTCAAAAACACGGAGACACCGAGGTCTTTGCAGATCGTCGCGTAATGTAAACTTGTCAGAAGAATCATGCCGGTATTCATACCGAGTATAATGCCGAGCATTTGCAATTCCGGCATAGAACCGAGCACATACATCATCGAAAGCCCTACAATGCTGCTCCATACGTTATGATAAAACGCCGTTTTCACGTGGCCGATGCCGATCAGACAGGCTTGAAGCGGCATCACAAACAGATGAAAAAGAAAAAACGGCCACAAAAGCTGCAAATAATACTGCGCTTCCGGAGACTGAAAAAACAAATGGGTCAGCGGGCCCGCGAACTGAAACATGACCCAGACTGCCGGAATGCCGTAGCCGAATGTAATAAAAATCGCTTGTCTCAGCCGTTTCAGCACAATATCATATTGGGACAGCGCATACGCTTCTGAAATGCTGGGAATCATGACGACCATCAGCGAATGGGCGATAAATGCGGGAAACGAACCGATTGTCATCGCTACACCGGCAAGCATGCCGTATTGATCAATCGCGGCTGTCCCGGCTGCCCCGGACGCCAGCAGCGCTCCTTTAACCAAGAAGGGTTCAACTGCGTTTGTCACCGCATGAAATATACGAAGTCCCGTTGTCGGGATGGATACGGCCAGGAGGCGTTTCCGCACGTCTTTCCCGCGAAGATGAATGTGCTGATGGCCGGAAAGCGCCCTCCGCGCCAAAATAAACTGCGTATACAAGTAAACGAACACCACAACATCGCTTGCGACCAGCACAAATAACGAAATGAGCACGGCCATATCAATTTCAAAAGAGTACCATTGA
Organism: Bacillus sp. EKM420B; assembly: GCF_011065565.1. Lineage (NCBI taxonomy): Bacteria > Bacillati > Bacillota > Bacilli > Caryophanales > Bacillaceae > Bacillus > Bacillus sp. EKM420B. The sequence continues at coordinate 462,393 of NZ_JAAMNX010000001.1, read as the reverse complement.
AAAAAGATAAACAGACAAAGCACTTGAATGATTTTTTTCAAGACATTCGCAACCGCGATTTTTCCCATTTGCTGCACACCCATAAAATAACCTCTGGCGATGGATGTAAAAGCGACGACTGGAATCAGCCCGATGACAATCCCTTTAATAAAGGGGTGATACGTATCGAATACAGGAATGAACGGCAGCGCGACGCTTGCGGCCGCGGTTGAAAACGCGGTAAAAACGGCGGTCATTCTGAAGGCATGCCGGAGCATGCTTTCATGCAGCTTCTGATTGGATTCCGCGATGAATTTTGAAATAGAGATCGGAAGCTCCAGACTGGCGATCACGATAATTAAAAAGATGGTGGGCAGAATGCTCATGTAAAGCCCCATCCCATGCTCGCCAAGCTCCCGCGCCAGTATCATATTCACGACAAATTCCAGACATTCCGCGAAAAAGGCGGCGATGGATAAAAGAATGATCCCTTTCACAAATCGATTCATGGTGTCTCTCCTTGTCTCACGTTCTTCCATCATCATATGAGACAAGTTCTGAAAATATTTTCGATTTCTCAAAATTGAAAAAAGCATAGCGGGGATATTTTTGATCCCGCTATGCTTACATCGCAAATACGTGTCTGCCGATCCGTTCGATAATTTTTCGGGAACGGATCCAGTGATCAGATGCCGTTTTCGGATTGTAGAAAAACAACGCGTTCGTTTCTCTGCCCGGATGGTCAAGCGCCTCATTTGCGGCGGCGATGGAATCCTTATCCGGCTTTTGATTAATGCTTCCGTTTGCTACCGGTTCAAATGCATTCCTTTGATAGATCACGCCCCGAATGGTATCCGGGAAACCGTTTTTTTCAGTGCGGTTCAGCACTACGCTGGCTACCGCAACCTTCCCTTTATAAGATTCACCTTTCGCTTCTGCGTGAACGAGACGTGACAGGAGTTGTCTGTCAGCGCGGGAATACGTTTTTTTCGGCGGCTGATAAGCCGTCTCTTCCGGTTTTGCTTTCATCTCTTGGTGAGATGAAAGCTTTATCGGTTGGATAGAATGCTTATGATCCGTTTTTGAAAGCTTCGGAACCGGGCTTTTTTTATTTAAATCAGCAACCAAGGTGCTGGGTTCTTGCTTTGGCTTCTTCGCAAAAGTAAACAGAGCTTCTGTATGTTCAATTTTTGATGCAGGCATAAAACATAGAAAAAAGACAGCCAAGGCAGCAAATTTTGTCGTCATACGATTTCCTCCTTAAATACTTCACTACCTTAACAAGAGCTGTGCGCAAATTCACGTTTAAAGATTTCCCAGTGCTCCCAATCAGCTTTTATAATGGAAGAAGTTTGTTAACAGCCTTGTTATTGGCAGGAAAACAGCCGTCATTTTCACAACATTAACCAAATAGCAGTAAAAGTATCCATCGGAGGGATTTTACATTTTGTTTACATCTGTTACAGCCAGATGAAATGAGAAACTGAAACCAAAAAAAGACTCCTCAAGGGCGAGGAGCCGTCAGCTTCTTGGTTGTTCCAAATACTGGAATACAACATCTCCGCCCTGCTGGGCAATACCGCGGAAATGCTTAAAATCTTCCTGCTTCGATAAAACTGCTCGAAATGCAAGAAAATGTTCTTTCTGCACCCTGAATTCTTTGATTTCACCGGTGCGCATTTGGTTGATACGTTCTGAAATTTCCTCAGGCAGCAACGAATACAGCCTCCTTTTCTCGGCTTTTTCCCGAAAAACAATATACCATCTTTCCCCCGCCGGGACAATGATTGAGCGGGCTGATACCCATATCGCTTTACTTCTTAAAGAAAATACTGCAAAATATTTTCAAACAGGATTTATGATAAAGGAGAGGAAGCTCGTGAAAATTGCTAAGGTTGGAAACGTCATTGAATTTAAAAACGGATTAACCGGTATTGTTGAAAAAGTAAATGAAAACTCCGTCATCGTTGATGTAACCATCATGGATAATTATCGTGACCTTGAATTAGATTCCCTCACTGTCGTCAACCATAAGAATTATAAAATCATCAGAGACTCCTATTAAACCCCCCGAACAATCCGAACCATTTACATATCCCGCACAAAAGCTGCCGCCCGGCAGCTTTTTCAAATGAATTCAGATCTCGGTCATTTCTACAAAAAAATCACCGGTCTCATCTTTATTGTAAAGATTTGTGACGGATGTATAGTAGTTGGTTATTTTACCGCGGAATTCAAGCCCACGCTCGGGCGCCTTGATGTCAAATGTTTTTTCATACAAAAGGACGGCAATATCATGATACGTTTCAGAGGTCACCTTCAATACGAATGAAATCATACGGCCGTTTTTGCCCGCACTTTCTTTACAATCATACATTTTCAGCCTTACACCGTTTAACTCTAACGGCTCCATAACGAACACTCCTTCTTTTTACAGGACATGCTACCATGCTGGCCATTCCTTTACAATTGATCCGCTCCGAATAAGAAAAAACAGCTCAGGCCTTTACAAACATACGTTCCCTATTTTATAATGAAACAGACGAGCTGCCATCCAGCACCCGTCACGTATTGAAGCGGCGAGTACACTCCCCCCGGGTTTACTCGTCTTTTTCTTTTCTCCAAATGATCTCTCTTTTCCTTATAGAAGTTCTGTGCGAATATCATGCACCTTTTTGGCTGCGTGGCAGAGACGAAAAATACCCCCGCTTAAAAGGCGGGGTTTAGGTTGTAGAGTTTGTAGAAGAGAATTCGACAAACCGTTAAACAAAACCATTGAAATAGCTTTTATACTGTAAGGAGAGGTGAACGGGATGGAGAAACAAATATTCAAAGGATATTGCTGAAGTTAAACAGGATGTAAAGGAAATCAAGGATACAGTTTCCCATATAGAGGAAAATGAACCTGCAGAAGTTATGTCGATGCTCAAATTGATCAACAAGAACATCGAACTTGATCATAGTTATAACGATAAAAAATTCTCTAGTTTAGAAAGACGTATTCATGAATTAGAAGAGAGATTGAATAACTGAGCATTTTCGCAGACGTCTGCGAATTTTGCTACATCATAAGTTAAAAAGACCCCCTCACATCTAAAGTGAAGAGGTTGTTTTAATTATTTAGTCCTTATACTCCTCAGAAAAGCACTTCTGTTCTCTGTAGCATTTGTCAGCATAGTCGCATTTTCATTAAGCCTTTGGACTAATGCTTCTTTAGCTTTACCTTCAAATGAAGAGAGTAAAGCAACATACACTTCAGCTATAACCTGTTGTGCTGAAGAAAAGTCTGATGCGTTTTTTGTGTCTTCTTTTAGATTCTGGCAATGAGTTTTTAAACTTGAGCCCACAATTTTTTTTAATTCCTCATTCTGTTGTAACCGTCTGTAAAACTCATCTGCATCCATATTAACTCCATATGGCAATTTAAATCCCCCCTTACAACCGTAACCAGCTTGCTAATTCATTATCCTTATCTTTTAAATCCTCAGCCATTTTAACAATAAACTCACTAATATCCTCTAAATCTCTAATCAAATAATGAAGAGAAGCCTCAGTTTGATACTGTTCTTCTGAGTCATAAAATGCTGCCCCATCTTTCACATAAGGTGCGTGAAACAATACAGCTTTATCAACATCGCTTGGATCTAGATCCTTGAATTCTCCTAACCTCTTCCCGCAAATAGATTTTACGTCATAAACCATTTTGCTGTGATCATGAGGGAATCGTTCAATTGCTTGTTTCTTTGTTTTTAAGTCTTCGATAGCTGCCTGTAATCGTTTAGCTAATTCTTTTGCATACTTTGCATCCACTTTAATTGTCTGACCATTCATGCCTGAGAAAGATGAGAATGATTCGATATTCTGGTTATAAACACCTTTGCTGCCATCAACACTCTGGATATTACCATTCTTATCAAATGTAAAGTTCGAATCGTTTAAACTATGAGTATCAGGATTTTTTGCAAATGCTTGGCCATAGAAAGAAGTAATAAGACTCCCTAAAACACCAGGAATACCTAGAGACGGATTAAGCCGGTTTGCACGATCTTGACGTGCGATGCTTGGATCTTTCGTATATATGGTTGTTCCGTTGTGTCTGTCGTATTCTAAAAACCAACCTGAGCCCACCATATCATCAGGATTAATAATTGCTTTATGATACAAATCAAATTCGCCATTTCTGATTTTCTTCTGTGTTTCTTCATTGTGCAGCTTAACAATGGAAGGGTTATTAAAAGCTACACTGTAAACGTTATTGTTTACACCAGCGTATTCTGCATCTGCCCCTCCAAGTGAATGACCTGTTGTCGAAATCACTGTGTTAGTGCCAGCATACTTTTTCACTTCATTGGCAACGAGCTTATCACCTTGATCGAATTGAGATGTCTTAGTGACAATTTTGTATTCTCCGCTCTTAATCATCATTGCTTGTTCCATACTGCCGTTATACTTGGCAACAGCTTTAGAGTTTTCAGATGCATCTTTTTTCATTATGTATTGGACTTTCTTTTTCGGGTCTTTACCCATGACTACGTTGCCGCCATCTGCACTTATAACATCAGCTTTGATTTGTTCCTGGTTTGTTCCTTGAAAACCTATAACGACATTTTCTGGTTCTTTTGGTTTTACCCATTTGCCTTCTTTTTTCTTCGCTTGAACAAATACATAAACATCTAGGCCTGTGTCTGGGTCTTTTTTGATTTTATCTATGAAATATTGTTTACCTGAATTAATCTTCACGGGTATGTTTTTCGAGAAATGTTTTTTTAAATATTCATCTCGATAAGTTAGTTGACTAATACTATAGTAATCTTGGTCAGTTATATTAGGAACCTTAGCCTTCTTGCTCATGTACAATGACACGCTCCTCATGTAAAATAAGCACTGAAAGGATGGTTTTATGAAAAAATACATTATTATCCTGTTATCAGCAATCATCATTATAACACTTGGGGGAATATACATGAAACACCAGTATAATGAAAAGCAAGAAAAAGTTAAGACTGCAGAACTAGAGTTATTTGATAAAGCTAAAAAACGAATGACTGATTACATAAATGCCAACTATGAAGGTATAGATAAAATTGATTTCTCGGACAAATATGAAATAGATCCAATGGGAGGGATTAATGCAGAGGGTTATTTGAACGGCAACAAAGAAAAAGAGTTTTGGGGGATTTATGACAAGTCAAATGACACTATAACTTCATCGTATGTTGATGCTAAAGAAAAGACAGAGTGCGAAGATAAACCATGTGAATATTAAACAAAAATCCCCTTACTTATTGTGAGGGGATGATTTTGTTATTGGATCAGTGTATTTCCTTCAAAATAACACATTAAATTTCCTAAATGCGGTAAAATAAAATCAAAAACCTATTTTTTAACTAAGGAAGAGAAAAAATGACTGAATTGTATGATTTTAAGACACTTGCAATGGAGTACCCCTCTATATTAGACAACTACTTATAGGCAATGGATTTTCAATTGAATTTTTTGATAGCTTTAAGTATGGCGGACTATATGATTATCTAGTAAAAAAGCAATTATTAGCCGGACAAGAACTAGACTTATTCCAAGCGTTTGATACGACTAATTTTGAGTTAGTTTTAAACTCACTTCTCACCGCACAAAAAGTTAATCAAACATTGATGAAAGTCACCGACTATTTAGATGAAAGATATAACACAATTAAAGATCTACTCATTAAAGCAGTTAAAGATATACATCCTTTATACTCGCAATTACACATTAGTAAGTTAGCCTGGAGCCTCAATGTATTCAAAAAGAATATTTTCACCACTAACTATGACTTATTATCATATTGGGCTTTATTAAGATTAAAACGTAAGCCCTTTGAAAGGAATATACAAGACGGCTTTTCCTACAGAAATTCAAGCGATGAGACATTGAGTTTTCAACCTACTACCTTTAAAAATAACCATATAAAACTACTTCATCTGCATGGCGCACTTCATTTTTATGAAGACCAAGGAGAAATCATAAAGATTAACTCTAAAAGTGAAGATTTATTAACAGAGATCAAACAAATGTATGAAGAGAAATTCTTTCCTATTTATGTCTCAGAAGGCGCTTCAGAAAAAAAGCATTCTCAAATCAAAAATAATTATTATCTAAGGTATTGTTTTAACAGTCTTTTCAAAGCTGACGGCGGCATAACAATTTTAGGACAAGGGTTAAATCCAATGTACGATAAGCACTTGATAGATACAATAAAACGTTCAAAAGTGAATTATATAGCTTATGGAGTTCATTCTATTGAAACTGATTCTAGTCGATTTATTATAGAGAGTATTAAAAATCACTTCGGCAAGTTAGAAGGTAAAGAGCTCATTTTTTATGATTCAAGGACTTTTTATGAGTTTACAAGGAGAAAATCTTGGGAGCAGTCCCCCTTCCCAGCACCAAATACAAATGAGTACTTCCCAATATTTAATGAACAATAGTAGCTCTATCCATTTAAGGATAGAGCTTTATTTAATCCTGTATAGTTGTTAGTTCCCCGTCATCGAAATATAACTATCTGTTGCCGCTATATATCCATTGTTCATTAGTTCCATAAGCTGTTGTTGTTTTTTTACATCTAAAGGTTTCCCCCAGTCATCCAATAACACATCTGATTTAGACATTCCAATATAAATTATTTTTTCATTATGGTCAGTCTCACCTTGGCTTAGTTTCACTTCTGTTGTATTAATAAGGGTTGAATCTCTATCATCATTTTGATACCTATAAACATGTAATACATTATCTTCAGGTTTTGCAACTGGATCATATTTTATTGTATAACTGTGTGCCTTATCATTTTTGTTTGGCAACACAAATACTTCATTTATTGAGCATGATTTATTCCTTCCACATTCAATTGAATTTAACCTTGAATTCTCTTGGATTGTATCAGTAGCATTCCCCAACAATATTAACTTTTCCTCATCAGATAAGTCTTTGAAATTGGATTTTGCTGATAACGATATATCATATACATGACCTGGCATTTTTTCCACTTCATTCATCCATACATCATCAAAATACTCACTTACTTTTTTATTATCTTTAGTTTTTTGTGCAATTTCATCTAGCTTTGTGGTGTCTAATTTGTTTATGTGCATAGGGATGACTACGGCTAACCCTAATATAACTATAAGGAGAGACACAAGCCCAATAACCTTCTTTTTTTTCATGCAGACGCCCTCCTATAAAAGACTCCTATTGGAATCCTTAAAATAAAAATCACTTATTTGTATAAGGGGACTGCCCCCATAAGATGAGACAAATAAAAAAACACCTTCAAGTTTGGAAACGGATGGTTGTTAGCCGAAATTAGACTTGGAGGTGTTTTTTCTATGGGGACAAGAGTGAGTTATCCGGTTGAAGTGAAACAGAAGGCTGTAGAAATGAGATTGGCAGGCGTGCCTATGAAAGAGATAATGCAGGAATTGAATATTAAGAATAAGACACAGGTTCAGACATGGGTTAGATGGCATAAGACTGGGGATACACATCGATTCGAACAGCCTTTCGGAAAGCAATATACTTATGGAAAAGGCCCGGAGTAATCTTCCGAATTAGAGAAACTGCAGGCAGAAAATCGTTATCTGAGACAACAGAATGAAGTGTTAAAAAAGTACAACGAATTGGAAAGGAAGTTGATAGGGAAACGACAATCAAACTGGTAGAAGAATTGCGTTCTGTTTATACATCTTATGAGTATGAGAAAGCTGTTAAAACAAAAGGCATTACCATGAGCATATCCCGCAAAGGGGCGCCAGCTGATAATGCCTCCATCGAATCGTTTCATTCCTCACTAAAGTCTGAAACGTTCTATCTTAACAGCATTGATCGAACTACGACGGCCATCGTAGAACGTACTGCCATAGAATACATTCATTATTATAACAATATTCGTATTCAAACGAAACTGAACAGCCAATCACCGATACAATATCGGCAATTGGCTGTATGAAGGTGTTTTGATCCCTGTCTCAAAAACGGGGGTCAGTCCCTATTGGGTCACACTTTTTGACGCAGTTCCCACGAGTAGAGCCATTTTCATGTGTGACTTTTCCCGCTTTTAATGTGACCCCACTTCGTCTCGCACTCCGTATCACACAATGGAATGATTAACGGTTGTCAATCGTCTCCGGATACATATCATGATTCATCATCCGATGTTCGGCCATTTTTTCATATTTTGTTCCCGGTCTGCCGTAGTTTGTATACGGGTCAATGGAGATTCCGCCTCTTGGCGTGAATTTGCCCCATACTTCAATGTAGCGGGGGTCCATTAATTCGATCAAATCATTCATGATGATGTTCATGCAGTCCTCGTGGAAATCTCCGTGGTTGCGGAAGCTGAAAAGATACAGCTTCAGCGATTTGCTTTCCACCATTTTTTCGTCCGGAATATAGCTGATGTAGATGGTTGCAAAATCCGGCTGTCCCGTTTTCGGGCAAAGCGACGTAAATTCCGGGCAGTTGAATTTAACGAAATAATCACGGTTCACGTGTTTATTCGGAAATGATTCCAAAACCTCCGGCGCATATTCAAATAAATAGTTTGTCCCTTGATTCCCCAGGAGCGTAACTCCTTCTAATTCTGATTCTTTTCTTGTCATATAAATCTCCCTTTCTATTAAACTCCCCGTTTATTGCCCCAAAGCAATGTATGCAGCTGAGGCAGGACTCTGACAAGATTCAGATCCGAATCGGCAGAAACCTTATCAACGAGTGTTTCGTATTTTCCGAGCAGATGTGCGATCAATGCCCGGTCGTCCGTCGTATGGACGTTATCGTTTCCGACCTGAAGGTAAAACGGAATATTCGGATACCGCTTGTGCACGGTTTTCGCAAATTGCAGATCTTCATCATTAAAAATGACGACCTTTAAGCTGACCGCGTTAAGCCTTTCTGCCGCATCAAGCGAAGACACAATGTGATCGAGCTTTGCAAAATCGGTTGTCATCCCCGAACTTGGCGGCTTCGGTGAAATCGTCAGGTCGTTAATCATTGTGAACCAATCCTGATAGACCGTTCCCTGCGTTTCTAAAGCGGCGCGCACCCCGTGCTCTTTCAGCAGCAGAATCAGCGCGTCAAGCTGCTTTAACAGCGCCGGGTTTCCTCCTGAGATGGTGACATGGGAAAAGGCGTCTCCGCCGATTTCTCTCAGCTCGCGGTAAATGTCTTCCGCCGTCATCCAGCGGATATCTTTTTTGGCTGAGCCGTCCCATGTAAAAGCGGAGTCGCACCAGCTGCAGGAGTAGTCGCAGCCCGCCGTGCGGACGAACATGGTTTTCTGGCCGATAACCATGCCCTCCCCTTGTATCGTCGGTCCGAAAATTTCTAATACCGGAATTCCTTTAGCCATTCCTATCACCTTTTTTCGGGCGGTATACGCAATAGCTTGTCGGGGTTTCCCTGACAAAAACCTGCACGCAGACCGGCTGATTCTCCAGTGTTTCGAGGTAGGACTGCACCTTATCATAAATCGTTTTGGCCACGACCTCGGTCGTCGGCAGTGAATATCTGTCATCATCAGAAAATTCCTCATGGTCATTCAGCAATGTATGGTCATAAGCGCCGTGCACCAATTTCTTCAGCACGCTGAAATTCACGAGAAAGCCTGAATCGTCCAGTTCATCCCCCGCAACGGTAATATTTACTGTATACGTGTGCCCGTGGACTCTGCTGCACGCTCCGGCGCTTTCGCGGGGAATAAAGTGCGCGGCTGAAATGTGCATGTCCTTATTTAACTCAAACGAATAAGGATGCTGAACCTGCGGGTAAATTTGAGAAAGCAATTAGTTCCGCTCTCCTTTCATTTTCATATATTCATCATATCCTTTATTGCGGAGCAGGCATGCCGGGCATTCGCCGCATCCGTCCGCAATGATGCCGTTATAGCAAGTCAGTGTATTATTCTTTACAAAATCAAGCGCGCCGAGCTCATCCGCAAGTTTCCACGTTTCTGCTTTGTTCAGCCACATAAGCGGCGTATGAATGACGAACGGCTTTTCCATCGCCAAATTGACGGTGACATTGCAGGATTTGACAAACTCGTCACGGCAGTCCGGGTAGCCGCTGAAATCAGTCTCGCAAACACCGGTAATAATGTGGCGCGCACCGATTTGATATGCAAGAATCGATGCAAAGGATAAAAATACAAGGTTGCGTCCCGGTACAAAGGTTGTCGGCAATTCCCCGTCCTTCGCTTCAATTTCGATATCATCTCTTGTCAGCGCATTCGGCGCAAGCTGATTTAAAAGAGACATATCAAGCAAGTGGTTTTTGACACCGAGCTTTTCGGCAATCGATTTTGCCACATCGATTTCTTCTTGGTGACGCTGATTATAATGGAATGTAACAGTTTCCACTTCTTCAAAGTTTTGCAAAGCCCATAATAAACAAGTCGTGCTGTCTTGGCCTCCGCTGAACACCACAACCGCTTTTTCTTTTTTCATGTCTTTCTCTCCCTTATCTATCATTCCATAAAAAAAGCGCCTTTTTCGGAGAAGGCGCCCTAAAAAACATAAAAAAACCGTATCCAAGGATACAGCTCGTCCTTAGTTTTTTATAGAGGGTGTAGCTAGAACCTCTCCCGCATTAATACGGATTTTCTTCTTTTTTCACTTTTGCTATCATACCATAATGTTGTTTCCCGTGACAATAAAAAAACAGCCTGAACCCTGTGTCAGGCTGCAAAAGCGGGTTTAAACCCCGCGTTTCTTCCCCGGAAATACCATCAGCGCAATCCCGATCAGAACAAATAAAGCAGGCCAGAAAACAGAAACCGGAATGATCGGCTGATACGTCATCATAAAGCAAAGTGCTGTCAAGGTCAGCACCGCAACCGGAATGAGCAGCGCCTTCTGTTTCCCGCCGAACAGCCACAGCTCAAATAAACCGAATGCCGTTGCCAACAGGTAAACAGGCCATGTCACATCGGAGTAGGACCAATTGGTTGCCGTTTCAAAGACAAACAAGATCCCCGTCATCAATAAGATGCCGCCCGGTACGAGAAGCCCCGCGTTTTTGACAGGTTTCGGGCCGAAAATCGGAATGTGAAAAGCGGCGCCCAGCAACAGAATGAGAGCGGGCCAGCCGCGTTCGCTGATGACTTCATTTGCATTGGTGAATATGCCGAAAATGCCCGCGGCGCACAGAACCGCCGCAGCAGTCAAAAGCCCTCTTTGCCTTCTGCCGAACAGCCAGGCTTCAAACAGCCCGAATGCAACGGCAAAGAGGTAGACAGGCGATGTCACATTTGCGTATGTCCAATCCGTCAGCGTTTCAAACCATAACAAGCCGCCCGTCACAAGCAAAATGCCGCCCGGAATAAGAAGGCCCGATCTTTTTTTCGGCTGCATAAAGGCAGCGGCGTGAAACAAAAGCCCGGCTGCGATGATCAAAAGCGGCCACAGCCCCGTCATCAGCATTCCGGCAAAGCATAGTGCTCCCGCGGCTGTCAGGATGAAAGCAGGAATCAATACGCCGATCTTTCTCCCGCCGAAATACCACAGCTCAAACAGACCGAGAGCAGGCGCCCATATATAAACAGGCCACGTCACGCCTGAATACGTCCATCCCGTTGCGGTCTCAAAACAAAACAGGCAGCCCAGCACAAGAAACATACCGCCGGGAACGAGCAGTCCCGCCTGTTCAGTCGTTTTTTTCGCAAAAATAAATCCGGCGTGAAATCCTGCGGACATTATAATGAAAAGAAACGGCCACGCCGAACCTGCGGATATATGTATAACTCCCGCCTTCTGTAAAAAAAATACAATTCCGATACAAATAAAAATAAATCCCAATAATACACGTCGATCCTTCATCTCTTACTCCTCCCCATCATTTCCCAATTCATTATACAGAAATGGCAGGAAAAAAGAAGGGGAATTCCCAAAAAATACAGACATTTTCCTTATATCCTTATTTTTCTTTCGGGATTTTTTTGCAAATCAATGCGCCGATGAAAGCGAGGCTCACATACCCAAACACCGGATAAACGGTGGAAATCAGCTGCCCGTAACCGATTTGGCTGATAATGAAAGCAAACGCCAAAATGCCGCCGTAAATATATGTACTTTTTATACGAAGAAAACTGTTTAATTGTTTTTCCAATCCGTATAAATTGCCGATAACCGACGTAAACACTTCCCCGAAAATAATAAACAAATAAATGATATGAAGCGAACGCGAATACGAATAGACGACTTGAGCCATCGGAATGTCAAACTCCAGCACATCCGGCAGCACCGATAATGATAAGAAGCTCGCGGCAAGCACCAGTGTCAACAGAACGCCGCCTAAATAAGCTCCCCTTCTGATCACCTTCTCTGAAGACATTTCGTTCGCAAGCGGCACAAGGACGGCTTGGGCGAGCGATAAATTTAACGCGCCGTAAGAGACGGCGGACAAAAGCCAGTTCCACTTGTCAGGCCATACCCATTCGTCCGCGTTTCTCGTGCTTGTAAATACAAATGAATCAGCTGTCACGATAAAAGAGAAAGAAATTAAAAGCGGCACAACCAATATATTGACGCCGAACACACCTTTAACACCGCTTGTCATGACGGCAAAACTCAGTACGATCGTCAGTAGGATCCCCGCTTGTGCGGGCCAGCCAAGCTGTTCATGAAACAGCGCTCCAGCTCCGGACAGCATGACAGAGGTCACTCCCAGCAATATAAACATCATAAACATGTTCACGGCGCGGCCGATGGACTGGCCGAATAAATATGTGTTCAATTCCTGATAAGATGCTGCATGAATCCGTTTGGAAATAATCATGATTTTGGCGCCTAAATATGTAAACATCAGACCGCTTACCACGATACCGAACAGACCGATCCAGCCGAACTTCAGAAAAAACTCAACGATTTCCCGTCCCGTGGCAAAACCGGCTCCTACAACCGTGCCTACGTATACAAATGCAAGCTGACTTGCAGAACCTTTTGTTTGTCCCATTTCACCCTCCGGCTAAGCGCATATTTGTCCAGGCCTTTATATATGCTTATGAGACAAGTCTCCAGAAAAGACGAACAAATCGTCCTTCCCCGGAGAAAACAGATTCAGCTCTCTCCTCTAAGCAAAAATATTGAAAGAAAAAAAGGGCCGGCGTATACTCTTCATCAAGAAAGGTCAAAGCATTTCATTTCCTTTCTGACTATATTGGTCAAAAATAATCAAACCTCACGAATATCACTTATCATGCTGTAAACATTTATTTTTCGGGGTTTGAAACAAAGTATTTGAAAGTCAAAGAAGGTCAGAGTATACTAATAATCAAAGAAGGTCAAAGTTTCGGCCTTATTTTCTAATCCATTTGGTCAAAGATGATCAAACATTTTTCGAGGAGGTTTTGGCAAATGCGTTGTCAACATTGTCAGAAAAACGAGGCGACGATTCGCCTGAACATGCAAGTCAATTCCATTCAAAAACAATTCGTTTTATGTGAAACATGTTATACAGAATTAACCCGAAAACCGTCTATGAGCATGGGGCCGCAATCATTCGGATTCCCGTTTGAGCAAGGTTTCGCTCCCAATCAAAATAAACAGCAGTCCGGCCCTGAAAAAGGCCTGCTCGACGAGCTCGCTCAAAACGTCACAAACGGCGCAAAAGCAGGTCTGATTGACCCTGTGATCGGCCGCGATAATGAAGTGGCGCGCGTAATTGAAATTTTGAACCGCCGGAATAAAAACAATCCGGTGCTGATCGGTGAACCGGGCGTCGGTAAAACGGCTATTGCAGAAGGCCTCGCGCTTAAAATCGCTGAAGGCGATGTGCCGAACAAATTGAAAAACAAAGAGCTTTACCTGCTTGACGTCGCTTCTCTCGTCGCCAATACAGGGATCAGAGGCCAGTTTGAAGAAAGAATGAAACAATTAATGAACGAATTAAAAGAACGGAAAAACGTCATCTTGTTCATTGATGAGATTCACCTTCTCGTAGGCGCCGGCTCTGCCGAGGGATCAATGGATGCCGGGAACATCCTGAAACCGGCGCTTGCCAGAGGCGAGCTGCAGGTCATCGGGGCGACAACGCTGAAAGAGTACCGCCAGATTGAAAAAGATGCGGCGCTTGAAAGACGCTTCCAGCCTGTCATGGTTCACGAGCCTACAATAGAACAAGCCATCAGCATTCTGGAAGGCATTAAAGATAAATACGAGAAATACCACGGCGTCACATTCAGCAATGAAGCGATAAACGCCTGTGTTACGCTTTCATCCCGTTACATTCAGGACCGCCACCTGCCGGATAAAGCGATCGACTTATTAGATGAAGCCGGCTCTAAGGCGAACCTGGAGCTTGATACCGTAAATGAAGAAGATGCGGCTGAGAGACTCAAAGCAATTGACGCGGAGAAAACAAAAGCGCTTCATGAAGAAAATTATGAGCTTGCCGCGAAACTGCGTGATGAAGAAGCGGCTTTGGAAAAGCAGCTGGCGCATGAAACACCGGCCTCTTCACCTGAAATCGGTGCGGAGCATATTCAAGCCATCATTGAACAGAAAACAGGCATTCCGGTCGGAAAACTCCAGGCTGATGAACAAGTCAAAATGAAGGAACTTGAAGAGCATCTTCATCAGCGTGTCATCGGTCAGGAAAAAGCCGTGAAAAAAGTGGCAAAAGCGGTCAGACGAAGCCGCGCCGGCTTAAAATCCAAAAACAGACCTGTCGGCTCCTTCCTCTTTGTCGGACCGACCGGAGTCGGAAAAACCGAGTTATCAAAGACACTCGCAGATGAACTGTTCGGTACAAAAGATTCCATTATCCGTCTCGATATGAGTGAATACATGGAAAAACACGCCGTATCAAAAATTATCGGTTCACCGCCGGGATATGTCGGACACGATGAAGCCGGTCAATTAACGGAAAAAGTGCGCCGCAATCCGTACAGCATCGTGCTGCTCGACGAGATTGAAAAAGCCCATCCTGATGTCCAGCATATGTTTCTGCAGATTATGGAGGACGGCCGTCTGACAGACAGCCAGGGCAGAACGGTCAGCTTCAAAGATACCGTTTTGATTATGACTAGCAACGCTGGAACCGGCGAAAAACAGGTGAAAGTCGGATTCCAATCTGAAGAGAGCGTCATGGAAGAACAAACGCTGATTGATTCACTGAGCGCGTTCTTCAAACCGGAGTTTTTAAACCGGTTTGACAGCATTATTGAATTCCAATCCCTAAAAAAAGAACATCTCGTGAAAATCGTCAGCCTGCTTCTCACAGAGCTTGAAGACACATTAAAAGAGCGCGGCATCAGCCTGAGCGTCACCGATGATGCGAAAGAAAAAATCGCTGAAATCGGCTACCACCCCGCTTTCGGAGCACGCCCGCTCAGAAGAACCATCCAAGAATTGATCGAGGACGAAATGACAGATCTTCTATTGGATGACAACGAAATCAAAGCCTTCCATGTCGTAATGGAAGAGGACGGCATCAAAGTCCGGGCACAATAACAAAAAAGCGGTTCCCTCCTCGCGGGGAGCCGCTTTTTTGTTATTTCTCCATGCCGGAAGGGAGAAACTGTGAAGAATTCGGGAACAATTTCTCAATCACCCTAAAGTTCCATGCACTGCCACCGATATTAACCATAGAAAGCTAGTATAAAGGATTTGGTGAAAACTATGGATAAAACATCGATTATCGGTATCATCCTCGCCGTGATTGCTTTAAGCGTGGGCATGGTGCTGAAAGGGGTCAGCTTAAGCGCACTCGCTAACCCGGCAGCTATTCTGATTATTTTGTTCGGTACGATTTCTGCGGTGATCATCGCATTCCCCGGAAAAGAAATCAAAAAAGTGCCTGCCCTTTTTAAAGTGCTGTTTAAAGAAAACAAACAGCTGACAATTGCGCAATTAATTCCTATGTTCTCTCAATGGGCGCAAATCGCCAGACGTGAAGGTCTGCTCGCATTAGAAGCAAGCATTGAAGACGTGGATGACGCATTTTTGAAAAACGGCCTGAGCATGGCGGTTGACGGACAAAGCGCAGAATTTATCAGAGATATTATGACTGAGGAAGTTGAAGCGATGGAAGACAGACACCAGGCCGGCGCAGCCATCTTTACACAAGCCGGCACATATGCGCCGACACTCGGCGTTTTGGGTGCGGTCATCGGCCTTATCGCCGCTCTTTCCAACATGAACAATACCGAGGCGCTCGGACATGCCATCAGTGCGGCGTTTGTCGCCACCCTTCTCGGGATTTTCACAGGGTATGTACTTTGGCATCCCTTCGCCAACAAACTGAAACGCAAATCAAAGCAGGAAGTCAAACTGCGTGAAATCATGATCGAAGGCGTTCTGTCAGTGCTTGAAGGACAGGCCCCGAAAGTGATCGAACAAAAACTTCTCATGTATCTTCCTGCGAATGAACGCGCAAAAGTCGCTGAACAAGAAGGAGAGGCAAACAATGGCGAGAAAAAAGAAGAAGAAGCATGATGACGAGCATGTGGATGAGTCTTGGCTGATCCCGTATGCGGATTTGCTCACCCTTCTTTTGGCTCTGTTCATTGTATTGTTCGCCATGAGCTCGGTCGATGCGGCGAAATTCCAAATGCTGTCTAAATCATTTAACGCCGTGTTTACCGGAGGCACGGGTGTTCTTGAATATTCAAGCGTCACCCCTCCTGAAAACGAAAAAGACGGCATTGATCAGTTAAAAAAAGACAAGGAAAAAGATAAAGAACAGAAAAAGAAAGAAAGAGAAGCAGCCGACCGCGAAGAACTTGAAGGCGTGCAAAAGCAAGTCAATCAATTTATAAAAAACAAAAAGCTTGAAACTCAGCTGGAAACAAAGCTGACTAAAGAAGGACTCTTAATTACCATTAAAGACAGTATCTTTTTTGATTCCGGACGGGCGGATATCCGTCAGGAAGATATTCCGCTTGCCAAGGAAATCTCGAATCTCCTTGTGCTGAATCCGCCGAGGAACATTATCATCAGCGGACATACGGACAATGTGCCGATTAAAAACTCACAATATCAATCTAACTGGCATTTAAGCGTCATGCGGGCCGTCAACTTCATGGCTATTCTCACGGAAAACCCGAAACTTGACGCAAAAGTATTCAGCGCCAAAGGTTTCGGAGAGTATAAACCGGCCGTGTCGAATAAAACCGCTGAAGGGCGCAGCAAAAACAGGCGCGTCGAGGTATTGATACAGCCTAGAAACGCCGCGACTGACCAAAATCAGTAATATAAAAAAGGAAGCCTTTCAAACGGCTTCCTTTTTTATTTCTGATGAAAATGTTTAGCGTTTAACCCCACTCTTTTCAGCATTTCCGTACACATTTCTATCTCTTCATCACTCAGCACACTGATCATTTCTTTAATTTCTTCAGCATGATCAGGGAAAATATCGTCCAAAAGACGGATTCCCTTTTCGGAAATTTGTGCGAAAGTCACTCTTCTGTCAGTCGGCGAGGCTTTTCTGATGAGAAGTTCTTTTTTCTCTAATTTGTCAACAACGTATGTAATACTTCCGCTCGCTAATAAAATTTTGTCGCCGATCTGCTGAAGCGGCTGGTTGCCTTTGTGGTACAGCAGCTCAAGCACCGCAAATTCCGTCGGGTTCAGACCGTGCTTATGAATATGTTTATTCATATGGTCGTTAATAGATCGGTACGCACGTGACAGTACAATAAATAATTTCAATGAGTTTTCTGTTTTATCCGTCATACATTCAATCATCCTTTTACAAAAGAAACCGTTACAGAGAAACATTAATAAACAAAATGAAAAATGTCAACAAAAATGTTTCCAAAATTTCTCTTCTTTTTGTCTGGCCTTAATAAAATAATTTGTTTTTCTATCATTTTGGTTATTTTTTCTTATTAAAGAAGTATAAAAATGATATAATACCTCTATTCAAGTGTAATGTTGGAGCGATGCAGAGTGAATACATTTAAAGGTGCCCGGGGAAAGATCAAACTTTATCTCATATTGGTGATCATCCCGGCACTTATTATCAGCTTTTTCATTTATGAAAAAGAAAAGCAGAAAATAGCCGATAAACACATACAGGAAGCCAGTATGATGCTCAACCTTCACCGCAATAAGCTCAATTATTTAATCGGTGAAACAAAAGCCCGGATGACAACACTTGCGATCGCTGTCGATAAGCCTGTCAATGAAGAAAAGATCATTGATATTCTCGATCAGGCTTTTGAGGATGAACCCAGATTCAGCGGTCTGTATATGCTGAATTCCAAAGGTGATGTCATCGCAAGCACGACTGATCTGAAATCAAAGGTGAATTTGGCCGACCGACCGTATTTTACGAAGGCGAAAAAGACGAAAAAAACGGTTATCACAAATGACTACTCCAGCAGAATTACAGGCCAGCGCATCTTCACGATCTGCGTGCCGGTATTAGACGCAAAACGGGAAGTCACGGATTATTTAGTAGCCGCCATCCAAGTCGATTATTTGAGAAATATGATCAATATGCTGAGCCCTGACGTTTATGTCAAGGCAACCAATCAGAATAAAGTGATATTTGCCAGCGGACGGGCTGATCAATCAGAAGGGGTGAAACCGGTCAGCGGCTATCTGGATGATATTAATTGGAATATCAATGTTTATCCGAAACCGGTTGAGCTGAACGAGCTGACCAAAAGCGTGCTGCTGCCGATGTCCAGTATTGCCGTGCTGCTGAATATTCTGTTCATCCTCGTTCAATATTATCTGCTTAAGCGCAAGACCCAGCTGGAGCGCGCTCAAAATGAAGCGCAGAAATTGGAGCTGATCGGAACGCTTGCCGCCAGCACCGCCCATGAAATCCGCAACCCGCTTACAGGGATCAGCGGCTTCATTCAGCTTTTGCAGAAAAAATACAAATCGGAGGAAGATCAGCTGTATTTCTCAATTATTGAGCAGGAGATTAAACGGATCAATCAGATTGTCAGTGAGTTTTTAGTGCTCGGTAAACCCACTGCTGAACGGTTGGAAGTGAACTCGCTGCAGGATATTCTTGATGAGATTATGCCGATTATTTATTCTGAAGGGAATCTGTATAATGTGGAAGTGAATGTGGAGATTCTCGTCAATCGGCCGCTCAAGGTCAACTGCACGAAAGACCATATTAAACAGGTGATTTTAAATGTCGCAAAAAACGCGCTGGAATCCATGCAGGAAGGCGGCCGGCTGTCCATCTATTTAGAAGCCCGCGACCATAAAGCAGTCATTAAGGTGGCCGACAACGGAATGGGCATTTCTGAAGATATGCTTGAACACATTTTTCTTCCGTTTGTCACGTCAAAGGAAAAAGGCACCGGCCTCGGCCTTGTCGTATGTAAACGAATCATGCTGATGTACGGCGGTTCGATTGACATTCAAAGCGAAGTCGATAAGGGGACAGAGGTCACCATTACCCTCCCTGCCGCTTCACGATGAAAAAAACACCCTGGATCGGGGTGTTTTTTATTTAAAGAAGAATATGTGTAAGAGGATATACCAGAGGAACGGCATCATAGCCGGCAGATAGTACGAGGCGCTTCGTGAGCCGTGCCAGCGGAAAAATCTGCTGACTGTACGCGGTCATCTTTCGGATGCGGCGCTTGATCAGGAAGCGCATTCAGTCTTCGTTATCTGTTTTATCATCAATCATTTGTTTGCTTCATATGCAGGCATGACGTCACCGCGGGAGAACAAGCCTATTTTCTTCACAAGGCCCTGTATTCCCTGGTGATGTGTGCGATCACGGTTTACCAGCTGCTGATACGCGTTCATCAGACAGTCCAGTTCCTGGCTGTGCCTGATCGTGTCATATCCTGTAAACCCTTGCCTGTTAGCCGCATCTATCATCATTTTTCTTTTTTTATCAATAGATACAAGCAATTTTTCTTGTTCAGAATAACTGCCCATTCACTTCACCCCTCACCGCTAAAAGAATAGGAAACAAGTTTGATTGGGTTATTGAGCATTATTACAGATTATACTTTATTTGTAAACATTTTTTTACTAAATAACTTATTTTTTCATTTCATATTGGAATCTTTAGCATGAATACGAGAATAATACCCATTCAGGTAATGATATAAACAGAATGCGGCATATTCAAGATTTAAAAAACAGCCACAGCTGACTTTATATTACAATAAAAAACCTCTCATGCCGGCGGGGGCATGAGAGGTTCGGGCGTCTATCAGTTTTGCACACTTTCATTTTCGTAAATCGGCACCCAGCCCTCAGTCGTCACGAAAATTCGGATTGCGACGACCCGGCGGTCTTCCTGAAGCGTAAAGTAGTGGCGGATGTTCTCCGGAACTGAAATCAAATCTCCCGGATTTAAACGGACATCGAAAAATGTGCCGTCTTTGCCTTGAATGACGAAGATGCCGTGTCCGCTGACGATAAAGCGGACTTCATCATCTGTGTGGTGATGTTCTCTTTGGAAATTTTTTAATAATTCATCAAGATTCGGCGTGGTATCTGATAAAGAAATGACATCCTGAGACTGATATCCGCGCCGGGCTGAAATATCCTGAATCTCCTTGTCAAACACTGCGAGAATCCTTTCTTTTTCATCTTCTGTCAGATTGTATTTCTCCGAAAGCTCAGACGGAAGTTTTTCAATGTTCCACTGCTCATAGATCACCTCTTGTTCGTCTAAGAAGCGCGCTACTTCTTCCTGTTTTTCAATGAGCGTATTCTTTTCGTCATGAATTCTGATGGTCGCCATTTTCTATTCCTCCTTTTATTTTACTAGCTGCGGCCGAAGTGACAGAAGCTTGAGGTGACAGCTGAATAAAAATTCATAGGCTTCCAGCACCCTTTTCGCTTCAAATGCGGTCCGCCCCCATGCCGTAATACCGTGATTGCGGATTAACACCGCGCCTGAGCCGGCGTCCGCATGGTGCGCGAAGTTTTCGGCCAATGCCGGGATGTGCGCCGGATTGTCAATAATCGGAACGGTCACGGACGCGTTTTCCTCCCATAATCCGAGCGCCTTAATCATCTCCTGCCCCTGAAACGTGATTTGTTTTTCATCCCCGTAAAGCTCTGAGATGACATTATTATTGACGGTATGGACATGCAGACAGCAGCCGGCGTCTGTCTTTTGGTATAAGTAAGTATGGAGAAGCGTTTCCGCTGAAGGTTTTAAAGTATGGCCGGTCTCAGCGGGCTTCCCGTTCTCATCGATTAAGAGAAAATCTTCGTCTGTTTCTTTTCGTTTGTCTTTTCCGCTCGCCGTAACGAGGAAAGTCAGCGGCGCGTCGGATACTTTGATGGAAAGATTCCCGCTCGTTGCCGGGAACCAGTCTCTTTCGGCCAGCTCGCGCTTTACCTCGGCAAGTTCGCGCCAGCGTTCTTCTTTTGCAGCCATGCCTGCACCTCCCCGATGTTTTCAATGCCTGTTTTCACCTCATGAAAATCTTGAAAAGGCAGATGCCGGAGGCCGAGTTCTTTGCATTCAGTCAAAAGATAATCTCTCGCAAAACACATATCGGATAACTTTGCAGCCTCGACATCCGTGACCGAATCACCGATCATAATGAGAAATTTCTGCTGATCGGACAGCTTCCGGATGACTGACGGTTTGCAGCAGCCGCATTGATTGGTGCAGCCTCCGTCACAGGCGTGCGGCCAGTCTATATGAATATATTCATTGTCAAAGGATGCATGATTGCAGAAAATCCGCTCCTTTTCTACGATCCCTTCCAAAAGCGGATGCACAAAAAAGTCCATTCCTCCGCTTACGATATAAAACGGGAGGCCGTTTGACCGGACAAACGAGACAAAATCCAAAAAGCCGTCCCGTATTTTCGCATCCTTCAGAATAAAGCCGGTCAGTTCTTCTTTTAAGCTGCTCGGCAGCAGTCCGAACATCCGGCCGACCCCTTCTTGGATTGATATGCTTTTAGACAGAACACCGTCTTTTAATTCAAGCCACTCAGGAGGCGCGAATTCTTTCATCATGCTGACAATGTTGTCGTTCATGGTGACCGTGCCGTCGAAATCACAAATAATCAGCGGTGTGCGGGTCATACGGCTTCCACCCTTCCCCATTTGTCTAATGCGAGCTGAAGATCTTTGCACGACGCGGCTTTTTCTTCAATCGGCTGCGCTTCAAGCACCGCATCAATGATGGCGCGGAACGCTTTTCCGCCGCCCTCGGCTCCTTTCGGATGGCCGTGAATGCCACCGCCGGCATTGATGATGTGATCGATGCCGAAATCGCGCATCAACAATGGCACCATACCGGGGTGAATGCCTGCTGACGGGACGGCAAACGACGGATGAAAGACATCGTCTTTTACACATTCATCATGGATTGCAAGCGCGGACTCCTTCGGAAGAGCAACGGATCCGTAAGGTGACGGAAATAAGCTGAAATCAGCGCCGCAATAGCGGTTCAGCTTGCCGAGCAAAAGCGCATGCGACAAGCCGTAAACGGGAGATGATGTGAACGCGCCGCTGACTGCCGGATGCGCCATGATCGGAAGCGGGATTTCCCTGTCTTCGGCAAGGCTCTGCATCACATCTAAACCGTAAGCGAACACATTCAATAAAAGCGCGTCCGCCCCGAGTTCTGCCGCGCGCCTCGCTTTATCCCGCAGTTCAGCGGTCCTTCCCGTAAGGTTTACGGCATACAGCGTTTTATGTCCCGTCTCCTCCCGGGCTTCCTTCAGGACTTGTTTTCCTGCGATAATGCGGGTTTCAAACGGAGTCAGTTCATTTTCAAAGAAAATTTCGTCATCTTTAATCAGATCCACGCCGCCGAGCGCCTGCTGTCTGAGCTGTTCTTTAATGTCGGCGAGATCCCGTCCGATCACGCCTTTAAATATGCTCATCAGAAGCGGTCTTTCAAATTCGCCCAGCAGTTTGCGGATGCCGTATATACCGAATTTCGGCCCGGGAAGGGAGCGTTTAAACCCTTCGGAAAATTCAAGATCAGTCAATTTTATTTTTCCGTCCAGTGACAGCTTTCCGAATACCGTCGTCAGGACGGCCGGAATATCTCTTGAAAAGTTCGCCTCAGGATAGGCGATAGTGATGACAGATTGTGTTTCGTTTTCTGAGGTTCCTTCTTTCTCCTCAACTTTTACGACCCGGCCTTTATGTTTTCTGAGCTGTTCCTGCTTCACCAGGGGCAGGTCAGTCCAGGAGCCTACCGTCAGCCCCGCCGCAATCTGTTCCGCCCGCTTTTCACTGTCCGTTATGTCTGTCAGAAGATATGTTGCCAATACTTCGCTCATGCGTGAACGCCTCTCTTTCTTTCACAAAACATAAAAAAACCTCTTCCGTATGAGCAGAAAGAGGCTTCGTGTTATGTCCGAATCTTATCTCTCAGCTCCTGCTGCAAGAATTAGCACCGTGCTTTATCAGTCGGTTGCCGGGCTTCATCGGGCTCGTCCCTCTGCCTGCTCTTGATAAGAATAATGATTTTATAAAGTATTTTGAATTATCGCATTGTTATCCTGATATGTCAATGCTTTTTCAGGTGAAAAGATTCAGTTTCCCGATCCGTTCCGCAGCTTCTTTAAGTCTTTCTTCACTTGTCAGAAGACCGACTCTTATATAGCCTTCTCCGAATTTTCCGAACCCGTTTCCGGCTGCGACCGCGACATCCGCTTTTTCCAAAAGCAGATCTGAAAACGACTGCGACGTATAACCGTCGGGCACAGGGAGCCATGCAAAAAAGGAGCCCGACGGAGCCGTCACATCCCAGCCGATACCGCGGCAGGCTTCAATCCATGCATTGCGTCTCGATTCATATCTGTCATTTTGCGCTGCGACGCATGCCTGATCCGCTAAAAGAGCGGCTGCGGCCGCCTGCTGCGCCGCGGGAAACAGGCTGACAAACATATGATCCTGATAAAGATTGATCGCTTCGATGACAGAAGCGTTTCCGACGGCAAATCCGACCCGCCAGCCCGCCATATTATACGTTTTGGACAAGGTATAGATTTCGATTCCCGTCTCTTTTGCGCCTTCCGTCTGCAAAAAGCTCAGCGGTTTATGCCCGTCAAAACCGACGGCTCCGTACGCGAAATCATGAACGACACAAATGCCGTTTTGTTCCGCAAAACCGACCGTCTCCTCAAAAAACGCCTCTGTCGCCACAGCACCGGTCGGATTATTCGGATAATTGAGATACAGCATCTTCGCCTCGCTCCGCACCTTTTCAGGAATTACGCTATAATCAGGGAGAAACCCTCTTTCTTCCGTCAGCGGCATCATTTCCATTTTCGCTTTCGCAAGGGCGACGCCCGACCAGTAATCAGGATATCCGGGATCAGGCACCAGAATGGTATCTCCCGGGTTTAAAAGACATTGCGGAAGCTCAACAAGTCCCGCCTTGCCTCCGAACAGCACGGCGACTTCCGTTTCCGGATCAAGCGTGACCCCGTACTCTCTTTCATAAAATGCAGCGGCTGCTTTTTTGAAGCTGTAAGCACCCCGGAATGAGGAGTATTTATGATTTTCCGGCCTTTCGACGGCACGCTTCATTTCTTCAACGATATGCTGAGGCGTCGGCTGATCAGGGTTTCCCTGCCCTAAATTGATGACGTCTCTGCTTTCTTTCAGCTTTTGATTCACTTTTTGCACCAATGATGCGAAAAATTGTTCCGGCAGCTGTTTGAGTACATCTGAGATTTCAAAGTTCATATTTTTCACCTTCTAAAAATGTCTTGAAATGATAGTCCATCATCATATATGGTTAAATAAAAAAAGTAAAGAGAAACTTGAGGTGTTAAAAAATGAAATGGATCGTTTCCTGTTTGCAATTTGATATTTCATACGGAAATCCTTCAGAAAATTTTAAAAAAGCAGAATCTTTGATTGAGCAAGAAAGCCGCCATGCGGATGTAATCGTGCTTCCTGAGTTGTGGACGACCGGCTATGATCTCACACGGCTAGACCAGCTGGCGGATGAAAACGGCAAAGTTTCGGAACAGTGGCTTAAAGAAACGGCAAAAACATACAACGTACACCTCGTTGCCGGATCTTTTGCGGTCAAAGAAGGCGAAGATGTCTATAACACCATGTACATCGCCGATAACAGCGGACAGATCGTGAAGCGGTATCAGAAAGCCCATCTGTTTCAGCTGATGGATGAACACCTTTACTTGTCAGCAGGAAACAGCGACGGTTCCTTTGAGCTTGACGGTGTCAAGTGCGCCGGGCTGATCTGCTATGATATCCGTTTCCCCGAATGGATCAGAAAGCATACGTCCCAGGGCGCGAATGTCCTGTTTATCTCTGCGGAATGGCCTCTGCCCCGCCTTGATCATTGGCGAAGCCTGCTTATCGCCAGAGCAATTGAAAACCAATGTTTTGTCGCAGCCTCTAACTGCACGGGGTCCAATCCCGATAATGAATTTGCCGGCCACAGCCTGATTATTGACCCGTGGGGCCGGATTTTAGCCGAAGGAGACCGGACGGAAAGCTCAGTCCGGGCGGAAATTGATGTGTCAGAAAGCGCGGCCGTCCGCGGAACCATTCCGGTTTTCCAAGACTTGCGGCGTGATTTATATTAATTTTCAAAAAAACGTTGACAAGAATATCCGGCACCTGCTAATATTTTCATCAACTGATTAATCCGAATTGTGATACAAATCAATATATTTTCTCTTATCGAGAGTTGGGCGAGGGAATTGGCCTTTTGACCCCAACAGCAACCGACCGTAATTCCATTGTGAAATGGGGCGCGTACATTTTGCGCCGAGACGATTGTCTCATAAGGCACGGTGCTAATTCCATCAGATGTTATCTGAGAGATAAGAGGCGGACTGCACTGTTTCAGCCTCCTTCTCTTTCAGAGAAGGAGGCTTTTTTTTCGGGCGTATTCTCCGTCACGATCTCTTACTACCACTACATAATTGGAGGGTAAATCCATGTCAGCAACTAAAACAAGTCTTTATGAACAATTAACAGAAAGCTCCGCCGCCGCGTTAGCCGTCAAGCTCGGCTTATTCCAAAGCAAAAGCACTCTGACATGCCGTGAAATCGGCGACGGCAATTTAAATTACGTCTTTCATGTTTACGATAAAGAAAACCAAAAAGGACTGATTATCAAACAGGCGATTCCTTACGCGAAAGTCGTCGGTGAAAGCTGGCCGCTTACAATTGACCGGGCGAGAATCGAAAGCAGCGCCCTCATCCGCCAGGGCGAACACGTGCCGCGCCTCGTTCCGGCCGTTTACTATTCCGATACTGAAATGGCCGTCACGGTAATGGAAGACCTCTCACATTTGCAGATTTCAAGAAAAGGGCTGCTGGAAGGGCAGCATTATCCGAACTTAGCGGTTCATATCGGTGAATTTTTAGGGAAAACGCTTTTTTACTCATCCGATTATGCGCTCGATGCAAAAGTAAAGCAGCAGCTCGCAAAGCAGTTTACAAATCCTGAGCTTTGCAATATTACAGAAAGGCTTGTGTTTACAGAACCGTTTCTCGACCATGAGACAAACGATTTTGAAGAGGAGCTGCGCCCATACGCAGAAAAAGTTTGGAACAATTCCCGGCTGAAAGAAGGCGCTGACGAATTGAAAGCCATCTTTCTGAATTCCGCGGAAACATTGGTTCACGGCGATCTGCACACGGGAAGCATCTTCGCCGATGAACATGAAACAAAGGTGATTGATCCCGAGTTTGCTTTCTTCGGACCGATCGGGTTTGACATCGGCCAATTTATCGCCAATCTGCTGTTAAACGCCCTCAGCCGCGACGGTGACGACAGACAGCCGTTATATGACCATACTGCCGCCGTATGGGATACATTTGTGAAAACATTCAGTGAAGCATGGGAGAAAGACTGCCTGCCTTCCCGCAGACACCTGCTGGAAGACACACTGAAAAACGCGTTTGAAGAAGCGGTCGGTTTTGCGGGATGCGAATTGATCCGGCGCACGATCGGACTCGCCCATGTGGCTGACTTAGATGAAATCACTCCGTTTGACAAACGAATCGAACGGAAGAAGCTGGCGCTTGAGATCGGCGCCTATTATATCGAAAACAGAAAAGAACTGAAGCATATCACCGAGGTTCTGGACCAATTTAAGCTCCGTGTAAAGGAATGATGCAGCATGACCAATGAATTTGCCATCCCCCGTTCTGTGGAATGGAAAGAAACCTACATCCGCATTTTAAATCAGCAAAAGCTTCCCGACGTCACTGAGTATGTGGAACTTGAAACAAAGGAAGATGTATTCGACGCGATTGTCACGCTGAAAGTAAGGGGCGCCCCGGCCATCGGTATAACTGCGGCGTTCGGACTCGCGCTCTCCGCCAAGTCATTTGAAGCCCGCGACCTTTCAGATTTCCGACGTCAGTTCGCGGATGTCAAAGCGTATTTAAACAGTTCGAGGCCCACTGCCGTCAACCTCGCGTGGGCGCTTGACAGACTGACGGATTCCATCAGGGATGCGATTTCAATCAATGAAGCGAAGACAACACTCGTTCATGAAGCCATTCAAATTCAGATTGAGGATGAAGAAACTTGCCGAATGATCGGCCAAAATGCGCTGCACCTTTTTAAAAAAGGCGATCAGATCATGACCATCTGCAATGCGGGCTCGATTGCTACAAGCCGGTACGGTACGGCGCTTGCTCCCTTTTACTTAGCGAAACAAAAAGACCTCGGCCTTCATATCTACGCATGTGAAACAAGACCCGTTCTCCAAGGATCCCGGCTGACGGCGTGGGAGCTGATGCAGGGCGGAATTGATGTCACACTCATTACGGACAGCATGGCCGCCCATACAATGAAGGAAAAACATATTTCAGCAGTCATTGTCGGCGCTGACAGAATTGCTAAAAACGGAGATACGGCCAATAAAATCGGAACGTACGGCCTCGCTATTTTGGCAAACGCCTTTCAGATTCCGTTTTTTGTGGCCGCACCGCTTTCGACCTTTGACTTGCAGATTGAAAACGGCGATCAGATTCCGATTGAAGAAAGAGATCCGGATGAAGTCAGACAGATCTCAGGCATACGCACCGCTCCCGAAGATGTGCCGGTCTTCAATCCGGCCTTTGACATCACACCGGGCAGCCTGATTTCAGGCATTATCACCGAGAAAGGAATTGTGACCGGTTCTTACACGGAAGAAATTGAACAATTATTCGCCGACTGTCAGCTGAGCTGAAAAACCGCTGATGATGTTGCCTCAGGCAATGTCAGCGGTTTTTTTGTCTGCACAATGTAATCACTTCATCTTTTTGGGCGGCTGTAATGAGATGCATTTTAAAAAACAACTCTGCATAACCGGCTATCTTTTGCGGACGGCTCATTTTCATCAGGCTTCGTCCTCCTTTTTCACCAGACCAACTTTTTTCACTTAATAAAATGATATGTCGGACGCGAAAAAACGGAACGTGCCATATGTTTTATTTTTCTTTATAGGATATTTGTTCGATGTTCAGCAGCACCGCTTTTACATCCGTCTTCGTGCCCGCGTATCCCGTTAAGGCGCTGTTTTTGCCGATTACCCGATGGCACGGGACAAAAATCGGCAGCCGGTTTCGTTTATTGGCTTGTCCGATGGCGCGCACCGCTTTCGGTTTTCCGATCGCTTCAGCCATATCGCCGTAGCTTCGGGATTCCCCGTAAGGAATCATCGTCAGCGCGTTCCACACCCTTTCCTGAAAGGGTGTGCCTTTTTGTCTCAGAGGCAGAGAGAATTGCTTTCTTTCTCCTGAAAAATATGATGCCAGCTGCTGTTTCGCCTCCGACAGCAAAGCGGTTTCGCACGGCTTTACGCCGGGCGCGTCTTTTTGCCATTCCTCAAAATCTTCCCCGGTGAGAAACAGGCCGGTAATAAATCCCTCTTCCTCTGTTACGATAACGGTTCCAAATGGCGCTTTTACACTTGTAAAACAGATCATTCCCCGCTCCTTCTTTCTTCCGTATTCTGCCGGATCGGAAGTGTCAAATGAAAAACCGTGCCCTTCCCTTCTTCACTTTCCACATGAATGCGTCCCTGATGCTCTTCGATGATTTTATAGCTGACCATGAGACCGAGGCCCGTTCCCCTGTCTTTTGTCGTGTAAAATGGCTCGCCCAGACGTTTTAATTTGTCTTCGGAAATGCCTGTTCCTTCATCTTGAAAAGAAATCAAAATGTGGTCTTGATCAGAAGGCTGGATGGTCACATAGATATTGCCGCCGCCCGGCATGACTTCAATGGCGTTTTTTAAAATATTGATAAACACCTGTTTTAATTGATTCGGTTCACAGTAAATCGGCGGGATGTTTCCGGTCAGATTCAGATGAATCTGCACATTGACAAGATTGGCCTGGGCATTCAAAAGATCAGCCGTGTCTTTCATAATCTGCGTCACATCTTTTTCTTCATATAATATCGCCTGAGGTTTCGCTAAAATTAAAAATTCAGTGATGATAGACTCGATGCGTTTTAATTCTGAGGTAATGACGTTAAAGTACAGAGAATATTCGCCTTCAATGCTTCCTTGAAGAAGCTGAATGAACCCTTTCAGCGCCGTCATCGGGTTTCTGATTTCGTGTGCGATGCCCGCCGCCAGCTCCCCTACAACATGAAGAGTGTCGGATTTCCGCAGCCTCTCTTCAAGCTCTTTGGCCTCTGTGACATCTTTAAAGATGGCCAGATTCATATTTTGAATGATATTTCTTTTGAAGGAGAATTCCAGTTTGCGGCTGTCACTGCTGCTTAACAGGAAGGGGATTTCATTATCCATTCCTTCTAAATCAATCTTTCTGGCGGGAACACCCGCGTTTTCAATATCAAATAAAGAAAGAATATCCGGAACGGTGTACGCTCTCAGCTCCTCATCCGGCATGCCGAGTATACGGCTTGCGAGAGGATTCGCGTCAATAATACGGAATTGGTTGTCAAATAAGACCTTGCCGTCCATTGAGCCGTTGAATACTTTTCTGAATTTCAGCTCGCTTTCCCGCAATTCTTTTTCCATCCGCTTACGATCGCTGACATTTCTTAAAATGGTTAAATGCTGACCTTCAAGTATGGTTCGTTTTGATGTGAACTCAAGCTCTTTAAATTGGCCGTTTGCCATCTGAAACAGCATCTCTTCACGGATTTCCCCGTATTTTTCATATTTCTTCTTAATCTGCTTGTATTTTTTCTGCGGATCAACGATAAACGTACATAAATTCGTCTCCACCAGCTTATCCATCGGCAGTTCGAAAATGCGGCACGCCGATTCGTTTGCTTTGGCAATCTTTCCGTCATCAGACCAAATGACAATCGCGTCCATGGCGTTTTCAAAAATTTCGCGGAATCGCTCTTCGCTTTTAAAGAGTTTCAATTCCATCAACCGTTTCTCTGTTATGTCTCTCATAATGGACATGTAGAACCCGCTGATTAAGTTGGACGTAATCGTAAATTCAAACAGCTTCTCTTCGCCGGACCGAAGCTTGACGGGCAGTTCTCCTTTGGCGTTTCCTTTTCTGCGGAGGGTTTCCCAGATTTCTTTCAGATGCTTTTTGTTTTCTCCGTCGGTAAAATGGCGGAGCGACAGATGGGACAATTCATTCTGGCCGATCTCAAAGCTTTTGCAAAAAGAGAGGTTCGCATCAATAAACCCGCCGTCCTTATCAAACAGCACGATGCCGTCGACAGCCCTGTCAAACAAATCTTTAAACAGCTGCTCGTTCATGGAAAATTCGCGCTCTAATATTTTTTTAGAGGAGATGTCCCTCATCACCACAAAAAAATAATCCTCCCCAATTCCGTCTCTGGCGAGGAATTCAATGTATTTCGTCGCGCCACTGTCAAGCTTAATCGGCACCTCTTTCCACAGATGGCCTTTTTTTAAAAACCTTTTCACGGCCTTATTCAGTTCTTCCTGAGGCACGGAATATAAAAAGTCCAGGACGGAGCGGTTAATAAGGCTCTCTGCCTCAATCTGCATCATCCGGGCCGCAGCCTCGTTCGCCTGGACGATTTTCATTTCCTTACGGCATATAAAAATGGCATCAAGCGTGTTATTCATAATCACATGATACCGGTTCAATTCACTCTTCAGGCGGTCATTTTCCTCTTTCATCCGCTTCAGCTGCTCTTTCAGCGACTCGTTTGTTTGCAAATCCAGAGTTTCAGCCATTCAGTACACTCCTTCTTCAAAAACCTATCCTTCAATATTTCTACAAAATACCTCATCTTCCTTCATTCGCCCTATACATTTCAGAAAATTTCAATGATATGACAAGTTAAAGTCTTTTTCTACGATCCTTACCTCCCCGTTACATCATCCTAACAATCCCTTTTGTCCTCCTTCAATTTTTTGTTTTTTATTTTAAAATGAACACCAACAGGAAATAATCATGCAGTGGATGATTTTTGAAGAGAAGGTGATGCTATGACAAAATCGCGAGACAGTTACTTTGACAACGCCAAGTTTATCTTGATTTTTCTGGTGGTGTTCGGCCATATCCTCCGGTCATTTATTAACGGAAATGAGTTTATGCTCCATCTCTACAAATTCATTTATACTTTTCATATGCCGGCCTTTATCCTGGTTTCCGGCTATTTCGCAAAAAACTTTAAGCGGAAAGGTTATGTGAAGAAGCTGGCTGTGAAGCTGATTATTCCGTACCTGATTTTTCAGGGCATTTACTCGGTTTTTTACTATTTGATTCAGGATGAAAGCATGGCAAGCGTCAATCCGATTGATCCGCAGTGGTCTCTCTGGTTTTTAGTCAGCTTATTCTTTTGGAATCTGCTGCTTTATCCCTTTACGAAGCTGCCGAAAATGTGGGCGCTTGGGGCAAGCTGCGGGCTTGCCGTCATGATCGGGTATCTCGATTTCATCAGCAGCACGCTGAGTCTTTCACGGACGTTTGTCTTTCTTCCGATGTTCCTCGTCGGGTTTTATTTAAAGAAACGGCACTTTGATTTGCTTCGGGCTAAAAGGGGCAGGCAGATTGCCGCGGGCGTACTGGGGATTGTTTTCCTCTTATGCTGGTGTATTGATTTTGATTACTCGTGGCTGTTCGGATCGGAGCCTTATTCTACATTCGGCACAGTGTCGCTGTTGAGCGGTCTGTCACGGATCGGCTGGTATGTTTTGGCCTTTGCCGCCACTTTCAGCTTTTTGGCGCTCGTTCCGCAAAAGCGTTATTTCTTTACGAAATGGGGTACGAGAACGTTTTACGTGTATCTGCTGCATGGATTCATTATAAAAACGCTGCGGCAGATCGGGCTTGAAGATCACTTGTCTGATTATCAGAATTTAGTCATACTCTTAATGTTAACGGCCGCTCTTACGTCCATTCTCTCCAGCAATGCGGTGAAAACGGCCGCACAGCCGTTTATTGAGCTGCGGATAACAGGCTTGCTTGAAGCGGTGAAAGGAACAAGAAACGGTGCTTATTCGAAATAATGCAAAATACCTCTTAAGCGTTGCCGCCTAAGAGGTATTTTTTATTTTTTGCCGTCTTCTTTTTTCTTCGGCTTCGTCTGTTCAAGCGTTTCAATCCATTTTCCGGCGTTATAATCACCGAGCTCGCTTGAAAACTCTTCTTCAAGCAATTTAGGGTCCATCGGCTTTTTATGGTTTTGCATGTCTTTGCTGTGGCGGTTTTTTTTCGTCATATTACTCGCCTCCTTGTTTGCCGTGTTTTGATTTGCGGTTTGCGCCTCTCAGTCCGGGATCACCGTCGTATTGTGTTTTGTATGCATCTTTGTCCATGCTCTCAGTCGGTGTATTGTTGTTGGTCAAAGCTTCATTCTTTGCTGCTTTGCGTTTCATTTGATTTCCTCCTTCTGTCAGCAAATCTGTTTTGAATTCATTAAGCATTTTTTTTAAGTCGCGCACTGTCACGTTTTTGGCCTCATCAATGAGTTCATAGCCGATCTGTCCGTTCGGCTCAAGCAGCACATATTTAAAATCTTGAATGTCTCCGAGGCCTTCCTGCCTGATCCTCATTGACAGCTGGTCTTCGGTAAAACGCATTTTTTTTAAGTTTTCCGGGATGATTTTTCCGTTTCTGACAACGGCGACGGTTTTTCCTGAAAATAAAAACTCAAAAAAGCTTGATTTGATTTCTAAATATTCCATCAGGATTAACACCACAATAAAAATCGCCGCCGCGAAAATGGTTTCCCATAAATTATGTTCAATAAACGGCTGAATAATAATCGAGCCGATCGAAATCATGATGACTGTTTGGGTCACCGACAGCTGGCTGATTGATTTCCGTCCGGCAATCCGCAATAAAAAGGTACCGACCGCTATCATAACTACCGACTTCCAAAATACGGCAAACAATGACGTCACCTCTTTACAAGTAGAATCTCCAAAGAAACTGTTTCCACTCATCCATTTTACGGCAATAAAAAAACACCGCTTTCTGAAAAGCGGTGTCAGCCGATAATCATCCTTTCCTTCGGATAATGATAATTTGCTTCGATTTCTTTTCGGCCGATCAAATAAAGGAACGTCAAAATGCCGATCCGGCCGATAAACATCACAATCATGATCACACATTTTCCGATATCGCTTAAATGCGGAGTAATCCCGAGCGACAGGCCGGTCGTTCCGAAAGCGGAACACACTTCAAAAAGCAGCCCGAGCAGCGTCTGATTTGTCTCCGTCACGGAAAGAATCAGCGTCGACCCGAACACGAGCAGAATCGCCATCATCGTAACGACCAGCGACTTCATGACATCAGCCTGATGAAGCTCGCGTTTAAAGACCTTGACCGCTTTATTCCCTCTGGCAAAATGAAACAGAGCAAGAAGGTTAAGCGCAAACGTCGTCGTACGGATTCCGCCGCCGACCGAGCTCGGTGATGCGCCGATAAACATGAGGGCACAGATGAAAAATAATGTCGGCGCCGACAGCTGGCTGATATCAATTGTCGCAAGCCCGCCGCTTCGTGTAGCGGTTGATTGAAAGAGACATAAAAATAAAACATCATGCCAGCTTTTCCCCTTCATAACATGGCTTGCTTCAAGCGCGTAAATGCCCACGGCTCCGAACAAAACGAGCATTCCGAACGTAACGGTCGTAATTTTCGTAAACAGCGTGAATGAGTATCTGCGCTGTTTTGAAAACAAAAAGTCCTTTACTTCTACGAGCACCGGAAAACCGATCGCACCGAAAATAATCAGAAGCATCGTAATAAACTGCACGAAATAGTCATGTCTGAACGGGACGAGTGAATTTCCCGTAATATCAAAACCGCCGTTTGTCGTGGCGCTGACGCTCGCAAAGAATCCGTGCAAGTACGCCTGTTCAAACGAATCATAATACGTTAAAAAATATGTTCCTAAGATGATGCCGCCTAAAAACTCGATTAATAAAATCAAAAACAGCACTTGCTTCATCAGGTTGACGATACCTGAAAACTGCGATTGGTTCTGATCCACCATGATGAGCTTCCGTTCCCGCAGACCGATCCGTTTGCCCATAATGAGCCAGACGAATGTTCCGAGCGTCATAATGCCGATTCCGCCGAATTGAAGCACGAAAGCCAAAATGACAATTCCGGCCGTGCTGAATGTATCAGCCGTGTTGACGACCGTTAAACCGGTGACACTGACTGAGCTGACAGCCGTAAACAGCGCGTCTATAAACGACCAGCTGGCCCCTTGTTTGTGGGCGGCCGGCAGACTTAGCAAAATAAATGCCACCGTCACAGCAAGAAAATAATATAATGCAATCAGCTGTGCAGGCGACAAGATCTGTATGAATTTCTTCAGTTTTAATTTCATAAGATAGTTCCTTCTGCCTCTCAAATGTAGTACGTAATTATTCTAATGATATTGGGAGAATTTTTAAAGGTCTTTTTAGAAAGATTTTTCATTACCTTATGTAATTTGACGATCTTTAAACAAAAAACCTCTGAAACGATTGTCAGAGGTTTTGTTTATTATTTTGCTTCCAGCCTGCGGATGCGCTCATCGAGATCAGGGTGTGTGGAGAACAGTGACGAATGCTTTTTGCCGTTAATTTTTAACGTCTGCACCGCCGTCTGGTCTTCTTCATTCACATGTCCTGTATAAGACTTCAGCGTACGCAGGGCGTGAATCATTTTATCCTTGCCGGCAAGGTCTGCACCGCCGCGGTCAGCGTGAAACTCTCTGTGGCGCGAGTAGGCGAAGACGACAAGACTGCCGAGAATGGAAAAGATAATCTGAAACACGATCATCGCGATAAAATGCACGACCGGTGCGAGGTCTTCTTTGACAAAGCGGCTTGCAACCCATGCCGCGATTCGGGAAAGGAATACGACGAACGTATTGACGATTCCCTGCAGCAGCGTCATCGTGACCATATCACCGTTTGTGATGTGTGCGACTTCATGGGCAAGAACCCCTTCCACCGCAGCATCATCCATCTGCTGCAATAAACCTGAAGAAACCGCGACAAGCGAACGGCGCTTAGAAGGTCCGGTCGCAAAAGCATTGACCTCCGGGGACTGATAAATGCCGACTTCAGGCATTTTCGTCATCCCTGCGGCACGGGACAATCTGTGCACACGGTCAACCAATTGCTGTTCTTCATAGCTGAGTGACTGTTTCTTCGGATTTAACACCCGGACGCCCATCATCGTTTTGGCCATCCATCTGGACATTCCGAGAGAAATAAAAGAACCGACAAAACCGACGACAAGACTGAACACGAGCAATGCCATCAGATCAATGCGGCCATTTTGTATATACGAGCCGACACCGGTAACGCTTGTAATAATCGTAAGCACAATTCCGATTGTCGTAATGACCAAAAGGTTCGTTAAAATAAACAGAAATATTCTTTTCGCCATAATTACCTCCGTCTTTTTTAAGATCAAAAGAACTTATTTAATTAAATTATAAATGATCTGTTTGAAAATGCAACAATTTCGACGTATGATGTTAATGTAATTCTCAGTGATATTAGAAAGTGAACACGTAATCAATCAGAGGTGAACCATGAACACGTTTAAACTGACCCGAACTGATATGGTCCGGCTTCTTTACGCGTTAAAAGGCCAAGGAGACGCAACTCCTCTCCAAATCTTATTGCAATCAGCGGATATGACATTGGATGAAGCGGAAAGCCGTCTGCATATCCCTGAATTTCTGACGAGATTCGAACGAAAAAAAGAGAAAAAGGAATACGGGCTTTCAACTAACGAGATTGTCGAGCTGGGAAACCTGTGCGAGCTGACGTCTTTAAAATCAACCGCCGTCCAAAACTGGGTGAAGCGCGATATTAAAGATTTAATCGGCCACCCCTTACTCGGCAAAAAATATACAATTGAACAAGCTGTCATCCTTCTCATTGTACGTGATTTAAAATCAATTTATGACTTCGAACATATACGCGGCATATTAAAAATCGCTTTTAACACGATCACAGACAGATCAGACGACGTCATCAGCCCGATCAGCTACTATGAAAGCTGCGCTCAAGTGATTGATTATCTTCATCATAAGGCAAACCCGCCGATGAAGGAAACGAGCCTGCAGGAGCTCGTTGAAGAGCAGACGGACAAGCTCAAAGGCTGCTTTAAAGAACTCGGAAGCGGACAATGGAACGATATCAGATCCATCATCGCGGTCACGGTGCTCTCCGTTTTGACTTTCCATATTCAAGCCTCAGCCTACAAAATGACCAGCCATTTATTATAATTCATAACGCTTCTTCGCCCCGGTGTCTGCGCCGGGGTTTTTTTGCTGTACAACAATTGCCAGCATAATCAATACCGTTCCGTTTGAAACTAAAATGCGTAAACACATCTTGCCAGAGAAAAGGAGATGAAAAAGATGGCGAGCAGAAATAAACTCTTAGTTCCAGGGGCTGAGCAGGCACTTGACCAATTTAAATACGAAGTGGCTCAAGAATTCGGCGTGAACCTTAGCTCTGATACAGCAGCACGCGCAAACGGCTCTGTAGGCGGGGAAATGACAAAACGTCTTGTACAGCAGGCTCAATCACAATTAAACGGGAAAAATCAATAATGCAGCTTATTCGCCGGGACTTCTCGGCGAATTTTGATATTTATCGGCATTCTCCTTTCCGTGCCGGTAGCCGTTCGGATTCCTGCGGTCTGATGAATCTTCATGATGCCGATAGGAGTCCCAATGTTCATTGCGATCATGATTCCGCTGATTCCAGTAATGATTGTAATACTTTTGCTTAGGCTCTTTGTCATTTCCGTTTTCCTGAGGATTTTGTGTTGGGGGCTGCTCTGTTTCCCCATCTTGTTCCTTCTGTGTGTTTTCTTCTGATCCGGAAGCTGCATTTTTGTCGGTTTGCTGACTGCCGTCCTGACTGTCCGGCTTCGCTTCTTCCGTGCCGGGCGCTGTTTCATTGTTTTCCGGCTTCTCTGCTGCCTTTTCTTCATCAGGAGCTGTCTTTTCATCAGCCGCCGGCTTTTCTGTGTCCGGCTGCTTGCTTTGATCAGCGTCTGTTTCGGTATCTTTTTGATCTGTTTCATTGCCGTCGGTTTGCTTTTCAGACTGTTTTTCTTCTGTTTTCTTTTCGTTTCTTCTTATGTAGCTGCCTGTTGACATCCCTTCCTGTTTTGCTTTTTCTCTTGTTTCCATATCAGATTCAAGCGATTGGACCTGGTAGGTGCCCTTATATTTTTCAGTCATGTCAGCCAGCTGTTTTTTAACGCCTTTTTTATATGTATTGTCATCTGTATTTTCATAAACCGTGGAAATTAAAATCTCTTTTGATTCCTTTACATATCCATGCTTGCTGCAATCGGTAATAATATTACTGATGACTTCCTTAAAATCGCTGCTTTTCCAATCTCCGATGTCACTGATGACCTGTTTGGCGTCATGGTTCAGCGGTGTCAGTTCAATGACTTCATATTTGCTGTTTAAAGCCATTTCAATGCTGGGATTAATGTCAAGCGTCATATACGCGTAAGCTTTGTTATCAGAAAAAACCGGGAGCAAAATTAAAATAAACAAAATAATAGCAGTCATCGTAAACACTCCCAATTTAAAAGGGCGCAGTTTCAGAAAATCAAAAAAGCTGGCCCTTCTTCCCATACGCGTTTCGCCTTCGAACATAATTTCCTCTCCGATTTCACAAGTGCGGTGATCATTTTTTGTTTTTAAAAATTGTCCGTCAGGGGTTAGCAACGTGACGAATTTTTTATTTTTCTCTACTATGATCCCTCTTCTCATGAGTGCAACACCCCTTTAAGATAATCTTTTAAATAAATATAATCACCTGTAATAATAATACTCATGGCGATGATATATTTTCGGTTCCGTTCGATCGTTTTTCTGCTGACCGACACGAGCTGCTCCAGCTGTTTGACAGGAAGCTGTTTTTTCTGGTGCAAAATGGACGCCAGCTCTTCATTTTCAACAAGCGTATAGGCTACCTTAATCGCATTCTGCCTCGCATCTGTATGCTTCGGCGATTGTTCCAGCAGCTCTTTAAAAGACAGGCCGTATTCTTTCAGCTGCTTCTGAAAAAAAAGAATTTCTTCCCGGCGCTGTTCCTGTTCTATCTGTTTGCGGTATTCATCAATGGAAAGCTCCGCTTCGATAAGGCTCTGCGAAGATTCCTGGTCGTCGCCTTCCTGCACATCCATATTGATATGCTGAGCCGTTCTTGCTTCTTTTCTGATATAGTCTATCACTTTTCTTTTTATAATCAGCTCTGCAAATGCAAGCAGCGAATTACCTTTTTCAGCCGAATACTTTTCAATGGCTTCGTTAAACGCGATCAGCCCGATGCTGAATTCGTCGTCTTTTTCATCTATATATCGTTTACAAACGGATGAAACCGTCTTCGCGATAAAAGGCTTATATTGCTGTATTAAATCGTTCTGCAGATCTTTGTCGCCTTTTTGTATTTTTTCAACAGATGTTTCAAGCGTTTGCTTCTTTTTTCCCAATTTAAACAAAAGGCTAAGCACTGGTTTCACCTCAGTTCCTCCCTATAACTACTCATAATCATAGCTAATTTAGTAGGGATTCGCAAAGGAAGAAAAAGAGAAATCGATTTCATTTGTCTCAATTATGACAAGCCAATAAGACGTACTATACATGATTTCGTGCCCCCATGCAGAATTAAGGGGGTTTTCTCTGTGTTTTTTGTAACAATGCTGTTATAAAATTGTTATCATATGTCTTAAATGTAAGCGTTTCAAACAAAAAAGGGAACCTGCTTTTTAAAAAGCCAGACTCCCTTTTTGATCATTTTACGCGTGTTCTCTTTTTTCCGATGCCGCGCCGGACTCTGTTTGTTTTGCTCCTGACATAAACCATCCGCAAACCGCAATGGCAGCCAGAACCGCCCAGAAAATGATTTTCCAGGCCGCCGAATGGATGACATCTGCCGGAATTATACCGAGTTCCTCATGGGCCAACGTATAAAGAGCGAGCTTCACGCCTACCCATCCGACAATCACAAATGCCGCCGTTTCAAGGCCCGGCCTGGTTTTCAGTAAGGATACGAACATTGATGCCGCAAAACGCATAATGATTAAACCGATTACGCCGCCGGCTAAAATAACGAGAAACTGACCGCCGTCCAAGCCGCCGATGGCGGGAAGCCGTGTCCCCGGAAGCGTTACGGCAAGCGCGACCGCCGCTAAAATGGAGTCAACGGCAAAAGCGATGTCTGCGAGCTCCACTTTCAAGACAGTCTGCCAAAACCCGCTTTCTTTCTGCTTTTTCTGACCGGCGTTATCTTTGAATACATACCGCTTCAGCAAATGGCTGACCGCAATGTAAAACAGATATAAAGCGCCGACGGCCTGGACCTGCCAAACATTCACCAGAAAAGAAATAGCGAACAGCGACCCGAAACGCAAAATAAATGCGCCCGCCAATCCGTAAAATAAAGCCTTCTTCCTTTGTTTTTCTGGAAGATGCTTCACCATCACAGCCATCACCAGCGCGTTATCCGCCGCCAAAATCCCTTCCAGCCCGATTAAAACAAGAAGAACCCATCCATACTCCAATAATAATGCAAAGTCCAATCCATTCCCTCCGTTTCTTTTTTCTATCATCCGAGCTTATACCGGCGGTTTTTTACGCAAAAAAGACCTTTGCCGATATAAGGCAAAGGTCTTGCTAGACATGAATGATTGGCATGCCAACAAAGCCGATGGATATGATCCATGAATTGACGACTTTGTTTCCGGAATATCCGGACGCTACTCCCCTTTGGGATTTCAAGAAATATTTGTTTATACGCTCATAATAAAGCCTGTTTCATCATTTGTCAACGCTTAACTTTTTTAACAAATTGAGAAATTTTTTCTGTTTTGATCCGCTGTTTTCTTCTCTTCAAAAACATCCAAAGAACGAGAAGCAACACAATGAATATACCTAGCGGCAGCATATATTGATCGAGAATGGAACCGACGCTTTTCCAATTTTCCCCGAGTTTCATTCCGAGGTATACGTAAGCAAATGTAATCGGCAGCATCGCTGCATATGTATAGAGAGAGAACACCCAGATATTCATCTTTGCAATGCCGCACGGCAAAGAAATCAGCGTCCTGACCCCCGGTATAAAACGGCCGATGAACGCTACCAAACCTCCGTGCTTCTGAAAGAATTCATCTGATTTCTGCAGGGATTCGGGTTTTATCCATATGTACTTTCCATATTTCAGCAAAAACGGCCGACCGCCCAGCCTGCCGATCCCATATAAGACAAGCGGACCTGAAACACCGCCGAGTGAACCGGCAAACACGGCTCCGGCAAGCGTCATATCCCCTTTTGAGACCCAATAGCCCGCAAGCGGAAGAACAATTTCCGCCGGGATGAATTCTATACTGAGCGCCAAAAAAATTCCGGCGTAAGATAAGCTTTTAAACGCTTCAATTATTGATATGATGAAATCTTCGATGATCTATCACTCCCGGCTTACGTCTATATTCTGAAACTTAAGAATGATTTTAACATAAAACCTTGAGGCTGAAATATCTTTTAGACATGCCCGTTATAAATGTGAGTCGTTTCAGATCGGCCCGCCTGTCTCTTGATTGCTCGTCTGGCGGCGATTACATCACTTAAGATCTCCGGAAAGTTACCCTTCGCGGTAAGCGGCGGCTGACCGGGATTCAGTACAGATGGGCAGTGCGTTTTGCCGGGATCTTTGCCATCACCGGATCTGTTTTATGGGAGCGGGAAATTCTCTCAGTCACTACATGGAAACG
Organism: Bacillus sp. EKM420B; assembly: GCF_011065565.1. Lineage (NCBI taxonomy): Bacteria > Bacillati > Bacillota > Bacilli > Caryophanales > Bacillaceae > Bacillus > Bacillus sp. EKM420B. The sequence goes on along the minus strand of NZ_JAAMNX010000001.1, from coordinate 421,306 downwards.
CGTGGGCATTTCCCGGGGAATGATTCTGTATAATCTTTTTGATCAACCATTGATGATTTTCGGGGACTTCAGCGATTTAAAGAACTTACCGATTCACATGCGATTTCCTTTTCAGCCGGCCATTACCGCATGAGGAAATGGAACAGCCGCTCCATGAAGCGCCGCATCACCCATAAGTTGCTACACATGGAACGGGCCCGTTTATCCACAATAAAGACAAAAAGGAGTTTTTATTCATGCACACGATGTGGAAGGGTTCGATCAGTTTCGGCCTCGTCAATATCCCGGTCAAGCTCTTTGCGGCCACTGAAGATAAAGATATAAAATTCCGCAGTCTTCATAAAGAAGACCATGCGCCGATTAAATACGAAAAAATCTGCACCGGATGTGAAAAGAGTCTGGAGCCTGATGAAATCGTGAAAGGCTATGAGTATGTAAAAGGGAAATACGTCATTATGACAGACGAAGACTTGAAAGACGTAAAACAGGAACATGAAGAAAAAGCGGTTGAGATTGTTGACTTTGTCCAGCTGCAGGAAATCGATCCGATTTATTTTAACCGGTCATATTATGTCGGGCCGGGAGACAACGGTACAAAAGCCTATACACTTCTGCGGGAAGCGCTGAAGACGACGGGTAAAATCGGGATTGCCTCCATTACGATCCGCTCTAAACAGCAGCTTGCGATTCTTCGCGTGTATGACAACTGCATCGTGATGGAATCGATTCATTATCCGGATGAAGTCAGAAATGCCGGACATGTGCCGGGCGTTCCCGAGCAGACAGCCGTTAATGAAAAAGAGCTGCAGACGGCGATTACGTTAATTAATGAGCTGACAACCGAGTTTGACCCAGAACAATATGAAGACACATACCGGAAAGCCCTTCTCGCCAAAATTAACGATAAGCTCGAACATGAAGAAGCGGGCGTGACACCTGCTCCTGCCGGTCCGCGAGAAGACGTCATTGATCTTGTCAGCGCGCTTCAGGCAAGCATTGACCGGACGAAGCGGCCGAATCGCGAACAGGCTGCACCGGCACGGACAAAAGACACAGCGTCAGCAGGCGGCGGAGGCAAAAAGCAGAAGACGACCAGACAAAAAGCCGGAACGTCTTAATCATGGTGCTGACGATGCAGCCGATTTTGACCTCTGTACCGCCTGAAGGCAGCGAGTGGCGCTATGAGGTAAAGTATGACGGATTCCGCTGTCTTCTCCGCATAGACGAAAGCGGTGTTACATTAACCAGCAGAAACGGACAGACGCTGACGAATCAATTTCCGGAAATCACGGCTTTTGCGGCCCGGTGTTTTCAGCACATGAAAGACAGGTTCCCCATTACGCTTGACGGAGAGCTTGTCTATTTAATCAATCCGTACAGAGCGGACTTTGAGCATCTTCAAATCCGCGGACGTTTAAAACGGACGGAAGCAATTGAAAGCACCGCTGATAGACGGCCGTGCCGCTTTCTGGCATTTGATCTCCTCGTTCTGGAAGGCGCCGGCACCGTCTCATTACCGTATGTGAAACGGAAGCGCGCCCTTTCCAAGCTGCTTAAAGTAGCAAATCTTCCCGCCTGCCCTCATCACTTAGCGGAAGAAGCGATTCAATACATTCCGGAGCACACTGACTTTAATGCGCTTTGGGACAAGGTCGTCCGCCATGATGGAGAAGGTATCGTAGCCAAAAGGGCTTCCAGCGGCTGGTCGGAAAATAAACGGTCTCCCGACTGGCAGAAGTATAAACATATGAAAACGGCTCACGTGCTATTAACCGGATTCAATCCGAAGAACGGGTATGTGACGGCCTCTGTTTTAAAAGGCGGCACCGTCGTCCCGATCGCTTCCGTTTCCCACGGAATGCAGGCGGAAGAAAAAAACGCCGTCAGAACCATTATGGAGACCTACGGAAAAAAACAAAAAAGCGGCGAGTATACACTTGAGCCTTCTATCTGCATGACCGTGCAGTATTTAACCATATTGCAGGACACGCTGCGTGAAGTATCTTTTGTTTCTTTTCAGTTTGAAATGGATTGGAAGGAATGCACGTATCAGCAGCTTATCCTTCGCTCTAAAACGCTGCCGCCGAAGCTGCAGTTCACAAGCCTGGATAAGATCGTTTTTAAAAAACGTGAAAAAACGAAAGCAGATTTCCTTAGTTATATGGTGAAAATGAGCGATTTTCTTATGCCCTTTCTTAAAGATCGGGCCGTCACGGTGATCCGTTATCCGCACGGCGCGCCTGGCGAATCTTTTTTTCAAAAAAACAAACCGGACTACACGCCGGACTTTGTCTCAAGCGTGTTTGACGGGAGCCACGAGCACATCGTATGCAGCAGCATACCGTCACTTCTATGGCTGGCTAATCAGCTGGCGCTTGAATTTCACGTTCCGTTTCAGAAAGTGCATTCTGAAAGGCCCGCAGAAATCGTCATTGATCTTGATCCTCCGTCAAGGAATGATTTTCCTATGGCAGTGGAGGCTGCGCATGTGCTGAAACAGCTGTTTGACTCATTCAGCATGACGTCATTCCCGAAGCTCTCCGGAAATAAAGGCATTCAGCTCTACATCCCGCTTTCACCGGAAGCATTCACCTATGAAGAAACCCGTGCCTTCACAATGCTCATCGCCGATTATTGCGTCAGGACGCGCCCGGATCTTTTTACGACAGAGCGGTTTATCAAAAACCGAAACGGCAGGCTCTACCTAGATTATTTGCAGCATGCCGAAGGGAAAACCATTATCGCCCCCTATTCGACCCGGGGCAACGAATTGGGAACGGTTGCGGCTCCCCTTTATTGGAGCGAAGTCAACTCCTCTTTAACACCTGATGATTATACGATCGATACAGTAGTGAACCGCGTCAGGACAGAGGGAGATCCGTTTTATGATTTTTACCGGAATCCGCAGGACGGCCCGCTTTCAATCGTGCTTAAGCAAATCAAGAGAAAGAGCTGACGCTTTTTGTCAGCTCTTTTCAGTCTGATACGTGCACATCAATTTTTCTTTGGAAATAAATAAATAACAGGAGTAAGGAATGTTTTTGAGGGTGAGCTGTTTTGCAGTAAAGTATAAAATCGGAAGATGGGCCGCTTTCTTAAACAGCCTGTAGCAGCCGCTGGACGGTTTTATCACATCAAAACCGAGTCTCGCCGCTCCTTTATGAAGCATTGTAATGCCGACGACTCCCTTAATCTCGTCTTTCCGTTTATGCCGGTTAATATAATCCGCTAAATGAGGCATGGATTGATATACCTTCTGATATAGCATAATCCCCCTTCTGACCGCGCTTTCAATAGGCTGCAGCTCTTTCAGGAGTTTGACATTATGAAGATGAATCTTAACTAACACGTCGTTTTTTTTAATTCTGGTTCCGTCGCTCAGGATGACTTCTTTTCCTTTATATCTAGTCAAACGGACGCGGAATACATTCGATTGCCGTTTATCAATCAGCGTCAGCCGGGTAAAGAAGAAATAAAGCGGATCAAGTAAGTACCATATAGACAGCAGACAGCTTCTCACATGTTCACCTTCTTTATATTCAAAGCACCCTCATATTTTGGCATGAGGCATGACACATTATGATTGGTAAATAATGATGCAGCCCTGTATCAGCTTATGCAAAAACCGCTTCAGGCTCTACTGTCCGAAACAGAAAAAAACACTCTTCATGAAGAAGAGTGTCTGTATCCGCTTTCTTTTAACGGAAAAGCAAATGCTGGCTGTGAATTCCCGCTTTTTTCAGTAAGGCTATCAGCTGTTCCTGTTCCTCAGGCATAAGTCCTGAAAACGCTCTCGCAATTCTCAATGAATGAATCGGATAAATTTTATCCAAGTACTCGTTTCCTTTATCAGTTAAATGGGCGTAAACAGACCGTTTGTCCTTCGGGTCTTGTTCTCTGACCAAAAACCCGTTTCTTTCAAGCTTGTCGATGACATAGGTGACATTCCCGCTGACAAGCAAAAGACGCGACCCGATTTGCTGAAGCTTTTGCGGTCCTCTCGTATAGAGCAGCTCCAAAACGGCAAATTCAGTCGGATTAAAACCGTGTTCTTTACTGTCGCGGATACTGTGTTCAGACACACTCTTGAAAGCCCTTGCAAAAACTTTGTACAAATTCATCGAACGCATCACTTCTTCTTCGTTAAATGATAATCTCATCATATCTACCCCGTATTTAAGATTTTTATAAAAAAATAATGTAAACCCTTACAATTCATAAGAGTCGTTCTTTGTTTTATATTCTATTCGTGCCGTTTTTCAGAATTCCTTCTTTTTTATATAAAAAAATACCCTTATACATCATTTAATTTGTATAAGGGTTCCGTTCTTTATAGGGAATGTTCCGAAAAAAATACGCGTATTCCTTTCTCAGCTCCGTAATTGTCATGGAATTGAGTATTTCTTTCGTATAGACTCCGATCTGCAGAAGCTTTTTGGAATAATGGTTTCTCTCTTTATCCAATGCATTTTGAAGCAAACGACTCATGACGGCCTCCTTTGTTTTCCGTTATTCTATGATCAGAATAACGCTTTTATATCAAAGACGTATAAAGCCATTGTAAAACTTCTGTAGATTATGATGTTTTTCGGTAAAGTCCGTTCTGGACGGCTCTGAGCAGCGGAAAAGCGTGTTCCCCGGCAAGCTGCATGAACGCCTCCAGCATTTCATCGCGTTTCATATCTAATTCAATGATTTCTTTTGCCAGCGAAACCGCTTTTTCTTTCTCCATTCCTATCCTTCCTCCTCATTGTATCTGTACAATAAGCATAAAACGGGGGCACAGAACCATGCATTAACCTTGTCAATTTTTCTGCCGCTTTTTTTCTAAAATTTTCTATTCCGCGTCAGAAAACCTGACAAGCGTCAGGTTTTTTCTCTTTTTTTCTTATATAATATGAGTAAAAGACATCCAGGGGTGGAAAAATGACGACAGACGAACAATCTTACAAAGATAAAAAAGTAATCTCGATCGGCATTGTAAGCGAATTAACCGGATTGTCAGTCAGACAGATCAGATACTATGAAGAACGGAAATTAATCTACCCGCAGCGATCATCACGGGGAACGAGAAAGTATTCCTTCGCGGACGTTGAGCGGCTGATGGATATTGCCAACAAGCGGGAAGACGGCGTGCAGACGGCTGAGATTTTAAAAGACATGCGAAAAAAAGAACAGGCTCTCAAAAACGACCCGCAGCTCCGCAAAAAAATGCTGGAAGGACAGCTTAATGCTCATTTTAAGTATAAAAACCGCTGATCAAAAAAGTCCGCCTCCTGTGAGACGGACTTTTTTTATAAAGCATGAAGAAATGCAGTTGCAATGCCGAAATAAATTAATAAGGACAAAATATCGTTCAGCGTCGTAATCAGCGGTCCTGACGCAATCGCCGGGTCAATGTTCAGCTTATGAAGAATAATAGGGACGATCGTTCCGGCCATCGTACCGATAATCAACGTTGCAAGCAGCGATGAACCGACGACAAAACCGAGCGTTAAGTCTTTCTGCCAGACGGTTGCGACGATCGTAATCGCGATCGCACAGACGATGCCGATGTAGATACCGGTTCTTAATTCACGGAAAATCAGTTTAAAAATGGTTTTTTTATTCATTTCTTCTTTAGCCAGTCCTCTGATGACGACGGCGAGTGACTGTGTGCCTGTATTACCCGTCGTTCCCGCGATCATCGGCATGAAAAACGCGAGGGCGACTACTTTTTGCAATGTATCTTCAAAATAATTCAGAATGCTTCCGGAAATCAATCCGATAAACAAAAGCAGAATGAGCCACGGCAAACGTCGGTACGCCGCCACGTATGCTTTCGTATCAAATGTAATCGCCTTACCGGAGGCTGCGAATTTTTCGTAATCTTCATCGGCTTCTTTAATCACGACGTCAATAATATCATCGACAGTGACAATACCGACAAGCACATTATTTTCTTCCACGATGGGAATGGCTAAAAAGTCATACCGCTGGATCAGCCGGGCGACTTCTTCCTGGTCTTGGAGCACCCCGGCCGAGATGACACGCGTAAACATGAGATCCTGCACTTTATCGTCAGGCTCGCCGAGAATTAAATCTCTGTAAGAGAGCACTCCGACAAGCTGCTTGCTGTCATTAATCACGTACAAATAATTTATTGATTCTGCGATTTCTGCAAAGCTTTTCAGCTTCACGACCGCATCTTTTACTGTATAATGCTGCGGAATCCAGACGAAGCGGTTCGTCATCATCCGGCCCGCCGATTCTTGCGGATAGTTCATCAAAAGCTGTACGGCCTTTGATTCCTCGGCCTCCATGCTGGATAAAAGCTGTTCTTTCAGTTCTTCATCCATCTCTTCCAGCAATGCGGCGAGATCGTCGTTATCCATTTTATTCATTGCGAGAGTGGCTTTCGTTTTACCGACCTTATGCAAAACGGCAAGCTGAAATTCCCGCTCCAGCTCTCCGATCATGTCGGTGATGTCATCAACCGTCATATATGACAGATAGCGGGCCCGGTGCTTTTCCGGCATTTCTTTAAATAAAAATGCCATGTCATAGGGCTGAAGCTCATCTATCATGTTTCGGAATTCTTTTATTTTTCCGTCCCGCAATAAAATGATAATGCGTAATATGAGTTCGTCATAGGTCATGTTTTGGACCATCGGGACTCGTACCTCCTTTACGGAGACGCGCCGTCCGTCAAGGGAAGTGCGGCGGTTTGTCTCCTCATCATGTCGTCACTGGTTATCTGGCTGTATATGGGTACTTCTTCTGACATACTCGAATGGGGAGAATCCATACTCCGCACCTCCTTATCATGCTCAGTCGTGTACGTTTTGAGGCATAAAAAAAACCTTCCGATATGAAGGCGAAAACAAGCACGGCAAATAAACGTGCGGGGCCTCCAATCGTAGAGCTTTAGCACTGTATGGCATAGGACAGCCATCCAGCTGCGTTAAGAATCACCTTATGTCGATGATTCCTGTTGACCCATTGGCGTCTTTGGACATTTTTGGGCAGCAGCGTATCTCCATACAGGAGCCTCACCTAACGAAGTTCTTATTTGAATTGACACACTGAGATTACAGAAAAAAAAGGAATGTGTCAACCTTAAATTTGTGATTTCAGCACATGCCTATAAAATAAACGGAATAAAGGCATAAAACCCTTATTCCGGCAAATCGCTTTCATCCTCTTCTGAAAGGAAATGATAGGATTCATGCAGCAGGAGCGCGTATTCCCCTTCTTTCGTCGGGTGCGGTACATACTCAGCCTCGTTGATATACTGCTCTTCCCTTTTCTTCATATGACAGACCTCCTTTTCAATTTTAGATTGTCCAAAAGAAGCTCCGTTATCATAGGAAAGAAAAAATCACTTGCGGGGCGGGACATGCAGCTATATTTTTCGGATCGTGAAAAAGTTCCTAAGCAGCCACGGGCCCGGTTTGAAACCGAGCGTTAATTGCCACGCGCCGATCGCCTGCAGTCCGAACTCCCGAACGAGAACCATTTTTTCACTCATGCTCCGTACATCCTCAAACCACACTTCATGCGTTCTTCCATTTTCATCAGTATACCGGAAGTAAGGGGAACGCTCCTGCTGGGAATAACGGATCATTGATTGATGCTTCATCGCCGTTTCCATGGCGCGCTGATTGGAGATGGCGGATCCGATCGTTCCCGGACGGTACGGAATCACCCAATCATACCCGTACAGCGGAACACCGAGAATCACTTTTCTTCTCGGCACCCTGCTGATGGCAAAATTGATCGTTTGCCTGACCTCTGTCAAAGGCGCCACGGGTCCCGGCTCACTGCCGGCGTGGTGCCAGTCGTACGCCATAATGAACATATAATCGACGACGGCTCCGATTCCGCCGTAATCATATCCCCTCAGCCACGGCACTGCATCACTTGTTTTCGCCGGAACCGATATCGTTAACGCGAGCTGATGCTCTGAAAGCCGGGTTTTTAACTGCCGGAGAAATCCTGTGAAGAGATCCCTGTCTGCTTCTCTGACCCGTTCAAAATCGATATTTACACCGCCGTATCCCTTTCTTACGGTTAAGGAGACGATATTGTTGACGAGATTCGTTCTTGCCGGCGGATTTTGCAGCACTTGATGGGCTAATTCCGGACTGAATCCCCCTTCTGTCAGATTCGTAATGACGGCAAGCGGGCGAACTCTGTTCTGCCATGTGGTTTCTATTGCGGTTCTGTCGTTTAAATCATTCATGATATCTCCGTTCGGGCCGAAATGATATTCAAACAAAGAAATCGCCGATGAATAGGGCGCAAAATCATTAATGAGCTCTCTATCCGCTTCAGGCGTCCGAATGACATAAAATTGCAGGGTTCCCGCAAGATAGTTAGAGATATCAGGGACCTTCACTTTCATACCCGTCCGCAGCCGGTTCGGCGGAATATCCGGGTTTGCCTGCATCAGCTGCATCTGCGGCACATAAGCCTTACCTGCGATAACGGCATACGTATCATTCGGCTGAACCGTATATTCATTAAGGGGGATTAAAAGCGCCTGTCCCGGCACGATATTCGTTTCCTCAAGCCCGTTGACGCTTCTGATGCTGTCAACAGGATATCCGTACTTTCTGCTGATGGAAAATAACGAGTCGCCAGACTGCACTGTATGAACAAACATAGATGTCCTCCGTTTCCTTTTGATCAAAAGGGCTCTTCTTATCTTTATGAATGATCCTCCGGTCCGATTCCAAACTCTGTTCGGAGAAAGGCTGTTTACAAATCAGACATGATCAACTATGATGATGTCATCATAAAAAACTGTATAGGAAACGCACTAGGGGTGCTGTTATCGGCTGAGATAAAACATGCGGCAAGCGTGTTTTGATCCCTTATAACCCGATCTGGATAATACCAGCGTGGGGAAGTGCAGATTGACCGGAGCGCAGGGTTTTTCCCCATGCGTTTTCGTTCTGCTGCTGCATATTCCCTCGGATATGCAGTTTTTTATTTTTCATTAAAAAACGGGGGAGGACACCGCAATATGAAACTTACGATCAATCGTCTTTCGTAAAATCAACTCTTTCATACAAACAACTATCCGATAAGAAAGCAGGAGATCACAATGAAAAATTGGAAAATGAGAGAAATTGTCGTCATGTCCGTCATCAGTGTTGTATTTGCTGTCATTTATTTAGTATCAACTCATGCAAGCAATATAGCGGCAGGATTTTTCGGCCGGATGAGCTATGAACCGATTTACGGTATCTGGTTTATCGTCTCGGTGATTGCCGCGTACATTATTCAAAAACCGGGAGCGGCTCTCGTTTCTGAAATCATCGCCGCGTTTGTGGAGTGCTTACTCGGAAATCCGTCAGGACCGATGGTGATTCTGATCGGGATCGCACAGGGAATCGGTGCGGAAGCGGTCTTTTTAGCGACACGCTGGCGGGTGTATACCCTGCCCGTGCTTCTTTTATCCGGTATGGGGTCTTCTGTGACAAGCTTCATTTATGACTTGTTCGTTTCCGGATACTCTGTTTTGAATCCGGGTTTATTAGCCGTCATGCTTCTCATCCGGCTGGTCTCAGGTGCGCTTCTTGCCGGCCTTCTCGGCAAAGCAATCAGTGATGCGCTGGCTTACACAGGAGTGCTGAACGGCATGGCGCTCGGAAAACAATTCAAGAAGAAAAAGAAACAGGTGAACCAAGATGCAGGCATCTGAACCCCTTCTATCCGCCGGCTGTCTTACCTTTTCTTATGATCAGGATGAAAAGCCGATTTTTCAAAACGTGTCCTTTCAGCTCCGCAAAGGAGAGCGGGCTTTATTGCTCGGGCCGAGCGGATGCGGCAAAAGCTCGCTCGCTCTCTGTTTAAACGGTCTGTACCCGGAAGCATGCGATGGGGTTCAATCGGGAACCGTTTCTTTATACGGAACACCTCTTTCACATCTGACAGAACCCGCCGCCAGATCCATCGGCGTCGTGTTTCAAGATCCGGACCAGCAGTTTTGCATGCTGACGGTTGAAGATGAAATCGCCTTCGGCCTGGAAAATTTGCAATATACAAAAGAAGATATGGACGCAATCATCGATGACGTTTTAGAAAAATTAGAGATCACTCATCTGAAAACGCGAACGATCGCTTCGCTGTCAGGCGGTTCAAAACAAAAAGTGGCGCTTGCCTGTATCATTGCAATGGAACCGGAACTCATTATTTTGGACGAACCGACGGCACAGCTTGATCCATATTCCGCACGTGAATTAGTGCGGCTGATCAAAGATCTTCAAGCAAAAAAAGGCTTCGGCCTTCTCGTTATCGAACATCAGCTTGATCACTGGGCGCCGTGGATGGACAGGACGATTGTGCTTGACGAAACGGGTCAGAAGGTGATGGACGGAGAGACGGACGTTATCTTTGAAACCAAGATTGAAGAGCTGATGCAGCTCGGCATTCCGATTCCGCGTGTGATCTCATTGCAGGAGCACGTCAGCATTCCTTTTACATTGCGTAAAGAAAATCTGTTTCACGAACCTGTACCATCTCTGCCCGAACCCCGGCCCGCCGCGCTTTCGGCAGAAGACGCGCTGAGCGTTCACGGGCTGTCATTCTCAAGAGGAGCAGACGTCATTTTTCAGGATGTGAGCTTTTCCGTAAAAAAAGGTTCAATCACCGCGATTGCCGGCCCTAACGGAACAGGAAAATCCACGCTCCTTTCTGCCGCGGCCAAGCTCATCCGTCCGCTGGGCGGAGACATCAAAATAGACGGCAGACCGATTGATTCCTATTCTGAAAAAGAGCTGCGGCGACAGATGGGATATGTTTTCCAAAATCCTGAACACCAGTTTGTCACGGATTCCGTCATTCAAGAGCTGATGTTCGGTTTTGAAAGCAACAGAGCCGCAAAGGAGAAAGCTCTTCAGCTGTTAACCCGATTCGGCCTGAGACGCCATGCCTCACAGCATCCGTTTTCTTTAAGCCAAGGACAAAAACGCCGGCTCAGCGTCGCGACGATGCTTATGCACAATGTGAACGTTTTGATGCTTGATGAACCGACTTTCGGACAGGATGCCAAAACGGCGCGGGAGTGTATGCAAATGCTCCGTGAGATTCAAAAGGAAGGAACGGCTGTTTTGATGGTGACACACGATATGGAACTCGTCTCGGATTATGCCGACACGATCCTTGTGCTCTGCGGCACGAAACTGGTATTCCGGGGAACTCCCGACGCTTTGTTTTCTGATAACACCGGGATCGCCGAGCAGGCGCATTTGGCTTTGCCGCTGCGGTATGAATGGATGAAACACGACAGGAGGCGGAGAAATGAACTTGCGGCTGGAGGCTGTTAACCCGTCAATAAAGGCGGCGGCTGTATTGTTATGCGTCATTATGCTGTCGTTTATTTATAATCCGTACACCCCTGCTTTGTTTTATATCATCATTGCGGGAGGCGTCCTCTGGGCGGGGCGTGTGCCGCTGAAAAAATGGCTGCTGTTCACGATTCCGTTTGTCATTCTGGCCTTCGGTTCTTTATGGACAGCCGCCGTATTCGGAAACGTCCCGACAACCGGAAGCAATCTGCTGTTTAAGCTCGGGCCGATTGCCGTCAACAGTGATAATGCGGCGCTCGGGATTTCTATCGCGTTTCGTATTCTATGTTTTTCCGCTTTGTCGATGATGTTTCTTTTTACAACCGATCCGATTCTGTTCATGCTCAGTCTGATTCAGCAGTGTAAGCTGCCGCCCAAGCTTGCATACGGCGTTATCGCGGGATTCCGGTTTCTCCCTCTTCTGAAAGATGAAATCCTGATCATCCGGCAGGCGCACAGAATCAGGGGTGCGGCGTCTGATTCCGGGCTGAAAGGAAAGCTCTCCGCCTTCAGGCGCTTCACCATTCCGCTATTGGCAGGCGCAATCAGAAAGGCGGAACGCACGGCGATCGCGATGGAATCTAAAGGCTTTACGGGGAGCCGAAACCGCACGTTTTACAGAACTGTTACTGTGCGCCGCGCCGACTGGTGCTTTTTCCTGCTCGTGCTTCTGTTATTCGGGGCAAGCTGGCTCATTTCATTGTTGTTTGTATAAAAACAGGCCGCCGGAGTGATTCGGCAGCCTGTTTTGTTATGTATGTTATTGATGATAATTGAGAGCCTGAGCGAGATTGGACTTGACCGTAATCTCTGAGAAATTAATGCCGAGCTGTACGGCGGTTTGAGCGATTTCCGGCCTGATTCCGGATAAAGTGGACGTGACGCCGATCAATTTCAGCGCCTCAATTAATTTAAAAATCTGATGCGCCACCATCGTATCGACAACCACTACACCCGACAGGTCAATTAACAGATGTTCAATCAGCCGTTTTGCACATGTGCTCAGCGTATTTTCAAGAATGAATTTGGCGCGCTCCGTGTCAATATCGCCGACAAGCGGCAGCAGCGCCGTCCGTTTGCTCAGCGTGATAACCGGCGAGCTTAACTCCAAAATCATTTCTCTTTGCGCATTCAGCTGCATTTTTGAGTTATGCTCAGCATGATCGACAAACGTGTAAATCGTAAAATCAAATACTTGCGTAATTAAATTCTCCCATTTCTTCCTTTCTCCCTGAGCAAACGAAGATTCATGTTTATCGGCAAACGCATCATAATAACTGATGTATAGTCTCCGGTTTCTCATGAATTCACGGACCACATACTGGACGGGAGTATCCAGATGCTTCTGGTCTTTCGCAAGCTCAATCACCCACCGCTCGAACTCTTCTAAAAATTCTTTTTCCGGCATGATATACATTTTATTAATATGCCGGTAAAATTCTTTATCCTGCTCCGTCAGTTCTTCTGTGATGACGGGATTTGTCAAAGAATAAATCGAATTCGGATCCGAATCTTCCATCGTTTCGATCCACTCTTTCGCAATTTGATCCACTTGTTCTGAAAAATAGCTGTATAATGCTTCACTTATCTTCATATCTCTTCTCCTTTCCCATTTCCAATTATAGCGTCAGCGGGTCATGAATGAAAATGAAAGCTGTTAAACTATCCATTTATTTGAAATTTTTTAGTACGATAGATTACGCCTTTTTTATGAAAATGCTTCAAATGACTCTTTCCGGCCGGCATGCTCTGCCATAAAATAGTAGCAACACCCTTGTATCCACTCGCAAGCATAAAAAAGGAGGGCTTTTTTATGAATGGTGAAATGCATTTGATTCCTTATGTCACGGATGAACAGATCATGGATGTGAACGAGCTTCCTGAGGGGATTAAAGTGATTAAGGCGCCAGAGTTGTGGGCAAAAGGGTTTAAAGGCAAGGATATTAAAATCGCGGTGCTTGACACAGGCTGCGACATCAATCATCCTGATTTGAAAGACCGGATTGTCGGCGGGAAAAACTTCACCGATGATGACGGAGGCAAAGAAGACGCGATTTCCGATTACAACGGCCACGGGACACATGTTTCCGGAACGATTGCCGCCAATGATTCAAACGGCGGAATTTCGGGTGTCGCGCCGGAAGCAAGCCTTTTAATCGTTAAAGTTCTCGGCGGTCAAAACGGCAGCGGCAAATACGAATGGATCATTAACGGCATCAACTACGCCGTTGAACAAAAGGCGGACATTATTTCCATGTCACTCGGCGGGCCGAACGATGTGCCTGAATTGAAAGAAGCCGTCACAAATGCGGTAAACAGCGGTGTTCTGGTCGTTTGCGCGGCAGGAAACGAAGGCGACGGAGACGAGCGTACAGAGGAACTGTCGTATCCGGCCGCTTACAACGAAGTAATCGCAGTCGGATCAGTCTCAATCGCCCGTAAATCGTCTGAATTTTCAAACGCTAATAAAGAGATTGACCTGGTGGCTCCGGGAGAAAATATTCTCTCCACCCTTCCCAACCATAAATACGGGAAGCTGACGGGCACTTCAATGGCTGCCCCGCATGTGAGCGGAGCGCTTGCCTTAATAAAAGGGCTTGAACAGGACGCGTTTCAGCGGACGCTTTCTGAGGCTGAAGTCTACGCCCAGCTCGTGCGGCGGACCCTTCCTTTGGACATCGCCAAAACATTGGCCGGGAACGGATTTCTGTATTTAGACGCGCCTGAAGTGCTGATGGAAAGAGCCGAACAGGCACAGCTGCTGTCTTTCTGATATTTTTCTCGTATAATGATTGATCAGTTTGTCACATCACCAATTTTTAAATTGTGAGATTTTCTATTGACAGTGATCTGAATAAGCTGATAAGATAACCAACAAATGATGTAACTTTTCAAAAAAATTGAAATACTTTCTCTTATCGAGAGTTGGGCGAGGGATTGGCCTTTTGACCCCAACAGCAACCGACCGTAATTCCATTGTGAAATGGGGCGCGTGATTTTTGCGCCGAGACAATTGTCTCGTAAGGCACGGTGCTAATTCCATCAGACGTGATCTGAGAGATAAGAGAGGCTTGCATTTTGAAGTTAAAGCCTCTTTCTCTCATGAGAAAGAGGCTTTTTTGTTACATCTCACTTAAAGGAGGAGACTTAATGACAACAATCAAAACTTCGAACCTCGGTTTTCCGAGAATCGGCTTGAACAGAGAATGGAAAAAAGCGCTTGAGGCTTATTGGAAAGGAAACACTGATAAAGAAACATTTCTTAAAGAGCTTGACGGCTTATTCTTATCAGCTGTCAAAACCCAGCTTGACCAACATATCGATATCGTGCCGGTCTCTGATTTCACCCATTATGACCATGTGCTTGATACCGCCGTCAGCTTTAACTGGATTCCGGAGAGATTCCGCAGCATCACGGATCCCGTTGATACATACTTTGCGATTGCCCGCGGTGTAAAAGACGCCGTTTCCAGTGAAATGACGAAATGGTTCAATACCAACTACCATTACATCGTTCCTGAATATGACGAAAGCATTGAATTCCGTCTGACGAGAAACAAACAGCTTGACGACTACCGCCGGATCAAAGAAGAATTCGGAGCGGAAACGAAACCTGTCATCGTCGGTCCGTATACATTCGTCACGCTTGCGAAAGGATACGAAGAATCAGAAGCGAAAGCGATTCAAAAACGCCTTGTTCCTCTTTATGTGCAGCTGCTGAAAGAGCTTGAAGCAGAAGGCGTCAAATGGGTTCAGATTGATGAGCCGGCCCTTGTGACAGCTTCTTCTGAAGACGTCCGCGCCGCCAAAGACCTCTATGAAGTGATCACAAAAGAGCTTTCAGGACTGAATGTCCTCCTGCAGACATACTTCGATTCGGTTGATGCATATGAAGAACTTGTTTCTTATCCTGTACAGGGAATCGGACTTGATTTCGTGCATGATAAAGGCAGAAACCTTGAGCAATTGAAAAAGCACGGCTTCCCGAAAGATAAAGTGCTGGCAGCCGGTGTGGTCGACGGCCGGAACATTTGGAAAATCGATGTTGAAGAACGCCTTGATGCAGCTTTGGATATCCTCAGCCACGCTGATGTTGAGGAGTTATGGATTCAGCCTTCAAGCAGTCTTCTGCACGTGCCGGTGGCGAAACACCCTGACGAGCATCTTGAAAAGGATTTGCTGAACGGCCTGTCATACGCTAAAGAAAAACTGGCGGAACTCGGCGTCTTAAAAGAAGGGCTTCTGTCCGGAAAAGCGGCCGTCAGTGAGCAGATCGAAGAATCAAAAGCGGCACTTAAAGCTTTAAAAGCATTCGCAACAGGAGCGAACTCAGCTCAAAAAGAAGAGCTGAATCAGCTGACGGAAAAAGATTTCTCCCGTCCGGCAAGCTTTGAAGAACGATTGGCGCTGCAAAATGAATCACTCGGTCTTCCTCTTCTGCCGACGACGACAATCGGAAGCTTCCCTCAATCTGCCGAGGTGCGGAGCGCACGGCAAAAATGGCGCAAAAAAGATTGGACGGATGAACAGTACCAAGCCTTTATTAATGCGGAAACGAAGCGCTGGGTTGACATTCAGGAAGAAATCGGCTTAGACGTGCTCGTTCACGGAGAATTTGAGCGGACGGACATGGTCGAATACTTTGGTGAAAAACTGGCCGGATTCGCCTTTACGAAATATGCATGGGTGCAGTCTTACGGTTCACGCTGCGTACGTCCGCCTGTCATTTTCGGAGATGTCGAATTTATCGAACCGATGACGGTAAAAGATACGGTCTACGCCCAATCGCTGACGGAAAAACACATGAAAGGCATGCTGACGGGACCTGTCACCATCTTAAACTGGTCATTCCCGCGTGTGGATATTTCAAGAAAAGAAATCGCCTTCCAGATCGGGCTTGCCCTCAGAAAAGAAGTAAAAGCGCTTGAAGATGCCGGTATTCAGATTATCCAAGTGGATGAACCCGCGCTCCGCGAAGGACTGCCGTTAAAAACGCAGGATTGGGATGAATATTTAACTTGGGCCGCAGAAGCATTCCGATTAACGACGTCTTCTGTGCAAAATGAGACGCAGATTCATACGCATATGTGTTACAGCAACTTTGAAGATATCGTAGATACGATCAATGATCTTGATGCGGATGTCATTACAATCGAACACAGCAGAAGCCACGGAGGATTTTTAGAATACTTGAAAGAACATCCTTACGTGAAAGGCCTCGGACTCGGTGTATACGACATTCACAGCCCGCGTGTGCCGGCAACTGAAGAAATCTATCAAATTATTGATGACGCGCTTGAAGTGTGTCCGACTGACCGCTTCTGGGTAAACCCGGACTGCGGACTGAAAACAAGACAGCAGGAAGAAACCGTTGCGGCATTAAAAAATATGGTCGACGCCGCAAAACAGGCACGAAAAAAACAAGCTCAGCTTGTATAATGAAAACAGCCATCCGCAAATCGCGGGTGGCTGTTTTTTTTGGGCGTGCTACTTATTCTTCAGCGCTTCTGC
Organism: Bacillus sp. EKM420B; assembly: GCF_011065565.1. Classification (NCBI taxonomy): domain Bacteria; kingdom Bacillati; phylum Bacillota; class Bacilli; order Caryophanales; family Bacillaceae; genus Bacillus; species Bacillus sp. EKM420B. The sequence goes on along the minus strand of NZ_JAAMNX010000001.1, from coordinate 404,459 downwards.
AAGTTCACTTAGTGAATCATACTGCTTAATTTGATAGCCCCGCCCTTCTTTTTGCAAATACCCTTTTTGGCAGAATTGCGTCAGCACATGCAAGAGATGACGGTAAGATACACCCAAATAATCACAGACCGTTACGTGCTTCTCTTTATAAACCCCTTTATAAGCCGTCTGCAAAATAAAATCAGCAAGCCGGTTTTCAAGCGGGAACGCCAGACTTTGTGAATATTTCGAAGCCATAAGCGTTGCCTTAGCACTTAAAAACTTAGCCAGCTCACGCAGGAATTTCGCATCCTGCAGCAATTGCGCGCGGCAGCGGTAAATAGGCAGAGCAAAACAAACAGTTTTCGCTGAGGCTTGAATTCCTTTTGTGTAATACACTTCATGTAATAGTTCCATCTCTCCGATGTAATCATTTTTGTTGATAAAATTAATTAAAGAAACTTTCCCGTTTTGATGGGTTACATATATTTTCGCTTTTCCTTCAATCACGTAAAACAGGAAGTCAGGCCTCCTGCCCTCTTGAATAATCCATTCGTCCCGCTCATATTCGCGCACTTCCATAAACTTTTCAGCGGGGAAAGAGAATAAATGCGCGATTGAGTGTTTTTCTAACTGATACCGCTTTTTCTCGCCTTTATAAATTTCCATCGTCCACCCCAAAAATATGAGATATCTCATATTGTCTTTATGTCTTTACATGATAACATGCCAATGAAAGGAGGAACGGGAATGAAAGCATATCGCTGGATGAGTCTGCATTTTTTTAGTTTTTTTATGACATGGGGTGTTTTTCTGCCCTATTGGACGGGATGGATGGTGCATATAAAAGGGGTTTCCGTATCCGAAGCCAGTTTCATTATGAGTCTGGGCCTGGCGGCAAGAGGGATTTCCACATTATTTTTCTTCCCTTATTTATCAGGAAAATTCAGCAGCAAAGCCTTATTAAACGGCGCCAGAATCGGGACGCTTCTCGCACTTTTATGTTATATTCCGGCTGATTCTTTTCAAAGCCTGCTTCTTGTCACATTAGTGCTGCATGTGTTTTACCCGGCTTTAATGCCTGCTTTAGACAGCGCTTGCGGCGTCCTTGTACAGCATAACGAATTAAAGGCTTATGGGACTAGCCGACAGTGGGGATCCGCGGGTTTTGTTTCAGCCGGCGTCATCCTGTCCGTCTTTACAGGTATATTCGGAGATCAAGCGATTTTATGGGCACTGCTTTTGGGCACCCTGATATTCGCATCCCTAAGCTTTATGCATGCGCCAGCTGTTCTTTCAAAACGGCCGGAAACAGACCGTGCAAGAAAAGAGGGCATGTTTGCCTTATTCCGCATTAAATATTTCGGTCTGGTGCTCGCAATCGTTATCTTACTGCAGGCGGCACATGCATCTTACTACAATTACGGTTATCTCTTTTTGCAGGAAATCGATGCGCCCGCATATGCCATCGGAATCATCATCAACATCGCCGTTATCGCGGAGATTATCTTCTTTGCAATCGCTGACCGATACTTTCATCAATTTACGGCAGGCTCTTTGCTCGCCCTGGCGGCGCTTGGTGCTACCGTACGCTGGTTACTCGTATTTGCCTTTCCGCATGTCATCATTTTCTGTATTGCGCAGACGTTGCATGCCTGTTCATTCGCGATGGGACACTATGCATTTATGAAATACTTAATTAAAAATATTTCACCCGCGCAAATCCCGAAAGCCCAAGGCATATATTCAGCGCTTGCTCTCAGCTGGAGCACTGCGGTATTTACTATTTTCGGAGGTTTTTTATATGAAATTGAACCCCGGTATGCCTTTATCGGAATGATTGTTTGTACGATACCGTCCATGCTTCTCGCCCTTTTATACAGAAAACTTGAAATGAAAAAGAGAGTTTTTGCAGGAAACGCACAAGATATATAGCCATCGCTTTATAGACGATCACATGCCCCGCTGTCATTTTGACCGATTTGCGAATGCTGTGCGATGTATTTTCTCTATATTTAAAGTATTTCCTTCATATATGATGAAATCAAAAACAGTGGTATAACCTGCTCAATTGCAGGTTTATTTTTGTATGCTTAATTGGTTTATTAAGGGAATCCATTCAGAAACTTGGACAGAATCAGTGAATATAATGATACAGTACTGCTTACGCTCATTTGGGGGAACTTTGTTCGTAATAAAATGATTTTCAGCCAACTCATAAGGAGGGACATTGTGTCACAGCCTAATTTGCCCAATATCACCCCTGTCGTTACACTTTCCAGAGACGATACCATTAACCTTCTTCTTTCGTCAATTGCCATGGAAGAGCTGGGAATGGCACATATTCTGAATGCGGAAGGGGAAAAAATCCAATACGCGCTCGGGACGATTCCCGGATTAACAGGACCCCCGTCAAGTCTTGCGGATATTCTTAATCTGAATGAGAGCGTCCGGGATACGCTTGACAGCTTAATGAAACAGGAGCTTCTTCTCGGTTCAAAATTGGACAGTATCTCAAATATCCCTACACTGGCGGGGCCGACGGGAGCAATCGGCCCGGCCGGAGCGACGGGGCCAACCGGACCGATCGGGCCGACAGGGGTCACCGGTGCGGGTCTTCAAGGGATTGTTGCTTTTAATCCGCTGACCGCCCCTACTTACACGACCGGACAGGTTGTCTTGTATAACGGCAGCTCTTATGTCGCAAACGTAAACAGCCCGTCGGGAGCCCCTGAAACCTCAGCTGACTATACACTTTTAGCTGCGGCGGGAAGCACCGGCGCTACTGGCTCCACAGGACCTACCGGAGTTACCGGGGTTACTGGCGGTACTGGATCAACTGGAATTACTGGCGTTACAGGACCGACCGGTGTTACAGGGGCTACCGGCATTACAGGGCCTCCGGGAAGCACCGGAACAAGTCTGACAGCCACTTCCGGCTATGCGAGCAATACGGGCGGCGGTGTTGTCGCGGTTATTAACGGCGGCACGGCCATTTCCTTACCGAATGAACAAAACCTCTCAGCGGATATTACCGCTAATGCCGCAAATACTGTATTCACCGTTGCTCCGGCAGGACGGTACTATATTTCCTACCATATTAATTTAACGGCCGGCCTGCTAGTAAGTTCGCGCATCTTAATCAACGGCACTCCGGCTGCAAGTTCGATTATTGTCCCGGTCGCGTCTTTGGCAAACTTCAATAACTCCTTTATTGTGACTTTGACAGCAGGCAGCACCATTCAGCTCCAGCTGTTCGGATTATTGGGTGCGGCCACATTGCTTGGAGGAAGTGCCGGCGCAGCTTTAAACATTATTCGATTATCTTAATGGAACATGCAAAAAAAGGATCAGGCGTTTGTCCGCTGATCCTTTTTTAATTGAGACAGAAGTTCTTGCGCGGGTTTAAATTGCGGATTGAATTTCACGGATTTTTTGGCGTAAGCGATGGCCGTCATATCATGGTTTAATGCAGCATGGCATTTCGCCATATAATAAAAAGCTCTGAAATCGGCGGCACCTTTTAAAATGAAGTGATCAGCGTTTTCTCCTTCAACCTGCGTTCCGGCTTCAAATGCTTTGATTGCCGCTCTGTACTTTTCCAAATGATATAATACAAGGCCTTTATAATAATGAAGATTGCTGTAATCAGGATAAAGCTTGAGCACTTTTTCAATCCCTTGTTCGGCTTCTTCATATCGCTTGAGCTCAAGCAATATTGTATATTTTAGAAAATACAGAAGAGACGGAGGCATTCGTTTCTCACTTAAAAATTGAAATATCGAGCCGTTGACAAGATGTAATGCTTTTTCATAGTCTTTTATTCTGTAACATTCACTTGCCAAATGATAGACTAGCCACGGATCAGGATTTTCCTCTGAAAGTTCTTCATTTAATATGCTGATATTCCGTTTATGTTTTTGCTTGATTTTTTCTTCCTGCTCCAAGTAGCCGTAGTGATGAATCACACATGGGAGCGTGAAAAAAGCATTGTTTTCTTCCTCATTGGGAGCCGAGATATTCTCGTGAATTCTGCCTTGATACAGAAGGCCTTTATGATTGCGGAACAGTCTCGGCTGCATGCTTTCAAACGCTTCGTTTTCATCGAGCTGCTTCCCCGTATAATTGATGATTTTCAAAAGTCCCCGGCTCGGTAATCCGTCATGAAGCAGCGAAGTTAAAAAACGGCCCGTCTCCTGATCGAGCTCTTCATCCGCGTCAAGCACTAAAATCCAATCCCCTTCGGCATGCTGCAGGGCGTAATTTCTGGCCTTTGCGAAATCATTCTCCCATTCGAAATCAAACACTCTTGCCTGAAAGCTTTTGCATATATCTTTTGTATTATCTTGTGATCCGGTGTCTGCGATGACGATCTCATCAGCGATGTCTTGTACACTTGATAAACAACGGGAGATGTATCTCTCCTCGTTTTTCACAATCATGCAAAGAGTCAGTTTACATTCAGCATTTCCGCTCATTTTCTCACCTTTCCCGATTTTGGAGTTGTTGATTGAACCAAGGCCGTCCAGGAGTGCCGTTCATCGTTATGATGACAGGCCGCACCCATCTGACGGCAGGTTCGGCAGTTGATTCTGCATCCCATTCCTGAAGCTGCCTGACAGCCCGCTTCGTAATGGGATGCGCCCGGAATTCGCGCGGGCTTTCACAAATGAATTTTTTCGTTCGTTCCGTCACTGTCTTCATTTCATGAAAGTGCCGCTCATACATCTGCTTCTGCTCTTCTTCCAAGCTGATCATTAAAAACAGCCGGCCGCCTGTTTCCATCTGCCAGCGGCACAATGCGGAGAACAGCCTGATTTCTTCTTTGTAATTTGAACCCCTTCTTTTATCCACGGTCACAGATAATATATTTAACAGCGCCATCGTGAGACAATGCAAGGCTTCAAAAGATGTCTGTTTCGCTTTTGAGATGCTTGGATACGGCATATGCTTCACCCGTCTCTTTTTTTATGAACGCTCCCCGCCTTTTTTCTTCCAATCGCAGTCCTCACAATCCCCGCACTCACAGCAGCCAATGCGGCCGTAAAACAGGTCGTCACACGGATCTTCCGGATCACTGGGATCGTCCGGATTCCACGGGTCATCAGGATCGCCCGGATCACTCGGATTACTTGGGTCGTCCGGATTCCACGGGTCATCAGGATCACCCGGATCACTCGGATTACTTGGGTCGTCCGGATTCCACGGGTCATCAGGATCGCCTGGATCACTCGGATTACTTGGATCGTCCGGGTCTATACAGGCTTCAGCATCCTGTAAGTAGATAATGTCTTCAAGCTTCGTCTGCAAAAGGAGTTGTGATTTCATGACGGTGCGCAGGAGCCGTTCAGTGCTTCTATTGATTGATGATAATTCCCCTAAGGAGGGATCGCCGGAAGCGCTGAGAAACATTTGAATCCTTTCCGCTTCCGCCTGCAGAATATGGGATAGTCCGATTTCTTCCATAGCCACGGATGAAAGAAGGAGGTTCAGGGTCTCACATCTGGAGAGTGTAATGTCGGGGGTGATGTTCGGTATGTTTGGAAGAGACATCGATTTCTCCCTCTTTTCTCTTGGTGTCATTATGCAAAAGTGCTATATCGTATTCTTATTCCGGGAGAGAAGAGATCATTACTGATGTTTTCGTTAATAAAATATCCCGGATATGAAATCCGGGATATTCGTTCGTTTCTTTATTTCAATTCAAGTTTGACGTCTACATTTCCTCTTGTTGCTTTTGAATACGGACAGAACTCGTGAGCGGCGTGCACCAGCTTCTCAGCCGTTTCTTTATCAAGATCTTTTGTATCAATGACGAGCGTTACACCGATTTTGTAACCTCCGTCACTCTCATCTTTTAAAAGGCTGACCTGTCCTTCAATTTCAGAGGTCATGTCGATTTTTTGTTTTTGGGCGGCGAGCTCAAGCGCTCCCCCGAAGCAGGCGGCATATCCTGCCGCAAAGAGCTGTTCAGGGTTTGTGCCGGTTTCTCCGTCTTTTTTTGCATTCGGCATGATGATGTCAAAATCCAGCACCCCGTCTTCGGATTTAATATGTCCTGCTCGTCCGCCGACTGCGGTCGCTTTTGAAGTAAATAATGCCATTATTATCAGCCTCCTCATTGTACTTACTGTATATATTGCCCCTGCTCATATTTTTAAACATGATTGCAATAGGAAATGGGCCGTTTTTCGGCTACAATAGGGGTAACGTTAACAAAAAAGAGTTGGTGAAAGAAGTAATGGCAGAAAAAGATTTTGAACATATGAAACTGGAGAATCAGCTTTGTTTTTTGCTGTACGCAAGCTCAAGGGAAATGACGAAACGGTACAAACCGCTGCTTGATAAGCTCAACGTAACTTATCCCCAGTATTTGGCGCTGCTTTTATTATGGGAGCACGAAGAACTGAATGTGAAACGGATGGGTGAGCTTTTGCACCTGGATTCCGGAACGCTGACACCGATGCTGAAACGGATGGAGCAGCACGGAATCATCATGAGAAAGCGGTCGGCTGAAGACGAGCGATCCGTGACGATCAGGCTCACAGATGAGGGACGGGCCTTGCAGAATACAGCGGCGGATATCCCCATTGCCATGCTGGAACAGACGGGACTGTCAAAAGAGGAATTAAAGCAGGTAAAGCAGTCGCTTTATGAGGTTTTGAAAACGCTGCACGGCGTAAAATAAGGATGCCCCGAATGGGCATCCTTATTTTTATTCTGCTGCCAGAAGCTTTACTTCTATATTTCCCGCCGTCGCTTTTGAATACGGGCAGACACCGTGCGCTTTTTGGATAAGGGCTTCGAGCTCCGGTTTCTCAATGCCGGATGCTTTAACCTCAAGCGTAACGCCGAGTTTATATCCTTGGTCTCTTTCATCTTTCAGCAGACTGACATGCGCAGTGACCTCTGTTTCAATACTCAGACGCTCTTTTCTTGCTACGAGTTGAAGAGCGCTGTCAAAGCAGGCTGAATATCCTGCGGCAAACAGCTGTTCAGGGTTTGTGGCATGTTCTAGCTTTTTTGCTCTTGGCGTTCCCGGCATGGCAACATCAAGATTCAGCACCCCGTCAGAAGACGTGACTTTCCCTTCACGTCCGCCTGCGGCTGAAACGGTTGCAGTAAATAATGGTTTTGTCATGTAAATTCGCCTCTATTATATTGTGCGCAATTTAATTTTACAAAATATAATAGAAACCGTCAATCTTTCCGCATAAAAAAAGCTTACCCTTTTTGAAGGATAAGCTTAAAAGATTATACCCGGATTTGTCCGTTTCCTTTGATGATGATTTTTGTAGATGTTAACGCCGGAAGTCCCATCGGCCCTCTCGCGTGAAGCTTTTGCGTGCTGATGCCGATCTCGGCTCCGTATCCGAATTCAAAACCGTCCGTAAACCGGGTTGAAGCATTATGATACACGGCGGCGGCGTCAACGGCGGTCTGGAAGTAAGCCGCATGCTCGGCGTTCTCCGTCAGAATGGCTTCTGAATGGTTTGTGCCGTACTGCTGAATGTGGCGGACAGCCTCCTGTACGTCCTGCACCGTTTTCACACTGAGAATCGGCGCCAGGTACTCCGCTCCCCAATCGGCTTCTTCTGCTTGTTTCGCTTGAGGCTCCAGTCCGCAAATCACCTGGTCTCCTCGGAGCTCCACCCCTTTTTCTGTCAGCTGATTCAGCAGCTTTCGCCCGTGTTCTTCGGCCCATTTTTCATGAATCAAAAGAGATTCAATCGCATTGCAGACCGAAGGACGCTGTGTTTTGGCATTGATGACGACCTCGCTTGCCATAAGGGGATCTGCTGACTCATCTATGTACACGTGGCAATTGCCCGCTCCAGTTTCTAAAACGGGTACGGTTGATTCCCTGACCACAAGATCAATTAAATTTTTACCGCCGCGCGGGATCAATACATCCAGCCCATCATTTAATGTAAAGAGCTGTTTGGCGGTTTCTTTGCTTGTATCTTCGATGAGCTGAACGGCATCAATCGGAACCTTTGACAGCCCAAGTGCGCGTTTCATCACACTGACAAGCGCTATGTTGCTGTGGATGGCGGAAGAACTTCCTCTGAGCACAACCGCGTTTCCGGTTTTCAGGCAGAGTGTGGCCGCGTCTACGGTAACATTCGGTCTGGCTTCATAGATCATGCCTACTACTCCGAGAGGCACGCGGATTTTTTCAATGAATAATCCATTCTCTTTTTGAATGGTCTCCAATGATTCACCGACGGGATCTTCAAGACCGATTAACAGTTCCACGGCGTCCGCGATATCGAGCAGGCGTTTTTCATCAAGCGTCAGCCTGTCAATAATGTCAGGTGTCAATCCTCTGTTCCGTCCCGCTTCAATATCTTTCTGATTCTCTGTTAAAATCAGCTGCCGTTCATTTCTGAGTCCGTCTGCAATACATTGGAGCGCTTCGTTTTTTTCAGCCGTCGTTTTCATGACCATTTCGGCAGCCGCTTCTTTTGCCAAAGCTGCTTTTTGCAATACTTCACTCATTTGTTTTCCCCCTCGTCAAATAAATTCACCCAATCATCTCTGTGAATCACTTCCACCTGCTTCGTTCCTGAAAGCTGGTCGCTCCGCTTCCCTTTGGCTTCTAAAATTTCATCGGATGAGTACTGCGTCTGCCCTTTGCCGATAATGCCGCCGGGCCCTCTGACTTCCACTACGGCTCCTTTCGGAAAACTGCCGCAGACATCGGCGACGCCGGCCGGGAGCAGACTTGACCCGTTATGGATCATCGCCTGCTCCGCTCCCCCATCAATGATGATTTCCCCTGATATCGGAGAATGAAACATGATCCATTGCCGTGTATTATTCACTGAGGACAGGTCTTTATCGCCGATATAAGTGCCGTCGCCTTTTCCGTCTAAAATCACCATCAGTTTTTCACGTCCGGAGCCGGTTCCGATAAACACCTTCACCCCGAGCGACAATGCGGTCTGGGCGGCGAGAAGTTTTGACTTCATGCCTCCGGTGCCGACCTTTGAGCCTGCTGACCCGGCATATCCGAGCAATTCAGGTGTGATGTCATTCAGATAGTCAAACCGCTTTGCGTCCGGGTTTTCAATCGGGTTGGCATCGTACAGCCCGTTAATGTCTGTGAGAATCATTAATTGGTCTGCATGAATCAAACCGCTTACAAGCGCCGACAGCATGTCGTTATCACCGAACGTCAGCTCTTCGACTGATGTGGAATCATTCTCATTAATAATCGGCACGACGCCGCGCTCCAACAGTTCCATTACAGTGGCATAGGCATTTCTGTACCGCTCTCTTTTTGAGAAATCATTTCTTGTTAATAAAATTTGTGCCGGCGTCAGACCGTATCTTTTTAAATGGTCCATATATTGCTGCATTAAAAGCGTCTGGCCGACTGCGGCAGCTGCCTGTTTTCCTTTTATCGTAACGGGTCGCGACGGATAGCCGAGAGCGGAAAAACCCGCTGCCACCGCGCCTGAGGTAATGAGGATCACTTCATGCCCGTTTTCTTTTAATAAAGAAATGGCTTCCGTATGTTCCTTGATTTTTGCTTCATCAATACTTCCGTTACTGTTGGTGAGCGAGCTGCTCCCGATTTTCACAACAATTCTTTGTTTTTTCATCGTTTCTCCTCCGTGGCAATCAATCCAAACCGGCTCTCGTCAATAAAAAAAGCCCATTCCGTCCTGAAAAATAAGGACGAAATGGGCTTTCCGTGGTACCACCTTGTTTGAACGCGTTTTTCACGCGTCCCGCTTTCCTGTAACGCCAGGTATCGCGCCTGAGTTTTCCCCTCAGGACTCCAAGGCAGGTTCGGCAGGTTTCATGCGGCAAAATGTTTCAGCGGGCCATTTTGCTCTCTGTCACAGAAAGTTCTGCGTACTGATCCTCTTCAACGCTCAATGATTTTTTTATATTATGCAAAGAAAACAGGTTCTTGTCAAGACATTTTCATCCATAAAAAACAGCCCGCCTCCCCGGCGGACCGTCATTAATTAAATACGATCGTTTTGTTTCCGTGAACGATGACGCGGTCTTCCAGATGCCATTTTACGGCTCTTGCCAACACGCTCCGCTCAATCGTTCTGCCGATATTCTTCAGATCCTCTGCGTGATCTCTGTGATCGACGCGTTCAATATCCTGTTCAATAATCGGCCCTTCGTCAAGATCGTCCGTCACATAGTGAGAGGTCGCGCCGATTAATTTCACTCCGCGCTCATAAGCCCGTTTATACGGATTAGCGCCGATAAAGGCCGGCAGGAATGAATGGTGGATGTTAATAATCCGATTCGGATGGGCAGATACAAAATCAGACGTCAAAATCTGCATGTAGCGGGCCAGAACGATCACATCAATCTTATACCGCTCCAGCAGCTCAAGCTGGCGCCGCTCCACTTCGGCGCGGATGTCTTTGTTAGCTTTCATGTAATGGAACGGAATATTCAGCGGCTCGACCACTTCTTTCGCCTCTTCGTGGTTGCTGATGACGACCGCAATTTCGGCCATCATATTGCCGCTTTGCCATTCCCAAATAAGTTCATGAAGGCAGTGCAGCTCTTTGGATACAAAGATCGCCACTCGCTTCAGCTCACTTGCAAGAGAGAGGCTCCATGTCATGCCGAATGTCTGGGCGATTGAGGCGAACGCCTGCTTTAAATCCTCTTTTTTCTCACGAATGCCCTTGCAGTCGAATTCGATCCTGAGAAAAAAACGTCCGCCTTCAGGGTCAGTCGTATATTGATTTGATTCAATAATATTCGCGCCGTGTTCAAACAAAAACGCGGACACAGCCGATACAATTCCCGGCTGATCGGGGCAGCTGACAAGCAGGCGCCCTTTTTCCTCATTCCCGCGGCGGTATTCTTTCAGCCGCTGTGTCATATATGAATTCATCTGTTTTAATCCCTCGTATCTTCATAATTCGTAACTTATTATAGATTATACTGAAAATTTGATAAAAATCAATTTACGAAAGAATTTTCAGCCCTACGGCTGCGCACAAAATAAGCGCAATGAAAAAGATGCGCTTCGCATCCTTCTGCTCGCCGTAGAAAAGAATGCCGGCTAAAGCGCCGCCCGCCGTGCCGATACCGGTCCAGATCGCATAGGCCGTGCCCATCGCGATCGTCTCCATCGCATAAGAAAGCAGGGAAAAAGAAGCCGCAAATCCGACGATAATGAAAAGAATCCACTTGACTTTCTTTTCTTTTTGAAATTGATTCATTAAAATGACCCCGAGCATTTCACAAAGACCCGCGGCTATCAGGCTGATCCAATGCATTACGCCTTCTCCTCCTTCGTCTCAGGCTTATCCTGTGTGACCAGCTTTAATCCGATGACGCCGATCAGCAAAACGCCGATCAGCACGATTTTCACCGGATCGGCCTGTTCTTTGAAAAGCAGGATTTCACTGAGCACGGTGCCCGCTGTTCCGAGTCCGGTAAAGACCGCATATACCGTTCCTACGGGCAGGCTGTCCGTCGCCTTGATTAATAGATAAAAACTGATGATGATTCCCGTAATCGTACCGCTCCACGTCAGTGCTGAATCAGCATGTTTCAGGCCGGTGACCCATACCACTTCAAATACGGCCGCTATAACCACTAAACCCCATTTCATGTTCTTCATCCTTTCTGTTTCCGGACAATACAAAAAGCCCGGAATAGTCGTCTCACATGAGATTGACTCTCCCGGGCTTTTTTCCCTCCGTGTGCATATGCGGGATATGTCCGCATATGTGTTTTCTCTCGGACCAGGCCATGTATGAACATGCGGAACCCTAGAAAACATGTCTGTTCGTATCATACTACATTTCGTCGAAACGTTCAACGTCAGATGTGATGTCAAATACCGTCAGCCGCCTCCCCCATTTGGTAACGGTCTCACCGGGCACCATGCCGATTTTTTCAGCGACGCGGACGGAGGCAGCGTTTTCCGGATCAATCAGCGCCGCTATGCGTCCGTATTGCTGCGTATGAAAACCGTAGTCCAGACAGGCGTTCGCCGCCTCTGTCGCATAGCCGCAGCCCCAGCGGCGGCGGGCAAACATATAGCCGATTTCCATCAAAGTGTTTCCGCTTATCGTCTGCGGAACGATTCCGCATTGACCGAGAAATGCGCCCGTCTCTTTATCCTCTGCGATCCAAAGACTGACGCCGTATCCTGCGGCCAATCGTTTGTTCCAGGCAATCCATTCCTTCGTTTCCCGTCTGCTTTTAAGAGAAGGATAATATTTCATGACCTCTCTGTCGGTAAACAGCCCGTACAAATTGTCTTCATCGTCATCCCGCATAGTCCGCAGACGGATACGCCCGGTTGTCAGGATGGTGCCGGAAGACTTATGTTTCATCATGCACGCCACGTCTCCTTTCCCTGTAATAGATTATGGATCCGGCAGGAAAAGTCCTTTTTCAGCATAAAAAAACCGCTTTTTAAAAAAGCGGTTTGACGATTACCAAGGCTTATCTGTTCCGAGCGCCTCGGCCAGGGCCTTGCTGTGTTTTAAGCGGTTTTTTCGTTCTCCGGCGCGCTGTACGGCCGTATTGTGAAGCATGATTTCTTCCTCGGTTTCCGGCACGATTCGCGGAACGCGCACCGATTTCCCATTTGAATCGAGCGCGACGAATGTCAGAAACGACGTTGCCGCAAGCTCGCGTTCACCCGTCATCAGGTGTTCTTTAATGACTTTGACAAACACCTCCATAGAGGATGTGCCGACCCATGTGACGTAGGATTCAAGACATACGGAATCCTGTTGGCCGATCGGGCGCAAAAAATCCACAGAATCCATTGAGGCCGTGACTGTTTCACACCGGCAGTGGCGGGCCGCGGAAATTGAAGCGATATCATCAATATAGCTCATCAGCTTTCCGCCAAACAGCGTATTGTGATTATTCGTATCAAGCGGAAAAACCCTGCTTGTCTTGACAACCCTTGTTTCTTTGCAAAATCTTGATTCTGGCAACTTCATATGATTTAAACTCCCCTTTGGTGTCTGGTCGTTTTGACATTTCATCTGTACCCTATTAAACAATACTTTGATCGTTTTGTCTAAAATTTTAAATATTAAGTTGGTTAGATATTCTATCAGGTATGTTTCATTATTCAGCACATCCGGGAATAATAAACGCACATTGAATACCGATAGGAGGATATCACATGGACGTATCCATTCCCAAATCCACGCGGAAACCGGCTTGCCGCAGTGAGTTTGATGCTTTACAGACAGTCATCTTATGCCGGCCGGAACACATGACCATCAAGGATATTATTAACGGAACGCAGAAACATTTCAAACAAGAAAATATTAACATACCCGTTGCCCTCAAACAGCATAGTGAGTTTATTGACATTTTAAGATCTCATCAGATTGAAGTCGTCCTGCTGCCTGCCGATCCCGCTTTGCCTGAGCAGGTATTCACCCGGGATATCGGATTTGTCTTAGGCGAGACGGCGTTTATTTCAAACATGGCGGCTTCAGTCCGGCAGGGAGAAGAAAAAGTGTTTCAAGACCTGCTTGACGATAAGAAAATCCCTTATACGCAACTGAAAAAAGCGAACATTGAAGGCGGCGACATCTTGATCGCAGACGGCACCGTTTACGCCGGGCTGAGCAAGCGCACAGATAAAGCGGCTGTCCGGGAGCTGCGGGAGGCGCTGCCGGAGATGAATGTTGTGCCGATCCCTCTCAAGGAGGATTTCTTACATTTGGACTGTGTATTTAATATGATCTCGGAAACGGAAGCGCTATACTGCAAAAATGGCTTGCGGCAGAAAGAAATTGATCTTCTCGCCGAACGTTTTGAGATGATAGAAGTGCCTGAAGAAGAGCAATTCACGCTCGGCCCGAATATCCTGTCAATCGGCAATCAGACAATTATCAGCCTGCCGCAGCACCGTCATACGAACCGCGAGCTCAGAAAAAGGGGTTATACAGTCATTGAAACCGAGTTTTCCGAAATTATTAAGTCAGGCGGTTCCTTCCGCTGCTGCACCTTGCCGCTTGTCAGAACATCTTAAACATTTACAAGGCAGTTTCCTTCAAGATACGTTAATATAGAGAAGACAAGACTCTAAAGGGGGAAACCGAATGGCTAAGTACATAGGATACGCGGGAACATATACAAAAGGCGGAAGCGAAGGCATTTATTGTTTTGAACTTGATACAGAAGCGAAAAGGCTCAGCCGGCCGAAGCTGGCAGCAAAGCTCGGCAACCCGACATACGTCACTCCGAATTCTGATAACAGCATGCTGTATTCCATTGAAAAAGCAGACGGAAAAGGCGGCGTCGCAGCCTATCAGATTCATCAGAACAGCGGGGAATTAACGTTTGTAAACCACCAGCTGATTGAAGGCCCGTCTCCATGCCACGTCAGCATTGATGATAAACATGAATATGTGTTAACCGCTAATTACCACAGCGGAAAAGTGCACGCCTTTCCCGTCAATGAGGACGGAAGTCTGCAGGAGCCGGCTGCCGAAGCCGCTCATACGGGAACAGGTCCTCATGAAAGACAAGAGAAACCGCATACCCATTTCGCTGGCTATACACCAGAGCATAACTACATTGCAGCCGTCGATTTAGGGACGGATACGCTGTATACGTACCAAATGAAAAACGGTTCGCTCACAGAGGTGAAAACTCATTCTTTCGCACCGGGTTCAGGGCCGCGCCACATCGTTTTCCATCCGGCGGAAAAATACGCCTATGTCATGACGGAAATCAGCAATGAAGTCATCGCGCTTGAATACAACCCGACCTTAGGTGAATTCAGAGAGCTGCAGGTCATTTCCGCTTTGCCTGAAGGCTTTACGGACAAATCGCAAGGCAGCGCGATCCGCATATCTAAAGACGGCAGATTTCTTTATGCCGCCAACCGCGGACATGACAGCATCGCCATCTTTAAGATCAACCAATATTCCGGTGAATTGTCTCTTATTGAATGGGTGCCGACAGAAGGCAACTGGCCGCGTGATTTCGCGTTTGACCCTTCCGAGACATTCCTTGTCGCGTCAAACGAAGAAACGGGAAATCTGGTTTTGTTTGAACGCGATCCGGAAACAGGCAAATTGACTCTGCTTCAATCTGACATTCCGGTTCCGTATCCGGTCTGCGTGTCATTTCTGCATCAGGTTTAACAAAAAGAAAGCTGACTTTATATTGTCAGCTTTCTTTTTTGTATAAATGGCAGGCGACAAAACGCCCCGCTTTCACTTCTTCAAGCTCAGGCGTTATCTTACCGCAGAGCTCCATCGCTTCAGGACACCGCGTCCTGAATACACAGCCGCTCGGCGGGTTAAGGGGGCTCGGCAGCTCCCCTTTCAGAATAATCCGTTCACGCTTGTCCTCAAGAAGCGGATCAGGAATCGGGATTGAGGATAAAAGCGCCTTCGTATAAGGGTGAAGCGGTTCCCGGTAAAGCGCAGCGCTTTCTGTAATTTCCATCATGCGGCCCAAATACATCACGCCGATCCGGTCGCTGATATGCTTGACCATTGATAAATCGTGGGCGATAAATAAAAATGTCAGCCCTTTCTCTTTCTGAAGCCTTTTTAAAAGGTTGACGACCTGAGCCTGTACCGACACATCCAGCGCGGAAATCGGCTCATCCGCCACGATAAATTCGGGATGCAGAGAGAGCGCTCTGGCAATTCCGATTCTCTGCCTCTGTCCGCCGCTGAATTCGTGGGGATACCGGCTGCCGAAATCCGGGTGGAGCCCGACAGCTTCAAGCAGTTCATCCGCCATCATCAGACGGGCTTTTCTTGTATTGTAAAGATTGTGGATTTCCATCGGCTCTAAAATAATTTCCCTTACGGTCAGGCGCGGATTTAACGAGGCGTAAGGGTCTTGGAAAATCATCTGCAGCTTGCGGAAGAAGACCGACCGCTGTTCTGCCGCGGCACGGTGTATATCCGTCCCTTCATATGATACCGAACCGGCCGTCGGGTCATACAGACGGAGAATAACTCTTCCGAGCGTCGATTTACCGCATCCCGATTCTCCGACAAGTCCGAATGTTTCCCCTCTTTTAATGTGAAAACTGACACCGTCGACTGCTTTTACGGCTTTCTTTCTTCCTGCGTCAAAATGCATTTTCAGCCCGCTGACTTCAAGGAGCGGAGATGCCGTCATTTTCTATTCCCCCTTTTCGCTTAATACAGCGGCGTACGGTGCATAATTCTTTTTCATAGATCGTTCCTTTCAAAGACAGCACTTCGATTGTTTTTCCCGTTTTCGGGGAGTGCAGCATTCGGCCGTCTCCCAGCGCCAAACCGACATGGTGAATCGCGCCTTTTCCTTCTTCATAGGCGAAAAACAAAAGGTCAGCCGGCCGGATATCGTTTACCGCCGCGCCGCACCCGGCTTTTGCTTGGTCCTTTGCATCACGGGGAAGGGTATAGCCGTTTGCTTTAAATATCGAATACATAAACCCGGAACAGTCAAACCCGAAACCGCTCAGTCCTCCCCATAAATACGGAAGCCCGAGAAACATCATGCCCGTTTCGATGACATCGGCTGCCCGTCCTTCCGTATGCCGGCACTCGTCTGCGTCAGCTTCATTTACGAACCGTTCTCCGAGAGGCGTCACAACCCGGAAAAAGCCTTTCTCACATCCTGATGCCGGAAGACGCGTTAAGAAACTTACTTCCAAGTCCGGTTCGCCGTTTGTGTGATATAAAATAGCTGTCGGTTTGGTAATCCATACGGCGGGCGAAGATGAATAAAAGCCGTCTTTTGAAAGCTGGCTTTTATTCATCCAGCCCGGATATCCGCGCGCATCCTTGTTTGAAGGCTGGCCGGGAACGGCAACAAAAGCCCATTCCCCTTCCTCTTTGAGAATGATCACCTCTTCCCCGAAAAGCGCTTGCGTTTGGACAAGGTTGTCTGTGCATAATTGCAGCCGCTCTTCATATCCCATAGACGCTAACCATTTTCTGATCTGCGGCGGGTTTTCAAGCATCGGCGCATCATACGAACGGGGAGATGACGGCAGCGTCCATACGTTGGCTGCCGCCGCTGTAACGGCTGCTCTCATCTTTTCGCCTCCTCTTGTATCGACACACCGATAATGCCGAGACCCGGTTCATCGGGAATCGTAATCTGACTGCCGCTGTATGTGATGCCGCCTTTAATCAAATCATCTTTCAGCATAAGCGGCGCATCAAAATCAAACCTTGTCACATTCCGTTTGCCTGCGGCAAAATGAGCCGCGGCGGTGATGCCGAGCTTGGTCTCAATCATGCTGCCGACCATGCATTCCACGCCGCACGTTTCGGCCATCGCATTGATTGTTTCCGCCTGCTTTATGCCGCCCGCTTTCATCAGCTTAATATTGATTAAATCGGCGCTTCTCGTCTGCAGCACGCAAAAGGCCTGACGGGGAGTAAAGACGCTCTCATCCGCCATAATCGGCGTGTCTACGGCATCGGTGACCTGCTTCAGCCCGGCGATATCGTCTTTATGAACAGGCTGCTCGACCAGTTCAATGCCGAGGCCGGCGTCTTCCATCTTTCGGATCGCAGTCAGGGCTTCTTTCGGTGTCCAGCCTTGGTTGGCGTCCAATCTCAGTTTGACGTTTCCGCCGACACGTGATCTGATCGCCTGAATCCGGGCAACATCGTCCGATATGTCACCTATGCCGACTTTTATCTTTAAAATATGAAATCCTTTGTTCACATAACGGTCTGCATCCCCCGCCATCTCCTCAGGAGAATTGACGCTGACGGTAAAATCTGTTTCCAGTGTATTCCGATAGCCGCCGAGAAGCCGGTAAAGCGGCTGTCCGTGCATTTGCGCCCATCCGTCATATACAGCCATATCCACCGCGGCTTTTGCGCTTTGATTTCTTTCCAACAGCCGGCTGATATCATACAAAACAGCTTCCATGCCGGAAAGGCTCCGCCCCAAGAGAGCAGGCTTCAGCACATCGCGGACGGCGCTTTCAATACCGTCCGTGCTGTCGCCTGTAATAACAACCGTCGGCGGCGCCTCGCCCCAGCCGGTCAGACCGTTGTCAAAAGTGAGCTTCACAATGACCGATTCAGCATTGTAAACCGTGCGCAAAGCGGTCTTAAACGGCTTTTTCAGCGGCACGGATATCCGCCCCGTTTGAATATCTGTTATTCTCACGCCTGATCACTCCCTTCCGGAAACCCCCGATTCAATCGTTACCGCTTTGGCCGCCGTATCCATAACTGCGCGGGCTCCGATCGGAACGGCGAAGCTCGGTGAACAATGGCCGATTTTAAAGCCTTTGAGCGCAGGCTTCCCTGATTTGACAATGTAATCGTTCAGCACTTGCTCTAAAGTAAGAGACTTTTCTTTATTCTTCGGTTCGCATTGGTGAAAATCACAGACCAGAATTCCGGCTGCGTCCGACAGTTTTCCGGCCATTTTTAATTGATTCAGCATTTTGTCGATTTGATACGGCTCCTCATCAATATCCTCGATAAACAGCAATTTGTTTTTTGTATCAATTTCAAACGGCGTGCCGAGTGTGGACGTAATGAGCGACAGATTGCCGCCCGCAAGCTCTCCCTCGGCCCTTCCGCCTGTCAGCACCTCCAGCGGAGAAATGTCCTCCGTATAGGTGAATTCCGTTTCTGTAAAAAGCTGATGATACGACGCTTTTGTCAGGGGATCAGCATCTTCAAGCCCGACATCCGTGCTCAGCATCGGGCCGTGAAATGTGACGAGCCCCGTATTTTGATGAATGGCGGTATGTAAAAACGTAATATCGCTGTATCCCCAGAAAATTTTCGGATTGCGGCGGATTAAGCCGAAATCGATGTCGGCGGCAATGCGGCCCGTGCCGAATCCTCCGCACGCGCATATCACCGCTTTGACATTCTGATCACTAAACATGTCATGGAGATCATCGAGGCGCGCCCGGTCTTCTCCCGCCAAATAGCCGTGACGGGTCTTCAGCGCCCGGCCGAGTTTCACTTGAAGGCCAAGCTCATTCTCTAAAAACAGCAGCGCGGTTTGCAGCGTCCCGCTCTCAGGCGGGCTTGCGGGCGCAATCACACCGACAGTGTCGCCTTTTTGCAGTGCTTTCGGTTTATGGTTCATGACTTTTTCAATCTCCTTTCCGGATTGAAAAGTGAAACACGCCGCTCCTTTAACGGCAAAAGAGCGGCATATGTTTCCGCTGTAAGATCAGGACTTTTCCGCCCATTTCAGATCAATGTAACCGACGGGGTGCCGGACAATGCCCTTCACGCCGCTGTTCTGCAGATGCACCTGATTGTAAAAGTAAATCGGAATGATCGGAGCCTCGTTCATGAGCAGCTTTTCCGCTTTATGCATGAGCGCAAAACGTTTTTTGGCATCGGCTTCCTGTTTTGCCTGCTTGATGCAGCCGTCGTATGCCGCGCTTCCCCAGCCGGTGCGGTTCATGGAATTATCCGTTTGGAAAGCCTCAAGAAAACTGATCGGATCTGCGTAATCCGGTAAAAATGAGCTTTGAGAGAACTGGAACTTCAGTCCTTTCTGCTCTTCTAAAAAGACGTTCCATTCCATATTGGCGAGCTTAACGTCTATACCGAGCACACTTTTGAGCTTCTGCTGAATCGCTTCCGCTATTTTCTTATGCTCCGGTTTTGTGCTGTATGTCAATGTAACGGCGGGCAGCTTGTCATAATGCTCTTCTGCCATGCCTTTTTCCAGCAGTTTTTTGGCTTCTGATTCATCCGGAGTTAGTAAACTGCCGCCCGCTTCGCGGAAATCTTTCCCGTCAGGCTGAGTAAATCCCGGGGATACAAAGGCATGTGCCGGCTTTTCACTGTTTTTGGTCACATAATCCGTGATTTCTTTCTGATTAATCGCTGCAGCGAACGCTTTTCTGATCTTTTCATTTTGAAACGGCTCCATTTTAACGTTAAAACGATAGAAATAGAGTCCGGCCTGATCCCACGTGCGGATATTTTTTCCTCCCATCAGCTGCTCGCTCAGCTCTGCCGGCACAAAGGCGGTATCCAAATCCCCCGACTGGAACATCTGATAGTCGGTATTCCGGTCACTGACCATCGCCCATGTGACTTTATCCAGTTTCACCGTCTTTTTATCCCAATACGTCTCGTTTTTGACCATCATCATGTTGTCGTCATGCTTCCATTCCGTCAGTTTGAACGGCCCGTTGCCGACAAAAGTTTTTGCTTCAGTGAACCATTTCGGATCAGCCTTGGCGACCTTCTCATTAATCGGGAAATACGCCGGATTGGACACGACGCTCAAAAAATAATCCTGCGGGGCCGCCAATGTGACGACAAGCGTTTTTTTATCCTTTGCCGTGACTTTCACGTCTTCTCGTTTGCCTTTTCCGCTGTTAAATTCTTCTCCGCCTTTGATCATGTAGCCGAGAAAAGCGGAAGATGCGCCCGTTTTCGGATCGAGCATCCGCTTCCAGGCGTACACGAAGTCTTCCGCCGTGACGGGATCGCCATTTGTCCATTCGGCGTTATCACGGATATTGAAGGTATATGTCAGCTTATCAGCGGACACCTCCCAGCTTTCCGCCATGGCCGGTTCAGGCTTATTATCTTTTCCGAGCCTCGTCAATCCTTCCATGATGTTATTCAGCGGCTGCCAGGAAACATTATTAAATCCGATCGGCGGATCAAGTGAGGTCGGCTCATTTTCGTTATTGAGCCGCAGCACCGTCTCACCCTCCTGTTCTTTTGCTTTGCCGGGTTCTGTCCCCGCCTGTTCATTGGCTGTACAGCCCATCAGAGCAAACGAAACAACAGCAATCACACCGATCGCCCATCTCTTTTTCATTTCAATCCCCCTTTTTCCTCTGCTGCCGTCAGCTGCTGCTTCAGCCGCTCTGCACGGTGATCCTGAAGCCAGCAGTTGACGATATGGCTTTTGGATTTCACGGTTGTTGCCGGGTATACCTTTTCACAGACGATCATCCTGTCCGGGCAGCGGGCGGCAAACGGGCAGCCCGCCGGCGGATCGAATAAATCAGGCGGCGTCCCGTCAATCGGCGAAAGCTCACTATCCTCCATATCCAGCCGCGGCACTGAACGAAGCAGCCCCTTTGTGTATGGATGAACCGGACGGTAAAAAATATCATGCCTCGTGCCGATTTCGGCGATTTTCCCCGCATACATGACGGCGACTCTGTCGGCGGTCTGAGCGACGACGCCGAGATCATGGGTGATCAGAATAATAGACACGCCTGTTTTTCTTTGAATCTTCTTAAATAATTCAAGGATTTGTGCTTGAATCGTCACATCAAGAGCCGTTGTCGGTTCATCGGCGATCATAATTTCCGGCTCGCAGATCAGAGCCATCGCGATCACGATCCGCTGCCGCATGCCCCCGCTTAATTGGTGGGGGTACTGCTTCAGGCGGGATTTCGAGTCCGGGATACCGACCAGATCCAACATGGCGAGAACCTCGGATTCAGCTTGTTTTCTTGTCATGGCGCGGTGTTCCAACAGCGCTTCTGAAAGCTGATTCCCTATGGTCAAAGTCGGATTGAGCGCCGTCATCGGGTCCTGAAAGATCATAGAAATTTCGCGCCCCCGGATTCCCCGCATTTCCCGATCCGACATTTGGCAAAGGTCTTTCTGTTTAAATTGTATGCTTCCGGATTCAATCTTTGCCGAATGTTTCGGAAGTAGACCCATCACGGCTTGTGACGTCACGCTTTTTCCGCATCCCGATTCACCGACGATCGCAAACGTTTCACCTTTATATAAATCGAAGCTGACGCCTCTCACGGCTTTTACAGTGCCTCCGTATGTTGAAAAAGTAACATGCAGATTTTGAACGGAAAGAACTTGCTGCGCCATTTTTCCTACCTCCTCAGTTTCGGGTCTAACGCGTCCTGCAAGCCGTCTCCAAGCACGTTAAACGCGTACATCGTTAAGGAAATGAAAAAAGCGGGAAAAAACAGCCGCCACCAATGGCCTGATAAAATCGCCGGCAGCCCGTCATTTGCCATGACTCCCCAGCTTGCAAACGGCGCCTGAATGCCAAGTCCGAGAAAACTTAAAAATGATTCCGCAAAAATCGCCGCCGGCACCGTCAGCGTCATTTGGACAATAATGGCTCCCATCGTATTCGGCAGCAGATTTTTCTTAATGATCCGAAATGTTTTCGCTCCAAACGTTTTCGATGCCAATACGTGTTCATCATGCTTCATCCTCAGCACCTGCCCTCTCACAATCCGCGCCATGCCGACCCATCCCGTCACGGTCAGAGCGACGATAATGGAACTGAGCCCAGGCCCCATCAGCACCATTAACAAAATGACAACGAGCAGATACGGCAATCCGTAGAGAACCTCGATGATTCTCATCATGACGCTGTCTGTCCGGCCCCCTTTGTAGCCCGCGACGCCTCCGTAGATAACGCCGATCAAAAAGTCGATCAGTGCCGCCATCACACCGACAAATAAAGAGATTCTCGCTCCGTACCACGTTCTTGTAAACACGTCCCGGCCAAGTTCATCGGTTCCGAACCAGTGTGAAAAAGACGGCGGAAGATTCTGCTCGGCGAGCGTCTGCCTTGTCACGCTGTGCGGTGATATCAGCGGGCCGAACACAGCCGATAGAAACAGGCAGCATAATATCACAAGTCCGGCCATCGCCAATTTGTTCTTTTTAAGCCGCCGCCACGCATCCTGACTGTAAGACAGGCTCGGACGCTTGACCGACTCGGTTTCACCCTTTCTTTCCGCGCCCGGCTGAAACCAGTCATCAGGCACTTCTGTGTGTTTTACCGTTTCTTGCGGGAGATTCATCAGGATCACCCTTTCTTATGAAGTTTTATGCGCGGATCTAACAGGCCGTATGCCAAATCAACCAGAAACAGCAGGACGATCAGAATCACACTGTAAAATACGGTCGTTCCCATGATGACCGGGTAATCACGCTGATTGATGCTTTCTACGAAATATTTGCCCATTCCCGGTATGGCAAAAATTTTCTCGATGACGAAACTGCCCGTTAAAATACTTGCGGCAAGCGTCCCGAGCACTGTCACAACAGGCATAAGAGCATTTTTCAATGCGTGTTTGATCACAATTTTGACGGGAGAAAGCCCCTTTGCTTTTGCCGTGCGGATGTAATCCTGAGTCAGCACTTCGGCCATGCTTGATCTTGTCAGCCGCGCGATAATGGCCATGGGACCGACGGCAAGCGCAACAGTCGGCAGAACCATGTGAACGGGACTCGTCCAGGTAGCTGCCGGAAACCATTTCAGATGAACCGCAAATTGCTGAATCAGCAGCGTAGCCATTATAAAATTCGGAATGGAAATCCCGAGCACCGCAAGGCTCATGGCCGCATAATCGAGAAAGCCGCCGCGCCTGAGAGCGGCCGTTATGCCGAGCGCGAGTCCGGAAATCACAGCGATGATGATCGCCGTTATCCCAAGCTCGAAGGAAACCGGAAATCCGCGTTCAAGCATGGCGTTTACACTGTCTGACGGTTTTTTGATTGAAGGACCGAAATCAAAGGTAAGAATGGATTTTAGATAGATGGCGTATTGAGTGATAAGAGGTTCGTTCAGATGGTAGTAGGATTCAAGATTTCGCTGGACCGCTTCGTTTGTGCCCCGCTCTTCGTTAAAAGGCGAGCCGGGTATCACTTTCATCATGACAAATGTCAGAGTGGTGATGACGAGGACGGTCATAATCATGGCGATAAAACGTTTGATAAAATACCGCAGCAATGCCGTTCACCCCTTTAACAGAATGTTGTTCTCATGGCGAGTTCTGTCATGACGAGCATGGCCTGATAGGCTTCCGGCATGTCTTTTGCCTGAAATTGAACGATTGTCGTTCCCGGGATGATTTCTGTGCCCGGCATTAAATGGGCCCATTCAGCCTGTCCGTAATTGGCAAATTCAATGCCTAATACAGGTCTTTCAGGCGGAGTCAGCGGTTTGACCTTATCTTTATTTTTGAGCGCATAGGCTGTTTTTTCCGTCAGGAGCCGTCCGGCTTTTTGAGGGGACAGGCATTTGACCGCAGTTCTTGAAATGGTTTGTTTGACGGCGGCAGTCGTCACATTCGGGATCAGCTCCTCCGCCTCTTTTGCGGCGCAATCATCTCCGGCAGCCATGATGACCGGGACATCGTAAAATCCGGCGAGATAGGCATTTAACCCCAGTTCACCGACCGGCTTATCATTTATGTAAAAGTGGCGGACGCCGAATATCATGCTGTGCGACATGACGCCCGGCATCGACGCTCTCGCATGATAGCCGATAAACATCACACCTGAATACGATTCATCAAGCCCCTGCATCATGGAAAACGGCTTGACATCCCCCGTAATCAGCTCTGCCTCAGGGTGAAGTTTTTCCGCGAGCAGATTATTCATCTTTGAGTGGCTGTCATTCACGGTCACTTCCGTGCATCCGTTATTAAACGCTTCTGCGATGCACCAGTTTGCTTCTTCGGTCATCAGAACCCTGCCGCGCTCATAATTGTGCATGCGGGAATTGACAAATGTTTCATCAGGCAGTCCGGAAATCCCTTCCATATCCACAGATAGATACAGTTTCATGTAATGCCTCCTTTTTTACTTAAAATTTCGATATTAAATTATGAATATTCTAACAAATTATATTAAAAAAGGATGAAACATGCAATATACCATTCTGCCATTATGGGAAAAAACAAACCCTTTTCACCGGGAAAAGGGTTTGCTGATAAAAAAAGTTACATACCGTTTTTGTTTATAGGGTGACCCCGAAACTGTCTGACCGCACTTCTGTATTCGCGATCGGGAATGACCTGATGCCTGATCGGTCCAGGAGCCTGCGGCGAAGGCTCTTCATCCGCCTGCTTACGGACGGCATGCGGTTTATGCGCCAGCTTATGTCCCATGCCGGTCGCATTCATGACAAATGATAAACACACTAAAAGCAAGCTTAAGATGAAAGCAATAAGAAACAAATCGCTGTATGTCCCCATCAGCAGGTCATGCGGCGATTGTGTGCCGCGCGCGCCCCGAAGCGTGCCGGAAGCATCTCTTTTCGTAAAATACCCTATTAAAACAGGTGCGCCCATATAAATGAACAGCCTCAAAAACTGAACTGCCGTCATGCGTTTCACCAGTTCCGGAAGCGGTCCGCCCAACGCGGCTCCCATCAGTCCGGCTGCCACGATAAGCCCTGTCCCGGCCGCCAGCATCACGAAAAGCCCCGCAAATAGAATAAGGGGTATATGATGATCCGCCGTCATCCATTGGAAATTCACGAACACCAGTATAACAGAGCCTGTTATGCCGAGCATGCCCGGACCGACTTTATCATATGCTAATGCACTGATAACAGCGGCGATGGCCACGCCTCCCAAAAGGCTCGCATATAGAAATATCTGTTGAGTTTGTGACATGTGGTATGCGGTCTGAAGCTCCCCGTGAAATGCAGAAAGACTGACCGCTATGGAAATACTGCCCGCAGCGATCATGAAAACACCCAGAATCGGCTTTGGAATCAGCATAAGTTTAATCGAAATCAGCGCATGTTCGTTTCTGTACTGCATGATCAGCAAGATCAGAAGAATGACGATGCTTCCTCCAAATCCCGCCAATGTCTGCCATGATGAAAAGCCCCATTTCGGCAGATGAATAAATGTATAGGCGGTCAGCACGGCTGATACACCCGCTAACAGAAAACCGATGCCGTCAAATGGAGATTTTTCAGTATTTTTATGAGCGTCATCCCGCAGCCACATATAACTGAAAATGAGGCCGAAAAAAGACAGCAGGCCAAAAATGCCGAACAGCCAATGCCAATGGCCGGCGCTTGCCGCCGCCGTGCCTAAAACGGTCCCCAAAATGACGGACCCGTAAAATCCGCCGATTAACACAAATAATGCGTAATTCCGGCGTTCAATCGGAAACGAAAGCACCAGCATCGGAATCATAATCATCAGCATAGTGCCCGCCGCAGCCCCCTGTAAAAAACGGCCCGCGGCGAGCGGATAAATATCATTTGTCACAGCAGCAAGCAGCGCTCCGATGACACCCGCGGCCATCGAAATCATATAGACAGGCCGGGAGCCGAATCTTTTTCTTAAATACGGCCCCGCCGGCACGAATAAGGCAAATGCCATATTACCGATAATAATCGGATGAAAAGAGTCAAAGTTTTCCCCGCCGACCGTCTGCCGGACAAGGCTTTGGACAGCCGAAAGAGCCGTATTCGACATCAGCCCCGGCCCGACCGCCAGCACAGCAAGCAGAGAAATGATCCAATGATGTTTTTCTTTCATTTGACAGCTCCTTTCTTACTATTTGACAAAGTGAAAAAGCTAACAGATTTCCCCCATTAGCTTGACAGAATTTTTTTCATATCTTTTCATGTGAAGGATTGAACATAATATCTCATTATTATTTCAAATCCGATGGAAATTGTCAATATAAAGCGCCGCCGTCCGATTTCATCTTTTTCACAATTTCCCACAATCTTTTCATTATTATCCCACACTTTTTGTTTAAGATGGAGTCAGTAATAATAGGCAAATCATGCTATGATGAAATAGAGAAACGGAGTGAACATGATGGATAACTATCGTGATGAAAATCGGACAGACCAAAAAGAACAGGAAGTCCTTTTAGTAAAAGAAAACCCGCAGCCGGCCGGATATTCCGCGCCGGACGAGGACAAGAAAAAACGAAGCTTCGGCTGGTTCAGACCGCTTCTCGGCGGAGTGATCGGCGGAGGGCTCGCCCTCGGTATCTATACATTTACGCCGCTTGGAGACCATCAGACTCAAGATACTTCCAATCCGGCTCCCGCTCAGGAAACGTCATCGGTAGCCGCTAAGCAGACATCTTCTGAATCCGGCAGCGGCAAATCGGCAAACAGCTCATCGGCAAATTCAAGCAGCATTTCGAATATGGTGGAAGACATTTCACCGGCGATCGTCGGAATCACCAATCTGCAAAAGCAGCAAAGCAGTTCCGATTTATTCGGATTCGGATCAAGCTCAGATTCAAACTCTAATTCATCGGGTGATGATGCGGAAACGGGATCGGGTTCAGGCGTTATTTTTAAGAAAGCAAACGGCAAAGCGTATATCATTACGAATAACCACGTGGTCGAAGGCGCCTCTTCCCTTAAAGTGTCATTATATGACGGCACCGATGTAACAGCTAAACTCGTCGGCAGCGACTCTCTGACAGACTTGGCCGTTTTAGAAATCAGAGATAAACACGTAACAAAAACGGCAAGCTTCGGCAGCTCATCCGCTCTCAGAACGGGTGAATCCGTCATCGCCATAGGTGATCCGCTCGGAAAAGACCTTTCCCGCACCGTCACACAGGGCATCGTGAGCGGCTTAAACAGAACCGTCTCGATCTCCACGTCAGCCGGTGAGTCAAGCATCAACGTCATCCAAACCGATGCCGCCATCAATCCCGGAAACAGCGGCGGACCGCTCTTGAATACAGACGGCAAAATCATCGGCATCAACAGCATGAAAATCAGCGAAAATGATGTAGAAGGCATCGGCTTTGCCATTCCGAGCAACGATGTAAAACCGATCGCCGAAGAGCTTCTCACGAAAGGACAGGTGGAGCGCCCTTATATCGGCGTGAGCATGATCGACTTGGAACAAGTGCCGCAAAACTATCAGGAAGGCACACTCGGCCTCTTCGGCAAACAGCTGAATAAAGGGGTTTACATTCGCGAAGTGGCGCAGGGATCCCCTGCTGCCAAAGCCGGATTAAAAGCAGAAGACATCATTATCAGCTTAAAAGGGAAAGAAACTGACACAGGCAGCGAACTTCGCAATATTCTCTACAAGAATACGAAAGTCGGCAGCACCGTTGACGTGAAGATTATCAGAAACGGCAAGGAAATGACGAAAAAAATGAAACTGACTCAAAAAGAAGAAACATCTTCTTAACAAAAATCCAAGGCAGCCGCCTTGGATTTTTTTATATACAGCTGAAACTTTAGGCCTGGATCAGCCGTATGACTCAGTGTACAAAGGAGGATACATACACATGAAACAAACCGGACTTTTGCTGGTCGTTACCGGCCTGATCTTGCTGCAGCTGAGCATTCAGCTTCCTCAGCAAAACACTGCTTGGGGAATGACGCTTGGTGCAAGCATTTTACTGAACCTTTCGGGAACCGGACTGATCATGCGCTCTCTGCATACGCAGACCGGCCGCAGATGAATGAAAAAAGCCGCGGAACATTCTGTCATCCCGCGGCTTTTATTTCTGACATAAAAGCACCCTGCCCGCTGGCCGGACAGGGTGTTTCGGTTAAGACATATGCTGGTCCCGATAAATCTTTTCGTTTTTCATGCCGTACGCTTTTTGCACGATATAGAGCGGACGGTCTTTTGCTTCGTCATAAATCCTTCCGATATATTCGCCGATCATTCCGAGCATTAATAGAACGATGCCGCTGAATAACAGCTGTATCACAATCAGAGAGGACCAGCCCGTAATGGTGCTGTCTGTAAAAAGCTTCATGTATAAAACGATAAACATATAGAGAAAACCCGCTCCGGACATGAGCATTCCCGCATAGCTTGCCGCCTTGAGCGGTTTATGAGAGAACGTTGTGATCCCGTCCATGGAAAGCTTCAGCATTTTTTTAAGCGGGTATTTCGTTTCCCCCGCAAGCCGCTCATCTCGTTCATATTCTACAGCAGTCTGCTTAAAGCCGACCCAGCTGACGAGTCCTCTGACAAAAGGATTTTTTTCTTTTAATCTTTTCATCTCATCACAGACTTTTCTGTCCAGCAGGCGGAAATCTCCGGTGTCGAGCGGAATATCAATATCAGTCACGCTCCGCAGCAGCCGGTAAAACAGAGAGGCCGTCTGTTTCTTGAAAAAGGTTTCTCCCTTTCGTTTCGTTCTGACGGCGTACACCACATCGTAGCCTTCTTTCCACTGTTCAATCATATCAAGGATTAATTCAGGAGGGTCCTGCAAATCGGCGTCAATGACGGCGATTGCATTCCCCTCTGCATAATCCATGCCCGCTGTGATCGCGATCTGATGTCCGAAGTTTCTGGAAAAATCAATAATTTTCACTCTCGGATCAATCAGACTTTGCTCTCTTAAAATCTCAATACTGCGGTCTTTGCTCCCATCATTGACAAAGATCAATTCATAATGCTCTTTTGTTTGATCCATGACTTCTTTCAGGCGCTGATAGGTTGTCTGAATGACGAGTTCTTCGTTATAAACCGGGACGACTATTGAATATTGAATATGTCTGCTCATGTTTTATCCTCCTATTCATCAGATTACAGTTCGTATAGTGAAGCTGACTGATTCATTCCGCCCGGCCCGCCGCTCATCCGGCTGTTTTTACCCGCGGCCTTGCTGCTTTTTGTATCAGCTGCATCATGATTTTTCGTTTTCTGATCTGTGCTTGATTGCCATTTGTCTGAAGATACTTTCTTTCCGTTTTTCTCAACCCATTCAACAATATCGTTTTTTCCGCCTTTGCCCATTCCGGATGTTAAGAAGTATTTTACTTTCCCTTGTTTTACGAGCTTTTTAAATTGAGTCAGCGTAATGGCCGGGTCAGACCCGCTGAATCCGCCGATCGCCATGACCGCTTTTTTCGTTTTTATAATGTAAGGCGCCGCTGTGTTGGAATCGGTTGTAGCAAATAGATAGTCTGCTCCGGCGTTATGTTTCTCTAAATAGTTGATCAGTTTTGTATTGACAGATGCGTTATCCATTCCCATGCCTTTTCCGCTTGCTGACGCAAGCTGAGGGCCTGTTTCAGGCAATGAGCTGTTGCCTCCGTACAGAAGCGGTGTGCTTGCCCAATAAATCGGCATCACCATCAAGACGAGAAGGGCGGCAAGTGAAACATAGTAACTGAGCGGTTTTTGGCGCTGTTTGAATACGAACAGGGCGATTGCTGCCACTGCGCCGAGAACGCCTGCTCCGATGCTCCAGCCTGCGCCGATTTGATCATTGTAGTTTCTGAGAATAAACAGCTCAAATCCGGTTGTCACAAGAATAGCGGCCGGCAATAGCCAAGTTTTCCATCCCGCCTGCTTGCGGTACAGATGAACGAGGGCGACCCATCCCGCACCGGTAAGAGCAGCAATCGGAGGCGCCAGCATAATGAGATAATAATGGTGGAAAAATTCCGCCACACTGAAGAATCCGGCAATCGGCACAAGCCACGCTGCCCAAAAGATCGTTTCCTTCTGTTCTGCTGATAATCTTCTTCTTTCTCTCGCCCCGGCGATCAATAAACCGGCCAATCCAAAAATCGCAAACGGCAGGAGCCAGCTGATCTGATCTGATAATTCTTGTTGGAAGAGTCTCAGCGGACCGGGTGTTCCCGTACCGAACATTCCTGACCCTGACTGCATTTTCGAGCCGGTGCCTGTACCGCTTTTTCCTCCGCCGCCGGGACCGCCTCCGCCGCCGTCTCCGCCGCTTGGAGGGCCTCCTTGACCGCCGCTTGGCATTTGTCCGTTAGATGGAGGTGCCGTCATACTGCCGGTTTGTGATTTGTCTCCGCTTGCTGACTGGCCGGGCGGTTTTTGCATTTGTGAAGAACCGCCGGAAGAAGACATCTCTTTCGATGCGTTTCCGTCGGGCCCGCCCTGGCCGCCGGAACTTTGCCCCGTCAGCCGCTGAATCCCGTTATATCCGAAAGCCAATTCCAATACGGAGTTTGTCTGGCTGCTTCCGACATATGGCCTTTTTCCGGCAGGAATATTGTCAACAATGAGCGGCCATGACAATGAAACGGCTGCTAATACGGCCAGCGCGCTTACCAGTGAAATGATTTTTTTCTTAATCGTGGTATTTGCCGCCATCATATAGAACAGCAAAAAGGCCGGTAAGATCATATAAGCCTGAAGCATTTTTGTGTTAAAGCCTACTCCGACGACAAAAAATGCCGCCAAAAGCCAGATCAGTTTTCCTTTTCGAATCGCTTTAAAGAGAAGCCATGTGGCGAACAAGAGGAAAAAGACCAGTAAAGCATCGACATTGTTTGTGCGCGCTACGGCTACAGCAATCGGTGTACACGCCATGACAAACGAAGCGATGCGCGCCGCCGTTTTTCCGAACGTCGGCTTTATTAATAAGTACATGAATAGAACTGAACCTACCCCCGCCAATGCCTGAGGCAGGATGACACTCCACCCGTGCATACCGAATATCAGCGCGCTGATCGTTTGAATCTGGTATGTAACAGGCGGTTTATCTACCGTGATAAATCCGGCTGCGTCAAATGAAGCGTAAAAGAAATTATGAAAGCTTTGAAGCATACTCGTTACCGCTGCGGTGTAATAAGGGTTCACCGTATCGTCATTCCAGATGTTGTACATATTCAAGAATGCGGAAGCGAGTAAAATGAGGATGAAGACCGCGTCTATCTCGCGTTTTTTCATTTTCACCTGTGTTTTCACTCCTTTTGTTTAACTTTGAACAAGTGTAACAACCAAATGTGAAAAATTTATTAATAAACAAAGACAATTATTTTGCCGTTTACAAATAGGTAAAAAGAATGACAAAACGGGTAAAAAAGCAAAAAAAAGATGCCCCCGTCAAGCCGGAAGGCATCTTTCATTATTTCTGATTTACTGAATCGGTTTCAGCCGCGCTTCTATTTCAGAACGGCGGTGTTCGAGATAAGGCGGGAGCGCAACCGTTTTGCCTAGCTCTTCAGGTTTTTCATCAACCATAAATCCCGGACCGTCCGTTGACAATTCAAACAGAATTCCGTTCGGTTCCCGGAAGTACAGCGCTTTGAAATAATAACGCTCTACAATGCCTGAGTTGCTGAAACCTTCTTTCGTAATGATGCGGTGCCATAAAGCAAGCTCCTCCTCATTCTGAACACGGAAGGCCACATGGTGCACGCTGCCTTTTCCAGGACGCTCGCGCGGAAGATCGTTTCTTTCAATGAGATGGACTTCTGTACGCGCGCCACCGTTTCCGGATTCGAGCACCGTAACCGTGCCCCGGTCTTCATGTGTTTCTTTCCCGATTTCAGTGAAGCCCAGCACATCGGTTAACACACGCAGCGTCGGTTCTGCGTACGGGACGGTCAATTCAACGGGACCAAGACCGCGGAAAGAATATTCTTCCGGTATGCCGCTTTGCTTCACCGCTTCACCGATGTCTTTTCCTTTTTCGTCAGCTGTCAGCACAAGCCGCTGTCCTTCATGATCCTGAAAAGCGAGTGTGTCCCTGCCCGCTATTTTCACGATCTCACTGTGAGAGACCTGATGCTCTTCAAATCGTTTTTTCCAATATTGAAGCGCTTGTGCATCCGGAACACGCAGGCCGATTGAAGAAATACTGTTTGTCCCCGCATGGAACGGCGCGATCCGCGGAATCTCGAAAAACGTCAATTCCGATCCCGGATTGGCTGATTCATCACCGTAAAATAAGTGATACATCGTCGGTTCATCCTGGTTTACCGATTTTTTCACAAGCTTCAGTCCCAGGATATTTCGATAAAAATCTAAATTTTTCTGCGCATCAGCCGTCAATGCTGATACATGGTGTATTCCATTAACTTTCATTATGTTATCCTCCAGTCAATTATCTCGATTTCGAGATATTTATATATACAATTTATGTTATCCGGATCGTAAAGTCAACCCATCTGCTTCACAGACGGTCTGCAGACTGCCGATCTCAAAATAACGAACTTTTGAAATTAAAAAACCATTAATGTTCGCTTTTAAAACCGAATTTTTTCCTTCTCAAAAGCAGAAACCTCTCTCTTTTAGGCAAAACACCAAAATCAGAAAATTTATTTTATTCGTGTTTCAGCAATTAGGGTTTACAATATGAAAAATAGTTTTTTCAGCATGACGATTTTACATCTGGAGGGAAAGGATATGCAGATTGAAGAGAACGGACTTAAAAAAGAGATCGGCCTTACCATCGCCCTCTCACTTGTTATCGGCACCATCATCGGTTCCGGCGTATTTATGAAACCAGGCGCCGTGCTTGCCTACTCCGGTGATGCGAAAACCGCGCTTATCGCGTGGCTGTTAGGAGGCATTTTGACGCTTGCCGGCGGCTTGACCGTTGCGGAAATCGGCACTCAGATTCCGAAAACGGGCGGACTTTATACATATCTCGAAGAAGTGTACGGCGAATTTTGGGGCTTTTTGTGCGGATGGGTTCAAATTATCATTTACGGCCCCGCCATTATCGGAGCAATCGGCTTGTATTTCGGCTCCTTGATGGCCCATCTGTTCAGCTGGGATTCCGGCTGGTCTAAATTAATCGGGATTTCAGCCGTTTTGTTTTTAAGCATCATTAACATTATCGGAACGAAATATGGCGGCATCGTACAGGGAATTACGACTGTCGGCAAATTGATTCCGATTATCTGCATGATCGTGTTCGGCCTTTGGAAAGGCGATCAGCATATTTTCACAGCCGTCACAAGCAGCATGTCGGAAATGAATTTCGGCGCTGCCATACTGGCCACCTTGTTTGCTTATGACGGATGGATTCTGCTTGCGGCACTCGGCGGCGAAATGAAAAATCCGGAAAAGCTGCTCCCGAGAGCGATGACCGGCGGACTCTTGGTCGTCACCGCCATTTATCTTTTCATTAACTTTGCGCTGCTGCACATTCTTCCTGCGACCGACATCGTCAAACTCGGTGAAAATGCGACCGGCACCGCTGCCGGAATGCTGTTTGGCGACATCGGGGGAAAATTGATCAGCGTCGGAATCATCGTCAGCATCTTCGGCTGTTTAAACGGAAAGATTCTCGCTTTTCCGCGTGTCTCGTTTGCGATGGCGGAACGGAAACAGCTGCCGTTTGCCGGACAGATTTCGCGGGTGCATCCGACGTTCCGCACCCCGTGGATTGCCGTGTCATTTCAGATCGCGCTGGCCATTATTTTCATGATCGCCAGCAATCCCGATAAGCTGTCTGAAATCTCTATTTTCATGATTTATATTTTTTACGTCATGGCTTTTTTCGCCGTGTTTATTCTCAGAAAAAAAAGCGGCGGAAAACCGCGCGCCTACAGCGTGCCTTTGTATCCGATCATTCCTGTTTTGGCCATCGCGGGTTCACTGTTTGTGCTGATCAGCACGATCATTACAGATACACTGAGCTGCGCGCTGTCCCTCTTGATCGGCCTCGCCGGGCTGCCGCTTTATTTTTGGCTGAAAAACGGCAGAAAAAACTGACAAAAACGGTTCCTTTTACGGGAGCCGTTTTTTTTCTGGCAAAATCACGTGCAAAAGTTGACAGCAAATTCACATCTTTTGTTATACTTTTTAAGCAAGATGTCTGAATTCGAAGTATGTTACGTTTTTTTGGCGAAGTGGGTAACATAAGAAAAACAGGATGAGACACGTTTTTACGAAAAAATCAAGAGGCGTTTTTTTCGACTTTATCTGTTTTTTTTCGACAAAAGGCTATATAATAATTTGATGTGTGCATTGTCTCATTCAAACAATGGAGGGTTTTTAATGATAAAAAGAAAAAAAGATAAGTTCTCACTCCTTTTAACAGAAATCGCAAAAAACATAGACGAAACCGCAGAATACTTTGTCAACTTTAAAGTGACGAACCAGACGACTTTAAAGGAATTTGCCGATACGTTAAAAGAGTTTGAAACAAAAGGAGATAATCATGTTCATGTCATGATTAAAGAGCTGAACAAAGCTTTTATCACTCCCATTGAACGTGAAGACATCCTTGAGCTGACAAACAGCCTCGATGACGTGCTTGACGGAATCGAACATTTTTCAGCAATGATGGAGATTTTCTCGATCACTTCTTCAGATGAGCATATCGATAAGTTCAGCGGATACATCAGAGAGTGCGCGAAGGAAATTTTAATCACGATTGAGCTGCTTGCAGAAAACCGATTGAAGGACATTCACCCTCACGCCATTAAAATTAAGGAATACGAGCACAGCTGTGATAACCTGCACCGTAAATCATTAAAAAATCTGTTCGGCACAGAAACCGATCCGATTAAAGTGATTCAGTACCGTGAGATTTACGAAACGCTTGAGGAAATTGCCGACTCTTGCCAAAGCGTTGCCAATAACCTTGAAACCATTATTATGAAAAACGCGTAACGAGGGGTTATAATGGATACTCTATTACTTTTAACGATATTAATTGTCATATGCGCTTTGGTATTTGACTTCATTAACGGATTTCACGATACCGCAAACGCAATCGCCACCTCAGTTTCGACAAAAGCGCTGAAGCCGCGGCACGCAATCGTCATGGCCGCCATCATGAACTTTCTCGGAGCGATGACATTTACCGGTGTGGCGAAAACCATTACGAAGGACATTGTGAATCCTTATACATTAGACAACGGGTCAGTCGTCATTCTGGCGGCTCTACTCGCCGCAATCGCCTGGAACTTGATCACATGGTATTTCGGCATTCCGAGCAGCTCTTCACATGCGATTATCGGAGCGATCGCCGGAGCGGCCATTGCAGCGTCAGGTTTTGCGACGCTTAATTATAAAGGGTTCATTAAGATTATCGAAGCACTTATTTTATCGCCGATTATCGCCTTTGTTCTCGGCTTTATCGTATATTCGATCGTGAAGCTGATTTTTAAAGACAGCAATCTGGCGAAAACAAATAAACGCTTCCGCAGAGTGCAGATTTTGACGGCTGCCATTCAATCCTATACACACGGAACAAACGACGCGCAAAAAGCGATGGGTATCATTACCATGGCGCTTATGACGGCCAATTTACATAAAAGTGATGCCATTCCTTTTTGGGTGCAGCTCTCTTGCGCCCTGGCAATGGGTCTCGGCACATCCATCGGCGGCTGGAAAATCATTAAAACCGTCGGCGGAAAAATTATGAAAATCCGTCCGGTAAACGGCGTATCTGCCGACTTAACCGGCGCAGCCATTATTTTCGGGGCCACGTTTATTCATCTCCCTGTCAGCACGACGCACGTCATTTCGTCTTCCATTCTCGGTGTGGGCGCTTCCCACCGCGTAAAAGGCGTAAACTGGGGAACGGCTAAACGGATGCTTATTACATGGGTCATCACCCTGCCGATTGCAGGTACACTCGGCGCCATCGCCTTTTTCATCTTAGATCTCTTTTTCTGATGACATCCGCTTCTTTACAGAAGCGGTTTTTTTTGTGACAGGAAAATGATGTCAAGACATAGAATGAACATAGCAGACCATTTTTCGAATTGTGAGGGATGCTCATGCTTTTGTTTTTTCAGATCATGGTGTGGACGATGGCGGCCGCACTCATTTTATACGTGTACGCATCCTGGCGGTATGAGGCAAAAGTAAAAGAAAAAATGTTTGCCATCCGTAAAACGTGGTATTTACTATTTGTAGTAGGCGCCATGGTCTATTGGACATATGATCCCGAATCGCTCTTTGCCGCATGGAGACAATATTTGATTGTTGCCGTCTGCTTTGCCCTTATTGATGCGTTTATCTTTTTGAGCGCGTATATCAAAAAGCTCGCCGGCAATGAATTAGAGACGGATACGCGGGAAATTTTAGAAGAAAATAACGAAATGCTTCACTCCTATCTTGAAAAACTGAAAACCTATCAATATCTGTTGAAAAATGAACCGATCCATGTATATTATGGAAGTACAGAAGCTTATGCGGAAGGCATCAGCAGACTGCTGGCCGCTTATGGAGAAAAAATGAATGTCACGGCTTCCTTGTGCGACTATTCCGCACAATCAGATAAGGACCGCTTGACGGAGCATATGCCTGATGCGGCGGACGTTCAGTCCCGTCTTAACCGTAAAGACGTCTACTATGATCAAAAAGGCAGGCTTG
Organism: Bacillus sp. EKM420B; assembly: GCF_011065565.1. Lineage (NCBI taxonomy): Bacteria > Bacillati > Bacillota > Bacilli > Caryophanales > Bacillaceae > Bacillus > Bacillus sp. EKM420B. The sequence goes on along the minus strand of NZ_JAAMNX010000001.1, from coordinate 367,726 downwards.
TGCTTATTCCGTTTACAGTCCAGGACCGCCATTACGTGATCAAACTCACGTCGGAAAACCTGTTGACGGAATTCGATTATTTGCTTTTCACATCGCTAACGAGCATTTATGATTTAATGCTGCCAATAGAAGAGGAAGGTGACGGTTAAATGGAGCAGGCATTTCAAAACGGGCAGCCGGAACAAAGAGCGAAACCGTTCAAAATGTTTAAAAAACGTTCAATGACAAGTATCGCCAGTTACCAGGTCAGCCCTCATACCGCCAGAATTTTCAAAGAAAACGAGCGGCTGATTGACAAGTATAAACAAAAAAAAGCTTGATTACACTAAGGACAGGAGACACGGCTCTTGTCCTTATTCCTTTTTTCCTTATCTTTCATATAATAAAACCAACAAAGAGATGCGACAGGTGATGATGTGAAGAAAATTGTCAGGCGTGTAAAGTTTGTGGATTACGGACGCTTCGGGCTTTCCGCTTATTCGCTGAGGATGCGGGCGAGGAATCTCGGGCTATTGAACCGGTTAAAAAAGAAAAAAGGCTGAATCCCGCAATGTGAACGGGACTCAGCCTTTTTTGTTAAAGCTGCATCAGAATTTTCGCTTTTACAGCGGGACCGTAGACGCCGTCAGACGTCAGTCCGTTTACAGATTGGAAGCGGGCCACGGCATCTGCCGTTTTCGGACCGTAGATACCGTCAATGCCGTTATTGACAGCTCCTTTTTCAGGATAGAAATAAAGCGCGGCGAGCGCGTTTTGCACCTGGTATACCTTTTCACCGGACGTGTACGGCTCTGTCAGCTGAATCACCTCGTCCGGAAGAGAATACAGTGCTTCAACCGGCGGGCTGACGATCAGCACTTGTCCGACTTTAATCAGGTTCGGGTCAGCGATGTTATTCCATTTCTGCAGATCGGCCACGCTGACGCCGAATTTCCGCGCGATCGCCGACAGCGTATCTCCTTTTTGGACGGTATACGTCTGTCTTTCCTCAGAACCGATTCCCGCTTTAAACTCATCCCATGTATCCAGCAGTCTTCTCGGACAAAGCTTTCCTGACCAATGCTTGTGCGCAACGACATTCGCAAGCGGGATGCCGTGCGACGTCATTAATGTGCGGATGAGCCATTGGGCGTTTGCCACGGCCTGTGAAAAGTTGCCGTCTGCGTTTTCACAAATTTCAATACCGATGGATTTACGGTTGCCGTCCCCGTTTCCGTCACCGGCATGCCAGCCGTTTTCGTTCAGCGGAAGATGCTGATAAATTTCCGTATCATCAACTGTGAAATGCCAGCTTGTCGGTGTATCGGGATTTTTCACATAGCTTGCGTGACTTTTGGCGTTAGCTCCGGCTGCCGTATTGGCTGTATTGTGCACCGTAATGTAAATCGGTGTCATTGCATAGCCTGGGCGGTTATTGTTTCCTGCCGGGATAAAATCCTGTGTGATTTTTACCATATTCTCATCTCTCCTATTTCGATAAATTGTTTATTTTTAATAAAGCCTGCTGTTTTTTCCCTTTTGCTGTAACATAATTGTTCCTAAACCAGGCGGCGGCAGTCGTTATGATTGTAAAAACGGCCGACCCGGCGGCATACAGCGTATCTGCAAGCTGGCTGACCTGGTCCTCCTGAATATTCAGCGGCGATTTGCCGAACATCAGCAAAGTTTGGTTCAATAAAGCAAGCAAAAGAAGCACCGTCCTGACGACCGTGCCTTTGTCCGCAAATTTCATATCAATTTCCCCCTTACTTTTGCAGCAGATTGTACATGATGGCGATGGCTCCGCCAATGACGCCCGTGCAGATTGCTGTCACGATCGCTCCTGTAATGGTCCGCTTAATCCATGTTGTGTTTTCGTCAATTTTGTTCAGTTTTTCATTCAGCGTCATGATTTGCTGATCCTGCCGGTCTGATACCCGCTCTAATGCGGCTACCCGCTGTTCAAGCACCTTTTGTTCACCTTTGATGCCTGCGAATTCTTTTTGCACCGCTTGTTCATCCAGAAGCACTTCCGCTCCCCCCTCTTACATTGTTCTCACCTCCCTTCGGAAGCTTCATTCTTAAGAAAATGCCGTGCCTTTGACAGAAAGGCTCCCGCCGGAAATGCTTTTGATTTCCATGAGGATTTCCTTAAAGCCGGCAATATCAAATGACCACACTTCTTCTGTGCCTGACGTACCGGCGGCTGATGTCCCGTCATCAGACCTGATTCCTCTGATCGGCACATTTTTTCCCGAGATGGATCTCCCCCAAAACGCGACATGGCCCGACTCAGCCGTGCCGGTGATTTCGACGAGAAGTTTTTTCCAAGCGCCCGCTGAGAAGATGCTTCCCACGCCCGCCTCTGCTGCATTTTCATGAAAAATCACGTCTGTATATGAAAACGCCATATCACCGCCCGAACCGACAGATTGGTATAAAACAAATTCGGACTGTTTTTGATTTCCATTTTCAAAACGGAACCGGTAATATCTTTTTGTCAGGCTGACCCACCCCGAAGCGGTCAGCACTCCGCCTTTTACTGCGACAGAATGTGAAGCTGTCCACGAATTGTTATCCTCGCTCTCTTCGATAAAAAGAGTTCCGCTGCAGTCCGAATAAGCCCACCCCTGTGCTCTGTTTATTAAGACGGCTCCTAAACGGTCTTGTCCGAATTGGCTGTAGACTTCAATCGCTTCTAGCGGCGTATTGGTAAGAAGCTCTGCCATTCCGGACAAATCAGCAACCGGTGTGACATAATCGTTTTTGTTACCGCGATAAGCTTTTACAGCGCCGGGCCTGCCAAGTTGATCGGCGGGAAATTCAAATGGATGCTTTTTCATCGGCCGTCCTCCTTTTCTCATTTATTAAAAATGACAAATAAAAAAAGCCGTTTGGCTTATGACACAGCATTTTTATAGTTTTCGTATGTTTCACCCGTTATTTCTTGAAATTCCTCAGGTGTGATATACTTCGCGGCCACACCTTCAGCCAGATCTTCGGCAGAGCAGTCATCATAGCCCATAGCCTGTTTTACCATTTCTGTTGAGGCCCACTCATAAAACAAGGCGTAAACCCAAAAGTTAAGCTTTTTCATTTTTTCATTCTCCTTTTACGTGTAAGAGTTCCAGTTTTAAAGACGCTAATTGCCTGCCGAGTGACTGCTGCGCTTGTTCGGCTGCTTTTCTGGCCAATTTCTCATTCGCCATCTGTCCGCCGAGGCCTGCAAGCTGGTTTGAATCGGTAGCCGTATCTTTTTTTAAGCTCTCTTTATATGCTTCGTCAGCGGTTTCCACCCATTCTTGTTTCTCTTCATCAAAAAATGGGCGCCACATGCCTTCGCCGTTTATTTCCGGCGGAAAGTCCGCAGCGTTAGGCGGCATCATATAATCTCCTGTCTCAGAATCCGGATAAAGCTCAACCGGAGTGCCTGTATAAATGTTGTCATTGTCATACGGAAATATTAATTTCATATTCTCGCTCCTTTACGTGAGTGCCAAAACAAGGTCAATATAATAGCCGTTCACGTTATTTTCTATATTGGCCATAATTCCCGTCAGCTTCATATCTCCATTAGAATAGATAATAAATTTGCTGTAACCGGTGGTGCCGCTGGCTGCAACCATAGTCACAACGCCTTTGGCCGGCGCACAAGAGGACGGCACACTCCCGAACACCACTTCTCTGTCCGTAAGAACGTGTCCGTTCAGGTGAAGGGTGTTTCCCACTTTGCGGTATTGAAGCGGCCTGTCTCCTGATTTAGCCCCATTTTTATAAGGAACATTTATCCAAGGTACATTCTCAGTATCAAGTTCGGTAACGAGGCGACGCCAGCCCTGCCAGCCCAAGTTCAAATCCAAATAGTTCGTGAACATATTATTTTTATAATCGACGGCAATGACATACCCAAACGTTCCTTTCCCCTCACTGTCAAGAGAGGTAAAATGAAACATGCCGCGGGTTGAAGCGTTGCTCGGACTGTTTGCCGCTTTGCCGGTTGAATAAAAGGTGCCGAACGCCCTGCCGTTTTTAACGATTTTTTCAAGAAAGTTATCATCATCACCAATTGTCAGAAGATAGCCGCCGTTATCGTTTGTTATTTTCGAAAGCTGTGCGCCGTTCCACATATCTTTATCCGCCTGTGTGACATGAATATCTTTTTTATTGGCGTGAGCGTCTACTTTTGCTTGAGAGCCTGAATCTGTTTCTTGTTGGCTCCATTCCGACCATACGCCTTTAGTGCTGAAACTTCGGACGTAGATGGGATTTCCGGCGGTCACTGTGTCTATAAACATTTGGACAAAAGTCGGTGATGCTCCGCGGGTTCTTTGCATGACAATTAATTGTCCGTATTCCGCAGGTTTATTTTCCGTATGCTGAACTGATATATAGTAGATGCCGGACGTTTTTATATTGTCTAAGTTTGTTTCCGTTACCGTTTTAGCATTCCCGTCATTGTCAGTCAGATTGAATAACTGCCCTGCATTCCATTTGTCTTTGTCAGATTTGGTTACATGAAGATCTGTTTTGTCGGCATGCTCATTTACTTTTGCTTGTGCTCCGGCAGCTGTTTCAAATGGCATCCATTCCGTCCAGATGCCGTTTTTCAGCGTTTTTCTCCAAAATCCCCCGTCATTTGAGAAAGCGGCCGCCTCTCCGTTATTCTTTGAAGAATAAAGGTATATACCCTCTGACGGTTTAGGCAGGGTATTTATTCCAGTTGCAGCTGCTGAGAAAGTAAAGGTCTTATTCTGGCTGGCAGCGGTCTGATGAAAATCCTGTCCGTCAGAGATATCAATAAAAGCGGAGCCATTATCTTTTGTGATTTTAGACAATTGCCCGTTATTCCACTTCTGGCGCTCTTCTTTCGTCACATGCCGGTCCAGATCTTGATTGTGCCGGTCAAAATCTTTCTTTGCTGCCTGCTGGACGTTGTCCACGTTTCCGAGGCCGATTTGCGCCTTTGTCGTTTTGTGCGGGTTGTTCATGTCGTTTTTATGGGCCGCCAGATCCGTGTGGGCGTCTTTTATGCCTTTTTCCCAGCGGTTGACGTCATCTTCATTAATCGGATCGTCCGGAAGCCAGTCTGTTTTTTCTTCGTAAGCCATCGTTACACCACCTCAAAGGTAAATCTTAAATCAAGCGTTCTGTTATTGCTGAGATCTAAATTTGTTTTTCGTTCTGTAATGACGCTTCCTGTTTCGTCAAGCATCTGCACGGTTTCAATGTGTTTGACGTCTTCTTCCCTGCGTGTGAGAACGGTGACTGCGGCATCTTTTACGGAAATGTCCGCAATCGGAGTTTCTTTGCCGTTTAACAGCACTTTCGTGATCCTGTTTTTCAGATCGGCTGCGGCACGCTGTCTGTAAGCGGCTGATATCATGGTAAGACCACCTCGTTATTGTTGAGTGTGACGGAATAACCGACCTTCAGTTCACTGACTTTTCGGTATCTCCGATTGTTGAGAATGACCCGGTCTTTGATTTCCAGTGTTTCGTTTAATGCGGCTCTCAGTGTATACGCCAAATGAGCGGGTTTGATTTTTTCAAGCGTTTCAATCAGCTCGTTCATGTGCTGCAGGTCATCAAGCCCGATATCGGTATAAAAACGATACTGCCCCGGGAACATCCGAACATAAGCTGACGGATGTTTTAAAAAACGGTTTAGCGCCTGCTCGATCGCTTGATGGGTGATGGGCGGAATATTCGACATCTTCGAAATCAGCCTGAGCCGTCTCATATCCTCCGTGTCACCTGATTCCCGCGGTATTTTTAATATTTTTTCCCAGCGGTCAAGCCCCCATGTCGCCGTCGTGATAAAGAGCTGATCGGTCAAATCGAAAATATCGTTATTCTGCCGCTCAAACTCAGGAGCTTCCGCCTCAAGCAGTTGTGCCATCTCTTTTAATCGGGTTAAAAACGGCGGGAGGTACGCCGTCATCTCATCGAGTCTGCTCAAGGATTGTCACCCCTTTGAGTTTAGGAATTTCCACATCACTGAGCACGAGATTTTCCGCCGCACCGTTCATTTTGATATCTGCGTAGTCACTGACGGATGCCGCGTTATAAACGATGTTGTTAATTTGTGATAAACGGACGGTGTTTTCTTCGAAGGCCATTTTCTTAAATAAATTCAGGACGCCTTTTTCAATCTCCGCTTTTACGTCATCGATCGAGCTGTTCAGCTCAGGCAGCACGGAAGCGGAGATTTCGATTTCTTTCCATACGGCGCTTTCCACCGTTACTGCCGCTCCGATCGGCGCCTGTCCTTCTCCCTGCCCTTCGTCCGGATCAATATAATCCTTTACTTTTTTGATCAGAATATCTGATGCCGGTTCCAAATTCGCATTTGTGATGACAACTTTCACCGTTCCGTCTCCGTTCCAAAGCGGGAAGATTTTTGCCCTGCCGACGCCGTCAACCTCTTCGGCCCATTGTTTATAATGCTGTTTATTTGCGCTGACTGCCTCCCGGCGGACACGGGTAAAATAGCGCGCCCTTAAGCTGTTGTCATCTTCTTCCTCACGGCCGGGAATTAATATATCGCGCATGACTGCTTTCTCAAGCCCGGGTATCGTATCAAGCGGCAGCAGGTTCTGCCCCGAAATGCCGGCATTGCCCGCTTCACCGGCTGTTTCACATTCAAGCGTTCCATCCCCCGTATATTGAAAATACAGGTTATCAACGAAGAAACGGGAGCCTGGCGGAATGGTGATGCCCGCTGTGAATTCTCCGGCTCTGACCGCTTTTGTGGCAGGTGTTCGTTCAATTCCCGCTTCAGCAGCACGCCTGTCCAGAAATTCTCCCTGAGCCGTATCGGAAAACACGAGCTCCAGCACGGTATCCAGCCAAATATAAGACTTTGCGAGCTCAGCGGCCGCAGGCGCGAGCGCATTGTAAATGACGCTGCCTTCTCTCGTATCAATGTCCGCCGTAACGCGCGCCAGCATTCTGTCCATAATGTCGTCAAACGTCTGAGCTTCAAACATCCTCACCCAGCACCTCCTCTATCTCAAGCATGCCCTCATCAGTTTCAACGGTAAAAGAGACGACGAAGGCATCATCTTTTTTCTCAATCTCAAAATTGGTAACGGCCAAAATCCGGTCATCATACAGCAAGGCTTCTTCTATCAGTCTTGGAATCTCCATTTTTTTATAAGCATCCGTCGTGTTCTGATCTGAAAGCACTTCCTGAAGTTCGTTTCCGATATCATGGCTGAAAACCGAATATGAATACCGTTCTGTGTGAAGAGCGATATAGACGAATTGTCTGATTGCGTCCAGTCCGTTTATCAGTTCATTGGTAATCCGGTTGTTTTCAAAATCAATTCGGTAGGTTTGTGAAGTCTCAACGGCCTCACTCGCATCCTCCAAATCTTCAAATTCGATTTCCGGTGTCAGGGCCATTGCACCCGCTCCTTTTAGATTTGTTCATGTAAAAAAGCCCTCTTCGGCAGATGAAGCGGCTTTAATAGGCTGATATTCCCGTATATCTCCGTCCGGATGCCGGTTAAATTTTGTCCAGTACAAAGAAAGACTGTCCTCCTGTTAAAGCGGCGGTCATCACCCGATCTCCCGCCTGGAGCTGATCCTCTCCCCCGGATCTCAGCCGCTTCGGCACAATGAGTGCATCAGACGGAATCAAAAGTTTGTCGTGATCTTTCAGTTTCAGCTCGAGCGGCGAAACGGAGGTCACTTCGGCCGGCATCAGCTCCACCGGCGCTTCGGCGTCAACCGCTCCGACGGCTAAATGTTTAATGGCATCACTTAATCTCATCAGGATGTCCCCTCCGGAAGTGAATTTTTCTCCGTGACATCAATCGTCATGGTATGTTTTGTTCCTTGGAATTCATGGCGGTCCGTATCTACATAATAGGTTTTCTTCAGCCCGATTTCCGGAATTGAAATATAGACGGGCAATCCGCTTTCCAACCCAGGAATACCGATCGCCTGTATATTTTTCAGCTCTTTTTTAATGCCTTTTTTCTCAGCCTGCTTCACTTTTGCGCGCTGTTTCAGCTGGGCTTCGTTAATGTCGTCAGAAACCGTTTCGGTATACTGCAAAACGCCGAATGTTTTCATGCCGGCGCTGTCTGAGGCGGAAGCCTTTATCGTTTTATTGTCTTTTTGCAGCCGCATGACGACACGGGTTGCGGTGTCATCAATTGAGGTGCTGTATTGATACCCTGTAATATTAACTCCTGTTTCCAGCACCCATATGTCAGACGGCTCCGGCCATTCACGCAAGCCGAGACTGCCTTTTTCTGAATAGAGCTGATAATTGCGCCCCGTCTGGCTTTTTGTCTGCTTTAACGCTTTTATCATCATATCGTAAAGGCTTGTATCATTTTTAAAAACGAGTGATTTAATGGTATGGCCTGTGTTGGCAATGGATGTGACGGGAATTTGAAAATCGCTGGCGATCCTTTTTAATATTTGATCAGCGCGCTTGTTGGAAAACACGTAAACGTCCTGGTTTTTCACAAGGTATTGGAGCATATCGTATGCGGTGAAGGCGACGGTATGCTCATCGGGCGTTCTTGCAAAAACAATGCCGCGGAACAGCTCTTTTCCGTTCCATTTGAACAAAACCGTATCCCCTTCTGATACGCCGTAATACGTCTGGCTGCCCTGCTTTACGACAATCGTCGCTTCGATGGAGCGGGGCGCCTGATATCTGTGTCCTTCCAGCGTTACGCTTTCTGTGACAAGCTCGAGCCACTCCGTTTCTTTTATGACAAATAGTTCAATCATCTTTTCACCCGTTTCATTGCGGTATCTTCAGCTTCTGCCCCGGGAAGATCCAATGCCCCGGCTGCCGGATATTCCGTTTGCTGCGCTTAATCATGGCGGTTTTATTCGCGTTCCAGATTTTCCGCCACTCTGTGTGTTTTCCGTAAAACCTGCCGGCGATGTCCCAAAGCGTATCCCCTTTTTTGACGGTATATGTTTTGGGTGAAGCTTTGGACGGGCGCTTCGCTTTCGTTTTTTTCTTTTGTTTGATTTTTCTTGGCGAAGCGGTTTTATATTCTTTCAGTACGATATCAAAATTCCGGTCGCCGATTTCATTGTCACCTTCGCTGTAATTAAAGCTTTCAATACTGCATGTGACATTGATTTTTGTCCCTGTAATCAAAAACTGAACGGGTTTTTTCGCTTTCATCCATGTTTCAATGGCTGAAATGGCTTTTTCCGGCGAAGGAATGCTTTGATATTCGGCAATCGGGCTGTACCGTTTCGGAAAAAAAGAAGAGAACGAAATTTCTTTCGCTCCCGGTTCTTCGATAAACGTCACCTCTCCAAGTCCGGTGACTTTCACGGAATCATTCTGCACGCTGTTTGCGATATCAATCGCTTCAGGGAGAACGGGAAGCCGGAGCTTGTCCTTCCCCTGAGACAGCCAAAATTCGTAAACAGATTTAGTCAAAAGCAACGGCCCCCTTTGCTCCGGTATAAATGTCTTTTTGCAGTTCATCAATCAGCGCCTGTTTGATTTTGGCGGCGAGGCTGTCGGCGTCCTGTCCGTTATGGAAATGCTGATCGCCGCTGAATTCGATTTTAATTTCTTTTGTTCCCGTTTTTTGAACGGTTTGTCCGCCGCCTTTAACGGCTGCGGATACCGTGCCGGCTGAAAGCGCCGCCGGTTCCGTCTGGGACGGATCGGACACTTCCATTCCGAGCGCCTGAGCCGCTTTTTGCAGCAGATAACGGCCGCGGATGCCCCGCTCTTCAGGGATGATCCACTCCCGTTTGTTCCCTTCGCCGACACGGGCGATCTGCTCCTTGGTAATCAGACCCCCATTGGCATAACCGACGTAAGGGCCGCCATGAGCCATACTTTTAATCCCGGGGACATTGCTGATCGAGCCGTATCGGCTTTTAATATAGCCGATAGCGGCAGCGGCGTTGTGGATTGGATTTCTGATATCATTCATGCCCGGCGCTTTGTGATCTTCAAAGGTGCTCGGGATCGTCTGCATAAGCCCCTGTGACGGGTGTCCGGCTTTGGCGTTGCTGTCCCATAGATTAATGGAATTAGGGTTGCCGCCTGACTCATGCTGTGCGATCGTCATTAATCCCGGAAGCCAGCTGATCGGCGTATTGGTTGCTTTCATTGCGGCCAAAAGCCATTCTTTGACGCTTCCTCCCGCTGCACCCATGCCGGAAAAGGCTGCTGCAAGCGAGCCTGCCTGTTTTTCGGCGTATTTTTTCACGTCAACTGAGCTGAGACCTTTGACGACGCCGACTGAAGCAAAGCGTCCGAGACTCATCATGACACGGGAAGGAGAGTGTATATCAAGCTCTTCCCTGAATGCGTCCTCGACTTTTTTGGCCATATCTTTGGCCGCCTGTTTGACTTCGCTTCCTTTTGCAGTCATTCCTGATACGAAGTGTCCGATCAGGCCTGACCCCCAGCCGTTCGCGGAATCTCTTGATTGCACAAACGGTTTATTGATATGTGTGCTTACGTATTGCGACGTTCCCGTATCTTTTGCATTCTGTCCGGCCGAATAACCTTTCACTGTGGCGGCGCCCCATGATGACGATTGATTAACCGCCGATTGATAAGGTGTTTTCACCTTTGTTTTTAAAAACGAATCAGTGCCCGTCTGTGACGTATTCTGACCTTTGGCATAGCCCGCAGCGACTTGCTTTCCGTAATCGGGCGAAGACGAAATAAGGGCGTTAAACGGCGTACCGATGTTTTTCTCTTTCCAGCCGTCCATATCCACCGCTTTATTGCTGATTCCGCTGTCAAAGCCTTCAGTAAACTGTTTGCCGAGTGATGAAGCCGTCCCCGCAAATCCGGAAGCATCCACAGACGCAGCGGCCGATACAGACGCCGAAGAAGAAACACCGCCCGCTCCCGCCGGCACAGCGGAAGACTGAGCCGAAGCCGCGCCCATATCATCGACAACACGCATGCCGAGCTTAGACGCAGCTTGTGAAAGCAGCATCTTCCCGCGGCCGCGATTGTTGTCGACGGGGATGACAAATTCTTTACCGGCTTCACCGATCCAGGAAATGGTCGGCTTTGTAATGTAGCCGCCCGTGGCGTTTTTGTCCGGTTTTTTCTTTTTATCTCCGCCGCCTGTGACGAAGTCCATTACGCCTGAAATCAATTTGCCGCCGGTTTTATCCCAAATCTTTTTCACCCAGTCGAATGCTGCAGAAAAAGCATCTGATATGGCTGTTCCCACTTTTACAAGAGGTTCTTTTATATGTTTCTCAAACCAGCCGCTTAACCCTTTCCATATATCCTTTACCGTATCTAAAGCAGTCGTGAAAGCGTCTGATATTCCTTTTCCGACTTTTTCCACCATGTTTTTCACCGGGTTCCAGACGATATCCATGAACCAGCCGGATACCGTACTGAAGACAGATTTAATTTTATCCCAAGCTCCTGTGATTTTACTCCAAATGGACGTCGCTACTCCGACGACAGCCGATTTTACGGGCTCCCAGACAGTGCTCATAAACCAGCCGGATACTGTGCTGAAGACACCTTGAATCGTCGTCCACGCATTCACGATATTTGACCAGATGCTTGTTGCCACTCCGACGACAGCCGTTGAAACCGGCGTCCATACATTCTCCATGAACCAGGATGACACCGTGCTGAAAATCCCTTGAATCGTTGTCCACGCATTCACGATATTTGACCAAATGCTTGTCGCCACTCCGACGACAGCTGATGAAACCGGCGTCCAAACATTTTCCATGAACCAGGATGAAACGCTTCCCCAAGTATCTTGTATTGTTGTCCAAGCACTTTGCGCCGCTTTGGAAATATCATTCCATGTGTCTTTCAAAGCCCCTGAATCAAAGGCCTCTCCCAAACTGGAACCGCCTAAACTGCCGGCGATGCCGCCTACCGCGCCGCCGATTAATGTGCCCACTCCAGGAACAACGCTGCCGATTGCCGCTCCGGCCGCGGCTCCTGCAAGACCGCCGCCTGCTGAGCCGACCTTCTCTCCTGCATTATCTTTATTGATGCCGGCTAAATCAGTAAGTGACAACAATTCACCTATGCCGGGAATTCCTTTAGCGGCACCTTTTAACCCTTTCATACCGCCTTTCAGCGCCTTTGAATCTCCTAAGCCTTTCAAAAGCCCGCCGATGCCTTTACCTGCCCCTTTTGTTTTCGGCGTGTTTACGGATGCCTGTTTACTTTCCTTTACAGAGGAGCCTTTTTTCGAAGATTTATTTCGCCCTTCGACTTTACTGCTTTTGCCCATTGTCACTCCGGTACAGCAGCAGCACCCCCCAAAAGCCCCGCCGGTTTTTTTGGCTGACCTTCCTGAAGATTTCGGTGATGGTCCCGTGCGCTGCGGACCCTTTGTCAGATCAGGACGCTTCGGGCTGTTGGTGCCGCCGGCAGAAAGGCCCCCCTTACTCTTTTCTTTTTTCGTGCCGCCTCCTAATAATCCGCCGATATTGAGTTTGCCTAATTTTTCAGCGATTCCTGAAAATATTTTTTCTATTAATTCCCCGGCTTTTTCGATGATTTTGTCCGGGCTGAATTTCTCAAATTTCTTGGCAATCTTGCTGACAATTTTATCAACAAATGCCTCGGCTTTTTCGATGATCGCATCAGGGCTGAACTTGCCGAACTTTTTATCAATGCCTCCGAACAGTGATGATGTAAACTGCTCCACTTTTTCCAGAATCTTATCCGGATTGAGAAAATCGAATTTCTCAGAAATTCGGTCAATCGTGTCATTTACAAATTGTTCGGCGCGGTCAATTAGCTTATCAGGACTGAATTTACCGACAACGTCGTCGACTTTCTTCATAAACGAATCAGTAAAATGATCCAGCTCTTTCAATATGGTCTCCGGACTGAATTTGCTGACAACGTCATCAACCTTTTTCATAAATGAATCAGTGAATTTATCCAGTTCTTTCAATATGGCTTCCGGACTGAATTTACTCACGACCCCGTCTACCTTTTTCATAAACGAATCAGCGAATTTATCCAGCTCTGCTAATATCGTTGCCGGACTGAATTTGCTCGCGATCTCATCTACTTTCCCCATGAATGAGGTCGTGAACTTGTCCAGTTCGGCTAATATCGTTGCCGGGCTGAATTTGCTCGCGATCTCATCTACTTTCCCCATGAATGAGGTCGTGAACTTGTCCAGCTCCGCTAAAATCGTTTCCGGGCTGAATTTGCTTGCGATCTCGTCCACTTTTCCCATGAATGACGTCGTAAACTTGTCCAGTTCGCTTAAAATCGTCTCCGGGCTGAATTTGCTTGCGATTTCATCTACTTTTCCCATGAATGACGTCGTGAACTTGTCCAGTTCGCTTAAAATCGTCTCCGGGCTGAATTTGCTTGCGATTTCGTCCGCTTTTCCCATGAATGATGTCGTGAACTTATCCAGCTCCGCTAAAATCGTTTCCGGGCTGAATTTACTTGCGACTTCATCCACTTTTCCCATGAATGACGTCGTGAACTTGTCCAGCTCTGTTAAAATCGTTTCCGGACTGAATTTGCTCGCGATTTCGTCCACTTTTCCCATGAATGACGTCGTGAACTTGTCCAGTTCTGCTAATATCGTTGCCGGGCTGAATTTGCTTGCGATTTCGTCCACTTTTCCCATGAATGACGTCGTGAACTTGTCCAGCTCTGTTAAAATCGTTTCCGGACTGAATTTGCTTGCGATTTCGTCTGCCTTTTTCATAAAGTTTGCGGCGAATTTGTCCAGTTCCGCGATAATCGTTTCCGGATAGAACTTGGATGCGATGTCATTGACTTTTTTCATGAAGGTGTCTGCAACGGAATCAAGCATTGAAAAATCGGTTTTCGGCGAAGCAGGAGCAGCAGATGCAGAAGCTTTTCCGAATTCCGGCATATTCTTTTGCATTGCAGCCAGCTGTGCTGTCACCGTTTCGTTTAACGATAATTGAATGACATTGTTTTTTCCCGTCAGCGAATCAATGCCCGCTGAAATTCGGCCGACTGTTTTCATGACATGATCTATAACGCGTATAGTGACGGAATACCCGTTTTTTAACGCAGATTGCATGTAGCGTTTGATGCGTTCCATGGCAGGGGTCACTTCGTCTGACGCATACAGTGAAACGGTAAATCCTTTGAAACCCGCAGCCAGATTCCGCAATCTCTCAAATGCCGCTGTCGCGCTGTCTTTTGCTCCTATTTTAACGGTTAAAGACGCAGGCAGACCCGCTAATTGGGCTTGCACCTTTTGAATGACGGCACTGGCTCCGTCTTCAGCTGAAATAGAGATCGTTTGTGCGCCCAGCTTTCTTTTCATAGAGCGCTGAATGCGGTCAATTGTTCTTAAAACAGATTTACTCTCTTTGCGTATATCAATTTCACTTTGGCGTTTTGTCATTTTCCTGTATTTCTCAAGCGCTCTGAAGCCATTTTGGATTTTCCTTATTTTCTTTGAAACCCGATCTTCCAATTCAAAACGGGCGGTCAGCTTTGCCATGATGTCGCTCCCCCTTTCTTCGCTTGTTTTTCAAGAATGTCCAGCTTGTAACCGATTAAACCGTACAGCAGCGCCTTAAAATGCCTCGGTGCTTCATATAACTCTTTCAGTTCTGATGGAGAATAATGAAGCTCATGCATCGCGTAATAAAGATACACGGCTTCCTTATTCCCATCTTTTATCAGTTTTTTGCTTCTTGCTCCAGGTCTTCTAATTCATCTTCAAAACCATTGATCTCAATCGCTTTATTCAGCCAGTTTGCATATTCGCCGCCGACTGAAAGAACGCGTTTCGCGACTTCGACCGGATCTGCCGTTTTGTAGGCATCACGGAGCTCCTTAGACCGGAAATCAGGGTAAATCGTAGATTCAACTGCGATCCGCGCATAAAAGCGCTGGCTGTCTAAGTCTTTTACGCGGCCTCTGCCTTTTACATTTTTATAAGTCGTGCTTTCCTTTTCCAGTTCATCAATGCGTTCCGTCGTAATGGCTTTAAAAATAAAAGGCACGATGTTTCCTTTTTTATCGACAAAACGCTTTGAAAGCGGAACGCGGATCTCCTCAGCCTCGACTGTTTTACCCGGCATAAAGAATGACAGATCATATACTTGTTCGTTTTTTTCGCTCATGATGAAAACTCCCTTACTCTTTTTTTTATAAAAAACAGGCCTGTACAAGGCCTGTTTCATTCATACTGATTTTGATTAAAACGTTTCAGAAAGCTTTTCCGGCACATCGAAATCTTCAAAGGTAAACGGCACTTCTTCTTCAAGCGCCTCTGAGTCTACGTCCAGTCCGGCGATTTTTGCAGAATCAAAGTTGACGTCATACAGGGTGACGCGTTCTGTTCCGCGGCCTGATGATTTGTCGTCAAGAACGGCTTGCAGCGTAAAATACGGGTCGCTGCCTTTTTTCACGTAATCCATCATAAGCACGGCGAATTTGGATGTGACTTTATAGAACGTCGCTGTGCCCGTTCCGTTGGCGCCAGTCGTTTTATGCCCCGTCATGCGGCGTCCCATGATATTTACTTCTGATTTATTTTTTTCTACGTTTGCTTCAAACGTTTTAATATGCGCCATCTCTTCTCCATCGAGAAATAAACGGCCTTCTTTTCCTGAAATTGTATTTTGCGCTTTTAATGCCATCTTAGTTTACCTCCACATTAAAGTAGAATTTTTCTGCTGCATCCACAGGCTGCACGGCGAGATCAATTAAAAAGCCGTCGCGGTCTTCATTAAGGCCGATTGTAATGTCTTTGTCTGAATCAAAGTTAGCGATGCCGCCCGCATCCTGAAGCGTTGTTAAATATTGAATAATCATCGTTTTGACGAATTGAAGGCCGTCGTTTGTCGCTGGAAGATCGCTTCCGGTGCCTTTTTTCGATTTAATTAAAGCTTTCAGTTCACGTGTCAAATCGTTATTCACCGCATCAAGCACACGGACGATTTTATTTTTCGCGAACTTTTTGTTTTTCTCTGCCGTAAATGTCACCAATGAGTTGATATCTTTTTCAACGCTGACTGACTTATCACGGGCGTCATAAGAGAAAAGGAATTCACCTTTGGAAAGGCGTTCGATCACTTCATCATGAGTCAGGCGATGCAGCACATCGACCGCGCCTTCGTATTCAACGAAAGTTAAGGATTGGTTAAATGCAGCGGCGGCACTTGCACCTGCCACCCACGCGGTCGCATCTTCAGCTTTAATTTCGGTTCCGTCTTCAAGCAGCACACCTTCAGTCACATTGATAATGCCTTCATAATCCCCGCTGTAATGGGCGGTCACCCCTTGCACTTTCTGTCCCTGCCCATCGCGAAGGCGTTTAATGAATGCGGCAAATGTCGCTTTCAGCTGATCATTTTCCGCGACAGGAAGAGCGATGACATCGAAATTCTCCGTTTCAGCCGCAGCTAAAAAATCCGTATAGTCTGAGTTGACCGGTGCTTTATCAGTTCCTCCCGCGAGACGGATGCCTGCCTGCGGGTTTAACGTTTCCCCGGATTCTTCCTCAGTGCCTGTCAGCGGGATGGAAGCCGACAGTTCGCCCGTTCCCGTAAATGTGACATAGCCGTTTGCTTTTAATTCTTCGGCTTTTTTCACCGTTTGTTTGTCAACTTCCGCTTCATCCATGTAAGTGGTCACATCGAAAGCGGTCTGATCAAGGACATTTTCACTGATGCGGATGATGATGTCATTTCCTTTTGAACCCCCGTACAAAGCGGTTGCTTTAACACCTTGCGAAAGATCTGCGCTCGCTCTGATTCCCTCTGTCAGACGGTACATCAAAACGGTTTTTGCTTTCTTTTTCGCCTCACGAAGCAGAATCAGTGACGGATCTTCAATACTGAGCCCCACTTTTTTATTCAAATCTTCAACGCTTGAAATGGAAACGAATGTTTTCGCTTCCCCCCAGCCGGATGCGACGGGAAGGGCGACAATCCCGCGTTCACCGATCGATACCCGCTCCTGGGCGGTTGTTTTAAAGTTAAAATAGATTCCGGCACGTTCTTTTTCTTTTCCTTGCGTAAATGTTCCGCCGTTCATTATTGCATGACCTCCTTGGTTAAAAATGCTTCAATGTAAGACTTGGCTTGCGCTTTTGTCATTTGTTTTTGCTTCACGCCGAATAAAGCCCCCTGGAGAATCTCGGGTTTTACGCCGAAAAGCTCCTTCGCGTGCTTTGTTAAATCCGCCGTGTCATAAAGAACCGCTCGTTCCGCAGTTGCGGCGTTTTTCTTTTTATATTGTTTCACTTTTGTTTCACCCCGCTGTTAATGTCCACATCCCGCAGTGCGGGAGATGTTTGTTTCTGATAGTAGTAGCGGCTCGTCCAGCGGATGGTGATCACTGCCTCGCCTTTGTCTCCGACTCTTGTTTCGATACGGCTGATGCGGACGAAATCACCGGTATCCTCCCCTGATTCCGTAAGCAGCGGAATCAGCTGTCTTGATTCTCTCACCGCATCGGCGATCCGGTCGGCTGCATAGAGCGCCTGCACCGAGTCGGCATGGAACAGCTTCACATTCAGACTGTATGTCTTCTTAAAGGTGGAGACTGTGTCATTCTCGTCAAAAGCGTACGGGGGCGGGATGTAAAGTGACGGCACCTGAAATTGTTCAGGCAGTTCATTTTCATATACGGGCACGCCGCATTGCTGATACAAAAAAGCGGCGATTGAACCGGTTTCGCGATTCATCCGATATCTCCCCCCAACGTGTTAAGCCACTGATTGAAACGCTTGTCCAGCGATTCGGCGAAGAGTGTTTCATACAAAAGAAGGGCTTTGTCCCAAAACCCATTTCCGCTGATCCACTGTTTTTTGAGCGCCATTCCCGTTGAAGCTGACGGATCATAGATGAACCGGGAGCCTTGAAAATACCCGGGCACCCATCTGACATTTTCATCTGAGACGGTCCAATGTCCGTCATTTATGAATGAGGCATACTCTACATTGGTGCCGATTTCAAGGGTCAGTCCCCCGTTTTCAATGATCCATACATGATCCTGCGCTCCTTTTCGGAAAGAAGACAGCAGGTTTTCTGTATCAATCCCTCCCGAATGAATAAGCTCCTCCCGTACCAAGTCGAGAAAATCCTCTCCTGACTGTTCCAGCCATTCGCCTGCCTGACGGGCAAATTCTCCGGATGATGCCTTTTGCAGCGACCGATTCCATTGTTCAAGGTTTTTTATGTTCATAGTCTGTCATCTCTCACAGCGATAACCTCCCAATGGTGCTGTCTTGCTTTCTTCGGCATTTCCAGAATATACGCCTGGCCTTCCCAAATGATTTTGTCATTGACACGCACAACGGCCTCTTTCGGAAAATGAACGAGAAACCGCTGATATACCTTATGATCAGGCTCAAGCTGAATAAGCTGCTGCTGTTTTTCAACAAACAGACACGGCACGTCTTCAGCATCGGGCACTTCCGGATAAGAAAAGACAGGCTGGAGCTTTTCGGCGGGAATCCCGAAGCGTCCGGCCTTCGGAACTGACACCGTCTCATGATAAATATCGCATCTGTCAGTGAGCAGCCGTTCGTAGCTCATAAAGGTCTCACCTTTGCGTGTGCAGAAACCGGGGAATAACCCGGCGCGATATATTCACAGAGCAGATGGTGCACCGCCGGTTTTCTGATTCCGCCTTCACCTGCCACCGTATACGAGTAGTCGCCTATCTTTTCAGATTGATAGGCGGAAGCGGCTGCTTCATTCTGGTTGATCAGCGCAAAATATTGAGAAAGCTTTAATAACGCAAGCTTAATCTTTTCGGGAAGCGGTGAGTAAACAGGGTCAGTGAACGAATGCCCCGCCATTCTGGCCGCTTCCGCCTCCGCCTCCAGAATGTCCTGTATAAGAAGCGGCTCCGGCCTGTTTTTGACTTGATCATAAACTGAATATGAAACAACGTCAGACGGCTGAATTAACATAACTGCCACCCCCGTCTTATTCTTTAACGTTTACGATTTTGGCGCTTGCATCTTCTTCTTCAAATTTGCTGTCAAGTTTAGCCGTCAGTACGATAATAAATTTGCGGCTGCGAATATCTTTATCTACTTCGATTCGGATATTCCGTGAAAAACCGAGAATGATATTTTTCGGGTGAGTCAGAATGATGTCAGACGCATCGTACTGGGAATCACCTTCTCCGACTGAGTACGGCTGCAGATTGGACACTCCTTTGACCGGAACGCCGAATGCTGAAGACAAACCGCCCTGCACCGCAAGATCTCCCAGATTGGTCTGACGGTCAGCCACACGGTCTTTCCATTCAATCTCCATGCCTTGAGATGTGTAAAATCTGAATTCCTGAGGCAGGCGCAAATATTTTGCCGGAATGGCTTTTAAGCCTTTTTTAAATGTGGCTCTCGACAGCTCTTCCCCGTTTCCGTCAATGACGTGAGATACAGTCTGCTTACGGATTCCGTCAAGCTGTGCCAAGTACGGATCAGAAGAAGATGTATCGCCGTTTACGACAAGCTCCTCAATATCGACTGCCGCCCGCTCCGCCAAAATCTGCATGATCGTCTGCTGCAGGCCGTCTTTTTCAATATTGTTTTCAAGCGTGTCATAGGTGATATTAATTTCCGCAATGACTTCTTTCGTATTCAGCTGCACCGTACTTGTTGCCGGGACGGTCAGCTGATCGTCAGTTAAGGCTTTTCCTTCCTCAGCGGCACGCAGAATACGCTGGCCGAAACCGATTTTTTCAAATTTCTGCGAGTCATTTTCCATTTGAATCACACGTGATTCGCTGAAAATGGTCGGCGTGTTCTGCACCATGCGGATAAATGCTGAAGCTTGTGCGGGGTTCATTAAACCGCCGCTTTTTAAAGCGGAAAGTGACATTTCCGCCTTTCTGATGATATCTTGATTTCTCACTCTACAGTTCCTCCTTCTGACTGGGCTTAAAGCAGTCCGCTCCAAATGGATTTTTTAACAGGCTCTTGCCCGCCCGTCTCTTCTTCCGGCTGCTTTGATGCGCCTCTTACTTTTTCAAGCGCTTCAATGCGTTTAATAATCGGCGCCAGCATGTCCTCAACAAGCGTTTTCAGCTTTTCTTCATCAGACGGCGCAGCCGCCCCGTCTTTGTCTTCCGTGTTCTGGTCCAAACTGTCAAGCCGCTTTAAAAGCGGGTGCAGCGCGTGTTCAATCGATTCTCTTACGTCTTCTTTTCTCATCTTGTTCAAGTCCTCTCCCTTGCGGTTTCTTGATTTGCGGTCACGGTCGAGAAATTGCTTGACCGCGCCGAATAAGCCGGCTTGCTTTTCTGCCGGCTCTTCGTAAACGTCAGCGGTTCCCGCCATGCTGTAGCCCGTAATGATACCGGCTTTAATCTGATCCCATACTTCATCGGAAGCTTTGGTGACAAGCACCCAAGATCCTTTCCGGATCACAGCATTCCCGATTTCAAAGTCATCCGGGGCGACGTACGACTCCACCACCTCGCCGGTCCCGCCTTCAAAGTTATGATTTGTATCGATGTTGCGGGCGTCCGCCAAAAAACCGTGAGCGGCCTTTTCAATCTCTTCAGCCGTCATATAATCGCCATGTGCATCCGGGACATCCGGCTCGTAAACGATGCCGTAAACAAGCTTCTGCTCATCCGATTCGTTTTTTGTAAACACCTGCACCTTTTTTTCAAATGACGGAAGGCCTCCGGCTGATTTTGTAAAAAAGAATTCCGTTTGGTTCGCCGCCTTATCGACATAGCTCACAAAACTGATGACAGCATTTCTCAACTCTCTCGGCACGAGATGTTTTCACCCCCTTTCAGGATTGCTCCTTTTTCCCTTTCAGCACCGGCCGGCTGTAGTACTCTTCAGGCCATTCCTCAAGCGTCTTGCCGAGCACTCTTCCCGCCAGATCACGGAGGTCATTAGGAGAGACCGCGCCGGCGGAAATAAATGGCGTAAGCACCTTCGCAATTTCAAGCGGATCGCGAAAATCAGGCCCTTTTAATGTGAGCTGTACATCGTGGAGACCCAGTTCAGGCAAAAATAACGTGTTGAGCTTATTAATCAGCGTTTTCCGCTCCGGCTGAAACACCTGCTCCTCCGTGATTTTCCGTGCCGTATCGGCTGTGGCTTTGTTGTATTCCTGCGCCTCGCCCGTATAAAGCGGCGGGAGACGGAAAGCGGAACGGAGTTTATTTCTGCTTTTGTCGTCATATTCAAGAAACAGCGCATCATCCTGCAGAATTTCCGCAAGTGATTTAATTTCCACAGACACGGGCGTAATGTCTTCGCCTCCGTGAAGGTCTTTTTCCTTCGCAATCCCTTCCGCCTCAATCAGCAGAAATTTGTGGGCGTTTTCCACCCCTTCCAGGTCATTCATATAATCCTGAAGCTCTTTGTACGAGGTTTCTGACAGCATGCCGTTTTCAACCGTAATGGCGGCCGGCACGTGACGGCCCTGCTTGAAATACATAAAATTCAGTTCTTCCGCTTTCCGGGCGCCGTACAGATTGACGATATTGCCGACCCAGCGCGGAATGCCGTAAGTGCCGCTGCCGATTTTTAAGTGAATGGCTTCATTTGCCCGGTATTCTTCAGACAGGGTCTTTACGTATTCACCGGTTCTCATGTCCATCATGCGGGGATCGCCGTATTCCTTAAAAAACACTTTCCGTCCGTTCAGCATCTGAACATATTTACGGAACCGTTTTTGCCTTTTAATCGTTTTGGATGCGCCGTTTTCTTCATATGAAAATGTAACTTCAACGGGATCAGTCACACCGCAGACGCGCATATGTTTCACATCCAGATATTCAATCCCCGCCGGTTTTCCCGCGCCGTCCCGAAGCACTTCGAGAAAACCGTTGCCCGTTTTTTCGCGGTCTTCTATCGCATATCCGAGGACCGTCTCGGCCGATTCATCAAAATGAAGACATTTGTAAAAGCTCTCCAGCTTCATCCAGTTTTTTTCGGCCCGGGCCTTTTTAGACGGTGAGCAATCTGGGCTATTTACATCAAAGGTATATTCCACGTCGAACCCAAAACCCGTAATATTGACCCGATACGCGTCAATGCACTGCTGAAGAATCGTCGAGTATTCGGCGATTGTTTTCAGTTCAATGAGATTATAGGGCGGTGAAATGATGTCTTCGCCGTACAGATCGGCAAATTGATCTTCGTTCATCTGCCTTGCCTGCGGCGCGGCCATTTTTGATTTAAAGACGGTGGCTCTAACGTTTTGATAGTTCGGCAACGCCTATCTCCTCCTTTCCCGATTCGGACGTCTCCGTTTTTGTGATGCATCTTTCAGATCCGCCGCGTCATAGTCATCCAGCGCATACCAAATGGCTGAAAGTGTGTGGGGATCAATTGAAAACTCATCTTCCGACAGAGCGCCATTTTTGTTTTTTGCGTACGTTAAGTTCTGCAATTCGCGGATCGTATTTTCACAGCTGTCTGAGCAATAGATATGTTTGAACCGTTTCAGCTTTTTTGTATACTGAAGTCTTGAGCCCGGAAACTTTTTGGCCGCGACCATGCAAAATCCCTGCCTGCGGAAATATTGGATGCTTTTCGGCTCAGCCGAATCCGCTTTGATCAGCTCTTTTTGATCCGCCAATTCTTGAAGCTCCTCAGCTGTCTGATCATCGGTCATTTTGTTTTTGTAATACTCCCAGAAAATATAAAGATCTTTATGATCCGGATCGACGGCTAGCCGGATGACCGCATTGTATGACTCTTCAAAACCGAAATCCATGCCGGTCCGAAACAGGGGGCGCCTGATGGAAGCAATCCGCTCCGTTACTTCGTTGTGCTCCATGACCTGAAACTGCGGAAACACGCGGATGCCGTTGACGCCGAACCGTCCTTTGCGGGCGATCCGGTACAAGTCAGGATCGTAATGCCGTAAGCTGTCCAGCTGCTTAATATAGCTTTTCGGCAAAAACAGATTATCGCACGCTGTGGAATGGTGATAATACGTATCTCCCTTAACGACGGTGCCTTTTTCATACAGCGTCTGATCATCCAATACGAACCGTTTGTTTTGCTCATCACGAAAAAAATGCCGATACGTCCAATTGGAGGTGCCGACGGGATTTGTGGTGCATATCATATGAAGCGAAAGCTCGGGATGACGCAGACGGCCGATCAGCTCCTTAAAGCCTTCATACTTCACTTCAGAGCATTCTTCAATCCAAATCAGTGAAATATGATGAATGGATTTCAATTTGGCCGGGTTGTCCATCCCTTTAAACATAATCCGGCTTCCGTTTGAAAATCTCAGCTGCATCGGCGAAGAAACGGCCTTTACGGCATGTCCCAGCTCAAGCTCTTCGATAATGTCCTCAAACAAGGCAAAAGTAGAATCTCTGTGCGTATCGAAAACTTCCCGCACGACAAGGGCCGTCCGCTTTTCACGAAGCAGCTTGAGGATGATTTTCAGCGCGGTATGATAGCTTTTTGACGAGCCGTAGCCTCCGACGAGAAATTGGTACGTTTCATTCCAATTGAACAAATAATCTTCAAAGCGCGGGTTGACCGCTTTTTCAATCATGTCCGTTCCTCTTTCCGCGTAATGACAATGTCAATCGGCTTTTGGCTGTCTTCTGTTTTTTCCATCTTCTGCTGAGCCAGCTTTAATTTTTCATTTTCGATTTTTTGTTTAAATTGATCGGGGAAAAGATCAAAGTACAAAGACAGCTTTTCAAGAGCCTTCATCTTGTCGGCAAGCTTTATTGCAATGCCTTCTTTCCCGAGTTTTGCTTCCGTGACGATGGTTCCGTCCAGAAGGTGCGAATCTTTAACGTCAACGTAGCTGATCTCCTGCATAATCGGATTATCATTTTCGTCAAAGAGCGGCCCTGATTTTCCGAAGGCCTGAACCTCTTTTTTTCCGAAGGTTACATAATCGGTAATGTCGGCGAAAGCGATTTTCACATAGACTTGAAGAACGTCCATCGCTTCGACAAACACTTTATTGACCATTTCCTTTTTCATGCGGCTGATTTCTTTAGCGACTTTTTCGTTTTTTAACAGCCTGCTTCCCGTCACATGCGCGCTTTCCGGTGAATACCCGGCTTTTATCGCAGATTGGGTGGCGTTAAAGCTTTTCACATAATAAAGACAAAACAGCCGCTGGCGTTCGTTTAACTCATCACCTTCGCCCGGGGTGTTTTTTCCGCCGCTTTCCGCATTCTTATTGAGCGCCTCGTCCCAGCGCCCTTCTTTTTTCCATCTGCCGATCGTTCTTGCGGATACACCTGATTTGCCGGCAAGGGCGCGATTTGTGATGCGGCCTTTATGAGACTGATAGATTGTAAATGCCTGTTCTCTTTTTGCGTTTTTCATGCTACGGCATCACCGCCACCTCCGACATGATTGTCTATAATAAAAAGCGGCTTCTAATCGGGCCGCTTTTTGTGATCGTCTGTTCACTTCTAGGTGGCAAACGTATGACAACTTATGAAGCAGGCGATTGATTTCTTTGTTCCTGCTGTTTTTGAATTTTCAGAAGCGCCCGTTTGACCGTCGTTTGTACGGTTGATTTCTTTACATTCAGCAAGGCGGCGATCCGTTCATACGAAAAGCATTCCGCTTTGTGGAGCAGCAGCATTTCTTTTTCTCTATCCGTTAAAACGGCTAATGCGTCCCGCAGTCTGATTCTGTCTTCTTCAGTCACATTTGCGGACGGTTCAAACATCAGCGCCTGCGAATAGGTTTCTATGATTCTCGGATCTTTAATGAGCATTCTCTGATAAGCGTCTCTGCGGTCTATCGCTCTTCTTATGCCGGGCTGCCGGCCTTTTTCAAGCCATTCGATGACATACTCCAAATCTGTAATAATCGTTCTGATGATTTTTTTATCTTTCAGTTCTTCTGAAGTAAGCACCGTTTCATCGGCTGCCTCCAGCTGCTTGTACCACTTTTTCGTCTCTTTCAGCGTGCGTTTATAGTCAAATAGTAAGTCTTCCATGTAGATCCTCCTCTTTTTCGGAACAAAAAAAGGACACCAACCAATGCGCAGCATGTGCGCGATTGATCAGTGTCCGCAGGCTTTCCGTCTTGGACGTATTCTGTTTTTTTCGATTAATTCAATTTAAAGCCGATTTCATATTCGACCCGGGCCAGATCCCCTTTTCGCGTTTCGACAAGCGTTTTGCCGTGCTCCGGCGCTTCGGCGAGCCATGCTTCCTTCTTCAGTCCGTCTACTATAATCACCCGAACCTTGCCTTCTTCCAGCTGGCTTTTTAATGTTGTATGTTCAATGTCAGTCAGTTTTTTAGGATTCATGTTTTACGTCCTCCGTCTTTTTCAAAATGTTCACTTCATGTATGAGGCTTCCGAGCTCATTTATGAACGCTTCTTTTTCTTCAGAACTTTCTCCTCGGAGCAGGCGGAGAGCCGTTTCAGCCGCCTCAAAGAGTTCCGGGGCTTTCGCCATCAATGCCGCGTTGATCTGCTGTGAGTATGAACTTAAGTTGAAAACGGCCGCGATGAGCCTTCCGTTTGAATAAGGGAACTTCTCTTTATCCGCTTCGCTGTAAGCGGAATAAATGTAAATGGGTTTTTCTTCTCCGCTGTGTACGGCCCGCCATGGAGCGGGGCTGTGTTTTTCTTGCAATGGTGATCCTCACTTTCCATCAGCCTCATGCCATGCTTCAATTTGCTTTTCTATCCGTTTCGCCCTGAACAGCAGGCAAAAAAGCCATTTGATATATTTACACACGTGCATCAAGCCTCGCTTTTGCGTCTTGAACCATTCGTTCAAGCCGTTTAATGACCGGCGTTAAATCAGTGCCTGTTTTGCAGTTCGGGCAAGGGTGAAAGACAGCGCCGAAACCCGTTTCCGTCACAATGACCTTCTTCGGCCCGCACAGCTTACACATTATCTCGCCCCCTCTAATCTGTGGTTTACGTCAAATGAATTGCCATTAATGATGACTAAATAATCGCTGCACATCTCATAAATTCTTGTGCCCAAGGCTTCATCAACCTGCACCAATCCGTCACAAGCCAGCTCGCTCGAGATAAGAACCGGCTTATGATTTAAATAGCGGTAATTCACGACGGCATACATTTGTTCAATCTGCCAATCGGTCGCCCGGGGTTTTCCGTTCAGCGGTTTGAACAGATCGTCAATAAAAAGCACATCCGCCTGTTTCATACGGCCAAGCTTTGCATCAAGCAGATCAAAATCATTTTTTAAATCCGTAAAGCCCTCCACAAAAGGAAAATACAGCACCGGTGTCTGCTTCTGTCTCATGACATAATTGCTGAGAGCGGTCAAAAGATGGGTTTTTCCCGACCCCGGACGCCCTAAAAGGGCAATGCTGTTTTTCCGGCAGTTTTTCATCTTGTCGAAGTTCTCAACATATTCAAGGGCGCACTCATATGCGTCGACGACTGCCTGAGGCTTGCCCCGCGTGATAAATCCTTTGAAATCCAGCTTCCGAAAGGCATCTGTAATCTCACTTGCGCCGAGAATGCGTTCCACTTTTCGTTCGGCGGCGCAGCGGCACTTGACCCACACATCCATTCCCAGCTGGTTTTTGAGATAACCGCCCTGATCTTTACAGAGCGGGCAGTCAAAGCGGCTTTTGTCTGATTCTTCCGGTCTGTCCGCCAGTAATGGACGTTTTCCGTTTTTCAGGTCTGCAAGAATCTGCTCGATCGTTCGTTTTGTCATGTATCGTATTCCTCTCTTTTTTTGTTGTGATTGTCCTTCCCGCAATTCGTGCATTCAAGCGGTCTTCCATAAACTTGGCGCAATAGCTGAAAGCCTTGATCGTTTCAGCTGAAGAGGTGCGCCGCTGTTCAAAAGCGGTAAAGCATTCGCCGAGCCATTTGATTGCTTCTTGTGCTGATGCACCGAGGGAAACAATACGGGCGATGGCCTGATAATCCCGGGGCGACGGGTATACGCTCCGCCCCTCCTGTGCAGACCTTAATCTGATAAAATGGGCGGCAATGTCGTTAATCGCTTCTTCAGCAGTATGATTTTTTGTTATATCTATTTCTCTCCGGACATTTTTGTCCCGGTGATCCGCCGATATTGTCCGGTCTGTAACTTCCGGGCGGGTCAATGTCTTTTTCGGCGTGAATCTTTTCGAGTGCTTTACGGAGACGATGAGTCCGTAAGGGGCGCGGACGGTTTTGATATACTCATGCTGTTCCAAGCTCTCGAGCCACCGCCTGACGGTTTTTTCGCTGACCGCGAATACATCGGCCATTTCTCTTGCTTTTACGGGCTTATGTCCGAGGACGATCCCCCACTTTACGCCGTCTTTTACATGTTCCTTTGTCGTTGAGCTGATGAACCATAAAAACAGCCAAATGGCGGACCCTATTTTGTCATAATGTTCTGAATTCAATAATCCGGAATAGATGAAAAACGGGTAGCTTTTACGATTCATAAGGGACATCTCCATTTTTCTTCAGACCTATATAGCGTTCATACTGCAATCGGTTATCAAATCGGAATACCGGTAGTCCGCAAGCGGTAAAAGATATCGAACCGCCTGCTTTTCCTAAACATCTCTGGTCAGCCGGATTGCTGCTGAAACGGATGATTATCGGCTGCATCTCTCACCCTCCTGATCAATTTCTTATCGTATTTTGATACATTTTGTATCCCTATGATGTTGATTATATACGATACATTTCGTATCATCAAGACCTTTTTGATACTTTTTTTATCATCTCTTTCTTTTGATACATTTTGTATCTATAATCATAAGTAACTTAGGGTGTTGAAAAAAGAGAGGTCATTTCGGATGATAGGCGGAAGATTAAAGAGTCTCAGAGGTAAGAAAACGCAGGAAGAAGTCGCAAATCATATCGGTGTCTCGCGCGCCAGATATTCTCATTATGAAAACGGCCGATCTGAACCCGATTACGACACGCTGCAAAAGCTTGCGGATTATTTCAAAGTGTCGACTGATTATTTGTTAACCGGAAAAGAACCTTCAGATGAAGACATGTTTGCCGATCCCGACCTGCAGATCGCATATCGGGACATGCAGGACTTTTCCCCGGAAAGCAAGCAGCAGGCCATTGAATTCATTAATTATTTAAAAGAAAAAGAGAAAAACCGCAGGCCGAAACATAAATAATCCGCTCTTTTCCTTTAAACTGCTTAACGTTCAGCCGATATAAAAGCTGAATGTTTATTTTTAAAAGAAAAGGGAATTGATTCAAAGTCCGATCAGGGCTTTTCTTTCTCGCTTAAAAAAGAACATATGTTCGAAAGGGTGTATTCAATTGGGCGATTTTTTAACACATCTTGAGGAATACGTCAAAAACTTATATTGCCGCATGGGAATGACCGCCCCTCTCCATATTGATATGCAGATGATTGCCAAGGAGCTTGACATTTGGATTCATTTTGAAGATACGCACAGTATGATGCTGAAGCGGGACGGCATGTACAGCATCGTCCTGAATCAAAAAAAGTCACCCGAAGAGCAATGGCAGGATTTTGCGCACGAACTGTGCCATGTGCTGAAGCATACCGGGAACCATTTTCATATGAACAAGCTGTTCAGGGAACTGCAGGAATTTCAGGCCAACCATTTTATGTACCACTTCTGTGTGCCGACCTTTATGCTGTTAAACATGGAGCTGCCCCAGCGGAGGAGCCACGCCGTTATTTTAATCGCAGCCGCTTTCCGGGTGACGGCATCATTTGCGGAAAAAAGGCTCGAGCTGTTTGAACGGCGTAAAGCAGGTATTCAATTTCAGAAGCGGCTCGCTTGTCTGTTATCCGACAAGCGGCCGAATGTGTATTATGGAAGCGGACAGACACACTTGCATGCCGCTGAAGAAAAAACGCCGTATTTTATTGAAAATTAGCGATTCTCCGCCGGCTTAGAACGCAGCCGGCAGAATGTCATCATTTTGACATCGGAGGAAAGGTTTTTGCATCATGACGCTGTAATCACCGTGCTGCCCGCCAAGCACTTCTTGCGCCGCCTAGCTCCAGTGAATGTAAGAACGGGCCCCTGTTCATTTATCATAAAAACCGGCCTTCACGGTTTCTACATACCGAAAAAACAGATCGGTTGGCGTATATTTTTCTCCCCGGCAGCCAAAATTGCTGAACAGCGCGTGTCTCTGCGCCGTGCTCACTTCCAATTGCAGCCCCATTTTCCTTTTTGTCCGATTGACAATGTTGCCGGGATTTACACCTGCCAGCCGATCATTCTTCTCTGTCAGCTCGGCATCAAACCCCGCTTCACGCAGCAGATCACAAATCAGTCTTGCTTTTTCCAGATCCGCGCCCCCGACGAGTGTATTTGCCTTTTTCAGATCATGATACCCGTGAAAAGCCAATGCGTAATGATGGGCGGTCACTTTTTCTAAAGCCAGAGGCTCGTCAAAGCGTGTGCTTGTCAAGTGGAGAGAACGGTTATCGCACCGCTTCGTCCCTTCAAATAAATAAATTGAGCTTTGGTCAGAAAATGCCTGCACCAGCTCACTGACACCCGGCTCAATCCTGCCGCCGTGGGGTGCGAGGACGATACATTTACTTCCCTCTTTTTCTTCATAAATAATTCTGTATTCCGATTCAGCAGCAGAAAGGGCTGCGAAATTGTCATATCTATCTTTCATGTGTAACATGCTCTCCTTTTCCAGTCAGCACCAGTTTACTCTAATCATCTGGGAATGGAAACCTTTTTATAGTATGATTTGATAGAATACGTATCAGGGGGAGATATTATGGGGTTCATCAACGGATTGCTGGGCAATGCGTCGACAATATCGACGGCTGAAGCAAAATCAGAACTGGCCCGTATTTTGCTGGAAGGCGAGAATGTCAATGCCGCATTTAAGCTTGTCCGAGATATCATTGTCTTTACGGATAAGCGTCTTATTCTTGTTGATAAACAGGGACTCACGGGGAAGAAAACGGAGATTCAATCCATTCCGTACAAGAGCATTTCCAGATTCAGCGTAGAAACCGCCGGCCGCTTTGACCTTGATTCAGAGCTGAAAATTTGGATTTCAGGCGCGGAACTTCCCGCTGTCTCAAAGCAGTTTAAAAAAGATGAAAGCATTTATGATATTCAAAAGGCCCTTGCCGCAGTTTGTATGTAAGAAGAAAACGGAAGCCCGGGGAGCTTCCGTTTTCTTGATTACAGTTTTTCTTCAATTTTCGCCTTCGTTTTCGGGCCGTAAATTCCGTCTGCCGTTAATCCGCTGACGGATTGAAAACGTTTTACGGCATTTGCCGTTTTCGGGCCGTAAACGCCGTCCGCCCCATGATTTTTTGCTCCTTTATCGGGATAAAAATAAAGAGCGGATAAAGCGTTTTGCACTTGTTTTACGTTTGTCCCTTTCGTCAGCGGTTTCGTCACTTTGATCACACCGGATGGAAGCGGATAGGAAGACACAGCCTGACTTTTTGAAGAAGAACCCGTCTGAGCGAGCTTGATCACTTGTCCGACTGTAATGTGATTCGGATCGGTGATATGGTTGATGCTTTGCAGCGATTTTACGCTGACACCGTGCGATGCGGCGATTTCCGATAAGGTGTCGCCTTTTTTCACATGGTACTCAGACGCGGAAGAAGAAATAGAGGCTTTTTTCGCCGTCATACTTCCGCTTAATTTCTTTTCAATCTTCGCCTTCACTTCATCCCAGCGGCCTTCAGACAAAATGCGGTGCGGGCAGTACTTTCCGTTCCAGTCCTGATGCTTTCTGATCCTGTCAATCCCCCAGCCCCGTTCTTTCAAAAGCTGCGCCGCAAATGCAATCGCCAGTTCTTCTGCGGCTCTGTACCGTTCGCCGCCTGACTTGCTGTAACAGATTTCTATAGCAATCGACTTTCGGTTTCCGGTACCGTTCGTGCCGTCTCCCGAATGCCAGGCATTCCGGTCCAACGGAATTCCCTGGATCACTTCTTTGTCATCAACCGCAAAATGATAGCTCGTTGATTCGCTGTTTCCCGTCATATAGCTGATTTCATTAGCGGCGGATGCGTCGTTTGCCGTGTTATGAATGGTAATATACTCCGGCGTCATCGGATTCGGACATTTTAACGCATATTTATCAGCCGATACGAGCCGTTTTTTCACTTCAATCCCCACTCTTCATCTCTCCTTATGCCTTTTTCATCAATAGGTGGCATTCGTAGGACAGATAACTGAGTATATAGACCCTGCATTCGGATAAAAATGGAATGGATACGCATGCAAAAAATAAGACCCTTCCAAAGAAGGGTCTTTATGTTATGTTTGGTTGCGCGCGGCAATATGGAATGTGCCGTCCGCTTGGTTTTCCAAATGGCTTTCATGGCCGATCACCTGTGTAAAGCTGAACCCGACAGCAACAAGCAGCAATCCTGACAACAGTTTAGATTTCATATAGACAATCTCCTCTCTGGATTTGTTTTTGGGCGTGCACCATTTTTTCATAAAACGTGAGCGCTTTTTCAGGCTGTCCGTGTTTCATGTAAAATTTGGCAGCGTCATGCGCCAATTCTTCCACATACGGATACAGCATGTGTTCTTCCAGAAAATCAAACGTGTGCCTGACGGATGCGTTATCCATTTCCTTGCCGTATAACGCATGCAAAAATTGGAACAGATTGACAAACAATTCATCATTGTATTCGCGGGCGATACTGAGCCCGAGGCGATATTGCTTCTCTGCTTCGGCTGTAGTGTTCTGTTTATAAAGAACCTGTGTTAATGAGTAAATAGAATGCGGAAGATTATCGAACTTTTCTGACCTGCAAATGGAAACGGATGTCTCAAAATATTCGGCTGCTTTAGAGAGGTCTCCCATTTTTTCGTAACAGTTTCCGAGATTATATAAGGCTGAACTGATAAGACGGGGATTGCCTTCTTGTTTTGCAAGATCTAAAGCAAGTTCTAAGTGGGGCAATGCTCTTTCTGGATACTGCATGTCATCATAATTCCCTGCAATAACGAATTCACATTGGATTCTGCGGACGTTGTACGTCTCATACGATTGGTACGTTTCAAGGGCTTGAACGGCATAACTCATGGAGACGTAGGTTTGTTTCAGGTTGTAAAAAATCTCGGCCATTTTAAAAGCAAACTCAGCTTTCTCGATGTCATCAGAAACGAGTGCAAGGTTTTTTTCAGCCCGTTTGTAATACATCATGGCGTTTAGGAACATTTTCTGTTTAAATTCGTACATTCCTCGAAAAAAATTAAAGTAGTAATCAAGCAGTCCTGTCAGTTTATACTGGTTGCCTTCAATGTCTTCCAATAATTCTGAAAACTCAGGCTGAGAAGGGTCCTCCTTTAAGGGCTTGATGTAATCCAGCATGACGCGGTGTCTGAATTCCATTAATGAATAATACAGCAGCAGATCCTGATCTTCTTCCATATCCTCAATCTCTCTCTCTACTTCACGTTTGACGCGCTCCGCCTCAAGGACGTGAAACTGCCGGATATGGGTATACCATTCATTAATTTTGAGCCCGACAAAAGAGGACGGAATAGTCTGCTTCATCCTCAATAAATCCCCCCTTTTGGAATGACCGAGATATGTCATATTTTATCATAATTGCTAGAAAAAGAAGAACGCAAAAAGACCGCAATTGTCGAATTTCGGATATCCGCAACGATTTATCTTCATCACAAGCTTATTGCTTGTTTCTTCCGTGCCGTTGATATAGCATATCCTTGCAGCTTTTATTCTGTATTAAATGGGGGTTTTCACATGACAGCACAAAATCAATTGGTCAGCCACTTTCTGTCACATCGAAACGTGACGATTGAGCTGGCGGAAAAAATCAGCCGCGAGCATTACGACTACAAGCCGGCAGAGACATCAATGTCCGCTCAGGAACTTGTAAAACACATCGTTTATTCTTTTCTTATGTTTGCAAACGTCATTAACGACGGAAACGGATCAGCTATCCAGAACAAACCGAAAGAAGAAGCGGAAACAGACCTCGTCAAACTGGCTGAAGCATGTACTGAAAAAACGACAAACATCCTGTCACAGCTGACTGAAGAGCAGCTGAACCGCGAAATTGACCTGACTGCCTCTTTCGGCAGAAAAATAACCGGCGCGGCTCTCCTTCAGCTTGCCATGGAGCATGAAATTCATCATAAAGGCAATCTTTTCGTGTATGTCAGAGAAATGGGCCACACGGAACTTCCGTTTTATCAGCAAAAATCATAATCCGGCCATCATCCGCCGATCTGCGAAATAACAGCAGGCAGGCGGATTTTTTTGTTCTGTATAAAATTTTCCGAAAATTTAATTGATTACCGCCTCTTAATCATATATAATCTGATAAAAATAGTAGGATTATTCGGGAGGCACACAGATGACTGTAAGCATTGTGTTTATGGGTTTCTTTGTCGGAACGCTGGTCGGATTGACGGGTGTGGGAGGAGCGGCGCTTTTGACTCCTTTACTGATCGTTTTGGGGATCAACCCCTCAATCGCCGTCGGCACTGACCTTTTATATAATTCCATCACCAAACTGTTCGGTGTCGTTTCTCATTGGAAGCAGCGCACCGTTCAATTTAAACTTGTCGGCTACTTGGCGCTCGGGAGCATTCCCAGCGCAACAGCCGCCATCGGTGTTCTTCACTTGTTTCCCGCTTTTCACCAGCATCAGGAGCAGATTATCAAACAGGCTCTCGGCTACGTGCTGACCCTTGTCGCTATTTCCATTATCGCCCGCCTTTTTTTCGATAAAAAACTGCGGCCGAACCGCTGGCAGCAAAAAACACTTGAAGAAAAGCGGACACTCATGATACTGATCGGCGTCATTTTCGGCTTCATCGTCGGCCTGACATCTATTGGGTCCGGCTCATTATTTGCGATCGCCATGTTATACCTGTTCAGAATGAAAACGGCAGAAGTGGTGGGAACGGATATCGCACATGCCTTTCTGCTCGTAACTGTTGCCGGTCTGTTAAACGCAAGCTTCGGAAGCGTCGATTACCTGCTTGTATTGAATCTGTTGATCGGCTCTGTGCCGGGTGTGCTTCTCGGCAGCTTCTTTTCGCCGAAATTCTCACCGCGCCCGCTGCAGTTTGTGATGGCGGCGATTATTTTAATCAGCGGGATAAAATTAATCTAAAAAAGGCGGTCTGTTGTCAGATCGCCTTTTCTCTTATAACGTCACACCGGACTTAAAGATTGCAAGCTCCCGAAAATCGTTTTTTTCGTTATTGACGAATTGTCCGCTTGCAACGTTAATAATGTATTGAATAAAATCTCTTACAATGTGATCTTCTGTTGTTTCGTCTTCCGCCAATCTCCCCGCGTTGTAATCAATCCAATGAGGTTTTGATTGAAATAAATCGGTATTTGTTGATATTTTCACAGTCGGGACAAATGTGCCGAACGGCGTGCCTCTTCCGGTTGTAAACAACACGAGGTGACAGCCCGCCGCAGCGAGCGCCGAAGAAGCGATTAAATCATTGCCGGGCGCACTGAGCAGTGTCAATCCCTTTGTTTTCAGTGTTTCACCGTATGTCAGCACATCAGAAACCGGTGCAAGACCGGCTTTTTGGGTGCAGCCGAGCGACTTGTCTTCGAGCGTTGAAATGCCGCCTTCCTTATTCCCTGGTGACGGGTTTTCATAAATCGGCTGCTCGTGCTTCATAAAATATTGCTTGAAATCATTGATCAATCGGACTGTTTTATGAAACACTTCTTCACTCGCCGCACGCTGCATGAGAATCGTCTCAGCGCCGAACATCTCAGGCACCTCCGTTAAGACCGTGCTCCCTCCCTGTGCAATCAAGTAATCTGAAAATCTCCCTAATAAAGGGTTTGCGGTGATGCCGGAAAAACCGTCCGATCCGCCGCATTTCAATCCGATGCTCAATTCTGACAGCGGAATCTCCTCACGTTTATCTCCCTTTGCCGCAAGGTGTATCTCTTTAAGAAGCGCTGTTCCCGCTTCAATTTCATCTGTGACAGCCTGTGATTCGAGAAATTTCACCCGATCTCCGTTCACTTCAGAAAGCGTTTCCTTAATCGCCGCCAGCTCATTATTTTCACAGCCGAGCCCTAAAACCAACACACCGCCCGCATTTGGATGACGGATGGCGTTTATCAGCATTTGTTTCGTATTCTCATGATCATCGCCAAGCTGGGAGCAGCCGTATTGGTGCTTTAAAACCAGCACATTGTCAAAGGGCGCAATGTCTTTCGCCTCTTTTACGAAGCGCTGCAGGATTTTCTCAGCGACGCCGTTTACGCAGCCGACTGTAGGCACGATCCACAGTTCATTCCGAACGCCGGATGTACCATTTTCTCTTTTGTAGCCTTGAAATGTCCGGTTCTCATTTGTAAAAGGATTGTCCTCGAAGCGCGGTGAATACGTGTATTCTTGCACATCGGATAAATTCGTTTGCAGATTATGGGTATGAATATGCTCGCCGGCCGAAATCCGCCTTGTCGCACGCCCGATCGAAAAACCGTATTTAATGATGCTGCCGTTTTCTTCAATGGTTTGCAGCGCGATTTTATGCCCCCGCTTTACAGGGTCCTTCACTTCAATCGTCAGTCCGTCTGTATGCAGCCGCTCCCCTTTGTTAAAATGGCGCATAGCGAGAAGCACGTTATCGTTTTTATGGATTTTTATGACCTCTTTCATTTCACTTCCCCCTTATTTATTGCCGCAGCATTCATGTAACGCATGCTTCATCCCCCGCTTATGAATGACAGAGAGAAAAAAAGCCGTTCGTTCAGTCAGTCCCGGAAGATGGTTCAGATTCTTTCCCCACAGTCGCTCTTCTCCTAATATAGTAAATGCCGCTTGAAACATATCATCTTTGCAACGGGACCGCGCCATTTGAAAACGGTTCAGAACCTCCTTGCCGTCTGCCGGTTTGTTCGGCCCGTTCCAGTATGAATAGATCATGGCGCTGAATGAAAACACCAGCCTCTCAGGAAGCCGTCCCTCCTGTTCGATATAAGCCTTCAGCGTCGGCAGGTTTCTTGTTTTGAATTTCGCGGCGGCGTTAAGGGTGATGCTTTGCAGATAATGTTGGATATAAGGGTTTTTAAACCGGTGTAACACATCTGCCGCATACTGGGTGACACCCTCCATTTGCAGCACGGGAAGGATTTCTTCATTGATCAGCTCTTCGATGAATCTGCCCGTCACCCCGTGCTCAGCCGCTTCCCGGACGGTTTGCAGTCCGTATAATAAAGCCACTGGCGCCAATGCCGTGTGAGCGCCGTTTAAGATTCTCACCTTTTTTGTCCTGTAAGGCGTAAGGTCAGACGTGATCAGTGCGTTCAGCCCGGCATCAGCAAAAGGAAGCTCATTCTGAAGCTGTTCCGGCCCTTCTATCACCCACAAATAATAATGCTCACCGACCACAAGCAGACGGTCTTCGTATCCGAGAAAATCGGTAAGTTCTTCCGCGGTATCAACGGGAAATCCGGGAACAATCCGATCCACGAGAGTATTGCAGAAGATGTTCGCGTCATGAATCCATTGAGTAAACTCAGGCTCCAGCTCCCACAGCCCGGCATATTGAAGCACGGCCGCCTTCAGTTTCCGTCCGTTTTCTTCGACCAGTTCACATGGAAGCACAATGCACCCTTTCTCGGCGTCACCCGCAAATGCCTTATAGCGGAAATAAAGGAACGCCGCTAATTTCCCGGGGAATGTTTTTTGAGGTCTATCCTCAAGCCGGTCGCCTTTCTCAAACGTAATTCCCGCTTCTGTCGTATTGGAGATGATAAAACGAAGATCCTCTTGTGCTGCCAGCCGTTTAAAGGAATCATAGTCAGAAAAAAGATCAATGCCGCGGCTGATGGATTTGACGATCGTGTGTTCTTCAGCCGGTTGTCCGTCCTTTATCCCCTGCAAAAAAAGCGTAAATAAACCGTCCTGCTCGTTTAAACGTTTGATTTTCTCAGAGCCTCTCGGCTGTACGGCGACAACGCTTCCGTTAAAATCCGTCAATCGATTCAATTGATCGATCTGCCAGTCAGCGAAGGCCCGCAAAAAGTTGCCTTCGCCGAACTGAAGGACTTTTTCAGGATATTGAATGTATTCACCGCACATCTTTTTATTCAGCTGCCGCAAGCTGTCCGCCTCCTTCTGCATTTATGCACACGTTAACATTCCCCCGTACGAAAACCCGGATATTCAGACGGGCTGTTATGTGAGTTTTTTAATTGAGTCTCTTATCATCACCTCGGTGTTTTCGTATATTTTTTCCGCCGCCGTATCCGGGTCGGTGATAAGCGCCAAAATCTTCTCTGCGCCGAGTATGCTGATTTTTTCAACCGGGCGTTTTACTGTCGAAAGCCTCGGTGTCATGTATTGAGAAATGCCGATGTCATCAAACCCGATAACGGATATATCTTCCGGAACGTTCAGGCCTTTGGCGAAAATGGTATTCATCGCCCCGATCGCCATATCATCGTTTGAACAAAAAACAGCCGTAGGCGGTGATTGAAGCGCCAAGAGTTTTTCCATCGCCTGACTGCCGCTTTCCATATCATAGCGGCCTTTTACACTGTATTCATGCTTAATCGGGATAGAATGATCAATTAAAGATGTCAAATAGCCTTCTTTCCGCTGAGAAGCTGACCTGAATCCTTCCTTTCCCTCAATGATCGCGATATCTCTGTGTCCGTTTGCGATCAGGCAGTCGACCGCCTGTCTGGAGCCTTCTTTATCGTTTGACAGGATATTCGTGATGCTCCGGTCATCAATGTCCCGGTTCAGCACGACGAGCGGGATGTTTTTCTCACGGATATGATAAATAAATGAATTATCACTGTCGCTTTGGCTCATTAAAATGATTCCGTCATATCTCATGGGCGTAATGGTTTCAAAGCTTTTCAGATCGTCAATCGCGCGGACGAACAAATTGTATTCCTCACTGATTGTGCGGTTTACACCTTTGATGGTATCGGAAAAAAAGCTGTGTGAGGTTCCGTTGGTGATGCTTGTAAAAAACAGTCCGATCGTATGGGACTTTTGCATGGCAAGGCTTTTTGCATTTACATTCGGTGTGTAATTCAGCTGTGAAGCGAGCTCTAATATTTTCTGTTTTGTATGCTCTTTAATGTAGGGGCTGCCGTTAAGTGCCCGGGATACGGTTGTGTGGGATACGTTGGCGAGTTTTGCGATATCTTTTATGGTTACCATCGTTTTTCCTTTCTTTCTGTATGCTGTCATTTATTTCTATTGTACCATTAACGGACAGTCCATAAAATCACTAAAGTTGAGGTTTTGCATGATGTAAGTCCTGAACGAGCTCGGCATGCTGCCGGTCCGTCAGTTTATACATTAAACCGATAATCAGCATGGCGCACGCTAAAGCGAAAGCCGGGTACAGCAGCAGAAGCCCTTTAATCCCGATTAACGTGCCTTTTGTCTGAGAAGCATTCGGGATATAGCCGATAACGCTCAGCCCGATGCCTGAAAGAAAACCTGATAAAGATTGGGCGAGTTTTCTGGAGAAGTTAAAAAGCGAATATGTCGTCGCCTCCTTCCGTTCACCCGTCTTCCACTCTCCGTAATCAATAATGTCCGACACAAGCGCCCACGTAATGCCGTTTGGTATGCTGATCCCGATAAAAGCAATGCTCGCTAACGCCGTGAAGATATATACATTTGACGGGAGACAGAAATTCAGCGCATCAGCCGCGGCGCTGACGGCAAAACCGATCATCACCGTTTGCTTTTTTCCGAAGCGTTTGACGAGTTTCGGCATAAACAACACACCTAAAAATGAAGAGCCGATGATGATAAAACTCATGTAGGACATCAGCTCCGCATTGTTGAGATTGTACTGGGCGAAGTAAACAAGCATAGCGGATTTAATGTTATATGCCGATATTGAGAAAATCGTCATGAAAACGACGGTCAGAAGCGGTTTGTTGCCGATAAAGCATTTGAAAACCGACATGACGGACAGCTTTTCTTTCGGCGCTTCACGGACGATAATTCTTTCTTTGCAGTTTCGGTAGCAGATCATAAATCCCGCGATTCCGATTACGGCCATCATTCCCATGACTGCCGGGTAGCCGATGTGAACGTTATCAAAATGAACGAGAATCGGGATGACGATGACACTTGTAATGAGCAGCGCGCCGAGAGAGCCGATCTGGCGGAATGCGGAAAGCGCCGTTCTGTCCTCCGCATCCTGTGTAATGGCTGCACCGAGGGAGCCGTACGGAATATTGACGAAAGAATAAGCGACCCCCCACAGCATGTAAGAAGCATAGGCGTACACAAGCTTCCAGGTGACGCTCACGTCCGGTGACACAAAAATCAATACGGTCATGACCGCAAGAATAATACTTCCGAATAATAAGTACGGCCTGAATTTCCCCCGGGGTCCGATCTTTTTTCTGTAGTCAATGGCCGAGCCGACAATCGGATCAGTCAAAGCCGCAAACAGCTTGCTGACCAAAAAAATACTGCCGGCGAACGCTGCCGGAATGCCTGCGACATCTGTGAAAAACTTCAGCAAATAGATCTGCCCGAGATCAAACATAAATCCGTTCCCAAAATCTCCGAAACCATAGGATACTTTTTCTTTCAGACTCAGCTTATGCTCCTTCACTTTTGCGGCAGGTGCTGTCACGACAGGCACATTACTCATAGGCCACCTCTTTCATTCCATTTTTTAAAAGCGGAAATATTCCTCAGCATTCCGGTAACAAATTCCCTCGACAATCCTCCCTAAAAGCTCCATATCGCAGGGCGCTTCGCCTTGTTCCGCCCAGCCGCCGATCAGCGTGCAGACAAGCCGCCTGAAGTATTCATGGCGGGAATAGGACAGGAAACTTCTTGAATCCGTCAGCATCCCGATAAAACGGCTGAACAGGCCCATATTTGATAACGCTTTCATTTGCTGGAGCATTCCATCTTTCGTGTCATTGAACCACCAGGCTGTGCCGAATTGAATTTTCCCCGGTGTTTTCCCATCCTGAAAGCTGTTGATCATGCTGGCGATAATATAGTTGTCATTCGGATTCAAAGAATACAAAATCGTTTTAGGCAATTGCCGCTTTTTTTCGGCGGAATCTAACAGCCGGGCAAGCGGCTTTGCGATACGTTCATCATTAATTGAGTCATATCCCGTATCAGGACCGAGGCTGCTGAACTTATTTGTATTGGTATTTCTTAACGCGTTAATATGGAACTGCATCGCCCAGTCCAGTTCGGCATAAAGACCGCAAAGATATTGCAGCGTCCGTGTTTTGAATTTCTTTTCATCTTCAAAAGACACATGCTCTCCGCTTAATCCCGCGGCAAAAATCCGGGCCGCTTCCTCTTCGGTCGTCTCGGCATAAACCATTTGATCTAATGCATGATCCGACACTCTTCCTCCGGCATTGTGAAAAAAGCGGACGCGGGACTCTAACGCATCTAAATACGATTGGTAGGTGGTGACAGCCATTCCGGAAGCGCTCTCCAGCGAACGGACCCAATCGGCAAAACCCGGGCTGCTGATGTCCAGTCCTTTGTCAGGCCGAAATCCGGGCAGCACTTGAACCGGAAAATCACTTTCTTTCAACAGTTCGTGGTATGTCAGCGCATCGGCAGGATCGTCGGTTGTGCAAATGACTTTGACATTTGATTTCAGAATGAGATCCCTTGCGCCAAACCCGTCTCCCTGCAGGAGCTCATTCGTTTTTTTCCAAATTGCCGCGGCCGTTTTTTCATTCAATACGTCATAAATGCCGAACCAGCGCTGCAGCTCTAAATGCGTCCAGCTGTACAGCGGATTGCCTATCGCCATCGGCACCGTTTTTGCCCAGGCGAAAAACTTCTCTTCATCTGAAGCGTTTCCGGTAATGCAGCGC
This sequence comes from Bacillus sp. EKM420B, assembly GCF_011065565.1. Taxonomy (NCBI): domain Bacteria; kingdom Bacillati; phylum Bacillota; class Bacilli; order Caryophanales; family Bacillaceae; genus Bacillus; species Bacillus sp. EKM420B. The sequence goes on along the minus strand of NZ_JAAMNX010000001.1, from coordinate 327,036 downwards.
TCTTCAATGCCGTTGGCCCTCATAATCCGCCACTTGTAGTGATCACCGTAAAGCCATGCCTCCGTAATGGTTGCGAAGGTTTTATTTTCATAGATTTCCTTTGGGCTTAAGTGACAGTGATAATCAATGATCGGCATGTTTTCAGCGTATTCCCGGTACAGCTTTACGGCCGTTTTACTATCCAGTAAAAAGTCATCACCCATAAAAGCTTTCACACTCTCATCCTCCCTCTTAAAAAATGTTAACGTTAACAAAATCGTTCTTTTTTATTTTAGCTTCCTCTTTCTCACATATCAATCATTTTTATTTTATTTTTCAGAAAATTGCATCCGTTAACATTTTCATGCAAAAAAAGACATTGCCGAGAAAAGTCCGGCAATGTCTTCTGTGTGATCTTAAGGATTAGTAAGCGAGGCTGAATAATCCTTTGATATGTGTTAAATAACGTACGTTACTTGCTTCTTTCATTAAAGATGCCGGAAGGCCTTTCAGCGGAGTAGAGTTCGCTCCGATGATGGCAACCGCGTCTTTACGTCCGAGGCTTGCAAGCGTACCAGAGTTTACAGGCTTGAATGTTTCAAGCGTTTTTCCTTCTAAGTAAGCGAACAGGTTGTAACCGACAAGTTCACCCATCTGCCAAGCGATTTGCGCTGTCGGCGGGTACGGACGGCCGTCCGGCGCAAAGTATACAGCGCTGTCTCCGACAACGAATACATCTTCGTGAGAAGTAGATTGTAAGAAATCGTTAACCGTCGCACGGCCGCGGTTCACTTCAAGGCCGGATTCGCCGACTAACGGGTTGCCTTGTACGCCGCCTGTCCATACAAATGTGTTGGCAACGACTTTTGAACCGTCTTTCAGATCAATAACGTTTCCTTCAACATTTGTAACAGGAAGACCTGTTAAGAACTCAACGCCGCGTTTTTCAAGGCTTTTTGTCGCGCGTTCGATAAGGTCATCAGGAAGAACAGGAAGAATTTTCGGACCTGCTTCTACTAATTTCAGTTTGATTTCTTTCGGATCTACGCCGTATTTTTTCGTAAGGTTCGGCATGATGTCAGCAAGTTCACCGACAAGCTCGACGCCTGTTAAGCCGCCGCCGCCGATAAGGATTGTTGCATCAGCTTCGTTTTTCGTTTTAGAGTATTCACGCACCCGGTCTTCCACGTGTTTGTATACTTTGTTGGCATCAGCAGCAGATTTCAGCACCATGCTGTTTTCTTCAAGTCCAGGAATGCCGAAATAAGCCGTAACAGAACCAAGTCCGACAACAAGCGCGTCATAAGTCAGCTTAGAACCGTCAGAAAGGGCAACTTCTTTCTTATCAACTGAGAAAGAATTGACTTCTGCGATTTTAATGTCGACGTCTTTTCCTTTCAGAAGTTTTTCAAGCGGCATAGCAACAGCCTGTTCAGACACGTTGCCGGCTGCAAGGCGGTGCAGTTCCGTAATGATTTGGTGAGTCGGGTATTTGTTCACAACGGTTACGCGTGCTTCATCTTTACTGTAATGTTTGCGAACGGTTAAAGCAGAAAGAACTCCGCCGTAACCAGCGCCTAAAATGACAATATGTTTTGACATCGTATATCCTCCGTCCTTTATATCAATTTGAATCTGAGATTATTTTTGTTTTTCGTTCATGATTTCAAGATAGCTGTTAGCAAAACGGAACAGCTTTTGAGCTTGAGGATCTTTCAGCATGCGCAGCAGGCCGAAAAGTCCGATCGTTTCATTGCTTGCATCCGCGCGGTCTTTTGCTTCGATCGCAGTAGCCGCAACTTCTTTCGCTGTTTCTTTCACCGGCTCAAGAATTTCTGTAAGCGCACCCACTGTATCGCTCTTCAATACTTCGTCTGTCGCTACAGACTGTGCAAAATCATAAGACTTCGTTAAAATATTTACTAACTCAGTCAGTTTTGGAAGCTGATCCACTAAAACAGTCAGTGATTCTTGAACTTCAGGTTTTAGCAGCTGATCAATAAGATCGCGTTGGCCTTGGCTGACAGATGCATTTGTTTGATCGATTGTTTCTGGCATATCCGATTCTCCTTTACTATAAGCAGTATGCTGATTTTTTTGGAAAGGGTAGCCTTTCCCCCTTCATGCAGAAAAGCATGAAAAAGCAAGATTGTGAATTCATGCACAATCATTTACAAAAATAAATGTTTACTACCCAGTTTTTCACTTTGCCATATCCAGTATTATTTTTATATCAACAAAAACAATTGAATAAGTCAAAATTTCTTTTTCCTCTCTGAAAATAGCAAACATAAAAAACCCCAATTTGATTTACTCTTATATAATAACACTTTTTGAACAAAATTTGAACGTGAATTGTTTCGTTTATGAAATTATTTATATGGCGGGGGTGTAATAACGTTTCTTTTAGGCTATTTTTTTACAGACCGTCCGCTTTTCCCCTGTCATTTTTCCCACAGTTTTAAAAGCGGGCCCGTTTTTCCCGTAAAGGGGTCACATTCCGGGAGCGGGACACGGCTATTTCTTCTGAAGTTCTATCATTTTTCTCCGTTTTTGTATCGTACTGCCGGCCGCCCGGATAAGCTCCGATCACGGTAAAATCAGAACTGCCCGACAGTTTTTTATGTCCGGTGCCGGCCGGAATGACTGCTGCGTCTCCCGTTTGAAGAACGGCGTCCGCCCCTTGTTCCCCGCCGAACCTCAAAACCGCGGTTCCTTTTACCGCGACAAGAACTTCGTGCGTGGTGCTGTGAAAATGATGATACGGAAATACTCCGCCCGTCCAGCTGTTCGACCAATCGTGCCGGCTGAGGACGGACTCTGCTTTCTGTACCGTTTCTTCATTAAATACCGCTTTATAAATAACAAGCGGAAGATTCGGGTTATTCGGAATGCGGCCGTCATCTTCGAAATAAAGCACTTGAATATCCTCTTTCTGCATTGTGTTCACCTCCGTATATGTCTGTTTCCCATTCATCATTTATTAAAACGCTATTTTCTCATATTCCATTGCGAAGCCTGCCGGTGAATAGTATAGTATAAAAAAATATGTGTCAAAATGAGGGATTTAATGAAAGCCATCGTGATCGGAATATTGGCATCTCTGTTTTTTGCAGTCACATTTATTTTAAACAGGGCGATGGAGCTTTCCGGCGGAAGCTGGATGTGGAGCTCTTCCCTGCGTTTTCTTTTTATGATTCCGTTTTTATTTTTGATCGTTTATGCGAAAGGAAAATGGGCGCCGCTCTGGCATGAAATCCGGAAAAAACCTTTTTTTTGGCTGAAGTGGAGCTTTACCGGGTTCGTGCTTTTTTATGCCCCGATTACGTTTGCGGCGGCATATGGGCCTGGCTGGCTGATCGCCGGCACGTGGCAGATTACAATTGTCGCGGGTGTGCTTCTGTCGCCGTTTTTCTATGAAACAAAAAATTCACCGGCGGGCCCGGTTTCCGTCAGACAAAAGATCCCGCTGATTTCGCTGGTTACTTCCGTCATCATCCTGATCGGAGCCGGGCTGATTCAGCTTCAGCATGCGGGTTCTCTGTCCGGCCGCACGATACTATTCAGCGTGGCGCCGGTCGTCATCGCGGCGTTTGCCTATCCGCTCGGCAACCGCAAAATGCTGGAACAATACGGCGGAAAACTCGATACGTTTCAGCGGGTGCTCGGCATGACGCTCGCAAGCCTTCCGTTTTGGCTTTTGATCGCCGCTTTCGGCTGGCATAGAGACGGGCTTCCCTCAATGGGACAGACATTCCAATCCTTTATCGTCGCACTCAGCTCGGGCGTTATCGCAACAGTATTATTTTTCCGCGCCACCGATATGGTGAGGAATGAGCCGCAGAAGCTCGCTGCTGTTGAAGCGACGCAGTCCGGAGAGGTTCTTTTTGCACTGATCGGCGAAATCGTCTTTTTATCCGCAGCGTTTCCGTCACTTCTTTCATTTGCCGGACTGTTCATTATTATTGCGGGAATGGTCATGCATACATTCGCTTCCCGGCAGACAGACCAGAAAACGGCGGAGCAAACGTCAGCCAATCTCACCGGTTCCTGATTTTTTACGAAAGGTGTCATCCTATATGAAAGAAGAAATTCCGGCAATATCTTTTCTGTCAGCCGGCAAACGCTTTGAACAAAACAATACGTCCTTTGATGTCCTGAGCCGTGTAACCGGACATATTCAAAAAGGTTCTATCACGGCGTTGATAGGGCCTTCCGGCGCGGGAAAAAGCACATTGCTGTCACTTTGCAATCTGATGAATACACCTGATGAAGGGGAAGTGCTTGTATTCGGAAAAGAAATAAGGCGCTGGGATATCAGGGAGCTCAGAAAAACCGCGGGCCTTGCATTTCAATCAGCTCCCGTCACGGAGGGCACGGTGCGGGACAACCTTCTGCTCGCAGAAAAACTCCACGGGGCGCAGCACTATACCCCTGAAGAGCTCGCAGATTTTACAGACCTTCCGCGCGGGCTTCTGGATCGGAATGCGAAAGAATTATCCGGAGGTCAGCGGCAGAAACTCTCATTAGCGCGAACTCTCGCCGGACTGCCGTCCATCCTGCTGCTGGATGAAATCACCTCGGCGCTCGACCCCTCATCCGTTCTCACCATTGAGAAACTGATTACGAAACTCCATCGGCAAAAACAGCTGACAATCCTGTGGATCACCCATAACCTTGAACAAGCGGAACGATTATCCGATACGGTATGGTTTATGGCTGAGGGACGGCTTTTAGAGACCGCGGAAACGAAAACGTTCTTTAAGGAACCGAAACACGAAAAAGCCCGGGCGCTTTTACAAGGGAGCGGGTGCTGATATGAATGATCTTTCACTGTTACTAACAAGTATATTTGTCATTATCGCTTTATTCCTGTCTAAATCTTTTAAAGCCGGCGTCGAAAAGGATATGATCGTCGCAACCGTCAGGGCCGTCATTCAGCTTCTCATCATCGGCTATGTGCTGTCGCTGATTTTTCGCGGTGATCACCCGATATTTATCATATTAATGGTGCTTCTCATGCTCACGGCCGCTTCGCACAATGTCGCCAAACGGAAAAAAATGCGGATCGGCTCATTTTGGCGCGTTTTTCTGACACTGGCAATCGCGGAAACCGTGACGCAGGGACTTTTACTGACCCTTCACATCATTCCGTTCACTTCAAGATATGTCATTCCGATAAGCGGCATGGTCATCGGAAACTCCATGGTGCTCTCAAGTCTGTTTTTAAGCCGGCTCAGTTCGGAAGCAGACCTGCGGAAAGAAGAAATCCAGCTGATTCTCTCTCTCGGAGGAACGCCTAAGCAGGCCGTCCGGCAGATATTGACGTCCAGTATGAAGCTCAGTATGATCCCGACGCTTGAAAGCCAGAAAACATTGGGTCTCGTTCAGCTTCCCGGCATGATGACGGGGCAGATTTTAGCGGGGGCTGATCCGATACAGGCGGTGCGCTTTCAGCTGCTGATCGTTTTTACAACGATGGCCTCCGCTCTTCTTACATGTATCATACTCAGCGCCTTGACATATCCTTCCCTTTTCACGGAACACCGGCAATTAAAAAAATTCAGCAGGGAAGCGTAAGCTTTTTTCCCTGCTGAATGATGGTTTATGACAAGGTCAGAGATTCATAGTAACGGGATAATTCAATAATCATCGCTCCCATCCGCTCAATGTCCGGAGCAAGGACCCTCTTTACCCCTTCATCCCGGATCGCTTCAGCCGTCACTTTGCCGACTGCGGCGGCAAGCACGTGTTTTTCGAATGCCTGCTGCAATTCTTTTGCGGATCCTTTTTCTTTTGCATAATCAAAGAGAGAGCGCACTTGAATGGCTGTCGTAAAACATACGGCATCGACCTCTCCGTTTAACAGCTCTCCCAGCAGTTTATCGACCGTCTCTCTTTCAGGCGGAATATGCTGATACGGCAGAACAGGGAATACCTCCGCTCCGTTTTTCTCAAGGAACTCCGTTAAAACCGGCGCTTTCTCGCCATGAAGCTGTATCATGACTTTTTTATCTTTAAAGTCAAATCGTTCCAAGGAGCGGATCAGCCCTCTTGTTGTACCGTCTTCATCTGAGGCATGCGGCGTGATGCCGAGCTTTTTTAAGGCCGCATATGTTTTATAGCCTCTGCAGCCGATTTTCGCTTCATGAACGGCCGCTAAAAATTCTTCTTTCAGACCGATTTTTTCCGATATCGACAATAACGTTTCCGTACCGATGCCTGTGGTGAATATCACCCAGTCGGCTTTTTGCTCGGCAAATGTTCTTACGTCGGGTTCCATTTGATCCTCCGCCAGGTATACGGTTCCTTGGAGGGAACGGATGACCGCCGTTCCGCCCTGCTTTTCTATTAATTTTGTGATCTCTTCTGTTTTCCGCGAACCGCCGATGGCAATCCGTTTCCCGTTCAATCCTTTTCCCATCGCTGTTTTCTTCTTCCCTTCAGATGCCGGGCGCCCTATGGCAGGCCGTCATTTATTTCTATTATTGTTACGCAATCAGCCGGGAAAATCAAGCTATGCTCCCGTTGAATCCCCCGTGCAGTTGCTGTATCATTAACCGGGCAGAACGATTTGATTCGCGGAGGGACTTTCAATCATGGAAACAAAAAAAGAGTTCGAGACAAAAGGATACGATACTTCGGTCATTTATGAGTTCAATGAATATCCTGATGTTCACAGCGGCCGATGTGACAATTGCGATTACACGCTGTTTAAAAGTTCAGTGAAGGGCGGAAAATTTTTGAGGGAATGCCGGAGATGCGGCATGAAGAAAAATATATAACAAAACAGGCAGCGGTCTTCCGGTGCGCTGCCTGTTTCTCCATCAATTTTCGACGGCCGCCTTTTTCAAAAATTCTTCAATGGCGCAAACAGCCTGTTTAGGGCCGCCGGTTTCTTTTATTTTCTGCTGCATGCTTTTCACGCGGCTGAGGATGTTTTTATCGCTGTATACGTTCTGAACGTCTTTTTGCAGACGGGCCACAGTGACTTCTTTCGGCGGCAGATGCACGCCAAGCCCCAATTCATCCACACGCTTTGCGGTGACCTCTTGTTCGTGCATTTGCGGAACGACAACGAGCGGAACACCCGCATTCATCGCCTCCATTGTACTGTTCATCCCGCCGTGAGATACGAACAGCTTTGCTTTCTCCAGCACATCAAGCTGCGGAACGTGCTGGCGGATGATAAAGTGATCGGGCACATCCGAAAAACTTTCCGGATCAATTGTTGTGCCGACTGACATAATAACCCGCCAGTCCGAGTCCCGAAACGCGTCAATACACATCCGGTAAAATTCAGGCCAGGCGTTAAACGCCGTTCCCAGTGAGATGAGCATAAGCGGACGGTCATCGGCTGCATCAATTTCCAGACTTCCCGTATTTGTGCGTTCTCCAAGAGACGGACCCGCAAAACAGAATCGTTCATCAAAGGTTTCCTGTTTCGGCTGAAAGGCCCTTGGCATAAAGACGATATTCAATTTTTCAGGCATGAAAAATTCTTCCATTGTCATCCGTTTCACTTGTTCATTTTCAATTTTCTCCTGATATTCTTCTATCGCCTGTTTGGCCGCTTCCATCGTTTCTTCGTCTCTTCCTAATTGAAAATACTCATTCATTGCATAGCTCGGGCAGAACTTTACGGCCGGGATGCCGCCATTATCCGCAAACAATTTTCCGGCAAGCGCTAAAAAATCAAACAGGACGATGTCAGGAAGGTCGTCTTTGTACAGCTCTTCCAGCTGCGGAAGCACTTCAACCGCTTCTTCCAGAAACATCACAAACGCGTCACTTTTGTTTACCCGTTCTTTTATCGTCTTCGGGTCCGCCTTTATGCTTGTGCGGTATAAAACGGGAATGGCACCCGTTTTGGCAACGGAAGCTTCAAATTCCTCAGTCGTAGCGAATGTCACTTTATACCCGCGATTGACAAGTTCCTCGGCTACAGGCAGCGTGGGATTGACATGACCGTGAGCGGCCACATTAATAATGGCGATGTGTGTTTTTCTCATCTTTTTTCCTCTCCCTCATTTTCGTTTATCTCCGCTTCTAAAGACTCCAGCCCGTACATGACACTGTTTCGGATCGGCTCAATCCGGACGGGCTCAAGGTGTGAAAAGGTTTTTACAATTCCTTTCAGTGCGGCTTCCGCTTCAAGTCTGGCAAGCGGAGCGCCTAAGCAGAAGTGTACGCCGAATCCGAAGGAAAGGTGCGGATTCGATTGGCGATGAATATCAAATACGCCCGCCTTCTCAAATTTGTTTTCATCACGGTTGGCAGATGCAACGTAGCAGAGAACGATCTCCCCGCTTTTCAAGCGGCGTCCGCGCAGTTCAGTGTCGTGCCGGACCGTCCTTCTGACAAACGGAGCGGGAGCGCGAAAACGCAGCGTTTCTTCCACCGTTTGCGCGATGAGGGAAGGGTCCTGTCTCAGCTCTTCATAAAGGCCGGGCGTCTCTAATATGCTGTAAACCGCATTTGAAATGAGATTAGTCGTTGTTTCATTTCCCGCCACTAAAAGCAGGTTGCAAAACGGGATCAGATCTTCTGCCGTGAGCTTCTCCCCCTCTTCTTCCTCTTTTATCAAAATAGAAATAATGTCTTGGCCGGGCTGTTTTCGTTTGCTTTCTATTATTCCCGCAAAAAACGCCGCCAGCTCCGCCTCACATTGGTCACGTTCCTGCTGATTTTTCTCCGCCGCTTCAGGACTCGCATCTTTCGGCATGCTGACGAGAATATCCGACCATTTTTTAAACTGATCCATACGTTCGGACGGAACGCCTAATAATTCTGAAATCACCATGACCGGCAAAGGGTAAGAGAGATCTTTAACGATATCAATCCGCCCTTTGTTCTTTGCCTGTTTCAGGAGATGATCGGTAATGTCTTTAATTCTCGGCTCCCATTCCTTCAAGACGCGGGGAGTGAAAGCGCGATTGACGGCAGATCTGATTTGGGTATGTTTCGGCGGGTCCATATTCAGCATGGACTTTGCAATCGAGCTTTTCACATCAGTCATGCGGCTTGAGAACGTCTCTTTATCACTGATGACTTTTTTGACATCATCGTATAAAAACACACTCCAAACCTTCGTTTCTTCATCAAAGTATATAGGGCTTTCCCGTCTCATTTTTTCATACCAAGGAAAAGGGTTGTATACGTCCAGGCCGTTTTTTCCTTTCATCAGGGTTCTTTGGATGGCTTGTCTCGTGCTCCTCAGCTTACTCATGTTACATCACTCCTGATTGTTTCATATTTGAATAGTTGACGCACCTTGAATTTTATCCTAGCACATATTTTCAATTTTTTTCTATTCATAACCTTAACTATTAACATAACACAACAAAAGTCATGAATCCGGAGGTGAAATTTCTCCCAAGAAAACAGCAGAAGCGCACAAAAAACCCGAGCCTTCGGCCAGGCTCGGGAGAAATGTTCACTCATTCGTCTGCGGTTTCTGGTGTTGCTTTTGGTCTTCAGGAGGCTGCGTATTTCTTTCCATATCGTCCGTATCAGCGCCCATGCCTTTCAGGAAAGAAAACAGCAGAGTGACGGCCTTATTGATTTCCGGGTCTTTTAAAGCGCGGACGATATCAAAATACCCCGTCTTCCTGCCGCTGTCTTTTTCTTCGACGGCCTTTGTGACGCCCGCATTGATTTTAACGATAAACGGCTCAAGCTGTTTTACATCGAGCATACCGAGGACGCCGCTTAACAGCAGGAGATTTTTCAGCATATTGGCCGTTTCCGGCGTATTCGCCCTCTTCACCAGGATATCCATCACTTTGTCTCCTTGGCCGAAGAGCCCGCGCAGAAGCGCCAAAACGCCGCGCTCGTTCATGTGCTGAAGAATGTGCAGAGATTCCAAAATCGCGTCTTTATTTCGTAAAAGAGCCGTCTCGATCTCTTCTAAGTCCTTTTTTCGTTTGTCTTCTTCTGTGACGGTCTGTTTTCGGATGCCGCTGATTGCTTTAGCCATTTTGCTGTTTCCCCCTTTTTACGGCGTCTCCCGGAAATACATAATCTTGACGCGCCCATTTCCGATCAACCCGGACACCGATCTGCGGCTGCGGGTTTCCGTAACGGAAATTGATTTTCGGAAGCGGATTAACGCCTTCTTTTTTCAAAATCTCCATCTTCGCTGATGTTTCTTTATAAGCCGGTGTATCCGTATCCTTATCCGCATAGCTGCTTGTCAAAAGGTTAATGGCGGCGTCTTTTGAATCGTTCATCGGGAGATAGACTTGTTTGCCTTTTACCCTGTCTGTGATGACGCATTTGACTTTCACATTTCCGTACGGTGATGTCAGACGGACAAGCGTTCCGTCTTCCAGCCCTCTTTCTTCGGCGAGTTCGGGAGAGACCTCAAGGAACACACTCGGTGTTTTTTCGGATATTCCTTTTGATCGGTAAGTCAGATTCCCTTCGTGAAAATGCTCGAGCAGCCGCCCGTTATTCACATGGATATCATATTCTTCACCAAATTCTTTCGGCTCGGTCCACTGAACGGGATATAGAATCGCTTTGCCGTCTGAAAACGGGAACTTGTCCGTAAATAAAAGCGGTGAATCGGTTCCGTCCGCTGCAACCGGCCATTGCAGTGAATTATAGCCTTCGAGACGTTCGTAAGTGACGCCTGCGTAGAGCGGCGAAAGCATTGCCGCTTCTTCCATAATGTCTGCCGGATGTTCATAGCGCCAATCAGCGCCCAGCCGGTTGGCGATGTCCGTAATGATCTGCCAATCAGGCTTTGAATCGCCCAGCGGTTCAAACACTTCGTAAAGGCGCTGCACCCTCCGTTCCGTATTCGTAAACGTTCCTTCTTTTTCAAGGCTCGGGCTTGCCGGGAGCACCACATCGGCGAACTCGGCCGTCCGCGAGAGAAAAATATCCTGCACAACGAAGAAATCAAGCTTTTCAAAGGCGGCATGAACATGGTTGATATTGGAGTCGACAAGCCCCATTTCTTCCCCTTTTACATACATACACTTCAGTTTTCCCGAGTGGATGCCCTCGATCATTTCATGATTTGTCATTCCGATTTCTTTCGGCAGGTCTGTTCCCCAGCCCTGTTCATACTTTTTGCGGGCTTTTTCATCCGTTACTTTTTCATAGCCGGGGAAGCTGTCAGGCATACTGCCGAAATCACTGGCTCCCTGCACGTTATTATGGCCCCGAAGCGGATATGAGCCTGCGCCGGGCTTCCCGTAATTTCCGGTCACAAGAAGCATGTTGGAAATGGCCGTGCTCGTATCACTTCCTCCGATATGCTGGGTGACCCCCATCGCCCACAGTGCGCACACGCTGCCGGCTTCATGAATCATCCGGGCCACTTTAATTAAGGTATCCTTGTCCACACCGGTATGTTTTTCCGCATATTCCATCGTATAAGGTTCAAGGCTTTTCACGAATTCATCTAATCCGTTCACTTTCTCCTTCAGAAATGCAGTATCCGCCAAATCGTGATCAAGCAGATATTTCGATACGGCATTCAGCCAGACAATATCTGATCCGGCACGCGGCTGGAAAAACACGTCGGAGCGCTCGGCCATTTCATGTTTTCGCAAGTCAGCGACGACGAGCTTCTGTCCGTGCAGCTTATGAGAACGTTTAATGCGTGTGGACAAGACGGGGTGAGACTCAGATGTATTTGAACCGATAATCAGCACGAGCTCAGCTTTTTCTATATCTGTAATCGACCCTGAATCACCGCCGTATCCGACCGTTCTGAACAATCCGGCCGTGGCGGGAGACTGGCAGTAGCGTGAGCAGTTGTCAACATTATTTGTTCCGATAACGGCTCTTGCAAGCTTCTGCATCACGTATGATTCTTCATTCGTGCATTTGGAAGATGTGATAAAAGCAAGCGCGTCCGGGCCGAAATGTTCTTTTATATCGGTAAATTTATCAGCGATCAGCTGCAGCGCTTCATCCCATTCCGCCTCCCGAAACGAGTCTCCTTCCCGGATAAGCGGTTTGGTAAGGCGCTTTTCACTATTGACGAAATCCCAGCCGAATTTCCCTTTCACACACGTCGAAATTCCATTTGCGGGCGCCTCAGCCTGAGGCTCGACCTTTAAAATGTCTCTTCCTTTCGTCCATATATCAAAACTGCAGCCGACACCGCAGTATGTGCATACGGTTTTCGTTTTTTTGATTCTTTCATCCCGCATGGCCGATTCCATATCCGATATGGCTAAAATTGATCCGTATCCGGTTTCGACGCCTTTTGTGATGTCAATCATCGGCCGAAGCGTCTCTTGGCTGATACCTGTTAAATAGCCCGCTTCGCCTTCCATGCCTTTTTCCATCATGGCGTTGCACGGACATACCGTCGAACAATGTCCGCAGGAAACACATGATGATTCATTGATCGGCACATCCTGATCCCAAATGACCCGCGGGCGTTTCCGCTCCCAATCAATGCTTAACGTTTCGGTTACCTGTACGTCCTGACAGGCTTCGACACACCGTCCGCACAAAATGCACTGATCGGGATCATATCGGTAAAACGGATTTGATTCATCTTTAGGATACGGTTTTTGATCGAACGGAATGCTTTGATGATTGATTTTCATTTCCTTTACGGTATTATGTACTTCGCAGCTCCCATTGTTGTAATCACAGACCGTACAGTACAATTCATGGTTGTGCAAAATGTTGTCCATGCCGATAATCTGCGCTTTTTTTACATCGGACGAAAGCGTATCGATGACATCTCCGTCCTTTATTTGCGCGGAACACGAACGCACCAGTTCCCCGTTAACATTGACGATACAGGTATCGCACGTTTCAATCGGCCCGAGACTCGGGTGATAACACACGTGCGGCACGTCAATTGAACTATTGTTCAAAAGCTGCAAAACGGTTTGGCCGTCCGGCGCTTCCATTTCAACCCCATTGATTGTAACTTTCTTTGTATCAGCCATTTTCTTTTCCCCTTTCTGTACCCCTCTATACATCCTCTATGATTCCCAACCGGCCTTTCACTAAAACATCTCGTTTATCTCAGGAAACATACGGGTATGAGCGGTAAAAAGGAGGCGTTCACATGTTGAAGAAAAAAACACTCGTCACGGGATTATCGGCAGTGATGCTCACGGGATGCGCTTTCGGAGCAGAAGCATTTTCGGATACACAGCCCGTCCATGCCGCAGCCGCTTCAAAAACGGAAAACCAGCGTGCACAAGAACTGGTGAACAGCCTTTACCAATCGGCATTTAAAGGGGAAATGCCGCAAAATGTGAAAGGCCTGAAAATCAACCAAAGCACAAGACAGGACGTTTACGATAAAATCGGCGAGCCGGAACAAAAAGCAGACAGCCGCAATCCATTTGATTTATACAGCTGGAACATGGGAAACCCCGGCTACGGATTTTCCTATCATAAAAACGGAAAAATCTCGGAAATACGCTATTTCGGAACGGGGGTCGAGCGGCGCTTAAACCTCGGCAGCGTCACGCCTGACGTCTTAAGCAAACAAATCGGCAGCGCTGACAAAATCCTGACAGTGCCAAAAACGGGCGAAACAGATTACGTCTACCATACGGGGCAGTATGAGCTCCGCTTCGTCATCGGCAGTGATCAAAAAGCAGATCATGTCAATCTAAAAGCCAGATAACGCAAAAAAAAGCGGACTTCCGGGCCGTTTTTTTCATAGACAGCTTCTCCGTCGTTCCTTACAATACATGGGAGTACAAAAAAAGGGGAACAGTGTGAAGTGAATAGACATCCATTGACATACGGAATATGTACCGTTTTTATCATCGCCCTCGGTTTGCTGTCCAGAACCGCATACATCACCGCCCTATTGCCCGGCATCATAAACGCTTATTTAGGAGATGCCCTGTGGGCGGCCATGATTTTTACAGGATTCGGGCTTTTGTTTCGGCACATCCGGACGGAAACAGCCGTAATTTTGAGCCTCTCGTTTTGCTTTCTGATTGAATGCAGCCAGCTGTATCACGCGCCGTGGATTGACGCGATCAGAAGCAGCACGCTCGGCGGGCTGATCCTCGGCTGGCAATTTGTCTGGAGTGACATTTTCGCCTATACCCTCGGGGTTTGTGCTGCCGCACTTTTAGAATGGGCCGTAGAAAGAAACCGCCAGCCCTCTTCATAATCGGAGCACGCCGCCGATATGAAGGGATAAGGAGGTGGAAGCTATGGATATCCCTGCGTTATCAATCGCAATGCATCAGGCATCTCTGGCGCAGAATGTAAATATCGCTTTAACAAAAACGGTCATGCAGCATGCACAGGCTGCGGCGGAAGAAACAGTGAAAATGCTGCCGTCCCAGCACCCGACTGCCGGCCATTCAATTGATGTGAAAGTGTAAAAAAAGATGCCGGATGATAACCGGCGTCTTTTTTTTGCCCATTGTACATACACCATACCGGGCATACAGGAATAAGGTAAACGGAACCAACATTTGAAAAGGAGGTTTTCCTCTTGTACGATCCTTTCGATCATGAATACACAGCCGAGAGCCACGAACGGGTGCCATATCATTATCCGCGGCCGCCTTATTATTACCCCAGACCATATCCATACTACCCGCGGCCGCCTTATTATTACCCCAGACCATATCCATACTATCCGCGGCCGTATATCCCATTCTATCCTTGGTATTAATGTTTGAAAAGAAATGACTGCAGACAGGAGACTTCCCCTGTCTGCTATTCAACTTTGACCGACAGGATATACGGGAGGGCTTGAACTTTCTCCATTACCGCTGCTTTCCCGCTTTTGCTTTTCACCCTTCCCTTCACTTCAAGCACCGCCTTATTCAATTCATAGGACGTAATCAGAATTCCTTTTTCCTCAAGAGAAGTTAAAATATCATGCATGACGGCTTTCTCTTCAATCCTGAAACTGACAGACAAAGAATGCGCCGCCGGTTTAAACAGAAAATTTAAAAGTTCAAGCCCGATTAACGCCAAAATTGTGCCGCTGATACCGATGACATACATACCTGCCCCGATCGTCAGCCCGATCCCCGACGTAGCCCAAATCCCCGCTGCCGTCGTAAGCCCCCGCACGACATGCCGCTGCAAAATAATCGTGCCGGCTCCTAAAAATCCGACGCCGCTGACGACCTGCGCCGCCACCCGGCTCGGATCAAAGGACGTATGGCTGTTGGATAACAAATCAAAAAAGCCGTATTTGGAAACGATCATCATCAAGGCGCTGCCGACGGCCACTAAAAAATGCGTCCTCAAACCGGCTTCCTTCGCCCTGAATTCTCTCTCCAATCCAATAAGAGCCCCAAGCAGACCCGCAACCGCCAGACGAATCACAAAATCAAGTTCCATCCGTCTCTCTCCTTTCCTTATCTTCTTACCCGCTTTTTACCCCCCGTATCTTTTTCAATCAGCACAGGACTGCCTGCTGAAAAAAACTGCATTTGAATATATACTTTGGTTCTTTATCATATTGTCAGTGCTCTTATTTATATGCGGAAGGTATTAAGCTGCCGTTTCTTAAAATAAGGAAAATGACTTATTGAGAGTATATTAAATAAGTTTATTCGTTGAAGCTGCGGCCGCTTGTCTCTTCTAATCTTCTAAAAACAGAACGAATGCCGCTCCCTCAGCTCAAAAATTGCTTTCAATCCGCGAAAATATATCGTAATATAAGATATAATCTTAATAAACGATAGGAGGTGGATGATGATGTCTAACGAAATAATACGATTAAATGACCTCTGGACAGATATTTACTATCGGCTCCGTTATCAGCACCATGAAAAAATCACTCACCAAGGTGTACGGATTCTGCAAGTCATTCAAAAAGAGAAGGCAGTCGGAATAAAAGACATTGCCGAAGCGATTCAAGTATCGCATAATACCGCTTCGGAACATATAAAGCGGTTACTGAAGAAAAAGTATGTTTATAAAACCAGAAGTGTTGAAGATGAGAGGAAAGTCATTTTAAAACTTACCAGTTTGGGGGCGGATGTCCTTTACCGGCATTCCGGTCTTGATGAAGAAAAGCTTAAACAGCTTCTTTTTGACAACATGAATAATGAAGAACGAACACTTGTCTTAAAAGCATTCAGTTTGATGAAGGAGCGTGCTGAAGATGTTTACGATCGTTAAAATCATTGTCTCCGCTGCTATTATTGGGGTTATCACTGAAATATCAAGAAGGAGCCCGAGTTATGGAGGTATTATAGCGGCTTTACCAATTGTCAGTATGCTGAGCATGATTTGGCTGTACATCCAAGGCGAAACGAAGGAGACATTAAGTCATTTTGCATTCAGCGTGGCTTCCGGCATCCCCTCTACAGTCATTATGCTGGTCATTATCGGCATCGCCCTTCGCCATTCACTGTCTTTCATTGCCGCATCAGGGCTTGGACTTACAGGATGGCTGGTTTTCTTGTATGCTCAGGATTTTATCGTGAAACATATAAACAGTCAGCAATAGGCACCTTAGCGCTTCTTTGGAAGAAATACGAGGAATTAAAAAGACAGGGATATCCCTGTCTTAAAAGTGACTCCGAATAAAAAGCGAAACTCCTTTCTTCACGAGAAGCGCCAAACACAAAAACATCCCGTGTTGCGAACGGAGTCTGCAGCCTGTACAGCCATACCCGTGTGAAAACCGGCTGATCTCTCAAACAGAATGTCCGGCAATCACCTCAAAAAACGAGGTGAAATCTGTCAGTATCCCGTCACCCGCCAGCTGTTTTTCTTCAAATAGCGCGCGGTTTTTTCCGAGCGGGTCAATGGCCATAATCTTGCCCGCACCTGCTTTTTTTGCCGCTGTGAGCCCTGAAAAGGCATCTTCAATGACTAAGCATTCTTCAGGTTTGAGGCCTAATTTTTCCGATGCGATGAGAAAAATATCCGGCGCCGGTTTTCCGGGGAAGCTCCCGTCATCAAACGTGACTTTGTCAAAATCAAACCACCGATCCAAATGAAAGACGTCAAAGTAAAACTCGACATTTTCCTTTACCGTAGCCGTGGCGATGGTCATCGGCGTTTCCGATTTTTTCAGATGGTTCAATACGCCGGTCAGTCCCTTCGTCAGCTTTAACTCGTCTTTGTTTTCAAGGCATAATTCTCTGTAGTAGGCTTCTTTTTCAAAAGACAGCTTCTTGATTTCTTCATTTGTTAAATCGCCGGAAATAAAATACGTCAGGATTTCACTATTTGTTCTCCCGTGAATATTAACGAAAATGTCTTCATCAGAAATGGTTTTCGGCGCGTATTTTTTCACCATGAAAAACCATGCTTTTTCGTGCAGATGCGAATCTTGAAACATCGTGCCGTTGAAATCAAAAATAACCCCTTTCATCGAACCGCCCGCCTTTTTTATTTTTTTGCGATTTTGACATCTACATATTGCTCGTAATGAATTTGAACATCTTTCATGACTTTATCATCCGTAATCAGATAGTCCATATCGTGCAAGTTATAGAACACGTAAAAATCTTCCCGGTTGAATTTTTTATTATCCGCCAGCAAAAATTTCGTCCGCGAATTATTCAGCGCGATTTGGTGAGCTTCCCCTTCTTCAATGCTGTAAGAAGAAATCTCATCATTATGTATGCCGTTGGCGCTGATGAAAGCTTTCGTAAAATTGAATTTCTGCAGATTGCCGTTCACGATGGGGCCGACGAAGGCACCGGTATTTTTTCGGAAGTCGCCGCCAATCAGGATGGTATCCGCAGTGTCTCCATGCTTTAAAATATCAAATACGGGATAGTTGTTTGTGATAATCCGGATCCTCTTATGCAGCAGGTGTTTCGCTAAAAGTTCAATCGTCGTGCCGGGCCCTAAAAAAACGGTATCGCCGTCATTTACATAGGAAGCTGCGAGTTCCGCGATCTTCCCCTTCTCCTCCATTTGAACACCCAGTTTTTCATTATGCGATAATTCGTGATCAATGGAATAAGATATGCTCTGTGCGCCTCCGTGAATACGTACGATTTTTCCGGCCTTATCCAGCTCGTCCAGATCTCTTCTCACTGTCATATCAGAAACTTCCAGTTCATCGATAATATCACTCACCGTAATAAACCCCCGCGAGTTTACGATATCGATGATTTTTAAAAGCCGCTCTTTTTTTAACATGTTCAATCATCCCCTCAACTTTACACACAATCTAACATACTGCGGCAATCCGGTCAACAAAAACAAACACTAACAAACAACATAATTAACATGTAAAACAACGACAAACTTACATAACCCCTATAAACACAGATGTTATTTCTTTATGAAGCTATTGACAACAAAAATGTATGCGTTTACTATTAAACAAAAGATAACAATTACAAACATTAACAAACTACAATTCACACATTGGCGAAGGAGGATTCAGTAATGCTTAAATTACCTCATGACTTTATTTTCGGCGGAGCGACTGCGGCATATCAAGCGGAAGGCGCCACAAAAGAAGGCGGCAAAGGGCCTGTGGCCTGGGATGAATTTCTTGAAAAACAGGGAAGATTCAGCCCTGATCCGGCAAGTGATTTTTACCGCCAGTTTCCGGAAGATATTAAACTATGTGAAAAATTCGGAATAAACGGCATCCGCCTTTCTATAGCCTGGACGAGAATTTTTCCTGACGGCACGGGCAAAATCAATCAGGAAGGTGTGGATTACTATCATCGTATTTTCTCAGAGTGCCATAAACGCAACGTCACCCCTTTTGTCACGCTGCATCATTTCGATACACCGAAAGGATTATTTGATCAGGGAGATTTCCTCAACCGCGCTGCAATAGAAGCGTTCGTCAGCTATGCGGAGTTTTGCTTTAACGAATTCAGCGAAATCAGATATTGGAGCACGTTTAACGAAATTTATCCCACAGCCACCAACCAGTATTTACTCGGGGTTTTCCCGCCATCTATTAAAAGTGATATCACAAAAGTCATTCAATGCCTCCATCACATGATGGTAGCGCATGCGATGACCGTCAATCTTTTTAAAGACGGCGGTTATCCGGGTGAAATCGGGGTCGTCCACTCATTGGAAACAAAATATCCCGCCAGCGGCACAGAAGAAGACCGCCACGCCTGTTTTCTGGATGACGCGTTATCAGTGAGATTCCTCCTCGATGCCACCTACCTCGGCTATTATTCTGAGGAAACCATGCGTGCTCTGGATGAAATCTGTGAGGCAAACGGCGCTTCATACGAGTTTTCAGACAGTGACTTTGACGTGATGAAAAAAGCCTCGACGCGCAATGATTATCTCGGCATCAATCATTATCAATGCCATTTCGTCAAAGCGTACGACGGAGAAACCGTTATTCACCATAACGGAACGGGCGATAAGGGCACTTCGGTCTATAAAGTAAAAGGAATCGGCGAAAGAATTTACAAAGAAGGCCTGAAGCGGACCGATTGGGACTGGCTCATTTACCCTGAAGGCATGTATGACATGCTGATGCGCATCAAACGGGACTATCCGCAATATAACAAAATTTACATTACCGAAAACGGCATGGGCTATAAAGATGAGTTTGAAGACGGCATCATTATGGATAAGGCAAGGATCGACTACTTAAAAGTATATTTAGAAGCCGTCAGTAAAGCGATTACCGACGGAGTCAATGTAAAGGGGTACTTCTTATGGTCCTTAATGGATTTATTTTCATGGACCAACGGCTACAACAAACGTTACGGTCTTTTTTACGTCGACTTCGACACCCAAAAACGGTATCCGAAAGAATCGGCCTACTGGTACAAACTTGTAAGTGAAACAAAAACAATCATTTAACGATCATACATGGTGAAAAGAGTATCTTTTCATCATGTGTGCCATCTTTAGGAGGTTTTTTCATGACAAAGGAAGAATTGCAGATGCTCGGTTTTGAAATCGTTGCCTATGCCGGCGACGCCAGAAGCACTTTATTGAAAGTCCTGAAAGAAGTCCGTGGCGGAAACTTCGAAAACACGGAAGCAGCATTGAAAAGCGCCGATGAAAATTTAACCCTCGCCCACAATGCGCAAACGAAAATGTTAGCTGAAGAAGCTGACGGCAAGGACATGGAATTAGGGTTTATTTTCGTTCACGGTCAGGACCACTTGATGACAACCCTTTTGCTCCGTGATCTTATTCAGGATTTTATAGAACTCTACCGAAGCCGCCGATAAGGAGTGGAAAAATGAACGGTATCATCAAGCAAATCGAAAAGGGAAAACCGTTTTTTGAAAAAATCTCAAGAAACATTTATTTAGGTGCGATCCGCGACGGCTTCTTAACTGCCATGCCTGTTATTTTATTCGCCAGCATTTTCATCCTCACCGCCGCTGTGCCGGAAGTGTTGGGTTTCACTTGGCCTAAAAGTGTTTCTGAATGGCTTTGGAAAGTTTATAACTATTCAATGGGCGCCCTCGGCCTGATCGTTGCGGCAACAAGTGCGAAGTGCCTGAGTGAATCAATGAACCGAAAAATGCCGAAAAACAAAGGGATCAACCCCGTTTCAGCGATGCTTGCTTCAGTCGTCGGGTTTCTCATTTTAAGCGTCACTCAAATCGACGGCGGATTCTCCACGGAATATCTCGGCACAAAAGGTCTTTTAGCCGCTTTTGTATCCGCTTTCATAACGGTGAACGTTTACAGATTCTGCGTGCTGAAAAATATTACGATTAAAATGCCTAAAGAAGTGCCGGGTACCATTTCACAAACATTTAAAGATGTTTTTCCGTTCGCTTTTTCCGTTTTGGCCATGGTGATCGTTGATTTATTGATCAGGAATACGCTGAACGTATCTTTTGCAGAGGCTCTCTCCTCTCTCTTATCGCCGTTTTTTACCGCCGCAGACGGTTATCTCGGGATTTGTGTCATTTGGGGAATGATGGCGCTGTTCTGGTTTGTCGGCGTTCACGGACCATCTATTGTGGAGCCGGCCATCGCAGCTATTATTTACGCAAATGTGGAGGCGAACCTGCAGCTTCATAATGCCGGTGAGCAGGCGTCCAACGTGCTGACCGTCGGACTCGGGAACTTCGTCGGCACAATGGGAGGAACCGGCGCAACCCTTGTTGTTCCGTTTATCTTTCTGCTTTTCGCAAAATCCAAGCAATTGAAAGCAGTCGGAAAAGCATCCGCAGTTCCGGTGTCTTTCGCAGTAAACGAACCTCTTCTCTTTGCTGCGCCGATCATTTTAAATCCTTATTTTTTCATTCCGTTTGTTGTAACGCCGATGGTGAATGTCTGTCTGTTTAAATTTTTCGTGGATGTCATCGGAATGAACAGTTTTATGTATGTTCTTCCGTGGGCCACCCCGGCGCCCGCCGGCTTGATTCTCGGAACCGGCATGGGGCTCTCGGCTTTTGTTCTGACGGCTGTATTAATCATTGTCGATTTCCTGATATACCTGCCATTCTGTAAAGCTTATGACAAAGTATTAGCGGCGGAAGAAGCCCAACACACCGAGCCTGAAACCGCGCCGCAAAAATCCCGGGAGATACAGCCCGTAATAGCCGGCGCCTCAGAAGACGCGGCTTCCGTCATCAGCACAAATCTTCAGGAATCCTCAACCGCCTTGGAACACGGCACCAATGTGTTAGTGCTGTGCGCCGGAGCGGGAACGAGCGCCATGCTTGCGAACGCACTGACAGAAGGAGCCGAAGAATACAACGTGCCGATCACCGCCTCAGCAGGCGCCTACGGATCCCATTACGACATCATGAAAGACTTCGATATGATCATTTTGGCTCCGCAAGTCGGCTCTTATTATGATGACATTAAAGAAGATGCGGACCGCCTGCATGTGAAACTCATCGCAACGAAAGGAGCGGAATATATCAGCCTCACCAGAAATTCACAAAAAGCCATTCAGTTCATACTGGAGCATACCTCAAAATAGAATCGGAGGTTTATCATGGATACCAAACTTTTGAAATCAAGATTCGAAGACATTTTCAAGAGAAGTAACGGAGAACTGTTTTTCGCACCCGGCCGGATCAACCTGATCGGGGAACATACGGATTATATAGGCGGCCACGTTCTTCCATGCGCGATTACGATCGGAACATATGCCGTATGCGCAAAACGCGAAGATCACCAGATCCGGTTATACTCAGAAAACTTTCCTGACAGCGGCATTGTCTGCCTTGACCTTTCCGCCACAGCATACAAAAAAGAAGACGGCTGGGCCAATTATCCGAAGGGGATGATCCATTATCTTCTTGAAGCCGGCGGCCAAATAGACAGCGGAATGGATATTCTTTTTCACGGTACGATTCCAAACGGAGCCGGTTTAAGCTCCTCTGCTTCCATTGAAATGTTAACCGGTTCCATTTTAAGAAAGTTATTCAGCCTGGATGTTTTCGATACTGAACTGGCGCTTATCGGAAAAAGAGTCGAAAATGAATTTATCGGCGTGAATTCAGGGATTATGGATCAATTCGCAGTGCAAAAAGGCAAAAAGAACATGGCCATTCTATTAAACTGCGATAAGCTTGAGCACGAAATGATTCCGGCTGCTTTTAACGGATATAAAATCGTCATTATGAATACGAACAAGCGCCGGGAGCTGGCGGCTTCAAAGTATAATGAACGCCGCAGCGAATGCGACGCGGCTCTCACGGAACTGCGGCAATATCAAAATATCGCATCACTTGCGGAATTGACGGGAGAAGAATTCAACAAACTCGAACCCCTTCTCTCCTGTGAAACTTTGCGTAAAAGAGCCCGGCACGCGGTCAATGAAAACGAGCGGACCCTCTCAGCCGCGGAAGCTCTCAAATCGAATGATTTGAAAACGTTCGGGGAGCTGATGAATGCGTCCCACCGTTCGTTACGCGATGATTATGAAGTGACCGGTGACGAATTAGACGCACTCGCTGAAGCAGCCTGGAAAGAAGGAGCACTCGGAGCGCGGATGACGGGCGCGGGGTTCGGCGGCTGCGCCATAGCCATTGTGGAAAGTGAAGAAACTGCCGGCTTTATCCGGGCCGTTTCATCTCACTACCGCAGCATGACAGGTCTTGAAGCTTCTTTCTACATCGCGGATATAAGCGATGGCGCGGCTGAATGGAGGGAAAAATAAATCATGGCGATTCTCGTTCTCGGCGGAGCCGGCTATATCGGTTCTCATGCGGTTGATCAATTAGTAAACAAAGGATTTGAAACGATAGCTGTGGATAATCTCCAGACAGGCCACCGGAAAGCCGTTCATGAAAAAGCCGTTTTTTACCATGGAGATACCCGTGACAAACCGTTTCTTCGCTCTGTGTTTGCGAAGGAGAACGTAACAGGCGTTCTTCATTTTGCCGCTCAATCCCTTGTCGGCGAATCAATGAAAGACCCTCTTTCATATTTCAATAATAATGTGTACGGTACGCAAATTACGCTGGAGGTCATGCAGGAATTCGGGGTGAAACACATTGTGTTTTCTTCATCCGCCGCTGTTTACGGCGAACCTGAAAAAGC
Organism: Bacillus sp. EKM420B; assembly: GCF_011065565.1. Classification (NCBI taxonomy): domain Bacteria; kingdom Bacillati; phylum Bacillota; class Bacilli; order Caryophanales; family Bacillaceae; genus Bacillus; species Bacillus sp. EKM420B. The sequence continues at coordinate 303,657 of NZ_JAAMNX010000001.1, read as the reverse complement.
GCCCATCACAGAAGACATGCCGGAAAAGCCGGAAAGCGCATACGGCGAATCAAAACTCATGGCAGAAAAAATGCTGAAGTGGTGTGAAACCGCCTGCGGCATAAAATATGTCTCGCTTCGGTATTTTAACGTTGCCGGCGCGAAAACGGACGGTTCCATCGGAGAAGATCATCATCCGGAAACCCACCTTATCCCTATCCTTTTACAAACCGCGCTCGGTCAGCGCGAGGAGGTTTTGATATTCGGCACTGACTATGATACAAAAGACGGCACGTGCATTCGCGATTATGTTCATGTTTCCGATTTAATCGATGCCCATATTCTCGCTCTGGAATATTTGCAAAACGGCGGAGACAGCGGCATTTTCAATTTAGGATCAAGCAGCGGGTTTTCCGTATCAGAAATGGCGGAAGCGGTCCGGCAAGTGACCGAAAGAGACATAAAAGTAAGAGCGGCCGCAAGAAGACCCGGTGATCCAAGCGCCCTCATCGCTTCCAGCGATAAAGCGCGGAACATTCTCGGCTGGAATCCGAAACAAACGGACATATCGGAAATCATTGCGTCAGCATGGAATTGGCATCGGCATCATCCTAACGGATACAAGGACAAATGAAATGGAGGCGGCGGTCATTGACGTTTTTGAATCAGTGGCAGGGTTTCTGAAAGAAAGCACTGTCTTAGGCGACATAAATGAAACAGATGTGATTTACACAAGAAACAGACTTCTCGATCTGCTCGGACTGACGGATTATGCAGAACCGAAACATATCAAGAAACAAAACAGGCTTCACTATGTGGACGAAATGGTGAAAGACGCGGTAAAACGGTCAATCATAAACGATACGCCGGCTGAAAGAGACATGCTGGGAAGCAGGATCATGGACGTGATCACACCGGCCCCTTCTCTGATCAATGCCGCCTTCAGCGAATTGTTATCAGATTGCCCGAAAAAAGCAACAGATTATTTTTACCGACTGAGCCAAAAAAACGACTATATTAAGACGCGGGCCATTCGAAAAAATATCGTGTACCGCTCAATAACACCTTTTGGGGAATTGGACATCACCATTAATCTATCAAAACCGGAAAAAGACCCTAAAGACATCGCCGCGGTAAAAAACAGTCCGGAAAACCGGTATCCGAAATGCCTGCTCTGTATGGAAAACGAGGGGTATGCCGGAAAACCGCACCACCCCGCCCGTTCAAACCACCGCATCATCAGGCTTGACTTAGCGGGAGAACAGTGGGGTTTTCAATACTCTCCTTATGCGTATTACAGCGAGCATGCCATCTTTCTTTCAAGCGTGCACAAGCCGATGAACATCAGCCGCGACAGCTTCAGAAGGCTTCTGGCCATTACGGAAATCTTCCCGCATTATTTCGCGGGATCAAACGCAGACTTGCCGATCGTAGGAGGTTCCATTCTTTCTCACGATCATTATCAAGGCGGCGCCCATGAGTTTCCGATGGCAAAAGCGGGTTCCCTCTACCCTTTTCATCTGCGTCATTTTCCAGACGTTCAGGCCGAAACCGTAAAGTGGCCGGTATCAGTGATCCGCCTTCGCGCAAAAGATCCGGATTTGCTGACAGATGCCGCTGCGTATGTTTTTGAAAAGTGGCGGGAATATTCAGACGAAACCGTCAGCATCATCGCGAAGACAAATGAACCCCATAATACCGTCACCCCGATTGCCAGACGCAGGGGAACGGATTTTGAAATCGATCTCGCTCTCAGAAACAACCGCACCTCCGAAGATTATCCGGATGGCATTTTTCACCCGCATCAGGATGTCCATCACATCAAAAAAGAAAATATCGGTCTGATTGAAGTGATGGGGCTCGCCGTTTTACCTCCCCGCCTGAAAGATGAGCTGGCAGAAGTGAAAAAGTATTTACTGAATGAACCTCATGACATCAAAGACATTCATCTTCCGTGGGCTGAAAACATCAAAGCGGATAAAGACGTGACACCGGAAAATGCAGCCGCTGTTTTACAAAAAGAAACCGCGAATGTATTTTTACGCGCGCTGACCGATGCAGGCGTTTTTAAAATGACACCCGAAGGAATTCAGGCGTTTCAGCGTTTCACGACGTTATTGGAGAATGACAGCTGAAACATTCAGAGTGAAATCAATCAACAATCTTTTTTATCAGGAGGTATTGTGATGTTCAAAAACCGATTGAAACGTGTATTTGTAAACGCAATCTGTCTTTCTCTCATTTTCACCGCTTTTACATTTCTTGAGAAGTCTCCTAAAGCAAAAGCGGATGCCCCGTTTGCCTATGGCGCTGATATAGGATGGCTGAAACAAATGGAGGATGAAGGTGTGCGCTGGCTGGATGACGGCGGGAAACAGAAAGATGCCTTGCAGATTCTTAAAGATCACGGAATAAATGCCGTGAGACTGAGAGTGTTTGTGAATCCGCCAAGCAGCTATTATTGGCTGAAAGACGGCACAACATGGACCATGCTCGGCTATAGTGACAAAGCGGGCGTACTTGCGGCAGCCAAAAGGGCAAAAGCGTTAGGAATGAAAGTAATGGTTGACTTCCATTACAGTGATGTGTTCGCTGATCCCGGCCACCAGATCAAGCCGAACCAATGGACCAACTATTCAAACAGCCAGCTGCAGGCAGCCGTGTATAACCATACGTACGATGTCATGAAAGAACTTAAAAATCACGGCATCTCCCCTGATTGGGTGCAAGTAGGAAATGAAATGAATTCAGGAATTTTACTGCCCGACGGCAGCACGAGCGATTTCAGCAAATTGACCGGCTTACTGAACAAAGGCTATGACGCCGTGAAATCCGTCAGCCCGGCCACCAAGGTCATCAGCCATTTGGCACACGGCACGGACAACAGCCTATTCAGATGGTGGTTTGATCAATTCTTTAAAAACGGAGGAAAAACCGACATCATCGGCGTTTCGTTCTATCCCTATTGGGAAGGTAAGCCGTACTGGGAGCTCACCGGCCATTTATCATCTAATTTGAATGACATCGCCTCACGCTATAACAAGGAAGTCATGGTGGTTGAACTGGGCGGAGATGAAAATAATCCGAAAGATTCCTACTGGACCATAAAAGACACCATAAAACTGGTGAAAGCCGTTCCGAACGGCAAAGGAACCGGCGTATTTTACTGGGAACCCGAAGCTCACTCCAGCGTTCTGTCAGACGCGTATCCTTTAGGCGCAACCGCCAAAGTGTCTAAAAACGTCTTGAAATACACAACCGCAATTGACGCTTTTCATGACGCCGCAACAGAAAAATGATTTGATGCAATTCTAAAGCAGGCTCTTTTCGCAGCCTGCTTTTTTGTAAGGCTGCAGAGTTGGCCTGTTATGAAAAAGAGCAAGTAACGAATACGGAAAGAAACATACCCGAAAAACCACATTTCGGTTAAAAATAGGATACTTCTTCTGTTCCCCCTCCTTCTTATTTCTGCGCACTATCTCTCAGTTCCTAAATAATAACTTTACGATTGTTGAAAAAGAAACAAACATTTTATAATATTGTGTAAGCACCACCGAGCAGGAGGACGGGTCATGGACAAAAAAGAACAGCTCCTCACGGATTTCAGGGACTTTTTTAACAAGATGGTGTGGCTGAATAGGCTGAAGATGGAAGAAAGCCTTAAGGGGCATAAACCTTCTGAAGTGCATTGCATCGAATTCATCGAAAAAATTGAAGATGCCAATGTGACAAAACTTGCGGAGTCCCTTTATATGACAAGAGGCGCTATAAGTAAATTAACGAAGAAGCTTATCAATAAAGGCCTTATCGAAAGCTATCAGAAGCCGCTTAACAAGAAAGAAATCTATTTCAGGCTTACCGAGCAAGGAAAAGTCATTTATAAAATTCACGAGGAATTGCACAAAGAGTTTCAAGAACGGGACAAAATCGTGTTCGAACAAGTAACCGATGAACAATTTGACACAATGCTGAGCTTCGTGGAAACATACAGCAGGCATTTGGATTCAGAAATAAAGAAACTTGGTGCAGACATCAAATCGGAATAAATATGAATAAAACCATAGGCAGCCCCGCTCCATGAAAACGGGCTGCCTTTTTATATCCCTCTTATTGTTGACAAAGAAACAAAATCACTCTATTATTTTGTTGACAAGGAAACAAATACAGCAATTTTGAGAGGAGAATAATATGTCAACACATAAAAGAAAGGAACTTCGGCTGCCAAAAGAAGTTCTCACAGCCGCCTGGGCTATTGCACTGGGAGCAATTGCTCCAATGCTTGACTCTACGATGGTAAACATCGCCATCGCCAAACTGACCAAAGACTTCAACACGACATTGGATACCATTCAGTGGTCCGTTACAGGCTATATGTTAGCACTTGCGATTGCAGTACCCGTATCCGGCTGGCTTATGAATAAATATAACGGTAAGAAAATCTTCATCGGCTCAGTCATCGCCTTTGGTGTCATTTCTGTTTTTGCGGGAATGAGCCGTGACGTTTCCAGCTTCATCTTCTTCCGTTTGCTTCAAGGATTCAGCGCCGGCATTATCACTCCGCTTATGTCAACACTCTTGGTTAAAACGGCAGGTCCGGAAAACCTGGGAAAAGTGATGGCAATTGTCAGCACCCCTATGATCTTCGGCCCGATCTTAGGACCTGTCATCGGAGGCTTCATCGTCCAAGGCGCTTCATGGCATTGGATTTTTTACATCAACGTGTTCATCGTTTTGGTTGCCGCACCGCTTATGATGAAAACCATTCCAGACTTCGAACCATTCAACAAAGATCGTAAACTCGATATTTTCGGGATTATCAATTTGTCATTAATGAGCGCGGCATTGATGTACGGTATTACAAAAGCGGCGGATCATGCATCATTTAACAATAGCGACACCATTTTATGGGCGGGCATCGGTCTTGTTTCAGCAGCCATTTATCTTGTATATAATCTGATCAAGAAAAACCAAACCGTTCTGCCTATGAATTTGTTTGCAAACAAGAGCTTCTTAGCTTCTTCAATTGGGTTGTTCTTAGCGAATATTGCCATTATGGGGCCGATGTTAATACTTCCGCTGTTTTTTCAAAACATTCGTCAGTTCACGGCAGTCGGAGCAGCACTCGCTTTAATCCCTCAAGGAGTCGGAATGCTCGTGACTCGTCCGCTGATCGGAAAAATGATTGATAAGATCGGTGCGAAATACGTGGTTACGGTCAGTCTTGTTCTTTCGCTGATCGGATCTATCCCGCTTATTTTTATCACCGATAACACAAGTATGATTTGGATTTCCGTCGTATTATTTATCCGCGGCACCAGTTTTGGAGGAATTATGCTCCCATTAATGAGTGACGCTTATACAGGTCTTGACAGCAAACAGCTTCCGGAAGCAGGTGTCGGTATTCATATGATTGAAAACCTCGGTTCCAGCTTTGGGTCAGCTGTGATCGCAACCGTTACCGCAACTGTCATACAAGGATTGCAGCCAACGATTCCGAACAGTTTAAAAGGCTACCATGCCGGATTCTTAGTATCCGTCATCATCCTTGCGGCCATCTTCATTCCAAGTCTGTTCCTTACCCATAAAAAGACTGCGATATAAAGAACTTTTCAAAGTAAAAAACCCTTGCGCAGCAAGGGTTTTAATGAATGAAACTGATGATTGTTACCGGCAGAGTCAGCCAACAACAGACAAAGCCTTTTACTCACTCACATTGCTTTTCATTAACCATTCTACTTCCGTTAATTCTTGTTTTTGAACGTCTTTTGTGTGTTTTTTCGTAAAATGGACTTTAACAGCTTCTTCGTTTTCCCAAATCTCCCAAAGCATAATTTTGCGTTCTGATGGTTCAAGCGGATGAGCATGGAACTGAATACAGCCTTCTTCTTTGTTCGTTTCTTCCTCAAGTTTTTTGAATTCCTTCATTATTTCATTAAGGTCTTTATCACTGATGATTTTTAAGCATGCCGTTATGTAATGCATCGAAACTCCCCCTCTTCCCATCATTTTATGGCTTTACATTATAACATCGAAACCGGCATACCGCATTCTCAACATATAAAAAACCGTCCATAAAAAATGAACGGCAATGTTTATTTAAGATCATTAAGAGCGACTTTTGCAGCCTCAGCGATAAGAGCATTATGATAATCGGCATCTTCCGTAAATCGGTTTGACAGGATTGCCAAAACGATTGGAGCTCTGTCAGGCGGCCACACGATCGCAATGTCGTTTCGCGTCCCGTAACTTCCGGCTCCGGATTTATCGCCGACTTCCCATCCTGCAGGAGCGCCTGCCCGAATCAGTTCGTCGCCGGTAGCGTTGCCCCGCATCCAATCCGTTAAGATCGTGCGCTTGTCAGTCGTGAGAGTGTTACCTAAAGTGAACGCTTTAAGATCAGTTGCCAGTGCCTTTGCTGTGCTTGTGTCACGACGATCCCCGGGAATCGCAGAGTTTAGATCCGTCTCGAATCGATCCGCTTTCGTTACATGATCCCCGATCTGTTTCAGTGATTTTTCGAAACCTTTAGGGCCGCCAAGCTGCTGCAGCAATAGGTTCCCGGCGGTATTATCGCTGTAACGGACAGCGGCTTCTGAGATTTCTTTCAGGCTCATGCCTGTATCCAGGTGTTTTTCTGTGATTGGAGAATATGTAACTAAATCGTCTTTGCTGTAGCGGATGATGGCATTAAGTTTTTCATTTGAGCTTTTCTTCAGAACAGCAGCTGCGGCCAGAACTTTATAAGTTGATGCGTAAGCAAACCGTTCATTCGGCCGATAGGCGATTGTCTTGTTTGACCCCGTATCAATCGCATAAACCCCAAGCCTGGCATCAAATTTTTTCTCAAGCTGAACAAATTTTTGATTCGTTATACAGCTTGTCATTTTTGTGTTTTCTATAGACTTCGCTTCAGCATGCGCTGAGCCGAATAAAGGATTGAAACCGGTAAAGCTTAAACATAAAAGTCCAATGCATAGTCCAACTTGTATTCTCGTTTTATTTTTCACATCCAGACCTCCTCATTATAATGTTTTTGTATACATCTTCTAATTAACATTACAAACAGGATGAAAGTCAATATATTTCCTGTGAGATGTTGTCCATGACAGTTAGGAAATCAGCTGAAAATTTAATTAAAAACACCCCTGAATCTCTTCAATGGATACTGTTTCTTCCAGCAGATATTTCGAGAAGAACCCGTGTGATACAGCGTTTGATTTCTTGCCGGAGCCGCCCCGCAGCTCCACCCGAATTCATTTTGCCAGCTGGACCATGCGGCGGGCAGACGGCGCAACGGCCGCCGCTCCCGGAAGTAATACTGCTGATAGAATGATTGATTTGAATTGTTTTTTCATTTTTAATGCTCCTCCTGCTTTTTATATTCTGCGATTTCCTTAGGGGTAGCCTTTCGGACTCCGTCTGTGTCTGTCCTGTTTGCCACTTGAACGCCTTCCATGTTTTTTATCTCGCTGACGACTCCCAAATGCTCTAAATACACATGATCACCAATCTTGAAACGATTCAGTTTGGCCCGCTCCTCGGTCATGCTCCTGTATTCAGTCGCGGCTTTCATTTTTAATTCAGCCAGACACATTTGACAAAGGGTTACTGTTACAGAATTGCCGTTAAAATCAGTAAACGAAACCGATCTGACAGATTCCTTTTCCGGGTGCATCGTACATGTTTTCTTCATAGGTGAAGGCCGTGTAAATTTAATCATTCCGCTTCCTCCTCAAAAAGTCGCTTTTCCCTCTGACATAGCTCCGGATGAATGGGAAGTTCCATACCCCCGCATTCGAACTTTCACGACACATAGAGATTGCCTTTCCTTCGCCATCTGACGGATTTTCATACATCCTTCATATCTGTAAGCCTATATTCCTTTATATTCCCAATGCCCGCCGCATTTCCCTGTTATGATGAAGTTTTTAAAGCTGTTGACCAGTTGCCCAGGTTGATTCCATGCGAAAAGCGGTTTGACCGTCGTATCCTAATTCATTCGGGTGAATTTCAGCCCTCTAATATGTGTGTATGCTTTTCAAAGGAGGTGCGTCACATGATGTTCTAACAACCGATTCAACATGAACAAAGTGATTTAGTCGACAAAAAGATCGCCGATAGCAAAAAGAACGGTGAATCTAAAAACAATTGATCTTTCTGAATATGAATTGCTGGTCAACGCATGTTTCAAATTAATAAGATAAATAAAAATAGACCCCTTCACAGTTAATGGTGAGGGGGTTATTTAGTAAGTAGCCGATATTTTTATTGAACTCCAAATGTCTGCATCTCAATAGTGTCTGCAGATATACTTTTTCTAGTTTGAAATATTTAAGCACGGATAAGGTAACAACTGAATTAGAGATGCAAAGATGGATTGAAGAGGTGATGATTTTGCCGCCATGTTAATATACAAATATTTAATTAAAAAGGAAAAGAATAAAACTAAGGGTTAGATGTTTCAAATTAACGTACTTCAGAGCTATGGAGAAGAATCATAAAGTACTTGCTTAATTCAGATTCTTCGATTTTGTAAGTACCCTGCAAGAACCATTTTCTTTTGTTCTCCGCACCTTTTTATTCACACCCAGCAACTCGAGCAAGGTCGTCTTCTTCCTAAGTTATTAAAAAAGAGATGTGTTTTTTGGAATAACTACAAAACGCACTGGCCAAAAAGGCCTTGTATGATGACACGCCAATACGCGCATATTCACTGTTTAATCAAAATGAATTATTGTTGATTGTTGCGCGATTATTTGTTGCAGCCCTTTTATCATTAGTCGGAGTTAAAGCGATATTAAGCAAACAAAAACTGTCTGGATATTTACTGTTTGGAACAGCAGCTTTCTTACTCGTTGTAAACGGGGTGAAAATCATGATTTAATTTAATGTTTTAATTATAGGAATATTGAATCCCAGAACCAAAAAATTAACGCGGCTACAATACTCATAATGTAGTACTCAAGGCTTCTGAATACGGTAAGAACGTTTGGGGGATAATCAAAAAATCAGAACAAAAACACAGCTAAAAAGGCTACTGCAATATAAATTAAAAAATTGTTCAAATTGAATTTTCTAGGCCTTCTTCTTAGCCACACCAAAGAGACAGCAAACACCAAGTAAGTGATTAAAGCATAAAATCCTATGATGCCAATAGTGACTAATGCGATTGCCATAAAGCCAGAGTAAACAACATATACAGACCAAAGATTAGGCCATATGACAAACTAGAGATTATCAGAGTATAAACATAACTGTTTACCATTTTATTAGATAGCAAGTTTATCCTCCCGTCTTAGAAAAACCTATAACTTTGAAGAACTTTACTTAAGCCAAATAGCTTTAGCAGCATCTATTACTCTAGATTTTTCATCAAGATATACATATTTTCTATCCCACTCGCTCTTTCTCCAAGCCTCTTGGTTTGCAAATGATGGTTTAATTGGTTGTGGGTACTCGTCCTTTGACCAGCCGTCTTCAATATGATTCAACTTAGGGTCATTATCATCGTAATATTTATACCAACCAGTAATCATTTTTAACATTATTGTCCCACCTACTGCCCTTTAAGATCGTAGTTTGTCATTCATCTTTTTTTAAAAAGGCTGAGAATTTTTTTAAATATGTTGTCTTGTTTCCCTTTCAATTCACTTTTGGATTCTTTGCTTAACGGTTGTTCCTTTTGCTCTTTTTCATAGCTTTCAAATAAAATGCCTTCTTGATCCTTCCATCCCCCTGTTTTCTTTGGTTGCAAATCGACAGGAGTATTTGAGATTTCATATGTTTCATTTTTCATATTATCTTTATTATCATTTTCTTTATTTTCAACCACAAACGTTGCCTTACTCTTTTTATTGTCAAATGTCTTATTATCATTTCTTACAATTATTTTTGATGGATCATTTTTTATGTTACTTGTTTTCGGTTCATATTCGTAAATTCTATATTTAATGTCTATATCTTTCACTAATACTCTAATAATGTTACTGTCTTTATAATTACCTAAGAAAGAACCCTTTACAATAGCCATTTTTCGACTTTCTTTATTTCTATCCTTAATCCAATTTAAAAGAAACTTTAATGTCCTCTCGAAGCCAGATTTCCCATTACCTCGTTGAACTAGCATTATACGCTTAGTATCTTTTTGTTTATTTGCAGTTGGATACAAATAAACATATCCCTTATTTTCTAGGGTACCAATATCTCGAATATCAAGGAACCCTTCAACTAAAAAAGTATTCCCAGAAGCCATATCAGTCCAAGCTTTGTTATAGTCATCAATAGAGTAATATTGATTATTTGCTTTCAATTGACTCTTTACATAATTGATTACTTCACGGTTACTGCAGTTTAAAAATTCAACGAAATCAGTCACAAACCTTATGTACTCTACATTTATTCCTACAGTAGGTTTCCTAAGAGTATTTTTCAGACCACTTCGGTAATTGTGATTCTTTTTCTCATCTCTACCGAAATTCGATACTCCTTGTTTTATAGGTGAAAAGATATCGCTGTTATCAATTTTTATGACAGTTTTCTCTTCTCTAGATTTCCCTTTTATTCTTTCTCTTAAGGGTATATATGGTGTGCTATATCCGCAATCCAAAGCATGTTCTTCTCCTGGTAATAGAGAGAAAAATCCCTCTTTACGATTGACTACCTTTAGCTTTGCATGGCATTTAGATTTGAAATAGTTTTTGCAATAAAGTGTATAACCTATCTCTTTCTTAATATCTCTTTTGATTAATGCTTCCTTTGGATCTATCGGCTTTGCTTTTCCATTTTTCATATAAATTGCATCATACATAGAGTCACTACTTTGCCCCATATCCACCCTCCGTTTCCCTAAACAACATGGATTCTATATAAAAGAATGATTTTATGTACACCTAGAAAATTTGTAGTAATTTACTTTTGTTGTAAATTTAGCATATAACGATCACTTTAAGTGTTCGATATCTTTTTAATCTTTTTTGTAAATCAACAGCTCATGCAGCTCAATGTCTAAATATGTACAGACTTTATCAAGCAGATCCCTTGGATACCGCTCCATTTCATCATGATAAAGCTTCCTAACTGTGTTAAAACCATGGTCAATATCATTGGACAGCTTTCGAATACTGATATTCCTTTCGTCTATTATCGGCTTTAAATTTGATTTAATCAATTTAACTACCCCACATTCATTATGTATGATCACTTTAAATTATCATCATATACATAAAAAAGGTCAAGGATATACCTTGACTATGTTTTAAAGCTTACCAATCTTCATCCGGCTCATCATGTTCGAATCCATAAAAGCCTTTAATCCGGACGTCACCGTAGCCGGCTCCTTTAGTGATACTTAAGTAATGGTTTCTGTTTGCGTCTCCATCCACCTTATCTGTTGAGCTCAGGTTCAATTGATTACCCGTGAAATTCTTTTCACTCTGCCAGTGTTATTCTCTGCAGTTTAAAATTCAATGTGCACCCTTCAGCATTGTAGATGGTGAACCTGTATCCCAATTTAGTTGGCCAATATTCGAGATAGGTGTCATCAGCCATAAAAAAAGCCCGTTTCATTCTCTGTCATTTTAAAGTTGACCCTATGTTCATCTTTGGTAATTTTGGCCGAAACAGCTCCGCCTGCTCAAACACCAGGTTAAAAAGACTGTTGCAATACTCAAACCCAACTTTTTCTTATTCATTCCCCCTTCTTCCAAATTATACAACATTAAAAATGAAGAGGAGAGAAATAGTTAATATGAAATGGTGTTTTTATTATAAAGCCCGTCTTATTTGTTGTCTGCGTCAGTCATTATAAAAGTCTCTCATACTCTATATCAAAAGCATCTACAAACGCTTTTTTAGCTATGGCACTTGTGATAACTAAATCGTCTTCACTCGTTTTGTCTACTCTTCTAAAAACATTCTTTTGGCTAACTCCCCTATTCCATTTTCACTAACATCAATCATAAAATCCCTAAGTTCTTTTGTGTTCACTTTATAACCTCCTCAGCTTTCAATTTCTTTATGTAACCAAACAATCTATCCCCAACCTCTGTATCATGCCAACCCCAATCTTCAGCAAGAGATTTAATTTCTTCAGACAAAATCTTAGCAAATAGTTTGTATTTCAGAATTACTTGGCACTCTTCTATAAGCATCTACAAAACAGTCGTTTATTTGATCTTCCATGGCATTCAATTGATTAAACCTCCCTAAAATAATGTTTTATTTAATCTCAGCTTCAATTTGTACAAACTCTCCCAGTGGCTCACACATGCTACTTCGTACATACAGTCGTCATATGTATTGAGTAGCACAGTTGTATCCTCCTTTATTCCACCTTTCTCCAACATGGTTTGCAATGAATCAATTAATTGCTTTACGCTCATAGACATAAAATCATCCTCCATTTTTTAAATTTGAGTGTTTTCTTGATTAGTTGCCTTCGATAGTTTCAAGAAACATACAAACACATGGGAATATTTTCAGCTTCCCTGTAGAATACCGATACGCTGGGGCCACCTTGTTTTTAATTAAAAAATCACAGATAGTCTCTGGATTTTTAACACCACTATTATATAACTTTCGTATCATTTCTTTTTGAAAATCATTTAGAGAGGAAACTGTTGAAGTTATTTTTGACTGCTCATTATTTAACAAGATATTGTTTGATACTTCACGTGTATTTAAATTAACTGTCTTGTTTGCCGAGATGATCTTTTGATTAACTTCTTTTCTTAAAAAATTAACCTGTCTAGCCGATAAGGCTAGACCCATATCTAATTGTTTCTTAATATTGTCTGTTGTATTGAATTCAAAATCATTAGGAATATTAATCTCATATTCAATTGACCACTTCATTTTTGTTCTTTCTAATATTTCTGTTATTTCTTTTTCTATTAGATCAAATTCATCTTTTATTTGTTTGAAAACATGTTTCTTTAAAGAGATATGTTCTTCAAAATGACTTATTCCCAACCTTTTGATTTCTCCACCATTTTTGTTTTTTACGATGTATTGATATCTTAGGGGTCTTCCACACTCACATGGTGTGTTTTTGTTTACATAACCGTTGTCGATGTAGTCAATTAAGACCCATTCCTCTTTCAATTGCATATTCTCACTTGAAGCATTTTCAAGTCCTGCGGATACATAAGTTTTTTCCTTCTGAACCCTATTAAATGCTTCAACCTTTTTTGTTTTAACAAAGTCCACTAAATACTGTTTCTGCTCATCATTAAGAAATGAAGTTTCTTTAAACAAGTTCTCTCATCCCTCCATATAATTTTCGATTGATATGTACAAAAGTTGCTGAAAGCAGTATGTCCTAATCTGTTATAGTCATTTATCGTCTGTTCCCTTTATTATACAGTTTGATCATGTTAGATTAAACTGCGTTTTATTTTATGTCAGAACACTTGTATATATCCATCGATGCACCTGAATACACCCCACACCAATAATAAATTTCCTATTACATTCCTAGATTCTTCTTCATTGACTCCGATTACATATAAAAAGTTTTGCTTTATTTCCAACATCTTATAGTGAGTAGCACTATTATCAAAATCACAGTGTCCAGCAGTCTTGTTAATTGACTTTACTTTGTCATCAACTTTAAAATTCATTGAGCTCTCTCCCCTCTTCGCTTTAGTATCGGCTAACAAGTCCCTGTGAAATTGTTGGTTTTATCTAATTTAAAGGTATTAAGTTGTGAAGATCAACGCCCCAACGAGTTTCCCCTTCAAAACTTTTACCATCACTTCTTGAGATTATAGGTCGGTCTCCAAAAAAATTAGCACAGGCAACCACATAATATTCAGCAGTGATATCTATTATAGGAAGACCGCCACTTAAGATGAGATACCCATTTAATCTATTAACTTTGTATTCATCCATTGGCGATTCTCTCCATTCTGTTTAAAATTTTTAACCTTTAGCTTTCCAAACTTGCCAACCATTCGACTCAGAAAAGGAAGATTTTACTTTCTCCCAATCCCATTCAATATCTGCATAATTCTTTGCAGGTTTCTGACCTATTTTATGATTGAGACACCAGAGCTTTGGATACGATATTTCTGTGTTTAGTGATGATCTCACTGAGAAATTTAATGCACTGTTGGCATTTCTAACTGCCATGGGAATTGTAGTGGATTCAACCACTACAGGTATCTCAGATAGTGATCAAGCAATGGAATACACAGAACCAAAATAGCTTGGGGAGTTTATCTCCCCTTTTTTCATTTTTAATTAATGATTATTGATCATGCAAATAGGATCTGGATATATCGGGAGCCCAATGCTTGAGAAGTCAGAATCTAACCATGAAGTAATCCCTTCTCCACATGAGACATGGACGATTAAATATTCTTTCTATAAGTTCAGCTTTACAAATGATCAGGAATGCCACGTATCAATCAATGGTGGCGATCCTATCTATTTAAGAGCTGGACAAAGCTTTCAAATGGACGCTGATGATTCACCTATCACAAGCTTCAAGATTTCTGAGTCAGGAATAACATATAACTTTTTGGGGCGCATAAATGAGCTTCTTCAATCCAATGGATAATGTCTCAATTGTCACTGGGAAGTCTGCTTATGATATTGCTGTGGACAATGGTTTTTCAGGAACTGTAGAGGAGTGGTTAGCTTCACTAAAAGGTAAAAAAGGTAATACTGGTGCAAACGGAGCTAAAGGTGCTACCGCTCTACTGGTAAAGATGGAAAATCAGCATATGAATTAGCTGTTCAACAAGGTTTTCGGGAACATTAGATGAGTGGCTTGCCCACTAAAAGCAACGCCTAATTGATCACGTACCCTTCTCCCACGAGGAGGGTATTTTATATTGTCATACGTTTGCCATCTATTTGTGCGAATTCAAAATGACTACAAAACTTGTTTTTATTGTAATTTAATAAGGAATAATGTAGAATTATAGGCAATTAATGTCCTGTAGGGGGGGAGTTTCTTGCCAACTGAAAAAACAGATGAGTTTGATTTTGCATACATTGAAGACGTGTTCGTGCCCCAAATAGTTCAAACTAAAGATGGGGTTAGCTATGTTATTGAAACAGAAGACATAATCAATCTTACTGAAGAACAATTCAAGCAAGTGGAGAGTGAAGTGTTAAAAAGAACATCTTCCTCTGTTGAAGAAAAAGGCGTGGATATTAAAACATTAACTCATGAACAAATAGAGGCTATCTTAGGCGAGATTTTGAATATAGTAGGAGAGTCTGAAAACCCTTTTGCTGAAGGTTTAATAGATCTTAGTGCTCATGTAGAATTTGATCACATGAACAACCCAAGGTTATTAAAACATAGAGGTTGGTACCATGAGGACAATGATGAAATTAGAAAAGAAATAGAAAGTGCTGTGAAAGAAGCATTTGATGTAGAGAAAGCTAAATTAAAATTTAATCCAAAAACTAAAAAGACCAAGCCAACGTTTACTTTTACAATTCTAGGGTATAAACGAAATAAGGATAAAGGTAAATTATCGGTTGTTGTAATCAAGGATTCTGAGGACTCTGTTCTTGTAGTAACCATTTTATGATGGTATCATTGTGTAAAGACCCGAATGGGGAGGGGAAAATATGGCGACACTGACTGTATCAGCAAGTAAAGTTGGTGGTAGTATTAGACCTGCTGAAAAATTATGTGAATGTGGTGAAAGAGCACCTCTTGGTTACTTTAATAAAGTTGGGCGTTTTGGTGAGACCTTCGTGACGGTGAAGAATGTGCCAGTCTATAAGTGCTCAGAATGTGATGAAGAAATCGTCAGAGGCGCAGATTCATTAAAGTTTTTTGAAAAAACTAAAGAAGCAGTAAAAAAAGGATTAACTGAGATTGAATTTGAATAAATTTTCCCTACATAATTGCGTAATTTTTGAGCGCTACTCCCTATAGGAGTAGCTTTTTCATTTAATAACTACCTTTTTATGACTTATGTCCTCCTGTCAAACCTGCTCTGTATAACGCCGTACCCCCAGGTGTATATGAAACAGCTCGTAAGATCGTTTTAGATCCGTATTTATTTTTTATCCTGTCCATAACAAATCCAAGCTTTCTTCTCTTCTCATTATCCTTTTCAAACAGACTTAATTGTTGATTCACATCGTCTTCAATATTGGATAAAGTCACTGAAACACTTCGTACCTTTTTGCCTATATAGAATTTCTTAAAAAGCATCAAGCAATATCGATAAATATCCATTTTGATATTTTTAAAGCAGCTTGATTTACCTGATATCCCACTCCACAACCTTAGACACTCTCACGCATCCCTACTGTTAACAAAGTTTCATCCTAAAGTCGTTCAAGAAAGGTTAGGGCATAAGGATATCCAAGTTACACTTAACACCTACTCGCATTTAATGCCAAACATGCAAAAGGACGCTTCCACATTTATCAGTGGCATCTTACAAGGCAAACAAAAAAAGAGGAATCACATTAAATTGTGACTCCTCTTTTTTGTGACTCCAGTGTGACACGAGTAAGTGTCCAACACGTTGAAACCCTTGATGATTCCGACTGGGCTCGAACCAGCGACCTCTACCCTGTCAAGGTAGCGCTCTCCCAGCTGAGCTACGGAATCATGATATGTATGTGTTGCTGGGTATGTTGTTGTCTCTCTGACATTTATAATTATATATCCTGATTTCTCATTCGTCAACACTTTTTTTATCTAAAATAAAAAAAAGGGCGCGTCGCAAAATTGACGGCGCCCTTTTCGTTTATGATCTCACTTGGGCGGGGGTTATTTTTTTCAATGCCTGTTCGAAGTCCCGTTCTAAATCTTCGGCGTTTTCGACTCCGACGCTCAGGCGCAGAAGGCCGTCTGTGATGCCGCGTTTCTCCCTCTCTGCTTTCGGCATGGCGGCATGCGACATGGCTGCAGGGTATGAGAGAATGGACTCGACGGCGCCGAGGCTGACGGCAAATACCGGAAGCGATACGTTTTCGACCAGCTTTTTGACGGCTTCTTTGCTTTCCAATTCAAAGGACAGGACGGCGCCCGCTCCGCTCGCTTGCCGTTTATGGGTATCGGCTCCCGGGTGTCCGGCAAGGCCGGGATAGTAAACGTTTTTGACGGCGGGGTGCCCGTCAAAAAAGGCAGCCAGCCGTTCAGCCGTCCGGCTCGCTTTTTCCAGTCTGACCTGCAATGTTTTTAAGCCTCTCAATACGAGCCAGCAGTCCTGAACGCCGAGCACCGCTCCAAACGAGTTTTGCAGCTTATACAGCTGATTGCCGAGCTCTTCATCTTTTACGGCAGCAAGACCTGACAGCACGTCACTGTGGCCGCTTAAAAATTTCGTCGCGCTGTGAAGCACGATATCTACACCGAGATCAAGCGGACGCTGCAGAGCAGGCGTCATGAATGTATTGTCAAGGTATGTCAGACAGCCGTGTTCCTTTGCCAGTTTGACGACGCCCTTAATATCCGTGATGCCGAGCGTCGGGTTTGACGGTGTTTCCATATAAATGGCTTTCGTGTTCGGCCGGATGGCGCGGGCGACCGCTTCTGTGTCCGTCATATCGACAAAGGTATGTTCGATTCCGAAACGGGACAGAACCTCAGTCACCATGCGGAATGTTCCGCCGTACACATCCTCCGTGACGAGAACATGGTCGCCTTGGGATAAGAGCAGAAATGCCGTCGAAATCGCCGCCATACCGGAGCTGAAAGCAAAACCTCTCGTTCCGCCTTCAAGACCTGCGATCGTTTCTTCAAGCGCTGTTCTTGTCGGTGTGCCGGAGCGGCTGTAATCATATGTCCCGAATTCTTCAAATGAAGACTGATGGAATGTGGAAGCATGCTGGATCGGCACGCTGACGGCTCCGGTGGCTCCGTCTGTTTTAAATGGATTGTGCACGAGCTGGGTTTCCAGCGTCCAATTGTGATTACTCATATGACACGGCCCCCTCTTTTACTTGCTGTAATGCCTGCTTTACATCCCGCTTCAAATCTTCTGCATGTTCAATGCCCACTGAAAAACGCAGCAGGCGGTTGCAGACGCCGTTTGCGATACGGATGTCTTCCGGAATGTCCATGTGCGTCTGCGTCGCGGGGTATGTAATAAAACTTTCCACCCCGCCGAGACTTTCTGCGAAACAGATCGTTTTCAGCGCCTTTAAAAACGGATTGACCCATTCCTCTTTTTGCAGCCGGAAAGACAGCATCCCGCCTTTTCCGGGATATAACACGTCGGCGATTTCTTCTTCCTGTTCTAAAAATTCTGCAAGTTCACGGGCGTTTTCTTCATGACGGCGCATTCTGAGTCCGAGTGTTTTCATCCCTCTCATTAAAAGCCACGAATCAAACGGCGGGAGAACGGCGCCGATCGCATTTTGGTGATTAAACATGATGTCGCCGAGCTCTTCATCCTTAACGACAGCCAGACCGGCAAGGAGATCATTGTGCCCGGCTAAATATTTTGTGGCGCTGTGAATGACGATGTCCGCTCCCAGTTCAAGCGGGCGCTGGAGCACCGGAGTATAAAACGTATTATCCACAATTAAAAGCAGGCCAGCTTCTTTCGTAATCCGGGCGATTTTTTCAATGTCCGCCTCCTGCATTAACGGGTTTGTCGGCGTTTCAACAAATACCGCTTTCGTGTTTTCCGTTATTTTGGAGCGTAAACAGTCTTCATCGCTGAAATCATCGTAAATAAAGCTCAAGCCGTATTTTCTCCATTCGTTTTCAAACAAACGGTACGTGCCTCCGTATAAATCGGAGGATACAATCAATTCATCCCCGCTTTTAAATAAAGCCATAATGGTTTGAATGGCTGCCATTCCCGAGCTGAAAGCAAATCCTCTCGCACCGTTTTCCAACACGGCGATGGCGTCTTCGACGAGCTGGCGTGTCGGGTTTTTCGTGCGCACGTAATCAAAACCTGTAGATTCTCCTATTCCTCTATGGCGGTAAGCGGTGGACAGATAAATCGGCGGACTGACCGTTCCCGTTGCTTCTTCGCTTCTATTTCCGATTTGGGCTAATTTTGTTTCAACATGCTGCGTCATCAGTAAGCACCATCCTTTTTCAAAAATAAAAAAGCCCCCTCTTCATAAGAAGAAGGAGCTTTTCTCTTCCTCTTATCTTCCAAGCATGTGAATCGCTTGCTGGATTTAGCACCTTGGCACTTTGCCTTCCCGCGGCAAAGCAAACCGGTTGCTGAGGTTTCAAAGGGCCAGTCCCTCCACCTCTCGTGATAAGAATATTGTTTTGTATTTTCTGATTGTTCTATATTAACGCACTATAAAATGGATTTCAACAACTTTTTATTTATCTGAACTCTCGCAAGAAGTGCATCTGAAGAAAGAAATTTCTAATAATTCATGGTACAATAGGAAAAAACCATCAAGACAAGAAGCGGCCTGGAGGAATGCGAAGTGGCATCAAAAAACGGAATCATTCATGAGAAAACACTTTTCTCCCATGAGCTTGAAGAGGAAATGACCGTTTTGGTCTATCTGCCCGCCACCTTCTCCCCCCTGTATAAATATCATACGGTCATCGCTCAGGACGGCCATGATTATTTCAGATTAGGGAGAATCGGGCGTCAGGCGGAAGAGCTTATGTCAAAAGGGGAAATTGACCGCTGCATCATTATCGGCGTCCCTTATAAAAATGTGCGGGAGCGAAGAAACACATACCATCCAGAAGGCTCTAAGTTCGCCTCATATAAGCGGTTTATCGCCAATGAGCTCGTTCCTTTTATCGACAAAGAATACCCGACTTATCAAGTCGGATACGGCCGCACCATGATCGGGGATTCCCTCGGCGGAACCGTTTCGCTCATGACGGCGATTGACTATCCGAACATGTTTGGAAACGTCATCATGCAGTCTCCGTATGTTGACGGGCACGTGCTGGATGCCGTCCGGCAGTCGGAGGATCTCAAACAGATTTCCGTTTATCATCAAATCGGAGAAAAAGAAACCGGCGTCCACACGACGGACGGCCAGGTTCTTGATTTCACCGCGCCGAACGAAGAGCTCAAACAGCTGCTGGAAAGCAAACAGTCTGAATACACGTATGAAACCTTTGACGGGGATCATAAATGGACATACTGGCAGCCGCTCATCACGCCGGCGCTGAAAAAAATGCTGTAACCATTCATTTAAGGAGGGAACTTTCATGAAATACGGTATTGTTTTATTTCCATCAAAAAAATTACAGGATCTCGCCAATTCGTACCGGAAACGCTACGACCCGAGCTACGCGCTCATTCCGCCGCATCTGACGGTAAGAGATCCGTTTGAAGCGACAGAACAGGAAATCGAGCAGGTCGTATCACAGCTGAGACAGACGGCGAAAGAGTCGCATCCGCTCGTTCTGAAAATCACAAAATACAGCTCGTTTTCTCCTGTGAATAATGTGATATATATGAAAGCAGAGCCGACGGAGGAATTAAAATCTCTGAGTGAGAAATGCTACTCAGGAGCATTATCCGGCGAGCCGGAATACAGCTTCGTTCCGCATGTCACGGTCGGCCAGAAGCTGTCGTCAGATGAACATTCCGACGTACTCGGACAGCTGAAAATGCAGGACATTTCCCACGAAGAAGTCATCGACCGTTTTCACCTGCTCTATCAGCTGGATAACGGCTCATGGACTGTGTACGAAACATTTTTATTAGGCGGAGGAGAATAACTGCTTGGAATCCATCATCGCAAAAACTGAAAAACAGCTGAATGACGCTTTTTTCGTCAGAAAAGAGGTCTTTGTTAAAGAACAGCACGTTCCGGAAGAAGAAGAGATTGATCAATTCGAAGACACGTCAGAGCATATAGTCATATATGACGGCGGCCAGCCGGTCGGAGCCGGCAGATGGCGCTTGAAAGACGGGCATGGAAAATTAGAGCGCATCTGCGTAATGAAAAGCCATCGTTCTTTAGGTGTCGGAGCCATCATGATGCAGGCGCTTGAAAAAGCGGCAACAGCCAAGGGCGCCGACAGCTTTATCTTACATGCGCAGACGCAGGCGGTTCCGTTTTACGAAAAACAAGGATACCGCGTCACTTCCGGCGAAGAATTTCTCGATGCGGGCATCCCCCATCTGGAAATGATAAAGGAATAAAAACAATAAAATCAAAAGCACTCCTGTTGATATGGCAGGAGTGCTTTTTTTATGAAAATCATACTATTTCATGAAATTTATTGCATTTTATGGAAGTTTAATGTATGTTTAGTATACTAAGTATTACAATTCATACAAAAAATACAATTCACACAACGGAGGGATACACATGACAGCACCTAAAGGAAAACACATATTCGGGACTGTTAAAGTGGGCACAAAAGGACAGATTGTCATTCCTAAAGAAGCAAGAGATGTTTTCGATATAAATCCGGGGGATTCACTGCTTATGCTTGGGGATGACCAGCAAGGTATCGCACTTGTTAAACAAGAACTCTTTTTCGAGTTTGCAAAAGATATTTTAAACGCTAAGCAAATCGACGCAGATAGCGAGGATGAGTAAATGCACGCGATTGAGCTGAAGCAATTAACGAAACATTATAAAGAAACCGCCGCCGTTGACCGTCTTGAGTTCTCAGTTGAGAAAGGGGAATTTTTCGCTTTACTCGGTGAGAACGGAGCCGGAAAAACGACATTAATCAATATGCTTTGCGGACTCCTTTCTCCGGATGAAGGTGATGCATCAGTGCTTGGCTTCAGCATTTTGACTGATTTGGATAAAATTAAACCGAAAATGAACATGTCCCCGCAGGAAACAGCCATTGCCCCTCATTTAACCGTGCGGGAAAACTTAGAGTTTATAGCCGGAGTCTACGGAATTCCGAAAAAAGAAGCAAAAAAAAGAACAGATGAGATGCTTGAATTGTTTCAATTAAAAGAGAAAGAAAGAGCAAAAACCAAAACCTTATCAGGAGGAATGCAGCGCCGCCTCAGCATCGCAATGGGAATGATTACGAAACCGGATATTTATTTCTTAGATGAGCCGACATTAGGGCTGGACGTCCGTTCACGCCGCGAGTTGTGGAAAAATCTTGAGACATTAAAGGGAGACATGACGATTATTTTAACGACACACTATTTAGAAGAGGCTGAAGCCCTGGCAGACCGTATTTGCATTTTAGAAAATGGGACTCTAAAAGCACTGGGCACAGCGGAGGATCTGAAAAAACAAACACATTCAGCCACATTTGAAGATGCCTTTTTAGCGATTTGTGACGGAGAGGCGGGTCTTTATGCTTGATTTCGCCATTCGCAACCGCAAAGAGATTTTTCGTGACCCCCTGTCTATTATCCTTGGAATCGCACTGCCTGTTATTCTATTGTTTCTGTTTACGGCGATCGAGAAAAATGCGCCGCTTGATACCTTTAAAATTCAGCACTTAGCACCCGGACTCATTGTTTTCGGTTTCGCTTTCCTTACGATGTTCTCTGCATTGCTGATCGCAAAAGACAAACAGACCGCCCTTTTGACCCGTTTGTTTGCTTCCCCTTTAAAAACAGCCGATTATGTTATCGGTTACGCACTGCCGATGCTGCCGTTAGCCATTTTACAAATCATCATTTGTTTTATCGCAGCAGCTGCTGCCGGTTTATCCGCCGAGTGGATGAATCTTCTCGCAGGTATCGCTGTCTTGCTGCCGATTGCGATGATGTCCGTTTTCTTCGGTTTATGTTTGGGGGCTGTGTTTACGGACAAACAAATTTCAGGTATCGGAACGATTTATATTACACTCGTGCAATTTCTGGGCGGGGCTTGGATGGATGTGAGCCTGCTCGGTGAGACGTTCAAACATATCGCTTATGCCCTACCGTTTGTTCACTCGATCGAGCTGGCCCAGGAAGTCATATCCGGAGATTATTCTTCCTTTCATCAGCATATTTGGCCGATAGCGGGATATACCGTTTTGGCGCTTGCACTTGCTTTCCTCAGTTTTAAGAAAATCAGGAAGAGATAAAAAAAGCCGGCACTCCGTAATGGGCGCGCCGGTCTTCTTTTTTACCTTTCTTTCAGAAGGCTTATCGTATGCGGCAGCAGACGGTCATCCCCCGGACTGCCATGGCCCGGAACGACAATGCTGATGTCCTGATATCTTTTCATGACTTTGCGGACGGCGCGCGGCCACTGATCCGGATAAAAGCCCGGAGTCGGTATGATTTCCTTTGTTTCTAAAGCCTCGATTAAGCAACCGCCGAATAAGAGCTTATCCTCAGGCAGCCAGACGATAATATTGTCTTCCGTATGCCCTTTTCCCGGATAAAACGTTTCAATTTTCATATCGCCAAACTGCAGCTTTGTCACGTTTTTCAAATCTCCGAGCGGCCGGTCATATCCCTGCTGCCGGGCGAAGTCGGCGGTCAGCTTCGTGCTGTGCACCTTTACACCGTATTTGTACAGTGTGTTCAGCCCGCCGATGCGATCGACATGGGCGTGTGTCACAATGGCATCGGTCATCCTTTTGCCGGGAAACCGCTGTTTTAGTTGTGTCATTAATTGCTCTGTGAGACTGTCATTCCACGGAGTATCAATCAGTGCGATTCCTTTGGAAGTTTCAAGAAGCAATCCGTTCGCAGGGACGGGACTTCCGTCTGCCGTACCGGTGCTTGTATGCATCCAGACATGCGGCGCCAGCTGTGTAAGAGTGACATCTTTTGCTGCGGAGCTCTCCGCCGCGTGTGCCGGTTTCATTCCGGCAGTAAAGAGGCCGAATAGAAATAACCCCGCAATTAATAATGAAAGCTTTCTCAAATTGAATCATTCCTTTCCGCATCTTTCATATATACGGCTCAAAAAAACCCGGACATTTCCGGGCTTTTTCACACGTATTGATTTATCAACCGGCCTTTTCCCATGATTTGCGGCAGACGGGAAAGAGAGCGCTTACGTTTTTCTTCATGCACTTTCTTTGCTGCGGCTGCGGTGTTTTCCTGGCGGCGCTCCACCTCTCTGTACACCCTGTCATTGGCGAGGGCGGCCGCTTTTGTAATGCCGGCGTAATCAGGCTTATAACCTGCTGCCCGGTTTGCGTATTGAGAATACTGCTGGTTTTGAATCCGTCCTGCATAAATCATATGTACCCCTCCCCTTCGCTTTTTATTTCCCTTAATCTTACTTTTTGAAACGCGGTTCTTTTGTTATGATATTCTTTGTCTATCAAATGGATGAACACCTTTTAATGGGAGGACCCCTTTTTGAAATGCGCCCGACTGAATAACCGAACGATACATTTAAATACATATTCTAGAGAACATTACCAATTCCTTTTTGAAGAAGCTCAGAAGGGAAATATTTTTTGCGCACATTGTGACCAGCCCGTCTTGATGCGGCTTTCGATTTTAGAGCAGCCGGCATTTTATCATCGGCAAAAGGGAGACTTCACCGCCTGTGAAAAAGCATGTGCGGCCGAGGAACCACAAGCGGAGAAAGAAAAAGAAGAGTATAAGGAGGCAGGCATGTTCCGCCTGCCGAAAGGAAAAGCGATTTCAGAGAATCCGAAACCGATCGTCTCAGAATGGAAAAGCCCGAAAAAAGTGCCTGCGGCCGAACCGTTTTCACCAACATCCGAGGCAGTTGATACATCTTTATTCCCCGGCATCGGCCTGAACCGCGAACAGATGCGGGCAGTCACGGAAACGGACGGCCCCCTGCTGGTGCTCGCCGGAGCGGGAAGCGGAAAAACAAGGGTGCTGACAGCCCGCGCCGCCCATATGATTGAACACCTCGGCATTTCACCTGAGAATATGCTGCTTGTGACCTTTACGACAAAAGCCGTCGCCGAAATGAAAGAGCGGATGGCGAATGAGTACGGGCTGGCAGCCGGAAAAGTCTCCCGTCTCGTGACCGGAACATTCCACAGTTTTTTCTATAAAATACTCTATCATTATGATTCTTCAAAATGGAACGGCAGCCAGCTTTTAAAAATGGAGTGGCAAAAAGAGCAATATGTGAAAAAGGCGCTTTATGAAGAAAATTTGGATGAAAAAGAGTTTCCCGTCGACCAGGCGCTACAGCTTATCGGCTGCTGGAAAAACACGTATCTCCCCCATGAGACCATTCCGCTTGCGGACGACTGGGAGAAAAAAGTGTACCGGCTCTACGAACGTTACGAACGGCAGAAGCGGGAAAAACGGCAATTTGATTTTGATGACATGGCCCAAGGCTGTTATGAACTGTTTCAAAGCCGGCCTGATATTCTCGCGCAGTACCAAAACAGATTTTCTCATATTTTGATTGATGAGTTTCAAGATATTAATCCTGTCCAGTACAACATTATGCAAATGATCGCAAGCCCGGAGAATAACCTGTGCTGCGTGGGTGATGACGACCAATCCATTTATGCGTTCCGCGGCAGCAGCCCGTCTTTCATTCTTGATTTTCAAAAGGATTATCCGGCAGCAAAGACCATTTACTTAACGGCAAATTACCGCTCGCCGCATCCGATCGTCTCAAGCGCTCATGCCGTCGTAAAGAAAAATAAAAAACGGTATGAAAAAATACTTTCTGCCGTCAAAGACGGCGTTCACAATCCCGTGATATTTTATCCTTACGATGAAGAAGAAGAAGCGACCATGATCGTTTCGGATATGAAAGAGAAGATTCAAAACGGGGCGAGCCCTGACGATTTCGCCGTGCTTTACCGGACAAACAGCGCCGGACGGGCCATTTATGAAAGACTGCACCAATCATCGATTCCTTATCATGCCGACAGGGGTGTGCAGACGTTCTACAGCCGCAGAATCGTACGCCAGATCCTCGCCTACTTATATGCGAGTCAGAATGAAGATGATACGGATGCGGTGAAAGACCTGCTGCCCGCCTTATTTTTAAAGCAATCCGCCCTGCAAACGTTAAAGGCGCTGTCAATCACGGAAGATTGCACGATGATTAAGGCACTGACGAAACTGCCTGACCTGAAGCCTTTTCAAATAGGGAAGATCAAGCAGATCGTTCCGTTTTTCGCAAGCATCCGGACAATGAAGCCGGTTGAAGCCATCACCTTTGCAGAAAGCAAAATGGGTTTTTCCGAGTATTTAAAAAAACGGGGCAATGAGGGAAACAAACTGGAAAAAGGCTCTGATGATCTCAGGGATGTCAAAGTGGCCGCCAAAAAATTCAAAACCATTCCCGATTTTCTTGCGCATGTCGATCATATGCGCGCCGCTGAGAATCAGAAAACCGATGAAAACGGCGTCGAACTGCTGACCATTCACCGCTCTAAAGGTCTTGAATTCAATACGGTCTATATTTTAGGCGCGGCTGACGGCTCGATCCCCCATGACTTCGCGCTTGAGACGGCGAGACAGGGCGATCCCGCTCCGCTCGAAGAAGAAAGACGGCTCCTGTATGTCGCAATGACAAGGGCCATGCAGCATTTATATGTATCTTGTCCCGCGTACAGGCGGGGAAAAACAGCGCGCAGCTCAAGATTTCTCGAGCCCCTTCTTCGGACGGACAGACGGAGCGCACTCAGGATATAAAGAACCCGGCAGATCACTGCCGGGTTCTTCTCACATAAAAAGGCCTTTTTAGCAAGGCCGTCTGACGCCTATTTATTGTTCAACATTTTAGAAATGGTGCCAAAATCAAGTTTCTCTTTACCGCTTGTAATCGATTGAACGATTTTGTCTTCCAATTCTTTCGGAACACGCTTGTTAGCCAGCTGGGACACCTTCTGAATGACGCCTCTCACCGTGTTTTCATCTTTGAAATTGGCATTTTGCAATGATCCTGCAAGGTTCATGACATCCTTCATGCTGACGCCTGTTTTCTTCTCAATATTTTTGAAAAATTGATTATCCATGGTGTGCCTCCTTTTGTGGAGTAATACGATATTGTATGAATAAAGAGCGGAACATGTGCCCGTAAGACAAGGAAAAAATTCAGAGTGCCCCGTCTCTATACTCCTTCATACATCAGGGAAGCACGGGACTGAACGGTCCCGCGCTTATCCAAGGTCTCGCTAAGGTTTAGCCAAAAAAGGATGCACCGACAATGATCAGAAGGATGAACAATACGACAACAAGAACAAATGTTGAGCCGTATCCGCCTCCGACATAGCCGCCTCCGTATCCGCCGCAGCCGCCATAACCGCCGTAGCCGCCGCCGAATCCGCCATATCCGAATCCCATATCTAAGCACCTCCTTTACTCTCTATACTCTATGTGAGCCGACTTGTTTGGCTTGGATAAATGCATAGGGCCGGTGCGGATTTCATTCATTTTAGTGAGAATGCTCATTTTTCTTCAGTTTTGCTTCTGTTTCGGCGGCAAACACATCTATCCATTCCTCAAAGCGCGATCCCGCTTCATCAAACTCAGACAGCTGTTTTTCAATAGATAAGATATATTTGTCATGCTCCCGCTGGTTTTGATTGTGCCGGCGGTATTTACCATTTATGAATGATTCAAATATATTCATAACATCCCCTCCTTCTATGATCTATGCCGGACAGAGGCCGGCGTTCGGCAAAAAACAAAAAAACCGGAAGTTCCGGTTTTTTAGAAAACGGCTATTTCGGTTTTTTCTTTTGGCCGCAGCCGCAGCCTTTTTTCTTAATTTTTTTTTCGTAAGGCTGATGCACAGTTGATTTGTATGGAGAGTGTTGGGAAGGTTTGCTTGATTGATTCATGGTGATCCTTCCTTTCCTTATGTCATATATGCCAGTTTATGCCGAAAGTGACGGTAAGTTGCTGGTGGAACCGCCTTATTCCTGCAGAAGACGAGAAACCGTAGCTTCAATGATCCCGGCCGCGCCGGCTATGGCTAACAGCAAAATCAGCCATTGCGCGGCCTCGGGGATCACAATCTGCGCCGCAATTAAAAAGGCGGCGCACCATACGCCCGTACACCAATAGCAGCTGAGAAGTTCACCGATAAATGCCCTGATGCCTTTTCCTTTTATGACAATGTAGGTTTCTGTCGTGCCGTCTGGTGCGGTTTCTGTTTTTTCCTCGTGAAAAAGGCTCCGAAGCGGCGCCATAATGGTGTCAAATACGAAAAGCCTGGCCAGCCGGAAAACGGCAAACGATAACAGAATAAATGAAAGCCAATTGATAACCACCTGTTCACTCCTTTTCAAAACTTGACCTCTTTATACATATGCGAAAACCCTGATCTTCATGAATCGCACCTTGTCCGGTAAAAAAATAGGTGCGATTTAGTTGTTTTTCTTATTCCGCTCGGCGTTTCATTTGCATTATATAGAGTATGAATGAGAAAGGAGTGAAGGTTATGTCGTTTGAAGAAAAAGTCGAAACACTGCAACCGCAAATATTCGAACAATTATCCAACGAATTCGAGCAGAAGATCGAAGTGATTGATTGCGAAAATGTCACAATAGATACAACACTTATAACGGCCGCTCTTTCTATACAAGCCTCAGTTACTGCGGCGATTATCCTTGCGACACAGCTCGCGATCGCAGATGAAGACACAGCCGACCAAATGGCAACCGAATTGCTGATCCTCGATGATTGCCAAATAAAAAAGCGAACCCTCATTCAAGTCATTAACAGCCGCAATGTCAAAATCACACTGACAGCAGACGATATCATGGCCTTTGTACAAACTTTGTTTCAATTATTAAATATACTTTTTGCTGAACTAGACATCCTTTAACCTTTCTTTTCAAATATTTAAATAGAGGTGAGAACAAATGGCAGATAACGAAAAATTAAAAAAAGAACTCGAAAGTCTACCAGAAGTGGATCCGCTTTTAAAAGTGCTTGTCAGCAATGTCTTCAAAAAACACGGCGTGACAAAGGATAAAATGCGGGATATCCCTGATGAAGAAAAAGAAATGCTGATCGCATTAGTCAAAGACATGCAGGCGAAATCAGAAGCTTTTCTTGAAAGCCAGAAACAGAAAAAAGAGAAGGAAAAAGCGCAAGAACAGCAGACAAATCCAAAAACCCGCAGAGAACAATTAATCGAACAGCTCCGGCAAAGACGCCAAAATCCCGATCAATAACTAAAAAATAGTGATTTTTATCAGGATAGATGCCTGAGTCAAAGTAAGGGGCCGGCTCATTTAATATTAGTAAAAGAAAAGGAGGAATAGATATGGAAAGCAGACCATACTCTTGGGTTGCACTTGATCCTGAATGCGAACATCCGCGAGAAGAAAAAGAAGAAAAAGAAGGCAGAAGATGCAGTGTTTGCTGTAACGGAAACGGATTCGGCGAAGATAATGCCTTCATCGACCAGGACCTGGCTCAAGCGAATCTCAACAAACAAGTTTCTGAAGAAGCGATTATTATCAGAGACTCTTGTGATATTAACGTAACGTCAACAGACGTTCAGGCAGTCGCTTCAGTCATGACAGCTCTTAATGCAGCAGTCGTAACGGCCACTCTCACTTCAATCGCTGACGGAGTCATCGCTGAATTGGTCGCACAAGACTTATTGCAGCTAACAGCTAACAAACAAATCAACCGTCAAAAACTGCTCATCGAAAACTCCCGCGGCGTAAACGTGACAACAGTAGATGCCGATATCGCAGTGTTGATCTCAACAGCGACAAATACACTGGTTGCCATCTTAGTCATCACCCTGATCCTCTAAAAAGAAAAAGCAGAGCTAAAAATGCTCTGCTTTTTCTTATTTTCTCCGCATATGATGAATATATAGACGTTCACCCACACCAAGTGAGGCTCGCGTACATATGTTGTTAAAGACAAAAGTCAAATACCCTAAAAGAAGGAGCTGAAATCCATGAGCTGCGGAAAACACCATGGCCGAGATGAAAGTTGTGTATGCGATGCAGTCGAGAAGATTTTAGCAGAACAAGAGGCTGTTGAAGAACAATGCCCGACTGGATGCTATACCAATCTGTTAAGCCCGACGGTTACCGGTAAAGATACCATCCCGTTTCTCTTGTTTGATAAAAAAGGCGGTTTGTTCTCCACATTCGGGAACGTCGGAGGATTTGCGGATGACAGCCAGTGCTTCGAGTCTATTTTCTTCCGGGCAGAAAGAGTTTGTGATTGCTGCGCAACGCTTTCAGTATTGCGCCCCGTAGATGTGCACGGCGACACCCTCAGCGTCTGCCATCCTTGTGACCCGGATTTCTTCGGTTTAGAAAAAACAGATTTTTGCATTGAAGTTGATCTGAGCTGCTTCAGCGCCATTCAATGCCTTTCACCGGAGCTTGTTGACCGGCCTGAGCCGCACAAAGAGAAAAAGCATCACGGATAGTCATTGATTCGCATCTTTCCTAAAGAAGAATCCCCTTCCAACCTTCTATTACAGATGCAATCATCAGCCCGCCCGGACTTCCGGGCGGCTGACTCTCCGATATCGTTTAATCCGGTATATAAAACGTGAAGTCAGGAGGGATATTATGAGCAAGCATACAACATACTGTGTGCGTGAAGCGGTAGAAAATATTGAAGACCTGCAAAATGCGGTCGAGGAAGATTGCCCGGCCGGATGCTATTCCAACCTTTTATCGCCGGGTTTTTCATTAGGCGATACAGTGCCGTTTGTGCTTTTCACTTCTAAATCATCACCGTTTACCGCATTCGGAAATGTCGGCGAGCTGGATAACGGTCCGTGCTTTAACACCGTTTTTTTCAGAGTTGAAAGGGTCTGTGACGGCTGTGCCACATTAAGCCTGCTTATTGCTTTTGACGAGCATAAGCACATTCTTGATTTTACAGATAAAGACTCTCTCTGCGATGTATTCCGTTTAGAAAAAACGAACTATTGCGTTGAAGTCGATCTCCATAGCTTCTGCGCCATCAATTGCCTGAACCCGAGACTGATCAACCGCACACATTCTTAAATCAAAAAGCATAAAAATAAGCTGCCGGATTAAAGAATTCAGGCAGCTTTTTGTATGGTTAAAATCCAAGCGGATGCAGCGAAGTGATATCGTCTATTGCGAGTTCTGCCGGCGCTCCGTTGCTTGTCGTCCGCAGGAAGATCGCATTATTTTTTCTGCCGACGATTACGCCTCTGTAGGTTTTCCCGTTGGCTTCTATCAGACAAAGGGTCCGCGGCATATTATGCGGCAGCTTCGTTAAGAAATCAATTTTTTCAAGAATGGACATTCTGCTCATCGGCTTTTTCACGCGCTTTGGCGGAACCTTTTCCTCTGGGGCGGCATTGTGAACCGCTTCAGGCTCTTTTTCAGCGGCATCAGGCTCTTTTTTAGCCGCGTCAGGCTTGGCAGTGTCCTGCTCCGCTTGCGCCGGAACTTCTTGAACGGCTTCTTCTGAGCGGCTGTGCTGTTCAGGTACTTGCTTTTCTGGTTCGACAGCCACTGCTCCTTCAGGCTGAGTTTTACATTCTTCCTCCCGCTTTCCATGCATCGGCTCTTCTTCCGGCGGCTGCGGCGCTTTCCTTTTTTTGATTAATATGTCCTGCATTGATGATTGCGTGTCTGAATAATCCGCCTGAACAATATACATGAGCGGTTTTTTTTCCGCGTTTCTGTTTTGTTTTGACATCTTCATCCCTCCGATTCTGTCATGTTTTATTTATATGACGGAATGATTAAAATCAGAAGAAAGAAAAAAGCAATCCCTGAAAGGGACTGCTTGTTATTTAACGTGCGGTAATGTGGAATCCTGAATCCACGTGAAGATTTTCGCCCGTGATGCCTCTTGACAGGTCACTGAACAAGAATGCAGCCGTGTCGCCCACTTCTTCAGGTGTTGTCGTGCGGCGCAGCGGCGCTCGCTCTTCAATTTCTTTCAGGATAGAGTTGAAATCACTGATTCCTTTTGCAGACAGCGTACGGATCGGCCCTGCTGAAATGCTGTTGACGCGGATGTTTTCTTTTCCTAAGTCAGCGGCTAAATATCTCACGCTCGCATCAAGAGACGCTTTTGCCACACCCATTACGTTATAGTTTGAAACGACGCGCTCTCCGCCGAGGTAAGTGAGTGTAACGATGCTTCCGCCTTCAGTCATAATCGGACGCGCCGCTTTTGCGACCGCTGTCAGAGAGTAAGAACTGATGTTATGCGCAAGCAGGAATCCTTCGCGGTTCGTATTTAAATATTCGCCGACAAGCTCTTCTTTGTTTGCGAACGCGATGCAGTGCGCGATGCCGTGAATCACGCCGACCTGCTCTTTAATGCTTGCAAAGCAAGTTTCGATCTCAGCGTCATTTGTCACATCACACGGAAGGATGATGGAATCATTTCTTTCTAATGTAGCCGCAAGGTCATGAACTGATTTTTCCAAGCGCTCTCCCGCGTAAGTGAAAATGAGGCGCGCTCCGGCTTCATGCAGCGAACGGGCGATTCCCCATGCGATACTGCGTTTATTGGCAACGCCCATCACAACGATGTTGCGGCCTTCAAGTGAGAAATTCATATGTATAAAGCCTCCTGTAATCGTCTTAAAGACATAGTTTTAGTACCTGATCTTAATTTTTATCATATCATAACCTTGTCCAGATTGAAAGCATGGGAAAAAGACCGCGAATGTTGAAGCGGCCTCTTTTTTATCTCGTCTGCAGACTGTTCCTTTTAAAGGCAAAATGATTGGTCGGGCCGTGTCCCGCTCCGATGCCGAGCGTATGTTCCACGGCTTCCCGCACAAAATTGACGGCTGTCTCAAACGCGGTCTGAATGTTTTTCCCCTTTGCCGTTTCCGCCGTCAGCGCGGCTGCGAACGTGCAGCCTGTTCCATGGGTGTGTTTCGTGTCAATATAAGCGTGGCTGATTTGGGTAAAAGACGAACCGTCAAATAATAAATCAACGATTCTCCCCTGTTCAGGCTGATGTCCGCCTTTTATGATGACATGCTTTGCCCCAAGCTTGCAAAGGCGTTCGGCCGCTTTTTTCCGGTCCTCAAACGTGCGGATTTCCATCCCCGTCAATACCTCAGCTTCCGGAACATTCGGCGTCACCGCATAGCTGCGCGGAATTAACAGCTCTTTTAACGCGGCCTGAGATTCCTCACGCAGCAGGGAAGCGCCTCCTTTGGCAATCATGACGGGATCGGTGATGAGATGATCAAGCCCGTACTGATCCGTTTTTTCCGCAATTTCCGCAATCATTTCCGCGCTCCACAGCATTCCCGTTTTTACAGCGTCAGGCCGCAAATCTTCCGCCACCGCGTCAATCTGGCTGCCCAGCGCCTCCCGGGTGAGCGGATAAATGCCGTGAACGCCCAACGTGTTCTGGGCGGTTACCGCTGTAATGGCTGACATTCCGAAAACGCCGAGCTCCTGAAAGGTTTTGAGATCCGCCTGTATACCGGCGCCGCCTCCTGAATCTGATCCGGCAATCGTCAATGCTTTGCATATGCTCATGATGTTTTTCGCTCCTTTCGCATTATCCGATCCATTTATGATAAAAGGATTTCGCTCTGCTGATATCACTTGTGCCATGTATTAATGCTCTGCCGTCACGAAACAGTACCATCTTGAAATTGTCTGTGCAAAACGAAATTAAATACGGGTTGGCTGAAACATCAAGCCCTGCCCGTCTGAGCTGTCCCGCAAGGTTTTGCAGATCAAACTGTTCGGAAATCCCCGTTCTGATCTGCACCGTGTTCCGCCCGCACAGAACCGCCGCTTTTGTCTGATTTTCATAGGATAAAAACGGAAAATCGTTTGTGCCGCAGCTTGGGCAATCAGCCGACTTAAGACGGGCGACGTTTATTTCTGACCGTTCATTTTTCCATAAATCAAAGGAACGGAGAACATGCTCGATAGATCCGCCCGTTAACAGCTTCAGCGCATCTGCTGCCTGAAAAACGGCCGTCTGCAATACAGCCGGGCTGATGATTCCCGCCGTATCACATGTCATACCGCCTAAGGGCAATGTCTCAAGCAGACAGTGAAAGCACGGCGTGACACCGGGAATGACGGTAAAAGAGAGCCCGTAGCTGCCGACACAGGCGCCGTACAGAAAGGGAATCCCTTTCTGCACAGCAGCATCGTTCACAATCAGTCTCGTTTCAAAGTTGTCGGCGGCATCCACGATGAGGGAGGCGTCACGAATCAATCCGGGTGCGTTTTCCGCAGTAACATCCATGACAAATCCCTCGACCTCTACATCGCTATTTATAGATCGAAGCCGTTTTTCAGCCGCCGCGGCTTTCGGCATTTCCTGTCTGACATCGTCTTCGGTATAAAGCTGCTGGCGCTGGAGATTACTCCACTCCACATAATCTCTGTCAGCGATCGTTACCTTCCCGACCCCTGCTCTGACAAGCATCTCCGCACTTGCCGTCCCAAGCGCACCCGCGCCGATAATCACGGCATGAGACGCCCGGATCTTCTCTTGGCCGGAGGGACCGATCGGCTGAAACAGCTCCTGTCTGGAATATCTGTCCGTCATACCGGAAGACCGTCTCGCGGACTGCTTGCAGTTCCGTAATCTTTCACCGGAATTCTCCCGGCTTCATAAGAAAGACGGCCCGCTTCTACGGCAAGCTTCATCGCCCGGGCCATTTTGACCGGATCATCAGCGCCTGATACAGCGGTATTTAACAGCACGCCGTCAGCCCCGAGCTCCATCGCGTAGGCGGCGTCTTTTGAAGATCCGACGCCGGCATCGACAATGACCGGCACCTTCGCCTGTTCAATGATAAAAGAAAGATTCAGCGGATTTAAAATTCCCTGACCGGAACCGATCGGCGAAGCGCCCGGCATAATGGCATGCACTCCGAGCTCCTCAAGATGTCTTGCGAGCACGACATCGTCTGACGTATACGGAAGCACGATAAATCCCTCTTCGAGCAGCTGTTCTGATGCTTTCAGCGTTTCAACCGGATCAGGCAAAAGTGACCGGCTGCATCCGATGACTTCTACTTTTATCATGTCACAAAGCCCTGAAGCTTTGGCAAGCCTTGCGATTCGGACCGCCTCTTCAGCCGTTGCGGCGCCGGCCGTATTCGGCAGAAGCGTGTATTTAGACAAGTCAAGCTGTTCGAGAAAGTTAGGCTGAGACTCTTCAAAGATGTTCATCCGCCGCACCGCAAAGGTTAAAATATCTGATTCCGAGACGGCCACCGCCTCTTTCTGAATCTCAAAACTCGGATATTTTCCCGTTCCTAACAGCAATCTTGACCGAAACTGTTTACCGCCTATTGTTAACATCCTCATCCGCCTCCTACAAAATGGACAATTTCTATGACATCACGGTCACACAAACTTGTATTTTCATAATTCTTTTTTTCAATGATTTCTTTATTTCTCTCCACAACTACGATTCTTTGATCAAGCTGGTACGATTCAAGCAAATCCTGAACCGTCCCCTCTTTTCGATTCCAATCAATTTGTTTTCCGTTCAGCTGAAGGATCATATATGAACAGCCTCCTTGCGATCGATTCGAAACGCTTCTTCCCATTCCCGTTTGACTTGTTGCCCCAAGATCATATCCCGCACCATTACAGCCGTTGCCGGCGCCAACAGGATGCCGTTCCGAAAATGGCCGGCGGCGAAGATGATGCCGCTGTCTTCAGGATGCCGCCCGATAAACGGCTTGCCGTCTTTTGTTCCCGGCCTGAGCCCCGCCCAAAACCGGTCTATTTTCATATGTTCGATGGCGGGAAGCATGGTTTTCGCTTTTGCAATGACGGCCTCAATTCCTCCGATGTCAGGCGTATCGCTCCAGTCACCCTGTTTCATCGTGGCGCCGATGACAAGCCGGCCGCTTTTTCTCGGGACGACATAACAATGATCATGGTAAAGGGTTTTGGTCAGCGGGGTATCGTCATTCCACACGGAAAGGCATTCTCCTTTCACAGGAAAAAAAGGCTGTCCCAAGCCGAGCTGGCTGAAAAACCGGCCGCTCCATACACCGCTTGCAACTGCAACTTTGTCAGCATAAACATCCCCGCCGGACGTTGTGATGCAGTATTCTCCGTTCACCCGTTTTACGGAAGTGACTTGTGTATGCTCATATATGTCAGCGCCATAGCGCCGCGCCCCTTTTGCATACGCTTTGCAAACATAGTACGGTTCGACATGGACATCGTCTTTTATAAAACTGGCGCCGAGAATGTCTTTTGAAGCGTAAGGCTCTTTTTCAAGGGCATCTTCCGCTGAAAGCCAAGTGACGGAAGGCAGATCATCCATCTTCCGTAAACGGGCGATATCTTCTTCGGTATACGCCAGTTTAAGCATTCCGCCGTTATGGCGCCTGATGTCAATGCCGCAAACTTCCTCAAGCTCTTGCCCCGCCGCTTCATACAGCCTTTGACTGTGCATGGCAAAATCAAAAAACGCATCCCGTTTTTCACATTCCGCATGAGCGCCCAGCATTCCCGCGGCAGCGCTTGTCGTTTTTCGGCCGACTTCTCCGGCTTCAAACAAGACAACGTTCTGCTGCGTCTTCGCCAGCTCATAAGAAATGGCGCACCCGATAATTCCGCCGCCGATCACCGCCGTATCATAGTGTTTCTTCATAATCGGCCTCCCTTACCGCGCGTGCATACCGTTTTGCCGCCTCCTCAGGATTTTCAGCTGAGAAAATGCCTGACATGACGGCAATTCCGTCCGGCTTCGCCTGCTTTGTGTGTCCGATCGTCTGCAGTGTCATTCCGCCGATTGCGATAACGGGGATGGAAAGCGTGCGTTTGATCTCTGAAAGCAGGCTGATGCCTCTTGCTTCAAGTCCTTGTTTACATTCGGTTTCAAATATATGGCCGAACACCACATAGTCCGCATCTTCCTTTTCAGCTTGGATGGCTTCTTCCAGCGAATGGACCGAACGTCCGATATGAAGATGGGGAAATCTGCTTCGCACCTGCTTTACGGAAAAGCTGCGGGACGGAAGCTGAACACGGTGTATGTTGGCAAAAAGCGCGATATCCGCCCTGTCATTGATGATCAATTTGTCCTTATCCGCTCCGCCCTTTTTCAAAAGGGACAAAAGCTGCATAATCTCTCCCGCTGTTTTATCCCGCTCACGGATATGGATAAAGCTCACTTCGCGCTGAATCGATAGAATATCCTCGGCCAGCTCGGCAACGGGTTTGCGATTATCAGTTACCGCGTGCAGCTCCAAAGGATTCCACCTCTTTTCCGTCCTTCTCGGACCAGCCTTCTTTTTGATAAGCCATTCCCCAAAATTGATATTCATAATAGCTTGAAATCACAAAATTCTCTTTCATTTTCGCGCGGATTTCCTCTGTGCTGTTTTCAGCAATCTCGTCAAAACGGCTGATCTGTTCTTCGACCTGCTGTCTGAACCAGTCTCCGCCGTATGTACCGATCCATTTTTCATAAATCGGATGCTCCGGTTTGCACTCTTTTAAGTGTTCGCCGACTTCATAATAAAGCCAATAACAGGGCAGAAGCGCAGCTAATATTTCTCCAAAATTGCCGCTCATCACCGATCTGTACATATGAGACGTATAAGAATAGGCGGTCGGTGCCGGTTTAAATGCCGCACGCTCTTCTTCCGTAATTCCTAAAAGCTCCGTAAACTCGCGGTGCAGCGCCATTTCCGCTTCATATGTCCCTTGAGCGTGGCCCGCCATCCTGCCCGTCGTAAACAAGTCTTCGGCATATGCGGCGCCGAACGCCTGAACTTTTGCAAAATGCGTCAAATAGTAGGAATCTTGCAGCACGTAATAACTGAAACGGTCAATCGGCAGGCTTCCGTCACCGATTCCCGTTACAAACGGATGAACAAAACTTCCGTCCCACCATTCGGCAGCCGCCTGTCTGCATTCTTCAGAAAATGTCATCATGTCTTCCCCCCCTGATAAAATAAAAAAACCACTTTCCCGCATCGGAAAAGTGGTTTGGAATTTAAATGGATAAAAGGAACCCCAAAAAAATACCGCTCCACTTCCCTACGCAGGTCTGAACCTGTTCAAGTTATGAGGGTCTAAAAGTCTCACTTTTATCTCAGCCCTTATGAAGGACACCCCTAGTGGTCATACGATTAATGATTTATTTGTTATGCCTTCTATATTATCACGAATTGGAATTTGGTCAAGCTTCAAGGACTTTTCTCAGTTCCGACACGTAGTTGCGCGAACCCGTGACGATGAGACGGTCTCCTGTTTTCAGCCGCGTATCTCCGTGCGGAACGATGCTGTCCACACCTCTGAAAATCCGGACGAAAATCACATCGCCCATCAGCGGAAATTCCCGCAGAATGATGCCGTTATACGCCGGGTTTTCCAGATTGATCTGATATAACGAAGACTCCTCATTCGTCAGGAGGCTCATCACGCCCGGCGCCTCAATTAACGCGCGCAGCAGCGTTTTTGTAGACAGAAGGATAGAAAAAATACTGATGCCCTCTTCTTTCAGTTTTGTTTCATGCTCAACCGAGCCGACGCTTGCGATGATACGCTCAGTCCCTTTCTCTTTCGCTAGTAAGGCGATTTCAGCGTTCACATCTTCATTTCCCGTCGCCACGACAAGAATATCCGTTTTAAAAATACCGTGCGACTCAAGCGTGCCGGGCTCGTAATCAGAAATCGTGTCAACCGAAAAAACGGATTCCGCAAGCGTTTCCCCGGCATTTTCCTGATACACATGGACGACCCGTACTTCATATTCCTCCTCTGGCAATTCCAGCGTAACCGGGAGCGTCATTTGGTTGGCGCCGATAAATGTGATGCGCTTTTTTTCCTGCGGCGCGCTTTGCCGTTTGAATAATTTCTTAAAGCCGATCGGCGTGATGATGCTGGCAATAACCGCAACTAAAGTCAGCGCGCCGGACATATTGGCGCTGATAATGTGGAGCCTTTCTCCGATCGTAGCCGCTGCGATAACAAGCGACAGCGTGGACGTCAGCAAAAAGCCCGAAGCAAACACGGTTCTTTTGTCGTACCATTTCTTTAAATAAAACACCGGGAACATTTTGCTGATAAACAGCGCAAGCAGAAGAAGCGGAATCATCGTTAATGTTTTCGGATCTTGGAAAAGCGTCCAAATATCCAATTTCACCCCGACCATGACGAAAAAGATCGGAATTAAAAACCCGTAGCCGAAGGAATCCAGCTGTTCCACCATTTCTTTATTCGGAGACAGAAGCGATACCAGAACGCCTGCCAAAAACGCGCCGAGAATATTTTCCGCCCCGAGAGATTCCGATAAAGCGACAAGCACGATAATCAGTGTGAAAATGGCTCTCGTGCCGATCTGCACGGTGCCTTTAGACATCGACTGCACAAATGAACGGTGTTTAAAGATCCTGCCGAAGAAATACAGCACGACCCCTGCGGCAAAGAGAATCAACAGAAGCCACATATTTCCGCTGTCTTCTCCGTAAAGAGAAGAGAAGAAAGCGAGCAGAATCATTGTAGCCAAGTCCGCGATAACGGCGACAAGCAGGATGATCTGGCCGATATTGGAGTTCATGATCCGTTCTTCTTTTAAAGTCGGGACCACCACACCGAGTGATATCGTCGAAATAATAAGCGTCATTAAAAATGCGTTTTGTATAAAACCGGCTAATACAAAGGCATAGGACAGCAGCAATGATAAAATAAAGATGCCGAAAAAGATAATCAGTGCGGCAGAAAACGTGTTGGGCGCTTCCTTGCCGTTCGGAAGGAATTGTTTTTTCTTCCCTTTCTCAAATGAAGAAAAATCAATTTCCAAGCCGCTTAAAAACATTAAAAAGATAAAGCCGAGAACAGACAGCGTCTCCAGCCACGTGTCTCCCTGAACGACAAGATTCAGGCCGCTTTTTCCGATAATAAGCCCCATGATGATCTCCGCGACGACGACGGGGATGCTGAGCTTAAACCGATGTAAAAGGAGCGGCGTCAAAAAAGCGACGATCAAAACGACGACTAAAGATGCGACTGATGTGTGTTCCATTTGTAAATACCTCCTTAAAACAAGGGTTATAAAAGCCCGCTTTAAGCGGGCGAAACCTTACTTTTTTTTAAAAACATAACGCATATTCTAACAAGGCTGAACGCGAAAAAAAAGTGATAAGGCTTTATTTCTTTAATTCTTTTTTAATTTGTGCAAAAACAGCGTAATTAGGTATAGGAATTAGCCCCATAATAAATAAAAAACCGTTAATAAGGAGGCTGACACGAATGGCTTACGACATCATCAGCGATATACACGGATGTTATGACGAAATGATCGCCTTAATGCAAAAGCTCGGATATGAAGTGAAAGACGGAACGCCCGTCCATTCTGAAGGCAGAACGCTTGTCTTTGCGGGGGATTTAACGGACAGAGGCCCAAAATCCGTAGAAGTGATGCGTTTTGTGGCAAAAGCATATGAAAAAGGAGCCGTCCGTTATGTCCCGGGAAATCATTGCAACAAACTGTATCGTTACTTAAAAGGAAACCCCGTAAAAGTGATGCACGGACTGGAAACGACGGCAGCCGAACTGAAAGAGCTGTCTCCCGCCGACAGAACGGAAGTCTCCGGACAATTTATCCGATTATATGAGTCAGCGCCGCTTTATGACATTTTACATAATGGCGATCTCGTTGTCGCCCACGCCGGCATAAAAGCTGACGATATCGGTAAATACTCGCGTAAGGTAAAAGAATTTGTTCTGTACGGCGATATTACGGGTGAAACGCATCCCGACGGCAGACCCGTCAGAAGAGACTGGGCTGCCGACTATGAAGGCAAGGCGTGGGTTGTGTACGGCCATACCCCGGTAAAACGCCCCCGGATCGTCAACCATACGATCAACATTGATACAGGCTGCGTCTTCGGCAATCAGCTGACAGGCTTTCGTTTTCCGGAGCATGAAACCGTCTCTGTGGAAAGCTCAATGCCCTATGATGCTTCACGATTTCGCGAGGATCACGGCAGGCAGGCATGAAAAAAGCCCGAAACCGATAAACGGTTCGGGCTTTACATGTGTTCAATTAATGTTTTCATATCGTCAGGCACCGGGGCGTGAAAAACGAGCGTTTCTCCGGTCATGGGGTGTACGAATGAAAGCCGCTCACTGTGAAGAGCCTGCCGGGCAATTCCCTCATTTTTTCCGCCGTACAGTGTATCACCGACTAACGGATGGCCAAGGTAGCTCATGTGCACCCGGATTTGATGCGTCCGCCCCGTTTCCAGCCGCAGGGCTGCAAGCGTAAACGCATGTCCCGCTTTTTCCGTTTGAAAATGCGTCACCGCTCGTTGTCCATCCGGCGTTACCATCCGCTCAATAATACTGTCGTGTTTTCTTCCGATGGGCGCGTCCACCGTTCCTTCCTTCTGCGGCATGATCCCGTGTACGACAGCGAGATACCGCCTGCTGACAAGCCCCTTTTTCTGCGCTGCCGACAAAAGAGAATGGGAAAGCCGATGTTTGGCGATGAGCATCGCCCCCGATGTATCCCTGTCAAGGCGGGTGACAAGATGAACCGTTGATGGCACGCCGCTTTTTCGGTAGTGGCTGATCACTCCGTTAGCGATGCTTTCCGACGGGTGTTCTCTTGATGGAATTGAGGAGACATACGGCTGTTTATTGACCACAAGCACATGGTCATCTTCATAAAGAATATCAAGCGGAACCGGCTCAGGCAAAAGCGTTTCACTCACATGCTCCTTCGGAAATTCAATCTTAAGCACGTCTCCCTCCGCTAACACGGTGCGGACGGTTACATGCTCTCCGTTCACAAGCAGGTCTCCCCCGCCGAATTTAATGTCAGCGAGAAGCCGCTTTGAAATGCCGAGCTGCGCCGTATATTCTTTTACCGTCATGCCGGCTTCCCGGGCAGTCATGTTCTTTTGGATAAAAAAGTTGTCCAATCCGTTTCCTCTTTCTATTCGCCTTTTCCGATAAAGGAATCCTGCACCCTTTTCCAAAACGGAAAAGGGCGGAATCTTGCAAATCTGACTTTTTCATTTGCCACACGGCATAGAATGGACTTGACATCCTTATGCAGCAAGGTTAAATGATCAATTGTGACTTGAAAGTCTACGTCGTTTCTCGGTTTGATGACACAGTTATGATGATCGGGAAGCAAAAGCGGCGAACCGACAGTCCTGAACACTCTGTTGTTGATGGATGCCATTTCGGCAAGCTGAATCGCCCTGATGGAAGGGTGGATGATCGCGCCGCCTAACGCCTTATTATAAGCCGTGCTTCCGGAAGGCGTGGACAGACATAAACCGTCTCCCCTGAACGTTTCAAACAGCTGGCCTTTAATTTCCACGTCCGCCACGAGACTGCCTTCTATGCTTTTGATCGTACATTCGTTCAAAGCCAGATACCGCTCCTCACGCTCTTCATCATGATAAGTGACAATCACCTCAAGAAGGGGATACTCCACGGTATGATACGGCGTTTTGGCGATGGCCAGAACGAGCTTTTCTATCTCCTGCGGAACCCAATCGGCATAAAAACCCAAATGCCCCGTGTGAACTCCGACAAAAGCCGTTTTATCAAGACGGTCGCTGTACCTGTGAAATGCGTAAAGAAGCGTTCCGTCACCGCCGACGGAAATAACGATTTCCGGCTCTTTTTCATCCAAGGTCATATCAAAATCGAGTAAATACGCCTGTATTTTGCTTTTCAGTGTATCTGAAACCTCGTCTCCTTTTGAAGAAACGGCAAATTTCATGCCATTCCCCTCCTTTCCTACTGGCGGTCTCCCGCTTTTTTCTTTCGCGAGAACGCGGCTTGGGCTTCCTGGATTTCTCCGCGGATTTCTGACATTTCTTCATCGAGCCGGGATGCGGCTTCTGAGGCCCGCTGCAGCCTCAGCTTCACTTTTTCGGGAATGTTCCCGCTGTATTTGTAATTCAGTGAATGCTCAATGGTTGCCCAAAAGTTCATGGCAAGCGTCCGAATCTGTATTTCCACAAGAACGTGCTTTTCTCCGGACGTTGTTTGTAAAGGATATAAAACGACAAGGTGGTAAGACCGATATCCGCTTTCCTTATGCTCTGCTATGTAATCCCGCTTATCGACAACGGTAAAATCTTTTCTGGCAAACAGCATATTTTTG
This sequence comes from Bacillus sp. EKM420B, assembly GCF_011065565.1. Lineage (NCBI taxonomy): Bacteria > Bacillati > Bacillota > Bacilli > Caryophanales > Bacillaceae > Bacillus > Bacillus sp. EKM420B. The sequence goes on along the minus strand of NZ_JAAMNX010000001.1, from coordinate 260,842 downwards.
ACGATCTGGATATCATCGACAAATTGGCACATAATACGCAGCCCCGCGATATCCTGCATCGTTTCAATCTGATGAAGCGGTATGCTTTTTCGTCTCGCTTTTTCAAGTATGCTCGCCACCGGCTTCACGCGGCCAGTCACAAACTCAATCGGTGAGTGGTCATCTTCATACTCATAAAGGGTTCTGACGCCTTTCAGCTTCACCTTTAATTCTTCAACAGCCTGGCGGTATGGCGCTAGAAATTGCTCCCATTGTTTGTCATCCATCGTACATCCCCCAATTCCGAACCTGTTCTAAAGAAATACGTTTTTCACTTTTTCTTCCATATCTCCGTAGTTTGCATTATCTTTAATATTTTCAAGAAGATAATCGAGTTCTTCATGCAGCCCTGAAAGTTCAACCGTTTTCCCGCCGGCCTCAAGGACCGCCGGTTTTCCTTGGTCTAAGGCTTCTTTCAGATCCGGCCAGACATGTTCTTTTATAATGACATATTCAAAAGAGTCAGCTGATTCAAGTATGTATACAAAAGCAAAGTGATCGGAATCAACAAGCATTTGACCTGAGGCTTTGCGTTCCGCTCCGCTTAAGTCTTCTCCGCACTTCAAGCGGAGCGCGTCTTCTGTTAATGATGCATTCTGGATTTCAATTCTCTTTTGCATAATGTTCTCCTTTTTTAACAAAGTACAGCATTTATTTTATCATATCAAGGTCGATATTGATAAACGTAACCTCTAAAGAGATAATGGGAATTATACAATTTTTCGTCCTGAAAGGAAGACTGTCATGACCCAAGAAATAGAAATTGAATTCAAAAACCTGCTGACAAAATCAGAATTTCTGAAGCTGAGTGAAGCACTCTGCATGAAAGAACATGATTTTAAACAGCAGGTCAATCATTATTTCGACACGAAAGATTTTTCCCTGAAACAAAAAAAATCAGCACTCCGCATCCGAGAAAAAGACGGCTCGTTCGTTCTGACTTTAAAAGAACCTGCCGCGGTCGGTCTGCTGGAAACGCACCAACAGCTTGCGGCGGCACCGGATCTTGACGTCTTCAAGATTCCGGATGGCCCCGTCAAACGGCAGCTGGACGGTCTAGGAATCCGTTCAGAACACATTTGCTGCTTCGGAACGCTGTCGACCGCACGCGCGGAAAAAGAATCAGAAAAAGGCTCAATCATTTTAGATCACAGCCGATATTTAGAGAAAGAAGACTTTGAATTGGAATTCGAGGCTGCTGACTGGGATGAAGGAAAACGGGCGTTTGAACAATTGCTCAAGCAATTCGGCATCCCAGAGCGGATCACGAAAAATAAAATCCAGCGTTTTTATGAACAGAAACAAAAAAAGGTGGAATGACACAGTGAATATAACGAATTGGGCGGCCCTTCTCCAGCTGCAGTCAATGGCGCTGCAATCAATCTCTCATACAAGCACGGCTTCAGGCGGACAATCTTCAGAAAGCCCGCTTGCCAATTTCAGCGCGCTGCTCAGCCAGTATACGGACACAGCCGTACGGCAGCAGCCGGAATCGGGAATTTTAAACGGTGTGCGGACCGCTCACGCTTCATATTCACCGAGAATTCCCGTTTCATCCGGTACCGCGGCTGCTTCACAGACCGCTTCCGCGGGCATAAAGTCTCCGGATGCGGCTTCTGATATCAGCACCGGAAACTTTTCAATAGACAGCGCCATTCAGAAAGCGGCCGAAAAATACGGAGTGGACGAAAAGCTGATCCGCGCGGTTATTAAACAGGAATCAGGCTTTAATCCGAAAGCTGTCAGCGGTGCGGGGGCAATGGGACTGATGCAGCTCATGCCTTCCACGGCAGAATCACTCGGGGTGTCAAACCCGCTTGATCCCGTCCAGAACGCTGAGGGCGGCACAAAGTACTTAAAGCAGATGCTCACGAAATACGACGGAAATGTATCTCTCGCGTTAGCCGCCTACAACGCAGGCCCCGGCAACGTAGATCGGTACGGAGGCATTCCGCCGTTTAAGGAAACACAGCAATATGTCAAAAACATAACCCGGCAGTATTACGCGTAAACCAGAGAGGCTTCCTTCGCCCTCTGGTTTTTTTGCGGAGTGAAATCTTACACATGAATGAAGGCGATGTGATATGATATGAAATACAAGCGCCTGACAGAAAGGCACTTTGTTTGTAGAAATAAAATGTTATTGCTAAAATATACAGTAACTGAAGATAGTAAAACTGAAAGATAAATTCGCAATGGGAATTATGATTCCTATTAGCCATATAAAGGAGTAGTCAACATGGGACAATCGTTTAACGCACCATATGAAGCGATTGGAGAGGAACTTCTATCGCAACTTGTTGATACTTTTTATGAGCGTGTCTCGTCTCATCCCTTGCTGAAGCCGATATTTCCAAGTGATTTGACTGAAACGGCCAGAAAACAAAAGCAATTTTTAACCCAGTATTTGGGCGGACCTCCTCTTTATACTGAAGAGCACGGACATCCCATGCTCAGGGCAAGGCATCTCCCCTTTCCGATTACGGACGAGAGGGCTGATGCGTGGCTAAGCTGTATGAGCAAAGCGATGGATCAGGTCGGGCTGGAGGGCGATATTCGTGAATTTCTGTACGGGCGTCTGGAACTGACGGCCAGGCATATGGTAAACCAGTCAGAAGCGGAGGATCGATCATATTGACGAATTATCAGCATGAGCAATACTTCGCCCATTGCCACGGACATCCAAAAAAACCGCTCGAAATTTACATGTTTGTCGACCCTTTATGTCCTGAATGCTGGTCGCTGGAGCCCGCCATAAAAAAATTAAAAATCAAATACGGACGTTTTTTTACCCTGCGGATCATTGTATCCGCGAGCATTACATCGCTGAATAAGCAAAAGCGGAAAAAACACCTTCTTGCCGAAGCTTGGGAAAAAATTGCGAACCGTTCCGGGATGCCCTGTGACGGAAGCCTTTGGCTTGAGCAGGATCAGCCTCTTTCATCGCCCTACCTTGCCGCACTCGCTTTAAAAGCGGCCGAACTGCAGGGAAGAAAAGCGGGTATTCTGTTTCTCCGCAGCATGCAGGAAAGCCTGTTTGTCTCCAAGCAGAATATTACGGATGAAGACGTTCTTTTAGAAATTGCCGAAAAGACGAAATTGGATGTTGAAGAATTCAAGCGCGACCTCCATTCGCAAAGCGCGGTAAAAGCGCTTCAGTGCGATATGAAAATCGCGGCGGAAATGGACGTCACCGTCAACCCGACATTGACGTTCTTTAACAGTCTGCATGATGATGAAGGGCTGAAGGTTCCCGGCAACTATTCTTATGACGTATACGAAGAGATCTTATTCGAAATGCTCGGGGATGAACCGAAGCCTTCTGAAACGCCGCCTTTGGAATGTTTCATTGAATATTTCCGGTTTGTCGCATCGAAAGAAATCGCACTCGTTTATGATTTGAGTCTAGAAGAAGTTGAAAAAGAAATGAAAAAACTGGCATTCGCCAAAAAGGTCGCCAGAGTGGAAGCAAAGCACGGTCTGTTTTGGAAATCTCTGGCCGGCACCCAGGAGGATGTCACCTGTTGTGACCATTAAAAAAAGCTGATTCCTTACGGAGCCGGCTTTTTTTGTGCAAATAAAGAAACCGCGCCGGGATAAGCGCGGTTTCATATGTCTTAACGACAACAAAGGGGATGGGAGAAATTTTTCACGGTCAAACAAAGGGGTAATGTTTGTTTGTGATCAATTTCACATCCTTATCATATCAAATCTTGTCGAGTTTTGACAAGCCATAAGATTAATGTTCATATTTTTGTCACAAAACATAACTGACTGCTTGTTTTCATAGAATATATCAATCATAAACAAGGAGGGAAATCAATGCTCCGCACCGTATTGATCATCGGAATGATTATGTTTTTCTTCTTTTTAAACCTGCTGGCTATGATGCACATGCTGCCGATTTACATTACATCTCCCCTGCTGTTTCTGTCCATATTGTTTGCCTTGTACCGGCTGAATCACCGAAAAACGTTTAAGGGGTTTTAGAAAAAGCCTGCGCATCTAATGCACAGGCTTTTTTGAATTACGAAGGGTTCACTTTCGAAAGAAGCTCTTCCATTTCGTTCAGTTTCTCTTCAAACATTTTGCAGGCCGCCTCGATCGGTTCAGGCGATGTCATATCGACTCCCGCTTTTTTCAGTATGTCGATCGGATATTCCGAGCTTCCCGCTTTTAAGAATTCGGTATAGCGCTCCACCGCAGGCTTGCCTTCTTTTAAGATCTGGCTGCTCAGCGCTTGGGCCGCACTGTAGCCTGTCGCATATTGATACACATAATAATTGTAATAGAAATGCGGAATTCTTGACCATTCCAGACTGATTTCTTTATCAATCACCATGTTGTCACCGAAATACTTTTTATTCAAATCATAATAAAGTTCGTTCAGCAGTTCAGGCGTTAGCGGCTCGCCTTCCTGCGCTTTCGTATGAATCAGATGCTCAAATTCAGCGAACATCGTCTGTCTGAACACTGTGCCTCTGAACCCTTCAAGCATGTGGTTGAGCAGGTACAGACGCTGTTTTTCATCCTTTAAGCTGTTCAGCATATATTCACCGAGCAGCGCTTCATTAGTCGTAGAAGCGACTTCAGCGACAAAAATGCTGTAGTTACCGTACGGATACGGCTGATATTTTCTCGTATAGTAGCTGTGCACGGAATGGCCGAACTCGTGAACGAGCGTAAACAGATTATTGACATTGTCATGCCAGTTCATCAAGATGTACGGATTCGTGCCGTATGTACCGGACGAATAAGCACCGCTGCGTTTTCCTTTGTTTTCGTATACATCGACCCAGCGGTTTTCAAGTCCTTCTTTTAAAATAGACGCGTATTCCTCGCCCAGCGGAGCAAGTCCTTTGAGCATATAATCTTTCGCTTCCTCATATGTGACCTTCATTCCCGAATCTTTTACAAGCGGTGTGTACAGGTCATAAATATGGACTTCATCAAGGCCGAGCACCTTTTTCCGCAGGTCAATGTAACGGTGTAATAACGGAAGATGTTTATTGATCGTTTTGATAAGGTTATCGTAAACCTCTTCAGGAATGCTGTTATTGGATAAAGCCGCTTCCCGTGCTGATTTATACTTTTTCACACGGGCGTAAAAATTATCTTTTTTCACAGTGCCGCTGAGTGTAGTCGCCATCGTGTTTTTATACTGTCCGTATGTTTTATATACGGCTTCAAATGCGTTTTTGCGGACTTCACGATTGCTGCTTTCCAGGAAATTAATAAAGTTGCCGTGTGTGATTTGAGTTTCCTTGCCGTTTTCATCCTTAATCGACGGAAACGTAATATCTGCGTTATTTAAAACGCTGAATGTATTGGAAGGTGACGACAGCGCTTCTGAGGCTTCCGCAAGCAGGGCCTCTTCTTGTTCGCTCAGCACGTGCGGACGCTGTTTTGTAATTTCTTCAATTGCATGGGAGTAAAGCTTAAGCTCCTCTTTTTCCAGAATAAACTGGTGCAGCTTGTCCTCCTGAATCGCCAGAATTTCCGGTTCAATGTAAGCAGTCGCGCTGGCAGCCTGAGAATACAGGCTTGCGGCTTTGTCGTTCAGCCCTTGGTAGAAAGAATTTCCCGTATCCTGGTCTGAGCGCATATGTGCGTATGCATAAAGTTTCCCAAGGCGGTTCGTCACTTCATCCTGTGCCGTAAGCGCCGCGTATAAATTATCAGCCGAATGAGCAAGCGTGCCTTTAAAAGAAGATAAATTCGGAATTAATTCTTTAACTGCTTGAAATTCTTTATTCCAGGCCTCATCACTAGGAAAAATATCCTCTAGTCTCCATGTATGCTCTGCCTTTACTTCACTTCTGTCAGGCAGCTGTGCTGCTTTATTTTCCTCAGTCATGGTGATCCCCCTCGTTTTCTTTACTTCAAGCCAATTGAAAAAACGATTGTTTCTCCAAAAACTTGTGTTGTGATTATCTTCCGGCTTTTCACTGCCTTTTGTCAAATCATATGCGGCATATAAGACCGAGCATACCAATAATACAGTGAAAAAACGAAAACAAAATGCTTGTACGCCCCTCACATTCGCCACCACCTTGACGTTAGGGTGAACGAAATGAAGCATTCTCATTCCCCAAAAAAGAGCAGGTCCCGCCGGCGCAGCTCTTCTGCCGTTTGAGGGCGCTTCTGCTGAGATGAGGGCATATATACTTCATTCTCAATTTCCCTTAAAAAATCCTGCAAGCATAAGAAATCAGCATATTGTTTTACCGCCATTCCGATAAGGCTGTCTTGTGAACCATACCGCATCCGGATTTCCTTATGCCTGATTTTTTGCCGTAAATCATGAACCATGCCGGATAATCGGATCGGAGCGCCTTTTTTAGAAAGTTCCGCAAGCCGCAAGTATAAATGGCCCTGCCACACAAAAACGGGACTTGCAAACACAAAGCCCGCTGAAACGGGAATAAACACTTCAGAGGGGAGAAATGGAAATGCAACCTGATGTCTTTCGTAAAAAAGACGCCGGATAAGACCGGCATCTTCTGATAAAAACCGCCCGCTTTTGCTGCGGAAGCCGGCAACGGCACGCCCCCACGAGGAAAGTCTGACGCTGTGCCGCTCTTCCGGATGACAAATGTCTTTCAGGTTTGCTTTGTGAAGAGGGATTGTGGTTAAGCCGGCATAAGAATAGCCGGTGTAAAACGGAGTGATGGAATGCAGCCTGTAAAAGGAGCGGGCGTCGGGGCAGTAAAACATTAAGGAGGAAAATGAATTGACTTCAAAGAACTGCCAGTGAAAAGCAGAAAGCCGGAAAAATTGAGCGGCCATCCGTTTTAACTGTTTTGCCCCGATGATCCAGACCGGCCGGTACCCGGCACTTTTCAGGCCTGCCGTCCGGCTCTTTAAAGAGTCCGCCGAAAGGTTCGCACATTGAAATTCAAAAGCCAGCCTTTCTTCTCCGCTTTCTGCCGTCAAGTCAGGCCGCTGTCCAGCGGAAGTCAGATACGGTTCCAGGCTGACACTGCACCCTTGTGTCTTCAGCCAGAGAAAAAGCTGTCTTTTTCCTTCCAGATGGTATTCGCTTTCAGGTTCGGATTCCCCGGGACACAGCCTGCTTTTTTTATGAGCGAAGTGCGGCAGTTTCTCCCGTCCCAGTTTGATATCAAGCTCACTTTTGCAGACGGGGCAGAACCAGCGTTTCTTTCTCAGCTCCGCCGCTTTTTCCTTTGAATAGCTTCCGGCCAGCTGAATGAGCCGTCCGTCGGCAGTCACAGCACTGAACATGTTGCATCTTCTCCTTTCCTGAATCTTGTTGTATTCAGCAGGAAGAAGGCATAATCCTGTTTGCGGATGAGAGCCGTTATACGGTTTTCAGCCGTTCATCCTGTCATTCAGAACAAAAAAAACCGATTTCTGCTGAGAGAAATCGGTTTGTTATGATGCAAAGTGTTTTTTTATTGTATATAACGCATGATCAGCGATCACCAATTTGCCGTATTCTTCAAGACGGTGAATGCTGACTGATGATTCGTGCGCGTACTCCAACAGGATGCTTAGCTGATTTTCAACCTCTTCATCAGTTTGCTCATAAAAATCTGCATATAAATAATATCGGTCTTCAAACGAATACAAGGTCGTTTTGATTCCGTTAAGATTCAATTTTGATAGCGAGATGAGATCCTCAAAATCATCGAACCGCAAAGTGAACTGAAGCTTTTGCTCCTTATCTTCCCGGCTCTCGGCCTGCTCTTCTTTCTGGAAATCATCAAGTAAAGCATCGAGATTTTCATCTGCCGGCTCTTGTTTTTTATCTTCCGGGATCGGCAGTTCGAGTTTTTGTCCGTCCTTGGAAAGCTGGGCTTTTGTTACGATTATTTCCAGTCCTTTGTCCAATGCCTGAACCTGAATCCAAAGAGGACCCTCGACAGCGAATTCCTCTTCATCATGCACTTCATCCATGACTTCCCAGAACAGTTCTTCACTGCGCTCGCGATTGTACCAGATTTCTTCTCTGTCAAAACCGCGATCTTCAATATCACCATAAGACATATAAAATTTTACAGTATGCTCATTAATTCTTTCTATTTCCATTTTGCCAACCTTCCCTTCTTTATAAGATGTTGAAGGGACATCTAAGCTCCCGATGAATAGTACTTTACTACACTTTACCCATTCCGTCCACATCTTAACCTTATAGAAGACAGCGCAAATTCTTTATATTTCTATTTTATGATAAAACAGTTATAAAAGAAATAAAAAAGCATTTTCACACTGAAAAACAGGCTTTCTCCCGGTTCCCATCATAAATAGCGCACTGCTTCATATATTAGCTGTACAAGCAATCGATCTATAAGCGAGGTGTTACCATGCCGCACGATTACCTGCTGTCCCTTCTGCTTATTATCGGGATTGACCTTATTCTCGGCGGTGACAATGCCGTCGTCATCGCGATGGCCAGCCGGAATCTGGCCCATAAACAAAGACAGCAAGCGATCATCTTCGGAACATTTATTGCAGTCGTCTTGAGAATCGTTCTGACGAGCGCTGCGGTCTATTTATTGAATGTTCCTTTTTTACAATGCGCAGGCGGGGTATTTTTATTGTATCTCGGCTATCAGCTTCTGATTGAGAAGAAAGATGCGCAGCATGTGAAAAGCAGTTCTTCTCTTTGGAAAGCCATCCGCACAATCGTTCTGGCTGATATCTTTATGTCGCTTGACAATGTCATCGCAGTAGCCGGCGCTTCTCACGGTGAGCTGACACTTGTAGTGATCGGTCTCTTCATCTCGGTGCCGATTATTATTTGGGGCAGTAAGCTCGTTCATGCCGCCATGGAAAAAATGCCTTTATTGATGTATGCCGGGAGCGGTCTTCTCGCATTTACCGGCGGTGAAATGATTGCCGGAGACAGCAAGCTGTCATTTTTCATGGCAGAACACGGCATGATACAGATGATGCTGCCGATTTTGACCGTCGTTTTTGTTATCCTCGCCAGTATGATTTACCAGCAGACTGAAAAATAACAAAAAGCCCAAACCGCGATGGTTTTGGGCTTTTTCCATGCTTATCGTAAGCTTATATCAGTTAGCAAGACGCTGTGCTTCTCTTAATTGGAAAGAACGCACTTTTCTTGGCAGGAATCGTCTGATTTCATCTTCGTTATAGCCGACTTGCAGACGTTTTTCATCAATGATGATCGGACGGCGGAGCAGTCCCGGATGCTCATTGATCAAAGTATATAAGTCTTGAAGCGGCATAGATTCAACATTTACGTTCAGTTTCTGGAATACTTTAGAACGGGTAGAGATAATTTCATCCGTACCGTCTTCAGTCATACGCAGAATCTGCTTGATCTCATCAATTGATAACGGCTCGGAGAAAATGTTTCTTTCTACAAACGGAATCTCGTGCTCTTCAAGCCAAGCTCTTGCTTTTCTGCATGACGTACAGCTAGGTGATGTGTATAATGTAACCATTAATCTTCACTCCTCTAATTAGTAGGATGAACATGTTTGTATTCTCAAATTGAAATGACTTTAAAAAAGGAATCTTTATAGGTATTATACTATAAAAAAGTAAGTGTGAACAGTCTCCTGAGAAAAAAATGTGTCAATCCGGCAAATTTACGGCTGGCGGATTTTTCCCCATTCTCAATTAGCTCAGCTGATCGAAAATGTTTTTTTGTTTTTTCTCATCAATGACTTTGAGAACTTCATCCGTTTTTTCGTATGATTCTCCGTACCATTTTTCATCTTTATAAGTGTGAATGTTTTCATATGTCTGTTTCATCGCTTCAAATATTTCTTCTTCTGATTCCGTCTTAGGTGACCAGTACAGAATCTCCATTTTGTTCACTTCATTCGTAGCCAATGACCGGCGCCGATACCCGATTGACTGCGCGTGCTTGAAATGCTCTCTTTGATAAAAACGCAAGCGTTTCTGTGTATCCGTGTCATCCTCGTCAACAGGCTCCACCTCAAGCAGAATCGGCTTGTTCTTCTTTTTCAGTCTGCCGATCAGCTTGCTTCCGAGGCCTTGTCCTCTGGATTTCTTTGACACAAACAGGTAATCAATAAAGATGAAAGAGTCAAATTCCGCATACATCAGCACGTGGTACTGCCCCTCTTCTTTATGATAAACATCGCTTTGCTCCTTTAACAGAGCTTCCATATGCGCTTTTGATTTCATTTCTTCAATCGGAAAATATTCACTCAGCTTTTCGTACCAGTTCATTCATTTGCTCCTTATGGGTTCGTTGTCTTCACACTTTTAGATATACCCCATTTCCGATTGTTTAAACAATCTTACATCTATTAAGACGTGTGATCCCTTAACATGGTTTCAATTTTTTTAAAATGGTGTGTAATCGGCGTTTTTGGTATAACGGTTTGCCGCGTCCCACAATAAAAATTCGTCAATTCCTTCATCATGCAGCGCTTTAACCTGGTCTTCCACCTGGCGTTTCCCGTACTTTTGATAATTTCCGCTGCCGAGATATGATGCCGTGAAATCCTGAAGCCACGGACGCGATACAGGCCGGTGTTTCAGCTTAGACAGCTTTTTATTTTCCACCTTCGCATATTCTTTGACGACATTGTAAGGCTCAAGATCCGGTTTATCAATGCCGAAATAGCTTGTCCAATGGCTCGGATAAATCATGGATGAAATGACATCGACCTGGTCTGAAATTTTGCTGAAATTCTGGCCGATACCAGGCGCTTCCGGCAGCGTGGCTGAATAGCCGAAAATATCAACCGACACATCCGCGCCGTACGGCTGGAGTTTTTTCTTCGCATAACCGACAAAATCGGTGACGGCGTGAACGCGTTTTTGCACATTGCTGTCTGCTGTTTTCCCGTAATCGCCGTGTCCGTATGTCAGTTCGTCATCACGTTTTTCAAATCCTTCAGGAAAACGGACATAATCAAACTGAATTTCTTGAAACCCCATCTTTACGGCTTGTTTTGCAATCTTTACATTGTAATCCCATACTTCTTTCATAAACGGATTGACGAACGATTCTCCGCGGCCGTTTTTCCAGACACTTCCGTTTTTTTCTTTAAAGGACCACTCGGGCTTTTTGTTCGCGAGTTCGCTGTCTTTAAATACGACAATACGCGCGATCGGATAGATCTTTTTTTCCTCCAGCTTTTTCATCATCTTTTTTGGGTCTTTGATGTACGGCTTGGCGATTTTGGCATACTCAGAATGGCTGTCCGGCTTAAAGGTGAGGTTTCCGTTGTCGTCCTTGACATCAATCACCATTGTATTGAGCTCCGTTTTGTCCACAAAGTCTGTCAGCTCCCCGAATTTGCTTCCTCCCGCTGAATGTCCTGTGACGTAAATGCCCCGCACCTTATCAGGATGTGAAAAATGCAGCCCTGACGGATAAGCGAACCGTGCATTTGATTTCGGCAGTTCTTTTTCAGCCAGCGCTATTTTTACAAGCGGCTGCTCCTCTTTCACAGCGGCATGGGCCGGATAAGCGGCTGCACTGATAAACAGTCCCGCACAAATGGCGCACAAAATGGTTTTCATACTGATCTCCCCCTTTTTTTCCATTATAGAAAAACGGGAGCAGGCTTAATAAACATGAATGTGCGCAAAAAAATCCTCCAAGACTGAGTCTTGGAGGATGATACGTTTATAGATAGGTTTTAAATTCAGCTTCTGTGCACATGACAAAATGTCCCGGTTTCACTTCTCTGAATTCCATTTTTTCTCCTTCTTGGAGCTGATGAACTGCCGGGTCGTATTTCTTTCGCGTGCGATTTCTTTCATAGTCCGGATCAGGGAGCGGAATAGCGGACAGCAATGATTTCGTATATGGGTGAAGCGGGTTTTCGTAAAGCTCATCCGCCGGCGCAAGCTCCACCAATTTTCCGAAATACATGACGCCGATGCGGTCGCTGATGTATTTGACCATTGATAAATCATGGGCGATAAACAGGTAAGTGAGCCCTTTTTCTTTCTGCAATTCTTTCATTAAATTGACGACTTGCGCCTGAATGGAGACATCAAGCGCCGAAATCGGTTCGTCCGCGATGATAAACTCCGGATCAACCGCCAGCGCTCTGGCGATTCCGATACGCTGCCGCTGTCCGCCTGAAAATTCATGCGGGTAGCGGTTGGCATGCTCTTTATTTAAACCGACCGTTTCCAGCAGTTCGTGAACCCGCTGCATCCGCTCTTTTTTCGTTTTTGCCAGACGGTGAATATCTATTCCCTCGGCAATAATGTCGGCGACTGTCATTCTCGGATTTAAAGATGCGTACGGATCCTGGAAAATCATCTGCATTTTCCGGTTAAACTCCAGCAGCTTCTTGCGGGATTTTTTCCCATGGACATTTTCCCCGTTAAAGAGAACTTCCCCGCCGGTTGCCTCATACAGCCGGATAATACTGCGGCCCGTCGTTGATTTACCGCAGCCCGATTCTCCGACAAGGCCGAGCGTTTCGCCTTTATAAATATCAAATGACAAATCATCTACGGCTTTTACCGTTCCTTTCTGCGTGAAAAAATGCTGTTTTAAGTGTTTGATTTCGAGAAGTTTCTCAGTCATTTTTTTCACCTTCCTTCATTAAAACAGGATGCTGATACGTATTCGGAAGCTGACGGATTTTAGCCTTCACCGCTTCAGGCGGCTCGACCTTAGGCGCATCAGGATGCAGAAGCCACGATTTCACAAAATGCGTATCAGACACTTTATACATCGGCGGTTCCTGTTCAAAGTCAATTTTCATCGCATATGAGCTGCGGAGCGCAAATGCATCCCCTTTCGGAGGATTCGTCAGATCAGGCGGCGTGCCCGGGATGGCCGTCAGTTTTTCCTGATCGGTGCTGTCCAGACTCGGCATTGAGGCAAGCAGCCCCCACGTATACGGATGGCGCGGATCATAAAAGATTTCATCCACCGTGCCCGATTCGACGACCTGACCCGCGTACATGACGGCGACCCGGTCGGCGACATTGGCGACAACGCCGAGATCATGCGTGATAAAAATGATAGACGTATCAATTTTCTTTTGCAGATCTTTCATCAGCTCAAGGATCTGTGCCTGAATCGTCACATCAAGCGCTGTGGTCGGTTCATCGGCAATTAACAGTTTCGGATTTGCCGCAAGCGCCATCGCGATGACGACACGCTGTCTCATACCGCCTGAAAATTCATGGGGGAATTGGCCGATCCGTTTTTCGGGCATCGGAATTCCGACGAGATCAAGCAGCTCTATGGCGCGCTTTTTCGCCGCTTCACTTGAGATTTTTTCATGTTTGAAAAGCACTTCCGTAATTTGTTTGCCGACTCTCATCGTCGGGTTCAGAGAGGTCATCGGATCTTGGAAAATCATTCCGATGTCCTTTCCTCTTATAGTCTGCATTTCTTTTTCGGACATCGGCACGATATCACGTCCGTCAAAAAGAATCTGTCCTCTTTTAAAGTAGCCCGGCGGCATCGGAATCAGCTTCATAATCGCTTGGGAGGTCACACTTTTTCCGGAACCCGACTCCCCCACGATCGCCAGCGTCTCTCCTTTATTCAAATGGAAATTGACGCCGCGGATTGCCTGTACCTCTCCGCCGTATGTTTTAAATGAAATGGCTAAGTCTTTTACTTCTAGCAAACGTGTCACTCATATCACTCCTTATTTGCGTAACTTAGGATCCAGCGCGTCTCTTAACCCGTCGCCGACAACGTTAAAGCCGAACATCGCCAGGCAGATAAAGCCGGCAGGGAAGAACAGACGCCAAGGGTAATAGGTTAATGCAGGCAATCCGTCTGAGGCCATCGTTCCCCAGCTCGCAAGCGGCGCAGGTACGCCGAGGCCCAAATAACTTAAAAACGCTTCTGTAAAAATCGCGGTCGGAACCGTCAGTGTCATCGTTACGAGGATAGAGCCCATCGCGTTCGGGACGATATGCTTAAACAAAAGCCGGCCGGTTTTGGCACCGAGTGTCTGTGAAGCAAGCACATACTCCTGATTCTTTAATTGCAGCACCTGTCCGCGGACGATCCTCGCCATATTGATCCAGCCCGTGATCGTCATGGCGACGATAATGGTGAGCAATCCTTTCGGCAGGACAACCATCAGCAAAATAACCATTAATAATGAAGGAACAGCCCACAGAATGTCGGCGATGCGCATCATCACTTCATCTGTGCGTCCGCCGCGGAATCCGGAAATGCTGCCCCAGATTACGCCGATCAATAAATCAAGCACGGCAGCTGCGACACCGATAAAGATGGAAATCCGCGCGCCCACCCATGTCCGGACGAATATATCCCTTCCAAGGTCATCCGTGCCGAACCAATGATCTTTCGACGGCGCTTTATCCGCATTTAATAGATTGGTAGTGGCATAATCATACCTTGAAAAGATAGGCGCAAAAATCGCCATCAGAATAATAAGAACGATCAGTACGAACCCGACCATCGCAAGCTTATTGCTGCGGAAGCGGAGCATGGCGTCTTTCCAGAGGGAAAGGCTTTTTTTATTTATTTTTTCGGCATCGCCGGCATTAGCTGAAGCTGGTTCAAACATATTTTTAGGAATGTTCTGCATGGTCTAGGCTCCTTTCTTTGCTTTGGAAAGCTTGATTCTCGGATCGATTAATCCGTACAGCACGTCTACAATTAATACGCATAGAAGCAGGAGCACGCTGAAGAACACGGTAACTCCCATAATGACCGTATAATCACGGTTTGTAATGCTGTTTACAAAATGCGCGCCTAAACCGGGAATTCCGAAAATGGATTCAATGATGAAACTTCCCGTTAAAATGGATGCCGCCATCGGCCCCATATATGTCACGACCGGCAAAAGCGCATTTCGCAGCGCATGGCGCACGGTGACTGACGGACGGGAAAGTCCTTTAGCTTTTGCAGTCCGTATGTAATCGCTGTTTAACACTTCAATCATGCTTGAACGGGAGAGTCTGGCAATGAACGCCATCGGCATGGAAGCGAGCGCAATGGAGGGCAGAAAGGTGTATGCCCAGGATTCCCACCCTGCGACCGGGAACAGTTCTAATTTAATTGAGAAAATATATTGCAAAATCGTCGCCAATATAAAGCTCGGAACTGAGATCCCAAAGATCGTTAAAATCGCAATGGTATAATCCTGCCATTTATTATGGTACAGGGCAGCAAGCACCCCGAAAAGCACACCGAACGCTAAAGCGAGGAGAATAGCTTCTGCACCGAGAGTGAATGAGACGGGGAAGCCTGAATTGATTAAATCATTAACACTTTGGCCTTTATATTTAAAAGAAGGCCCGAAGTCCCACATCGCCACAGATTTTAAGTAGCTGACATATTGAACGAAAAGAGGCTTGTCCAGACCATAGTGTTCGTTTAAGTTTGCCTCAATTTCAGGCGGCAGCTTTCTTTCGCCGGAAAATGGTCCGCCCGGCGCTGCCTGCATTAAGAAGAACGTGGCGGTCACAATCACAAACAATGTGATGATCATGTAAATGAATCGTTTACCGATATATTTCAGCAAGGTGAACACCTCCATGTTTTTTACAATTTTATACGTAATCAGTAAGAAAGGTATATGGGGACATCCTCCCCATATACCTTGGGTCTTTTGTTTTCAGAACCGGCTTTTATTCAAAAGAAGCGTTTCTGAAGTAAACTTCGCCTGTTCCTGTCAAGATCACATTTTTGAGGTTTTTATCCTGCACCCAAGGATCCGTATAGAAATAAACTGGCGCGACCGGCATTGCGTCAATAAAGATCTTTTCTGCTTTTTTCAGCTCTTCGATACGTTTATCCGGATCCGTTTCAAGCTGAGATTGGTTCAGCAGCTTTTTAAACTCAGGATCTTCCCACCCGGTATCATTGTTTCCGCCTTCTTTATCACGGAACAATTCAAGGAAGTTGATCGGATCGTTGAAATCGCCGAGCCAGCCCATACGCGCGATTTGGTAGTTCTGGCTGTGCAGCTTGTCGATGTAAACATTCCATTCGGAGTTATCAAGCTCAACTTTGACGCCCAAGTTCTTTTTCCACATTTCCTGTACGGCCTGCGCGATTTTCGCATGCGCGTCATCCGTATTGTAGGACAGTTTGATCGCCGGAAGGTCAGAGGCATTCTTGACGCCTAATTCCTTCAGTCCTTTATTTAAGAATTCTTTAGCTGATTTGACGTCATTGTCTTTGAAATAACCTTTTGTGTTATCCTTGAATCCCTTCATTGACGGCGGCACCGCAGCCATGGCCGGGATTTGTTCGCCCTGCGTTACATTTTTCACGATGGACGAGCGGTCGATCGCATAAGCAAGGGCTTTACGGATGTTGACATTGTTCAGCGGTTTCTCTTCTGTGTTGAATTTGTACCAATACACGCCTGCGATCGGTTCAACGTGAAGAGATCCGTCTTTTTTCAATGTCGGCAGAGATTCAGTCGGAAGCTGGCCGAGCGGCATTCCTGCCCAGTCAAG
Organism: Bacillus sp. EKM420B; assembly: GCF_011065565.1. Taxonomy (NCBI): domain Bacteria; kingdom Bacillati; phylum Bacillota; class Bacilli; order Caryophanales; family Bacillaceae; genus Bacillus; species Bacillus sp. EKM420B. Next base: position 244,399 of record NZ_JAAMNX010000001.1, on the reverse strand, counting down.
CTCACCGGCCTGGAATTTTTTCAGTTCGGTGTTGTTATTGTTAATCATCACCATATTGATTTTCTTCAATTTCACAGCGTCTTTATCCCAATATTGATCGTTCTTTTCGAGCGTGATGGAACCGCTGTGTTTCCAGGCCGTCATTTTGAACGGGCCGTTTGACACATAATTTTCGCCCGCGTTTGTATTCCAGTTTTTATGTTTTTCCGCGATTTTCTTGTTGATCGGCATATACGTATAGAATGAAGTTAATTGCGTGAAATAAGGTGTCGGGTTATTCAGTTCAACCTTTAATGTTTTGTCATTTACGGCTTTTACGCCTACATCATCAATCTTGCCTTTTCCTGTATTGGCAGCTTCAGCGCCTTTGATGTAGTAGAGCTGATAAGCGTATTGTGATTCGTTGTTCGGGTCAAGCGCCCATTTCCATGCATATTCAAAATCCTGCGCCGTCACCGGGTCGCCGTTAGACCATTTCGCACCGTCACGAATCGTAAATGTATAGGTCTTTCCGTCTTTGCTTGTTTCAATTTTAGATGCCATTCCTTCTTCAGGCTCACCTTTGGAGTTTACGCGTGTCAATCCTTCAAAAGTCTGTCGGATTACGCCTCCTGACACGGAATCATTCGCTAAACCCGGATGCAGTGAGAACGGCTCGGTTTTAATATTGATATTAAGTGAAGTCTGTCCTTTGGTGTCTTTTTTACCGCCGCCTGATCCGCCGCTGAATCCGCCGCACGCACTTAATACAAGCGAGAAGATAAGCATCAAACCTACAATAGACCAACGCTTTTTCATGCACTAACCCCCTAATCAAATTTTTCAGCCTTTACTACTAAATACTCAGAAATATCAGACAAAATAACTTAATATTTTTCTAAACTTTAATTGTGTTCCGTCTTTTCTGATTATTTTATGTAAAGAAGCTGTAACAATAGAGTGAACAAGTTCATTATAATGAAATGAATAATTTATTGCAATACTATTTTCTCAATTTAAAATATTTAAATTTGGTCAGTTTTTCTGTCAAAAAGGTGATACACTTCTATAGTTTAAAGCATGACCTAACTAAATTTTTTTAATGTAATTTCCAGTTCATATTGCTTTTTACATATAATATTCGTTATACGAAATGTTGATATACGTTATCATTTAAGCATTTTCAGTTCTTTTTGAGGATTTCCACCCCTAAAGCAAACTGGAAATAAGCTTGTATTCCTCTGATGACATTTGGCTATAATTGATTTATAATAGATCAATCAAATACATTTGTTGTGATTGCGATGACGAAGAGTAGTACACATTTTCATCCGTTTGAAGAGAGTCTGCGGTGCTGGGAGCAGGTAACGGGCGATGTGGAATGGACTTCTGAGCAGCTGACCGAACGTTAGTAGGCCCAGCCGGAGCAGCCTCCGTTACCAACGTCTCGAGCGATTCCATTGTAATGGAATAATCAGGGTGGCACCACGGTTCATTCGTCCCTTTTTTCTACGGGAAGAATGGGCTTTTTTTATTATGTTTTAAGAAATGAGGTAAGAACTATGAAAAAAACGATTTTTTCAGGCATTCAGCCGAGCGGTTCCGTTACCCTCGGCAACTACATCGGCGCAATGAAGCAATTTGTTGATTTGCAGCATGACTACAACGGCTACTTCTGTATTGTCGATCAGCATGCGATTACGGTTCCGCAGGATCGGCTTGAACTGCGGAAGAACATCCGCAATCTCGCGGCTCTTTACCTGGCCGTCGGACTTGATCCCGAGAAAGCGACCCTCTTTATCCAGTCGGAGGTTCCCGCTCATGCCCAGGCGGGGTGGATGCTCCAATGCGTCGCATATATCGGCGAGCTTGAGCGGATGACGCAATTTAAGGATAAGTCAAAGGGCAAAGAAGCCGTCGTGTCCGGACTGTTAACCTATCCGCCGCTGATGGCCGGCGATATTTTACTGTACGGAACGGATCTTGTTCCGGTCGGAGAAGACCAAAAACAGCATCTTGAACTGACCCGCAACCTGGCGGAACGCTTTAATAAAAAATACAATGACATCTTCACGATTCCTGAGGTGAAAATTCCTGAATCAGGCGCGCGCATCATGTCACTGGCTGATCCGCTCAAAAAAATGAGCAAATCAGATCCGAACCAAAAGGCATTCATCACGCTGCTTGATGAGCCGAAGCAGCTCGAGAAGAAAATCAAGAGCGCCGTGACTGATTCTGAAGGCATTGTAAAGTATGATAAAGAAAACAAACCGGGCGTTTCTAATCTTTTGACGATCTATTCTATTTTAGGAAACACATCAATTGAAGAATTAGAAGCTAAATATGAAGGCAAAGGGTACGGTGAATTCAAAAGCGATTTAGCCGAAGTCGTTATCGGCGCATTGACACCGATCCAAGAGCGCTACCGTGAATTAATTGAGAGCGACGAGCTTGACCGCATTCTCGACGAAGGGGCGGCGCGCGCAAACAAAACGGCCGGCAAAATGGTGAAGAAAATGGAAAACGCCATGGGTCTCGGACGGAAAAGAAGATAAAGAAAAGAGGCGGGAGAATCCCCGCCTCTTTTTTTAGTTCACTTTTGATTCCTGTTCCATTTCCCAAAGCTTTTCGAAAAACGGCTGCCCTTTAATCAAATTTTCACAGAACGCAAGATGTTTATCCGACCAGCCTTCAATTGTTTCATTGTAAAGCATGTCCCAGATCTCTTCAAAACTCATCCGTTTGATCTGCTCATACATATGCGGATTCCATTCCGTGTACCAATACACAATTTCCGCACGGTTTTTCAGCCCTTTCAGCTGGTCGAGCGCCATAAACATCAGCTGCTTGATCTGCCGCTCTTTTCTCGTCAGACCTCTGACATGCTCCGGCGCCAATGACAAAATGTGATATTCCTTTGAAGACTCCAATTGCGACGGCTCAAATTGAAACGATTCCGGTTCTACATCCTTTACCATTTCATAAACAAGCTGCTCCTGTCTCGGAATCAGGCGGCTCTTTCTGACCGGAATGGTATACCCGATCGTATCCACGGCAATGATGCCGATCCCGTCTGTCACGACAAAACAGTACTCCAGCTTTGTCCGCTCGTGATTTTTTCGCACGTATGACTTCTGGTGGACTTGGTCAAGCAGCTCTTTCGGAAGCTCTGATAAGTCGTTTTCTATGTAATGAAATAATACCGACGGCACTCTGAGCAGCGGCGTCTGATCCAAAAGCTCAACCGTGTCTTCCTTCCGCCATTCGTGAAAATGGCATACATTGTAGCCGTTTTCTTCCCCTTCAAACCAATTGACCCATACATCATGAAGAAATAACATATTCGACCCCTCACTTTATAAAAACTGTTGTCCACAGTATAGGCAAGGGATAGATAAATTATTCCATTTCAATATGAGATTTCCGTATTACGGAGCTGGATTTCCGACTGCATTGCAACAAAAAAATCTCCCGTTCCGTCCGGGAGATCATTTCACATTTTTCGGATCAAGCGCATCACGCAGCCCGTCTCCGACAAAGTTGAAGCACAATACGGTAAGAAGGATCAACAAACCCGGGAATAACGGGTACCACCAAGCCTGAATCATAAGCGTAAAGTTCTGTGCATCCTGAAGCATATTGCCCCAGCTTGCGATCGGGGGCTGAATCCCGAAACCGAGATAACTTAATGTAGATTCCGCCAAAATAACCGTTCCCACCTTTAATGTGGCTGAGACGATAATCGGTCCGAGCGCATTCGGCAATATATGAGAAAAGATGATGTGATGATTTTTTGTACCGATCGTCTTTGCAGCTAATACAAACTCTCTGGAACGAAGCGATAAAAACTCCCCTCGGACAAGGCGTGCCGTTGTTGTCCAGCCTGTAAGGGAGAAAATTAAAATTAATTTATCCATTCCGGGCTGAAAAATCGTAACAAGTGTAATAAGCAAAAATATATCAGGTATGGATAATACGATATCAACGGTTCTCATGAGAACGGCATCGACAAACCCTTTAAAATATCCGGCAACGGCTCCGACAACTGTCCCGATTGTAATCGCGCCGATCACAGAAGCGAATCCGACAAGCAAGGAAACGCGCGCCCCGTACAGAACCCTCGTAAAGATGTCTCTTCCGAATTTATCAGTTCCCATTAGATGTTTTAAGCTCGGCGGCTTCAAACGATTGATGAGAGATTGACTCTCCGGAGAGTAAGGAGCGATTACCGAAGCGAATAAAGCTGACAAGATAATGATGGTTAATATAACGGCTCCGATTACAGCTAGTTTATTTTGAAAGAACTTTTCGAAAAAAATCTTCGTCATTGTTTCCGGTTTGGATTGAATATTTTCCTTTAATTTCACATCGCTGGGGGGTGTGCCGGTATTTGGCTGTAACATTTGAACTCTCACCTCTCTTTGTTAATATTCAATGCGGGGATCAACCAGCGCATATAAGATGTCCGCAATTAAATTCCCCACTACAACCAAAACAGCTGAAATGACCGTCATGGCCATGATAACCGGATAATCCCGTGAAAAGGCTGAATCAATAAACAATTTGCCGAGACCCGGCCAAGTAAAAATCTGTTCTACCACTACCGCTCCCCCGATAAATGACGGTATCATCAAACCAAAAATAGTGATGACAGGAAGAAGTCCGTTTCTCAAACCGTGTTTAAAAATCACTTTATTATCTCGGAATCCTTTCGCACGCGCCGTTCGTATATAATCCTGTTTTAACACATCAAGCATACTGGATCTTGTGTATCTCGTTATCCCTGCCATGTCTGCCGTGGCGAGCACAAAAGCAGGCAAAATCAAGTGATGCAATCGGTCAAATATGTTAAAGTCAGCATTCAAAGTGCTTACTCCGCCAGTGGGAAACCACCCCAGATTTACAGATAAAACCATGATTAAAATCAAACCGAACCAAAAATTCGGAATGGCAAGCCCTAAAAATGAAGTAACAGTTATCCCGTAATCCAATTTTGAATAAGGACGTTTCGCTGACAGAACACCAAATGGAATAGAAATCAGAAGAGCGACAAGGGTTGAGAAAAGCATAAGCACAATCGTATTCGGTAAGCGGGATAAGATAAGTTCAGAAACCGGAGTGCCTTTCTTGACGATAGAAGTCCCAAAATCCCCTTGCAGCATATTCCCCAGCCATTTCACATATTGAACAGGTTCCGGATCATTCAACCCGTATTTTTCAATGAATTTCGCCCTGTCCGCTTGACTGATTGTAGGGTCCATCATAAGTGACATCGGGTCTCCCGGCGCTGCTTTCATGATGGCAAACGACAAAATTGTAATGCCTAAGAGAATCGGCAAGGACATTAATGTTCGCCGTAAAATATATGTAACCATATTCTTGTCCCCTTTTTAAATAGGATAAGAGAGGAAAGGAACCTCCTTCCCTCTCCAGGGCTTTTGCTATTTTTGATCCAGCCACCATTTTTCAATATTGTACAAGTCATTTTTAGGGTGGAATACATAGCCTTGTAAATTATTCGGCATCGCTCTGTGGTAATTGTAATAGAATAAGAAGCTGTACGGCTGATCTTCAGCAATCAATTTGTATATCTCTTCATATTTCTTTTGATATTCTTTTCTGTCTGTAATTGTCTTCGCTTCTTCAAGCAGCTTATCGACTTTCGGGTTTTTATACCAGATATTATTCAGCCCGTTTTTCGATTGGCTTGAATGGAAGATAGAGAATTGATCCGGGAACGTTGCAAGACTCCATCCGAGAAGAAGAGCGTCATAATCCCAATTAGGGGCACTTGTCTGTTCGATTAACGCGCTGAATTCAACAATTCGCGGTTTAGCCTCGATTCCCACTTCTTTTAATTGCTGCTGAACGACAACAGCTAAATCTTCACGAATTTTATTGCCTTGATTCGTTTTAATTTCAAATGAGAATTTTTTTCCGTCTTTATCAAGGTAGCCGTCACCGTCATGGTCTTCCCATCCGGCTTCTTTTAGCAGCTGCTTTGCTTTTTTCGGATTATAATCAAATGTCGGCACTTTAGACTTCGGATAATTCCATGACAGCGGACTCTCAGGAACATCCGCTACCTTACCGTCTCCGTTCAGCACTTGATCCACCATTGCCTGCCTGTCAAGAGCGTAAGTCAATGCCTGACGCACTTTTTTGTCCTTAAAAAGCTCTTTTTTCTCATTCCAGCCGATATAGCTGTAGTTTAAGCCAAGATCAGATTTGACCTTCACGTTTCCAAACGTTTTAACCGTATCAAAATCTGTGCCCGGCACAACGAAGAAATCAATATCTCCCGCTTTTAACTGGGCCACAGCCGCGTTAGAATCAGGAATTGTTTTGACTGTCACTGTATCAAGGTAAGGTCTGCCGCCAAAGTAATCATCATTTGCTTCCAGTTTGACATACTCGCCTTTTTTCCACTCAACAAACTTAAACGGACCGGAGCCGATTGGATTTTTACGGTTAAATTCATTCTCTCCCAGATCTGCAACCGGCACCTTACCCAATATATGTTTTGGCAAAATGCCGTAACTGTCGAGAACGACATTATAGAAATAGGCATCTTTTTTCTTCATTTTAAACTGAATTTCATATTTTCCTTTTTTCGTTACGGATTTAAGGGACTCAAAACCCGAGCCACGCTCACCGTTGTAATCCTTGTTAAGAGGGATGCTGTAGGTGAAAACAACATCATCGGCCGTCAGCTCTTTTCCATCATGGAATTTAACGCCTTTTTTCAGTTTTACATCATACGTTAATCCCCCGTCAGCTTCTGTTACTTTTTCAGCCAGCGACGGCTTGACGTTTAATTTCTCATCCGTTTCCAATAATGTGCTGTAAATCATGCCTTCAATATCAGAACTTGCAACATCGGTAGAATAAAGTGGATTAAAAAGTGTGGGTTCCCCGGTTGACCCGACAACCAAATCTCCGCCTTTTTGCGGTTTTCCTGCCGGTTTGGATTCGGTGCTTGTGGATTTTGAGCCGGAGCAGGCTGACAGGAAGATGGCGAGCGCCATAAAAACACTTAGCATCATCAGTGCGCTTTTACGTAATTTCATATCAATTCCCCCTTTGTGATATATATGCAGCAAACTGGTTATGTAATCCGGCAGACCCCCTCTCGATGCTTGTCATTTCAGGCATATAAATGGCAGGCGACATAATGGCCGGGAGCGGCTTCTTCAAATGCCGGGACTTGTTCTTTGCAGATCGGTTTGGCCATCGGGCACCGCGTATGGAACACGCAGCCTTTCGGCGGGTTTGCCGGGCTTGGCAGTTCTCCTTTCAGGATGATTCGTTCCCGCTTGACGGCGTCTTTTTTTCTCGTGACGGGCACTGAAGACAAAAGCGCTTGCGTATAAGGGTGAAGCGGATTGCCGTACAGCTCGTGTTTATCGGTCAGCTCCATCATTTTTCCCAGATACATGACGCCGACTCTGTCGCTGATATGGCGGACAACACTCAAATCATGAGAAATAAACAAATAGGTCAGGTTGAATTCATCCTGCAGTTCTTCCATCAGATTGATGACTTGGGCCTGAATGGAGACATCGAGTGCGGAAACGGGTTCATCCGCAATAATCAGCTCGGGATTCAACGTCAGAGCCCGCGCAATCCCGATCCGCTGGCGCTGTCCTCCGGAAAATTCGTGCGGATAGCGGTTTGCAAAGCTCGGGTGAAGGCCGACTTTCGCCAGCAGCTCCTCCACTCGCTCGTTCCGCTCGCTCATGCTGTACATATGGTGAGTCTGGAACGGCTCTTTAATAATGGAACGCAGCGTTTTCCTCGGGTTAAGGGATGCGAAGGGATCTTGGAAGACCATCTGGATGTTTTTGCGGATGCTTTTTCTCAGCTTTTCTTCAGATAAGCCGGAGATATCCTGACCCTTAAAAAGAATCCGGCCGTCTGTCGGCTTGTATAAACGGATCATCGTCCTTCCCGCCGTTGATTTGCCGCATCCTGATTCACCGACGATGCCGAGCGTCTCCCCGCGCTTCAGTGAAAAAGAAACGCCGTCAACAGCCTTTATATCACCGACTTTCCTTTGAAAAAAACCGGAGCGGATCGGGAAATATTTTTTTACGTCTTTCAGCTCTAAAATCGTTTCTTGGCCTGCAGCTGTCATTTTGATTGGGCACCCTCTTCCTCATATAAAAAACATCTTACAGAACGGCCGCTTTCATGCGTTATCAGCTCCGGCTGCCCTGTTTTGCATTTGTCCATCGCTTTTGAACACCTCGGGGCGAATCGGCAGCCTTCCGGAAGATTATCCGGTGTCGGGACACTGCCTTTGATCGCTTTTAATGTATCAATCTCTCCATCTATCACCGGTATGGAGTTTAACAGCCCTTCGGTATACGGATGAAGAGGGTTTAAAAATAAGTCCTCCACACTCGCACTCTCTACGACTTGTCCGCAATACATAACGATCACCCTGTCGGCGGCTTCGGAAACCACACCTAAATCGTGAGTGATCAGCAGAATGGAAGTATCGAATTTTTTGCAGAGGTCTTTCATCAGCTCCAATACTTGGGCTTGTATCGTCACATCAAGCGCCGTCGTCGGCTCATCAGCGATCAGAAGCTTCGGATTGCAGCTGAGCGCAATGGCGATCATCACCCTCTGTCTCATCCCTCCGGAAAGACGGTGCGGATATTCTTTCATTACTTGTTCCGCTCTGGAGAATCCGACGAGTTCTAGAAGCTCGACGGCTTTTTTAGCCGCTTCTCTTTTATTCATTTTTTTATGGTATTCGAGCACTTCGGTAATTTGTTCGCCGATGGTCAGCACCGGATTCAGGGAAGTCATGGGCTCCTGAAAGATCATAGAGACGTCATTTCCGCGGATTTTGCAATATTCGTTTTCGGTGAAGGAGGCCAGGTCCCTGCCTTCCAGCTTAATCGAGCCGTCCATAATTTTTCCGCCCGAGCCTTGGACAAGTCCCATAATAGAAAGCGAGGTGATGCTTTTGCCCGAGCCGGATTCTCCTACAAGAGCGACGGTTTCGCCTTTGTTAATGTGAAAATCAACCCCGTCGACTGCGGGGATCGGCTGTTTCTTTCTGAAAAAATAGGTCTTTAAATTATTCACTTCTAATAGTGTGCTCATGATACGCCCCTTTCTCATTCCGCTGAAGCAGAGGGAAACATACGTTTCGCTATCACAAAATATAGAATAGTCGAAAAATTTTATAGTTGTATATTATTACATCATTATTACAAAAGCAAGAATTTTTTAGGATAAATGTAATATCCTCAAATAATTTCCATTCTTTTAATCTATTAAAGCGTTGCCTCCAGAAAGGTTTTGGAAGGGATGGCCAATGCTTCTTTTACTGTTTTTTGATGATCGGTTAAATATTTTTTTACTATATTGAATCCGACGGCATAGCCGAGCATTGAGGGGAAGTATCCTTTTCCGTATAACAGCTGGGAAAACATTCTGCTGTCTCTCGTTAAGCGGAGGTTCGGCTTGACTCTTTTTTCAAACAGAAAATCAAGCTGCTCAGGCGTATAGTAGGACGTCCATTCCGCCGTAAGACTTGAGCCGAACCGCTCATATACAGCATATTCTGCCAGCCCCTCCATCATGATTGTATCAAGAAATGTCTCATCTTTTTCGTCCTTTGTCACATGTTCTAACCGGCAGACGTGATTATATTCATGTGTCATAAGGGCGGATACAGCTGAATTGGAACTATCCGACGATAGAAAGAGGAACATTTTGTCCCGAAAGGCCAGACCGGATTTTGATCCGAATTCCTGACGGATTTTCCGGTTTCGTTCATCGACGGGCAAAACTACGATCGGCACGTCCGGCCCGTTCCACTTCTCCTTTAAATAGACTTCCTCCTTTTGAATATGGCTGTAGCATCCTTTTTCTTTCAGCCGTTTACTGGTCCTAACACCGTCCTTCAGATGGCGGAACATGCCGTGGTTTTGCAGCATCCCGAGTATCGGCTTCCACTCTTTCTTATCGGCCCCTGAAAAAAGCGGCAAAAGATGCGGGGCCAGGTCATTTACGGATGCCGCCTTTTCCATCCATTGATATGTCTGCTTGACGCTCATACCGGTTCGCCTCCTCTTGTTGTTATCATATGCACGCACAAAAAAACCGGCCACCTTTTTCAGGCAGCCGGTCAAAAACTGTATTATTGATATTTTTTAAAGATCAAAGTGGCATTATGTCCGCCGAAGCCGAGCGAGTTGCTGAGGACGATGTTGACATCCTGCTCGCGCGCTTTGTCCGGTACATAATCTAAATCACACTCTTCATCAGGTGTTTCAATGTTAATCGTCGGCGGGATAATGCCGTCTTTAATTGCCATGACGGAGAAGATTGCTTCAATTCCTCCGGCAGCGCCTAACAAATGACCCGTCATTGATTTTGTCGAACTGACGGCAAGCTTGTACGCATGATCACCGAAAACGGTCTTAATGGCTTTTGTCTCGTATTTATCATTGTAGTACGTGCTTGTGCCGTGAGCGTTGATGTAATCAATTTCTTCAGGCTTGATGCCCGCATCTTTGATTGCTTCCTGCATCGCTCTCGCACCGCCTTCCCCGTCTTGGGCAGGCGCGGTAATGTGGTAGGCGTCACCCGTTGAGCCGTAGCCGACAATTTCCCCGTAGATTTTCGCACCGCGGGCAAGGGCATGCTCAAGCTCTTCAAGCACGACGATCCCCGCGCCTTCTCCCATGACAAAGCCGTCACGGTTTTTATCAAACGGGCGGCTTGCCGTTTTCGGATCAGGATTTGTAGAAAGGGCTTTGTTTGCGCTGAAGCCCGCAAATGACATTCTTGTCAGCGGCGCTTCCGTTCCGCCCGTAATCATCGCATCGGCATCGCCGCGCTGAATGACTTTAAACGCGTCACCGATAGAGTTCGTTCCCGTCGCACATGCCGTCACCGTACAGGAGTTGACTCCTTTTGCTCCGAGAGCGATTGAGATTTGGCCTGTCGCCATATCCGGGATCATCATCGGAACAAAGAACGGGCTGACCCTTCTCGGCCCTTTTGTCAGGAAGATTTCGAATTGGGATTCAAGCGTTTCAAGACCGCCGATTCCGGATCCGACCCAAACGCCGACTCTCGGCGCGATCTCGTCTGTGATGTTCAGACCGGCATCTTGAACGGCCATTTTCGCGGCTACGACTGCATATTGCGTGAAGCGGTCCATTTTTCGCGCTTCTTTTTTATCCATGTGATTTTCAATATTGAAATCTTTCAGTTCAGCAGCTACTTTCGCCGGATACTCGTCCGATTCCACACGTGTGATCGGTCCGATTCCGGATACGCCGCCGATTGCGTTTTTCCAGCTTGTTTCGGCGTCGTTTCCAAGCGGAGACAGGGCTCCAAGCCCTGTAACGACTACTCTTTTTTTACTCATCTTGTGTGCACCTCACCTTTTTTTATCGTCCCCAGCGTATTGCTATGGCGCCCCATGTCAATCCTCCGCCGAAACCGACCATGACGATGACGTCGCCGTCTTTAATTTTGCCTGCTTCCAGTTCCTCTACTAATGAAATCGGAATGGATGCTGCGGATGTGTTTCCATATTTATGGACTGTTTTAGACATCTTTTCAACCGGAAGCTCCAAACGTTCCCGTGCCGCTTCCATGATGCGGATGTTTGCCTGATGCGGAATCAAAAAGTCTACGTCCTCTTTGGAGAGGCCGGCTTTTTCAATAACATTTACACTCGATTCACCCATTTGCCGGACGGCGAATTTGAATACTTCTCTTCCATGCATGATTGTATGCCCTTTTTCATCTAAGTACAAGTGCTGACCGCCTGTACCGTCTGCTCCGAGCTCAAATGACAGTATGCCTCTGTCGTCGCTGACCGGTCCGATGACCGCCGCTCCGGCTCCGTCTCCGAACAGCACAGCCGTATTACGGTCGTCCCAGTCGGTAATGCTTGAGAGCTTTTCCACGCCGACCACGAGGACATGTTTGTATGTTTGCGATTCAATGAATTGTTTGGCGGTTACGATACCGTACATAAAACCCGCACATGCGGCGCTGATATCCATCGCGCACGCTTTTTTGGCCCCGAGCTTCTCTTGTATCATACAGGAAACGGTCGGGAAAGACTGGTCAGGAGTAACCGTCGCCACGAGGATCATATCAAGCTCCTCAGCGGAAATGCCGGCCTGATCAAGCGCTTTTTGAGCAGCCTCGGCGGCCATGCCGGATGAATACATATCTTCCGCGGCGATTCTTCTTTCTTCTATACCTGTTCTCGTACGAATCCACTCGTCCGATGTATCTACCATTTGTTCAAGATCATGATTTGTCAGCACTTTTTCCGGGATGTAACGGCCGACGCCAAGAATTCCAGCTTTCATTGGAAAGACTCCTTTTTTATAATGAATTTAAAACTAATTAGTTATGATCAATTATTAGTATCAGGTACTAATTCTACCCTATTTTTTTTCTGTTGGCAATATATTCGTCTAAACTATCGGACGCTGCTCCTCATAGAATAAAAGGAAGACGAAAGGAGGCTTCACTATGGATATTTTCTCCAAAATGATGTTCGGCGATTCCAGAGACCGGGATAAAGAACCGGAAGAAAACCCGGAGCAGCCTCAGGCTGAAAACGAAGAAGAGATCGATTACAACCACGTGTTGAATCAGCTGGGGTCCATCATGAACTCCCTGGATCAATTAAAGCCCGTATTTAAAGACTTTGCGCCGATGGTGTCCGCCATAAAGAAAAAAATCATGTGAAAAGCCACTTCATGAAAAAGTGGCTCTCTTTATTTATTCAGCTCCCCGGCATCAGATCTGCCAAGCTCATACGCTTCCGCCATGACCGATGTAAACAGGTCCATAAACGGCTGAATCATTTCCATAGACAGATCTATGCCGGATTTCTCAAGCTCCGCCTTTGCTTCCGGCAGGTATTTCATCGCGATCTGCATAAATTCAAGAGACTTTTCATGCTGCATGTGTATCCACCTCTATTCATTTGACGGCAGTTCATTTGTTTGGTTATACGTTTTTACAAGGTCTGAGATTTTGTCTTGAAACGCTTTGTCCACCAGCGGGCTGAACGTCCCCATTTCAACGACTCCTTCCCTGAAATCAAAGTCGTGATCTCCGCTCTTGAGCGTACCTTTATTATATTGCTCGGCAATTAATGTATAGGCTTTATCTACGTTTTGCACCGTGCTTGTCAGCACCGTGTTTTTGCCGAGATTCGATTGCTCGGCGACATAGCCGATGGCGTAAAGCCCGTCTTTTTTGATTTGCTGAATGACAGGAACATTATACCCGTCTCCGGCCGGATATACAACATCCGTGCCTTCCGCTTTTAACTTCTCGTAAAGATGCAGCGCTTCATTGCCGTTATCCCAGTGGTCCGTAAATTCAGTATTGACGGTGATATCAGGCTTTTCATATTTCGCCCCTTTGATAAAGCCGTCTACTTCAGGCTGCCACAGAAAGGAGGCGATGACACCTACCTCATTGGTTTTTGACATATGGGCGGCCGTCATTCCCCCGAAAAAGCCCATTGCTTCTCCCATAAGGTGAACGCTTGTGACATTATCGCTTTTCGCCGTTCCGTTTGCGACGACGAATTCCATGTCGGGATAATCCTTGCTGATCATATTGAAGATTTCCTCGTATTCATTTCCGTGCCCGTATAAAAGATTGACTCCTTTTTTATGAAAATCATCTATCGCTTTTAAAATATCTTCATCGGATCTGATATTTTCTTTATAATAAACGTCAACGTTAAATTCAGATTGTATCGCTAATAAACCTTTGTAACCTTTTGTGCCCCATACCAAGTCACTGATGGTATCGGGAAAAAGCATTCCGACCTTCTCAATTTTTCCTTTAAACGGAGTTTGTGCGCATCCGCTCAATAAAAGGAGGACAGAAAAGATCATGACAAGCCTGGTGATCAAGCCATGTTCAACCCCTTTTCAAACTCATAACATATATAATTGATATACGTTTATTGTAGCGGTAATGCACATAACATGGAAGGTATTTCTTAAAAAATGTCGAATATTGATGAAAATTGTCTTTTCCATTCTTTAATTTTTTCTTCCGCTTCTGTTTTTTGCGTTTTTTCTTTTATTTCCAGGGTAATAATCTGATTTTCGTCTTCTGTGCCGTCAGCCTCAAGCTTATTCATCAGCCCGCAGACCGCGTCTTCTAAAAAGATCCTGCTTTCGCCATCTTCTTTTTCTTCCGTCCACGGACCGTAAAGGGGAGGAAGGATAATCGCTTTTGCCGTATCCCGCTGACCGTTTTTTTCCCAGTCTCCTTGATCCTCACTGTAAACAATCCAATATAAAGGCTCAGCCCTTTCTTCGGGCAGACACCCGCTCCCGTATTGAACGCAGATACGATCGTATTCCTTTTCACCTATTTCATCTATTATTTGAAAAAGCCCGTTTCTCGCGAGCCACATTAAACGTTCTTCTAAATACAGCTGCCTCGTTTTATCCTCCGGTTCTGCCAAAATGACATCAACGTGCACACCCTCATCCATCAACCGTTCGCACAATGAAAGGCCGAGAAATTCATCTGCTCCAATGATCAGCGCTGTTTTCATCACATCTGCCGCCTTTCCGGTTTTTCATTCACACACAAGCCAAACAGCCCTCTGAAAAGAGATGGCTGTTGTATTCTATTCATTACAGGTCTTTTTCATGACTGCGGAAAAACCGGCAGATGGCTCTGTAAATACGTGCAGGGTTCTCAAGCAGGTGATACGTGATATCAGTCTTGCTTCCGGTCTTTTCCCGGGCTTCTTTATACGCGTTCGCATGCAGGGTGTACGGGTACGGCGCTCCGGTCGTTCTTTGCCATATATGTACCGGCACGCGGGTGCGGCAGCCGGTAATGGTCTGATAGCTCAGTGAGCTTGCCTCTTTTTCAGAAACACCGAAGCTTTGTGCCGTTTCCCTCAGAAACTGCTTATAAAAAAACTTATTTTCTTTCTCTGATTCAAAATGGGCTTGAAGATCAAGACAAGGATCTAACATTGCGGCTGAACGGATATGCTCCGGTGAAGACTGCAGCAATTGATCGGCGATGAGGGCGCCCATGCCTTCTGCGAGCAAATGTATTTTCGGATTGAGGGTTTCTTGTTTCAGCACATAATGAATCAGCTGCCTGGCGTAAAGGGCGGCTTTTTCCGAACCCCAATGCCGTCCGTATAAATTGCTGTTGAAAATGGTGTACCCTCTGTCAAGCAGCGTATTTAACAGCCGGTTTCTCCCTTCATGTTCGAGCCAAAAGCTTGAGTCCCGGCTGACAAAGTGGGTTCTGTCCCCCAGAATAAAGACACAGAAGCCGTTCGGCCGATACGGCAGATGGATGACGTTCAGCTCAGATCCGAATTGGAAAAATCTTTCCGTTATCCCCATGCCTGCCCGCCTCCTTTTACTCCTAATCTCTCTATTGGCTATCATATGTAAGAAGAATGAAAACGGATCGGATAAACTCCTATTTGCTGCTATGTTTTGGCTATTATCCCAAGCACGGGAACCGAATTTTCCGTCAGACGGCCGGACAGGCGGGCACATGTCAGTTTCAGGCGCGCTTTTTGATGAGAAAATGACCTTCCGCCCGCGCTTTATGTATGGTATGATACAACGTAGAATAAAATGAAGGACGAGGTGGAAACGTGCGGTTAGTTATCGGTTTTATTTGGACGTTCCTTTTAACACATATGGCCTGTTATTTGATCGCCTCCATGAACAGCGCGGCGTACAATTTCAAGCAATCATCCGTTATTGCCGTGGTTATTGCGGTGCTAGTCTTTGTTCTTGCGGAGATCATGCCTGTCAAACAGGATGCAAACCAGCATTAAATAAAAAAACCTGCTATTCAGCAGGTTTTTTTGTGTTCACGGTTTTCGTTGGTACGTCCACAATCTGTTGTGGTTTGAAGTTTCAGGGAACATTTCTCCCACCGTAAGCTTGATTTTTTGCGGGTTTTTGACCATGCTTCCCGTTTCGCCGATTTCAACGTACACACCGTTATTCGGCGCTTTTTGTCCCGGTCGGAATTGATGCTGCTGTCCCACGTCATTTCCTCCTTTTTCTTTTTTATGTAGTATGCGCTTGTATGCGGAGAAATATCAAAAACCGCTGAATGAGATTCAGCGGTTTTTTTGTTCATCCTGTTTGTAAAGAAGAGCTTTCAGGAGCGCTTTTTGCGCGTGAAGCCGGTTTTCCGCCTGCTGGAATACCGCAGAGTTCGGGCCGTCGATAATCTCGGACGTGACCTCTTCTTCCCGATGCGCCGGCAGGCAATGCAAAAATGTATAGTCGGGTTTGGCGAGACTGACGAGTGAGGCGTTGACTTGATACGGTGCAAACACATTCAGCCGCTGCTGCGTCTCTTCCTCCTGCCCCATGCTCGTGAAGACGTCGGAGTAAATCACGTCTGCATCCCGCACCGCTTCCTGCGGATTTTCGGTAAGGGTGATTTTCGCTCCGGAAACAGCCGCCGCTTCTCTCGCGGCATTCACTGCCTCTTCCTCTGCTTCATAGCCTTTCGGCGAAGCAACCGCAATGTCACAGCCCATTTTTGCGCAGCCGATCATAAGTGAATGCGCGACATTATTTCCGTCACCGATATAGGCGGCTTTTACTCCTTTTAATTTTCCTTTTATTTCTTGTATCGTTAACAGATCCGCGAGTGCCTGACACGGGTGATACCGGTCGGTCAGCCCGTTTATGACGGGAATGTCTGCATGCTCGGCAAGCTCTTCGACTTTTTCATGCTCAAAGGTGCGGATCATAATGGCATCAACGAAGCCGGACAGCACCTTCGCCGTATCCGCGACCGTCTCCCCCCGCCCAAGCTGCAGGTCGCTGCTTGAAAGAAATAGTCCCGTTCCTCCGAGCTGGGCCATTCCCGCTTCAAAAGACACACGTGTGCGGGTTGAAGATTTTTCAAAAATCATCGCCAATGTTTTCCCTTGGAAAATCGGCTGTATCGGATGTTGTTTTAATAATGAAGCTTCTGTCAAAAGCGCATTGATGTCTGACGGGCTGACATCTTTTAATGAAAGAAAATCTTTGCCGTACAAATGGGTTAATGTGTGTTCCGCTTTTATTGTGTGCATGATGCCACTTCCTTTTGATAAAGATCTTTGAGCGAAACAGGCTGAGGTTTGCCGGAGCCGCTTGCTAAAAATGCCTTTACGGTTTCCGGTTCAGTAAAGACCGTCACACCGTGCGTCATGGCTTCGATCCGTTGTTTACGCGCTTCTTCAGAGTGATTGAAATTAATATGGACCGCTTTATCCTTTCGCTCTGCCCATGCCGGGAACGCATCTTTGCATACGGTAAATCCCGCCTCTTGAGCCTGACGTTCCAATTCCGCATCACAGCCTTCCAGATAGATGCTGCCTTTTTTCTCCCAGACGTGCGCGTAGATTTTTTTCAGTGCGCTTTCTGCGTCAAACGCGACACACATGCCTTCTCCGGTCGACTTCATTTCCGGCCCGGGCTTTACGTCCACATCCTGAATGGCGTGAGAAGAAAAAACCGGGAATTTCACTGCAGTTCCGTGCTGATTTTGAACCTCGGGCTTGATATCTTTAAGGGAAGCGCCGGCCAGCAATCTGGCGGCAAGCGGGATCATCGGCACCCCCATCACCTTAGACACGACAGGAACCGTGCGGCTTGCCCGCGGATTCACTTCAAGAACGAGAATATCCCCTTTGTCATCAATGACAAACTGAATGTTCATAATGCCTTTAAAAGCCAGTTTTACCGCGATTTTTTCGGCGGCCTCTTTTATATTCCGCTGCATATCAGGTGTGACAGACGGCCCCGGAAGAATCGCAAAACTGTCGCCCGAATGGACGCCGGCCCGTTCAATGTGCTCTGTGTAAGTCGGCACGAATACTTCATGTCCGTCGGAAATCAGATCGATCTCCAATTCTTTTCCTGTAATGTACTGATCGATCAAAATCGGGTACGGCATGCCCGCTTCTTTTCCCAGCAGTTCTGACATTTGCGCTTCTGAATGAACGATGATCATGCCCATCCCCCCGATGACATAAGACGGACGGATCAGCACGGGGTAGCCGATCCTGCTTGCTTTTTCCGTTGCTTCTTCTTTTGAATAAGCCGTTTCGCCTTTGGCATGTTTGAGGCCAAGATCATCAAGCAGCTGATAAAACAGATCCCGATCCTCCAGCGCATCAAGGGTTTCAAAGGATGTTCCGAGCAGCGGAATGCCCGCTTTTTCCAGCGGTTCAGCGGCATTGATCGCGGTCTGTCCCCCAAACTGGACGATGGCAAAATCAATGTTTTCATGTTCCGCCACATTTAAAATATATTCTGTCGTCAGCGGTTCAAAGTAAAGCCGGTCGGCGATTTCATAATCCGTGCTTACTGTTTCCGGATTGTTATTGATCATAATCGTTTCATACCCCAGCTTTTGCAGGGTCAGGACGCCGTGGACGGCGCTGTAATCAAATTCCACTCCCTGACCGATGCGGATCGGGCCTGAGCCGATGATGAGGGCGCGTTTTTTCTCTTTTCGGCTGACATCTCCGTCGCTTTCCCCAAGGTAGGTGGAGTAGAAATAATTCGTCTTGGCATCAAATTCAGCGGCGCATGTATCTACGATTTTAAACGACGGGACGATGCCTGATTTCTTTCTGAGAGCACGGATGTCTTCTTCCGTTTTTCCCGTGAGAGATGCGATCATGACATCCGTGAAGCCTTTTACCTTCGCCTGCTTTAAAAGCGGGACAGACAGATGATCCCCTTCTTCCATCAGCTTGTTTTCCAATGTGATGATATTTCGGAATACATGGAGAAAAAACGGGTCAATTTTCGTTTTGGCATGGATATCTTCTATCGTTTCACCGCGGCTTAACAGTTCCATGACGACGAAAAATCTCCGGTCATCCGGCGTTACCGCTAATTCCCACAGCTGATTGATCGTACAGCCGCCGAGTTCAGGCAGGCGGGTGCCGATCGTTTTCAGTTCAAGGGAGGCCGCCGCTTTTTGAATGGCCGCTTCCATATTTCTTTCGATCGCCATGACCTCTCCCGTCGCTTTCATCTTCGTTCCGAGCGTGCGGTCGGCATGTTTAAATTTATCAAACGGCCAGCGCGGGAATTTGACGATGACATAATCAAGCGCCGGTTCAAAGCTTGCATAAGTAGAGCCCGTCAGCGGATTTTTCAGTTCGTCGAGCGTATAGCCGACGGCAAGTTTCGCCGCCATTTTGGCAATCGGGTAGCCGGTTGCTTTTGACGCGAGGGCCGATGAACGGCTGACACGCGGGTTCACTTCAATGACATAGTACTGTTTGCTGAACGGATCCAGCGCAAATTGAATGTTGCAGCCGCCGACCACATCCAGCGCCGAAATAATCGCCAGGCTTGCGGAACGCAGCATCTGATATTCTTCATCCGTTAACGTCTGGGACGGTGCGACGACGATAGAGTCTCCTGTATGCACGCCGACGGGATCGATGTTTTCCATATTGCAGACGGTGATGCATGTATGATTGCTGTCGCGCATGACCTCATATTCGATTTCTTTAAATCCGGCAATGCTTTTTTCGACGAGGCATTGGCTGATCGGGCTTGCTAACAGCGCCTGTTTAATAAGCGTCTGAAACGCTTCTTTCGTTTTCGTGATTCCGCCTCCTTTTCCGCCTAACGTGTACGCCGGTCTCAGAATAACCGGAAATCCGATAGACTCAGCGAAGCGGAGGGCGTCTTCTTCGTTGTCGACGATTTCGCTTTCCGGAACGGGCTGGTCGAGCTCTTTCATCAGGGCGCGGAACTGCTCCCGGTCTTCGCCTTTTTGAATGGTTTCCACCGATGTTCCTAAGAGCTTGACTTGATGCTTCTTCAGCACGCCTGCTTCTTCAAGTTTAACGGCTAAATTCAATGCCGTCTGGCCGCCCAAATTGGCAAGCAGACCGTCGGGTTTTTCTTTTTCAATAATGGCCTCGATGCTGTCGGTTGTGAGCGGTTCAAAATATATTTCATCGGCAAACGCCTCATCCGTCATAATCGTTGCCGGGTTGTTATTGACTAGAATAACGCGGTATCCTTCTTCTTTCAGAGCCATGCAGCCCTGCGTTCCTGAATAATCAAATTCTGCCGCCTGGCCGATGATGATGGGGCCGGAGCCGATGACTAATATGCTGGAAATGGTTGTATCTTTAGGCATGAGCGATTTCTCTCCTTGCTGGTATCACTTTCTCTAGAAATTCATCAAATATCCACTCGCTCTCAGCCGGACCGGGATGAGCTTCAGGGTGGAACTGGACGCTTAATACGGGAAGGCGCTTATGAATGAGCCCTTCCACTGATGTATCATTGACATGGTGAAATCTGATGGACAGCTCGTTTTCGTCAATTGACGCTTCATCGACGACATAGCTGTGGTTCTGGCTTGTCATAAACACCCGTTTCGTTTTCCGGTCAATGACGGGATGGTTGGCACCCCTGTGGCCGAACGGCAGCTTATACGTATTTCCTCCGAAAGCCAGGGCAATCAGCTGATGCCCGAGGCAAATGCCGAGTGCGGGGAAATCACTGAGTAAAGATGTAATCCGGTTCATGTACGGCGCAATCGCTTTCGGGTCGCCCGGGCCGTTTGAGAGCACAATTCCGTCAGGCTGAATGTCATAAACGGCATCCATCTGCTGATATGGAATGACCGTTACTTTACAGCCGCGCTTTACAAGTGACGAGGCGATTGATTTTTTATAACCGAAATCAATCAGCCCAATATGCCGGTCTCCGTTCCCCATTGAAGTGATGTCTTCAGACTGCGCCAGCTCCGCCGGGTTTTGTGTTCCGGATGCTGCGGGAATTTCTCCTGTTGTTGACACGGCAGCGTTCATCGTGCCGCCGGAGCGGATGGTTTTGACGACGGCCCGTGTATCCACTTCGGTTAAGAGCGGGACGTTCCATTTATTTAAATACTCTCTCAAGCTTGAGACTGCTTCATGGTGAGAAAAATGTTCACACGCTTCATAGACGGCAACAGCCTTGACTTGAGGAATTTTACTTTCAAGGTCTTTTTCATTAATTCCGTAGTTTCCGATCAGCGGATACGTAAAGACGATAATCTGCCCCTTATATGACGGGTCTGTAAGCACTTCCTGATAGCCCGTCATTCCGGTGAAAAAAACAGCTTCGCCAACACAGCGGGCCTCTTTTTCAAGTTCACCGCCGAATGATGTTCCGTCTTCCAATACTAAATAGCCTTTCATCTAAAGCCCACCTCTTGATGAATAATTAATTAAAAATATGAATTTTTATACTTTTATATCGAAAAAAATTACCGTTTCACTGCCGAATGCGCTTCGATCGCTGCTTTCAGCATACTGACGGCCGACAGCATTTCTTCTTCAGAAACCGTAAGCGGCGGGAGCAGCCTGATGACATTCGGTCCGGCCGGAAGCACGAGAAGCCCGCGTTCCTGCAGATCTCCGATGATGCCGGACACGGGACCTGCGCATTCAATGCCGATTAATAACCCTTTTCCGCGGATTTCTTTTACAAAAGGCCCTGTCAGTTCACGGTTCAGCTGCGCTTTTAAAAAAGAGCCTTTGTCTGCCGCCGCCTGGAGAAAGTCCGGCTGAAACACAATGTCCAAAGTTGCTTTCACAGCTGCCATGGCGAGCTTATTGCCGCCGAAAGTCGTACCATGCGTACCCGGCGTAAAGGCGTCGCCAAGCTTCTTTTTGCCGATCACGGCTCCGACGGGAAAACCGTTTCCAAGCCCTTTCGCAGCAGTGATGATGTCCGGAGAGATGCCGAAGTGCTCATAGCCGAATGCCTTGCCCGTCCGGCCGATTCCGGTTTGAATCTCGTCTGCGATAAGCAGCGCCTGTTTGTCTTTGCAAAATGTCTGTAAGGCTTCGATGAATTCCGGATCGGCGGGATTGACTCCCCCTTCTCCCTGCACCGTCTCAAGCATGACGGCGGCGATATCATCCTCTTTTGAAAGCGTGCTGAATGCCGACGGGTCATTAAACGGAAGATAGTGAAAGCCTTGGAGCATCGGTCCGAAACCGGTCTTGATTTTGTCTTGTCCGGTGGCGGCCATCCCCGCATAGGTCCGTCCGTGAAAGGATTGATGGAATGTTACGATTTTTGTCTTTCCCGTTGCTTTACGGGCAAGTTTAATGGCGCCTTCATTCGCTTCGGCTCCGCTGTTGCAGAAGAAAACGAGATCCCCCTCGCTATGTCCGGCAAGCTTTGCCGCGGCTTTTTCCTGAAGATCATTTTCAAACAGATTGGAAACGTGCCATACGCTGTCAAGCTGTTCTTTCACCGCTTCTGTCACCGCATCATGACAATGGCCGAGATTGGAAACGGCGATGCCCTGAATAAAATCGAGATACGTTTTTCCGTTTTCATCCTCTGCGATTGTCCCTTTCGCTTTTTTAATATCGATAGGCCAGCGGCTGTAGGTTTGAAATAGGCTGCTCATGACACGCTCTCCTTTTCTTTGACGATTTTTGTTCCTCGGAAGACTTGATTGGTGAAAAACGCTCCTTTTCCGTTTACGATCATCACTTCCGCGACATCTTCACTCAGTGCCGATAATGCCGAGTTTACCTTCGGAATCATCCCTCCTGAAATCACGCCGTCATCGATGAGGGCCTGAATCTCTTGCGGCGTCAAAGTATCCAGCCTGTTCTCTCCGTCCATAATTCCTTCGACATCCGTGACAAATAAAAGTTTATCGGCGTGTAAGGCTGAAGCGACGGCCGATGCCGCGGCGTCTGCATTGACGTTCAGCGTTTCGAAATCACTTGTCATGGAAAGCGGAGCGATAACGGGAATGATGCCTTCTTTCATTAATGCGTGAATGATTGACGGATCGGTTTTTTGTATTTCGCCGACTTCTCCGTATTTGTCTTGATTAAGGTAAGATGCTTGAAGGAGACCGCCGTCCTTTCCTGATATTCCCGCGGCTTTCAGCCCGTTTTTCGCGAGTTCGGTCACGAAAAATTTATTGATTGTCCCTGACAAGACCATTTCCGCTGTTTCCAGCACCGGTTTGGTCGTTTTCCGCTGTCCATCGACAAATTCCGTTTCAATCTGCAATGTTTTCAGCATTCTTGAAATGTCCGGGCCGCCTCCATGCACGACGGCAAGGTTCCAGCCCGATTGCATAAGCTCTTTTACATTTTGAAAAAAATCGGCGGATAACTCGCGGATTACGCTTCCGCCGCACTTAAAAACGATGGTTTTCTTCATGCCGCTCCCCTTTGTTATGTGCGATAGCTCGCATTGATTTTGATATAATCATAAGTTAAGTCACAGCCCCATGCCCGGCCGCTGCCGGAGCCTTCCTGCAGGCGGACTGCAATCGTAATCTCATCACCTGATAAGTACTCCTTGGCATCAGTTTCCGAAAACGGCTGAGGTTCGTTGTTTTTAAACAGACACTGACCGCCGAGGAAAACTTCCACTTGTTCGGCCGTTACGCTTGCCGCACTGTGCCCGATGGCGCCGATGATGCGCCCCCAGTTGGCGTCAGTGCCGTAAACGGCGGTCTTCACAAGGCTTGAGCCGACGATTTTTTTAGCAATAATATTCGCCTCAAGGTTATTTTTCGCGCCTTCGACTCTGGCTTCAATTAATTTCGTCGCTCCTTCACCGTCTCTGGCAATATCTTTGGCAAGGTCTTCGCATACAAGCTTTAACCCCTTTTTAAATGCCGGCCAGTCAGGGTGCTGCTCCGTCAGGCAATCATTCCCCGCGCAGCCGTTCGCCATCACAAGCACCATGTCATTCGTCGATGTTTCTCCGTCAACGGTGATTTGGTTAAATGAAACATCCGTAATCTCTCTGAGCGCGTTTTTGAGCGACTGTTCTTCCACGGCCGCGTCCGTTGTGACAAAGCCGAGCATTGTCGCCATGTTGGGGTGGATCATGCCGGAGCCTTTCGCCGCTCCGCCGATCGTGATGATGTCTCCGCCGATCACCAGTTCATAACACGTCTGTTTCGTCACTGTATCCGTCGTCAAAATGGCTTCTTCAAATGCTCCGGACACGGACGGCGCTTGACCGAGCTGTTCGATGCCCGCTTGAATTTTTTTCATATCTAAAAGCTCGCCGATCACCCCGGTTGACGAAACCGCAACAAGCTCCGGCTCAATGCCGAGCTGGCTCGCGAAGCCGTCCCGCATTTCATAGGCGTCCTTTAATCCTTGATCTCCCGTACAGGCATTGGCAATCGCGCTGTTGACGATAACCGCCTGAAGCACGGCCTCTTTTTTTAAGCTCTCTTGCGTCACTTTCAAGGGCGCTGCCTGAAAATGGCTCTGCGTATATACCGCCG
The DNA here is from genome assembly GCF_011065565.1 of Bacillus sp. EKM420B. Taxonomy (NCBI): domain Bacteria; kingdom Bacillati; phylum Bacillota; class Bacilli; order Caryophanales; family Bacillaceae; genus Bacillus; species Bacillus sp. EKM420B. Next base: position 220,084 of record NZ_JAAMNX010000001.1, on the reverse strand, counting down.
CACTGACTGCAGGCGCTTCGCTGATAATCGCTCCGAGATCTTTTTTTGAATAGCGCAGACCGCAGTGCACGCCCTTTGCCTCAAACCCTTTCGGCGAGGATACGCCGCCTTTTATTTTCGTGATTTCCTCACTCAGCTGAATCATATTTTCGAATCCCTCTTTCGTTCTATGGATAGACTGGCGTCATCGTAAGTCCCGTTTCTTCCTGCCAGCCATTCATGATATTTAAATTTTGAACCGCCTGCCCTGCGGCGCCTTTCATCAGATTATCTATGACAGAAACGATGGTGGCACGGTTTGTTCTTTTATCCACGGTGACACTGATATCACAAAAATTGCTGCCGTATACCTCTTTCGTCGCCGGAAATTCACCTTCCGGCCTGATTCTGACAAAAAATGAATCTTTGTAGAATTCGGAATACAATTCTCTTACCTGTGCAGCAGACATTCCCGGAGGAGCCTCCGTGTACATCGTCGCCATAATGCCCCTTGTCATCGGCGCCAAATGTGCGGAAAACGTGATCGGACCTGTGCCGGGCTGCCATGCCGCCAATTGCTGTTCAATTTCCGGAGTATGCTGATGCTCATTAACCTTATAAATTTTGAAATTATCATTCAGCTCAGAATAATGAGTGCCCATGGATGCTTTTCGGCCGGCACCGGATACGCCTGTTTTCGCATCAACAATCAGAAATGAATCTTGTAAAAGCTTATTTTTCGCCAGCGGGGCGAGCCCGAGCAGCACAGCCGTCGGAAAACATCCCGGATTGGCAATCAGCTTAGCAGTCTGAATCTCTTCTTTTTGCAGTTCGGCTAAACCGTAAACCGCGCTTTGAATCGTTCCTTTCGGCGCGGCCTTCCGCTTATACCACTTTTCATACACGGCCGGGTTTTGAATCCGCAGATCACCGGATAGATCAATGACCGGGATGCCCGCCTCCGCCAGCCTGGGCGACCACTCTCCGGAAACGCCGGGCGGCGCGGCTGTAAACATGACATCAATTTCGTTTCGAATCGTTTCTATATGAAGCGGCTGAAGTGATTGTGACGCTATATTCCTCAAATGCGGATATGAAGCGGCATATTCTTTCCCTTCGTCGCTCGATGAATATAATATACAATCTTCTGTATAAGGGTGATGGTTAAGAATCCTGACAAGTTCGGCGCCTCCATAACCAGTAGCGCCTATAATACCTATTTTCAACGGGTTCACCTTCTTGGTTTTTGTGAAATTATTTAACATTATAACATGAATAAAAATTAATTCAATTGTATATTTAATATTTTTTCATTCATTTTCCATCTGTTTTCGCTGACAAAAAACCCCCTCTCGATTGAGGGGGGTTCATAAGAAAAACAGGCTGATCGGATCAGCCTGTTTTTTTCAGCATCATCAGCCCGCTTATAAAAAACAGCACGGAGCTGGCGTAAAAAATAATATAAACCGTAAAGAAATCAGCGAGAAACCCGCCGAGAATAATGGCGGCAGCTGAAAATACGGCCGTCCAGAAATGATAGCTGCCGACTTTTTTCCCCCGCTCCCCGCCGTCGGTGTAATCTGCGATCATGATTTTCTCGCCGTGTTTTTGCATGGCGCCGAAGAGGCCCAAAAGCACCTGCACAACATAAACCTGGTGCACGCCGGTAATATGCGGGAGCGTCAGAAGAAGCACCGCCATCCCCCACGAATTCGCCATCAGGAACCAGCGGGGATCCAGTCTTGCCGACAGCCGGCCGAGCAGCGGATGAATCAATGCGCCGCTCAGGCCGAACAAGCCGTATGAGAGACCGAATTGCGTGTAGCTGGAACCGATGTTTTTAATAAATAAAATATAAAACGGAAAGATCAGGCTGCCTGCAAAAAAGACACTGCTCTGAGACAGGATCAGCCATTTTAAATGGTTGTGTTTCATGATTTGTACCTCTGATAAAAATAATTCATAAACAAGTCATCGGGATCATATTTGTGTTTTTTCCGAAAGAACGTATCGCTTTTCGGATATGCCTCGCGCATCTGCTCTTTCGTTTGATACAGCATATACGGCAGATAATAACTGCCGCGGTGGCGCAATGCCGTATCCGTCATTTTTCTGACAATCCGCGCTGCACTCGTCTGGCTGTCTTTTGAAAACCCTTCATTGATTAAAAGAACGAGTGAAAACATGTCTTCCTTTGCGTATGACAGATCGGCTTTTTCATTTTTTTGCACGTAGCGGATCGTAATATTTACGAGATTGAGATCTTCATGTGACAGCGTCTTGCGTAAATCATGGATGTACGGCGCAAATTCGCCGACGGGCACGAAGTATTCTTGAAGCACGTCGGTGTTGTCCGTGTTTTCATATTCCAAAAACTTCGATTCTGACCGCATGACATTGTTCCTGGAGACTTTCACGCCGTTTTGGCTGAGAAAATAAGACTGCTGGGTGGACCAGAACCAATTTCTTCCCCAGTCATACCGGCGGGAGAGGCCGAGCGCGAATTTCGTCAGCGCCGGATGCTCATCTTCTTTCAGTTCATTGTGCCGCTTTAATTCTTTCTGGTTGTCTGAGAGTGTGTAATCAGTCACATACATATCGTGCAAAAAGCCTTTATCCCCTGTTGCGATCCGCGCGAGATGCATGCGCACGGCGGGGTTGCGCTGAACATGCTGCGTAAAATATTGACTGTATGTATCAGCGTTCATGCGTTTCGTTTTCATTTCATAAAGCTCATCATCCGTCAGCTCAATATCCGCGTCAAGGATGACGCCGAACAGGCCGTAGCCGCCGATGACGGCTGAAAACAGGTCATCTTTCGGAGTAACGGTGATGACTTTGCCGTCCGCCTTTAAAAGATGAAACGATTTGACCGTATCAATCAGCGAACCGTACCGGATATCCCGGCCGTGGGCGTTGGCGCTCAGTGAGCCCCCGATCGTAAAAATGTTTTGCGATTGCATGACTTTTACCGCGAGCCCGTACGGATTGACATAGCGCTGAATATCATTCCACGTCGCTCCCGCCTGCACTCTGATGATTTTTTTCTTTCGGTCGAGACCGAGTATTTTGTTGTAGCCCGTCATGTCGAGAACGATACCGTCTTCATAATACGTCTGGCCGCCCATTGAGTGCTGGGCGCCTGCGATTGAGATCTTCAGATGCTTTCTCTTTGCTTCCTTAATCGTTTCGACCAATGTTTCTTTCTCTTTTCCTTTGACCGTCTGCTTAATTTTCACGGGCATGAGACGGCTGACATCCGTCATTGTCCCTGCCTGCCGCTCCGGCTCTTTGTGAAAGGCGGAAACAGCGAACAGCGCCATATAAACAAGAATGCTAAGGATAATGAGAAGTAATTTTTTCTTCATGGGTTCCTCCCTCGCATGCAGCCGGTCTATTATATCATGCCTCCGTCCGTTTTTTTCCTTTTTAACCCGATACCGCAAAAACCCCCGAATGGCGGGAAACTCGGGTTTTTTAGTGACTTGCCCTTCTTTCCGCACGCCGGTCTGCAGCGACAAAGCAGACAAAACGGGCCCCGGCAGAATCATGTTTAGTACAGTTCAAAACGGTCATCCGGAAAACACCGGGCATAAAAAATACACAGAAATCCCTAAAAATGATTTTTTAGTCAGTATATAATCGATATATATGCAGATGTATTACCAAAGGGATTGTTTAAAACAAAGATGTTAAATGAGGTGGGGAAAATGAACATAAAAGGGATCAATCACCTTCTTTTTTCTGTTTCAGATTTGGAAAAATCTATAGAATTTTATGAGAAAGTATTTCATGCACAACTTCTGGTTAAAGGGCAAAAAACAGCATATTTTGATCTGAACGGGCTTTGGCTTGCACTTAACTTAGAGGCGGATATACCAAGAAATGAAATACATAAATCCTATACGCATACGGCCTTTACAATTGACCCAAAAGATTTTGATGCACTACTTCAAAGGTTAAAAAATCTAAATGTAAATATATTAAATGGGCGTCCTAGAGATAAGCAAGATCAAAAGTCAATTTATTTTACTGATCCCGATGGACATAAATTTGAATTCCACACAGGTACACTCCAGGACAGACTGTCCTATTACAAAAAAGATAAACCTCATATGAAATTTTATATATAAGGGTTCGTTTGCGATCCAAAACAAGCCCTCACTGTCACTTATATGCAGACAAAAGAAAAGCACCTACAAACTTTAGGATGTACCTAAAATCCGGGGTGCATTTTCTTATTACTGAATCCCTAATGCGATTTTTGCGTAGCGTGACATTTTGTCTCTTGTCCACGGCGGATTCCAGACGATGTGGACTTCCGTCTCTTTTACATCCGGAATGTCGGCGAGCGCTTTTTTCACCTCGTCGACGATGATCGGAGCGAGCGGGCACCCCATTGATGTCAGTGTCATCGTAACGTGCGTCAGGCCGTTGTCATCCATATCAACGTCGTATACAAGACCGAGATTGACGATATCGACGCCGAGCTCAGGGTCAACAACCTGCTCCAAGGCGCCCATGATGTTTTCTTTTAATGCTTCTTCCACGTTCCATCACTCCTTTTTCCTCAGTATAACGTAAAAGCGGGTATTGTTAACACCTTTGTGCTTTATAAATGCTTATCGAACCAGGCGACGGTTTCTAAAACGGCGTATCTCGGGACTTTATGATCAGCCCGTTCGTCTTTCAGAAACTGAAGATGGTCAGGCCGGCTGCTGTAATGAGGTTTAATCGTTTCATAAAAGCCGCGGGTCGGTGCATACGGAACGACTTTGTCTTGAACGCCGTGCCAGAACAGCAGCGGGCGGCTGCGGAGTTTTTCCGGTTCCAGACTGAGATCGAACGGTTTGAGCCGCGCAAACAGTTCGTCGACCTGTTCTTTTGTGACGTCAATGTCGATGTCCTGCTTTTGAATGTGGTCAATCTGCTGCTGAAAAAATGCCGTATAGTTCGGGCTTCCCATCAGACTGACGCCGGCTTTGACCCAATCATACGCGGCCATCGCGCCGAATGTCGTAATTCCGCCCATTGAGGTGCCCGCAAGACCGATCCGCCCGTCTTCAATCAGACCGCGCGCTTCAAAATCCTTTTTCAGCACGTCAAGCTCCTCGATTTCATTTAAGACAATGTCCCAAAAATGGACGGCGAGCTCTTCTGCTGACAGCTGTTCAGCGCGTTCACCGTGGTAAAGAGCTTCCGGCAGCACGGCTCTGAAACCCTTTTCAGCAAGCAGGTAAGCGAAATGAAGATTATGCTCCTTCGCGCTTGTAAAACCGTGAATAAAGAAAACAAGGGGAGCGGGATGGTCCCGATTTTCTTCTTTTACAATATGTAAAAACGGAATGCCTGATACAGTTTGATGATCAATAAGAATCACGTTGACTCCCTCCTTAGGATAACCATAATCATAAGTGTAACATGTAGACAATAAAGATGGTAAAAAGCTACACTGTACATAAGAGAAAAACAGCAAATTATATGACAAAAGGAGTTATTTATGGAGACAAAACCTTACCTCATCGCCTTAGATCTGGATGGAACCTTATTAAAAGATGATAAAACCATTTCCCCTGAAACGGCACGGACGATTCAGACGCTGAAAGAAGCGGGCCATCATGTCTGCATCTCAACCGGCCGCCCTTTCCGTTCCAGTTCGATGTATTATGACGAGCTTGGGCTGACAACGCCGATTGTCAATTTTAACGGAGCGTTTGTCCACCACCCGAAAGACGAGTCATGGGGGCGCTACCACACATCTCTATCTGTCAATGTGGTCAGACAGCTTGCCGAACTTACAGAGACCTATCAAATACATAATGTGCTCGCTGAGATCATTGATGATGTGTACTTCCATTATCATGATGAGCATTTAATTGAGGCGTTTCATATGAATACGGCGAATGTCACATTCGGCGATCTGCGCGAAACGGTCAAAGAGGATGTGACGTCCGTATTGATTCACGCGAAGGAAGAGGACGTCGCGGACATACGCGCGCATTTATCCGATGTGCACGCCGAGGTCATTGACCACAGAAGATGGGCGGCTCCTTGGCATGTGATTGAAATTATTAAACACGGGATGAATAAAGCGGTCGGCCTGAAGAAAATCAGCGACTATTACCAAGTGCCGAGAGAACGGATCATCGCGTTCGGCGACGAAGACAACGATCTTGAAATGCTCCGATTTGCCGGGTGCGGCGTAGCGATGGGAAACGGCACGGATGAAGTCAAACAGGCCGCCGATCGCGTCACGGGTTCAAATGAAGCGGACGGAATCGCCGAATTTTTAAAATCCTATTTCTCCCTGTGAGGTTTTCCCGCTCATAACACAAAGCCTTCCGCCCATACTAAAACAGACGACTCATCTCGTCTAAATATGGAAGGGGGACATTGCAATGGGTAAACGAAACAAATCAAAACGGTTTATTCAGCAAGGCAAGGACTCTGTCAGTCTTCATGACGCAAGATTTCCATATCGGTCTACATTAGAGGAAGCACAGCATGATGCAGCAAAAGATTCGGCTGAAAGGCAGGTTGACTTTTAATGAGAAACGAACTGTTTTCTCAAGCCAAGTCATTTGTCCAGCAGGCCGTCATGATTGCTAACGGTTTCGAGGACGGCGACCAGGAAAAAGCTGTCTCACGCGCCAAAAATGCCGTGTCTTCCGCGTACGCCAATTCGACGGATGCAGAACGTCAGCAGCTGCACCAATTTCAGGATCAGCTGGAGAAATTGCAATAAAAAAAGGCGCCCCGTTTGAGATGAGGGCGCCGCTTTTTTATTTTACTTTAAATGTTTTTACCGTTTTCAGTCTTTTTCCGATCTGATCGGACTTCCCTAAAAACGTCACCGTCACCGTGTATGTTCCCGGACCGGGCACGTTCTTCCACACATCTGAAAAGTCATACGTTTCATTCGGCATTAAGGTCACGGTCTGAAACGCCTGAGTAAACATTTTGTCTTTTGAATAGCGGTACAGTTCTTTGTGATGTTGGTCATGTACGGTCAGTTCGAATTTCTGCCCTGAGCTGAATGTGAAATCGATCGGGCTTTCGCTTTTGTTTTTTAAAGACATTTGAAATTCGATCTGCTGATCTGTCTGCACAGGATTTACGGCTAATTCCGCTTGCTGTTCATTCATCTCTCCGGATACCTCCTCAGCGGGCTCCTTCTGCCCGGATTGACTGCTGCATCCGATCAATAAAATGACCGGTAATAACAGGCCAAACAGCCACTTCATTCTATCCGCTCCTATCAGTCTTTTCTGAAGAAACCAAAGATCCCCGTCGTTTGCACGATGTTAGTGAAGGCTTTCGGGTCGACTTCTTTTACGATTTTCTCAAGGTCATACAATTCGTACCGCGTGATGACGATGATCATCATTTCTTTCTGTTCGTTTGTGTAAGCGCCTTTTGCCGGCACCGTCGTAATGCCTCGGACCATTTTCCCGTAAATCGCTTCTTTGATTTCATCAGCTTTTTTTGTAACGATCATGGCGGTCAGTTTCATGTGGCGCGTGTGAATGGCGTCAATCACCCTTGTTGTGACATACAGAGCGACAAGGGTATATAATGCTTTCTCCCATCCTTGCAATAATCCTGCCGTCAAAATGATAATCCCATTCAAAATGAAGAAATATGTGCCGACCGGTTTATCCTTCCATTTGGCCAGCACCATCGACACGATATCAAGACCGCCTGTCGAAGCGCCGAATTTCAGCGTTAAACCGATGCCGATAGCTGAGATGACTCCTCCGAATACGGTATTCAGAAGAATATCGTGTGACAGTCTCATTTCCGGGAGAATCCCCATAAAGACGGACGTCAGCGCTACGCTTAATATGCTGTATACGGTGAATGATCTGCCGACTTTCAGCCACCCTAACACACCGATGGGAATGTTTAAGAGGAACATGAGAACTCCTGTCGAAATATAAAAGGGGGCGTATTGATCAACGACGCTTGACAGCAGCTGGGCGACACCGGTAAAACCGCTGGCATATACATTCGCCGGTATCAGGAATAAATTCAGTCCCGCCGCATACAGAAACGCGCCGATGACGACGATTGCTAATTTTTTTACTTGTTCTAGTACCATGGCTTGCTCCTCCGCTCATTTTCATTATTAGCTTTTCCCTTAAAATAAAGTTTTGAACACTATTTTGCCAAATTTATATGATATAGTTGGCATACTCTCACCAACCGGAAAGAAGGGAATTATGATGACAGTTCACCTTATTGCTGACAGCGCCTCTGACCTGCCGAAATCTTATATTGAAGAAAACCGGATCGGGTTCATTCCGCTGCACGTAACACTTGACGGAAACGAATATGAGGACGCGGTCACCATTCAGGCGGATCATATCTTTCAAGCGATGCGGGACGGGAAAGTTCCGAAAACATCCCAGGCATCACCGGATACGATAAAAAAAGTATTTTTACAATACGCGGAACTGGGAGAACCGGCGATATACATCGCCTTTTCCTCAGGTCTTTCCGGCACCTATCAGACGGCCGTAATGATCGCCAATGAAGTAAAAGAGGAATTTCCCGATTTTGATTTACGGATTGTAGATTCCAAATGCGCTTCACTGGGATGCGGCCTCGCGGTGATGCACGCGCAAACACTCTGTGTTAACGGGAATACAATACAAGAAATCGAAACGTCTGTAAAGAACTTTTGCGCACGGATGAAACATATATTTACGGTCGATGACGTCGCTTATCTCGCGCGGGGCGGCAGAATTTCAAAAACGTCCGCTTTTGTCGGGGGGCTTTTGAACATCAAACCGATTCTGCATGTGGATGACGGCAGGCTCGTGCCGCTCGAAAAATTGCGCGGACAAAAGAAACTGTTTAAACGGATTATAGAAATGATGAAGGAAGAAGGCGGCGATTGGGCGGATCAAACCGTGGGAATCAGCTATGCAGATAATGAAGAGACGGCGATTGGGATGAAGGAAATGATTGAAGAAGCGTTCCATCCGAAAGAGATCATTCTTCATTCAATCGGCTCTGCGATCGGCGCCCACTCCGGGCCGGGCACGCTCGCGATTTTTTTCCTGAAGCCATAATTTCAATGCGGGCGGGCATCCTAACGGACAGAAGGGAGGCTTTGCCGCATGAAAGATGATGACAAAAAACCGTTGGACAATAACGCCGTAAATCAGAAAAAGAACCGGCTTGCCGAAAAAAACCGGCAGGCGGGAAAAAACCAGAATTCCAAAAAACCGGACCATCTGTAAAAGCAAAACAGCCCTCTTGTCTTAGAAGAAAGAGGGCTGTTTTTTGCGCACGGATGTCCGTTACAAAGTAAACCGGCGGACCTGATCGTTTAACCGCTCTGTCAGGCTCACCAGATTATTGACGCTTTCCGCCATTTTATGAAAAGAAGACAGCTGCTCAAGCGCGGAGGCAGAAATCTCTTCGCTTCCTGCAGCCGTTTCCTGAACGACGGCGCTGATGCTTTCGGCATGATGCAGCACTTGCTCACCAAGCTGTTTCGATTCGATGATCCGTCCGTCCAATTGAGTAAGCTCCGCCTTAATATGGGCGGCTTTTTGTTCAATATGGGCGAATGATTCTGACGTTTTCTCCATCAGCTCCTGCTGTCTGTCCGCTAAAGCGACGCCGGTCGTGACAGCTCCGGTAATGGATGTGATGCCGTCTTCAATTTGCTTTACCATATCGAAAATCTGCGCGGTCGCTTTGGCTGATCCGTCTGCGAGCTTCCGTATCTCCTCGGCAACGACGGCAAATCCTTTTCCGGCCTCGCCTGCTCTGGCCGCCTCGATTGCGGCGTTTAAGGACAGCAGATTGGTCTGGCCCGCAATGTCGGAAACGGTCTGCGCCATCATACTGATGCCTGCCGCATGCTCTATGAAGAGATCGGCGGCTTCGGAAATCTCTTTTGATGTCTCATTGCTTTTATCAATGGCTTGCTTGGTCTCGGCTAAAGCACCTCGCCCCGCAGCCACCGCCGCAATCGTCTCTTCGCTGCTTCTCGTCGTTTGTTTTGAACGTTCGGCGTTCGCCTTTGAATGTTCATCCATTTGTTCAATGAATTGCACCGCATGCTGCAGATCTTCTGAAATGGTTTGGGAGCCTTGCGCCATTTCTTCCGTCGACACGGACACCTGCTCGGTCATGTCCTTCAGCGTCTGGTTTTCCTTCGTCAAACCTTCCGCAAAAGTCTCGACTTCACGGCCGACCTCTCCGATCGCCTGAATTAAGGTGCGGAGCTGTTCAGCCATCATTCCGAATGAGTCATTCAGCTCTTTCAGTTCGTCCTTCCCTTTATAATCAAGCATTTCAACAGCAAGGTTCCCTCCTGCAATACGGCGGGCATTTTCAGCCATGCGGCGGATCGGCCCTGCAATTCTCTTCGTCAGCCTGATGGAAGATATGACGGTGACGGCAAGTATCACGATGGTCAGCACGGCTGCGCTGTAAACGATAAACTGAATCTGGTCAGCCGTCTGCTTCTGCATGTCTTCATAGTGATCCCGGCTTTTCAGATTCAGCATATAAATATCATTCAGAAGACCGTTGATGCGGGCCGCCGTCCTTGTCGCTTCAGCCGGGCTTTTCGAATCAAGAGCAGCGTCCGCCTCCGCCTGCCACGATTCGTATTTTTTGGCGAGTTTGTCATAAGCAGCTTTGTCCGCATCGTCCGTCATCGTTTTTTTGAGCGCCGCCAGTTTGTCTGAGCTGCTTTTCATATAGCTTCGTACCTCTTCTTTCTGGGCGTCTGCGAGCGTATAGGAATAGCCGGTGATGCTTCTCTTTTAACGTATTAAGGTCAGCTTTTGCTTCCTGGACGTGTAACAGCGCGTCCACTTCATCTTCATTTGAAGCCTGAATCTTCATCATGTTTACGATGGTAAAGCCGATGACGGCGGCGAAGCAAATCATCGTAACGGCTGCGTTAACGAGCAGCCTTGTCCGTAATGTCACTTCAGATCGCCTCCTTTTTCAATCAGACTGTTTTTCATATCCGTGATCTTTTTCGTCAGCCCGCCTGCGTTTTTGACAACTCTGATCTTGGCTAAGTCCATGCCGTTTTCCTTCAGTCCGTAAACGATCTCACCGCTTTTGATCTCCTTGTTGTCTTTTAAATCTTTCGCCAATTCATAGATGACATGGTCGACGTTTTTCACTAAAGAAGAGATAACGGCGTGCTCAGCGGTGTAATATTGATCGCTGTCAACACCGATGGCGTATACTTTTCGCGCCTCCGCTTCTTTCAGTGCGCCGACACCCGTGAAGCCGGCCGCCGTAAACAGGACATCGGCTTTTTTTCGGATCATGTTTTGGGCGATGCGCTTCCCGAGCTTATCATCATCAAACGTACCGCTGATTTCCGACAGCACGCGGATTTTCGGTTTGACTGATTCCGCGCCTTTCAGATAGCCTTTCTTAAACCGTTTAATGACGTCGGCATCTGAACCGCCGATAAATCCGATCGTGCCGGTTTTGCTCGTCATAGCCGCCAGCGCTCCGGCTAAGAAGCTTCCTTCATCCTCTTTAAACGTGACGGAGGTGACATTATCCAGGTCTGATACGGAATCAATCAGCACAAACCGCTGCTTCGGATATTTTTTGGCGACCTTTTCTAAATCCGCCTGCATGCTGTAACCGAGCCCCACAACAAGATCATTGCCTTCCCGGACAAGCTGGGTCAGTCCTTTTTCGTACGTACCGGTGTCTTTTATTTCTCTGTAATCAAATGTGATGCCGAGCTCGTCTCTTGCTTTCGTCAAACCTTGAAAGCCTGAATCATTAAATGATTGGTCGCCGAGGCCGTTGTCTGTCAGCATGATGCCGATTGTTTTCGTTTTTTCGGCCGCCGTCTCCTCGGATTTGCCGGCACATCCCGCCGTGCTGAGCGCAAGCAGCAGTACAGCCGCAAATATCGCCATTTTTCTCATTGAAACTCTCCTTTTGTTTTTTTCTATAGTTATATATCGGTTCGGATATCAGAATATTTTATTTCAATAAAATATGTATGTTCGGCAGGATGTTAAACAAATGAGGGATATAGGAGCTTTTGAGAAAATAAAAAACACCGGTTTTGGTTCACCGATGTTTTTGCAGAAAATTTATTGTTTTTCGTATGTCCAGCCGTCTTTCTGATACACTTTGCCGTTTTTCATCAGGTGCCCGAGCGCCCGCTTAAAGGCGGCTTTGCTTAAATGAAACCGTTCGCGGATATCGTCAGGATCGCTTTTGTCTCCGTAAGGCATCGCGCCGTTTCTTGATCTCAGATAGGTCAGAATCTCCTCCGCGTCAACCGAAAGCGCATCCTGCTTTCTCGGCAGCAGGGACATGTTGACGGAGCCGTCTTCCTTCACCTCGATGACACGCCCCGTCACGCGGCTGCCGAGTCTAGGCTCTTCTTTTCTTTCTGAAGGGTGAATAAACGCGCGGATGCCTTCATCGGTTATCAGAAAAGAGCCTGATGCGATCAGTCTGTACACCGTGCCTGTCAGGTCTTTATTCATGACGTCTTCCTCTGCATCCGTAAATAATTCACTGATGATATCCTCAGGCGCCGGCTTGGCAAACATGCGTCCGCGGCTTGTCACCTTCAGCATGCAATACAGTCTGTCGCCTTTTTGCGGCCAGACGGATTTGTACGGAGGCAGGTGCTCCGTTGCGACGAGCGCGTCTTTTGACAGACCGACGTCGACGAATACGCCCATATCCTCCACAGCGTCCGTCACTTCCACCCATCCGTAGTCATAAAAGCTGATGAGCGGCTTTTTCATCGTCGCCGCGAGTCTTTCCTGATGATCGACGTAAATAAATACGTCCACTTCATCTCTGTCTTCAATATCCTCTGTAATTTCACTGTTATGTAAAAGAACCGTATCCTCGCCGTCGGTTAAAAAATAACCGAAATCGGTTTGGTGATCTATACTAAGCGTGAGCTGCTGCCCTGGTCTCATGTTATCGTCCTTCCTGATTCGCCCGTATGGGGCTGATGTTTTTCTCATTTTTTCCAATATGCATAAATTCATGCTTTATGCAGTTGGACATTTCTCTTTATTCTACTATAATCAACTCATAAGTGAAATGTTATAGGAGGTTTTCTCATGGCAAAAGAAAGTTCTTTTGATATTGTATCCAAAGTTGAATTTCCCGAAGTGCAGAATGCGATTCAGATGACGCTGAAAGAAATCGGCACGCGCTATGACTTTAAAGGATCGAAAAGCGATGTAACTTTAGAAAAGGAAGAACTTGTCCTGATTTCTGATGACGAGTTTAAACTGAATCAGCTCAAAGATGTGCTGAGCGGCAAGCTGATCAAACGGGACGTGCCGACGAAAAACATTGAATACGGCAAAATCGAAAATGCCTCAGGGGGCACGGTGCGCCAGCGCGCGAAGCTTGTACAGGGCATTGATAAAGACAACGCCAAAAAAATCAACGCTGTGATTAAAAACTCCGGCTTGAAGGTCAAGTCTCAGATTCAGGACGACCAAGTGCGCGTCACCGGAAAAAATAAAGATGATCTGCAGCAGATTATTGCAGCCGTCCGCGGGGCAGACCTGCCGATTGACGTTCAATTTATTAATTTTAGATAAATTATGTGATTCCTATTGATTATTGTCTCTATTTTCGGTAAATTTGGAGAAAGGGATTTTCACAGTTAAGTTTTGGAAACCCATGACAATTATATGAACGTTCTTATCAAGAGAAGCCGAGGGACTGGCCCGACGACGCTTCAGCAACCGGTGTAATGGTTTAACCCAAACCATGACCAAGGTGCTAAATCCAGCAAGCTAAAAACAGCTTGGAAGATAAGAAGAGAGACAAATGATTACAAAGTCTTCTTCTTAAGAAGACTTTTTTTATTTCTCTTTTTTCCTTGCTGAATGTGACGAAGGAGGCAAACAATGGGACTATTACAAGACTTAAAAGAACGGATTTTAATCGGAGACGGCGCGATGGGCACTCTCCTCTATTCCTACGGCATTGACAGATGTTTTGAGGAACTGAACGTATCAAAGCCCGAGGAAATCAAGCGGATACATAAGGCTTACGTCGAAGCCGGGGCAGACATCATCCAGACAAATACGTACGGCGCGAATTTTATTAAGCTCTCAAGATACGGACTTGAGGATGAAACGAAAAAAATCAATCAGGAGGCGGTCAGAATCGCGCGCGCTTCCTCAGACGGCGCTTATGTATTTGGAACAATGGGCGGCATCCGCACCTTTAACAAAAACGCCTACAGCCTGGAGGAGATTAAACGCAGCTTTCGGGAGCAGCTTTATTTATTGCTTCACGAAGAGCCGGACGGTCTGCTCCTGGAAACATACTATGATTTAGAAGAGGCGCGCGAAGTGCTGAAGATAGCGAGAAAAGAAACGGAACTTCCGATTATGCTGAACGTATCCATGCACGAACAGGGCGTGCTGCAGGACGGAACACCGCTTCGGGAAGCCCTCAGGTCAATTGCCGATCTTGGCGCTGACATAACGGGAATCAATTGCCGGCTCGGCCCGTACCACATGATTGAAGCGCTCACCGAAGTGCCGATTTTCCGTGACGCTTATTTATCGGTCTATCCGAACAGCAGCCTTCCGTCTTTAGAAGAAGGCCGGCTTGTTTATGATACGGACGATGCCTATTTCCGGGAGAGCGCCGTACAGTTCCGCACTCAGGGCGCGCGCATTATCGGCGGCTGCTGCGGTACGACGCCAAACCATATCAGAGCCATGGCTGAAGCGGTCCGCGGACTTTCTCCCGTCACTGATAAAGAAGTGAAAATCAGACGGGAAGAAGAAGTCATCTCCGTCCGGAATGAACGGACCGAGCCTGGTTTAAACGAAATCGCCGCTCAAAAACGGTCAATTATCGTAGAGCTTGATCCGCCAAAAAAATTGAATTTTGACAAATTTCTGCAAGCGGCGGCTGAATTAAAAGAAACCGGCATAGAAGCGCTGACGCTCGCCGACAATTCATTGGCGACACCGCGGATCAGCAATGCCGCCTGCGGTTCATTGCTGAAAGAACGCCTTGATATCCGTTCTCTCGTTCACATTACATGCAGAGACCGCAACATCATCGGCCTTCAGTCACATTTAATGGGGCTGGATACGCTCGGGCTCACCGACATTTTAGCCATCACGGGTGATCCTTCAAAAATCGGCGACTTTCCGGGGGCTACCTCCGTCTATGATTTAACGTCCTTTGACTTGATCAGGCTGATTAAACAATTCAACGAGGGCATTTCTTTATCAGGGAAACCGCTCGGCAAGAAAACGAACTTTTCCGTAGCCGGAGCATTTAATCCGAATGTCCGCCATCTTGATAAAGCAGTAAAACGGCTGGAGAAAAAAATCGAGTGCGGAGCTGACTACTTCGTGTCCCAGCCTGTCTACTCGGAGCAGCAGCTCATTGACATTCATCATGAAACGAAACACCTCAAAACACCTGTGTATATCGGAATTATGCCGTTAACGAGCAGCCGCAATGCAGAGTTCATTCATCATGAGATCCCGGGCATTAAGCTGTCAGACAGCATCCGGGAAAAAATGGCGCTCGCCGGCGAAGACAAGCAAAAGCAGAAAGCCGAAGGCCTCGCCATCGCCAAGTCGCTTCTCGACACGGCGTGCGAACTGTTTAACGGAATTTATTTAATCACCCCGTTTCTCCGTTCTGATTTGACATCAGAACTTGCAGCTTATATTAAGCAAAAGGATGAAAAGCGGGCTGATGTATATTTGCATTGACGCGGAAGAGGCCGCCTGATATGACAGGCGGCTTTTTCATGGTACGATACAGAAAAAGAATCAAGCAAAGGAGGATTTTTTATGGTTGAAGTAAAACCCATCACCGCAGAAGACACATACGCGATCAGACACAGCGTGCTGCGCCCCCATCAGACGATTGAGGATTGTAAATATGATCAGGACAGCGTCAAAGGAGCATTTCATCTCGGAGGTTTTTACGACGGGACATTGATCAGCATCGCTTCTTTCTACCCGCAGAACCAGCAGGCTTTACAGGCGGCGCCCGCCTACCAGCTGCGCGGCATGGCGACGCTTGAAGAATACCGGACGCAAAAAGCGGGAAGCACGTTAATCGCCTATGCGGAACGGAAACTGGCAGATATGGGGGCGGCGCTTGTCTGGTGCAACGCCAGATGTCACGTGAAGGGATATTACGAGAAGCTCGGCTGGAAAAGCACTGGCAGCCCCTTTGACATACCCGGCATCGGCCCGCATGTGATCATGTATAAAGAACTCGCCTGAAACAGACAAAAGCCCTTGGGGACATGTCTCTAAGGGTATTACCTTGAATGTCACGTCTGCTTTTATATGCGACACTATTGACGCCCTCCCGCTTTTTTAATACCCTTTGTGCATTACGCAACAGCAAGGATGGCAGGCAGAAAGCGATATCTGCCAATTGCCGATTTCAGCTATTATGTTTAGAAAAGGGAGTATGAGATGAATACGATCCAAAAACCGAAAATCCCGAAAGAATTGCCGGTGCTTTCTTTCACTGAAGCGCTTCAGGATGAGGAGCTCAAAGAAGTCATCATTGAAAACGGCATCGTAAACGGCAAACTGGACGGCCTGCGTGCCGAAAAAGTCATTTTCAGAAACATCGTTTTTACGGATGTCTCTTTCAGACATATGGAATGTACGGATGTCCTGTTTGACAAATGCGATGTCTCAAACGCTGATTTCAGCGGAAGCATCATCCATAGAACGGCGTTTCAGCATTCAAAACTTCTCGGCTTGAATCTGGCGGATTCCGCCATGCGTCATGTACGGTTTGAAGACTGCCTCGCAAATTACAGCTCCTTCAGCTATTCCAATATGAAGCATGTCCGTTTTGACTCGTGCGGCCTTTCAGAAAGTGAGTGGAATGATTCCGTTCTTGAATACACAGATCTTGACGTCTGTGATTTGAACGGCGCAAACTTCATCGGCACGTCTCTTTTTAATATGGATATCAGCACGTGCACATTTGATCATCTGCATGTCTCGCTTGATAAGCTGAAAGGATGCCGCATCTCTCCGGCGCATGCCGTTACATTCGCAGAAGCGCTCGGAGCCATTGTGACGTGATCTTTTATTAAACGAAACGGCGGATACAGGCGGCCGGCTCCTCGGCATCCTGAATCAATGCTCGGCATTGGTGATGTGGGGTGCTGCTTTTTATTTTGCGGCGCTTTTGTTTCGATAAAAGGAATTCGGCCAGGCCATGTTGAATGTACCGGAAGGAAGAGGGGGAATTGGAATGTCAGACATTTTAAAGCTGTATCACTACCACAGATGGGCAAATGAGCAAGTTATTCAGCATCTGAAGACCCTGCCCGCGGCAAGCTTACAGCAGGAACTGGATAGTGTTTTTCCGACTTTGAACGCCGTGCTTGTGCATATATGCCGGGCTGATTACATTTGGCTTCACGTGCTTTACGGAGAAACTTACGAACAAATCGTCTCGCAATTTGATCAATTTGAAAAGCTTGACGGAGATTTTGAGGCGGTTGAACATAGAATGACTGAACTGGACAAAGAATACAGCGAATTTTTAAGAGACTTGGAGAACACGGAAGGCCCGATCTCCATTTCTCATCCGCGCATGGGAACGCTCCGGACGACATATGCCGATGTGATCCGGCATATAGTGAATCACGGCACATACCATCGCGGCAATATAAGCGCGATGCTTCACCAAATGGGCTATAAAGGCGTGCCGACAGACTACATTTTTTTCTCATACGAATCATAAAAAAGCAAAGGCCTCCCGTGCCTTTGCTTTTTCACTTCGAATCTATCATAATCCGGCATAGTTGGGGGCGCCCGGGGTAAGCTTTACAGGCCTTCCGGTTTTAAAAGATTCCGTCGCGGCGATCCCGATTTCTAAGTTAATCGCGGCATCGATGTCTGTCACAATCGGCGTTTCCCCTTTTTTCACACATTCGGCAAAGTGCTCAAGCTCCAGACGGTAAGCGTCTTTAAAGCGGGCTTGAAAATCCGGAATAATTTCGTAGCTGCTGCCTGACTCCGTTAAAATGGTGACATGGCTGTTCCGCAGCGTGCCGACTAAAATGCTTCCCGCCGTCCCGATAATTTCCGCGCGGATGTCATGGCCGTACGGAGAATTTCGGCTTGCCTCCACATCGCCGGCCGCGCCTGAATCAAACTCAAGATACGTTAATGCCTGATCGACATCGCCGCACTCCTCCATGAACGGGTGCTTTAAAACCCTCCCGTGCCCGCTCACGGACGTAACCTCGGCATTCATAAGATATCTTGCGATGTCGTAATCATGAATCGAGCAGTCAATGAAAAGCCCTCCGCTATGTTTGATAAATTCCGCGGGCGGTGCGCCTTGATCTCTTGTAAATCCTTTATAATAAATGGGTCTGCCGATTTCCCCGGCGTCGATTCTTCTTTTCGCGTCGGCGTATGCCGGGTCAAACCGCCTCATAAAACCGACCTGGCAGATGACGTCCGTTTCTTCGATTTTTTTCATGACTTTAATCGATTCCTCAAGACTCAGGGTGAGCGGCTTTTCAACAAAGATATGCTTGCCGTTTTCAGCAGCCTTCATGATCATTTCCGCATGTGTGCTTGTCGGCGTGACAATGATGACGGCGTCAATCGTGTGATCTTCCAGCAGTTCATACGGGCTCTCCGTCCATTTGGCGATTCCTAATTCTTTCGCACACGCTTCCGCCTTCCCCTTCATCGGGTCACAGACGGCCGCAAGTTCGGCTCCCCGCACTTCGCCGGCTAAATGCTTCGCATGAAAATACCCTAATCGTCCTAATCCCAGCACCGCACATCTGACTTGATCTGTCATCTATCACTGCTCCTTTTTTCTTGAGGCCGCATGCCGCAATGGCGCAAGCGGTTTCCCTTATTAAACAGAAATTATTATTTTGAAAGCGCTTTATTTATAACTCAAGCTGTTGGCTTTCTTTGCTTGCAATCCGCAGTCTTTGCGCAAGCGCTTTCTCAAAAGCTGTTTTAATTTTACAATGCTTTTCGCTCGTTTGACAATGTTTTTCACAGAAAAAAACGCGCCTTATTGCTGAGGGCGCGTTTTTACCGGTGCCGTAGAATGCCTGATGACGAGTTCCGGAGATAAAATGATTTTGCTTTTTGTTTTTTTCTTCCCTTGAATCTCATCAATGAGAAGTTCAACGACGCGCCTCCCCATTTCGCGGATGGGCTGAGAAATCGTCGTGAGCGGCGGTGCCGTCATTTCAGCGAGAATGGTATTGTCAAAGCCGATGACGGACAAGTCTTCCGGCACCCGAATGCCCCGGGAGCGCGCCGCCTGTATCGCCGCACATGACAAGACATCATTAAAGGCGAAAACGGCGGTCGGAAGGTCTCTGTCAAACAGCTCGCCCGCTGCCTGTTTTCCGCTTTCCAGCGAATATTCCGTCGGTATGATCAGCGATTCATCTAGTGTCATCCCCGCTTCCCGCAGCGCTTTTTGAAAACCTTTGATTCTGTCTCTTTCACCCGTGGTCGAGCCGTTTCCGACGATA
Source organism: Bacillus sp. EKM420B (assembly GCF_011065565.1). Taxonomy (NCBI): domain Bacteria; kingdom Bacillati; phylum Bacillota; class Bacilli; order Caryophanales; family Bacillaceae; genus Bacillus; species Bacillus sp. EKM420B. Next base: position 200,571 of record NZ_JAAMNX010000001.1, on the reverse strand, counting down.
CAGGCGATTCTTTCATGGCCTAAAGATATGAGATGCTCAGCCGCCTTATAGCCGCCGAGAAAGTCATCGATAATGACGACGTCCATCGGCGCGAGCGGTTTATCCTGCGTAATCATCGCAAGCGGGATGCCCGATTTCACAATATCATCAAGCGCCGTGGCGCTGTCATCATGATCAAGTCCCGTCGCGAATATAATGCCGTCCGCCTGCTTCTGCCGCAGCATCGAAAAATACTTCGTTTCTTTTTCAGGCTGATAATCGGTGCTGCAGATAATGATATGAAACCCAAGTACACCGGCGCTGTCTTCAATGCTTTTCGCCAGTTCCCCGAAAAACGGGTTTGAAATGTCCGGGGTGATCAGGCCGATCATATTCGTCTTTTTGCCCGTCAAAGCGGATGCGTGAACATTCGGATGATAGTCCATCTCCTCCATGACACGGAGCACCATCCGGCGGGTTTTGTCACTGATCCTCCCCGTATTGTTGATGACCCGCGAGACGGTCGAGATGGAGACGCCCGCTTTTTCGGCCACGTCGTAAATTGTCATTTTCATGCTTACCGATCCCTCTTCTGTTCTCTGGTATTAGGTCAGTCCGTTTTCCGGCTTACAAATTTGCGGTATTCAAGCGGCGAAATGCCTTCAATCTGTTTAAACAGTTTGGAAAAATAGGTTGGGTCCTCCATGCCGATGGCGTCTGCGATCGCCCCCATTTTGTCATTGGTTGCGGACAAAAGACGTTTCGCCTCCGTCATTCTGACTTTGTTCGTATACTGGCCGGGCGTGACGCCGAGCACCTGCTGCATGCAGCGGGTCACGTAGTCTTGGTTGTAATGAAGAGCCGAAGAGAGCGCTTTGATGGTTGTTTTCTCCTGATAGTGCTCCTGCAGGTACCGGGCGGCCTCCCATGCGACTCTTTCCTTTGCGGACGGGATTTGGAACGCTTCTTTCTGAAGATGGAGCAGCAGCTCTTCAAACAGAATCTGCTTTCTTAGCGGCAGGTCGGAGTTCTCGGCGCTGTCATCTGTCAGCACACTGAATTGCCCGGCCATAAACTGCGGGCGTCTCACCTTCCCTTTTTGCGGCAGGGACAGCCGGTAGCGGGACGGCTCTTCAAAGCTCCCTTTTTTTCGCCTCAGCTCCGACCAGTTGTTCCCGGTTGTTTCCGTCATCTCATAATCCGCTCCTTCAAAATGAAGCCACGAATAAGATGTCGTTTCTTCACTGCCTTTTGTTCCGTAATGTTCAAGCCCGGGAGAAAGCAGAATATATTCTCCCGCTTCAACGGAAAAGGCGTTTTCGTCTTCTGTAATGTAGAGGACGCCTTCTTTCACATACAGCAGATCAAACACCGGGAAGACCCGTCTCACATGGGTTTCGCCTTTTTTGAACACTCCTTCTCCCGCAGCGATAAAGGCCGGGAACGGAGGGACTGTGAACTCGAGAAAGGACATATTTCCGGCCCTCCTTTTTAAGTCGGATTTTTGCAAGAAGTTTCGTTTCTCTCCCTTTTTATTATAAGAAAATGGAGGTACACTTTTAAACGTTGATTTTTTCAGGAAAGGGGTTAAAAGAAATGAAACAAGCGATTTTAAAACGGGCTGCATTCAAACAATCCTCTGATCACAAACTCTCATTATACGCGCTGACTTGGCCGATATTTATTGAGGTTTCATTATATATGTTTATGGGAAACGCCGACACTCTTATGCTTAGCCAATACTCTGACAACAGTGTGGCGGCCGTGGGTGTCAGCAATCAGATTTTAAATTTAATTATCGTGATGTTCAGCTTTATCGCAACGGGTACGACAATTGTGATTTCACAGTTTTTAGGATCTAAACAGAAAAAAGAGGCGCAGGAAGTGGCTTATGTATCAATAGGAGCGAACTTTGTCATCAGTCTCGCCATCAGCGCCGCCATATTTTTTGCGGCCGTTCCGCTGCTTCATGTGATGGGTCTTTCCAATGGATTGATGCCGGATGCCAAAGTCTTTTTGCAGGTGGTCGGCGGGCTGTCCTTCATTCAGGCTTTGATTATGACGTTCAGCGCCATTTTAAAAAGCTACGGTCATACGAAGGATACGATGTTCGTTACAATCGGGATGAATATTTTAAATATTGCCGGAAACTTTCTTGTCATTTTCGGGCCGCTCGGCCTTCCGGTGTTAGGCGTCGCCGGTGTTGCGATGTCAACGTCCTTTGCGCGGATCATCGGGCTGATCGCGATGATTGTGATCGTCAAAAAACGCATCGGACTCGGTCTGACATGGCAAAAGATTTTTCACGTCCATAAAGAGCACTTGCGGAAACTCCTGAAAATCGGGATTCCGTCTGCCGGCGAACAGCTGTCTTACAACATTTCACAAATGGTTGTCACTTATTTTATCGCCATTATGGGCGCTCAGGCGCTTACAACAAAGGTTTATACACAAAACATCACCATGTTTATCCTGCTGTTCGGAACGGCGATCAGCCAGGGCACACAGATTTTGATCGGCAGATATATCGGCGCCAAACGGTTTGACGACGCTTATGACCGCTGCATGAAAAGTCTGTACTGGGCGCTTGGCATTGCCGCTTTGACATCCGTGATCATGACCTTGTTTTCAAAGCAGCTGATCGGAATCTTCACAAGCAGCCCTGACATTATTGCGACGGCGAGCATGCTGATCGCCATGACGATCATTCTTGAGCCCGGCCGTTCATTTAATGTCATTATCATCAACTCGCTGCGGGCTGCCGGAGATGCAAAATTCCCCGTCTACATGGCGATGATTTCCATGTGGGGTATCGGACTGCCTCTCGCTTATCTGTTCGGCATCCATTTCGGATTGGGGCTTATGGGCATCTGGATTTCATTTATCGCGGATGAATGGGTCAGAGGCATTCTTATGTACAGAAGATGGCGGTCGCGGATTTGGATTCAAAAAGGGATTGCATAAACGCCCGGAGCTTCGTTAAGAAGCCGGGCGTTTTTTTATGCTTGCGAAAGCCGTTTTCTCATGTCTCCGAGCTCTGACCGGTAATGTGCCAGCAAACCGGTAACGGCGGGCCTTGAGTATAACGGAAACAGCTCCAGCTCTTCAGACGCCTCCTCGAAATACGCCTCAGCCTCGAATGCGATGTACTCCCATACATTCATAAAAGCTTTGTTGACAGTACGGCTCTCCAGCTCTTCTTCCGTATAGCCGAATTGCATCATCACCTGGCGCGGGAGACGCTTTTTCGACCGCTCATCCGTATGGACCCCCAGAAGCACCCGGGTCAGCTGAATGGCTGCTCCTAATGAAACGGCTGCATGGCGGAGTTTCTCTTGGTTCCGGCGCGCGCAAACCGGAAGCAGAAGCAGGCCGAGGGCTCCGCCTGTTTGGCCCGCGTACATCAGCAGGTCATCAAACTCTTGATACGTTACTTTTTCTCTGTCAGAGATGTGGCCGGCGATAAACTCACGCAACGGCTCTTCTTCAAGCGCAAATTGCTGCCGCACATCGGTGAGCGCCTCCCACAAAAAGCCGTCGGCGCGTGCCCCGTTCAGAAAGTCTTGTGCCGCCTGTTCAAATCCCCCAAGTTCCTGCACATCAAGCCGATCAGCTTCGTGAAACAAAGCAAGCACCGCCCATGCGGCCCGCCTGTTTTTTGGCGGCAGGGATGAGAAAGTCCGTTTATATAAAGGAAAGTGCGCCTCGGCAAGCTGGGCGCATGTTTCGTATTCGGTCATGGTATCACTCCTCTGTTTTTTAGTGTACCATATGTTTCACAATAAAAAGACCGATATCCTTCAGCGGAAACCGGTCGCGGCACTGTTATTCTTCTATATCGATACGGTACGCCTCAAACCATGTATGGATCTGGGCAAGATGGGCGATCAGCTGCGGGCCTTTCATCAGCTGGCCGAACCACGGCACCTGAAAAGATGAACCTTCTGTCTCCAGCAGCATTTCCAGCTTCTTTCTGTCAAGCAGGGTGTGAAGCACGGAATCTTTCTGTTGCAAAATCGTTTTCAGCCATTCTGTGACCCCCTGCGTGTATTTCGGGTGATGCGTTTTCGGATAAGGGCTTTTTTTGCGGTACAAAATATCTTCAGGAAGCAGTCCTTCAAGCGCTTTCCGCAAAATGCCTTTTTCCCGGCTGCCATGCATTTTCATTTCCCAAGGAATATTCCAAACGTATTCCACAAGTCTGTGGTCGGCGAACGGCACCCGTACTTCAAGACTTGCGCCCATGCTCATGCGGTCTTTGCGGTCGAGCAGATTTGTCATAAACCAAAGCATATTTAAGTAGAACAGCTGCCGTCTCGCTTTATCTGTTCCCGTCTCACCGTCTAACAGCGGCGTTTCCGCAATGGTTTCTTCATATCTCGCATTCACGTATTCTCTAAGATTCAGCCGTTTTTGCCACTTTTCATCCAAGAGCGTGACCCTCTCCTCAGTCGACCTCATCCAAGGAAATCCGTCTTCTTCTGCCGCGGTGTGAAACCACGGATATCCGCCGAAAATTTCGTCCGCGCATTCTCCGGAAAGACTCACGACAAAATCTTTTTTAATTTCCCGGCAGAACCATAATAGCGATGAATCAACATCAGCCATGCCCGGCAGGTCTCTGACGAGAACAGATTCCTCCAGATGTTCAACCAGCTGATCCTGCGTAATCACGCACTTATGATGCTGTGTGCCGAATGCATTTGTCATTTTATCGATCCACGGGCCGTCATCATTCGGCTGAAAGGCGCTCGCTTTAAAAAATTTGCTGTTCTCCTCATAATCAATTGAATAAGTATGAAGGGGATCTCTTCCTTGTTTCTCAAAATGAGCGGCGGCTATCGCGGTTATCGCGCTCGAATCAAGCCCCCCTGATAAAAACGTGCAAACCGGCACGTCAGATACGAGCTGGCGTGTCACTGCATCCTGAAATAAGTACCGAATGTGAGCGGCGGTTTCATCGAAGCTGTCTGTATGCTTTTCGCTCTTTACATTCCAATAACGCCATATGGACAAACCGTCCTTTGAGAAAGTGAACGCATGAGCGGGACGCACCTCGTAAATTCCTTTAAACACCCCGCAGCCCGGAGTTCTGGACGGCCCGAGTCCGAATACTTCCGCAAGTCCGCCGCTGTCTGTGCGGGCTTTCACATCAGGATGAGCAAGGATGGCTTTCAATTCCGACCCAAACAGAAAGGAAGAGCCGTGTTCTTTATAAAAAAACGGTTTGACGCCGAGCCGGTCTCTTGCCCCGAACAGCCGCTTGCGCTTTTCATCCCAGATGGCAAAAGCGAAAATACCGTTCAAGCGGTCCACGCACTCCTCCCGCCACTCAATATAGCTGTGCAGCAGCACTTCTGTATCAGAGGTCCTCTCAAAACGGTGGCCCCTCGCCTGAAGCTCCTTCCGCAATTCCTCCGTGTTATACAGCTCGCCATTATAAATGATGGTGTACGTTTCCTCTTGATGCGTGCAGGCCATCGGCTGGCGGCCGCCTTCAATGTCAACGACCGAAAGTCTTTTATGTCCGAATAAAACATGGGGCTCTCCCCAGACGTTTGAATCATCAGGCCCTCGTTTTGAAAGAGTGTCTATCATATTGTTCATAATATGTTTCTCTTGGACGAGCTGCTTTTGAAAATCGACCCAACCCGCAATTCCACACATGTGATATCAGCTCCAATCCCGTTTCTGTCGGTATCAAATTCGTTTCTATCAGCACTTTACCCAGTTTATGCAAAGAAACGCAGATAGTTGATTTGTCCCACTAAGAGTTGTATGAGACAAGCCCGATTTGGAAAGAACGGAAGAGAAGAAACAAACAAAGGAGACCGGCACGGTTATGAAACGAAAACAGCTTTTCTCAGAAAAAAACAAATGGGGGCGCGGCACACTGATGATAGAGGACGGCATCTGCCTCGTCGAAAACGATGAAGGCGATATCCTGCTTGCAGACAGTCTAGGAAACGCAGCCGTATTGTTGAAACGCGACGGCCGATGGCAGCCGGCACGGATTTGCGGCGGTTCGGCCGAAATCGGCGCAGACATCATCCCCCTGCTCGGCGGGGAAGAAATCCGTTATGAAAAAGCGGTCAAACGGCCGCTGTTAACCTTGCTCGATTCGCTGGACGATGAAACGTTTCTGCTGTTTCTCAGCCATCTGCACGGGTTCGGCCTGTCTGTATATGATTGTGTATTTTCCTACAATCAGGCGCTGTTTTCCGGTGAAGGCGTTTCGTTTTATCACTTCTCGGCGGATGACGCACAATGCGCCCTGCAGCATCACCGCGGCAGCTCGGGTAAACACGACAGATTTGAATGGACGGCATCTGACGGGCGGCGCTCCATTATGTATTCTGCGGCAAAACAAGACGGCACCGCGTAACAAACAGGCGGCACCTTTTAAATAGGTGCCGCCTGATGTATTCAGCTTTGTTTTTCACGCTGATTGACGGCCGGCGTTTGCTTTTACCCATCACAGCCGCAGCTTTTGCGGCAACAAGAGTGATTGACGCTTTTGGCATCCTGCACATCTCCTTCGCCTCATCAACACGGTATTTCTCATTCAGCGGCACAGTTGCGCAACTAAAAAAAACCCGGATGCATCCGGGTTTTTCAAGCGATTGATTAAAATACGTGAAAACCGATCGGCAAGTGAAGGCCGAGCAGCACCGTCAGGACGAGCACGATAATAAAACCGATCCACAGTCCGCCGGTTGATTTGCCTTTTTTCTTACGGATGACGAGCATTTCCATCAGTCCGATGGTAATGATGCCGAGCAGCATTTTTCCGGCGTACTCTCCGTTCCAATTCGCAAAACGGACAAAAAGCTCAGCTCCGGTCAGAATAATAATAATGTAGAATAAGCGCAGAATCATATGCGTAATTTTTGCGCCCTTCGCTTTTCCGGCACCGTACAGCCCGTAGCTGACAAACACCAGGATAAGCGCAACGACCCATGAAGTAATATGCCAATGTGTCATTATGTTCAATTCCCCCTATCAGATCAATCTGCCTCACTTATGGTACCACAACAAGCCTCTCGGAGCATTATCAATCGTGCGAAAGACACACAATTATCCGATTTGGTTCGACAGCGTGCCGATCGGTTCAATTGTAATGTCAATACGGTCCCCCGGCTTTAAAAATTTCGGCGGCTTAAATCCTTTTCCGACACCGGACGGCGTCCCCGTCGCTATAATGTCACCGGCTTCAAGCGTCATTCCTTTTGACAGCGTCTCGATTAATTCAGCTATCGGAAATATCATGTCACCCGTTGATCCTGATTGGCGCAGTTCTCCGTTCACCCGCGTTTCAACTTTCAGGCTTTGCGGATCGCTGACGGCCGACTTATGTACAATGACCGGGCCCATCGGGCATGTTGTATCGAGGCTTTTGCCGATAAAAAACTGTTTATGTTTTTTCTGCAGATCGCGCGCTGTGATATCATTTACAATTGTATAGCCGAATATATGATCAAGCGCATGTTCTTTGGAGATGTGCGATCCGCTTTTTGATATGATTACCGCAAGCTCCCCTTCATAATCAAGCTGCTCCGTTACATCCAAGTGGCTGTTCACTGTTTCTCCGTGTCCTGTAACGGCAGCCGGGGCTTTCGTAAAAACCATGGGATGCTCCGGTATATCCGCCTCACTCCCCATTTCAACGGCATGATCACGATAATTTTTCCCGATGCAGATCACGTTCTTTGAAGGTCTCGGAATAGGCGCGCAAAGCTTTACGTCAGACAGCGCATACATAAATGAACCCGATTCGTCATTCGGTTTTTTCGCCCATTCCGCAAGCTGTCCGGCATGCGCGACAAACTTATCTCCTTTTTGAATGCACTCGATCAGCGAACCCGGAATCGTCTCAAGTTCAAACAATTTTTTTTCAGCCTTTTGCAGATCTAAGATTTTGTCATCATCAATAATCAGACCGACAAATTTTCGGCTGTTCAGTTCCCCTGTCGCAAATTTCATGTTAATCCCCCATCATTTTTAAATGGCATTCCTTTATGTATTCTTCCTCCGGGCGGGAAATCCCTCTTTTAAACAGGCTGAAAATAAGTGTAAAAGAGTATCAAAAATTGTCACTTTTTTAGTCATATTGACGAAATAAAACCTTCTTGGCCAAAATGGGTTATACTATTATCATCCTATGTTTTCCAAAATAATCGAGAATTGGAGATCACACGATGAACAAAATTGAAGAAAAAAGATTAACTTTATTCGAGACAGCGCAAAAATTCGGAATCAATGCGACGGAGACCATCAGGTGCAGCCAGGAGCTGGACAGCCTTTTAAACGGGTGCCGGGGCGGGCTCATCCAACAAACGAAAGACAGCGGGACGAACCCGGCCGCACAGATTCAGCACGGCCGCGAAAGAAAAGAGGCTTTCTCATAAACGTGATATGTATATAAATCTGTATCATTTATGTATAAGACCCGGCATGCGTAAAGCGCCGGTGTTTTTTACGTCTAAAGTTTTTTCCGCTCACAAAAATGTGCATTTGTCATAAGCTATTTTAGGCAGGCAGCCCAGATAAGCTCCTGGAGTGCAGTCATGAAAATCTTCACGAAAAGGATGTGCTCGTATGCCCGCAATTGTCGGAGCGTTTAAAATTAATGCCGTCGGTACGAGCGGAGTCGTTCATATAGGCGACTGCATCACCATTTCTCCAAAAGCAGAGGTTAAGACATTTGCCGGAGCGGGCAGCTTCAATACCGGAGACAATCTCACACTGACGAATTACAGGAATTCAACGAATGTGTACGATAATGATGTAATCGATCAGCCGATGGCAGGAAACGCATAAAGGAGGCGCCGTATGAATTTTTACGTCAATCAGTCGATCCATATCAATTACATGCGTGTAGAATCTGTCAGCAATTCCTCCATACTGCAAATCGGAAGCGCCGGTTCAATTAAATCTCTTTCCAATCTGTACAACACAGGGAGTTATGTTGAGCCGGCGCCGCCTGTCACCGCGGGGCAGCAGGCTGTAACAACAGGGGGAGGTCCCGGCACCTCATCATTTGTACCGCTCCAGCCGCCAAGCCGGTAGTTTTAATGAAGGAAACGAGACGCGAGGTGAATGTCATGTATGATCAATCCGTTTCATCCTACCTGCAGAATTTAAATTCTTTCGTCCAGCAGCAGGCGCAGCAGATTCAGGAGCTCGAACGGCAGCTGAAAGAATTCCAAAATGAAATTTCAACGCTGAAGCAGCAGCCTTCTACAAGAATCGATCGGCTCGAGTATAAATTTGATCAGCTGAAAATTGAACGGCTGGAAGGAACACTGAATATCGGATTGAATCCGACAGATCCGAATGCCGTGCAAAACTTCGAAGTCGGCCAGACATCTCCGCAGGTCGGAATGATGCAGCAGGAACAGGCGGGCCAGCAAATGCAGCAAATCCGTCAAAACGTCGATATGTACCTGAATGAAGAAATCCCCGCGCTTTTAGAGCAGCTCGAAACTCAGTATGAGAGCAGGCTGGACGAAACGAACAAATATCATATTATTGAAGATATCAGAAAGCAGATGGACAGCCGGATTCAGTATTATCTGTCCCATGTCCCGAAAGAAGAAAATACGGCGCCCGCGCAATATGCCGAGCAGATTGCCGAACATGTAAAACGTGATATTGTCAGGGCCGTCGAGCACTTTATTAAACACATACCTGGTGAAATGAAAGGTGATGATCCGTCATGATTTTTACAGTGATTAACCGGAATATTGAAGTCGGCGACATCCGGTCTACCGGTGTATCCAGTTCTTCCTTATTATTAATCGGCGACACCGATTCCGTCTATCTGTCTTCCATCTTTGATACGCCTCCGGAATCTCTTATTATCGGGCCTTATGTGCCGCTGGCGCCGGAATAATGTTAAAGCGCATTTCACGCCTCCGGAACGCCAAAATCAATTCAGTCGGGATTGCGAGTGTCTTTCAAGCAGGCGATACGAATGAAATCAATATGCGGATCAAAGTATTGGCCGATCAGCGCAGTCTTGCTGTATACAGAGATGATGAAGGCTCATTTAACAAAAAAGAATACCAGATCTTTCGGCAGCCGGCCGTCATGCCGTTACCGGAAACAGGAGTCCAAAGCGCATTCTGCCATGAAAACCCTTCAATTCGGGTAAGAAATGTGAAAGTTCAAGGGGTATCGTCAGCGTCCGTGGTTCAAATCGGATCGACGTCGGTCGTTCTGGGAGATTCGCGGCTGAAACATATTAGGCAGATCTTCACGCCAAGCTCACAATCACAGCAGCCCTGACATATAATGACGGTGAGACTTCTATAAAGGGTGTCGTTTATGCCAGCAATTACCGGACCTATAGCTATCAATTCCATATCGGGCGGAGTCGTAAACTTTGGTGATTCCTTTTACCTTTCTCCAAAAAGCTCTTCTAAATCTGCGCTCGGTTCGGGAGCAGGCAATACCGGAGATTTCCTGTTATTAAACAACGTTGTCAATGCGACAAACTATATAGACCCCGATGTCAGCGATCAAAATGTGGTCGGAAACGCCTAAAAAGCAGCCGCTCTTTCAGAAGAGGGCTGCTTTTGGTTCAGCGTTATTTTCGTTCATTTGCTTTTTTTGTTTTTACAAGCTTTTCCGGCGGCTGTTTTCTGATCCATTTCACAAACCGCGCGAGTTTCGGGTCACGCCGCAGCTCTTCTATTCCCGCGAGTCTTGCCGCAAGCTCCTGATTCGTATAGAGCGCGTGAACCTGTTTATGACAAGGGATGCAGAGCATTGCGGTCGGAAGGAATGTCCCGCCTTCTTCCTTAGGCGTTAAGTGGTGCTCCGTCAGCCGCACATGATGGCGGCCGCATAATTCACATGTGCCCTCGGCAGAATCGGCCATAATTCCTTCTCCTTTCTACATGATCTCCAATGTGACCCGGGTGCCTTTCCCGCCCGGTTCGGACGGATGAACGATTAATTTTTTCGGCAGACGCGCTCTCAGCTCCTGCACATGGCTGATCACTCCGACGGATAAGTTGTCCGATTGCAGCTTTTCGAGCGCTGTGACAACGGTGTCTAAGAGCCCTTGGTCAAGAGTCCCGAATCCTTCATCTAAGAAAAAGAATTGCAGCGGGTATTGCCCCCGCAGCTGAATTTGGGCGGACAAGGCAAGCGCAAGCGACAGCGATGTCAGAAACGTCTCCCCGCCGGAAAGGCTTGATACGGGCCGTTTGACGCCTCCGTTCGCGTCATCACGCATGACGAAACCGCCTTCTGAATCGACTAATATGGCATACCGCTGCCTTGTCAGCGCTCCGAGACGGGCAGAGGCGTCTCGAGCCACGCTTTCCAGCTGTTCTTCCGCTAAAAATTCGACGAATGTATTGCCTTTACATACAGACTGGAGCTTATCAAGCCTGTCAATCTGTGTCTGCCAGCTTTTCAGTTCGGCTTCAATCTCTTTAAAGCGCTTATGCTGTTTTTGCATAACCGCGTAGGCTTTTGCCTGTGCTCCTTTTTCCTCCATGGCGGCGCCTGACTCAGCCTCTGCCTGCTTCAGCAGAGAAACGGATGCTGTCCATTCTTCCTCCGATATCCGGCGCTCGGCTAATTTATCAGTAACACGGCTGATATTTGCCGATAGCTGTTTGGAGGTGTCCAGAAACTCATCAATTTCTTTTTTCATTTCCTCTGCACGCCCTTGCGGAAGCAGACTTTTTTTGACTTGGTCCGGCTCGGTAAACCTGGTGCCTTTTGACCTCACGCGCCAGTCGTTTTGCGCTTTCTCAAGAGAGGCCTCAGCATCCCTGAGTGACATGAGACTCCCTGATTCCCGGCCTTTTGCGTCATTCAGTGATTGCTGCGCCTGCTTCAGCGCATCGAATAGGGACTGTTCTTTTGATTTTAACAGCTGTAATTCCTGCCGCACCGCTTCAAGCTTTGCGGAAATTGATGTTTCTTCAGCTGCTGTTCCGAGCTCTTGTTCATATCCGTCAATCACCTGCTGCAGGCGCTCAGACGCATAGTGAAGCTCGAGCCGTTCCCGTTCAAGCCGATGCTTCATCTCCTGCAGGCGTTCTTTCTCCTCTTCATGTTCCTTGAGGAATGCGATGCTTGTTTCAATGCGCTTCTCACATTCTTCTGCCTGCCTGTCCTTCTCATCTATCGAAGCCTGCCAGGCGTCAATCCGGTTTGGCGGAATATCACCGCAGACTTCGCTGTACTGATTCAATCGGCTTTCTGACAGCGATTCAAGCTCTTCTAATGAATGTCTGAGACGGCCGGCTTCTTTTTCCTCGTAGCGGATTCGTTCGGCAAGCTGCTCAGCTTGTTTTACCGTCTGCTGATGCGCGCTGATCAGTCTTGTGACCTTCTCTTTTACCGACAGCATATCCTGTTTCATTTGTTTCCATTCCAAGCGGACGGCGCTGAACGCTTCATCAAGCGGGCGTCCGCTGATGGAAGAAGCGGCTTCCAGCTCCGGAACCCGGGCGCTTTGCAGAAACGGACATTCTTCGGTAAAACGTCCCGACTGTTCTTCTAATGCAACCTTGGCTGTCAGCACTTCCTGAGAAAGAGCCGCCGCCTCAGAAAGCAGCGCTTCCACCTGCTGCAAATGTTCCTGCACAGCCGTATCAGGCGAGAATGTTTCATGAGCGGAACGCGGGCGGTCATGCTGCGTCGAGCCGCATACAGGACAAGGCTTTCCTTCGATCAGTTTTTCCGATAATTCTTTTGTTAATGCAGCCGTTCTCGCTTCCTCTGAGCGCCTGCGGAGATCAGCTTGCGTTTTTTCAGCCCGTTCGGCTGCGGCTTTCAGTGAACGTTCCGTTTCACAGACCATATGGTAAACGGTTTGCAGCGTTTGATAAGCGCGCGTAATGTCTTCCTCTTCCGTTTTCGCTTTCGCTGTGAGCGACTCGCTTTCTCCGTTGAGCTTCTCCACGTTTTTCAGCTGCGTTATCAGATTGGCCCGCTCTTTCGTGATTTGTTCCTGTGTCTGCTGAAAGCCTGCCGCCAGCTGTGCTGCGGTCTGGCATTTTTTCCGTTCATCGGCGGTCACTTGAACTGCTTTCAGCTCTTCTTTCAGCTCATTCTGCCTGTTTTGGCCGCGGGTCAGGCGGTCTTTCACTGCGGCCAGCTGTTTCGAGGCGGCTTCGTATTCTTCCTCTTTTTTGCTGTGCTCCGCATTTGTTTTTTCCGCTTCTTTTTTCGCTTCAAGCAGTTTTTGTTCAATGGCTGAAAGTCTTTGATACAGCTCTTCTTCCTTGACAAGCTTCGGCTCCTGTTCGGCCTTATGGGCCCGCCATGCTTCATAGGCTTCATTTTGCCGGGTAAATGAAACGGTTTCCGCCTCTGATTTCCGTTTGGCCAGTTCGTGTTCCTGTTCGGCGCGCTGCTTCCGGCGGACGGCTTCGGTGCAGCGGTCTGCGTACGGCTCAAGGGCGAGAGCTGTTTCCGCCTCTTTAAGACGCTCAGTCAAATCCGTGATGTACGGGCGTCTTTCCTCAAGCTTTTTCTCCCGGCGCTCATATTCATCTCTCTCTGTCTGCAAGTTCCAAATTTCCTGGTGATTTTCAAAACGCTCTTTTGCCCGGACCCGTTTCTTCTCAGCTGCTTCAAGCCGTTCGTTCGCTTCGTGAAACTGCTGTTCAGCCTGCTTCAGCGCATCTTCTCCTGCGTCTCCGAGGCCGGATTGTTCGGCCAGCATTTCATTTTTTTTCGCTGCCGCTTCCTGCGCCCGCCGCCGCAATTTTTTGACAAGCCTGTCCCCGTACTGTTCCAGATTAAACAGGCGCTGGAGCATATGTCTTCTTTCCGCGCCTTTAAGCGACAGAAACTCGGCAAACTTTCCTTGCGGCAGCACGACGGCTCTTGTAAAGTCGTCAATGGTCAGGCCAAGAAGCTCCTCTACCTTTTTGTTCACTTCATTCGCTTTATCGGCCAGCACCGTTTGTTCATCTTTGATTTCAATCAGCCGGCAGAGGGCGGTTTTTACTTTCGTTTCATCCGTTCTCTTAAAAACGCGCTCGACCTTGTAGGAAACCCGGTGGCCGGATTGAAGCGCGAATGTAAATGAGACGGCGAGCTGATCTTCGGCATGATTCAGAATGCCGTGCGTATTATTTGCGGCGCGCTCCACTTTTCCGTATAAAGCGAGTGTCATGGCATCAAGGATCGACGATTTTCCGCTTCCGGTCGGCCCGAAAATCCCGAACACCCCGGCTCCTGACAGTCCGGCAAAATCAATGGTCTGTTCCTCCCTGAAGCTGTGGAGCCCTTTTATCGTTAACAGAATCGGCTTCATGTCGCATCCTCCTCATCATCTGCTGACGCAAGCTCTAAAAACAGCTTGACCATCTCCTCATCCGGCACGCCGCCGCCCGTTTGTTTTTCATAAAACTTCTTAAATCGGTCCTCAATTGATGTGTGTTTCACTTCAATCCGGTCATTTTCGGTCTCTTTTTCTTCAAAAACCGGCCTGATATGGATAAAGCCGGGATGCGCCTTTCTCAGCCGATGAATTTCCTCGAGAGAAAGCTGATCCGTCAAATGGATATCAAGATCGATCCAGGCATTCCGGTCACGCCCTTCATCAAGCCAGCCGTGAACCTCGCTCAGCCCCTGCGCTTTCCATTTGACGAGCGGTTTACCGGAAGACAGGAAAATCTCTTCCCACTTCGCTTCTCCGCCGGGCTTCGCTTCTACCACCGTCACCGATTTGGCATAACCGGCTTCCGAAAAGCTGTATGCGAGCGGAGAGCCTGAATAACGGGCAGCCGTCTTGGCGCGCTTGATCGTTTGCGGACGGTGGAGATGGCCGAGAGCCACGTAAGCCGCATCAGCCGGCAGGCTGTCAGCGGCGACCGTGTAAGCGCCTCCGACTTCAATCGGACGCTCTGAATCGGTCTGATTCCCCCCCGCGACATAAATGTGGCTCGCCGCGATTTTCACGGCATCGTTCCGGCACAGTCCGCACATGTGAGCAAACGCCTCTCTGATTTTCACATCGTAATGATCGCGAAGAAGCTTTTCCTCAAACGTATCAGAAAGCACTTCGTTTAATCTCGCCTCTGACGGATATGCCAGCGCGGCTACGGCTAACAGCTCGTCCGCCGACGGCACCTCAATATGGACGGGCTCTGTCCGCGGATAGCCGATTAAATGAATGCCGCGCTCATTTGTTAACGGAGAAGCCGCCGCCAGCCTGTCGGGATTGTCATGGTTTCCGGCAATGACGACAACCGGGCGTTTTCCGCCGTCAGAAAGCGCGGAAAGACTTTCGTAATACAATTGTTCAGCGAGCGCAGGCGGGTTGACCGTATCGAATACATCCCCTGCCATAATGACCGCATCAATGTTTTCTTCCTTGACAATGGTATTCAGCTCTTCCAGTACTTCGGCCTGCTCGCTCAGCCGGCTTCTGCCTTCCAGCGTTTTGCCGAGGTGCCAGTCAGCTGTATGTAAAATGCGCATACCGCATTCACCTCACTTTTTGATAGAAAAAAAGATCCGCTCCAAAAAGGAGCTTCGGATCTTGTTACAGTGTAAGAACGTGACCTCCATCGAAGAAATAGAGCGCACGCCCTTTCACTTTCGTTTTTGTAATTTGTTCAACCGCTTTTGTATACAATTCGATTTGTGTTTCATACCTTTTTTGCAGAATCGGAGCCGCGCCTTCAAATCCGTTCCGGAATTTCCCCTCTATCCGATCTGTTTTATAGTCCAGCAAATAGAGACCGTCCGCAGTTTCGTAGAGGCAGTCAATAATCCCCTGCACGAGCAGCGGTTCACCGGCCGTTTCGGCATCCTTGTACACCTCGCCGGCCGGAAGCGCCATACTGAACGGCACTTCCCGGTCAATCCGCAGCGCCCCGAGAAGATCTTTCCCGATTTCAGTTCCGAAAAACTGAACAATTTCTTCTATATCAATAGCTTCCTGCTGCTCTTCTGTCAGCAGCTCTTTTTCGTAAAGCATCCGGACCGTCCGCTCCGCTTCTTCGGCAGTCGGCACGTGCGTCAGCGGTATGTGCTGCATCACCGTATGCATCGCCGTTCCTTTTTCGGCGGCTGTCAGCCCTTTTTTCATCATAAAACCGGGACGCCTGTATAAAAGCGTGTCTCCTGACGGTTTGATGAGAGAGCGGCCGCTGTATTCATCCTCGTATTCTTGCTTTCTCTTCAGCTCAGAAACTGACTGCTTCGTTCTGATAGCCGTCAGCTCTCGGTACGGATATTCCCATTCAAGCAGACGGCGCGCCTGATCATCAAATGAAAACGAACCAGGAATCGGCTCGCCCTGCTGAATCGCTTTGAGACGTTTGCTCTTTTCTTCAGCACGTTCTTTTGGATTCTCTTCCAGCAATTCACTTTGCTGCAGCATCCGGATGTGAAAACGCGACGGGTCGCGCGCGATATCCTCAGTCGAAGAAAGTCCCGGCGTCCTGTGCGCCTCCATGTCACGGTGGCGGATGAGCGCCGGCCCGATAAAGTCCAAATAAGATGACGCCTGATAGCGGTCGAATTCAGAAAGAAGCCAATCGGCCCGGTCTGCTTGCGCCTGCCATTTGGCCAGCTGTTTTTCCCGGTTTTTGCAGGAACCGACGAGAAACAGCTTTTCCTTCGCTCTGGTCAGCGCCACATACAATACGCGCAATTCTTCGGATAAGAGCTCTCTGCGCATCTTTTTCTTCATCGCCACAAGCGGAAGAGTCGGATAGCTGATTCTGAGTTCCGGATGAATATACTTCGTGCCGAAACCGAGCTCTTTATCAAGCAGGTATGATTTGTTGAGATCCATCATATTAAAACTTCTGCCGAGTCCGGCGGTGAAAACGACGGGAAATTCAAGTCCTTTGCTGCTGTGGATCGTCATCAGCCGAACGACATCCTCCTGCTCGCTGAGCGCCCGGGCCGTTCCCAGATCATCGCCGCGCTCCTGCATCCGTTCAATAAACCGCAAAAAGCGGAATAACCCGCGGAACGCCGTCGCTTCGTACGAGCGCGCCCGGTCATACAAGACGCGCAGATTGGCCTGGCGCTGCTTTCCGCCGGGCATGCCGCCTGCATAGTCAAAATATCCGGTATCGCGGTATACTTCCCAAATCAGCTCAGACACCGAATGATTCGTCGAAAATGACCGCCACTTTTGCAGACTGTCATAAAAGGTTCTCAGTTTTTGATACAGTTCATCATGTCTGTCACCGTTCGCTATATATGCTTTCAGCGCTTCATAAAACGGCGCTTTTTTCTTTTCAAGGCGTATCAGCGCAAGTTCATTTTCGTCACAGCCGACGATGGGCGAGCGCAGCACGGAAGCAAGCGGAATATCCTGATACGGATTATCAATCACCTTCAAGACTGAAAGCGCCGCAGCCACCTCCACGGCTTCAAAGTAACCCGACGTCAAATTGGCGTACACCGGAATGCCCTGGTTTTTCAGCTCTTCCATTAATTGCGGCGCCCACGGCATGGAGCGCAGCAAAATCACGATATCCCGGTACTGGATATTCCGGTGTGTTTTTGTTTTGCCGTCATAGACCTTAAACGGAGACGAGACAAGCTTTCGGATCTCCCCGGCTATCGCTTTCGCTTCCCAATGCACGGTTTCAAAGTCTTCGGCATCCTCGGAGCTGCTTGCGTCATCAGCGCTGTCAATCAGCAGCAGTTCCGTTTTTGCCGCGTCATTCGGCGGATACGATGCGCCGAGCTTCAATGCCGCCTGTTCATCGTAGTCCACTTCGCCGATTTTTCCGCCCATCAGCTGCTTAAACAAGAAATTCGTACTGTCCAAAATATCGGAACGGCTGCGGAAATTTTGGTTCAGGTCAATTTTCTGCCCCGCGCCTTCCCCGCTTTCTGTAAACCTTTTATATTTCCCGAGAAACAGCAGCGGCTCAGCAAGTCTGAAACGGTAGATCGATTGTTTGACGTCGCCTACCATAAACAAATTTCCCGCCTCTTCATCCCCGCTTTTAACAAGCTGCAGGATAGACTCCTGCACAAGATTGGTATCTTGATATTCATCAACCAGAACTTCATGAAACTGGTCTTGATAATAAACGGCCGCTTCGCTCGGCACCCGCCGGCCTTCTTCATCAACCGCAGTTAAAATCGCCAGGCAGTAATGTTCCAAATCTGAGAAATCAATAATTGATTTTTCTTGTTTCGCCGCTTCAAATCGTTTTCCATACGATATCACGAGCTGAACGAGCGTTTCGATGACAGGCTTCATATCTGTTAAACTCTTCAAGTGATCTTGCGGACTTCTTGTAAAGTAATCGGTCTTTAACTTTTCGATCAGTTTCTTCGCGCCGTTTCGCAAATCGGTC
This sequence comes from Bacillus sp. EKM420B, assembly GCF_011065565.1. Taxonomy (NCBI): domain Bacteria; kingdom Bacillati; phylum Bacillota; class Bacilli; order Caryophanales; family Bacillaceae; genus Bacillus; species Bacillus sp. EKM420B. The sequence goes on along the minus strand of NZ_JAAMNX010000001.1, from coordinate 182,275 downwards.
GCTTCGTCCAAAAGCGCTTTGTCAAATTCATCACCCTTTACCGCCTTCGCCCGCTTAAATGAGACTGCGGGAACCCGTTCATACAGCGCATCGAAGTCATGCCGGCAGCTGATCAGCTCTTCTATCTGCTGAAGGTCATCCAGAAAATGATCAGCGCGCGGGGCCGGCCCGCCGGGCGCTTTTGTCAGTTCAAGCGCCTTCTCAAGCTTTTGTTTCGCCCCGTAGAGCGCCATTTCAGCATCTTCTCTCACATATTGGTAAAACGGAAGCTCTTCCATTTTGCTTTCTTCCGTCACGTCATACAGGCGGACAAAGCTTTGCAGCCACGCTTCCGGGTCAGGATGCGACCGGGAATACTCGTACACCCGTTTGACAAGGTCTTGAAGATCCAGATCATGCCTGTCTGTCGTATATCTGTCCGCAAGCTCAAAAAACGCCTGATTCCCTTTTGCGTATTCATCTTCAAACAGCTCATCAAGCACTTCGTCTCCGAGCAATTCGCCTTCCGTCTGGTCAGCCATGCGAAAACCGGGGTCAAGATCAATCATATAATAATATTTTTTAAGCACTTGCAGGCAGAAAGAGTGAAGCGTCGAAATGCTCGCCCGATTTAATAGAGAGAGCTGCCGTCTGATATGCAGAGATCCCGGATTTTTGGCGAGCTCTTTTTCTAATGCTTCCGCGATCCGATGCTTCATCTCCGCTGCTGAGGCGTTTGTAAAGGTCACCACAAGGAGCCTGTCAACATCAACCGGATCTTCCTCCGCGGTTATCTTTCTGATCATCCGTTCCACGAGCACGGCCGTTTTACCTGATCCGGCTGCGGCAGCGACAAGAATATCGCGGCCGGAAGAAACGATTGCGCTCCATTGGTCATCCGTCCATATGCTGTCTTTCGGTTTAGGAATTTGCATCATCATCCGCCTCCTTTTTCAGCCAATCCAGTATGGTGCCGTCTTTTTCCGCTTTCAGGCTGCGGTATTCATTTTCCTTAAGCGACTCATCAAACTGGCACACCGATTTAAACGCACAGTACGTACAAGGCGTCTTATCTTTCAGCTTATACGGGGTAATGGACACAAGCCCGTCCGTTATCGCTTCGCCCGCCTGTTCAAATGTCCGCCGCACATGGTCTGTCAGCAGATGAAAGTCCTGTTCGCTGACCGCGGCTGAGTCGGATCTTAAAGACCCGTCCTTTTTCAAACCGGCATTGACGATATTTGAACGCCCTTCCTCCAAAGTCGTGTCCATCAGGCTGATCGCCTCCCGGTCACCGAGGAGAAGACCTTTCATTTTAAATTTCTTAAAAATTTCCTGCTCGATTTCATCAAGCCCCATCGGCAGACTGGCCTGAATCATCGGATCATGGATATGGAAATACAAAACGCCTGCCGGGGTCGCTTTCATGCCGAGCCAATCCGCGGAATGTGTAATCGATAAGTCAAGATATGTGAGCATTTGCAGAGCGAGCCCGTAATACACCTCAGCCAGATCAAGCCCCCTGTCGCTTGATTTATAATCAACGATTCTCAGCAGCAGGCCTTTTGAACTTTCCGCTTTATCCACGCGGTCGATCCGTCCGACGAGTTCCATCGTACAGCCGTTTTTCAGCGTGAAAGTGAGCGGGGGCAGCGGTCCGCTTCCGCCGAAACCGAGTTCAAGACCGACCGGGACGAAACCGCTCGCCTTCGCATGCTCGCTTAATATGCCAGAAACACGCGTGACGATCTTCTGCAGTTTTTCCTTCACATAAAAGTGTCTGTTTGAGCTGAGCAGAATCTCTTTTTGCAGCTTTGGCGCAAGCCGTTCCACCGCTTCATAGGAGAAATTCCGGCACTGATCTTTCGTCAGATCGCGCCATTCCAGCTTCTGCTCACGAAGCCGGTCTGAAATCAGCTTCAGACTGGAGTGAAACAGCTGGCCGATATCCGGCGCTTCCAGCTTGAAAAACTGCCGCTCTTTTAATTGCAGCCCGTGAGATGCAAAATGGGAAAACTGGCAGGCATTAAACGCCTCCATCCGGGAGACGCTTCCTTTAATATGCTCGCCGTAAAGCTGGCGCGAAACAGGCCGTTCAAGACGCTTCGCCTCATTGCGGAAAAACAGGCTTGAAAACAGCTTTTTCGCACGCCGGTGATCAGACTCTTTCATCAGCACATTGTATGCGCTCCACCATACGTCACTGATCTCGTACTCTCTTGTCCACAGCCTGAGCTGACTTGCCGTATACGTCTGAGCCACCTGTTTATTGACGAGATACTGAAGCTGCTCTTCTTCGCTTACCTGCTCAGGATCAGCCGCTGACAGCTTTTCCTGATGATCGGGAAACAGCTCGCCAAGCCTGTTTACAACGATTGACGGCAGGAGCGTTTTTCCTTCCGCATCGGCAATCGGGTATGACACATAAAGACGGTCAGACGGACTCGACAGCGCCATATAGATGAGAAAATGCTCATCAAGCAGCCGCTCACGCCCCGCGGAAGACAGCTCCACTCCGACCGCTTTCAGCCACTCCCGGTCATCATCAGACAGCACGCCGTTTTCATCCGGGCGCGCCGGAAGAACGCCGTCATTGGCCCCGATGACGAATGTGCAGGACGTGCCGTACATTCTTGAGAGATCCATATTCCCTACAAATACTTGGTCAAGCGCAGGAGGAATTAAAGAAAAATGAAGCGATTCCGTTCCCGTTTCAAGCATTTGCTGGAACAGCGCCAAAGATATTTCATCTTCACCCATCATGCCGGCAAACTCCTCGAGAAGCTGGATAACGGCATCCCACGCCTGGCCGTGCTGCTGCGCTTCGATCATGTTTCCGGCCTCTTCGGCCCGCTGCCTTTTACGGTCCAGCTTCAGGGGAACATCGGTATCTTCCAAAAAGAGATAAAGAGCCTCCGCCATGCTTTGAACCGTTTTCGCTTTTTTCATCCGGTTCTGCAGCCGGATAAGGGGTGCAGCTATCCACTCTCTCGTCTCATTCAGCATGTGTTCCATCTCGATTTCCTGATCCGTCTGCGCGAAATCCTCATCGAGCGATACGAAGCGCCTGTATACAAACCGCTCGCCGTTCGTCCAGCGCTCCCCTTTAATGCCGTAGGCGATACAGTAATTTTCAAGCTGATCAACCTGCTCTCTTATGTTCTGCTCCGGCTGATCAAGCGGGAATAACAGTTCGGTTTTCGCACAGCGGAACACCGCTTCATATCTCCAGTTCCCCTTCACGACATCCAGGCTTGAACGGATGAATTCAATAAGCGGGTGATGCTGCATAGAAGCTTTTCCGTCAATAAAATAAGGAAGCCCGTAATCGGCGAACACTTCCTTCAGCAAATCTTTATAATCTTCCGGCTGACGGATGAGAATCGCCATATCTTTGTACCGGTATCCTCCGTCCCGGACAAGCGATTGAATTTCCCGGGCAATACCTTCGAGCTCAGCTCTTCTGTTTTGCGCCTGCATGACGGTAAAAGCTTCCTGTCCGCCGGTATATGCCGCGGCGGGACGCACATCGTACTGCGACTCTATACAGGCAAGCTCCGGCACATGCCGATGCCGCTTCGTGCCATGCAGTTCCTTGCAGGAAATATCGGCATTCAATTCCTTTGCCGTCTGATAAAGCTTATAGTATGTGCTTCCCGTCATTCTGAACAGATCGAGCTCATCCGGTTCCTGTTCCGCCGAAGGGCTGTCCGCCGTCAGCGAGAATGTGACATGTTCAGCATGCATGATCAGCTGCTCCAGCACCCTTAATTCCTGCGGCGTAAATTGATAGAATCCGTCGACGTAAACACGGGCGCCTTTTACAACGTCCGCCAAAGGAATCTGCTGAGCGAGCAACGTTAAATAGTCCTCCGAATGCAAATAGTGTCCGGCGAGGCTTCTTTCCATCTGCTGATATAAAATCCCTAAATCATGAAGTTTTTCAGACAGCATCCGCTCTCCGCGATATTCTGACGCCGTTCCGCTTTCCGCCATACGGCGGACGTCTTCAGGCTCAATACAGTACCGCTTAAACTCTGTCAGCATCCGTTCCACCTGCTCAGTGAATCCGGCCTTGTCACTCGCTTTTTGATACACTTTAAAATCGTGCTTATGTTCTTCAATCAGTTTCCTTAAAAGCATCTGCACACCCGTCGTCGTCACAAACGGGCGGTTCATGCCACCGGTATGCTGAAGCACGCGCCACGCCAAACGCGAAAAACTGAAAACTTGAGCGCGTATCATGCCGCCGATATCCGGCGTTTTAGCAAGCTCATATTCCATTAAAAACGTCATTTGATCCGGGACTAGAAAAATGATCGGTTTCCCGAACGGCTCCCGGCGCAGTTCATCTTGAATGCTGTCGATAATCAGCCTCGTTTTCCCACTCCCCGATCTGCCTACTAAAAACTCAACACCCAAATTAGAAGACCCCTCTCTTTTTATCTTTCTACATTTTATCGAAAGTTGACGAAAATGACCAATCTCATCTGCTGGTAAAAACGGGATGACTGTTTTAAAAAATATCGTTTTTGACCAAATTAAAGAAAAAAAGGATTAAATATGATGTCAGAATATCCCGAAGTGATTGTGCGAACGATTCTGTCGTTCAGCATTTTGTTTATCGGCGCCCGGATACTCGGAAAACAAACCATTTCACAGATGACGCTTTTTGATTTCATTGCGGCCATCTCGCTCGGCGCCATCACAGCCAATCTGTCGTTTAATACAAAACTGCCGATTCATTTTACTGTCAGTGCTTACACGATTTTCGTAGTCATTATTTATCTCGTCGCATATCTTTCTATGAAAAACAGAACCGCCAGGGGTTTCTTTGCGGGCAAACCGACCATTATCATTCAAAACGGAAAAATACTTGAGCATAATATGAAAACGATGCGCTATACCCTCGACTACTTGAACCAGCAGCTTCGTGAAAATGATGTATTTGACATTTCTCAGGTTCAGACTGCCATCATTGAAACAAACGGCAGCATGTCAGTGGAGGTCAAACCGGAATTTGCGCCCGTTACAAGACAGGATCTCGGCATCTTTGCCGGACATGAAAAGAACTTTGCCGTTGAGCTGATTATGGACGGCCGGCTGGTGATGAAAAATCTGGAAGAAAACCACGTATCGGAAAAATGGCTGAGAGAAGAATTGGACAAGAGAAACCTCAAACCGGAAGACGTTGTATACGCTGTGCGCGGAAGCAACGGCCGGCTTTTTGTCGACACATACGACGACCATATTACATCGCCGCTGGATCAAGAATAAAAATGACATCCGCACATGTCACGGGCTGCCGCCGTATAATACCCTATAAACATCCGGGGGTGAGTCCAATGCACGAGAATTTTTTTCATTATACAGCCATCTGCAGTGACGATTCTGTGCTTATAAAGGATCTGGTAAAATCCATAAACGGTGAATACAGCGCTGTGATTTGCTACTCAATATTAGCCGAAAAAGCGCCGACCGCAGAAATCAGAAGACGAATCGAACATATCAGAGAGGAAGAAGTGCGCCACATGCACGCTTTCTCTTCACTGTATACGTCAATTACCGGAAAACAGTTGACGCCGAAACAGACGGAGCATTGTCCGCACACATACAGAGAAGGACTGAGGGCGGCGTTTTATGATGAGCAGAAAACGAATGATTTTTATTTGCAGGCATCCGATAGAGCGGTGCATCCGGAAGCGAAACGGTTATTTGCCCGCACGGCATTTGACGAGCAGCGTCATGCCGTCTGGTTTTTATACGATATGGCCCACTCTGCCCACTCTCCTTTCCACCATACAGGGGGAACGGTATCAAACGCGCCGAACACAAGCTACACCGAGGTAAATACCGGAAAATAACGATTCAGGCAGATCACGCTCCCCCGCCGGGAGTCTTCAGACGGCTGACAAACCCCGTTCTTTCAACAGGAGAGAATGGGGTTTATTTTTCGAGCCGTTTTTATACTTCCACTAAACAATGGATAACTTCTTCATTGTATAGTCAGCAAAAACCCTTTATAATAAAATAAACCAACTGGTCGGTTTTAAACGAACCGAGCCCCGCTTTGCCGGGACAACGATATGAACGAGGCGGAAAGGATCTGTGTGAAGTGACAAATACAAAAGGCGGTGCCGGAAAGAGCGAAAAGACGAAGAACAGGCTCGTATCCGCTTCGCGTGACTTATTTGCAAAAAAAGGATATTCAGAAACATCGATTCGGGATATTTTAGAGGCGGCCGAGATCAGCAAAGGCAATCTTTATCACCATTTTAAAGGAAAAGAGTTTCTGTTTCTTCATATCATGGAAGAGGATCACCGCGTGATGATCGAGACGTGGAGGGAAATGGAAGCCGATCTGAAAGATGCTGCCGAAAAGCTGACGGGCTTTGCGGAGCTGCTCAGCCGGATGAGCATCAATTACCCGCTTATGAGAGCAAGTGAAGAGTTTTATGCGAGTGCGTTTACGTCAGAAGAGGTCGTAAAGCGGCTCAACAAAATTGATATTGAATATGACGATGTGATGAGAGAGATCTTAGAAGAAGGAAATCAAGACGGAAGCTGGTCCATTCATCATGTCGAATCAAAAGTAAAAATCCTGCTATCCGTCTTCTACGGTTTAGATGTGTTATATAAAAACGATACCATTCAGCAAAGAATCGAATTGCAAAAAGAAGCCATCTCCGTGTTTATTCACGGGTCGATCAACGCTGATAAACTGAATGACAGCTGACAAAGGAGAAACAACATGCAAAAACCGATCAGAGAACAAAAGGCTGTACTCATCATCTTATTAAGCAACATATTTATTGCGTTTTTAGGCATCGGATTGATCATTCCCGTTATGCCGCTGTTTATGAATGTGATGCACTTGACGGGCAGCACAATGGGATACCTTGTCGCTGCCTTCGCCGTCGCGCAATTAATTGCATCTCCCATTGCGGGGAGATGGGTTGACCGTTTCGGGAGAAAAATCATGATTCTCGCCGGACTGTTTTTGTTCGCATTATCCGAGCTGACCTTCGGATTGGGCACACATGTCTCCATTTTATATTTCGCAAGGGTGCTGGGGGGCATCAGTGCCGCTTTTATCATGCCCGCCGTTACAGCGTATGTCGCAGATATTACGACGGTGCAGGAAAGATCGAAGGCGATGGGCTATGTATCTGCCGCCATCAGCACAGGGTTTATCATCGGGCCCGGCATAGGAGGATTTATTGCCGATCACGGCGTTCGTATGCCGTTTTTCTTTGCGGCGGGAATTGCATTTATCGCAGTGATTTCCTCTGTCTTTATGCTGAAAGAGCCGTTAACTAAAGAAGAACGCGCAAAGCAGATGGAAAGCGCCAAAGAATCAACCTTCTTAAAAGATTTGAAAAAGTCGATTCATCCAAGCTACTTGATCGCCTTTATCATCGTTTTTGTTTTGGCATTCGGGCTGTCGGCGTACGAAACGGTATTCAGCTTATTTACAAACCATAAATTCGGCTTCACGCCAAAGGATATCGCCATTATTATTACGTTCAGCTCCATTGTGGCGGTCCTCATTCAAGTGCTCGCGTTCGGCAGACTTGTCAACTCCCTCGGGGAGAAAAAAGTCATTCAGCTTTGTCTGATCATCGGCGCTGTGCTGGCTTTCGTTTCTACGGTGATGTCAGGGTTTTTGCCCGTGCTCGCTGTCACCTGCATCATTTTCCTTGCGTTTGATTTACTGCGCCCGGCACTGACTACTTATCTATCGAAAATCGCAGGAAATCAGCAGGGGTTTGTTGCCGGTATGAACTCAACATACACGAGTTTGGGCACCATTTTCGGCCCGGCTCTGGGCGGTATTTTATTTGATATGAATATTCACTTCCCGTTTCTGTTCGCAGGTGTGGTTTTATTTCTCGGTCTGGGATTGACGCTTGTGTGGAAAGGAAAAGCGGGCGAGGTTTCGGAGTAGGGTGCACTCACCCATCTCCGGAGCTTTTTTTGTGTTTTCGATAAGAAAAATGAATGGATTATGAGAAATAATTCATTATTTATTTATCTCAAAATCTATACTATAGTAATAGTAAGGTTAACGAGCTTAACAATTTAATATGAATGTTTCAGGAAGAAGGGTTTTCATTGAAGAAAGACAAACATCTCCTTACAGATATCTGGTTTATTCTCATCAGTGCGGCAGGGGGGTTTCTTCTTTCGCTTACAGGGATGTCGATCGCCTGGATGCTCGGAACGCTGGCCGCCGGCTGCATCCTATCCATGACGAGGCCCCGCTGGCTGTTCATGGCGCCTGACAGAAGAGGGATTCACCGCAGATGGCTTGCAGCGGGACAAATGATCCTCGGCATCGAACTCGGCCAGAAACTGAACCTGTCCGTTCTGTCGGTTTTACGGGAGCATTGGCTTCCGGTAGGCTTCATGCTGATTTTCTCTATCGTGATGGCGCTTGTTTCCGGATATGTGCTCTTTCGGTTCAGCCGGACGGACATGATGACAAGCTTTGTAGGCACGGCGCCGGGCGGTTTATCCGCCATGCCGGGTATCGCCCAGGAAGTCGGCGCAAACACCGCGATTGTAAGCCTTATTCAGCTGACGCGCGTCCTTTTGGTCGTCATGACAATACCGTTTCTCGTCATTTTCTTATTTACCAAACAAAACGGTGCGGCTCAGACATCAGCCGGAGCCGTTTCAGCAGGAGCTTCACATCCGGGCCTTATTCCCGTCTTGTTAACGGCCGGATTTATTTTGGCTGCCTGGCTTGCAAGCAAAGGCGCAAAACGGCTGAAATTCCCCGCCCCTTGGCTGCTCGGCAGCATGATCGGCGTTGCTGCTGCGGAAATCGGCGTGTCCGCCTTGGCGGGCAAAGACATGCTGGCCTGGTGGCCGCCGGAAGCGAACCAGCTGTCACAAATTTTTCTCGGCGCCACAATCGGATCAAAAATGTACAAAAGCATGTTCACCGGCGTGACGAGAGTGCTGACCGTCGGGTTTATTTCTTCCGTCGGATTAATCGCCGCCATGATTCTGAGCGCGGTTGCGGTTTCTAAATTAACGGGCATCTCCATGATTACATCTGTTCTCGCCTTTTCTCCCGGCGGGATCGCCGAGATGGCGGCGACTTCGATCACCCTGCACGAAGACTCGACTTTCGTCGTCGCGGTTCAGGTCATCCGGATCGTTCTCGTCATCGCCATGCTTCCGCCCTTCTATCGGCTGCTGCACCACCTTTCTCAGCTGAAACGGGCACACGGCGAAAGAGGCCGGGCAGAAAGAGGAACATGATCCGAATAAAAAAACACGCATCCATATGCGTGTTTTTTATTTGAACAGCTCACCGCCGCCATTTACAGACCGCCAGTTTGCTGAAAGATCACGGAACAGCCGTTCAGCAAATAACAGTTCTTCATCTGTATAGCGGTCTAAAAACGCCAAGAGCCGCTGTTTTATCAATTCATGATATTCATGATGAAGGGAATGCAGCTCTTTCCCGGCAGGAGTCAGCCGGAAATAGACTTCTTTTTTATTGTCGCTCAGCCGGGTTCTGCGCAGAAAGCCGGCTTCCAAAAACTTCGCGCAGCTTCTCGACACGGTCGGCTTTGTCGTCTTCATTTTTTCCGCTATTGACGTGACATTGATCGGTTCATGATCTCCGATACACGACAAAATGTGAATTTCCGTCAAGGTCAATTGTAATTTTTTCCCGTTTCCTTCACGGAGTTCATCCATCCGTCCGGCCAACGACGCCCTGATATCCTCCTGGCACCTCTCCTGCTCGTGAAAAATATCTGTCAGCCCTTCAAGAATCATGTGTTTTGCATGGTCTGGCTGTCTTCTGTCCAACTGCTGAGTCACCCCTCCGAATTGATTGTTTCTTTTACTATAACGTTTTGTTACACAAGAAACAATCACACAGGTGCATAAAAAGGTTATCAGATGAATAATCCCCATCTCTCCAAACCGGCCAGAACGGCTTCTTCCGCTTTACGTCCCGAGCCGCCGGCTGCCCATGCCGCATGGCCGTCCGGCCGGATTAAAACGGTGTGGACGTCGTTCCAATCGGCACGTGTTTCAGCAAGCTCCGCCCTGACTGCTGCCACGCTGTCCGTATCAATACCGGCGGGAATGCTCCCTCTTAATGACAGAAGCACAAAGCCGCCCTTGCGGAGAAAATCATACAGCCGGGCCGGCCGCCCGTCATGAAGGGTCAGTTCGATATCCGGCAGGCGTTTTCCGTTCAGCGTATGCGGCGGCAGCTCCGCATCCGGTTCATAATGCAGATCAAGCGCGGATACTTTTCCCGCCAATAAACAGTTGGACTCCTGAAAATCCAGCAAAGCGGTCATCGTTTCTCTTAATGCCATCCCCGACTCGGTAAAATCCATGAGCTTGATCTGCGTTTTGATATTGTGCAGCACTTCTTTTCCTGTGCTGTGCCTTTCCTGATGATAGCTGTCCAGAAGATGAGGCGCCGCTTTTCCTTTCATTTGCGCCGCCAGCTTCCAGCCGAGATTGACGGCATCCTGAAGCCCCGTATTCAGGCCTTGGCCGCCTGCGGGAAAATGAATGTGCGCCGCATCCCCGGCCACAAAAACCCGGCCGGAGCGGTACTGCTCAGCCTGACGCTCGGCATTGCCGAACCGCGACATCCATACCGGATCACTCAATCCGAAATCAGTGCCGCATATCCGCCGCAGGTCTTCTTTCAGCTCATTTTCGGTGACCGGCTCTTCCTTCCGCTTTTGCAGGACGTGCGGAGAAACGATGAGGACGCGGAAAAGTCCGTCCGTAAGAGGGATAATCACAACCGATCCCTCCAGGCGGCACGTTGAAAAAAAGGAAGATTCGGGCGGATGTTTCAAAGCGGCATCACAAAGGGTTCCTGTTAAGTCGGCATCTGTGCCCGAAAAAGCGATGCCCGCCTGTTTCCGGACAATGCTCCCCGCTCCGTCTGTACCCGCGGCATATAAGCTGTGAAGAGTGCGGATTCCGCTTTCGTCCCGGAACACCGTCTCCACTCCGTCATCCGTCTGGGTGACAGCCACCGCTTCCGCCCCGCGGATGATATTTGCGCCGAGACTTGATGCATACTCCTCCAACATCCGCTCCGTTTCTGCCTGAGGAAGCATTAACGAATAATTCTGCTTCGTATCCAGCCGAGAAAAATCCAGCCGTGTATCCAGCATGGAAAAATGGCCGGAAGACACCTTCGTCCCTTGATCCGCAAAGCGTTCCAATATGCCTCTCATGGCAAAAAGCTCAAGTGTGCGCGGATGCATGATAAGCGCTTTGGAATATGGCACCGTCTTCTTCAATCGTTCAATGACAGTCGTTTTCACTCCGGCCAGCGCCAGTTCTGATGCAAGCATAAGCCCGACCGGACCTCCCCCGATAATGGCAACCTGTGTTTTCATCTCATCAGCCCTCTTTCCTTTTTTTGTTACACACGTAACAAAACCACTAAAAAATAAACGCCCCCTTTTTTGTTTCGTGCGTAACAATTTTCATTATAGTCTTTCCTCCGCTTTTTGACAATCATTTCCGAAAAAAAGACGCCGTTCACTTGGCGTCTGATTCACTGATGACTCCGACAATGTCTTTATCCTTAATCGGACCGAAATGACGGCTGTCGAGGCTGTATATGCGGTTGTCGCCAATAACAAAGTATTGTCCCTTCGGTATGCTTTTGCGCCCGGTCGTTTCCTTCAGCGTATAATCACCGGTCACATGGCTACCGGCGGACAATGATGACTTTAACGGTTTTAAAAATGGTTCCGCCACCCGTTTTCCATTCACATACAGCTGATCCTCCCTGTATGCGATTGACTCGCCGGGGAGCCCGATGACACGTTTGATCAGCACTTTGCGGTGCGGGCCTTTAAACAGAACAATATCGAAACGGCGGATCGTTTTGTAACGATGGGAAAACTTGTTGACCATCAGCTCATTTCCTTGTTTAAAGGTCGGATTCATACTGATTCCTTCGACTTTATAATCAATAAAAATGGCATTCTTTAATTGTATGGCCAAAACAACGATAAGCACGCCGGCTATAAACCAAAATCGTTTTTTCAAGATTCCTGTCTCCCTCCGTCTTTCTCATGCTGACTGATTCTCGTCTGTAAACGCCGTTCGATATGCTTTCCGGCATACCACAGCACCGCGATCACCATTATGGCGCCCGCCATCCTGAAAGGCTGTGTCATGAGTGCGTGAAGATCATACCCGATAAAACTGATCATAAAGATCATAACCATTTTCCCCATCGCGGCTGCTGATATAAACTGCAGCGCCCCCACCCGTGACAGACCGGCAACGATATGAACCGCAGCGGACGGCGTAAAGGGGAAGCAAAGTAAAATAAACAGCGGACCGAAACCGTGCCGCTCAACCCAGAGCATCATCCGCCTTATGGTCTGATGCCTGCGGATGAAACCGAAAGCTCTCTTCTGTCCGAAACGGCGGACGGCATAAAACATCAGCATCGATCCTGACGCAGACCCGAGCCATGACAGAAAAAAACCTTCCCACAAACCAAATGCATTCGTATTCGCCACCACAAATACAACGAGCGGCAAAAACGGAAGAAACGCTTCAATAAAAGGCAATACAGCCGCAGCCGCCGGGCCGAAAGCTCTATAGCTTTGGAACCATTCCGTCAGCTGTTCCTCAGTCAAATATGATAAAAATTGCTCCAACGTTTATACTCCTTAACGAGTTTGTCTATCCTTATTCTACACATTATCTCCAAAAAACGAAAATGTTTACGAGATTTTCCGTCTTGAAATATCGTGTAAGCGAGTATAAAATAAGAACAAACGTTCTCTTTTTTTAAGAAAGAAGGAGTATTTATGCCTGACATTCGGAGCGGCACCCGCGATCTCATCGAAAAAGGGCTGTTTCTGCCCATGGCGGCCGCCATCCTGAACCGGGACCTCGAAGCGCTTGATTCGTGCCCGTTCAAATTAAAACAACCCTATAAACAGCTTATCAGCTGCTCTTTAAAATTAGCACAAAAGGATTTGAGTGATGTTCGAAAAGAGTTAAGAAAGCGTAAAATTAAAATATACGAAGCGGAAAGAGACGAAGCATTTACGCTTTATATATGCACCATTAACGGCTATGAAGAAAAACACCGTTATTTCAACCCGAGAATACGGGAACAGGTAACCGCCTTATTGGAATATTACCTGTCTCTTGCGACCATTTAAAAAGCAGCCGGGACTGCTTTTCCTTTTTAAAAAATAAAATTCAGACTATTCACACTATACATTTGACATGATTTTTTTTATAATCGGAACACGCTGTTTTCAATGAAAAGGAGGAATGTTATGAAACTGATTCATGTTCTCGCCGCCCTGCCCTTTTTCGGAATTCTCGCCGGCATTCCATTTGCCAACCGGGTGACGCCTTATGTATTCGGAATGCCTTTCATTCTCGCGTATGTCGTCATCTGGGCGGTGCTGACTTCCGTTCTGATGGCCGCCGTTTACAAATTGGACAAAGAAAACAAGGCGGGTGAGGCGGAATGAATGCAGCATTTCCCGTAATGGCCGCCGTGCTCCTGTTTTGTGTATATCTCGGAATCCGGGCCCGAAAAGGAAAACATATGGACCTTGAACAATGGACGGTGGGCGGACGCGGCTTCGGCACGATGTTTGTCTTTTTATTAATGGCGGGAGAAATATACACGACCTTCACATTCCTCGGCGGAAGCGGATGGGCTTACGGAAAAGGAGGCCCGGCCTTTTATATTATCGCGTACGGCTGCCTTGCCTACATTTTGTCATATTGGCTTCTGCCAGCCGTGTGGACTTACGCCAAACAACACAAACTGATGTCGCAATCAGATTTTTTTATTTCAAAATACAACAGCCCGCTCCTCGGCATTCTCGTATCGCTCGTCGGCATCGCATCCCTCATCCCCTATCTCGTCCTGCAGCTGAAAGGGCTCGGATTAATTGTTTCAGCAACGTCATACGGACAGATTCCGCCCTCCGCCGCTGTCTGGATCGGCGCTGTCTCCATCACAATTTATGTGATGATTTCAGGAATCCATGGTTCAGCGTGGATATCCGTCGTCAAAGATATCATGATTTTAGGCATCGTCCTGTATTTAGGTATTTATCTGCCCATTCATTATTACGGCGGGTTTACGGAGATGTTCAAACAAATTGACGCCGCAAAACCCGGTTTTCTCACGCTGCCGGAAACCGGACAGAGCGTTTCCTGGTTCAGCTCAACGGTTTTGCTGACCGCCCTCGGCTTTTATATGTGGCCTCATACCTTTGCCGCTTCCTATTCGGCGGAGCATCCGCGGGTGTTTCGGAAAAATGCGATTATCATGCCTCTTTATCAGCTCGTCCTGCTGTTTGTCATCTTTACCGGATTTGCGGCGATTCTGCAGGTGCCCGGTTTAAAAGGGGCGGACACGGATCTCGCGTTATTAAAGCTGTCTGTGAAAACCTTTGATCCCTGGTTTGTCGGGCTGATCGGATCGGCGGGCATTCTGACGGCGCTTGTACCCGGTTCAATGATATTAATGGCCTCAAGCACGCTGTTCGCCAAAAATGTGTACAAAGCCATTCTGCCCGGCACGACTGACGAAAAAGTCTCGCGGCTCGCAAAATACGCCGTACCCGTTATCGCGCTGATTTCCGTATATTTTACGCTGAAAGGCGGAAATACCATCGTCACCTTGCTTTTAATGGGCTACAGCCTTGTCACCCAGCTTTTCCCCGCCCTCTTATTCAGCCTGCCGAAGCGGCGTTTCATCACAAGCCACGGCGCTTTTGCCGGCATAACGGCCGGGGTCGGAACGGTGGCCTTCATTACGCTGACCGAATCAACCGTCGGAACCCTCTTTCCGTTTCTTCCGCAGATCGTTAAGGATATGAATACAGGCATCATCGCGTTGGTTCTGAACATTGCCGTCATGTTTGCAGTCAGCGCCGCAGTCAGAAAAAAACAAATCAGCGCAGCCGAAAAGGCGGCTTAATGATAAAATAGCGGTAAGACACATGAAGGGGGAAAGCCGCATGATCATGACAACGACCGAAACCGTCGCCGGAAAACAGATTACGGAAGTAAAAGGCTTAGTGACAAGCAGTATCGTCCAGTCCCGTCACATCGGAAAAGACTTGCTTGCAGGCTTAAAATCTGTCGTCGGCGGCGAATTAAAAAGCTATACCGAAATGCTGGAAGACTCCAAAAAAGCGGTGAAAGAGCGGCTGATCAGAGAGGCGGAGCAGCTCGGAGCGAACGCCATCGTCGGCCTGCGGTTCGAACTGACCGCAGGACAGAACACATCCGAATTAATCGGATACGGAACCGCCGTCACCGCCGAATCCATTTAAAAAAACAAGCCTCTTTAAAGAGGCTTGTTTTTTTATTTCTCACATGCGATATAGTCTTTATCCCGGTCAAGTCTTTTATTTGCATTATAAAGCGCTTTTGATACATACGGCTTGTACTTTGTTCTGCCGCCCTTGTTTTTCACTTTCGACGATTTGGCCACGCCGCCCTTATACACCTTATTCAGCGCCTTGCAGTTTTGATACGTTTTTACCTTTGTTTTCGCTTCTGCCGTCTGCCCCGCTCCGTATGAACAACCGAACACCAGGCCGAAAGACAAAAGCACAGCTGCCGTCTTTTTCATTTCTATCCTATCCCCTTTCCTGAATCATGCTGTATTGCTGAACATATCATAGTTCAAATAATCTCCATTTACAAGATAAATAGGAAAATAGTTTTAATTTATGTCCGCCCGTATATCTTTTATGGAATTTTTCCCAAAACCTTTTATAATATGAATTGATAGCGCTATCTGACTATGATGATAGGAGGAGAAATGATGATGAAAAAAGGGCTTGTTGCGGGTGTTCTCACTACAGCCGTTCTATTCGGCGCATGTACGGCGGATATTCCGGGGGTGATCAGTCCCAATACGGCGGAAGCGGCGTCCCAGCTCAGTAAAGGAATCGGCGGAAGGGCCTATCTGAACAGCACGGGCTCAGTTCTCGTCACGAAAATTCAGCTTCCAAGCTCGATTCAGGTGTCAAATGGGACAGCCTATATTTACTCAGGATTTACCGGAGGCACAGAGGCTGATATCGGGCTTCAGTACAGTGACACCTATCATGTATGGAAACCGATCATGAAAGTCGGTTCAAAGGGACAAGGCCAGGTCCGGTATCTGGAAGGAGAAAGCCAATTCACTTATACGAAAGGCTTCCGGCCCGGCAGCACCGTACAGCTGACCATTTACAAAAATCTGAACGGCAACACCCGCGCCACATATTGGGGCACGAATAATGACGGATACACCGGCCGCATCATCTCAGAACTCGCCCAAACAAATGTAGGCTCTGTCTCAAAATGGAAAGCGCTCGCCACCGTCGCGGTCACATCAGAGGATCAGCGCCCTTACATCAAATCAAACTTCTCAACAGCCTTTACGAACATCACGATCGACAATAAAGCAGTCACCCCTGTGATTGATACACAGGATTTTGCCAAATTGACAGTGTCAGGCAGCAGCGTCAGCATGTCTGTCGTCAAATAAAGAATGTTGAACGCACGATTTCAGCCATCGTGCGTTTCGTGAGGGTCTGCCGGATACGCAAATCCCTTATTTTTCGGAATACGTTTAATAAAAAACAGCCCTCCTCAGGGTTGTTTTTTTAACATTTCTTTCGTTATTTCCGCCAAAACGCTGAGCAGTCCGCCTTATCCTGAACATTGAATTGAATCATGCTTTCAAGCAGCTCATAATGCACCGGTTCAGTCCATTGAATTCTGAACAAACGGGAAGTAGCGCTGTAGCCGGCACGGGCAATGTCGTCGGCAAAATGCGCAATTCCAGCTTCTTCGGGAGAAACACTTACATGATGCTTTGCTGCCGCAAAGCCGATAATAAACGTGCCGTGATCGGTAAACATCGGCGTGTTCCACTTGATCTGCGGTGTTAAACCCGGGAATTGCTCAGCCGTCCACGACAGGATTTCCTCCATTCGCAGACGATGATCAGGGCTGTCGATACTTGATAAATAGTCTTTGAAAACGTCCATGTCTTCCTCCTTCAACATCACGTCCGCTAGCGCCAAAACCCCGGATTTTCAGCTTTTTCCTTGATGTTAAATTCGATGATCTTCTTAAGCAGATCATAGTGCACCGGATCAGTCCACCGAATTCTGAACAGGCGTGAAGAAGCGCTGTACCCGGCTTGGGCGATGTCATCGGCAAAATGCTCCATCGTCTCTTTTTCAGGTAAAATGCTCAAATGATTTTTTGCCGCGGCAAACATAATGATATAGGTGCCGTGATCGGTAAATGTCGGTTTGTTCCACTTGATCTGTGCTTCTAAGTTCGGAAATTGGTCAGCCGTCCACGACAAAATTTCCTCTGCTTTGAGACGGTGATCCGGGTTATCGATTCCTGATATATATTTTGCAAACACATCCATGCCCATCTCTCCTAAAATGAAATATCATTACTCTTTACATCATCATAGCCAACAGACGGACACGATACAACTCTATCCGGGCATGTAAATCGAAAAAAGCCCTTCCTAAAAGGAAAGGGCCCGTCCCTTCACATCACAGCTTTCTCTAATATCTCTCCCCCAGCTCCCGCAAAATAAAGTCGTAGATCATTCTTGTCCGCTCTTCTTTCGGATACAGCATGAATTCCTGCCGCTTCGGGATATGACTGCCCATCCTGTCCTGAAAAGTGGTTCTGAGATAGGCGGTTCTGTAAACCTGATTTTCAAAAGAATGATAGGATACTTCCAGTTCCATCGTTTTGCCGTTTGAGAACGTGACCGCTGTGTCATCAAATGCCGTCGGTTGAAAATCTTTAACGTGCACATGAGATATCCAGCCGCATTGAGGCCTTGCAGAAGAAAGTGTAGGGAATAAAAAGATGTGATTTGAAGGGTCCACCATAATCGGCGGCTTGTGAGAAATTTTAATCGCTTCATATGTTCCCGCTTTTCTCCCGGCATAGCTGGAGCCAAAGTAGCGGCAGCTTCTGTCGATGATGTGAATCGGCTTCATGCTGACATACAGAATGCAGTCTTTTTCAATGACCTTCGACCCCATTTTACCGTCTATTTCCTCAGGCAAAACAGCGATGGTTGAACGATTTACTTCGTAGCTTTCTAAGGGTGCGTGTGTTTTCTGGCACATGATGTGCAGCCTCCAATCCTTTTCTTGAAAATTTATACTAATAATCTATCATCTGTCATTGGAAAACGACAGGTTTTTTTTGAATATAGCTAAAAATCACCTTTTAAAGCTGTAATTTAGTCTTAAATTACTATTTAAATATTATTTTTCTTTTTCATTTCACCTCATTTATACAACGATCATTTTCGTTTTTTCGTCAATTTGCAGGATATGTCGATATATTTCCAAGTATTAGTTGTCTAAAGATTATAAAAATTAATTGATTTTTCCGGCCGTTATCCATATACTATAAAAAAGGCATTGGGGGGATTCTTTATGAAAGAGAAAAAGTCGTACACTGAGCTCATGAAGTCCCGCAACACGGAAAAAGCAAACGAATTCGATGTGACAATGGCCGATATTTACATTCAAATGGTGCTTGATGAATCCTTGTATAAACGCCGGCTCGCCATGCTGACAATGCAGATTAATAAGGCGCTTGATGATAAAAATAAAGAAGCGTTCCTCACGCTTTCAAAAGAATATGCCGCTCTCAAACAGAGTGAATAAGCCAATCCATATGGATTGGCTTTTTTTACATTATCCGTTTACGATGGTGCCGCCGTTCACATGAATCGTCTGTCCCGTGACATAGGAAGAATCATCGCTTGCTAAGTACAAATAGCTCGGCGCCACTTCAACTGGCTCTCCCGGGCGCTGCATCGGCACGTCTGAGCCGAAGACTTCCACTTCCTTCGCCGAGAAGCTCGCCGGGATCAGCGGCGTCCAGATCGGCCCCGGCGCCACTGCGTTTACCCTGATGCCCTGAGTGACAAGAGATTGGGAAAGAGATCTTGTAAACGTGA
This sequence comes from Bacillus sp. EKM420B, assembly GCF_011065565.1. Lineage (NCBI taxonomy): Bacteria > Bacillati > Bacillota > Bacilli > Caryophanales > Bacillaceae > Bacillus > Bacillus sp. EKM420B. The sequence goes on along the minus strand of NZ_JAAMNX010000001.1, from coordinate 163,275 downwards.
CGATCGCCCCTTTTGTCGCTGAATAGTCAATCAATGTTTTGTGGCCTTTATAGGCGGTAATGGAGGCCGTATTAATGATTGAACTTCCTTTTTTCAGGTGAGGGAGCGCGGCTTTCGTTAAGTAAAACATTGAAAAAATATTCGTCTGAAACGTTCTGATGAGCTGGTGGCTCGTGATTTTCTCAATCCCCGGCTGCACGTGCTGCTCACCCGCGTTGTTAACCAGGATGTCAATGGAAGGAAAGGCTTGGCCCGCCTGGCGGATGACATCGTTGCAAAAGGCTTCGTCGCCGACATCCCCTGCGATCAGCAGACACTTCGCCCCCTCTTTTTCTACATATTGCTTCGTCTCTTCGGCATCCTGATGCTCATCAAAGTAAACGATGACCACATTAGCGCCTTCCTTCGCGAATAAAACGGATACGGCGCGGCCGATCCCGCTGTCTCCGCCCGTGATGATCGCTGTTTTTCCTTCAAGTTTTTTCGCTGCTTTCGGTTTGTCAAAAACGGGGCGCGGGTCCATTACATATTCAAAGCCCGGCTGCCGGTTTTGATGCTGCGGCGGCAAGGTTTTCTTCTTCTGATTCGCCATTTTGATCACTCCTTTACATTAATTACTATATTATGAGTAATTTGAGCATCTTATACGAATTTCATGTATGAACAGAGCCTTATTGGAAAAATTAAGAATATACAACAGAGGAGGTAAATCTGAATTGACTACTTTTTCAAACGAGGAACCGGCTTCCTATTGGAAAGCAACAGCTGACATTCCTTCCTTTCCCGCCCTCACTGAAGATACGGAATGCGACATTGCGGTTATCGGCGGAGGAATTACGGGTCTGACAACGGCATACGAACTGACGAAAAGAGGTTTCCGTGTCGCTGTCATCGAAGCAGACCGGATTTTAAACGGGACGACCGCGGGAACGACCGCAAAAATCACCGCCCAGCATGATTTCATCTATGCCGATCTTATTCAGCAGATCGGCCTGACCAGCGCAAGGCTGTATTTCGAAGCCCATCTCCGCGCCATGGAAGACATGAAGCAGATCATCAAGGACCTTTCGATTGACTGCAGACTGATTGAACAAGACGCATATCTTTACACGAATACAGAATCAGGCGTCAAAAAAATCCACAGTGAGCAGGAAGCTTATACCAAGCTCGGTATTGAACATGAGCTTGTGAAAGAACTTCCCGTCCCCGTTGATTGCAGGCTCGGCCTCGCGATGAAGAATCAGGCGCAATTCCATCCGCTTTTATATGGTGCGGCGCTCGTCAAAGAGATCGTTAAAAACGGGGCGCGGATTTTTGAACAGACGGCTGCGATCGACATAAAAAAAGAACCGCAGCCGGAAGTGGTCACGAAAAACAGACACGGCATCAAGTGCAGCTACATTGTCTGCTCTTCCCACTTTCCTTTTTATGACGGAGGCGGGCTTTATGCCGCCAGAATGTATGCCAGCAGATCCTACGTACTCGCGGTAAAACCGAAACAAGCGTATCCGGATGGGATGTATCTCAGCATAGACAAGCCGTCCAGATCGCTGCGATACACCGATTTGAACGGTGAAAAACTGGTGCTTGTCGGCGGTGAAAGCCACAAAACAGGCCAAGGAAAAGAAATGTCCGGGCATTACGAAGCGCTGAAACAATTTGCGGAAGACACAATCGGAGTTGAAAGCATCCCATATCATTGGTCTGCACAAGACCTTGTCACCATTGACAAAATTCCGTTCATCGGTTCCATCTCGGGCGATGAAGAACATATTTTGGCGGCGACCGGTTTTAAAAAATGGGGCATGACAAGCTCAGCGCTCGCCGCGAAGCTTTTGGCTGATCATATCCAAAACAAAAAGAACCCGTTTTCCGGCCTGTTTATTCCGTCACGCTTCCACGCAGATCCCGGACTGAAAAAACTGATTTCCTATAATGCCGACGTGGCCAAACACCTTATCTCGGGCAAACTTGAGAGGCCGGACGCTTCGCCTGAGAGTCTTGGGCCCGGGGAGGGAAAAATCGTAACGGTAAACGGCAAACGGGCCGGCGCCTATAAAGATGAAAAAGGCTGTCTGCATCTTGTCGATACGACATGCACCCATTTAGGCTGTGAGGTTGAATGGAATGACGGCGAACGGACGTGGGACTGTCCATGTCACGGGTCCCGGTTCACACCCGACGGCGGGGTTGCCGAAGGTCCCGCCATCAAGCCGCTGAAACGTCTCACCCAAGATTGACTAAACCATTCTGTACGAATGGTTTTATTTTTTTCCGCATTAAAATATTTTTATCAGATTCCTTCATTCAAGTTCCTTCCAAACCGATAAAAAGAAAAAGAGAATATCTGGGGGAACTTATATTGTTATTTAAAAAAGACCGCAAAAAAGAAACAGCTTATTTTTCAGAAGCCGATGGAAAAAAACGCATCGCGCTTTCAAATCAATATGCAGATGTCCAAAAACAGCTGAAAATGGTCAGGCTCGGAAACGAAGAACTTCATGTGCTTGAAGAGCTGCAGCCGTTAATTAAAGAACATATCTCAACAATCGTCGATTCCTTTTACCGAAACCTGGATCACGAAAAATCATTAATGACGATCATTAACGACCACAGCACGGTCGAGCGCCTGAAAAAAACATTACGGCGTCATATCCATGAGATGTTCGCCGGCACAATTGATGATGAATTCATTGAAAAAAGACAGCGCATCGCTTCCATCCACTTGCGGATCGGCCTTGAACCGAAATGGTATATGGGAGCGTTTCAGGATCTGCTTCTGTCGATGATGAACATATATGAAGCAACCATTCCGGATTTGCATGAGCTTTTAAAAGCGATCAAAGCGACGACGAAAATATTGAATCTTGAACAGCAGCTCGTCCTTGAAGCATTCCAGACTGAATATAACTGCCAGCGTGACGAACAAGAGGAAAAGAAAGCCCTTCTTCATCAGAAAATCCAGGAAACATCCGGATCACTCGCTGATTTGTTTTCAGAAACGAGCAGAGCCGTGCAGGAGCTGGTCGATAAATCCGAGGGCATTTCCGAGGCGTCAAAAGCCGGCACCGTCACTTCCGTACATGTCGAAGAAAAATCAATCGGCGGGAAAAAAGAGCTTGAAAGCCAGCAGCAGCAGATGAATAAAATCGACGCCAGCCTTCTGCAGATTGAAGAAGAAATGGACAAGCTGAATGACATCGCCCAGCAGATCGAAAAAATCTTCGGCATCGTGACGGGGATCGCCGAGCAAACGAATCTCCTGTCACTCAACGCTTCAATAGAATCCGCAAGAGCCGGGGAGCACGGCAAAGGGTTCGCCGTTGTCGCGACGGAGGTTAGGAAGCTTTCAGAGGATACGAAAAAAACCGTTTCCACCGTATCAGAGCTTGTGAACAATACCAATACACAAATCAACATCGTGTCCAAACATATTAAAGATGTAAACGGACTTGTAAGCGAAACGAAAGAAAAAATGACGCAGATCAACCGTCTGTTTGATGACATCGTCCAAAGCATGAAAACGAGCAAAGACCAGACAGGCAAAATCGACGTTGATTTGCAGGCCTTTCTCGGCGGCCTTCAAGAAGTCAGCCGCGCCGTTTCCCACGTTGCATCATCCGTTGATTCACTTGTTATCCTTACAGAAGAATAAAGATAAACCGACCGGCCTTTTTCATAAAGGGCCGGTCTTTTTATTGTTAACTCAAAATATAATAGAGTTGACATATATAAAGACTCGCTTTATTGTATAAACATATTTTGATAAGCTGGAGGAATACATAATGAAATTGACAGAAATGATGCATATTGCCGTGTTTACCGCCATTATGGGACTTTTGGGGCTGCTTCCGCCGCTTTTCTTATCCTTTACGCCGGTTCCGATTACGCTCCAGACGATCGGTGTGCTCTTATCGGGAAGCATCCTGAAACCGAAAGCGGCATTTTTAAGCCAATTGCTTTTTTTGCTGATTGTGGCATGCGGAGCGCCTCTCCTTTCAGGCGGAAGAGGCGGCTTCGGGGTTTTTTTCGGGCCGAGCGCCGGATATCTCATCGCATATCCGCTGGCGGCATTCCTGCTGAGCCTCAGCATCCAAGGCCTTCGCTCAGCTGCTGTCCCCCATTTGTTTATCAGACAGTTCTTGTTCGGCGTGCTGTTTTTGTATGTCATCGGCATTCCCGTTCAGGCTTTTATAATGCACATTGATATCTTGACTGCCGTAAAGCTCAGCCTCATCTATGTGCCCGGAGATCTGCTTAAAGCGGCCGCAGCCTCATTCGCAGCCGTAAGAATCAGAAAAACTCTTCAAGCTAGCCGGCTTTTGCCGACGAAAGGAAGCTGATTTTAGTCATCATGATTACATCATCATATTCAGATACAGCCGGACAAGCGCCGGAACAGATCGCGATTCAGACAGACACAGAACAGATCACCTATCAAACTTGGAACAGGCTGGTAAACCAAACCGCAAACTGGCTTGGCAGCCTTTCAGGAAAGCCGGAAAACATTGCAATATTACTGCCGAACGGCATCCCTTTTTTACAACTTTTCGCAGGGGCGGCGCATGCCGGCTGCACGGCGGTTCCGTTAGATCCCCGCTCGGCAGCGGCGGAACTCGCGGATCAGCTGAACATCAGCAAAACCGACCTCGTCATCTGTGACCGCCGGCTGAGCGGCAGACTGGACGGCGTCAAAACGCCTGTCATCCTGTGGGATGAATGCAGGCCTTTGATCGAGGCCGAAAAAACGGAAGGCGCTTTGATCAAAAACGCCGGCCTGCCCTTTTATACCGGGTTCACTTCGGGATCGACCGGTAAGCCGAAAGCCTTCACCCGCTCTCACCGTTCGTGGCTGGAGAGCTTTTCTTGTACGAAACGTGAATTCGGCATTTCCCCTGATGACAAAGTGCTGGTGCCGGGCACGCTTCGCTCGTCACACTTTTTATACGGCGCCGTCAGCACTTTGTTTATCGGCGGAACCGTCATCCTTCAAAGAAAATTCAATCCGGCCGGAATGAAAGACCGGCTCAGACAAGCTGACGTTCTATATACCGTTCCGACAATGACGGACGCCCTGCTCTCACTAGAGGCGTTTCCCGATACACCGCTCAAGGTGATTTCTTCCGGTGCAGACTGGCCCGCTTCATCAAAACAAGCGCTGTCAGAGCGCTATCCCCATTTGCGGCTGTACGATTTTTACGGAACGTCTGAGCTGAGTTTCGTGGCGTTCTTATCGCCTGAAGACAGCGCCCGGAAGCCTGACGCGGCGGGCCGTCAGTTTGAAAATGTTACAATCGAAATCCGCCGCCCCGGAGGAGAACGCTGCATGCCGGGCGAAACGGGGAAGATTTTCGTGAACAGCCCGATGAAATTTTCCGGATACATCAACGGCGCAAAACCTGATGATTCCGGCTGGATGACGGTTGATGACATGGGATATATCGATCGTGAAGGCTATCTTTATATCGAAGGACGTGAAAACGGGATGATCGTATCAGGCGGCTTGAATGTATTCCCGGAAGAGATAGAACGTGTGCTCAACCGCTGTCCGGGCGTCAGAAAAGCGGCCGTCATCGGCATTCCTGATGATTATTGGGGCAGCATCGCCGTTGCGGTGATCGACGGACATGCAAATGTAAAGGAACTGAAGAAACAGTGCCGCGATCAGCTGGCGGCATATAAAATCCCGAAAAAATGGCTGTTTTCAGAAATACCGGAAACAGCCGGAGGAAAGATCGCCCGGGCCGCCGTACAAAAGCAGGCAAAGGACATGATGGAATGGAAGCTGTAATTACGGATGCGAAGCGGACGATTTTCGCCCGGGAAAACGGCCTGTTAAAAGACTGTCTCCCCGAAGATTTGGCAGCTCCGCTGATCCGACATTTGAGCCGGAACATGCCCGAAGACATTGATGAAGTCCTGATCGGAAACGCGACGGGCCGCGGCGGGAACCTCGCCCGGCTGTCAGCCTTGGCCGCCGGGCTTCCTTTGAGCGTGTCCGGTACGGCCATCGACAGGCAGTGCGGTTCCGGATTGGACGCCGTGAGAATCGCGTGCCACTTTGTTAAAGCCGGCGCGGGGAGCACATACATCGCGGGAGGAGCGGAGAGCAGCAGCCGTTCCCCTTTCTCATCCCGGGCGCGCTTTTCTCCTGAACACATCGGCGATCCTGATATGGGCATAGCGGCCGAGTATACGGCACAGGCTTACGGCGTAACGAGAAAGATGCAGGACGAATATGCCCTTCTCAGCTTTGAACGGAGCGTCAAAGCGCACGAAGACGGCTTGTACCGCCGGGAAATTCTCCCCTGCCACGGATTCGCCGCTGACGAAAACATGCTGAAAAAGCGGAACATGGCGCCTCTCATCGCCCGCGCCAAACCCATCTTTCAGTCCGGAGGCTCTGTCACCGCCGCCAACAGCTGCGGAATTTCTGACGGGGCGGCGGCAGTTTGTGTGATGGAAGAACAAAAAGCGCGGTCTCTCGGTTTAAAGCCGGGATTGCGTTTTATCGGAAGCGCGGTAAGCGGGGTCCATCCGCATTATCCGTCAGCAGCTCCGGTTTATGCCGTCAAAAAGCTTTTGAAGGAACGGGACCTGTCACCGGATGATATTGATATATACGAAATCAACGAGGCGTTTGCCGTCAAAATATGCGTTTTTTCACAGCAGCTTCAAGTGCCGTATTCTAAAATAAATGTCCGGGGCGGCGCTCTGGCCGTCGGGCATCCGTACGGGGCTTCCGGGGCGGCGCTTGTCACCCGGCTTTTTTATGAAGCAAAAAGACGCCCTGATGCCCGCTATGCAGCAGCAGCGATCGGCAGCGGAGGCGGAGTCGGACTGGCGCTTCTCTTTGAAGTGTTAACGTAACGGCAGTATAATAGATGATATCGATAAAAAATGATCGGAGTGGAGACTTTATGACTGCCGTTTGTTTAGTAAGACATGGAGAGACTGATTGGAATGCCCAAAAGAAGCTTCAAGGCAAATCGGATATTCCGTTAAATGCGACGGGAGAGCGTCAGGCGAAAGAAACAGGAGAGTACTTAAAGGGGTCTGAATGGGATGTCATCGTCTCAAGCCCGATGAAACGGGCCAGAAAAACGGCTGACATTATTAACGGGTTTTTGAATCTTCCCATTGTCGTCATGGAAGATTTCAGAGAACGGAGCTACGGTGATGCGGAAGGAATGTCTTTACCGGAACGGTCGAAGCGCTACCCGGATAAAAACTACCCGAACATGGAGACCGCAGAAGAGCTGACAGACAGAATGCTTGCCGGTTTAGTGAAAGTTCAGGAGCGGTTTCCTGAGCAAAAAGTACTGATCGTCGCTCACGGCGCAGCCATTCACGCCCTCTTGTCCGCCATTTCTGACGGTGATACCGACATACAAAACGCAAAGCTTGTCAATGCGTGCCTGAGCAATATCGAACGAATTGAAAATAAGTGGCGCGTCAAAGATTACAATGTAAGCAGCCACCTATCAGAATCATAACAAAAAGGCCCGAATTCAGTTTTGGGCCTTTTTGGCGAGCATTTTTTTCTGCAGATCATGTAATATGGCGTCCGCACCGTCAATGCTCCGGCGCTCCGTCCATACCGCCCTGTCCGCGCGGTAAACGTGGCCGTTTTTTACGGCAGTCAGCTGTTTCCAGAGGTGATTTTTTTCGAGTTCTTTCTCACCGTCCAATAGTACGATGTAATCAGGATCGATATGCAAAAGCTGCCCGGGCGTCATTTTGATAGAGTCTGATTTCCCGCCGGAATCCGTCTGGACCGCATATGTAAACCCTGCGAGCGCCAAAAGCCGGGACGTAAAAAACTGATCATCCTTTACGGAAATGCTGCCATTTGCAGCGTCAATTAATAAAATCGTGCCGCCTTCTGCATCCAGCTTTCTTTTGATGTCATTCAGCTTTTCTTCCTGAGCCGACAATTGTTTCTCTATGATGCCCTCTTTACCGACCGCCTTTTCAATGGTAAGGGCAGCATCAACCGCATCCTGATAATCCGCAGCTTCATTTTTCAAAACGATTGTCGGAGCGATCTTTGTCAGCTCATGGTATATCCCCCTGTGCAGGCTTGAGTCTGCAATGATGAGATCGGGTTTTAACGAAGTGATCTTTTTCAAATCGGGATGTGACGGGGGCCCGACGGACGGCCTGCCGTCGTTTCGCTCTTTCCGGTTATCCGCCGCGGCCGCCGGCTTTATGCCGAGATCATGGAGGGTGTCAATAAAGCCCTCATTCAATACGGCGATGCGCTGCGGGTGCGCAGCCACATGCGCCGTCCCCAGATCGTGCCTGACGGCGGTTTCATGTTCCTGTTCTGAGCATGCCGTTATGAAGAGAACGGATAAGATCATCAGCATACTGAAAATTGGTTTCATCTGTTCCCCCTCTTTCGTTTTTCCGCAATTATATCATTGACAATATAAGTATCAATGATATTCAATATCATTATTTTCATAAAATGGTTTCACAGCTTTCTCCGTCAAGAAAGCCAAAGACTGATTCATGCCGGCCGCTTTATTTCATTCCGCTTTCGTTTCCATCAGACTTCTGCATTCAACAAAAGGTGACATTTATCCTGTTTTTGCCGCAGCTTCCAAAAATGGAATCAAACCGTTCGACCCAGTAAACAAGAGAGCGATTGCGGCTGTGTACAAATACTCATGTCCTTCCATCGGTTTTTTCCATTAAAATTTAAATATTTCGGGTTCCTATTAAACGAAAGAGAGATGATATACCTAAATAGAAATAAAACAAACTGAAAAAAATTGGGTCTACTAAAATATTATTCCATACTATACAATTAATCCACAGAATAATCTGTCTATTGGTTATTCTGCAAATGAAAAAAGGAGTGGATAAAGAGTGAGAGGCAAAAAGGTATGGATCAGTTTGCTGTTTGCTTTAGCGTTAATCTTTACGATGGCGTTCGGCAGCACGACTTCTGCCCAGGCTGCAGGGAAATCAAACGGGGAAAAGAAATATATTGTCGGATTTAAGCAGACAATGAGCACGATGAGCGCCGCCAAGAAAAAAGATGTCATTTCTGAAAAAGGCGGGAAAGTGCAAAAGCAATTCAAATATGTAGACGCAGCTTCAGCTACATTAAATGAAAAAGCTGTAAAAGAGCTGAAAAAAGACCCTAGCGTCGCTTACGTTGAAGAAGATCACGTTGCACAGGCGTACGCGCAGTCCGTGCCTTACGGCGTATCACAGATTAAAGCCCCTGCTCTGCACTCTCAAGGCTTCACCGGATCAAATGTTAAAGTAGCGGTTATCGACAGCGGTATCGATTCTTCTCATCCTGATTTAAAGGTAGCAGGCGGAGCCAGCATGGTTCCTTCTGAAACAAATCCTTTCCAAGACAACAACTCTCACGGAACTCACGTTGCCGGTACAGTTGCGGCTCTTAATAACTCAGTCGGTGTATTAGGCGTTGCGCCAAGCGCATCTCTTTACGCGGTAAAAGTTCTCGGCGCTGACGGTTCCGGCCAGTACAGCTGGATCATTAACGGAATTGAGTGGGCGATCGCAAACAATATGGACGTTATTAACATGAGCCTCGGCGGACCTTCTGGTTCTGCAGCGTTAAAAGCGGCAGTTGACAAAGCCGTTGCTTCCGGCGTCGTAGTGGTTGCGGCAGCCGGTAACGAAGGCACTTCCGGCGGCTCAAGCACAGTGGGCTACCCTGGTAAATACCCTTCTGTCATTGCGGTAGGCGCTGTTAACAGCAGCAACCAAAGAGCATCTTTCTCAAGCGTAGGTTCTGAGCTTGATGTCATGGCACCAGGCGTCTCTATCCAAAGCACGCTTCCTGGAAACAAATACGGCGCGTACAATGGTACGTCAATGGCATCTCCGCACGTTGCCGGAGCGGCTGCTTTGATTCTTTCTAAGCACCCGAACTGGACAAACACTCAAGTCCGCAGCAGTTTAGAAAACACCACTACAAAACTTGGTGATGCTTTCTACTACGGAAAAGGGCTGATCAACGTACAGGCGGCAGCTCAGTAAAACATAAAAAACCGGCGTCGGGCATGGCCCCGCCGGTTTTTTATTATTTTTCTTCCTCCGCATGTTCAATCCGCTCCATGATCGACGGGTGGCTCCCTCTGAAAATTTTGACGAGAAACGGCGGGTTGACCCGGCTCAGTCCCGTATCGGCCAAGTCCTGAAACGTCTCAATCGCCGCTTCCCGGTTTCCGGTCAGCTCGATGCCGTAACGGTCGGCAGCGTTTTCCTGATACCGGGAGACGGCATTCGTAATCGGATCAGAAGCAAAACTGAGAACGGATATGAGCAGCAATAACAGCGGGAGGGCGGCCAGATCTTCAGGCCCCTTTATATGAAGCATTCGGCCGAAGAATTTGGACAGCCGCTTATAAAGCTTGTCAATGATATAGAACCCGGCTAATGACAGCAGCAGATACCCGGCCAGTCCGATGTACACGTGCTTCATCACATAGTGCCCCATCTCATGCCCCATAATGAACAAAATTTCCCGATCCTTCAGTTTGTTAAGCGTCGTATCCCACAAAACGATCCGCTTATTCGAACCGATGCCCGTCACATACGCATTCAGCGCATTCGTTTTCTCCGACATATTCACTTCATACACATGGCTGGCCGGAATGTCGGCCTTGTCGGCAAGCGACAAAATTTTGCTTTCCAGCTCCTTGTCTTTCAGCGGATAGAAATCATTGTATAAAGGATCAATCACGACCGGCTGCAGGAAAAACAAAAACAGGGTAAACGGCACAGTAAGACACCAAGCGTAAAACCACCATTTTTTTGTATGCTTTGTGATCAGCCAGTAAAACACAAGCACACACACGGCAAACAGCGGAAAACTGATCCAGAAATCAATGACATGGTCTCTTATCCAGCTTGCTGCTGTCTGCGTCGAAATATGATACGCAAGCGAAACCCGATATCCGATCCACTCAAGCGGAAGTGAAGCCGCCGTAACGATGAGTGAAATCACAAATACGAAGCTTACGATTTGCAGCACCCGAAAGCGCACCGCTGCTTCCAGCCAATGCTTTATTTTTTTGGCAAGCCCCGTAATGAGCAGCAGAAAAAATAAAAACCAATCTAACGGCGCTCCGATGAAAAATAAAAAATCCTTTACATTTGAAAAGTTTTCAGCGGCTGCCAGGCGGCCCGGGTCCATAAACGAGGACGGATCGGCTTTTGTTCCCTTTACGGCCTCCGGGACGGCGGAGTCTCCTGTCATAAAGAAATACCAATAGAAAAAAAGGCCGTACAGCACATAGGCAAGTCCCGCTGCCGCTATCCATTTGCGCATGGAAGTCTCCCTCCTTAGCCTTATGACTTACTCCTATTGTAAGCATAAATGCAAATAAATAGAACCAAGCCTCCGAAACGGATGTTAATCTTTTCACAACAGAAAAGAATGGAACAACAGGAAGCGGGAAAGACTAAAAGACGGAGTGATGAATATGAAAAAAATAATCGCGTTTATTGTAGTAATCGCCCTTTTGGTTATTGCTTTCTTCTATGTATACAGCCGGACCGGCGATGTGTTTCCATCAAGCAACGCAGATCTGATTATTCTGTCAGAGCACGGAAAAAAAGAAATCAAAATTAAAGACAGGCAGAATGTAAAAGATATGCTCGATATCTTGAACCAAGGAAAACAAGTCAAACTGACCAAAAGCGTGTCTCCCGATTACGACGGAACGGTCAAATACCATGAAGACCGTTTTGATTCATTCAGCATGTGGCTCGAAAGCGGCAATTATATAATGTACAAGCATAAAAACACGTATTACAAACTGACCCGGCATGATACGAAGCTTGTGCAAAGCATCATTAAGGAAGAATCGCAGAGCTGACCGGATCAGCATGTAAAAGCGAAGCCCCCGGCTTCGCTTTTCGTCCGTCATTTCGGAAGCATGTCCCGGACCGCCCGTCTCAGCAGCTTCCCGGTCGCGTTCTTCGGAATCTCATCAAGAAAAACCACTTCCGCCGGCCGCTTATATTTTGCCAAATGTGTTTCACAGTAATCAAAAACCGCCTGCTCTGTCAGCTCACCGTCCCCAGGCACTATATAAGCATGCACCGCTTCCCCCGTTTTGGCGTCAGGAACGCCGATGACCACGGCTTCTTTAATGCCCTCATGGCTGTAGAGCACTTCTTCTACTTCGCGCGGATAGACGTTGTATCCGCCGACGAGAATCATATCTTTTTTTCTGTCGACGATATAAAAATAACCGTCTTCGTCGCGCTTCGCCAAATCACCCGTGTACAGCCAGCCGTCTTTCAGCGCGTGCTCCGTCTCCTCGGGCATCTTGTAATAGCCTTTCATCACATTCGGCCCTTTCACGATCAATTCTCCCACTTGATGGTCGGGCAATTCGCGTCCGAGCGTATCGACGACTTTATTTTCGACATGTAAAATATTCGTCCCGATCGAGCCGGGCTTTCTCCCCCGGTCAAACGGATTAAAACAAGTAACCGGAGACGCTTCAGAAAGTCCGTACCCCTCCAGAATGGTGACGTCAAAGGTTTGTTCAAACGTCTGCAACAGAGCGACCGGCATGGAGGCCCCGCCTGAAATGCACAGTCTGACGGACGCAAAATCCTCCGCCTTGCCGTGCTCGTATTGATACAGATAGTTATACATCGTCGGAACGCCGGCAAAAATGGTTGCCTGTCGGCTTTTAATCAGTTTAAACACAGAAGCCGGGCTGAATTGCGGCTCGATTAAGACACACGCTCCGCTCATCAGAGGCGCATTCATACAAACGGTTAAACAAAAAACGTGAAACATCGGCAATGCCGCTACAATTTTGTCTTTCTCATTCATTCCTAAGTATCCGGCGACATCATTTGCATTGGAGAAAAGATTCTGATGGGTGAGCATGGCGCCTTTCGGTTTTCCGGTCGTCCCTGAGGTGTATAAAATGACGGCAGTATCGTCTTTGGACAATGTCGGATAAGTTCTGCTGCGCTCCGCCGGGCGGAGCATTTTTGTAAACGTTGTCATTTTTAAGCGCAATTGAGGGTCTTCTGTCGATGGAGCGTTCTCTGCTGTCTGGCTGATAATGATATGCTCCAGCAGCGGCAGCGAGCCGTGCAGGCTTTCAAATACGGGAATTAATAGGTCGATGCCGGCGATCGCTTTGACATCGCCGTTTTTCAGCATGTATGCGATTTCTGAAGGTGTGTATGCCGGATTAACAGGTATGACGACAATTCCCGCTTTTAACGCGCCGAAAAACGCAATAACAAAATCAGGCGTATTTCCGAGCAGCAGTGCGAGATGATCCCCTTTTTTCAGTCCCCTGTCCTCCAAGCCGTTTGCAAATGCTTTGATTTTACCTGCCAGCTCCTCATACGTCATGTACTGATCTTGAAACAGACAAGCTGGTTTTTCCGGTTTCTGCGATGCCGTTTCTTCCAATTTGGAAACCAGATTCATTTTCCCACCCCTTTAAAAATGTAATGAATGAATAGTCATTCATTTCTCCGGAATAAACGTTCACTTTTATTATAGAAAAATATAGAAAAACACTCAAGGGCAAAAAGCCCCGAGTGCCGTAAAACCGGAAACTATAATTGTCTCAGCGCTTCACTGACCGGCGTGCCGCCTGCTGTCAGATCGAACGCTTTTTCATACGTATTCGGTTCATCAAGGGATGCGATAACGGTCTTGGCGACATCGTCTCTTGAAATGGAGCCTCTTTCTAAATCGGCTGCGGCTTTGATATTTCCCGTGCCGGGATCATTTAATAACCCGCCCGGCCGGATAATCGTATACGTCAGACCGCTCGCTTCAAGAATTTTATCCGCATAATGCTTTGCGGCATAATACGGCTTCAGCGCTTCATTCCAATTGTCACGGTTATGAGCCTGAAGGGCGCTTACCATAATGAACCGCTTGATGCCTGCTTTCTTTGCCGCTTCTATCGCTTTCGCCGCTCCGTCAAGATCAATCAAAAGCGTCTTATCGTACCCGGTGCTTCCTCCTGATCCGGCGGTAAACACAATCGCGTCACAGCCTTCAGCGGCTTTCGCGATGTCTTCCGGGCTCCCTTCCAAATCTGCAAGAACGGCTTCTGTTCCCGCGGCTTGAAGCGCTTCTTTCTGCTCTTCTTTCCGGACCATCGCCCGCAGCGTATGCGTGCCGTCTTTTTGAAACAGCCCGGTCAGACGCTGTCCGATCTGTCCGTTTGCTCCGATGAGAAATACTTTCATCATGATCCCTCCCCATTCATTATGGTTCTATCATTTCACAAAAACGGGCGCTGATTCAAATCATGCGTTCGGCAAATGTTCTAATAAATCAGCTCGAGGAAATCTTCCAGCTCTATTTTGCCGAAATACTGTTTCAGATCGATTCCGGCCAGCGCCTCCCTGATAGCGGTTCTGTCATACTGTTTTCCGGTCAGCGCCTGTTCGACTTCACTCACATCTTTCGCACCGAAGAAATCACCGAAAATTTTGCAGTCCTGAATGATTCCTTTTTTCACTTCAAGACGCAGATCAATCGATCCGACCGGATAACGTTTCGAATGCTGAAGGTTGAATGCGGGCGACCTGCCGAAATTCCAGTCCCAGTTTTGATAGCGCTCTTCGGAAATCTTCCGGATCGCTTTCCAGTCTTCATCGGTCAGTTTATATTCCGGCACTTCGGAGAGATCATTTGTATTAAAAATATGGTGAAGCAGATGCTTTTTGAATTCGTCCGCCGTCATTTTGTCATCAAGAAACTCGCTGATATTGGCGACACGGCTTCTGATTGACTTAATGCCTTTTGATTCGATTTTGTCTTTTTTCACTTTCAAGGCTGACACGACATGATCAATGGCGGAATCCAGCATTAATGTTCCGTGGCTGAAAATACGCCCTTTCGTCGAAAATTGAGCGTTGCCGGAAATTTTTCTGCCGTCCGCGACGATGTCGTTTCGGCCGCTTAATTCAGCTTCCACACCGAGCTGGCGCAGCGCCTGAATAACGGGTTCGGTGAATTTTTTAAAATTGTGAAAGCTGTCGCCGTCATCCTTGGTGATAAAACTGAAATTCAGATTCCCGAGGTCATGGTAAACCGCACCGCCTCCTGACAGCCTGCGGACGACGATGATTCCGTTATCTTCTACGTATTTCGTATTGATTTCTTCTATTGTGTTTTGGTTCTTCCCGATGATAATCGACGGCTGATTGACATAAAACAGCAGGTATGTCTGTTCAGGGTCGAGATGCTTCACGCAATATTCCTCGATCGCGAGGTTGATCCTCGGGTCGGTTATGTTTTGGTTGTCGATAAATAACATGGTGCTCCTCCTTTATTTCTCCCACTTCAATCCGGAAGCGGCGATTGTCACTTCGCCCCCGAACACGGATTCCGCTTCTTCTTTCAGCTTCCGGTGCTCGCCGAAATGAGGCAGATGTGTGAGAATCAGCTCCCCCGCTCCGGCCTCCTCCGCGATACGTCCGGCTTCCAAACTGTTCATATGGCCGGCTGACGTGCCGTCCTGGTCCGCGTAAAAATTGCACTCGCAGATCAGCAGATCGGCATTTTCCGCAAACGGGATAAACGCGTCCTGGTAGCTTGAATCAGCCGTATACACAACAGAAGCTGCACCGTCAGTAATCCGCATCGCATAACAAGTGACCGGATGCACCGTTTTCAGGAAGGTAATGGTGAACGGCCCGGCAGAAAGCGGGCGGTCCGGCTGATAGGCCACTCCTTTTGTATGCGTTTTATATGTAAGACGCTCAAACTGTTCTATATCAGCATCATGCCCGTAAATCGGCAGTGCATGCGTCCCTTTTCCGAGAAAGGAGCCGACCTGTTTGGCAAATTGAAGCGGCCCGATATCAGCGATATGATCATGGTGATAATGGGACAAAATGACGGCATCAAGCTCTTCTGCCGGAACATAGGCAAACAGCTTTGATAATACGGCGCTTCCGCAATCAACGAGCAGAGAATAGCCGCCGGACTGAAACAGATAGCCTGAAGTTGCTTCGTTTGCGGCCGGAAACCCGCCGCAGCATCCAATAACTGTAACTTTCATATGACCCTCCGATTGTTTATGATAAAAAGATCCTTTCCTCCAATATACCTATTTTTCGTACAAATTGCATGTTTTAAACATTGTGCCAAAACAGCCGTTGATTTTCCGAAACTGTTATAATACAATGTAGAGACAAAACAATGAAAGAGGGATGGGTATGTTGGAAAAGATGTCGGATTTTTTCAGAAATTTACCCGGTAAGAAATGCGAAGAATGCGGAAATGAGATTGTTGAGCAGTATGAGTGTCACATTAATTTGTGCAATGACTGCTTGAAAATTAAGGATATGTGACAATAGGGCGCCGCACAATTCTAAGTTGTGCGGCGCCCGTTTTTTTCGGCCGTCATCATACTTTCTGAATGGGGAGTTATTCACCATTATTAGCAATTATCTGTACGTTTTAAAAGATTCAGTATTTTCAATCTATATTTTTCTATAGACGGATTGTTTTCTTTTCTATTATAATTTGTTCTAATAGCTATCTTTTTAGATACTTATTGCACTTTTTTCTTCGGGAGGTAATCTATGAAAAAATTACGCTTTGGACTAGCGACGCAAATTTTCGTCGGACTCATACTAGGGGTTGTAGTCGGTGTCATCTGGTACGGCAATCCTGCCATTCCAACATATTTACAGCCTATCGGCGATTTGTTTTTACGCTTAATCAAAATGATAGTGATTCCAATTGTCGTCTCCAGCTTAATCATCGGCGTTGCCGGCGCGGGAAGCGGAAAACAAGTCGGAAAATTAGGCTTCAAAACGATTTTGTATTTTGAGATCATTACCACTTTTGCCATTATTCTCGGGCTGGCTTTGGCGAATCTGTTTCATCCGGGAACAGGCGTTAATATACATGAAGCTCAAAAAACAGATATCAGTCAATATGTTGAAACAGAAAAAGAACAAAATAACAAATCTATCGCAGACACATTCCTGCATATCGTACCGACAAACTTCTTCCAATCATTGGCCGAAGGAGATCTGCTTGCCATCATCTGCTTTACCGTGCTGTTTGCACTCGGCATCTCGGCAATCGGTGAAAAAGGAAAGCCTGTCTTGGCCTTCTTTGAAGGTGTTTCTCATGCGATGTTCCATGTTGTGAACCTCGTCATGAAAGTTGCGCCGTTTGGTGTTTTTGCGTTGATTGGTGTTACCGTTTCCAAATTTGGGCTCAGTTCCCTGCTTTCACTCGGTAAACTGGTCGGTTTAGTATACGTAGCTTTGGCTTTCTTTCTCATTGTTGTATTCGGAATCGTCGGAAAGCTTGCCGGAGTAAACATTTTCAAATTCCTCGCCTATATGAAGGATGAAATTTTATTAGCGTTCAGTACGTCAAGCTCCGAAACCGTACTCCCCCGCGTTATGGAAAAAATGGAGAAAATCGGCTGTCCGAAAGGTATTGTTTCCTTTGTTGTGCCGATCGGATATACCTTTAACTTAGACGGATCTGTGCTGTACCAATCTATCGCCGCTTTATTCCTCGCTCAGGTATACCACATTGACTTGTCCATTTGGCAGCAGATTACCCTTGTGCTTGTCTTGATGGTCACTTCCAAAGGAATGGCTGCCGTGCCCGGGACTTCTTTCGTCGTCCTGCTTGCGACATTAGGCGCATTCAACATTCCTGCAGAAGGCCTTGCATTCATCGCCGGTGTTGACCGGATTATGGACATGGCCCGTACGGTCGTCAATCTGACCGGAAACGCGCTGGCATCCGTTGTGATGTCAAAATGGGAAGGCCAGTATGATCCCGTTAAAGGCGCGAAGGTCATGAGCCTCGCCAAAACAGAACAAAACACAACCATCTCAGGTTAAAATGAAAACCCTGCACGGAATGATTTCCGCGCAGGGTTTTTTTATGCCATCGGCGATAGAACGTACCTGTGCAAAAGCTTCGCCGTATTAAGAAGCGATAATTCATGCGTGCGTTCAAAAGCGTGTGAAGCGTCAATTCCCGGTCCGATCAGCCCGTGGACGATGTCATGGCCCGAACGGATGGCTGCTGAGGCATCAGAACCGTAATACGGATAAATATCAAGCTGATAATCAATGCCATAGCGCTCCGCAAGCCCGGCCAGATGCTTTCTGAGCTGATAATGGTACGGGCCGCTCGCATCTTTCACGCAAATGGAGACGGTATATTCATCCGTAGACTGGCCGTCGCCGATCGCTCCCATATCAACAGCCAAGTATTCGACGGTCTCAGGAGGAATGTTGGAATTGCCTCCGTAGCCGATTTCTTCATTATTAGAAATCAGAAAATGCGTCGTATACGGAAGTTCGATTTTCTCTTCCGTGATGCGGCGGATTAAATTCAAGAGCAGAGCCACGCTCGCTTTGTCATCAAGATGCCGGGACTTAATAAAGCCGCTAGGCGTAATCTGCACACGCGGGTCAAATGAGATGAAATCGCCGACCCTGATGCCGAGATCGGACGTCTCTTCCTTCGTCCGGACAGGCTCATCAAGGCGGACTTCCATATTCTCCTGATTCCGCTCTGCCTTGCCGGCGTCCTTGTAGACGTGCACTGAAGTCTGATGCATTAAGATGGTGCCTGTATAGGTTTTGCCGGAAGAAGTTTGGATCTCGCAATATTCCCCTTCAATCGAGTGATATCGGAAGCCGCCGATCAAATCAATCTTCAGCCGGCCGTCCGCCTTTATCTCCTTTACCATCGCGCCGAGCGTATCGACATGCGCCGTCAGCAATCTGTGTTTCTTGTCATCACGGCCGGGAATTGTGACAAAAAGACCGCCTTTGCGGTTTCTGTAAGAGGAGACGCCCCATTCTTTTAAAAGACTTTCTGTATAGGCGATAACCTCGTATGTATTGCCCGTCGGACTCGGAATCGACACCAATTCTTTAATCAGTTCCATCGTATATTTCATATTTGCCACAGGTCATTCCTCCTATCAATTTTATTCTTCTTAAAATATACTCTTTTGATCCATAACCCGTCCAATCTTTTCCTGCTCTTTTTTCATAGAATGAAGGGAGCATGAGCATAGGAGGGAAATGTATGATCAGCCGTAAACCGCACAAGCGGAAAAGATTTCATAATGATTGGTTTGAGGATTGGTTTGAGGATAATTGGTCTGGTGCAGCCTTCTGGGGCTGTAAAAAAGAAAAAGATCACTGTAAAAAGAAAAAAGAAGACCCTTGTAAAAAGAAGAAAGATAAAAAGAAGAAAGATAAAAAGAAGCATCATCATTCATGCTGCCGCTGCCGTCATTGGTAATCGTTCACACAAGCCCGTTTTACAAATAGATTCTCATGCTCCCCAAACAGCGGATGCTGCTTGGGTTTTTTTTATTAAAATTAGTACCAAGTAATAATATCAGGTGTTATAATCTGATATAAAGGAGTGATTTTTTCATGTCAAAATCTAAAATTACAGCAATCGGTACATATGCTCCGGCACGCCGATTAACAAACGCGGATTTGGAGCGCATCGTCGATACATCTGATGAATGGATCGTCCAGCGCACCGGTATGAAGGAAAGACGCATTGCCGGCGAACATGAATTCACATCGGATTTGTGTGTGGAAGCGGTGAAAAACCTTGCAGAACGATACAGCGGAACTCTTGATGATGTCGATATGATCCTTGTCGCCACAACGACGGCGGACTATGCGTTTCCAAGCACCGCGGCACGCGTGCAGGCTTACTTCGGCTGGCCGCAAACGGGGGCGCTTGATATTAACGCCACATGCGCCGGACTCACTTACGGCCTTCAGCTCGCAGACGCATTAATTACCGCCGGTTCCCATCAAAAAGTGATTGTCATTGCCGGTGAAACATTATCAAAGGTAACGGATTATACTGACCGGACGACCTGTGTTCTTTTTGGAGACGCTGCTGGCGCCCTATTGGTGGAACGCGATGAATCAGCGCCGGGCTTTTTGGCAGCCGTGCAAGGAACAGCGGGAGGCAGCGCGGACGTGCTGTATCGCACGGGACTGAGCGCAGAATTAAACGGCGAGCCGCTTAAAGGCGGAGGAAATATGGTGCAAAACGGGCGCGAAGTATATAAATGGGCGGCCAGAACCGTGCCTGAGGAATGCAATGCCCTTTTAGAAAAAGCCGGCTTTTCAAAAGACGATCTGGATTGGTTCGTTCCTCACAGCGCCAACATGCGGATGATCGAATCCATCTGTGAAAAACTGCCTTTCCCGCTTGAACGGACATTGACAAGCGTTGAATATTACGGCAACACTTCATCGGTTTCTATTATTCTCGCTTTGGATGAAGCTGTGAAAGCAAAAAAACTGTCGGAAGGCCAGACGCTGGTATTGTTCGGGTTCGGCGGCGGATTGACGTATACCGGACTGTTGGTGAGATGGGGATTTTAATCGAAATCAAAAAAAGAGGCCCTGAGCATCTGCTCAGCGCCTCTTTTTCTTATGCTGTTATTTCTTCTTCCGTTTTGTGTTCTTTTTTGCTTTGCACCGTAAAATACACGATGGTCAGCGCGATCATGACAACGGCGATGCCCAACAGAATGGATGCCTGCTGCCACATATAGCCGTAATCGCCATTTGAAATGACGGCACGGAACCCGTTGATGCTGTAAGTCATCGGCAGTGCCCCGTGAATCACTTGATAGAATCCCGGCAGGAGTTCAAGCGGGAAGGTTCCTCCGCTTGCCCCGAGCTGGAGCACCAGAATGATGACAGCGATAAAGCGTCCCGGATTTCCCATCGTTGTCGCCAATAATTGAATCATCGACAGGAACGCGATGCTGGTAATCATCGTAAAGAGATAGAATCTCCAAGTGCTTTCCACATCAAGCCCGATTCCTTTTAACAGAACCGTGGCGACTATAACGGATTGAATCAGTCCGACGAGCAGAATGACGCTGAATTTGCTGAGGAACCATTCAAAACCGTTTCTCGGACGCCCTGAAGCTTCACTCAGAGGGAATACGACCGTCAGCATCAATCCGCCGACATACAAGCCCATAGAGAGAATATAAGGCGTCAGTCCGGTACCGTAGTTAGGCACGGAATGAATCGCGTTATCGTCCGTTTTTACCGGATCGGCAAACATGCTGTACGTTTTGTCATCTGTCTTAATATCCCCGGTTTGATCAGCCGCATCTTTCAGCTGGCTGGACAATTGTCCGGTGCCGTCTAAAAGCTTGCTTAAACCGGTGCCGAGAGACGCTTGACCCTGCTCAATTTTGGACGAGCCGTCATGGATTTTGTTTTGCGCGTCCAGCAGTTTCGTTAAGCCGCCAGACACCTGGCCGCTCCCTGACACTAACGCTTCTGATCCTGATTTGAGCTGTCCGAACTTGCTGTTGTATTCGCCGATACCGGCCGTCAATTTGTTTTGGCTTTCAAAGACGGTCTGCGCTCCGCTGTACAATTTATCAGTTCCAGCCGTCAGCTGGTTAATCGCGTCTTGTACCGCCGCCGCGCCGTTATACAGTTTCGATGTGGACTGAGGCAGTGCTTTCAGCTGATCAGCCTTCGCTTTTACATCTGCCAGCGCGCTTTTTATGACTGACATATCCGGAAGCTGGATATCTCCGCCGGACGGAAGCTGGCTGACGATATTGTCTAAATCCGGAAGGTCGGCCTTCGGAAGCTTCTCATTCAGAAGCTGAACAAGTTTCGCTTTTTGCTCATCCGTTAAGAAATCACTGTCCTTAATCACCTTTTTGACCGCGTCATCCCGGGCATCCAGGCTGTTTTTCAGATCAGAAAGCTTTTTCTTAAACTGCTGCAATTCCTTTTCAGTCTGCTCAAGCTCGCCAACCGCTTTTTCAATATCTGAGAGGTTGACTGAATTGATCGCATCTTCAAATGCCGCCGCTTTTTGCGACACTTCCTGCGCCTTGCTGTTTAACGCGCTTAATCCATTCGTTAAATCCGGAAGCTTTTGCTGGAGCTGCTTTTGTGCGTCAAGGCTCGTTTTCAGCCCGCTGGCCACTTGGCCTCCTCCTGAAGCAATCTGTCCTGATTTATCTTGAATTTCGGCGCTTGCGCTCTGAAGTTTTGCGATAGAGCTGTCAAGCGTTTGAATTCCGCTTGTCACTTTCGCCGCTCCGTCTGCAAGCTGCTGCGTTTTATCGCCGATGGTGGCGGTGCTTTCAGTAAGCTTCGCTAAATTTTCCTTCAGCTTGGCGCTGCCGTCTTTCGCGTTTTTCGTGCCGTCGTCTATTTTCTTGGCGCCGCTGCTGGCTTTGCCGAGTCCTTTGGCAATATCTTTAAAATTGTCAAAAATGACTTTTGCGTATTGCTCCGTCACTTCTTTCGACACGGAGGCTTTCAGCTTGTCGATCGCCTTTTCGCCGATTGTCGCGCCGACATAGTTTGATCCGGCATTCGTATGATATTTCAGATCCAGCTTCTTCGGATTTTTATCCATTACCGTGCTGGCGTTTTTAGAAAAATCTTCAGGAATCTCGACCAATAAATAATATTTAGCATTTAATAAGTCCTTTAACGATTGATCAAGATCGTTTGAAAAATGCCAATCAAAATTATCATTTTTCTTTAACTCTTTCACAAGATCGTCACCGATCTGAAGATGTTTCCCTTCGTAGTCCGCCCCTTTATCCTGGTTGACAACGACAACCGGCAGCTGATCCACCGTGCCGTACGGGTCCCAGTACGCCTTCAAAAACACTCCGCTGTAGATCAGCGGAACGAATAATATGGCAATGATGGGGATTAACAGTTTCTTGTTCGTTACAATGTCTTTCCACTGGCTTTTTATTGTATTCAACCCTGTTGCCTCCTTCCGCAAACTGACTCATTTGACAAAACGGTCACGGCACCTAAAAAGTGAAGGATCATCTATTATTTAGATAATCCTTGACCAACATACATTTCCAGCAATTCGGCGATCGTCTCTTTTTCAAGAGGCGGATGGTTTTTTTCCCAGTCAAATATCAGCGCGATGTAGAGCTTGAGCATCACAAAAGCGGTCAGTTCCGGATCACACGGTTTAATGCTTCCGTTTTCAATGGCTGTTTCTATCTTTTCTTTAATGTATGACAGAATGGCCCGCTCCATTTTCGCAATGACATCCTGAACGGCTATTGTACCAATCTCAGCGTTCTCCTGAAAAATTTTAATAGTCAGCTGGTGTGTTTTTCTGAATTCCAAAATCGCGATAAGCGCCCGGTGAACATTTTCGTGAAATGAAAGCTCCGGTTTCATCGCTTCGTCTGCGTGTTCCTTCATTTCTCTTAAAATAGTGGTGAAAATATCATCAAACAGTTCTTCTTTGTTTTTGAAAAACGTGTAGATGGTTCCCTTCCCCACATTTGCAAGCTTTGCCACCAGATCCATTGTCGTTGCTTTGTAGCCGAATTGTGTAAAAGACTTCGTTGCCGCTTCCAGAATGAGCTTTTTCCGATCGACGGACATGTTTCCCACCTCGTTAAATTGACCGTTTGAACGTTTTAGTCATTTTGTACATAAGATAACTTATCACAGTCGCAGAGAAGATTCAAATGTTTTTTCTCTTTATTGGTGTTCCCTTTACAGAACGGGAACATGCAAAAAAACCTCCGTTTTACGATAACGGAGGCTGGTACGTTTCAAATAAATAAGCCAGTGAATCATATACGGCGGCTTTTCCCTGGTCAATACAGTCGGGGATGCCCACCCCTTCGAAAGACGCGCCCGTCGCGTATACGCCCGGATAGGAAGCTTTCAGCGCATCTCTGAACTCTTTGATGCGCTCCTTATGGCCGACATGGTATTGCGGCATGCTTTCGTTCCAGCGGGTCACACAGGTCATTTCCGGTTCGCCATTTATTTTCATTACTTTTTTCAAATCTTCCATTACGATTTTAATGATCTCGTTATCTGAAAGATCTACGATGGATTCATCTCCGGCCTTTCCGACGTACGCCCTGAGAAGCGTTTTGCCCTCCGGCGCCGCGTGCGGCCATTTTTTATTCGTCCATGTGCAGGCCGTGATGGAGAAATCGCTGTTTCTTGAGATAACGAATCCCGTACCTTCATGCTCCATCTTGACGGCTCCCTCAGGAAAACCTAAGGCGACGTTGGCAACGGACGTAGAATGCATGTCTTTGAGACATGAAACCGCCGGCAGATCAGAAAGCATTTTCGCCGCGGCTTTATGCGGGGCTGTCACTATGCATCCTTCCGCATAGAGCACTTTGCCGTTATCAAGCGTCACGGAATATCCTTTCTCCTCGCGGCCGATATGGGTGACTTTCGTTCCTTTCATCACCTTTGTCAGCGTAAGCTGCTTTTCCAGCTCCTCCACCAACGTTTGAAGTCCTGTCGTCAGCGTTAAAAACTGGCCCTGCTTTTTGGCCGTCAGCTGCTGTCCCGAAGGCTGCGGACGTGATTTTTTCATACCGAGAATCAGGCTTCTGTGCTTTTGCTCAGTCTGATAGAATTGCGGAAACGTGGACATGAGGCTCAGCTTATCAATATCTCCGGCATAAATCCCTGATAATAGCGGTTCTATTAAATTCTCAACGACTTCGTCACCGACGCGTCTGCGGAAAAATTCACCGAGAGACTGATCTTCCTTCGGTTTGCTCGCAGGCAGGACAAAGTCAAGCGCCGCCCGCGCTTTTCCGGGAACAGAAAATAAACCGGTGGAGATGAACGGAGCGATTTTGGTCGGAATGCCCATCACCGCGCCCTTCGGCATCGGATGAAGCGTCTCATTGACGAGCACGTAAGACTGGCCGGTCGCATTGTTGACGAGCAGATGCTCAAGCCCCAAATCCTTAACGAGCTGCGGCGCGCTTTTTTTCCTTTCCAAAAAAGAATCCGGCCCCCGCTCAATGATGTAGCCGTCTTTATGCGCCGTCTGAATTTTGCCGCCCGCTCTCGGTCCCGCTTCGATCAGGGTGACCTCAAGCGGCAGCTGTTTTTCCTTGATTTCTTTTTCCATGTAGAAGGCGGCGGCTAATCCCGTTATGCCGCCGCCGATGATGACCAGATGTTTTTTATCGCCACTCATTTTTATCGCCTTCTTTACCGTTTAATTCTACTTGTCCAGCTCTTTCAGCACGACCGCTGCAAGCGCGTCGATAAATTCAGGCTGTGCGTTCGGCATGGCCGGACGATAGTAGCTTGCGCCGACTTCTTCGGTCACAGCTTTGCATTCATAATCATTATCGTAAAGCACCTCTAAATGATCGGCAACGAAGCCTGCGGGCACGTATACAAATGCTTTATAAGGATGCTTTTGATACAGCTCGCGCGTGAGATCCTGCACATCCGGCCCGAGCCACGGATCAGGGGTGTTCCCTTCGCTTTGCCAGCCGACTGCGTAATCAGTAATTCCGGCGCCTTCGGCAATCAGTTTTGCGGATTCCTCCAGCTGGTCAGGATACGGATCGCCGTATTCTTTAATTTTTTCAGGAAGGCTGTGCGCTGAGACGATCAGCATCGCGTCACCCCGTTCTTCTTTCGGCATTGACTCATACGTTTTCTTCACCTGGCCGACCCAATAATCAACGAATTTCGGTTCATCATACCAGCTTTCAACAGACTTGATGGTCAAGCCGCCGAGCTTCTCCGCTTCTTCTTTCGCGCGTTTGTTGTATGACTGGACGCTGAATGTTGAAAAATGAGGGGCGAGCACAAGGCTGACAGCTTCTGTAATGCCGTCTTTATGCATGTCCGCCACCGCGTCTTCAATAAACGGTTCAATATGTTTTAATCCGATGTACACTTTGAATGTTACGTCGTCCTGGATTTCATTTAAACGCTGTGCGAGCTTCTCCGCCTGCTCCTGCGTGATTTTTGCCAGCGGCGAAATGCCTCCGATCGCTTCATATCTGTCTTTTAAGTCTTGAAGCATGTGCGGCTCAGGCTTTCTTCCGCGTCTGATATGTGTATAATAACGTTCTATGTCTTCTTCTTTGTAAGGCGTTCCGTAAGCCATGACGAGAAGTCCCATTTTCTTTTTGCTGCTCATTTAGTTAAACACCTCTTTTGATGGTCTGTCTACCTTGATTTTGACAGGAAAATCTTCTTATAACCAACGATCTGCTCAGGAAGATTGTTCCGTTTTTTGGGCCGCGGAGTATTCATGTACAAACGCCGTCAGCTTTTTCAGCGTTGCCGGATTGACATCAGGAAATACGCCGTGCCCTAAATTGAAAATAAACCCGTCCGTCTTCATGCCTTGATCAAGTATCGCTTTCGCTTTTTTCTCGATGACTTCCCAAGGCGCAAGAAGAAGCGACGGATCAAGATTGCCCTGAACCGTTTTTGTAATGCCTTGTTTTCTGGCGTCATCTATGCCGAGTCTCCAATCAAGACCGACGACATCAAGAGGAAGGTCATGCCAATCCCCGGCCAGGTGGCTTGCGCCTACGCCGAACATGATCAGCGGAACTTGCTCTGCTGAAAGCTCCCGGAATATTCTGTCCATCACCGGTTTTATAAACTGCCGGTAATCTTCGCGGTTCAGCGCGCCGACCCATGAATCAAAAATCTGAATGGCTTTTGCGCCGGCATTAATCTGCGCTTTTACATAAACGATAATCATGTCCGCCAGCTTGTCCATCAGCATTTGCCACGCTTGCGGCATACTGTGCATAAACGCTTTTGTTTTGTTGTAATTTTTAGAAGGTCCGCCTTCAATCATATAACTGGCCAGCGTAAAAGGCGCTCCCGAAAAACC
Organism: Bacillus sp. EKM420B; assembly: GCF_011065565.1. Lineage (NCBI taxonomy): Bacteria > Bacillati > Bacillota > Bacilli > Caryophanales > Bacillaceae > Bacillus > Bacillus sp. EKM420B. The sequence continues at coordinate 136,577 of NZ_JAAMNX010000001.1, read as the reverse complement.
GATGAGCGGAACATTCAGCTGTTCGTTTACGAGTAATCGGATCGTTTCCAGCACATAAGGAACATCCTGTTCGGGATTCAGTTCGCCGAGCTTTTCAATATCCGCAGCAGAGCGCACCGGCTGATCGATCACCGGGCCGATTCCGTTTTTTATTTCAACATCCACTCCGATATAAGGAAGAGGCGTCATAATATCTTTATATAAAATGGCAGCGTCCACTCCGTACTGCTCGACCGGGAGCCTCGTCACATACGCGCACAGCTCGGGCTGATGCGTAATTTCGACTAAGCCGTACTTTTCTTTCAGCTTGCGGTATTCCGGCTGAGACCTCCCCGCCTGTCTCATGTACCAGACAGGGACGTGATTTGTTTTTTCTCCCCGTGCCGCTTTTAAAAACGTATCATTAAACGCTTCTCGTTTACTCATCTGAATTTCCACCTTTCCTCCTGCAACCATACGTTCGTGTTCTTCGCCCATTACACTATACCTTGTTTTTTCTGAATGGTATAGAATTGAGGCTTAATGTTCAAAAAATCGCCGAATTCATGATTAAGAAGAAAAAAGCTTCGGCTGAACGTATTCCGTTCCCTCTCCTTCTTGATTCGTCTGTGAATTATATGGAACGACTTTGTATGAAGCCCCTGAAAACAGATTGGCGTACGGTATGTCAAAGCTGCCTTTTCCTTTCACCGAATCCAGAAGCTTGTCTTTTCCGTCTTTCTTCTCATATATTCGGTAAACAACCCGATCATCCTTTTGAATATCCCATTTTAATTGAACCGTAATCAGTCCCATCGCCTTAAATGTATAACGGGCCGACAGGGATTTTACCGCCTCCAGCTCAATCGGGCTGCCCAGTTCCTTCACATTTTCAGGCTTTTTGAATGCCCGGCCGTTTTCCCCCGCTTTTGTGACGATATCTTTAAAGAGTCTGACCGGGTACTGGCTTCCGCCTTTCAGGTAATGGGTTTTATCCGTTTTGTCATAGCCCATCCAGACGGCTCCCGTCAGTCCGGGAGTGTATCCCGCAAACCAGGCGTCCTTTGTCGCGCCGGGGATGCCGGTAAATGTGGTCGTGCCGGTTTTCCCCGCCAGGTCACCTTGATAGCTGCCTTGTGAAGCGGTTCCTTCTTTTACGACCTGCTGTAGCATTCTCGTCATATTCCATGCCGTCTGTCCGCTGAAGACGCGCGTTTTGCCGTTTTTAGGCCCGGATAACGTTTCTCCGTCTTCGTCCGTGATGTTCTCTATAAAAAATGGCTTCGTATACATTCCGTTTGCGGCAAAGGTATGATAAGCTCCGGCAAGCTGAAGCGGAGTGACGCCTTCAGACAGACCGCCCAGCGCAATCGCGAGTCCGTTGTCAGAAATGTTCATGCCGTTTTTCTCAAGATACGATTTTCCCGTATCCACGCCGATCTGCTTCAATGTCCAGACAGCGGGCGCATTTATGCTGTAAGTGATCGCGTCCTGCATCGTCACTTCCCCCTTGTACTGTCCGTCATAATTTTTCGGTTCATACCCGTCGTAGGACGTCAGTTTGTCTTGGAGAAGCGAATACGGTTTGAACTTGTCTTCCTGCATGGCGGGCCCGTATACGGCAATCGGCTTAAACGTTGAGCCCGGCTGCCGCTTCGCCGTAACCCTGTTGTATCCTTTTGCCACATAGTCGCGTCCGCCGACCGCCGCGCGCACGCCTCCGGTTTTATTATCAATAAAGACGGCGCTTCCCTCTGCCGCCTGACCCGTCCCCGGAAAATAGCCGCTTTCCTTCATGAGGGTATATGCCGTTTTCTGCAGCTTGGAATCAAGTGACGTCCGGATCGTATAGCCGCCTTGAAGCAGCTGTTCTCCTGACATCGAATAACGGTCTTCCGCCTCCTTGATGACAAGATCGATATAACTGTCAAACCAAGGCGTTTCTGATGTTTTCTTGATATTAAGCCCCAATGTCCGGCCCTGGGCTCTGACGGCTTCCTTGGCGCTGATATAGCCTTGATCGTTCATCATTGCAAGAATCGTATCGCGGCGTTCTTTATTTTTATCCGGATGCTGAATCGGCGAATAAAGAGATGGCGCCTTCGGAATCGCTGCCAGAACGGCTCCTTCTGCAACGGTTAAATCTTTTACTTCTTTATTAAAGTAGTAGTGGGACGCGGCTTGAATGCCGTAAACGCCATGGCCGAAATAAAGCTGGTTCAGGTACATTTCAAGCAGCTTGTCCTTGCTGTAATCACGCTCAAGATTGATGGCGATAATGACTTCCTTCGTCTTGCGCAAAAATGTTTTATCATGAGTCAGAAAAATGTTTTTCGCCAGCTGCTGGGTGATCGTGCTTCCGCCCTCCACCTTGCCGCCTGCTAAAACATCCCGGAACACCGCCCGGCCGACAGACTTCACATCAATGCCGTGATGTTCGTAAAACCGTTTATCTTCAACGGCGATAAAGGCATCTCTCACATCTTCCGGAACCTGCTGAATGGATACCGGCTCGCGATTTTCCGTATAGAGGCTCGCGATTTCATCACCGTTTTGATCGACGATTTTTGAAGATGCGTGCAGTATTAATTTCTTTTCATCGATGACATAATGGCCGAGAAATATAATGATAATGTATCCGATTAACGCGAGAAAAGCGGTTGCCGCCGCAATTACAGCCGGAATAAAGAATCTTTTTTTCTTTTTCAGCATAAGTCACCTCGCCTTTCTTAACTTGTAGTATGGGAAATATTGTTTCGAATTATGTCAGAATGAGTCGCCAATAGAAACTTATACCACTCTTTTGATATACTAGCAAGCAGGAGGTGGCTGATATGAAGGTTTATATTACATATGGGACAGCCGATTTTTTAAAGACGATTGCCAAGAAACACCCGAGTGAGAATATGGTGCTGATGCAAGGGGAGGATAATGCGGTTTTAATTCATGAAACAAATGGAGAAACCGTTTTTCAGGCGCCCCATTCCTATGAAAGCATCGACAGCGTCGGGGAAATCAAAAATCCGGGCTACGCCGTCCTCAACAACATCGCCGTTACCCAGGAAGGCCGTCCGCTGTTTGAAAACCGGTTTAAAAACCGCGCCGGCAAAGTGGAAAATGAACCCGGTTTTAAAGCCATCCGCGTATTAAGACCGCTCGAAGGCGATACGTATGTCATTTTGACCCTGTGGGAAGAGGAAAAAGCCTTTCAGGATTGGCAGCAGTCAAACTCTTATCAGGAAGCTCATAAAAAACGCGGAACATCTGCCGGCATCGACACGACGTCTATTTTTTCCCGTCCGTCTTATGTAACCGCTTATTACGCAATAGACTAAAAAACCGCCGGAGATTCTCCGGCTTTTTTGATGTCCCGATTTTACGCATCCTTCTTTGCACCTTCCGCCCGCCTATGAATACCCTGTAGCAATCCTATTTATAAACGGAGTGGTTCAATTGGGGATCGGCGTCTACTCGGTACATCTGCTTTATGTTGCTTTTATCGCGGCCATTATCGTTTTTATGCTTCTCAGAAAAGATACAACCTTTATTTCACTCGCCGGCATTTTTGTGATTGCGCTATGGACGACGCATTCATTCTCCGCTTCGGTCAGCAGCCTGTTTCACAGCTTTACGTATGCCGCCGGAGAATTGCTGCCGACGATTTTTATTATTTGTTTTATCGTGGCGATGAGCGGCCTTTTGACCGAAACCGGTATTAATGAAGCGATGATTTCTCCGTTTGCAAAGCTGATGAAAGGGCCGGCTGTCGCGTATTGGGTTATTGGCTGTCTGATGTTTGCCATCTCTCTTTTTTTCTGGCCGTCACCCGGGGTGGCGCTGATCGGCACTGTGCTGCTTCCCGCAGCGATCCGGGCGGGCCTTTCTCCGATTGCCGCGGCTATGGCGATGAACCTGTTCGGCCACGGATTCGCTTTATCGGGCGATTACGTCATTCAGGCGGCCCCGAAATTAACGGCCGACGCCGCGGGCATTCCCGTGAGCGATGTCATGCAGGCAAGTATTCCGCTCGTTTTGATCATGGGGTTAACGACGACAATCACCGCTTTCTTCCTCATCATGCGGGATCGAAAAAAAACGAAGGCCCCCCTCTCCTTGGACAGCTCCGGTTCTTTGGACACAAGTATGTATCTGCCGAAAAAACTCAGGGTGATCCTGGCGGTTTTCATTCCGCTTGTTTTTCTCGCCGATATTATCTGCATGATCGTATACCGCCTCCAAGGAAACGATGCGACGGCACTCGTCGGAGGAACCGCGATCGGCATTCTCCTGATCATTCATTTCATTGTATATAAAGAGCGGCATTTAGAAAAGATCACCGAGTATTTTATCGGCGGTTTTCAATTCGGCTTTAAAGTATTCGGCCCCGTCATTCCGATCGCGGCCTTCTTTTATCTCGGTGACGCGGGGTTTAAAAATATTTTGAACACCCCGCTGCCGAAAGGGTCTGCGGGGATCGTCAATGACCTCGGACTGGCCCTGTCCCATTCTTTTCCGATGTCCGGAGAATTCGCCGGCATCGCCCTGGCCGCAGTCGGTGCGATTACCGGGCTCGACGGGTCTGGGTTTTCCGGTATATCTCTTGCAGGCTCGATGGCAAAGCTGTTTTCCGCCGCGCTTCATACGGACCCGTCCGTTTTAACGGCGCTGGGCCAGATTTCAGCGATCTGGGTCGGGGGCGGAACATTGGTCCCTTGGGCACTGATTCCCGCTGCGGCTATTTGTAAAGTTGACCCGTTTGAGCTTGCCAGGAAAAACTTTATCCCGGTTGCGGCCGGACTTATCGTCACGACGATCGCCGCCATCATCATTCTCCCGTAGCAAAAAGATTGAAATCTTCTGACATTTTCTATACAATCATGGGAAAAGCAGACGAGGGGGCATCGCTTTTGACGTTAACGACACTTCAAAAAAGCTTAAACGCTCAGCTTGACGGGCTGTATGAGGAAATGGTTGAAATCAGGCGTCACCTTCACATGAATCCCGAGCCATCCTTTAAGGAGAAAAAAACACCGGCGTTCATCGCCTCATTTTATGAAAAGCTTGGCGTTCCCATCCGGACGAATGTCGGGGGAAACGGTGTCACAGCCTGTATTGAAGGCGGTGAACCGGGACCGGTCGTGGCACTCAGAGCTGATTTTGACGCTTTGCCGATACAGGATGAAAAAGATGTGCCCTATGCTTCACAAATTCCCGGCGTCATGCACGCCTGCGCGCATGACGGCCATACGGCGGCTCTGCTCGCGGCCGGAAAAGTGCTGTACCGCAACCGGGAAAAACTGAAAGGGTCATTTGTGATGATCCACCAGCACGCTGAGGAATTATCTCCCGGCGGAGCAAAAGCAATGATTGAGGACGGCTGCCTCGAACATGTCGATGCCATTTTCGGCACACACCTATGGGCGACTGAACCCGTCGGAACGGTCTTATGCCGCCCGGGCCCAGTAATGGCCGCCGCTGACGGCTTTACGATTAAAGTCATCGGCAAAGGCGGCCACGGCGCGATCCCTCACGATACGAAAGACGCCGTTTTAATCGGCTCACAAATCGTCACGGCTCTTCAGCATATCGTCAGCCGGCGGGTAAATCCGGTGCAGCCGGCCGTCATCTCAGCCGGCTCGTTCACCGCTGAAAATCCGTTTAATGCGATTGCCGATCAGGCAGTCATATCAGGCACCGTCCGCTCATTTGACGAAAGTGTGCGCAGCCTGCTCGAAGCAGAAATAGAAGCCGTCGTAAAAGGAATCTGTTCCATGCACTCCGCTTCCTATGAATATCGTTTCAAACGCGGCTATCCCGCCGTCGTCAATCATCCTGAGGAAGCGGCGCACGCTGCGGCAGCCGCAGCGGAAACAGACGGTGTTACGAAAGTCGTTGAAGGAGAGCCGCAGATGGCGGGAGAGGATTTTTCCTATTATCTGCAGCATACAAAAGGCGCTTTTTTCTTTACGGGCGCCGCTTTAGAAAACGCGGAAACCATTTATCCTCATCACCACCCGAAATTTGATTTTAATGAAAAAGCGATGCTGACGGCCGCCAAGGTGCTTATCGGCGCCGCGGTAAGCTACCCCTGCTGACATAAAAAACAGCCGGTACATTACGTACCGGCTGTTGTGATTCTTAAATGAAAAACGTGCCTTGCCGTCTCACCGAGCTGTGACAGCAGTTTATAATTGGCCGCTCCGCCCACGGCGGCTCCGACGACCGGCAAAAGCTGAAACAATTTCACCACGTCCAGATAATCGCGGTATTCCTGCTGAAAAACTCTCCAATCGACATCATGCTTTTTCGAATCCCACTGTTCAATCATTGAGTATATGCGTTTCCGCTGTTCACCGCTTGAGAAAGCCAGCTGAAAAATAAACAGCAAAAACAATCGCTCATCCCTGTCTTTCACATCATAGCCGTAAATGGAGGCAAGATCGAACAGACATTTCATTTTAATGGATAGCAGCAAAGGAAAATCAGCCATTCCTAAAAAAATTCCGCCGGCCCCCGTACCGATACCTTCGGCTGCCGCGACCTTTTGGTACGATGCGATGGTTTGTCTGGCGAGGGCATCTTTTTCAGCAAGCGTCATACCGTTTGTATCCCGCTTGCTTTTCACCAGATTTGAACCCGTCATTGTTGCTTCGGTCATTTTTTTAATGCTTTCTGTGATGACGGCATGAATTTTATCGGGAATCCGCTCATTTATTTTCGCCTGCATTCCTTTAGAAAAGCGTTCAAGCATGGAATCTTTGCGCAAAAAACGCGCTTTCCATTGCAGTGCTTCCTGTACCAGCTGCTGATCGTCGGTCATCTGTGTCTCCTTCTTTCATTGAGGTTTCAAAAACCCGATTGATTACAGCTTGCCGTACTTTTTCAATCTTCCGCCCATATACGAAGGCATGATCACAAAAATCAGAACGGCTGAAGCAACGGCCGCATACAGCGCCCCGCTGACTCCCGCGGCATAGGCTGACGCTGCACAGAGCAGCAGCGCCTGCACGGTTAATGCCGATTTCATCAGCGAAAAGAAACTTTGCAGCTTCGCTTTCTGATTGACCGGGTAAAGCTCCTGCAGAGAAAGATGATGAAAATGCCCGAACAGCGGAAGAAGCTGTATTCCCGTAATAAAGACGGTAAATACGGTTAACGCCGCCGTGATCCACGGATTGGCGGAAACGAGCATAATAATCAGGATAAAAATAATCGTGAGCCTGACCTGAATGCCGAGATAATCATTTGAACGCAGAAAGGCCCGCGCATACATATAGGAGAACGTTTTCCGCTGCTCAAACGGAATCATTCTGAGCAAAAAGTCGAGATACGCCCGGCGTTTTGCCTGTTTTTTCAGGTGAGGCACATCGGTAAACAGATTGGCGATTCTGTAAAACCGCTGCTTCCTTCTTAATTCATATTCAATATGAGCTTCCCATTTCAATGATTTATGTTTTGCGGCCGATGTAAAATACACATAAAGGCCGGCCATCACAATGTAGACGGCGGCAGCGTACACATAAAACGACTGTAAGACGAAGTATAAAAGCAGCATATTGCAGATAAAGCGTATGACCGCATCCATCATTTTCATGCTTCTGTCATTCATAAACGTCATCCGCCACTCCATGGCCTGATTCCACGCTTTTACCGCCAGCATCTGAATAAATACGGCGGCATACGACGCAAGCGACGCCCCCGGACTTACAGCGAAAAACAGAGGCATGCATACAAGCGACAGAGCAATAAGCGGAAACAGCTGTGACAGATAGCTGTACTTAAATGAATGCTTAAAGTATGTCCCCATTTTCGGTTCAAGCGGCAGCAGAAACACGAGGTCCGCTTCCTTTAACAGCGTCCGGACGTATGAACCGGTCAGCACAAATGAAAAGAGCACCGCCATCACCCAAAATGAGGGAAAATGAACGGGAATGTCTTTGACCCACTTGCTGTACCAGCTCGCCGCGCCGGCAATAAAAAAGATCAGCACAATGACGAGATGATCATTGAGCATATATTTCATATACATTCTGGTTTCCTTTATATGCTCTTCAAGCCGGGACTGCCAAATAGTAGACATATTATTCATGGCCGGCGTCTTCCTTCGTCAGTTCAATATACAAGTCATCAAGAGCTGCGTCTTTCATGCCGAACTGCTCTCTCAGTTCTTCCAGTGTGCCGCTTGCCCGCACTTCGCCGTTATGTAAAATAATGAAAGCGTCACAGTAGCGCTCTGCCGTAGCCAGGATATGCGTTGACATCAGCACGCTTGATCCGGCTTTTTTCGCGGCGTCCATCCGCTCCAGCAATGCATTGATCGCCAGCGGGTCAAGGCCGAGAAACGGCTCGTCAATGATATAAAGCGAAGGCTCCGCGAGAAACGCGCACATGATCATGACCTTCTGCTTCATCCCTTTGGAAAAGTGAGCGGGAAACCATTTCAGCCTTTTTTCCATTCTGAATTCTTTCAGAAGCGGAGGAAGCCTTTTTTCAAGCGTTTCTTTGGAAAGGCCGTACGCCATGGCCGTCAGCTCCAGATGCTCTTTGAGCGTCAGTTCTTCATACAGCACCGGCGTTTCGGGGATGTACGTAAATTGCGAGCGGTAGCTTTCCTTATCCTCCGAAAACGTCTTGCCGTTCAGCTCGATCGAGCCTTTATGCGGGTCCATTAATCCGATAATATGCCGGATCGTCGTGCTTTTGCCCGCGCCGTTTAATCCGATGAGTCCGACAATCTGGTTCGGCTCAAGGGTGAATGAAACATTTTTTAAGACCGGGTTTCTCGTATAACCGCCGGTTAAGTCTTTTACCGATAGCAGAGACATAATTTCTCCCCTTCTGATTCGTTTTTCTTCATAGTACCAAAAATAAAGTCTGATTTGAAACGATTCCCTTTTTTTCTCACGTGAAAAGCGTGCATAGTTATCGTTTTGGCGGACATCATAATGTATGTAGAAGGAAACAGCTTTAATCAACTGAAAATGAGGTGTTTATAAAAGACGTCTTAGAACAGTTGGATGAAAATCAACATGTCCTGTGCTTACAATTTCTTCACACACTGCTTTGATGATGTTCTTCATTCATGATGAAATAATCAAATGAGGTGTTTGTCCCAGGAATGATTAAGCAGACCCATAAGTCTTCATTTTAAAAACAAATGAGGTGCTTACAAAAGGCATATTTAATTTTCTGTGATAAAGCTCGTACTTCTGCATCAGGGTGAACGCGCAGCCGTTCATCCTGTTTTTTGTTTTGGCCGTTTTTGTGGTACGATGAGAATATACATATATTTCTTTTCAGGGAGGAAACCCATCTATGCACAAAGCGGACGATTGTATTTTCTGCAAAATCATTGCCGGTGACATTCCGTCTTCAAAAGTATACGAAAATGAACATGTTGTGGCGTTTCTTGATATCAGCCAGGTCACAAAAGGCCATACGCTCGTGATCCCGAAAACACATATCGAAAACGTGTACGAGTTTACGCCTGAGCTTTCTAAAGAATATTTTGAAGCGGTGCCGAAAATCGCACGCGCCATCCGCGATGAATTCGAGCCGATCGGGCTGAATATTCTCAATAACAACGGTGAAAAAGCGGGCCAATCGGTGTTCCATTTTCACATGCATATCATTCCGCGTTACGGAAAAGGCGACGGTTTCGGGGCTGTCTGGAAGACCCACGCCGAAGACTATGCGCCTGACGATCTTCAGGAGATCGCTTCAACCGTCAGAAAACGGCTTGCCTCATCTTAAAGATGAGGTTTTTTTGCGTCCGGTAACACAAAAAACATAAAATTATATTTTTTCATATCAAAAAAATCAAAAAATTGTGATAGGATAATTGTATTATTTCTTACACTAAAGCGGAAAACAGGGAGAGATCGTAAACATGGAACGTACAACGAATTTCAATGCAGGACCCGCAGCCCTTCCACTGGATGTGCTGCAAAAAGCACAGAAAGAATTTGTCAACTTCAATGACACCGGCATGTCCGTCATGGAGCTGTCCCACCGGAGCAAAGAATATGATGCGGTGCATCAAAAAGCAAAAAGCCTTCTGAAAGAACTGATGGATATTCCCGACGATTATGATATTTTATTTCTTCAAGGCGGCGCAAGCCTTCAATTCTCCATGCTGCCGATGAACTTTTTAACGCCGCAGCAAACGGCGCACTTCATCGTAACGGGCGCATGGTCTGAAAAAGCGCTCGCCGAGGCGAAACTGTTCGGAAACACATCTGTCACGGCAACAAGCGCAGATTCAAACCATAACCACATACCGGAAGCGGACCTCACAGGAATCAAAGACGGCGCCTACCTGCATCTTACGTCCAACAACACGATTTTCGGAACGCAGTGGAAAGAGTTCCCGAATTCACCGATCCCGCTCGTAGCCGACATGTCAAGCGACATCCTGAGCAGAAAAATTGATGTCAAAACGTTTGATGTCATCTATGGCGGAGCCCAGAAAAACCTCGGTCCGTCCGGCGTCACGGTCGTCATCATGAAAAAATCATGGCTTGAAAACGAAAACGCCAACGTCCCTAAAATTTTGAAATACTCCACACATACAAAAGCCGATTCACTGTATAATACGCCGCCTACATTTGCGATTTATATGCTGAGCCTCGTCCTTGAATGGCTGGCTGAAAACGGAGGTGTCGAAGCGGCTGAACGGCGCAATCAGGAAAAGGCCGACGTCCTGTACGGCACAATCGACGCAAGCGGCGGGTTTTACGCGGGGCATGCTGCAAAAGACAGCCGTTCTCACATGAACGTCACATTCACCCTCCGCGACAGCAGTCTCACGAAAAAATTCGTTGAAGAAGCGAAAGCGGCTAAAATGACCGGACTCGGAGGCCACCGCTCAGTCGGAGGATGCAGGGCGTCTATCTACAACGCCGTCAGCCTGGCTGATTGTGAAAAACTGGCTCAGTTTATGAAAAAGTTCCAGCAGGAAAACGAATAAATTTCTTCTAACATAACGGTTCCTTTGATATACTGTTTGCATATCAATTTTTCCGGCCATCGCAATAAATGACGAGCATATTATTGGATGGCGAAAAAGCTTAGCAGAGGAGAGCTTAGTATGAAAACAAAAGAATTAGTCATTATGGCCCTGTTTGCGGCAATCGGAGCGGTGCTTCATTCCATTATGCCGCCGGTATTATTCGGAATGAAACCCGATATGATGCTTGTGATGATGTTTATGGGTATTCTGTTATTCCCCCGTGTGCAGAACGTGCTGATGATCGGGATTGTAACGGGAATCATTTCCGCACTCACGACATCTTTTCCGGGCGGACAGCTTCCGAATATCATTGAAAAACCGGTAACGGCGTTTCTGTTTCTCGCGCTGGCGCTTTTGGTGAAAAAGAGCGTAAAGACAGCGGCGGCCGCCGTCATTACGATAGCCGGCACCTTCATCTCCGGTTTGCTCTTTTTGGCGCTGGCCCTTCTGATTGTCGGCCTGCCGGGCGGATTCACCGCCTTGGTGCTCGCGGTCGTCCTTCCGGCGGCTGCGCTGAATGCGATCGCCATTATCATTATGCATCCGATTGTGCAGACGATCTTAAAACGGTCCAATATGATTGAAACGGTGAAATAACCGCATACCGAAACCTCTTCCGGCCGGAAGAGGTTTTTTAATGTGTTTCAGCATGTTTTATACGAGAAGTTTTGTGAAAAAGATAAGGAACAATGCGAGGGCGGTTCCTGCTGAGCAGACGATGGCCTTTTGGCGGACGACCCGCTTCGGCGGATAAGAAGCGGCCTGACCGAGCAGTTTCAGGTAATAAACGGCGCCCGCCGCAAAGACAAGAGCCATACAAGATAAAACAATCATAAAGACAGACAACCTTCTCCCTCCTTTTCCCTTAAAAAATATGCTAAAATAAAGCAAGCTATGTATAGAAGTTTATTCTTCTGAACAAAAATGATAAAAGTTATGAGAAAAAAAACGGGGTGATTTCAAATGGCTGACGGACGTTCCCTTTTAACAGGCCTTTTCGTAGGCGGATTGATCGGAGGCGCAGCGGTGTTACTTTCGGCTCCTTCATCCGGAAAAGAGCTGCGGGGCAAAATCAAAGCGAATTGCAATTCAATTGAGGACACAATCAAACGGTTAAAAAAAGACGGAATGGCGCTTAAGGACCAGCTTGTCCAAACGGCGAAAGAAAGCGCAGAAGTCATTAAAGACGTAGGCGGAGAGCTTCAGACCAGCATTAAAAGGTGGCAGGAGGAAATCAAGCCGCACCAGCAGGATCTCCAAAAGGAAATCGCTGATATTGAAGAGAAAATCAGACAGCTGGAGAAAACCTTACAAAACTAATATCCTATACAACCAAAAAAAGTGCGGACATATTGCGTTCCGCACTTTTTTTTGCGGTTTAAAGCCTTTCCCAGCAACGGATGAAGAATTTATTATAAAATTCTTAAATTTTCATCTTTATTAATCTTTATTTTATTGGCATAATAGAGGAAAAGAAAATGTGAAGCAGGTGATCTGTATTGAATCGTGTTGAACCGCCTTACGATCTAAAAGAAGCTTTAATCTATACCCAAAAAATGGCGCAGCTGTCCAAAGCGCTCTGGAAATCTATCGAGAAAGACTGGCAGAATTGGCTGAAGCCGTACGACCTTAATATTAATGAGCATCATATATTATGGATTGCCTATCAGCTTAAAGGAGCTTCTATTTCAGAAATCGCCAAATTCGGCGTTATGCACGTATCAACTGCATTTAACTTTTCAAAAAAGCTTGAAGAACGGGGATATCTGAAATTTTCCAAGCGGCTGAATGATAAACGGAACACGTACATTCAGTTAACAGAAGAAGGGGAAAATGTATTCGAAAGCCTGCTTGAGGAGTTTGACCCGTCGAGAAACGCGGTGTTTAAAGGCTCACAGCCGATCTACCACTTATTCGGGAAGTTTCCGGAAGTTGAAGAATTAACCTGTGTCATCCGCCACATTTACGGCGAAGATTTTATGGAGATATTCGAGAAATCATTGACAAACATAAACAATGATTTTGATAGTGAAGACGGAAGGCTGAAGAAAAAAACGGACGAATCGGCTGTCCATGAAACGGCTGAAGAGCTGGAACCGATCAACAGTTAATCAAAGTGCTTCATAATCTCAATAAATTCTTCCATCAGCGCTGTATAAAGCCCCTGCTCATACAGAGCAAAAATCGTTTCATGAACATCTAATTTTTCGTTAAGCTGTCCCGCAAAAAGCGCAAGGAGCTTGTCAAACGTCACAAAGCCTTGCGCTTTTTGCGACTTCAGCTCGTCCTCCAATTCGCGGCAGATCCGCCCGACCTCTTCTCCTTCTTCTTCGGTCAGCCCTTTTTCAATCATCATCGCATAAAAAGGGTACTTATCCATATCCACCGTTTTCACCAGCAATTGTATGTAATATTCTAAACGCCCGATACGCTGATCCATTGAATCCATCCGTTTCACTTCTTTCTATCTTTAATCTTATTTTAGCTGATAATGAATAGAGAAGAAAGGTTAAACCGTACATTTCCATGTTTCACCGAGCTCTTCTGTTCTTCCCTTTCCGGGGTTATTTTTTTTCTTTAAAAAAGGATTGATTTTTTCTCCTGAAGAGAGTAAATTATTTTGAGATTGTATTCCATCTTTGTACGGAAGGATGACTCTGATGAATTGCTGGAAAACCATTAATCTGATCAAAGATTATGGTGCGGTTCGTTTATTATTGACTGCTGTAGGTTTTATGATCCTGTTTTTTATATGCAACTTCTTGGCATTCGGGCTGCTGCGTCCGAATATCAGTTTAAGTGACGGGCACGTGTTTGCTTTTTGTGTTCTGCTCGTTGTTACTTTATTTGTACATAAAGTCATACATGTCCTGCCGATGATCTGTAAAAAAAGAAAAAAGGAAATGAAAATGTACTTCTTGCGGATGCCGACATGGAAAGGCATACCGAAAACGACGATGCTGATTTCTACGATCAGCCCGTTTTTATTCATTACGCCGTTATTGTTTTATGCCGGACTGGCATTTCCGAGACACGCTCATTACTTTTATATGATTTCGAGCATTCATGCGGGTTATTGCCTGCCTGATCTTCTGTTTGCGCTGCACCTGGTCAAAGCGCCCAAATCATGTCTGATTGACCAGGAATCCGACGGTTTTGATATTTTAGTAAAAAAAGTGCCGGAGTCTTGATATCCCGCTGATTTTTCAGGTTACATTCTATCTTTTTTAATAAATATTTGGTAATGTAATATGGGAGCAGTTCAGAGAGAGGGGGAATCTCCCATCATTTTATTCTATTTTATCGTGGCTGCCCTGTTTATTCTTTATTTCATAAACAGGCTCACAAATACATTATGCCTTGTCAGAGAGATTCCTGAAGACCGGCAGGATAAGGTATTCCGTTTTATTAATGTATCTATTTTAATTTTACTGATCTCTTCATTCGTCGAGATCTCCTTTACTGTGTAAACAGGCAAAAAAATATGGCTGACGGAGGTCTGACCCCCGACAGCCATATTTTTTTCTTAATAAAGCCAAGAAGCGCCGATGATGATCAATAAGATGAACAGAACAACCAATAATGCAAAACCGCCTGCAAATACTTCACCCATCTCCAAAAGCACCTCCTACAAAACGTTTTATTTTTCCAATTACATCATATGCAATTTACTTCTGAAACGATTAGGCGCCCGGGTAAGAAAACGGACCGCTTTTAGAAAAAGCGATCCGTTTCGCTTAACAAATGTAAGCTGCACCTACGATGATAAGCAATATGAACAGTACTACGAGCAGTGCGAAACCGTTTGAATATCCTCCGCCCATGGTTCATTACCTCCTTTTCATGATCAATATATTTGTATGTATCAGGAAAAAGTTTGACTAGACGAATGCCCTTTATTTAAAATCTTTTTACAGAAAGCCACAATATGTTATGATACGCATATGCAATTTAATTTGGATGATTAGGAGTGTTTAAAGGAATGAAGAAAATCGCGATAGCAGCTATTACGGCAACGAGCGTCCTGGCTCTCAGCGCTTGCAGCAGCGGCGACAACGACGTGATTGCCAAGACGGATGCCGGAAATGTAACAAAAGGCGAGCTCTACACGAATATGAAAAAAACCGCGGGCGCAAGTGTGCTGACACAGCTCGTACAAGAAAAAGTATTAGCAAAAAAATACAAAGTATCGGATAAAGAAATCGATAACAAGCTGAAAGAGTACAAAACGCAGCTCGGCGATCAGTACAGCGCCCTTAAACAGCAGTACGGCGAAGATTACCTGAAAGATCAGGTGAAGTACGAACTGCTTGCACAAAAAGCGGCGAAAGACAACATCAAAGTGACTGACTCTGATACGAAAGAATATTACGACGGCTTAAAAGGTAAAATCCGTGCGAGCCACATCCTTGTCGCTGACAAAAAGACAGCTGACGAAGTGGAGAAAAAGCTGAAAAAAGGCGAGAAGTTTGAAACGCTTGCGAAAGAATATTCAACTGACAACTCAAAAGACAGCGGCGGCGACCTTGGCTGGTTCGATAAAAAGTCAATGGATGAAACATTCAGCAAAGCTGCATTCGGTCTGAAAGTCGGACAAGTCAGCGATCCGGTCAAAACAAAATTCGGTTATCATATCATCAAAAAGACAGAAGAACGCGGCAAATATGATGACATGAAAAAAGAACTGAAAGAAGAAGTTCTTAAACAGAAATTAAACGACAACTCAGCTGTACAGGCGGCAATTCAAAAAGTCATGAAAAAAGCTGACGTAAAAGTGGAAGACAAAGACTTAAAAGACACGTTTAACACTTCAACTTCTTCTGAATCTAAATAAAAAAACTGTGCGGGCTCTCGGCGAGCCGCACAGTTTTTTTATGCGATGGAATGATTGGAGTTTTCTTCCGCATCCGCGTTTTCACTTGCGGGCGCCGCCATACGGCGCTCGCGTTCCTGTTCCATCCGTTCAATATACACCCTTCCTTCTTTTTCAATAAACGACTGGTCAAGCTTTTCCTCTTCTTTAGCTGTTGTGAAAAGCTTATAGGCGCTGAAAATAATTCCGATAATGCAAAGGTATACCCACCAAGGAAAAAATAGCACGTCGGTTTCCTCCCTTTTTCACCAAGAGTCTTTATTCTAAGCTATGCTTGATAAAGACAAGTTATGAGAGCTGAACGTAAAAAAGACCGATCATAGAGAATCGGCCTTTTTATCTTATTGATGGAACGTCGGTTTGTAGAAAGAACGGTTTTCAAGCGCAAATACACGCTCTGTGTATTCGCCCGGCTTCACCCGTTCCAGCGCTCTGTCCATCATGATCATTTTGGCATCCAGATTGTCAATGTAGTGCAGAATTTCCGCTTCTTTCACCATCGGCGGTTTCGGGCTTCCCCATTCCGCTTTTCCGTGATGGCTTAAAATCAAATGCTTCAGAATCAGCACTTCTTCAGCGTCAATCTGAAGCTCTTCGGCTGCTTTTGAAAGCTCTGTCACCATGATCGAAATGTGCCCGAGCAGATTCCCTTCCACGGTGTACGTCGTGGAGACGGGGCCTGAAAGCTCTTTTACTTTGCCGAGATCATGCAGAATGACTCCGGCATACAGTAAATCCCGGTCAAGAGACGGATACAGATCGGCAATCGCTTTTGCCAGGTTCAGCATGGACACTACATGATACGCGAGCCCGGAGACGAACTCATGGTGGTTTTTAGCCGCCGCCGGGTAATCCATAAACTCAGCCGCATATTTTTTGACCAGATGTCTTGTGATCCGCTGGATGTTTGGATTTTTCATTTCAAAAATGTATTGAGTGACGGTTTCCATCATTTCATTTTTCGGAATCGGCGCCGTTTCCAGAAAATCATCAATACTGACATTTTCGTTCTCGCCGGCCGGCCGGATGTTTCTCAGCTTAAGCTGGTTTCGTCCGCGATAGTGATGGACATCTCCGATCACCTTCACGATCGTCTGCGCCGCGTACGTTACTTCATCAGTCGGTTTGGCATCCCACAGCTTCGCTTCGATATCTCCCGATTGGTCCTGCAGCATTAACGTCAGGAATGGTTTTCCGTTGCTTGCGATTCCCTTAGTCGAAGATTTAATCAGAAAGTATTGATCGACCTGCTCGCCGACCTCGTGCAGCATAATACCTTTTGCCATTCTATTAAAAGCTCCCTCCATATCTTACATAATACCAGTATAGCACATACCTCTTTTTTGAAAATAAACTCTTTTATGACAGGAGCCGCATGACTTGTCCGCTGTGAAAAGACCGGCTGACATGCTCATGGCAGGTGAAATAAAGTATCTGCCGCCCGCCTTCTGAGAGCTGATTCAGCACATCAAACAGCCGCTGCAGCCGCTGCCTGTCAAAATGGACAAAACTGTCATCAAGTAAAAACGGCAGTGATACCGCAGATTCCCTCTCTGACGCAAGGGCAAAACGGATCGCCGCATAAAGCTGCTCGCATGCCGCCTGTGAGAGTTCGCCTGCAGAAAACACCGTTCCGTCTTTCCGCATGACCATAATGGAATCATCAGCCTCGGAAAAATACAATTTGTGATAGCGTCCGTCCGTAAGCGGTCCGTATAATGCACCGGCGGTTTCTAACAGACGGGGAAGCGTCACTTTTTTATGCCGCTCCATTTTTTCCCTGATGATGTGTCTGACCGTCTGTAATGCGGCCCACTCTTTAGCGGTTTTTTTCACGCGCTCCTTCTGCATTTCTGTCTGCTGTTTTAAATCGGATACAAGCCCCGAGGACTCCAGCTGCTCTTGTTTCACCGTTAATAAAGCGGTTTGCTCACGGAGCTTCGCGCTTTTTTCCTCAAGCGTTTTTTTCTCTGTTTCCTTCTGAACGACTGTAAGTTCAAGTTCGGACACTGTGCGGCTCATGTACGGCTCAAGCTGTTTTCCGCCTATGCCGGACAAGTGCGTTTTGATTTCGCGCAGCTGCCGCTCTGTTTCCCGGCGGCTTTCATTCAGCCTGGCGAGTTCACAAAAGTGTTCGCGGTTTTTTGCGCCTGCCGCCATGAAAAGCTGTTTGACCTGCTGTTCGTAGTAATGAACTTCTTCGTTTAATTCACGCATTTGCTCTTGTGCATGCAGCAGATCCGTTTCGAGCGCCTGCTTTCGTTTTGCTTCCTCACGGGCCCGTTCCGCCTGCGCCAGCAAAACGCGCAGTCTTTCTTTTACGGACAGCTCCCTTCCGTCTGAAGGACTCAGCTTTTTGACCCGGTCCTCAAATGCTCTTTGCATCTTTTGCAGCCGGCCCGCTTCAATGGTCAGCTCATGCTTGTTAAGGATTTCTTTTTTGACATCTTTCATCACATGATATGCGTCAAGAAGATGGGAAGGACTTCCTGAAAACCCCAGTTCCTTCATGAAAAGTTCCGCCTGTTTTTCAGACGGCGCCATTTCCGCCTCCCATTCTTCATATTGGCGGATGACTCTTTCATATGCCGCTTCTTTCTGTTCAAGCACGGCTTGATCCGCAATCAGCTGCTGCCGGTGCCGGCCGTCACGCCAAAGCTCTTCCTGCAGAAGATCAGCTGCTTCTTTGGAGATCGTCGGTTTCTTTTTCTTGTGACCTGCCCCTCCTCTTTCTGACGGCAGCGGTTTTTGCATGCCGGACAGCATATACAGCAGCAGAGCGCCGGTAAAAAGGGCGGCGGGCAGCCATTCCTTTAACATAGCGAAAATCGCAATGAACAGAATGCCCGCACCGAGAAAGAGCTTTTTTTGCTTGACGCGCTGTTTTTCCAGCTGCTGTACATGTGCCTGCCATTCGTTTCCTTCTGTATCAGCTGTTTGCTTATATGATTGTAAAGCGGCTTCTTTTTCTTTCCTGACAGCGGGGTCCAAAATGTTTTCCGCCGTCAAGGCATGTTTTCGTTCGGCTTCTTCCAGCTCCAGCCGCGCTTGTTCGAAAATCGCATCAAGCTGTGTCTTTCTTTCTCTTGCCTGTCCGGCGCTCTGCACGGCTTCCTGCAGCCGCCATTCATATTCATAATCGGTGTTCAGCGAAAGAATGCCGTCTTCCTCATGTCTTCCGAGCTGCTGCAATCCTGACGAAACGCGGGCAGATGTCTGCCGGATCTGTGATTGGATGGCGGCAAGCTGTTCGCCGCGCGATTCGTACATATGCTGCTCGCCGGAAAGCTCCTGCAGCTGCCGCTCTGTTTGCAGCAAGTCCTCATTTGGAGCGAGCAGCTCAGCCTGCCGCCTGAGTTCAGCCGCTTTTGCCCGAAGTCCCTCAAGACGGGCCGCTTTCGGATGGAGATGCGATTCGTATTTTTCAAGCTGATGCATCCCGTCCTTCGGGAATTGCTTCAATGCTTCCGGATAAGAAGAAAGTTCGCTTTCCAAGGCTGTTTTTTTGTCTGCGAGCGGCTTTGCTTCTATCGCCGATTTTACTGTTTTGATTTCTTCAGTTATGTCTTTCAATCGTGCTTCAGCATCCTGCAAACGGCCGCCGGCGCTTTTTTTCTCTTCCAGAAGGCTGTGATAGCCCGCTTCCGCAGCTTCCGCCTGTTTCAGCTGGGCGCTGAGCCGCTTTAATGTATCCAACTCCTGATTTAAGCGGGGGTTCCGCCCGTTCGGCTTATACATCCTGTCAAGTTCTTTTGCCAGCCGCCCGTCAAGCTTTGCCGCCGCTTCCGACCCGAATAAGCTCGAATACAGGAGAAACTCGCCGATTTTGTCCCGGTTAAAAGCTTGAATCTCCTGCAGTCCGAATACATCGAACGAATAGATCGCTTCGTACAGCGCCCGGTCTGTATCGGAGAGAAGCTGTTTGAGCCATTCTCCGTCCTTGATTTCGCCTGAAGCCGTATACACTCTGACTTTTTCGGCAGCGCCTTTTGTCCGTTCGATTTTGACGGCACCGTGATCGACATGCTTCAATTCCACAGTGCCGCCGTAAACCCCGCCGTTTTTCGGTTCGTATTTTTTTGATTTCGGAAAACCGAACAGCACGCTTTTGATAAAGGACATCAATGTCGTTTTCCCCGCTTCATTTAATCCGTAGATCACTTGCACGGGAGAATCTGACAGCTGAAAACTTCGGTCGGAAAATTTTCCGTATTGGTAAATATGCATCGCCGTTATTTTCATCGCTGAATCTCCTTCATCTGGCGTCTTAAAACGGCTTGAGCCTGCCGCTTAATATCCAGTATCTCTTCATCTGTAAATGAAGTGATCTGACGCCGATATACGGGATGACGCTCAAGGGCTTCAAATACACCGCTCATGTCTGCGCATCGTTCTATGTCCTGAAGCAGCCCTTTAAAAAACGGATCTGGCGGCACGCTGTCTGTTTCATCCGTCAGATCCTCAAGCGCGAGCGGCCAGACGAAACATTCCTCTTCGGCCTCTTCCTCCTGTAAAGCGGAAAGAAACTCCTCTGCGATGCCTGCGGGCGCCTCCGTCCAAAAGCGGGGCGCCGCGCCGCGAAGCACCAGCCTGACACATGCCGGGCGGCCCGCCGCGCGCAAGCCGGAGAATGTATCCGATGCGGCTTTCAGAAGTGAAGTCATATGTTCAGCTCCGGAGATATCAAGATCAATTTCCTCCCATAACACATCATGCGCTTCTTTGAATTCCCAAGACATCTCACCGTTTGCCGCCCGGACGAGGTAATATCCCTTAGGCCCGGTTTCTTTTAAATGCCGGGCTTGAATATTCCCGGGGTAAATAGCGGCGGGATGCTGGGCGGACAGAACCTGCCGTTTATGAATGTGTCCGAGCGCCCAGTAATCCATGCCGCTTTTTTCAAGGTCTTCTTTCGTAAACGGGCAGTACGGGTCATGCCCTTCCGCTCCTGATAACATGCCGTGGAGCATGCCGATATGATAAGGCGCTCCGGTCATTTTCCGGTAACGGGCCGCCTGATTGACCGTTACGCTTCTTTCCTGATAGCTGCATCCGTATATGCTTGCCGCAAGCTCTCCGTTTTTAAAGAAAGACTTTTCCTCCGGTGTACCCGAGGTGAATATATGTACATTTTCCGGCCATTCAATCGGCGTCCACTTACCGCCCAAATGATCATGGTTGCCGAATATGACGAACACTTGGATATCCGCTTCCTGTAATCTCGTAAACTGTTTTCTCAAAAACAGCTGGGCTTTTAAACTTCTGTTGGCTTCGTCAAACAGATCCCCCGAAAGCAGCACGAAATCTGCCTGCTCCCGCAGTGCCCCGTCCGTCAGACGGCGGACGCTGTGAAATGTGCTTTCTTTAATACGCGCATATACCGGTTCAGGCAGATTCGAAATGCCGTAAAACGGGCTGTCCAGATGCAGGTCAGCGGCATGAATAAACGTCAGATCAGCCATCTCGCCCTCCCCTTTCTGCAAATTGAATTACCCTTATTTTAGCACCGTTTTTATACGAATGCACGTTCTGCAAAATAAAAAAACAGCCCGGCTGTTCCGGGCTGTTTCACTTATTTTTTGGAGATGCGCAGCGCTTGTTTGATCGCTTTGAATCCGCTGGCGTTTCCGTAAATCAATACGCCGCCTTTGTAAATTTTCGCGCCGACCGCCGCAAAGATCACGATAGTGACCAGTGTCAGGGCGATCCCGGCCGCAGCCTGCCAAAACGGGATATCGAGCATCCCGACGCGTAAAAACATAATCATCGGCGTGAAAAACGGAATGTAAGATGTAACGGTAATAAAACCGGCGTCAGGATTACCGATGCCGAACATGGCGATCATAAAACCTGCCACGACTAAAAAAACCATCGGCTGAATCGTCTGCTGTACGTCCTCTATCCGGCTGACAACACTGCCGAGAAACGCGGCAAGCGTCGCGTAAAGAAAATAGCCGAGCAAATAGAAAATGACGGCATAGACTATCGTCGAGACGGGAACATCCGTAAAATTGAGAAATGCACTGATCGGCGACGACGCATCATTATGAGGGTTCAGCTTCAGTGAGAGATAACCCGCTGCAATCAGCACCGCAAACTGTGTGATCCCCACGAGCGCGATACCGAACAGTTTGGCAAACATCTGCTGAATCGGCGGCATGCTTGAAATTAAAATTTCCATGACGCGGGACGATTTTTCCGTCGCCACTTCCATCGCAATCATGCTTGCGTACATGATAACTGAGAAGTAGATGACAAACAGCATGATGTAGACAAGCCCCATTACCTGACCGAGCTCTTCCTCAGATTTCGCCCCTTTTTCCAGCGCGTTTTTGCTGACTTCCGGCGGAGTGTAGAGGCTGCTGACTTTTTCTGCCGAAATGCCGAGCTTGGCGGTTTCGACAGCGGTTTTTGTCTGGGTTAAAGCCTGTTTGAGAAGTTTATACGCTGATTCATCAGAAATGGTCAGCGCTTTGTAGGCTCCTGTTATCGTTCCTTTTTGATCTTGTCTGATGATAAACAGTCCGTCCCATTCACCGTCTTTGACACGCTTTACGGCATCTTTTTCGGACTCCTTCGTCTCCATTGCCTGCAGATCATTGTCTGTATCCGCCGCTTTAAGCTGTTTTGCAAACGCCGGGTACAGCCCGCCCGTTTCATCAATCACCGCGATTTGCTGCTTGCCGTCATCCGATTGAAACACGGAAATAATCGATTGCAGGTTGGTCACCGCTAATACTAATAAAACGGTAATGGCGGTCGAAATAATGAATGACTTTGTCGCGATTTTGTTTTTATATGTATGAAACAGCATAATCCAAAATTTATTCATATACGGCCCCCACCTTTTCTATAAAAATATCATGCAGTGACGGCTCTTCCAATTCGAACTTCCGTATAAAACCTTTCCCTTGCAGCGCCCGGAAAATATCCTGAGAAACCGGTTCATTCGCGACCTGCAGTCTGATTCCGTCATTTGTTTCCTTCCATTTCACGACACCTTCATGCGTTTTTAAAAAGCTGAGGTCATCATCTGAATGAACGGTGACATTTTTTTTGCCGAAAGACCGCTTAATGTCTTTCAGATTGCCTTGAACGACGGGTTTTCCCTTCTGGAGAATGCACAAATTCTCGCAAAGTTCTTCCACATGCTCCATTCGGTGGCTTGAAAAAACGATGGAAACGCCGCTGTTTTTCAAAGAAATAACCGCTTCTTTCAGCAGCTCGACATTCACCGGATCAAGACCGCTGAAAGGTTCATCGAGAATCAGCAGTTCAGGCTTATGCAGGACGGCCGAAATGAACTGGATTTTCTGCTGGTTTCCTTTCGACAGCTCTTCGACTTTCTTATTCTTGTAATCTGTAATGCCGAACCGCTCGAGCCATGTCATGAGCTCTTTTTCCGCCTCTTTTTTGCCCATTCCTTTTAATCTCGCCAGATAGACTAGCTGGTCACTCACCTTCACTTTCGGATACAGCCCCCGCTCTTCCGGGAGATAGCCGATTTTTTCACTGATGGAATAATTGACCGGCTGCCCTTTCCAGGTGATATGCCCGTCAGTCAGGCTTAAAAGACCTAAAATCATCCGAAAGGTCGTCGTTTTTCCCGCGCCGTTTGCGCCGAGCAGCCCGAACATTTCCCTTTCAGGTATTTGCAGGTTCAAATTGTCAACAGCGGTAAAGCTGCCGAATGTTTTCGTTACATTTTCAATTGTAAGCACGAATCCAACTCCTTCCTTGACCCATTATATACTAATAATGGGTAAAAATTAATGGAGGATTTTAAATTCTTTATCAGAATATCATTCTATAAAGGGGGTGACATGATGGGACAATATGTATTGACCGCATTCCATGCGTCGGGAGAAACGATGCTGGATGAACGGATCGAAGCAGATAATGAGGCGGAGGCGAAGGCCGCCGGAGAGGCTTTGTTAAAGGAAAAAAAGCTTGAGAACAGTACTCACCGCTTGGTAAATGAAGCCGGAAAGCTGATTTTATTCCACAGATAACAGAAGCTTTCCGGCTTCTGTATTTTACCGGTTAAATTGCGGCGTCCGTTTTTCTAAAAAGGCGCGGATGCCCTCTTTATGATCATCCGTTTTTCTCATATTTTCCTGGGCCTTTCGTTCAAGAGACAAAACGTCTTTTAACCGGCTGATATGAAGGCTCTGATAAATAGCCTTCGTTTCAATCATCGCTGACAGCGGCGCATGCAGCAATCGGTCGATATACGGTTGTGCCCCCTCCGCAGGGCTGCCGCTGAACAGCCCGTCGGCAAGCTTGAGCCGCACCGCTTTTTCAGCCGGCAATTTTTCACCGCTCCAAATCAGTTTTTTCGCTTCGATCTCACCGACCCGTCTCATTAATAAATAATGGCCTCCTCCGTCGGGAACCAATCCGATGCCGATGAAATTCATCGCGAGTCGGGCGTTTTCTTCGGCGAGCACCACATCGGCGCACAGCGCGAAACTCAGCCCGAGCCCCGCCGCGGCTCCGTGGATGGCGGCTATCACAATTTTTTTCATATCATAGAGCGTCAGCGTAATGGATTCAATCATTTTCATGAGCCGTTCATATTCTCCTGAATCATGATCCGACGTCATCATCTGGATATCACCGCCCGCGGAAAATCCCCTGCCTTCCCCCCGCAAGAGGACGATAAGCGCTTCGCTGTCGGCTGCCATAACGCATGCATTTTCCAATTCCCGGAGCATTTGTTCATTCAGCGCGTTGTAACTGTCAGGCCGGTTCAGCACAATCTCTGCGATCTTTCCCTTTTCTTCATAACGAATATACTGCATGTTTACTCCCTCCTTGAATCCGCTTACATATTTTGTTCAAATGATATATTCCTTCCCCCGAAGCCAAACTCCTTTATTTTTCAAGGTCAACAGATACCGAAAAATGCATATCATTTGAAACTGAACATACATTTTTATATAGTGAAATTGATATACAAAACAAAAGGGGGGAAAAACACCGATAATGAAATATGTGATACTCAGCTTGTTACTGAGCTTTTTTATGGTGCTGTTCCCCCCTTCGGATGTCGCTCTTCCTTCCCAATTGGTGACAGAAACAGACAGCCATGTACAAATTTCGGTTTACCCGCAGGAAACGGAATCGGCAAAGACGCCGGTTCAAACCAAAACCGCTCCGCAAGGCCTGTCAAAAGGATACGGTGCGTTATCCCGGATGATCTCCCTGTTATCTGTCAAACCTCTTGATCAATTCATTGATTCCACAATGGAAAGGACATGCGCCATTCCGATACAATACCAGTCAAATTACCTCCGGCATCAGACCATTTCTCATTGCCAATCTGTATTTACGGTGTAAAAACAGTATATTCCGGAGGGATTTTTTATGAATATTAAAGAAAACGATCTGCCCGGCATCGGGAAAAAATTCGAAATCGAAACGAGAAATCATGAAAAAATGACGATCATCATTCATGATGACGGCAGGCGGGAAATTTACAGATTTGATGACCGCGACCCTGATGAGCTTCTGGCAAGCATTTCACTTGATGATGCGGAAGCAAGACAGATTGCCGCGATTATCGGCGGGATGGTGTACAAACCGCAGGCGCTTGAATCGATTGAAATGGCGTTCAGCGATCTGATTATCGAATGGTTTAAAGTTGAAAAAGGGGCAAAAGCGGCAGGGCGGACGCTCGGCGAACTGGATGTGCGCCAAAACTATGACGTGACGGTTATCGCCATCATTAAGCATGACCAGAAAAAGTTTTTAAACCCGGGGGCTGATTCGCTCCTTGAAGCAAACGATACACTCGTCCTCTCAGGTGAAAGAAAGCATCTGAAAAAACTGATCCAAGACTTCCTCTCCAGAGACGGAGTGTGATCTGTTTATGGACCATCTCGTATTTGAAGTCGGTACGGCGTTAGTTCTTGTGGCCATTGCGAGTGTCATCGCCAATAAAATTAAATTCTCGATCATCCCCTTCCTGATCATTTTAGGAATGCTTGTCGGGCCGCACGCGCCCCAGGCGGGCATCATTGATCTGACGTTTATCGAAAGCCGGGAAGTGATTGAGTTTTTCGGACGGATGGGCGTCCTGTTCCTCCTCTTTTACCTCGGGCTTGAATTCTCGGTCGGAAAATTAGTCAAATCCGGACGTTCAATCGCCGCCGGCGGGACGATTTATATTCTGATTAATTTCAGTTTAGGGCTGATCTACGGCTTTATCACGGGCTTTTCCTTTTTGGAAGTGCTTGTATTGGCGGGCGTCATCACGATATCATCAAGCGCCATTGTCGCAAAGGTGCTTGTCGACTTAAAGCGCACGGCCAATCCGGAAACGGAGCTGATTCTCGGCATCATTATGTTTGAGGATATCTTTCTGGCGGTTTACTTGTCCGTCGTTTCCGGGCTTGTTCTGGGAGACGCGACGTCTGTCGGGGGCGCGCTGATGTCAATCGTGATCGCTTTCGGATATATGCTGCTGTTTTTCATTGCCGCTCGGAAATTGCCGCCTCTGCTGAACAAGCTGCTTGATATCCGTTCAAACGAGGTATTTGTCATCGTCATTTTCGCCGCGCTCTTTTTCATTGCCGGCTTTTCCGAAACGATTCATGTCGCTGAAGCGATCGGCGCGCTCTTGCTCGGACTCGTATTTTCGGAGACGGCCCATTCTGACAGGATTGAGCATCTTGTCGTGCCGTTCCGTGACTTTTTTGGCGCCATGTTTTTCTTCAGCTTCGGCCTCAGCATTGATCCGTTTTCACTCGGAGATGCGGTATGGCTCGCCCTCGGCGCCGTTCTGCTGACGATTGCCGGAAACTTTATCGCCGGCATGATCGCCGGGCGCCGGGCGGGGCTTTCTCATAAAGCATCGTCCAATATCGGGCTGACCATTGTGTCCCGCGGCGAATTCTCCATTATCGTCGCAAATCTCGGCATCGCCGGCGGCCTGTCCGCTTCACTTAAACCTTTCGCCGCCTTATATGTTTTGATACTGGCCATCTTCGGCCCTTTGCTCACGAAAGAATCGAAGCGGATATATCTCCTGCTGAACAGCGTATTCAAATGGAAGACGCCTGAAAAGAAGCCGCAGAAATCATAAAAAAAAGCTGACCTCTTCATAAGAGGTCAGTTTTTTTGAGCGGGAAGAAATTGCTGAAAAGCCGTTTTTTTATTAATGGAGAAATGCTCTTTTCCCAGAATGGTATTGATGATTTTTTGGTTTCTGTAAACAGACAGCTTCAAATTCGTAGCGCCCGTTCCGTGAGCATGATCAAGATTCGTTAATGTGAAAAAGTGATGCCGCCTGTCGTCCTTAAAGACAAGACGGGAATCGGCCGTCACTTTAAACCGTTTCTCATCCTCCCATTCGATATCGGGGGCAATTGCCGTAAACCATTCCGGAATATGAGGTTTAAAGCCGGTCGCCAATATCACTTTTTCTGAATCGGCCGTAAAAGTTTCATCCATCTGCCATTGATGAAAGCTCAGTACGCAGCGCCCGTTTTGCTTTTCAATTTTTTCAAGCTCCGCCATCGGCTGAATATACACGTCAGGCGAACCTCCGCTGATCGATCTGTGATACAGGGCATCGTAAATGGCGGCAAGTGTGTCAGAATCAATGCCGTGGCGCAGTCCGTCCAGCTCAGGGAGTGTGTTCAGCCGTGCTTTAAAAGGCAGGCGGTTAAAATATTCCACATAATCAGGTGTAAACATTTCCTGCCCGAGCTTAGCGGTTTCCAATTCTCGAAATCCGGCGGAGCGTGTCACCCATTGCAGCCGGCTGCGGCGGTATTGTTCATCATGCAATAAGTCAGAAAAGATCTCCGCGGCGCTCTGTCCGGAGCCGACCACTGTAATTGATTCGGCGCCGGCGAGCTCGTCTTTCCGGAACAAATATTCCGTGCTGACCATCGTGTCCTGACGCGCTCCGTCATCAATCTCTGCGGGAATAAGCGGTTCAGACCCCGTCCCCATGACGAAATGCTTCGTCTGATAGACACTGATGCTTCCGTCCTCAATGTTCTTGACGCTGACTTCATAATGTCCGCCGGCATTTTTCACGCCGATTACCTCTGAGCCGAAACGGCATGATTTGATTTCTGAAGCCGCCCAGCTTAAATAGTCGTTAAATTCCCGTCTCGGAATATCAAATTCATTAAACGTATAAAACCGGTACAGCCGGTCATGTTCATGGAGAAAGTTTAAAAACGTGTAGCGGCTTTTCGGATCGGCGAGCGTGACCAGGTCTGCCAGAAACGCCACCTGTAAATCCGTTCCTTTAATTAATAGACCGGGATGCCACGCAAATTCTTTCTTTTTATCGAAAAAAAGAGCGTCTGTTCCGGGTATATCCTCTAACAATGCGGCAAGCCCTAAATTAAACGGCCCGATTCCCGCTCCTATGACATCATACATATTATGCACCTCTTGCGAATAACAGTCTGATGAACTTTTCCCTTTTTTACAGACGGTTAAACATAAAAAAAACGGCACGCTGATTCCGTGCCGTTTTTGATATTATAATGCAGATTTGACGAACATCTCATCTAAGTATTTGATTTTCTCTTCTGTATAATGCTCGAATCGGTCATTATATGATTTCGGGTCTTTCGGATTGGCGAAGTGCGTGATTTTTCCGGTTTCCGGATGAATGAATTTGCTTGCCGCGCCGCAGCCGATACCGATAATCGTCTGCGCTTCTTCCATAATCATAATGTTGTAGATGCTTTCCTGACCCGGGAAGGAGTAGCCGACATTTTCAAGGTTTCCGAGAATATTTTTCTGCCGGTACAAGTAGTAAGGCGTATAGCCGTGCTCTTTTGTCCAGCGGACGGCGTCATCCATCATGCGGGACACTTCCTGTCTGTCGGCAACTTTATACTTATGCTTGTTTCTCGTCATTTCTGACGCCCGTTTAAAAGAAAGCGTATGAACGGTCAAAGATTCAGGCATCAGCTTTTCCGTTTCTTCAAGACTGTGCCTGAACTCAGCCGTCCCTTCTCCCGGCAGACCGATGATCAGGTCCATGTTGATATTATTCATGCCGTGCTTGCGGGAAAGATGGTATTTTTCGATGGTTTCTTCAACTGTATGGTGTCTGCCGATGGCCTTAAGCGTTTCGTTTTCATAAGATTGCGGGTTGATGCTGATTCTGTCAATCTTATACTTATTTAAAACGGCAAGCTTGTCCTCCGTAATCGTGTCTGGACGGCCCGCTTCAACGGTAATCTCCCTGATATTTGCGACATCCGGGAAAGAGCGGACCATTTCTTCATATAAAAGATCCATTTCTTCAGCGGTAATGCTTGTCGGCGTGCCGCCGCCGAAATAAATGGTCGTCACTTTGATATCATGCCGCTTCAGCCATTCTCCGATTTTCTGCATTTCATAGTGAAGCCCCCATAAAAAGGAGCCGACTCTTCCCGCCTGTCCTTGAATGGCATAAGCCGGAAACGTGCAGTAGGCGCACTTCGTCGGGCAGAACGGGATGCCGATATATATGCTGACTTCATCTTTGACCCGGTACAGATCGGGAACCGCAGCGAGCTGGCGGTCGACAATCTCCTGCATCAGATTGATTTTTTCATCATGGATCAGATAATCTTTTCTCAGATCGGCATGCGCCTCTTCTTTTGTCAGGCCGCTCTGCAGCTTTTTATGAAGAAGTTTAGTAGGCCTGATGCCGGTTAAGATTCCCCATTTTTGTGTCATGCCCGTATGCGATTGAAGAAGATTTAAGTAGACATATGACAGCGTGTTTTTCACCTGTTTAAATACTTCTTTTTCGCTCCATCCGGCAAGAAGCGGTTTCGTGTGATGTTCCTTTTCGCCGGTTCCTTTGATTTCTCCGGATACCGACACGCTGTCTGCATCTTGAGAAATGGCAAGTGAGATGACGAGATCAGAGGGTTCCTCTGTTTCGCCGTACGCAAGAACACACTCTTCAAAAAATAAATTCGCGATGTTTTGCAGCGGACGATGCAGCCTGTCATCCGATATGCCGTCTATTTTTATTTGCAATGTGATCACCTTATTTTTCAGATTCAAAACTTTCTTTAGTGTACAGAAAGAACAGGCTAAAATCAATCCGCGAAAAAGCCGCAGACCGGCCTTTCGCGTCTGCGGCTCTTGATTACGGCCGTTTCATATGGAACTTATCGAGAAAGCCTTTGCGGTGCTGCATGCGGAAATATTCCTTAATCATATAGGCGACTCCCTGTTCATCATTTGACCTTGTCACCCAGTCCGCTTTTCTTTTTAATTCATTTGAGGCATTCCCCATCGCGACGCCGAGACCGGCCAGCTCGATCATCGGCAGATCATCTTCCTGATGGCCGATAGCTACAACCTCTTCCATTGAAAGCCCGAGATCAGCGGCGACCATCGAAAGTCCGCTTTCTTTTGAAACCCCTTTAGGCACGATGTTCAGTTTTTCTCCGTTGACGCGGATCACATCGACGGCCGGGAATGCTTTCATTATCGTATCCGTTATATCAGCCTGCAGGCCATCTTCAGCATGCACTTCAATGACGGGCGCTGAAACCGGCTCATCAAGGAGCAGGTCACTTAATGATTCGACAAACTGCACCGGATAAAAGATCGGGTCGGACGGATGAATCATCGTTTTCCCGACCAGATTGGAGTTCACTTTCTTCTTGTTACCGATCGAATATTTTTCGTGAAGAAGCCGGATATTGCATTGATAGCTTTCGAGCACCTGAACGATATTAAACGTGTGATCTTCTGATATTTTCTTTTCAAAAAACGGCTCATCTATTTTTTCAGAAATGTATGCGCCGCTGTGGGTAATCAATTTTGCATCAAGCTTTAATATTTTCGCCACTTTTTGAGCGGAGCGAAAATGGCGGTTTGTGACCAGTGTGACGTAAATCCCTTTTTTCTTGACGTATTCGATGGCATCCTTTGTCGTCTGATGAAGTTTGCCGTTGGAGCGAAGAAGCGCTCCGTCTATATTTAACGCCAGCATTTGTTTTGACACAGAGAAGTCCCCCTCCTTGATGACTGTACTTGTCATTAGGATATGACCCTGTCTCTTTGTTTAGAACAACCTTTTCTCCGCAGCAAAAAAGCCTGCCTCAAGCAGACTTTGAACTGTCGTTTTGTTGGGATACGATCGATTTGCTGCCTTCTCCCCAATGTGCATTTCTATTAACGAAATATATCAGGAACCCCTTATTTGACCGTTGATGCGCTCGTTTCACTTACTCTCTGTTGCTACCCCTTAACATACCAGGCAGTATAGGCGACCGTATCCTTAGATCATCTGTAAGTGTAGGCGCTTTCAGAGTTATTATCTCAATAATATTGTTAAAAAACAAGGGTTTTTTTAACTAAAAAAATCAGGGGAAATATCTGTGCTGAATGTATGATAAAGTTGAAAGGGAACGTATATTCGCATATAATAAAAGAAAAAAAGCGGTGACTGTCATGTCTCTATTAAAAGATATTTATAACGAAGAATTTGCAGAAGCACTTCTGCACAGAGTCAAATCGGCGTATCCGGCTTTTGAGCGGGACAAGTGCCGGGCGCTGATATTTCAGGAAGATTGGCCCGGACTGACGTTAAAACAGCGGATGCGCCGGATCACAGACTCTTTATATGAAACACTGCCGAAGGATTACATACGGGCGCTTGACGTCTTATATGAGACAGCTCCCCATTTCACAGGGCTCGCCGGGATTATTTTTCCCGATTATGTCCAACAGTACGGAACGGATCACTGGGAAGCATCAATGAAGGCGCTTCAGTTTTTCACTCGTTTTTCCACTTCCGAATTTGCGGTCCGCCCGTATATCAGGCTTGACCGGGAGAGGATGTTCAAAGAGTTCCTTTCCTGGACGGAGCATTCGGACGAACATGTCAGAAGGCTTGCCAGCGAAGGCTCAAGACCGCGCCTGCCGTGGGGAATCTCCATTCCGGCTCTTCTTGACGACCCTTCTCCGATTCTCCCTGTTCTGGACCGCTTGATGCAGGATGACTCGTTATATGTCAGAAAAAGCGTGGCGAATAACCTGAATGACATCTCCAAAACACATCCGGATGTTCTGGCACAGATCGCAGCCGAGCGGTTCGGAAGCTGTCCGCACACGGATTGGATTTTGAAGCACGCCTGCAGGACACTGTTAAAAAGAGGAGACAAACAGGCGCTTGCGATTTTCGGGTTTGAAGACGCCTCCCGGATTTCATTGGAACGTTTTACACTGAATCCGGAAACGGCCGCCATCGGAACAAGCATACATTTTTCTTTTCAGGTCCGCTCAGCCGCCCGGCAAAAAGTCAGGGTTGAATACGCGATTGATTTTGTAAAGAAAAGGGGGCACCGCAGCCGCAAGGTGTTTAAGATGTCGGAGTCCGCCATGGATAACGGAGACGTAAAAGCCTTCAGCAAACACCATTCCCTTAAAGATTTAACCACCCGCAAGCATTATCGGGGAATTCACACTCTGTCTGTCATCATTAACGGAACGGTAAAAGGTTCGCTTGATTTTTCTGTTGAATAAAAAAACCCCTCCATTTCATAGATGGAGGGGTGTGGAGCTTATTGCGGGCTGCCGTAAAGCTCTTCAAGAGGTTTCATAATGATTTTGTTTAACTCGCCGATCAGCATGCTCATGCGCTGTTCCGCTTCCATCAGCTGAGAAATCAATTCATGCTGCTGTACGAGAGCAACGGTTTTTTGTGCCTGCTCTACCTCTTCCTGAGTGATTTCTTCACCTGACATCTGCTTCTGCTGCAGCTGCAGCTGTACATTGCGGAAGTTATCAAACATGCGTTTTGCGGATTCATCTGCGTTTACTTGATCATAAAGCCCTCTCAGACGGCTGTATTCATCACTGTTTCGCAAAGCTTTTTCAAGATCATATGCTGCATCATAAAAATGAACTGCCATAGTAACCGCTCCTTTCTTCCTTTCGGACATACCACTCCACTATAACAGACTGCGGAGCGACTTTCATCATCGGCGTATGTTTTCCTTAGAAAAGAATGACAAACAAAGCCTGGATTGCTCCGATTATCCCGCCGAGCAGACCGCCTAAATACGTTATCATCTTAAATTCTCTCTTGGAAATCGACAGCACCATTTCTTCCAGCCGTTCAACGGGAAACTGATCAACCTGCTCTTTGACCACTTCCTCAAGACGCAGCCGTTTCAGCACATCCTCCAAATGAGCGGCAATACTGCCGAGTGCCGCATCAAGCAGCTTCGGCGCGTACGTCCCCGTAATCTCCCCTTCATAACGGGAGATGATGTCACCGATCCGGCATTCGAAAAAGGGCGCGGTTTGAAGTGCGGCCAAAGCCCGCTTTTTCATGCTGAACAGCAGATCTTTCGCATTCCACTTTTCATCGGCCTCATAAAGTGTATAAGATTTGAGCTTGCCCCATTCTTGAGAAAGCAGATCAGCCAGAAGCTTTTTCGTTTCCTCATTGCGCAAAAACTTTAACAGCTCAGGCAGCACACGGTCTGCCAAGCTTGAATTGCCGAGGAACATCTGCACCATGCCGCCGAGCATCCCCCGGGAATTCAAAAAGTCGTCAATCATATTTCCGAGCCTGTCTTTCCCTTCTTCGCTCTCAAAATAATCAATGCTCCGCTTCAGGATATAATCTGCGGCCAGCGGGATTTTTTCATCCAGCTTTTCCTGCAGCTCATCAGGAAGCCAGTCTTTTATGGCGCGGTGCTCATATTTCCGGTACAGGTCCGAAAGTTTTTCATCGGTAAAACGGTCAATCCAGGCATCCGTCTTTTCCTGCGGATTCCGGATGCCCGCGGCGATCAAAGCTTCGTGCACCGTCATCTCGGAAGCGGCCATTTTTTGCGTGAATTGTTCGGCGAAAAGAAGCGCCTGGTTTTTAACGGTATCTGATAAAAGCCGCTTTTTTATTCCTTCCGGGGTTAAAAGGTGGTTCGTCACCATGAGCCCCATTTGTTTTGCCAATTCATCCCGTCTTTTCGGGATCAGCCCCGGCGTAAACGGAACCCGTTTCCCGAACAGGTAATACGGCCGGTACGGACGAAATAACATCTGAATGGCAAGATGATTCGTCACCGCGCCGATCGCGGCTCCGATCACAATCATAAATAGAAACGTTCCTGCTATGCCCATTCCTTTTCTTCTGCCTCCATCTTATGTTCTATTTTCTTGATGATATATCTATTCGTATTATAGAGGCTGGCGGGCATGCGGGCAAATGAAGAACCTGAATTGTTGTTTGTGAGGAATAAGGCAAGATGCTGTTTCGTACTCTTTACAGTAGATCATCTTTTATGATGGGCTTAGCATATTTATTGGATGGAAGGGCCGTTCCATCAGCGGCTTTTTGAATAAAGGGGGAGTAATAATATGACAACACTCGGTTTTATGTCTGTATCCCGCCGGCACGAAGAAGATTACGCCGGGGAATTGGCTGAAAGAGCGCCTCAATATAATGTGCGCTTAGCCCGCTTTACACCGTTTGATATATTTCCGGATTCTTTGCGCGTGAAAGCGCTCGTCTATCACCCGCAAAGCGGAAAGTGGAACGAAACGGAAATCGATATTCCCGAATATATTTACGACCGCTGTTTTTACGGAAAATCCGCTGAAGCGCAAAAAGCCAAACCGATCGTCGAATGGCTGAAAAAATATCCGAAAACGGAATTTATCGGGCGGGGGCTTCCTGATAAATGGACGGTCACGGATGCGCTCCAAAAGCATCATCTGATCAGCCCCTATATTCCTGAAACGGCCGAAGTCAGCCGCTATGAACAGGTGCAATCATACTTAGCCAAGGAAAAAGCATGTATACTTAAGCCCGCTTTCGGCGCGGGAGGCAGAGGCATCATCCTGCTTGAAACAGGCAAAAAATCAATTACGGCCACTTACTATATCGGAAAAAACAAACAAACAAAATCATTTTCCAATCACGTGTCTTTTAAGTCTTGGTGCAAAAAAGTGCTGCAGCACCGCTATTTGCTTCAATCCTACTTAAATATCCAGGATAAAGAACGGCATCCGTGCGACATCCGCATTTTCATGCGCAAAACGGAGTCAGGCGTTTGGGAAACGGTAGGAAAAGCGGTCAGAAGGGGCTATCAGAACGGTCTTTTATCTCATTTGCCCGGAGGATCAGAACCGATTAAGTTTGACACATGGTTTGAGGAAATTCCGAGAAAGCAGCAGGCCGTTTTATTGGATGATGTCTTTTCGATCACCCAATCCGTCCCTTATTTCCTTGATGAACGGTTCGGACCGCTCTTTGAGCTGGGGCTCGATATTTGTTATGCCAAAGACGGACGCATCTGGCTTTTGGATGTCAATTCAAAGCCGGGACGGAAAGCTATTTTAAGCGTGGCTCCGGAGGCGAAAGAGGATTTGTATACGGGTCCGCTGAGACGCTTCCGCGAACTTCAGTCACAGGAAAGCAGGAAAGGAGTATTACCGCGTGAATCATAAAGGGATGATTGTCGGCATCGATAAAAAAAGCAAAAATACGCTGTTTCTCCCCTCCTCCATGAAACGGGAAGGGCTTTTATCCGCTGCCTTCGGGACCAAGGTTGTTAAATGCCGTGTAGCCTTTTCTCAATCACTTGAAAAAAGCGCGCTCCTTTCTGAAGATTTGTTTGAGGAGCTGTTGATACCGTATAAAAGCCGGGCTGACTTTCTCATACACGGCCAAACGGTGCACATCGGACCGCTGATCGGCGTTTTCACAGCCGGGTTCACATCATCGCCGTCCCGCCCGTTAAGAGACCGTACAGCCTTCTTTTCCAAGATGCTCTCACTTCATGAACAGGCGAACGGATATTGTTTCGTTTTCGGGGCTCATCAGATCAACTGGGAAGAAGGCACCGTCCAAGCGCTGATTTATAAAGAAAACAGCTGGAAACGGACGGCCGTCCCGCTTCCGAATGTCGTATATGACAGGCTTCCGAGCCGAAAAACGGAAGGAGTTCCGCTTTTACAGCAGACAAAACAGAGGCTGATGAATGACTATCAGATTCCGTGGTTTAATCCTCAATTCTTTAATAAATGGGACATTCATAAGCTTCTGGAAAAAAACAGCCTCACCGCTTCACTTCTGCCAAAATCTGTCCTGCACCCGAATGCAGAAGCGTTAGAGACGTTATGCAACACATTTGACACCGTCTATATCAAACCTGCAGACGGCGCACTCGGAACGGGGATTTACAGGGTGGAAAAAACAGATGCCGGCTTATCTGTCAAACACACGAATGAGGAAAAAACGGTGGTGACGGCAGAGTATTCAGATGCGGCATCCTTCATGAAATCATTTAAAGAAAACAATGACCCGTCCGCATTTTTAATTCAGCAAGGCATTGACCTGATCCGGCTGGATGGACGCCCCGTCGATTTCAGGGTGCACACGAATAAAAACGCCGAGGGAAAATGGACAGTGACGGCCATCGCGGCAAAAATTTCCGGTGAAAACAGCATCACGACGCATCTGGCAACCGGCGGAGAAGTCAGGACGTTAGCTGAATTATACGGCGATCCGCGAGAGAGAGTCGGCATGATGCGGAAACTTTCAAAAGCCGCCTTGGCGGTCAGCCGCGTGTTAAATGAGCACATTGAAGGTTTTATCGGCGAAATCGGTTTTGACCTCGGCGTCGATCATTCAGGGAAAGTTTGGATGTTTGAAGCCAATTCCCGCCCCGGGCGCAGCATTTTTTCCCATCCGAAGCTGAGATCGGTCGATTACCTGACAAAACGGAGAAATTTTGAATACGCGTCCTATTTATCAGAACGGTCCATCACCGCCCCGGAAAAACTTTGGCGGTGAGGCTGTCTTTTTTTGGTTTTACCCGGGACAGGCACAGAATGATGAGCTACAATGAACAAGATCAACATTTCCTACAAGGAGCGTGAACGTCATGATTTCGCACTTCAGCTGGAAACCGTTATTCAAAAAAGAGAAACTGCCCGGATGGCGGATTTCATTTTACTGGCAGGGTACGCATTACGAAGGGATTTACCATAAGTCCGGTGACATTGAATGGGGACACACACATCCGGGAAAAGAAGAGCCGGCTCTCGTAAAAGAGCTGCACGAATTAATGCTTTATCACATATATGACTGAAAGCTAAAAGCTCAGCCGCATCAGGCTGGGCTTTTCTTTTTCCTTCCGCTATTTTCCACCCGGTTTTCCGAATGAGATGCCGTTTGATTCACCATAATACGTAGTACAAAGCGGCAAACAGCATTGGGTGAAGCCGAGCTGGCAATGGTTTTCATTCCGAAAATCATCGGCTGGTGCAATTCCAGCAAACCCAACCATACTACTTAATAAAGGAGATCATACAAATGGCAAACAACAACTCTTCAAACCAACTATTAGTACCCGGCGCTGCTCAAGCAATCGACCAAATGAAATACGAAATTGCTTCTGAGTTCGGCGTAAACCTTGGCGGAGAAACAACTTCTCGTGCAAACGGTTCTGTCGGAGGAGAAATCACGAAACGTTTAGTATCTTTCGCACAGCAGAACATGGGCGGCCAAGGCGTACAATAACTCAATAAATGGCTTACAGAAGGCGCGGGATACCGCGTCTTCTTTTATGCCGTCACCCTTTTTTCCTATTTCACATACCCTAGGAAAAAAGGAGGGAAAACATGTCATTCATTGCCTCAGTCAATTGGGAGCTGTTTCAGTTCGTAAGTGTTTCTTTGGTCAATGAATATGTTGCCCACCATTTCCCGTTTATTCACAGGCATTCTTTTCCCCGCTGCTTTGAATGATATAATGAGCGGCGAGGAGGTTTTTTACATGAACATCGCTTTACTCGGAGCAACGGGAAGAGTCGGACAGGCTTTTATAAAAGAAGCGCAGAAACATGGACACATGGAAATATTCGCTCTTGTCAGATCAGCCGGAACAGTCCTTCCCATTCCTGAAAAACAGATCATAACAGGGAATGCGAGGCGGCGGGAAGATGTAAGCCGATTGATTTCCAAAGCGGACACAGTCGTGAGCTGTCTCGGCACGGACGGTGACGATACCCTTTCAGCCGCTATGACCCATATAATAGACGGCATGAAACGGCATCATGTTCAGCGTCTGATTACGATCGGCACCGCGGGTATCCTTCAATCACGGCTTATGCCTGATCAATACCGTTTTGAATCGGCAGAATCAAAACGAAAATCAACAAGAGCCGCAAAGGAACACGCCCGCGTATACGAGATGCTGCTGGCAGAGGATCTTGACTGGACGATCATCTGCCCTACCTACCTTCCTGACGGAGACGCTGCCGGAGTTTACCGGTTCGAACAGGATCGCCTTCCTGAAGACGGCGCCGAAATCACAGTCGGAGACACGGCGCATTTTCTGTACCGCGAGCTGATCAGCCCGCAGTTTGTCAGAAAACGGGTAGGACTGGCTTACTGAATGAAAAAAGGGCGAATCTTTTTGATTCACCCTTTCCGATTACACCGCGGACTTCGCCGATCCTTTCTGCAATTCATACATTTGATGGTACTGCCCCTTTTGCGCCATTAATTCGTCATGGCTTCCCTTTTCAATGATGCGGCCCTTTTCCAGCACGAGAATCTGGTCTGCGTGTCTGATCGTGGAAAGCCGATGGGCGATAATAAATGTCGTGCGCCCTTCTTGAACGACTTGCAGCGCTTTTTGAATGACTGCTTCTGTTTCGGTGTCAATGTGCGCCGTCGCCTCATCCAAAATTAAAATGGCCGGATCGAACACAAGCGCTCTTGCAAAAGAAATCAGCTGACGCTGGCCTGAGGATAGTGTGCCGCCTTTTTCAGTGACGGGCTCTCTGATGCCCTTCGGCAAAGATTGCAGAAGACTTGCGGCGCCGACTTGGCGAAGCGCTTCTTCCGCCTGCTCCAAAGAAATACGCTGATCATCGAGGGTCACATTGGAGCCGATCGTTCCAGAGAAAAGATACGGATCTTGAAGCACAATGCCCATATGCGATCTCAGCTCCTGTCTTGACATGCCGTATATGCTTTTTCCGTCCAGCAGGATATCGCCTTTTTCGGCATCATAAAAACGGAACAGAAGATTCAGGATGGAGCTTTTGCCGGAACCCGTATGGCCGACGAGGGCGACCGTCTCGCCTTTTTCAGCTGTAAAGCTGATTTGTTTCAGCACCTCTTCTCCCTTACGATACCCGAAAGAAACATCGCGGAATTCCACAGTCCCTTCCGCCTTTCTGTCTGCGGGAGCGCCTTCTTCTTCCGTTTCCTCCTCCTGTAAAAGCTCGAATACTCTGGCGGCAGAGACACGGGCCAATTCAAGCTTCGAAAATTGGTTGACAATCCCCGTAACCGGCTGGAACAAACGGTTTAAATAATCAACAAACGCATATAAAACGCCGATCGAAACAATTCCGGCCGCACTCAGACTCGCGCCTCCGAAATACCAGATCAGCCCGACAAACGCCAGATTGCGCAACACATTGACAAGACTGTGGGACATTAGGGAATTTAAAGACAGCATTTTGTTCTTATAGCGGAAATGAGCTTCATTCAATTCTTCAAATTCCTTCATCGTTTCCTTCTCACGGCGGAACGCCTGAATAATCGGCATCCCTTGAATGGACTCATTCATTTTCGCATTGATGTCACTGTTAATGGAACGGATTTTTTGGTTGAAGACGGATGCGTATTTGCGGTACACAACCGACCAGATCATTAAAATCGGAATAATCAGAAGGCAAACGGCGGCCAGCCTGACGTCAAGCATAAACAGCGCCGTAAAAATGCCGAGCATATAAACGCCGCTTGTGATAAATGTCGACAGCACCGTTACATATAAATCCCTGACCGCTTCTGTGTCATTCGTAATGCGGGCCACGACTTTTCCGGCAGGCAGATTATCAAAGTAGCGGATCGGCATTTTCTGAATGTGTGAAAATTCATCCTGCCTCATGCGCTGTATGATCCGGTTCGCTCCCATCTGCAGCAGATAATGCTGACCGTAATGAAAACATACGGAAAACATGAGCAGTCCGGCGTAAATGGCGGTCAACGTCAGCAATCCTTTTATTTCCGGACGGTAAAATTCAAAAATCTCCTGTCTTGATAACGTAATGGCGGGATATGACCTGCTTTCTTTACCGTTTGATATTGTCAGCCGGCCGTCAGCCACCGAACGGTTTCCGTCAAAACTGACGGGACGGTCAACAAAATAGTAGCCCGCACCGACTTGATAAATGTGCGCCTCTCCGGTTTTATCCGCCCCCGGTTTGAGCCGGTCCTCCCTGACATAATCATGCCCCCGGAACCTGACGGCGCCCGGATCGTCCGCAGAGGCTTTAACCCATGTTTTTTCAATGCCGAGAATGTGGTCGTCAATCATTTTTTTTCCGATAAACGGGCCGGTCAGCTCAGTGCCGACCGCAATAATGAGCAGGACGACCGCCCATATCAGCAGCTTCTTATATTGAAGCGCGTAATTCCATAATCTTCTCCCGGTCTTCATGCGCCCGTCCCCCCTTCTTCAAGAGAGGACAGCTGCTGCCTCTCATATTGTTTTCGATACCAGCCGTTCTGCTCCAATAGCTCCCGGTGCGTGCCTCTTTCAGACACCCGGCCTTCATCCATGACGAGAATGAGATCTGCGTGTTCAACTGCCGAGAGCCGGTGGGTGGTGATAATCGTTGTTTTATGCCGCCGTTTTTTACGGATGCTGTCAATGATGGCGGCTTCCGTTTTCGCGTCTACGGCAGAAAGCGAATCATCTAATATGAGAATGTCAGGATCGGTCAAAAGCGCTCTCGCAATTGAAATGCGCTGCTTTTGTCCGCCCGAGAGCGCTACGCCCTTCTCGCCGACAAGCGTCTCAAGCCCGTCGGAAAGCATGCCGATATCGTTTTCAAAATGCGCATCTTTCAGCGCGCCGCCGATTTCCTCTTCGTTTGCATCCTGCCGTCCGTAAAGCAGATTCTCCTTTACAGTCTTAGAAAATAAAATATGATCCTGCGGCACATAGCCGATCCACCCGCGGAGCTCCTCAAGCGGGATCTCCTGAATCGGAACGCCTGTAAACGTGATTGCTCCCGCCCCGGGCGGATATTCACGCAGCAGCTGCTTAATGATCGTCGTCTTTCCGCTTCCCGTCTTCCCGACAATGCCGAGTGTCTGCCCTTTTTCTACGGAAAAAGATACATCGGAAACCGCCGGTCCGGCTCCGCTCGGATACGTGAAAGTCACTTGTTCAAAAACAAGACGCCCGGGCTCCTTGATGCCGGCGGGGCGCTTGGGCCCGATCACGTCAGGCTCATAGGAAAGCGTCTCATTGACACGATCCAAGGAGGCATTGCCGCGCTGCATGATATTGATTAATTCTCCGATCGCAAACATCGGCCAGATCATCATTCCAAGGTACACGTTAAACGATACCAGCTCTCCCAGCGTCAGCCGGTTTTGAAAAACGAGATAAGCGCCGTAGCCGAGACCGATGAGATAGCTGAGGCCGACGAGAAGTTTCACAGTCGGTTCAAAAAGTGAATCGATAAACGCCACCTTCATATTTTTCTCATATACATCCGCCGTCATATCACCGAACCGGCTGACATCATTTTTTTCCTGTACGAAAGCCCGGATGACCCGGACGCCGGATACCGACTCCAGCACCTTGTCATTTAATGATCCGAAAGCATCCTGCGCTTCCGTAAACCGCTCATGGATCTTTTTTCCGTACAGGCTGACCGCAGCCGCCATTATCGGCAGCGGAATAATCGCGGCAAATGTCAGCTTCCAGCTGATGAGAAGCCCCATTGTCAAAAATATCGTCAGCATATACATCGTCGAATCAACGAGCGTTAAGACCCCGAAGCCCGTCGTCATACTGACGGCCTGCAGGTCATTTGTCCCCCGCGCCATTAAATCGCCCGTTCTGTATTTCTCGTAAAACGGCGGTGACATTTGAAGAAGCCTCCCCATCAGTTTTGACCGGAGAATTTTCTCCATGACATTCGCCCCGCCGAAAAGCTGATACATCCAAAAATAAGACAGTAAATAGACGGCTGCCGTTAATGCGAGAAAAACACATATGTAAAACAGCATCCCGCTTTTCGTAAACACGCCCGCCTTCATATCGTCTATTGCGTTACCGAGAAGTTTAGGCGGAAACATCTCAATGACATTCACAATCAATAACAGAACAATCGCTGTCGTATAGCGCAGCCAATAGGCTTTAAAAAACCACGCGAGCTTTTTTAATACAGTAAACAAATACCGTCATCCCCTTTCATCAATCAGCCGCCCTCAAGCTTTTCCGGATTGTTTTTCATTGTTTTCGCTAATGCCGCCACATGCATCACACCTGTCTTTCTTTCATTTTTTTGTATAAAAAAAGACATGAAGCCTCAGCTCCATGCCTCTTATTATTATAAATAAGGTACAGACCCGCCGTTTATGCGCGACTGCCCCGTTTTTAAGCAAATGTTCAGAAAACGGAAGCTGTATGGGAGTCACGCCGGTATTCAGCTGAAGATGAGTTGACAAGCTTTAGTTTTGACATGATCCATACCTCCTTTTTCCCTATATTGTTCCTTCATCATATAAACAAATCCTTTTTTTGTCAATGCGGGTTTTACATTTCTGCCGCACGGGTATTGTAAAACAAACCTTTTTTACTGAAAGGATGAGGCTGATGTTTCACGCAGACCGGTTGATAGCAGCTTTTGACGGAAGTGATGATAGTAAAAAAGCGCTCCAAAAAGCCATAGACCTTTCAAAAACGTTTCACGCGGATTTAACGGTCGTACATTCCCACAATGCAAAAGATACCCAGACGATTGTTGATCCCCCGAGGCCGGGAGCCGGGGCAACGTATATCGGCGGCGGGATTGCAAGCGTTCCTGACCCGCTCCAGGCGGAAAGAATCTCCCCTGATCCGATGATTTATGAAGACCGTACGGAAGAAATCGTTGCGGAAGCGAGAATGCTGATGAACGACAGCCAGATTGACGGGGATATCGACATTTTAGAAGGTGATCCCGCTGATGCCATTATCGAGCATGCCGACCGTATATCGGCGGATTTGATCGTCATGGGGAGCCGGGACCAGAACAGGCTGAAAAAACTTTTATTCGGAAGCGTCAGTGAAAAACTGTCATCGAAATCCGATATTCCCGTGCTGATCGTGAAATAATTCTTTCTGTAAAGCAGCTTAATCAAAAGCTGCTTTTTTTACAGCTCCCGGCTGTTTTTTCTTTTTTTCGGCATCACAAAAAAACTCGCCATGATCAAAAAATCGATGCACAATACGACAGACCAGCCCTTTAACAGTCCGCTGAGCGCTTCGGTGCGGGAAGCGTCCTGAATGAGAAATACCGTTCCGGCTAAAAGAACGCCGCCGATGACAAATGCTAATACATGTCTTCCCCATCCTTTTGCATAATGTTTGGCATAATCCAGTCCGTACCGCTTGACCGGTTTTGCCCCTTCCTTTACCACATAATAGCGGAACCGCTCATCCGCCCATTGAATCATGCTTTTTCCGAAGGCGACAGACACTCCGATATAAACGGCCGCCACTGCATGCGCCATAGTCGCCGCCGCCCCTCTGTATAAATCAGCTGCGGCCGCCAGAAACAGTACGGCATCCAATATAGGAATGAGAGCGAAAAAAAACATTCCGAGCTTTTGCCGCCTGAATATATAGCGCGCCGCCAATCCGAAGATGACAGCCGCCCAAAAAGCAGCCTCACAAATGACAATCAACCAAGCAATCGCGTTCAATCCGGTTCCCCCTTATCGTTTTCTAAAATGCATTGTATCACTGCTTTTTATTTAATACAACTGTATTATAAAATTGCAAGAAAAAATATTTCCTGTTACACTGGAACCATGCCTAAAATAATCGATCATGAAAAAAGAAGAAAACAAATAGCCGAAGCCACTTGGCGGACGATTTTGGAGCGGGGAATGGAAGGAGCGACAGTGAGAAACATCGCCCAAGAAGCGGGTCTTTCTTTAGGCGCGCTGAGGCACTATTTCACCACCCAGGATGAGCTTTTAGGGTATGCGATGACACTCGTAAAAGAAAAAGCGGCCGCCAGAATTAACGAAGTTGCCATGAAAGATCTGCCGCCGAAAGAAAAAGCGGTGCGTCTGATGCTTGAAATTATCCCGACAGACGAAGAAACGATGGCTGAAATGGAGGTATGGTTCGCTTTCACAGCTTATGCCAGACATAAGGGAGAAGAGTTTCAGCCCCAGCAGGACGGGATCTTGGCATATATCCGCGGCCTGATTGACTGGCTGGATGAAAATAAGCTTCTGAAACCGAATCTTGATAAAGAAACCGAAGCGGAGAAAATGTACGCTATCGCCGACGGGTTGGCGCTGCATGCCATGCTTGAACCTGATCGTCTTTCAAAAGAGAAGATCTCCCGTGTGCTCGTTCAGCATATCGAATCTCTTTTTATCTGACTGAAGCAAAAAGGCCGGATGTGTTCCGGCCTTTTTTTCAGCT
Source organism: Bacillus sp. EKM420B (assembly GCF_011065565.1). Taxonomy (NCBI): domain Bacteria; kingdom Bacillati; phylum Bacillota; class Bacilli; order Caryophanales; family Bacillaceae; genus Bacillus; species Bacillus sp. EKM420B. The sequence continues at coordinate 92,249 of NZ_JAAMNX010000001.1, read as the reverse complement.
TATGACTGAACGCCGAGCTCCTGCTGAATGTGCGACTGAAATGCCTCCTGAATCGTTTTGGCTACAGGTCCCGGCGATCCGCTTCCGACCGGTTTTCCGTCAAGGGTTACGATCGGGATTAATTCAGACGTCGTTGACGAGATGAAAATTTCATCCGCATCTCTGAGTTCGTCTTCGGTAAGAGCCTTCTCCCGCACCTCAATCCCGTTTTCTTTCATCAGCTCTAACAGTTTCATCCGCGTAATGCCGTTTAAAATCAGCTCATTTGCAGGATGCGTCCGGACGGTGCCGTTTATGACGGCGTATACATTGGATGAGGTTCCTTCCGTGACCGCTCCGTCCCTTATCAGCACCGCTTCATAAGCGCCTGCTTCATAGGCTTTTTGTTTTACCATCACATTATACAGTAAATTCAGACTCTTAATGTCACACCTCAGCCAGCGTTTGTCTTCCGCCGTGATGGCCTGCGCTCCGGCTTGTTGTTCATTTTCCGGTTTTTTCACTGAAAAGGTGTATGCCGTCGTCTGCGGCTCCAATCCTTCGTCATACTGGTGCTTCCGCGGCGCCTTCCCTCTCGTCGTCTGTATATAGACCCCGCCGTCAATGAGTTTGTTTTCCTGTACGAGCTTTTGCAGATCCCATTCTATGTCCTCTGCGGAGAACGGCAGGGTGATGCCGATTTCTGCGGCGCTTCTGAAAAGACGGACGATATGCTCACGCAGACCGAATAAGGCGCCGTTATACACTCTGATGACCTCATACACACCGTCACCGAATTGATATCCGCGGTCCTCAATATCAACTGCCGCTTCTTCACGATCAATCAACTGGCCGTTTACTAATGTCTTCATGTAAACCCTCCTAATCGTTATCTGCCGTGATGTGCATTCTCAGCTGTTATTGTCAACTATTCTATCATACTGAACGAGCCGGCTGCGGAGTTTATTTTTTTCTTAAAATCTTATTATTCGACATCTTTTCTATGTCTTTTCCAGTTTTGTTCCTGTATACTTGATTCGACATACATATGCTGTTAACTTATGGCACTTCGCAAGCCTCCGCTGTTATCGGCATTATGCAGAAACTTATGCTACTGGAGAGATTGTTATGCGCAACACAAAAGAAGGTGCTTCCCCTTCTCTGTTTTCATTAGCTTTTAAACTTACGAGTTTAGCAGTTTTGTGCGGACTGCTTCTGGTAATCGTCATAATGGGATATTCCGCTTCCGCCGCAAAAAACAAACAGGTCACCGTGACCGCAAACGGGCAGCTTCGGGATGAAGCAGAAAGCCTGCGGCTGAAAAATGATTCTCCCGACGTCTTAATGAAACATTTGCAGAAAGAGCGTGACCCAGGGAAAAAAACGGTATATTTAACCTTCGACGACGGGCCGTCTCCATATACTGAACAGCTGTTGAATGTATTGAAGGCAAATGGCGCAAAGGCCACTTTTTTTATGCTTGAACCGCGGATGAAAGCCTATAAGCATTCCGTGCAAAGAGCGAAGCAGGAAGGAATCGCGCTCGGCCTGCACGGCGTGACGCACGATAATCACCTGTTTTATCAAACACCGACATCGCCGCTGAACGAAATGCAGCAGGGACGCGATACGCTCGAGACAATCACTGGAGTAAAAACGGATCTTGTCCGCACGCCTTACGGCAGTAAACCGTCATTGACGGATGCCCAGATTAAGAATCTCGAAAAAGGCGGATTCGTGTACTGGGACTGGACGATAGACAGTGAAGACTGGAAGTACAAAAACGCACGGTACGTGCCGGAAGTATTGAATCAGCTCGCATATTTGGAAAGCGTTCATACGAGCAGGCCGCATGTCATTTTAATGCACGATCTGCCTGCGACGGTGCACGCTTTACCGAGCCTGATTCAAAAACTGAAAGCCCAGGGCTACTCCTTTGATGTTCTGACGGATCAAATGATTCCCGTCCATGAATAAAAAAAGCCGGATCTGTATATGATCCGGCTTTTTTATGTCGAAGCGCTGATCCGTTTTGCAAATTCACCGATCTTCTCATGGATGACAAGATCAAATAAATGGTCGCAATATGTCGGCTCAAGGTTAATGATCACCTGCTTCAAACCGGGAATCCGGCCCGCATCCTCAGGGACAAACCTTGCCGGCGCCACTTCAAGCGAAGTGCCGATCACAAGAAGAAGATCGGCTTTATCAAGCTTTTCATAAAGGGTTTCAAAATGCTGAACGAGATCGCCGAACAGCACGACATCCGTTTTTAATACGGTGCCGCATACCGCATGATCACCGACTTCGGCCGTACATTCCGGCACTTCGTCCTTCAGCAGATGAGAAAGCCCGTAGCGCGCTCCGCAGCGGGGGCATGCGGCGGTCTGAATTGAACCGTGAAGCTCATAGACACTGCTGCTTCCCGCTTTCTTATGCAGCCCGTCAATGTTCTGCGTGAAAATGTCTACCTGCTTTCCCCGCTTTTCAAGATCCGCCAAATACGTATGGCCGGCATTCGGCTCATAGCTTCCGCTCATTTTCATCTGAAAGAGCTGTTTGAATTTAGGCCAGAATTCACGCGGACGGCGTTCAAAGTATTCCCTGCTCATCGCTTCCATTCTGGAGGTGTCTTCGGTCCATATACCGCCCGCCGAACGAAAATCGGGAATGCCGGATTCCGTGCTCATTCCCGCTCCCGTCAGCACCAGGATACGTTCAGCCTGATTGATCAATGTTATAAACGCTTCCACTCTTCCACCGCCTTTTCTTTTTATCATATCATGAAAAAAGAACGGCGCCTGTTATGCCCGTTCTTTTTCTCCGGAATGATCCTTCACATGAACCGGATCATCGTGGCTCTTCTGTTTTACGAATACATTCTGGCCCGGATAGGCGAACTCCACGCCTTCCTCAGCAAAAATATCAATAATCCGGCGGTTGATATCCTGCCGCACGTCCAGGCTTTCCGCCCAGACGATGGTCTTTGTGTAAAAGTTGAAAAACAGATTGTAATAGCTGTCCGCAAACACGTCAAAGTTAACCATAATCGTATCATCATGCACGCCTTCATGTTCACGAAGCATTTCTCTGAGCCTTGTGATGCACCGCTCTAAACGATCAATCGGCGTCGCATAAGAAACACGAACGGAAAACGTGACCTGGCGCTTCGTCATCCTCGTCCAGTTTGTGATGGCTTCCATGGACAGCGTTGAATTGGGTACGGTAACAAGCGCCCCCTGCGCCGTCCGGAACCTTGTGCTTCGGAATGTGATATCTTCAACGCCCCCCGTCACAGATGACGTCTCGACCCAGTCGCCGATCGTAAACGGCTTTTCCGTAATGATGATAATGCCGCCGAAAAAATTGCTGATCGTATCTTTAGCCGCAAGCGCGAAGGCCAAGCCGCCAAGTCCGAGTCCGGCCACGAACCCGTTTACATCATAATTGAATTCCTGCGCGATCACACTGACGCTGAGCGCGAGAATAACAAAGCGCAGCACCTTGGATAAAAACGGCGCCAAAATGTCATCCATATCCAGCTCAAAGCGCTGATTGACTTTATGAAATAAAAACGAAGACGCCGATGTCAGGTTGCAAAGCCCCCAGGCGATCAGCGCTATGATCAAAGAGCGGTACATTTTTTTGACAATGTCCATCTGCCCGTCTAAAAACGGCGAATACTCAATCGCCAAAAACAGACCCAGCGCCACGAAAAACCATCTGGCCGGCTTGTCAAACGCTACGGCAATCTGTTTGAATATGTCGGTTTTCGGCTTGTTCGCCAATTTGTAAATGAGCTGAAAAAAGTATTTGACAAACAGTTTTCTCAAAACGAGAAAAGCCGCTAAAATTCCGATGCTGATACTGATCTGCAAAATATGGTCAAGAGTAAAAAAGCTCTGAAATTGTGTCATCATGGCATATGCTCCTTTGTCTTGTCGAAAATCTATTATACTAAAACATTCGGACATCAGCCTGTTTTATTGTCTTTAGGCAGCCTGAAAAACCCCGGCATCAGAACACAGCCGGGGTTTTTCACACATTCGTTCATCTTTCAGCCAGATACAACAGGGTCAGGCACTATTTCTTCTTTGATTGTGTCTGTTTCAGGAGAGTCGCTTTTTGGATTTCAGCATCGGTTTCGGCCTTAATTCTTTCTTCCACTTTCAATCTCCCTTTTCCCATGATCTCGCCTCCTTTTTGCCATTATAAAACATCACTGCGGATTGTAAACCGAAAAAAGCACTATCTTTATTCCAAAAAAATACTGTTTTGCACATTCACCAGTTTGAATCGCTGTGCATATACGAATCTGATATAATAACAGAAATGCCCATGAGGGGAGCTGACAAGCTTGTATACCATCGCTCATCGCGGCGCATCCGGTTACGCGCCCGAAAATACATTTGCGGCATTTGATATCGCTGCCGAAATGAACGCTGATTTCATTGAGCTTGACGTCCAGCTCACAAAAGACGGCCAGATTGTCGTCATCCATGATGACAAAGTCGACCGGACGACGGACGGCTCCGGTTTTGTAAAAGATTTTACGCTGAAGAAGCTGCAGTCTCTGGACGCCGGCAGCTGGTATGGGGCTGAGTTTAAAGGGGAGCGGATTCCCCTGCTCGAAGAGGTTCTGGAGCGTTATCATTCTGAAATCGGTTTTTTAATTGAACTGAAAGGGCACATTTCTCAAGTCGGTCTTGAAAAAGCAGTCGGCCAGCTGTTAAGCAGGTTTACCTTTTCCATCTATCCTATCGTTCAATCATTCAGTCTCAAGTCGATTCAGACCTTTCACGACATGTATCCGTCCGTTCCGACTGCAATTATCGCAAGACCCAGCTTCGGGATGTTTTCCAAAAGCCAGCTGGCCGCTTACAAATCAGCCGCAAATTATGTCAATATTAAATATACCCGCCTGAATCGGTTCTTGATTTCCACCGCTCACAAACACGGCCTGAAAGTATTTGCCTGGACGGTCAGAAATCACAAGACGGCCGAAAAGCTGCAAATGATGGCAGTTGACGGCATTGTAACTGATTTTCCGGATATTATTTCTAAGGACGGCTGATATGAAACAATACATCGCAATTTTTATCGGAGGCGCGCTTGGCGCATTGCTCCGCTTTGAAATGAGCGCGCACATTCACAGCGGATCTTTCCCTGGTGCCACTTTCCTCGAAAACGCGGCGGGGAGCCTTTTACTCGGTCTTATTACGGGTTATTTCATCATTCGGGCTAAACGCCCTCTTTTGACCGCCTTTTTAGGAACCGGTTTTTGCGGAGGTTTCACGACGATGTCAACCTTCGCAAAAGAAACCATTTTTCTGCTGCAATCGTCTCCCGCAGCGGCTTTTTGTTATGCTGCCGCGACTTTATTCGCTGGTCTTGCCCTTGCATACGCCGGCATTTTTTGGGGACGGCGGATTGCCCTTCACGCAGCGGGAAGGGGGCATGATACGCCATGACGATTGTCCTGATGCTTATCGCAGCGGGTATCGGAGCGGTATTACGGTCTCTGCTGGGTAAAACAATTTCAGAAAGAACAAAAGGTTTTCCGATTCCGCTTGGAATGGCTGCGGTCAACCTGCTCGGCTCCTTCGGCCTCGGCATATTCACCGGATTGGGTCTGGATAATCCTTCTGCCGGCATCATCATTGCGACGGGCTTTTTCGGTGCGTTTACGACCTTTTCCACATTCAGTATTGAAGCCGTGCAGCTGATGATGAACAACCGCATAAAGGAAAGCCTGCTCTACATCGCTGTTTCAGCAGCCGGAAGCCTTTTGGCGTTCTGGTGCGGCTTTGTTATGATAACCATTTAAAAAAACCTTGAGCTTATTTTTCGCTCAAGGTTGCGTTATGAAGCATGACCGTTTCAGGCACGGGCAGCGGGCGGTTTATTGTCCCCTGATCGCCCGGGCGGCCCTGTTCTTCTTTGAGTTCAAGCTGTTTAATAAACCGGCCGTCCATTTCTAATATGAGGGCAGTGTATCCCCCGATTTGTATCGACTCACCCGCACAAATGTCAATATTCCGTTTCAGCACAAGACCGCCGATCGTATCGACTTCCTCTTCAATCTCTGCGCCGAGAAGATGATTCACCTGATCGATCCGAACCTTTCCGTCCAGCACATAATGGCGTTCGGACAGCTTTTGAATCTGCGGCTGTTCGTCCTCATCAAATTCGTCTCTGATATCGCCGACGATTTCTTCAAGTATGTCTTCGGTCGTCACAAGACCGGACGTTCCGCCGTATTCATCAGACAATATCGCCAAATGAATCCGTTCTCTCTGCATTTTTATCAGCAGGTCGTGTATCGGGATCGTCTCGATGACTTCAATCACCGGGCGGACGTAAGACGTGATGGATACTTCCGCTTTTTCATCTTCTGTCATAAACAGCAGATCTGAAAAGAGATGCTTCGTATTGATCATGCCGATGACACTGTCTTTGTCCCCGTCCGTTACGGGCCAGCGCGTATATTTGTCTTTCAGCATCATATCAAGCATTTCCGGCACGTCCATATCAGTGGAAACAGCCGCGATTTCTTTTCTCGGGATCATGATTTCCTTGGCGATCCGATTATCAAAATCAAAAATTTTATTCACAAATGTATATTCAGACGGATTGATTTCTCCGTTTTTTAAACTTTCTGACAGCAGGATCCGCAGCTCTTCTTCAGAGTGGGAGCCTTCATGCTCAGATGCCGGCTTTAATCCGGCCAAACCGGTCAGAATTCTCGCGGAGCCGTTCAGCACCCAAATAAACGGGAACATGAACACGTAAAATAACCGAAGCGGTCCGGCAATCCATAACGTCAGCTTTTCCGCTTTTTGAATCGCAACCGTTTTAGGCGCAAGCTCACCGACGACGACATGTAAAAACGTAATCAGCCCGTACGCCGCAGCAAAAGCAATCACATGCTCGGCTGAATCCGGAAGCCCCATGCCCTGAAACACAGGATGAAGCATCCGCTCAAATGCAGGCTCTCCCAGTACGCCGAGCCCGATGGATGTGAGTGTAATGCCAAGCTGCGAGGCGGATAAATACTCATCAAGATCCGTAATGATACGCTTTGCGAGCACCGCCCGTCTGTTCCCTTCTGAGATGAGCTGATCGATTCTGGATCTCCTCACTCTGACGATCGCAAATTCACTCGCCACGAAAAATGCCGTTAACGCAATGAGCACACCGATTAAAATCAAACTGTCAATATCGTCCATTTCACCTTATCCCGAATTGAAGGATAAGGACGTCACCTCCTGATTTCATCGTTTTTTCTTAAGCGAGAGGAACGAAATGGGTGATTGACTACACAGAGGGCCCCATCCTGCCACCTCCTAAGTCAAAGCATGATTGTCATTTGTATAGTTTATTGTATCACAACTCCATTCTTTCATCATTTTCAGATTTTTCACCATATAAAAACAGCCTTCAAAAAGAAGGCTGCCGTTATCTGCTTCGGAAATGATTTTCTAAACAAAGCGCCGTATTAATCCCCCCGAATCCCATGCTTAAGCTTAACGCATGGTGTACGGTATGGGCGCTCGGCCCGTCGGTCACCCACTGAAATGAATCGTCAATCGGCTCCGTTAAGTTTCGGATCGGATGAAGCTTGTTTTCCCGCATTTGCAAGAGAACAGCAATGATTTCCACCGTTCCGGCCGCACTCAGACCGTGTCCGGTAATCGATTTTGTCGCATTAATCCGCGCGTGCGACAGGCCGCTTTCAGAAAGCGCCCGGCATTCAGTCTTATCTCCGATCGGCGAACCAGTGCCGTGCGGGTTGATGTAATCGATCTCTTTCGCTGAAAGACCGGCCCGCTCCAGCGCCTGGCGGATCACCGTCATTTCGCCCTCTGCTGAAGGATTCGGGTTGCGGTTCGCATCGGAAGCCATCCCCCAGCCCTTTAAGCCGGCCCACGATCGTGCGCCCCTCTCTTCGGCAGATTCAGCGCGTTCCAGCACAATCGCCCCGCACGCCTCTCCGAATATAAACCCGTCCGTATGCCGGTCAAACGGGCGGCAGGCGGCTTCAGGCCGTTCAGAGTATGTATCAGTGCCCATCGCTCCCAAAGAACGGAGAGCGTGACACTCCATGTACGACAGATCGGCCAGCGCCCCGATCACGATGCACCGGTCAAACAGGCCTCCTATGATTCCTTGAGCAGCCTGGATAACCGCCGCCTGGCCGCTTGCCGACGCGCCGCCGACCGTAAAGGCCGGCCCTTTTATCCCAAATTGCTCCGTGCAAAGCCCCGACAAATCACTATCCATAAAAGAAAGCCCGTATGTCGGATTTACAAATTGCGGCGTTTCACCGTTTTTCTCAAAGGCCTGCAGCAATTCGCGCTGCGTCATATTCGACCCGCCGATGATCAGACCGGTGCGGCTGTGATCAGCGCCGTCTAATTGAGCGTCATGCCACGCTTCATATAAAGCGATAAGCGCCGTCTTTCCTGATAATGCGGCCCTTCGGTACAAGCGCTTCGACAGCGCGTCCGGCGGCGTTAATTCGCTAAGCTCCGCGCCGATAAACGAACTGCCTTTCTGCCGGCCGGGGCGTTTCATCACATCAAAGGCGTGCCGCCCCTCCATGAGCGCAGCGAGAAACGCCTCCTTGCCTTGTCCGACCGCGGTTAAGACTCCGATTCCTGTAATGCTGATGTCTGACGTGCCATTATTTCTCCTCGACATGTGTCCGTTCTCCCATCTTTATGTATTGGAAGCTATGAAGAAAAATCTTGATACAGTGCTTTGAAAATATCGCGCGAATGTCTGATCTGTTCCGAAGGCACGCTGAAAGATAATCGGAAATAGCCGCTTTTTCCAAATCCGCTGCCGGGTACGATCAATAGTTTGTATTTCTGTGCGGCATGCATGCAGAACGCCACCTCGTCTTCAATCGGTGATTTCGGAAAGACGAAAAAGCCTCCTTTCGGCATTTCAAATTCGAAGCCGGCTTCTGTGAGGATGTCCACCATAAGGTCTCTCCGCTTTCTGTAAGGTTCAGCGTCAATCGAAAGATCATCCATTTTCGCCACGGCGCGCTGCATCATGACCGGAGCGTTCACAAAGCCGAGCGTCCGGTTGCAGAAAACGAACGCATCCGTCAGAAGATCGCCCTCAGGCATTTGGGCGTCCGCCGCGATATACCCGAGCCTTTCCCCCGCAATGCCGAGATCTTTACTGAACGAACTGACTAAAATCACGCGGTGATACGCCTGAAACGGATTCGCCTGCTCTTCTCCGTAAATCAGCTGGCTGTACGGTTCATCAAATAAAATAAATATGCTTTGGCCGTTCCGCTCTTCGGCTTCTTTTAATAAGGCGCCCAATTCGTTAAGGTTTTTCTGGCTGAGCACAGTCCCCGTCGGATTATGCGGCGTATTGACGATCAGTCCTTTCGTACGGGGTGTGATCGCACCTTTAACCGCTTCAATATCAATCTCAAATGAGTCAGTCAGCGGGCAGATGACGGGTCTGCCGCGGTAATTTTCAACATACGCTTTATATTCCGCAAAATAAGGCGAAAGAAGGATGACTTCTTCCTCCGGGTTTAAAATGCTCTTCAGCGCGACATTCAGCGCCCCGCCGGCTCCGACCGTCATAACTGTATGCCTGGCGGAAATTTCTGTCTGAAACCGCTCTGACAAAAAGCGGGCAACCTTTTCTCTCGCCTCCGGAAGCCCTTGGTTTTGTATGTATCCGTGCCGTCCTGTTTCAGCCGCTTCGCATAGCGCCTTTTTAAATGTTTCAGGCGGCTCCGCAACCGGATTTCCTATCGAAAAGTCAAACACCTTATCGGCGCCGAACTCTTTTTTCAGCCGAGCGCCTTCATCAAATAGTTTGCGTATCCATGAACCTTTCTCCAGATTCTGTGTCACTTCCCTTGATAAACCGGCCACTGTCATCTGTCCCTTCTGTCTTTTTCTGCCGTTTCTATTTACAATGATTATGAAAGATTTACATGGCGCAGTCAACGCTTTTTCAGACAGCCTGCCGCCCCGTTTCAGGAGAAAGACGGAAAACAATAAACTTGTGCAAACTCCCCTTCATATATTAAACTATTCTCATAACTATAACGTGATGGTTGGGGAGGGATTTAGATGGGGCTGAGACTTATCGCATCAGTGAATTAGCAGAGCTTGCCGGTGTAACGAAACGCACGGTGGATTACTACACAAACCTCGGGCTTTTAAAGCCTGACAGGTCTTGTTCGAACTATCGTTACTACGATACACTTGCACTTAATCGGTTAAAGTTTATAGTCGCTTGTAAAAAGCAGCGATTGGCCCTGTCTGATATAAAAGATCGACTGGAGAACCAGTTTCCCTCTTCAGCCCTGCCTGACGATGTTGGAAACCTGGCATCGGAAATTGATCACATGAATCAAAACATCTCCGGGATCTTGAATCGGTTTGAAAAGCTTGAACCAGAGGAGCGCGCCCAGCTGAAAAAAAGGCTGGCTCCTGAAAAGCTTGCAGTGCTTCAATCATTTATGCTGCTGTTAAGTTAAACCATTATCTTACTAACAGGAGGTGTTACCTTCATCTTCCCAAAAGGAGTGAAGGTTCTAATTGGACATTGTGAATTTGATTTTAGTCGCGGTTTTAATCGCGCTGACGGCATTTTTCGTAGCATCTGAGTTTGCGATAATCAGAATCAGAGGCTCACGGGTTGACCAGCTTATAGCAGAAGGAAATAAAGCCGCAATCGGTGTCAAAAAAGTGACCACGCATTTAGATGAGTATTTATCGGCGTGCCAGCTCGGCATAACATTGACTTCCATCGGTCTTGGTGTCTTAGGCGAATCAACGATTGAACGCTTGCTTCACCCGCTTTTCACAAAGATAAACGTACCAAGCTCATTATCGCATATTATTTCATTTATTCTCGCCTATGCGATCATTACATTCTTACACGTGGTCGTGGGAGAATTAGCGCCGAAAACAGTCGCCATCCAGAAAGCGGAAGCCGTTTCAATGCTGTTTTCGAAACCGCTCATTTGGTTTTACCGCATCATGTTCCCGTTTATCTGGCTTCTGAACAACTCCGCCCGTCTTTTAACGAAGACGTTCGGTCTGGAGACGGTGTCTGAAAATGAGCTTGCCCACTCTGAAGAAGAGCTGCGCATCATTTTATCGGAAAGCTATAAAAGCGGTGAAATCAACCAGTCTGAATTTAAATATGTGAACAAAATCTTTGAATTTGACGACAGACTTGCAAAAGAAATCATGATTCCGCGTACGGAAATCGTCAGTCTGCCGCATGATATCAAAATTTCTGAAATGATGGATATCATTCAGATTGAAAAATATACCCGGTACCCTGTCGAAGAGGGTGACAAAGATAATATTATCGGCGTTATTAACATTAAAGAAGTGCTGACCGCCTGCATCAGCGGCGAAGTATCAGTCGACTCGCCGATTACGGATTTTGTCAATCCGATCATCCATGTGATTGAGTCGGCACCGATTCACGATCTGCTTGTAAAAATGCAGAAGGAACGGGTCCATATGGCGATTCTGTCGGATGAATACGGCGGAACCGCGGGGCTTGTCACCGTTGAAGACATTATTGAAGAAATCGTCGGGGAAATCCGTGATGAATTTGATATCGATGAAATCAATGAAATCCGCAAACTCGGCGACGGCCATTACATGCTTGACGGCAAGGTCCTGATTGATCAAGTGAACGAACTCCTCGGCATCCATTTGGAAAATGACGAGGTCGACACCATCGGCGGCTGGTTCCTTACCCAGAAATACGACGTCGAACAATACGACTCGATTATCGAAGAAGGCTGCGAATTTATCATTAATGAAATTGACGGCCACCACGTCGCATATATCGAAGTGAAAAAACTGGCGTTTGATGAACTGCTGGAAACCGCCGAACAAAAAGAAGCATAACAAAAAAGCTTGCGCGTCTGATACAGACGGCAAGCTTTTTTTCATTTACAGTTGTTCAAGTTTTTTCTCAAGCTCTTTAATTCTGGCATTCAGCTCTTCTGTCATGGCCGCAAGCCTCTCCTTCGGCGCAAGATCGGAAAAGTCCTCCAAAAAAATCGGCTCGCCGATGATAAGCCGCATTTTTCCCTTTTTAAACAGCGCTTTTCCCGTAGACGGCCCTTTATATGCGGCCGGAACGAGCGGCGCTTTCCCCATTTGGGCGATGGTCACGGCCCCTCTTTTCAGCGGGACGTCTTCAGAAGTTCTCGTGCCGCTCGGAAAAATCCCGACAATCTTCCCTTCCTTCAGAAGCTTAATCGGCGTTTTAATGCTGCTCGGACCCGGATTTTCACGATCAACCGGAAACGCGTGAATCTTCTTTAAAAAACTTCCGATCCACTTTTTCTGAAACAGCTCTTTTTTCGCCATATAATGAATCTGATGGGGCAATATCCCGACACCGAGCGTGAGGACGTCCACCCAGCCCGCATGCGTGCACGCGATAACGAATCCTTTATCAGACGGAAGATTCTCTTTATTGTATACTTTGACTCCTCCGCGCAGAGAAAGAATGAATTTGATGGCATTTGCACAAAACTTATACATAACGCACTTCCTTTGTTGTAATGATCAAAAGTGTTCTCTCTCTATTATAACAATATTTTTTATTACCTGGTACTAATAAATATATTTTTCCTCCGCCGATCTCTATCTTTTATGACGGATTTTGGGTACTATAGAGAAATGGTGTTTGATGAGGTGAAAATGAATTTAAGCCGTTTGCATGGAACGTGCAACTTTAAACCTTTCTTATGCGTGTATAACATAGAGGGGAGAAAAGGCAGTGACGATCGATGAAATTTACCAAATGTATATGAATGATGTTTACCGGTTCCTGCTCTCCATGACAAAAGACAAGCATCTCGCTGAAGATTTGCTGCAGGAAACCTTTATGAGGGCATACATACACATTCACTCCTACGACCACAGCAAAGTAAAGCCATGGCTTTTTCAAGTGGCGAGAAATGCGTTTATAGATTATGTCAGAAAACATAAAAAGGAAGTGACCATTTCCGATGACTTAATTGGGAGCCTTTTTCAGACGGCTGTTCAAAGCCCGGCTCATCAGATTGAAATCAAGGAAGTGCTGACAGGGTATATGTCCGAACTTCCCGACAATTATCGGGAGGCCTTAACACTGTATTATTTAAAAGAACTGAATTACAAAGAAGCATCCCATATTATGAATATTTCAGAGGCTAATTTTAAAAGTGTTTTATTTCGTGCCAGACAGCGGCTGAAAGCACTTTATAATAGAGGTGTTAATGATGAATGAAGAATTTAAAAAGCGTTTTTACCAATACAAAAATGGAGAAATGAGCGACCGGGAAATGGCCGCCTTTGAAGAAGAGCTGGAAAAGCTGGAAGTCTATCAGGAGTTGATTGAAAGCGAAATGCAGGACGACCGGGAATGGGACGTCGGCATCAGCCCGGAAAAACAGAAGGCCATTTTGTCATACGGAAAACGCAAATCGTATTTGCGGATTTCAGTTCTCGCCGTCATCTCCACTTTGATGATTTTGCCGCTTTGCACTTTGGGAAGCTACCTCTATTACGGTCTGGGAGGAAAGGAAAGCACCGGCAATCAATTAATGGAAACCGCGGCCGTGACGGTGGCGACCACCATGCCGAACGTCCTCGTCGATACCTCGGGACTGAAAAGCCAGGTGAAGCTGTTTGGAATGAATACAGAGTTTCCGTTGCAAAAGCAGATCGGCACAAAAACGAAATCCGTCGGCGGGGAACGGATTGAAATGTTTTTAGATAAGGTCAAATCGCCTGCCGTTAACTACTATGATCTAGACGCGGCACAGTCAAAACATTATTTCGCCCATCCTTCCGGCTTAAAGGAACGCACGATTGACAAAGCCGGACAGACATTAAAAAAATTGCCTGAAGGAAGCGTGGCGGAGGTCTATCTTTCTTATGACCGGGCCTACCCTTCTTCCCAAGTATATTCAACTTTTAAAAAATACGATGTGAAGTTTTTATGGAACGCGGTCGAAACGGAGAAAAATCTGAAAGACAGTCCCTATGCCGAGCCGTTAGGATTTCCCGGGAAAGATTCCAAGATGGTGTCCTCTTTCGAAACGCAAGGACAGACAGACCGTGAACAATTTATCAATGCCCTTGAATTTATGTCCCGCCATAAAAAATGGGCTCATGCAATATCGAAACGCAAAGACATGAATCTTGGCAGCCGAATCGACTATGTTGAACATCACGGAATGAACGTATACGGCTCTGTCGTGACGGGGCCGACAAAAGAAATCGAACGTCTGCTGAAAAACAAAACAGTAAAAGCAGCAAACATCGGTGAGGTGGAATTATGGAATTGGTAAGAATTTTTAAAGAGCATAATGTTTTCGGCTGGATATCAGTCGGTACCGCGATTTTGTCGCTGCTGCTTTTGAATGTGGCAATCATCAGCAATGTGACTTTCTATTCTTATCAGATGCTGCCGTTTGCGATGGCCGCCGTGCCGTTCGGCATCATTGAGCTGTTTATTAAAAAAGGACGGACGGGCCCGGGACTGCTCGGTGTCATCCTCAACCTTTTCGTCATTGTCTGTGTATATACGATCGTTGCCGTTGATACGAATCTGCAATTCGGTTTTTAAACATAAAAACAGGCCCTTTTACGGGGGCCTGTTTTTTTAAAATGGAAGAACGCCGATTAAATGCAGCAATACGACGATGATAGCCAGCGGCACGAGATATTTCAGAAGGAAATACCACACCTGAAAGAAACGATAGCCGATAGCGGAACCGCTTTTCATCTCGGCGAACAGCTCCCGCTTCGGTATTTTCAGCGGGATGAAGATTGATATTAATAAAGCGCCGAGCGGAATCAGCACATTGCTCACTGTGAAATCCGCTAGATCAAAAAACGTTTTTCCGAACAAATGAACATCACCGAGAACACCGTATGATAAACAGGACGGAATTCCGACTAAGAAAATGAGCAGACCGCTTGTCCACGACAGCTTCTTCCTTTTCGTTTCATCACCTTTCCCGACAGTCGCTACGATAATTTCCACCATCGAAAAGGCCGAAGTCAGCGCGGCGAAGAAAAAGACCGCCAGAAAGCTGATAAAAAACAGCGAGCCGAACGGCAGCCGGTCAAACACAGCCGGCAGTACGGTAAACAGCAGTGTAGGCCCTTCATCTGGTTTAAAGCCGAACGAAAAAACCGCCGGAAAAATGGCCAGTCCCGCAAACAGCGTGACGAGCACATTCATCACAACAATGGAACCCGCCGATCCCGGAAGGTTTTGGGTTTTCGGCAGATACGAACTGTATGTCACCATGACCGAAACGCCGAGCGTTAATGTAAAGAACGCCTGTCCTAAAGCATATAGGATGGATTCCGGCGTCAAATCTTCAAAGTGCGGAACCAATAAAAATCTAATCCCCTCAACGGCATGATCGAGCGTGACTGATCGCAGCACAAGCAATAGAAACAGCACGAATAAAACCGGCATCAGCACCGCACTGACACGTTCAATCCCTTTCTGCACGCCTTTTGCGACGACCGCCACGGTCATGATCATAAATACAAGCTGCGCGGCGAGAGTCTGGATCGGATTTTCAATGACCGTCCCGAACACCGTTCCGTACTGCTCCTGAGTGAGCCCGGATAAAGAACCCGTAACAGCTTTTAACACATAAAGCAAAATCCACCCGCCGACAACACTGTAAAAAGACAAAACTAAAAAACAGGCCGCCACACCCACATAACCCGTGAGGTGCCATACCGACTTCGGCGCGGCTTGTTTGTAGGCATCAATCGCATTTGTCTGGCTCCGTCTTCCGAAAATAAATTCACCGAGCAAAAGCGGATAGCCTAAAAGCACGGTAAAGAGGACGAATACAAGAAAAAAAGCGCCTCCTCCGTTCGTACCCGCTACGTAAGGGAACTTCCAAATGGCTCCCAGGCCGATCGCCGAACCGGCAGCGGCCATAATAAATCCTATTTTTGAGGCCCATTGAACCCTTTTTTGGTCAGACACGACTTTCCACTTCCCTTCCGCCCTATATTATCCCTTATTCGCTGCGATAACTTAAGCCCATTTCAATATGTTTCATTATTCCGAAAAATAAAAAGGAGCGGCGGGTGCCGCTCCTTACAAATCCCCGTTTAATTTCGAATGCTTTCTCGAATATAAGAAATAAATCACCAGACCGATGATCAGCCAGATAAAGAAACGGAATATGGTGGTGGCGCCAAGGTTAATAATCAAAAATACGCAGAACAGAATGGATAATATCGGAATAAAGGGAACCCCCGGACATTTAAAAGCTCTCGGCAGATCAGGCTGTTTCTTTCTCAATACGATAACCGCTACTGAAATCAGGACAAATGCGGCAAGCGTGCCGATGTTCACCAGCTTCGCCAGCTCATCAAGCGGGACGAGCGAGCCGAGTAATGCCGACAGGATGCCGAACACCCATGTCACCACGTGCGGCGTTTTATGCTTCGGATGGACTTTTGAAAGCGCCCCCGGCACCAAACCGTCACGGGACATGGCAAACATCACCCTCGTCTGGCCGTACAGCATGACGAGCATCACCGTTGTCATTCCCAACACTGCGCCGATATCAATAATCCCGGCCACCCAATTCTGTCCGGCCATCTGCAGGACGAGAGACACGGGATGGTCAACGCCTTCAAAGCGGGCAAACGGAACGACGCCCGTCATAATCGCCGATACGGTCACATACAGCACGGTGCAGACGATTAATGAAAAGATAATTCCTTTCGGCAGATCCTTCGCCGGATTTTTCGTTTCTTCAGCGGCGGAAGAGACGGCGTCAAAACCGATAAAAGAGAAGAAAACGAGCGCCGCGGCACTGAAAACACCGCCGAACCCCATCGGTATAAACGGCTGCCAGTTATGAGGTTTGACATATACGGCCGCAACGGCGATAAACAATAGAACAACCAGAACCTTCAAAATGACCATAATATTATTGACCCGCTTCGATTCCTTAATGCCTAAGTAGAGGAGGAATGTAATCGCAAGCACGATAACAAATGCGGGGAGATTAAAGAATGTGACCGTGCCTTTAATGGATCCCGGCGCGGCCGTTAATGCAGTCGGAAGATGAATGCCGAAGCCCGCCAAGAATGATTGAAAATAGCCGGACCAGCCGACCGAAACCGCGCTGACGGCGAGCATATATTCCAAGATTAAATCCCATCCGATGATAAATGCGAGAAGTTCACCCAGTGTCGCATAAGTAAACGTGTAGACGGAACCGGAAACCGGGACGCTTGAAGCAAATTCGGCATATGATAAAGCCGCAAATAAACACGCAAGAGCGGCGATGACAAATGAAACGGTCAGCCCCGGCCCCGCCGTGACAGCGCCTGTTCCGGTTAATACAAAAATTCCCGTTCCGATGATGGCCCCTATCCCCAGAAGGGTCAGATCAAAGGCCCCTAACTCTCTTTTCAGCGACTTTTCCCCGCCCGTTGCGGCAAGCAGGTCCTGAATGCTTTTCTTTCTGAATATGCTCCCCTTCATCTGCTTCACTCCTTGTAAATCAATATATGTTAGAATATTCAGACAACAATAGCAATAATGACTAAATTCTTATTTTTCGCATGAAATGTTTCAGCACATCATTCCTTTCTCCTACATCATATTATAGCGAAAAATATAAAAATGAAAATAACTTTTTTGAAAATTCTATATATTATTTCAGTTTTCATAAAACAGAACTCAGCGGATTCTCTGCTGTGAAATATTAACATTAGTGATTCGGCTGGAGACTTCCATTTTTTAAAAATCGTATTCATATGTAATCAAATAAAAATCCCGCACTTTTTAAAAGTGCGGGATAAGACTTGCGTATTATGTTGAAATAAACCTGCCGCCATTTACGTGAATGGTCTGCCCCGTCATATAGGAAGATTCGTCTGAAGCCAGAAGCACGTAAGCTCCGGCGTGTTCCGCAGGCTGTCCCGGTCTTCCCATCGGAGTGTCCAGACCGTGCTTTTCCACCTTTTCTTCAGTAAACGTTGCCGGAATCAGGGCGGTCCAGATCGGCCCGGGGGCCACCGCATTTACTCTGATCCCCTGATCGGCCAATGACATCGCCATTGAACGCGTAAAGGAAACGATGCCGCCTTTCGTGCACGAATAGTCGATCAATGATGTGTCTCCCTGATAAGCGGTAATCGACGTTGTATTAATGATGGCGCTCCCTCTTTTGAGATGAGGCAGCACAGCTTTAGTCATATGAAACATAGAAAACATGTTTGTACGGAATGTCTTCTCCAGCTGTTCAGCCGTAATATCAAGAATCCCGTTTTGCGGATGCTGCTCAGCCGCATTATTAACGAGAATATCTATTTTTCCGTAGTGATCTAAGACTTGCCGGACCGCCTTCTGACAATGCGTCTCATCACCGACGTCTCCCGGAATTAACAGGCATTCGGCCTGGTATTCTTCCGCACGCTTTTTCGTTCTCTCGGCATCGGCATGTTCGTCTAGGTACAGGATGGCAAGATCCGCCCCTTCCTTCGCGTAAGCGATCGCAGCCGCTGCGCCGATGCCGCTGTCTCCGCCCGTGATGACGGCGACTTTTCCTTTTAATCTGCCCGATCCTTTTACATCCGGGTCCTCCAAGAGCGGTTTTGGCTCCATGTCTGACTCAATGCCGGGCTGGCGGTTTTGCACCTGCGGCTTTTGTCCTTCCGTCTGTCTGTCCATCGGATTCATATTCTCACACTCCTGCAATTGGTATTACTGAGACGATACCACGCAGTGCGGGGAGTTAAACGGACAAATATGCCGGTAATTAAAGCTGCTGAGCCGTTTCGGGAAAAGCGCCGGTGTATTTCGCAGACGGCCTGTAAATCATGTTGTCAGCGGACTGTTCAAGCACATGTGCGCACCAGCCTGCCATTCTGCTTGCTGAAAAGGTCGGCGTAAATAAATCATTGTCGACATCAATGGCCTGCATCACAGCCGCTGCGTAAAACTCCACATTCGTATACAGCTTCCGTCCGGGCTTATATTGCTCTAACAAGCGGATGGCTTCCTTCTCCACATAAAGCGCCAAGTCAAGCGACGGATCATTTCCCGCCACTTCTTCAGCCTTTATGCGCAGCGCTTCCGCCCGCGGGTCTTTTGTTTTGTACACCCTGTGCCCGAAGCCCATCAGGCGTTCTCCCCTCATAAGCTTCGCTGTCAAATACGCTTCTGCATTTTCTTTTTCCCCGATGTCTTCAAGCATTTTCGTGACACCTGAAGGAGCGCCTCCGTGCAGCGGCCCTTTCATCGTACCCAGTGCGGCAGTGACGGCAGACACTAAGTCCGATTCAGTCGAAACGGTGACTCTCGCCGAAAAAGTCGATGCATTCATCCCGTGCTCCATCGCCAGAATCATATACGTCTCAAGCGCTTTCTTTTGGGCTGCGGACGGCTGCCTGCCTGTCAGCATATACAAATAGTTTTCAACGTGTCCGTATCGCGCCTCGGGTGACAGCGCTTCCTGCCCTTGTTTACGGCGGTATCTGTACGCAATAATCGTCGGTGTGACGGCAATCAGTTTAATCGCTTCTTCCCGCTTGGGCGGATATGTAAATGAATCTGTGCCCAAACCCGAAACAGCCGTTCTCAGCACCGCCATGTCGTCCATTTCATCCGGAAGCGTTTCCAGTAAGCCGATCAAATGTTTCGGAAGCCCGCGCTCGGCTGCAAGTTCTTCCTGAAACGCAAGCAATTGCCGCTCATCAGGAAGCGCCCCGTTCAAAATGAGATACGCCGCTTCTTCAAAACTGAATTGCAATGCGATATCCTTCGCGTCATAGCCGCGATATATTAAATGCCCCTTTTCTCCGTCAATGTGGCTGATCGCCGTTTCTGCACAAGTAATCCCTTTCAATCCACGATAAATCAATTTCATTCCCCCTTATCCTCTTTCTGTTATTATAGTAAATATAATATTTAAAAAATAATGAATATTTTTAAGGGAATTAATTAAAACTTTTAATCAGAGGAGTGCATCTATGGATTTTAAATGGCTTCACACCTTCGTCACCGCGGCAAAATATGAGAATTTCAGAAAAACGGCGGAAACGCTTTTTTTATCTCAGCCGACCGTCACCGTTCATATAAAATTATTAGAGAAAGAAATCAGCTGCAAGCTGTTTCAGCGGAGCGGCCGGAAAATACAATTGACGGAAGAAGGAAAAGCATACGTGCCGTTTGCCATGAGACTTTTGGAAGACTATGAAAACAGCATGGCGGAGCTGCACAGGGTGCGCCAGGGCTACTCGCACACGCTGACACTCGCTGTTTCGCCGCTTATCGCCGACACCGTTCTCCCGTCTGTCATGAAGCGTTATACAGAGGACAATAAAGAAACCGAAATGACGGTCACCATTTTCGAATCGGAAGAAATCGCCTCTCAAATCAGAAACGGCTCAGCCGATATCGGACTGAGCTGCTTAAAGGTGCAATCATCTTCCCTCACTTGCCGTCCCCTGTACAATGACCCCGTTGTCCTCGTCGCGCCACCCGGCCGAAAACCCGGGACAGGGAAGGCGGATGAAGTGAAAGACCTGTTCGGACAATATCTGCTTTTGACCCATAACCATCCTGACTATTGGGATGATTTGCTCCGCCAGGTCAGAATACAGTTCCCTTTCGTCAGAACAATGAAGGTGACACAGACGCATATTACGAAACGATTTATTAAAGAGGGGCTGGGCGTCTCATTTCTGCCGCTGTCAGCGGTACGGTCCGAACTCGCCGCAGGCAGCATGATTGAAATTCCGTGCGAATTCGCCCAGATGCCGAGCGCGGGCGCGTACGCCATCGCCCTCTATGAAAATGAAAAAAAGAAAACCTTTTTAGATTTTTTATCACATTTTCATTTTTAGGTGAAACAAATGGAGCTCTGCCCCGTCTAAATAAAAAACCCGTTCGGATGAACGGGTTTCTCTCACTGCTAGAATCTTTTCGCGCCCAGGTAGCGCGGCTTCCAGTAGCTGTTATTCAGATCACTTGTTGTGACGCCGTCAGAACCGGCATGGATGAACTTGTTGTTTCCGATGTACACACCCATGTGTGAAGGGCCGGCCTGATATGTTGTAAAGAAGACGAAGTCTCCTCTTGACGGGCTGGACACGCTCTTCATTGAGCTCCAGTATCCCGCAGTGCTTGTTCTGCCGACACTCGTCTGTTTGTTTAACAGGTACCAGATAAATCCGCTGCAGTCAAAGCCGGAAGTCGTTGTTCCGCCCCATACATACGGCGTGCCGATTAAAGATTGCGCATCAGAAATCAGCTTGTTTACATTCAGGCTCGTCTGTGCAATATTATGGCTGGATGAAGGCTTCTTTGATGACGAAGATCCTGAAGACGCTGAACCGGAAGTTGATCCTTTTACTTTAAGCACTTGCCCGATGCGGATCAGGTCCGTTTTTAAACCGTTTAAACTTTTTAATTGGTTTACCGTCATTTTATATTTATTCGCAATTTTCCAAAGGCTGTCGCCTTTTACGACTTTATATGTAGACGATGATGACTTGCTGCCCGAATTTGAACCTGAAGATGATTTACCGTTGATCGAAAGCGTCTGACCGATGTAAATGATATCCGATTTTAATTTGTTCTCAGATTTAATGGAATTAATTGACGTTCCATACCGATTTGAAAGTCCCCATAATGTATCGCCTTTTTTTACCTTAATCGTTTGCGCAGACGCCGCGCCCGCAAACAAAGTCGTCCCCAAAACCACTGCCGTTGTTGCTGTAACAAGTTGCTTTTTCATATTTTCCTCCCCGAATGATTCTATCTATTTTATGTGTCTCTTTTTTAAAGTTTTTATCTGTTTCCTATTATAAGGTTCAATTTCCACTAGAAATAGACTTGACTTCCCGTGACAAATTTCTTACTAATTCGTTTTTGAAAAAAGTTTTTAAGGGTATTAAATATTTCAATTTGATTTCAAACGTGACGAAAAACGAGTCAATTTGTCATGTTTTTTTCCTGTGATCCTCGTATTTTGGAAAAACAAAGCAGTTTACTTTCCAAATAACTCCTTGTTAAAAAAATCCTCGTCTTTTTCAAAAAAGTGAATGATTTTCACCCTTTCTTGAAAACATAAGTTACACCGGAATTTACATTTCTAACAATGTTTCACCTGAAATTTACAGGAGGAACAGGCGCTCTTTACAAACACCCCCTACCATTAGACATGCAGACACGATTAAAGGAGGACGAGTGAGAATGAGTCTATTTAAACAGGTTCGATCAAAACTTCTGCCGGCGGCAGCCGTATCCGTGCTGACAGCCGGTCTGATTGCGGGCGCGGGGTTTCAGCACTCTGAACAGGCTGCGGCAAAAAAACAGCCTGACAAAAACGAGATCAGAAACGTCATCTTCATGGTCGGCGACGGAATGGGCGCTCCCTATATGAACGCCTACCGTTCGGTCATTAACAAAGGAAAGCCTTCGGATGGTATGAAACTGACGGCATTCGACCCCAATCTCGCCGGTATGATGATGACTTATCCTGAGGATCCTGATTCCAATATTACCGATTCCGCGGCGGCTGGCACGGCAATGGCCACGGGCGTGAAAACGTATAACGCGGCGATCGGAGTCGATAAAAAAGGAAAGCGGGTCAAATCCGTCCTCGAAGAAGCGAAACAAAGAGGGAAATCCACCGGACTTGTCGCAACTTCGGAGATTGCCCACGCCACCCCTGCGGCATTCGGAGCCCATAACAAATCCCGAAAGAACATGGATGAGATCGCAAGCAGCTACTTTGATGACCGCATCAACGGAAAACAAAAAGTCGATGTGCTCCTCGGAGGCGGCAAATCAAACTTTATCCGTAAAGACCGCAATGTAACAAAGGATTTCAAAAAAGCGGGATACAGCTACGTGACATCAAAACAGGAGCTCAAAAAGGACCGTAACAAGAAGATTCTCGGCCTGTTTGCCGATGGCGGACTCGACAAAGCAATCGACCGTTCAAACGCCGTCCCTTCATTAGAAGACATGACAACGGCGGCGATCGACAGGCTGAACAAGAATAAAAAAGGGTTCTTCTTAATGGTCGAAGGCAGCCAAATAGACTGGGCGGGACATGACAATGATATAGTCGGCGCAATGAGTGAAATGAAGGATTTTGAAAAAGCGTATAAAGCAGCGATCGCATTTGCCAAAAAGGACAAACATACGCTTGTCGTTGCCACGGCTGATCATACCACCGGCGGATTGACGATCGGCGCGAATGACGATAAAAACTGGCATGTTGAACCGATTCTTGCCGCCAAGAAAACCCCGGCATTTATGGCTGACCAAATCAAAGCGGGCAAATCCGTATCTTCCGTGCTTGCGCGTTATACAGACCTGAAATGGTCAAAAGCGGAAATCAAACAGATCGAAACGGCCGCAAAACAGGATACTGACAAGAGCGTCTACAAAGCGATCATTAAGCTTTTTAATGCGAAAACCAACAGCGGCTGGACAACCGGCGATCATACGGGCGAAGAAGTTCCCGTTTACGCATACGGTCCGGGAAGAGAGTCATTTACGGGGCTTTTAAACAACACGGACCAGGCCAAAAAGATTTTTCACATCCTGAAACACGGAAAATAAAAAAGGATGCGGGGGTTTCCCCGCATCCTTTCTTCTTTTACAGATATCTCCGGTGCACTCCTTTGCCGTCATACGAGAACATCACTTCTCTGTCTTCAAGAACAGATTCGATGTGCACGCTCCTGCCCCACAGCTGGTACAGATACGGCAGCACTTTCTCCAAGTATTTCAGATCAAGCTCAATTCCCTCATACCAATGTTTAATATAAAGCTCATTATTCTTCAGGTAATCCCCGTCATTGACGGTCAGATAAGGAAATCCCCCGTTGACCCGCATGTTCACGAGCTGGTCGCGCACGGCCTTCCATTCTTTGTCGATCACTTTATAGTCCCTGCCCTGCTTTTGGAATAAATACAAATCCTCACGCATGACGAGATCTTTCGTCAAATAATTGCGGATAAACGATATATCCGATTCAATTTCCCTGACCTCAAACATTTTCTCGCGGCCGGACCCGGGCTTTACCCCTGTTTTTTTCATTTCATCTGTCGGGTTGTCATAATGCTCTTCGATGTCTTCAAAAATTTTCAGTCCTAAATAATACGGATTGATTCCCGTTTTTGACGGCTGAACGACGCCTGCGTTCAGCTTCGCAAATTCGATGGCTTCATCTGAAGTCAGGTCAAGCTCGCGGATGATCCGCTGATGCCAATAGGATGCCCAGCCTTCGTTCATGATTTTCGTTTCCAGCTGAGGCCAGAAATACAGCATTTCTTCTCTCATCATGGTTAAAATGTCACGCTGCCACGGTTCAAGCTCTCGCGAATGTTCCTCGATAAACAGCAGAATATCTTTTTCCGGCCGGGGCGGAAACGGTTTTTTCCCTTTTTTCTTTTTCACCTGCTTCGGCTTATCCATTCCCCATAAATCATCGTAAGGCGATGCCGCGGTTTCTTCTTCGTCCTCCTCTTCGTCATCGACGCTCCACAGCAGCTTCGGCCTGACAAGCGACGGATCGATATGCTCCTGAATCGCCAGAATGGCATCTAAAAAGGACTCCACCTCTTTTATCCCGTGAATTCTTTCATAATGCTTAATCCGCTCCGCCGCAGCCGCCATACTCTCAACCATGTCCCGGTTCGTATTTTGAAAGCGGCAGTTATTTTTGAAAAAATCACAATGGGCAAGAACATGGGCTACAATTAATTTATTTTGGATCAGCGAATTGCTGTCCAGCAAAAAAGCGTAGCAAGGGTTGGAATTAATGACAAGTTCATAAATTTTGCTCAAACCGAGATCATAATGGAGTTTCATCTTATGAAATTGTTTGCCGAAACTCCAGTGGCTGAATCTCGTCGGCATGCCGTACGCGCCGAATGTATAAATAATTTCAGCCGGGCAAATTTCATATCTCATCGGGTAGAAATCAAGGCCGAAACCCTTCGCAATGTCGGTTATTTCCTCAATTGCCCGCTGTAAACCTTTTGTCTCCTCCGCGTTCAAGCGAATCCCCCCTACTTGGACTTATTTATAATGTATGACCCCTCCTCTCAAAAGATGAAATAACAGGCCGGTTTCCGACTGAAAACTTTCGGCACATCCGCCCCGTTTGCTTTATATGTAAGTGGGTAAAACACACACCATACCCCAAAAAGAAAAGGAGCGATTCTACTTGAATACAGCAGACATGCTTACGACGTATCTCAGCAAACTCCCGAATCTGATCATTGCACTGCTCGTCCTGCTTATCGGCTGGGGCATTGCCAAAATCATTGAAAAAGCCGTATACAAAGGCCTGCAAAAAACAAAAATCGACGACAGGCTGTTTGCCGAAAAAAAGCCGGCTCGCTATTCCTCAGAAAAAGTCATCAGTAAAGTCATTTATTTTATCGCATTAATCATCGTTTTTATTCTATTCTTTAACATTCTGCATCTGACAACCGTGGCTTCGCCTTTTGTCAGCATGCTGTCGGCGATAACGGCGGCTGTGCCGAGCGTTTTAAAAGCCGGCTTGATTCTGCTCGTGGGCTGGGCGGCCGCTTCGCTTTTCAGCTATCTCGTCAAAAAAGCGGGCATGAAACTCGCTGAAAACGGCCGGCTCAGAAAATGGACAATGGTGTCTGAAGAAGCGGAGATGAGCAGATCCGTTACGGCTGCTTCACGAATCGTTTTTTACTTCGTCTTGCTCTTGTTCCTGCCCGGCGTCTTGTCCGCTCTCCAGATCAGCGGAGTGTCAGGGCCGTTTACAAATATGATTCAAAGCGTTTTGTCCTTTATACCGAAATTATTCGCCGCGGCGCTGATTGTTTTAATCGGCTGGCTTGTTGCCCGTCTCGTCCGTGATATCGTCACAAACTTTCTGGCGAGTATCGGAACGGAAAGGCTCGCCGCACGTATGGGGCTTTCTATTTATCTGAAGGATACGAGCCTGTCGGCAATCATCGGAACGATTGTCTACGTGCTGATTTTCATTCCGGTGATCATCTCTGCGCTTGACCGGCTTGATGTGGCGGGTATTTCTGAACCGGCGTCAGCCATGCTGCACACGGTCTTCACAATGCTCCCTAATATCATCATCGGTATTGTGCTGATCATCGCCGGCATCTGGGTCGGAAAATGGGTCAACAGCATTGTATCCGGGCTCCTGCACCGGGCCGGTTTCGACTCTCTTCTCGGTAAAATGGGCTTTGAACAGGCGGGCACCCCGAAGCTGACGCTTTCTCAGACGGTCGGCATGATTGTTCAGATCATCATCGTCCTGCTCTTTACGGCAGAGGCGCTGCAGCTTGTTCATCTCGAATTTCTCGTCGTTATCGCAACCGGTATTATCGCTTACCTGCCTAATGTTCTGGCCGCTGTATTTATTCTCGGAATCGGGCTTTTGGCCGGACAGCTCGTCAGCAGGCTGCTTGCCGGCATGCTGAGCGGAAAGGAATTCAGATTCCTGGCGCCGCTTGCCAAATATACCATTATCACTCTCTCAATCTTTATGGCGCTGGATCAGCTCGGTGTCGCCGACACGATCGTAAATGCCGCGTTTATTCTGATTCTGGGCGGTTTCGCGCTTGCCTTCGGACTTTCATTCGGGCTTGGCGGAAAAGAATTTGCCTCCCGTTATCTCGCAAAATTGGATCGCAAAATTGAAAAACATCAATCGGCTGACGATCGTAAGCCGCCGATGTCTTAACGAAAAAAACGTGTGCTCAGAAGGAGCGCACGTTTTTTTTAAAAGTTAAGGGAGCAAATTCCTTTTTTTTCATTTTAGATTCATATATGATAGACTGTAACAGAAGCAAAATCTCTTTTTTCGAGGTCATTCTATGAAATTAACGAACTATACCGATTACTCTTTACGCGTTTTGATTTTTTTGGCTTCCAGACATTCCGACGAACTTTCCAACATAAAAGAAATCGCAGATACTTATTCCATCTCTAAAAACCACCTCATGAAAGTCATTTACCGTCTCGGCCAGCTCGGGTATGTCGAAACGATCCGGGGCCGGGGAGGCGGAATTCGATTAGGAATGACACCGGAAGACATAAACATTGGAGAAGTCGTTCGAAATACAGAAGACGACTTTAACATCGTAGAATGCTTTGACTCCAAAAAAAATCTCTGTATCATATCTCCCGCCTGCAACTTAAAGAACCTTCTGAATGAAGCCCTGCAAGCTTACCTGGCCGTTTTAGACAAATATACGTTAAGGGATCTGGTCAAAAACAAAGAGGAGATTATGAGACTGCTCAGAAGCTGAAGGAATGTCCGCATTCCTTCTTTTTTTATGCCGGCATAAGAAAAAAGGACTATTTCTATTAATATGATAAACGATTGCAGACAAGTGCCGATATAAAGATTATCATTACTGATATCCTCACCTTGCGGCTGCAACGAATGGGGATAGAAAAATTATCGCAGGAAAAGGGAGATTCACTATGAAAAAAAAGGTAGCGGTCGGTTTGACTGCATCTGCGATCGTCGGGTCTGCGTTAGCTGTAACACCGGCAGAAGCACAAACGATTAAGGTTAAAAGCGGAGATTCATTATGGAAGCTTGCCCAAAACTACAATACAAGCGTGGATGCCATTACATCAGCGAATCATCTAAAATCCACCGTTATTTCTATCGGGCAGACGCTCAACATTCCTAACGGCAAATCAGATTCCGGCAGCAAAAAGCCATCTTCAAAGAACAGCGGCACGACTAAAAGCGTTTATACAGTGAAAAACGGCGATTCGCTGTGGCTGATCGCATCTGATTTTAAAATGTCCGTACAGGAACTGAAAAAATTGAACGGTCTGACAAGCGACTTAATCCGCGCCGGACAGAAGCTGCAAGTGACGGGGAAAGTTTCCTCAAGCACCGATCAGAAAAAAACCGCTCCTGGCAGCAGCTCAAACAGCAGCAAAAAGCAGTCATCATCTTCCGGGACCTATAAAGTAAAACTCGGCGATTCCCTATGGAAGATCGCAAACAGCGTCAATATGACCATTGCGGAACTCAAAGTATTAAACAACTTAAAAACGGATACGATCTACGTAAACCAAGTCCTGAAAACAAAAGGAACGTCTTCTTCGGGAAACACGCCGTCAAAAGACAACTCAAACCAAAATCAAAACCAGACGCAAACGTCCTCCTATACAGTAAAAAGCGGAGACTCACTCTGGAAAATCGCAAACGCATACAATATGACGGTTCAGCAAATCAGAAGCATCAACAAACTGACGTCAGACATGCTGCGGGTCGGACAAGTGCTGAAGCTGACCAAAACGTCTTCTTCCGGCTCTTCGTCTTCACCGTCAGCTCCGAACCAGTCCGGAAATACAGGGAAAACCACTACATATACCGTGAAAAGCGGGGATTCTTTATGGGTGATCGCCCAAAAGTTCAATGTAACCGCCCAGCAGATCCGCGAGAAAAACAATCTGAAAACAGACGTTCTTCAAATCGGACAGAAACTGACGATTACCGGGCAGCAGACAAACACGACACCGAATCAGTCCGGCAGCACAGGCGGCACAGGTTCAACAAGCGCGAAGATTAATGTAATGATCGATGCCGCAAAAGCTCAGCTGGGCGTACCGTATGTATGGGGCGGGACGACGCCGAGAGGCTTTGACTGCAGCGGTTTCATTTATTACGTTCTCAATAAGGTCACTTCTGTATCCAGACTTTCAGCCGCAGGCTACTGGAATACGATGACATCAGTCAGCCAGCCGGCGGTCGGTGACTTTGTCTTTTTCTCAACTTATAAAGCCGGACCTTCCCACGTCGGTATTTATCTCGGGAACGGCCAGTTTATTAATGCCAACGATTCGGGTGTCGTTATTTCCAGCATGAACAATTCCTATTGGAAACAGCGCTACCTCGGCGCAAAACGTTTCTTCTGATATCTGATAAGCTGTACGGCCGCATAAGGCTGTGCAGCTTTTTTACAGTCTGAAAATATTGATGCTGATCACGTGTTTTGTTACGGGATGGAAATACACTTCAGCACGGGACGAAAACGTTTCTTTTGCGGTTTGCACCGTTACGCGAAACACGTCTTTCGTCTGTTCCCTGTTCACTTTTGTACGGCCCATGTACGAATAATCGGTAAGCTCGGCCCCCTTGTATTCACGTTCAAGCTGGTTCCATGCGAGCTGTTCCCATTTTTCAACTGACGGATCGAGGTGTTCTGTATGCCCTTTTTCAGCGATAGAGGCAATGAGAATGCCGCAAAACAAGAGGGCAAGCGCAAATGGAAGGGATTTCATCTTTATGTTCTCCTGAGTCGTTTTTTGTCAATCTTAGCGTGTCCAAAGAAGAGACGGATATGCGGTTTTATTTTATGTCTCCCTCATATTGCTATGCCGCAATGATAAGGACACCAAGTTTTCCCCCGTTGCATCCGGGCTTCGGCGGCATAAACTAACGGAGAACTTCTCATTGAAAGGAGAAGCGTAAGATGGATCATGCCGATTATGATAAAGCCTTGTATTACACACACCGGTCTCAATGGGACAATTTGCTGATTTTGATGGTTCGTACAAAAGATGATTTATTATCAAAGCGTATTGAGCACTTTCTGCACGCGTATCATTTCGAATACGATCATGCGGTGCTTGAAAAAGAGCTGTATTCCCTACTCGGGTATATTGATCATGCGACAGAACTCGCTTATGAAGATCAATTAGCCATGCTGACATAAAACAATCCCGGCGTCAGACGCCGGGATTTCTTGTGTTTGTGAACATATTCAGCTCTTCGATCATGTCTTTCAGGCTGACCGCCATATCCTCAGATACGGTCCGGCGCTCCATGTCGATGTGAATCGGGTCTAAGACCAGCTGTTTCGGGATGACATTTGCATAGACGCCCCGCATGACCGTCCGCATATTCGCCAGCGCGTTCATGCCTCCTTTTCCTCCGCCCGCCGCGGCAATGATGGCCACCGGTTTGTATGCCCAGTGATCGCTGCTTAAAAAATCGATGGCGTTTTTTAAAGCGCCGCTCATGCCGCTGTGATACTCGGGAGATAATAAGACGACGGCCGCCGACTTTTTCACCTGCCGCCTTAACTTTTGCACTGAAGGCAGCCCGTTCTGTTCTTCTTCACCGTTATAAAGCGGCAGTTCACTTTCGCTCAAATCAATAAAATCGGTATGAAACCGATCTCTGATATAAGAAGCGGCAATTCTAGTCCGCCCGTTTTTTCTCGGTGTGCCGCTGATCACTAATATGCCCATGATTTTACCGCCTTTCCAAAAACATTATATTTTACCGCATACAATGCCGCCTGCGTCCGATCGGAAAGATTCAGCTTTGACAGCAGGTTGGACACGTGGGTCTTCACTGTTTTTTCTGAAATAAACAGTGCCGCCGCAATTTCCTTATTGCTTTTTCCTTTGGCTATTTCTTGAAGAACATCTTTTTCACGGGGGGTCAGCTGATAATATTTTTCCTTATCCTGATTATCCTGAACCATATGGGTCAGCACGTGAGGCACAATATCCGCCGACAGCCGGTAACGTCCGGAATACACTTCCCGGAGCGTTTTCACTAAATCATCGGGCTGAGCGTCTTTCAGCTGATACGCTTTTGCGCCGGCTTTAAGGGTGGGAATGACGTGCTCCTGATCAGAATAGCTCGTCAAAACGACGATACTGATGTCCGGAAATCGTTCAGCCGCAATTTTTGCCGCTTCAATGCCGTCCATATCAGGCATTGATAAATCCATCAGAATGATGTCCGGCTCCGTCTTTTCAGCTTGCTGAAGCGCTTCAGCACCGGTGGACGCCTCACCGACAACTTCAATGTCTTCCTGAGTGGCGAAGAAATAGCGCAGTCCTTTGCGGACAACATGATGATCATCAGCAATCACAATTTTCATCAATCAGACCTCCTGTCCCGAAACGGAAGCCGAACGGAGACAATCGTTCCGGCGCCAAGCTCGGATTGCAATGTAAAGCGGCCTCCGATCGCTTCAGCCCGCGCTTTCATGCCGGCCACGCCGAGCGATGGGAGCACAGCATGCGCATCAGCGCTGAAGCCCGCTCCACGGTCGCTAATGTGAAGCTCAGCGCAACCCGGCTTTTTAACGGCGGAAATGATAACCCGGTCCGTTCCCGCATGCTTTTTACAGTTATTCAAGGCTTCCTGGGCGATCCGCCAAAGCGCGTGTTCCTGTTCATCCGTAAGCTCCAGCTCATCCTCCGTTTCACAAACGGCTTCCAGGCCGATAAGAGCGGCATAGCTTTTGATAGACGCATACAGCCCTTTCGTTAAACTTTCCGGCTTCAGCTGCCAAATGAGCGCCCTCATTTCTGTTAGCGCATCCTGAGACAGCTCTTGAATAAACGTAATCATCTGCCGGAGCCGATCATCATCTGTAAAGCTCTTTGCGGCTTTTGCCGTTAAGCTGACAGAAAACAGCATCTGATTGACGGAATCATGCAGCTCTTGCGCAAGTCTGCTTCTTTCCATCAACAGGGCGTTCTGCTGCTCAAATTCGGCCAATTTCATCCGCTGAATCGCCGTTCCGATTTGAAATGCAACCGCTTCAAGCAGATGCAGTTCTTCTTCGTTGAAAAATGTCTTTTCACTTGCGGCGACGTTTAATAAACCGAACTTCCGGCCGCCGTCCTCAAGCGGTACGGTCGCATGATGGGTAATGCCCTCCGTATCGCGGCAGTTCGTCGTCTGTTCCGCAAATTCAATCCGTTTACAATTCATTATGTTTACGGCCTTTGTCAATCCGCCATTGCTGAATTTGGTCAGACAATAGCATTCCCCGCTGCACATGAGTGCATTTTCCCGCTGACCGAGAGCCGGCGGTAAATAAGCGGATGCGGCGAGCGTATAAGACCCGTCCGGCTCAATCAGAAAAATCCACCCTGTCTGCAGTCCGGTCAGGCTGAGCAGTTCGCGGAGCACTTTATCAAGCGCTTCCTTTAAATCGTGGTTTTGGTTTAAGGTTTCCGCAATCGCTTTTAACGTTTTTAACGTTTCTACCGTCGTTTTCGTCAATTTCCCTCACTCCGGCCAATCAGAATTATCCATATTATATCAATTCTTTTCTGTATATTCCTTTGTTTTCAGCATGAATTTTCCTCATACTTTCGGATGAGGCGTATAAAAAAACCGCCGGATGTCGCTTCCGGCGGTTTGTTGTTTATTTCGTTTTTTCCACTATGTCATCCACCGTTTTCATGACGGCTTCAGATAATGCGGCAAGACGCTGTTCGCTGTCTTGTAAAGAAGTTCCCTTCACGGCGAAATAGAACTTCACTTTCGGCTCCGTTCCTGATGGACGAAGGCAGAACCAAGAGCCGTCTTCAAGGAAATATTTCAGGACATTTGACTTCGGCAGATCAATACCTTCTTCATGATGATCGGCAAATACAGTCCGTTTTCCCGTTGAATAGTCTTCAGCCTGTGTGATTTGTTTTCCGGCCATCTGCTTCGGCGGATCATTTCGGAATGAAGTCAGGATAGCGGAAATCTGCTCTGCTCCCTGTTTTCCTTTTAACGTCAATGACTTCAAGCCTTCACGGTAATATCCGTATTCTTTAAAAATGGACAGCAGCGCGTCATAAAGCGACATGCCCTGCTTTTTATAAAAGGCGCATACCTCGACGGCTAACAGCGCAGCCTGGATCGCGTCTTTGTCACGCGCGAAATCGCCGATTAAGTAGCCGTAGCTTTCTTCATACCCGAACTGGAACGTGTATTGGCCTGATTTTTCATATTCTTTGATCTTTTCACCGATAAATTTGAAGCCTGTCAGCGTGTCAACCGTATCTAATCCGAACGATGAAGCGACGGCGCGGCCCAATTCGCTCGTGACAATCGTTTTCATGACGACACCGTTTTCAGGAAGGGTGCCCTGTTTTTTCTTCTCGGAAAGCAGGTAATGCAATAAAAGCGCGCCTGTCTGGTTTCCCGTCAGCACTGTGTACTTGCCTTCGCTGTTTTTTACGGCAATGCCGAGACGGTCGGCATCCGGGTCCGTAGCGACGAGAATATCGGCATTTTGTTCTTCTCCGAGCTTAATGGCATATTCGAATGCCGCGTGCTCTTCCGGATTCGGCGATTTGACGGTTGAAAAATCCGGGTCCGGCAGCTCTTGCTCCTTTACGACGGTGACGTTTTTGTAACCGAGTGCTTCGAGTCCGCGGCGCACCGGTTTATTTGCCGTGCCGTGCAGCGGAGTGAACACGACGCTGACATCCACTTCATCCGAAAGCTCGGGATGTACGGAGATGGAAGTCAGTTTTTCAGTATACGGTTTATCAATTTCTTCACCGATTATTTTAATCAAACCTTTTTCTTTCAGCGACTGTTCATCTTCAACTTGAATCGTTAATTCATTTTCTATGGCATTCACTTCAGCAATGACGATGTCCGCTTCTTTCGGCGGCAGCTGTGCGCCGTCATCGCCATACACTTTATATCCGTTATATTCAGGCGGGTTATGGCTGGCCGTCACGACGATGCCGGCATAAGCGTTCAGCTTTCTCACCGCAAAAGACAGCTCAGGCGTCGGGCGGAGCTCATCAAAGACGTATGTTTGAATGCCTTGGGAAGCAAGGGTTTTTGCAGCTTCCATCGCAAACTCAGGAGATTTATGACGGGAGTCGTATGCGATCGCAACCCCTCTTTTTTTCGCGTCTTCCCCCTGTTTCGCGATATACGCCGCAAGTCCGGCGGATGCTTTGCGGACCGTGTAAATGTTCATTCTGTTCGTACCCGGCCCGATTTCTCCTCTCATGCCTCCTGTTCCGAACTCAAGATTTTTGTAGAAAAAATCTTCCAGCAGCTGCTCGTTTCCTTCTGCGTCCGCCAATAATTTTTTCAATTCTGAATCTAATTGTTCGGCCTGATTCCAGCGTTCGTAACTCTTACTCCAACTCATGTTCGTCCTCCTATAATTTCAGCTTATGACCATATTTTAATATGAAGCGGCTGCCCGTGTCACTTGATAACTTAACCAAATGCTTTATGTAAAAAGATAAAAGAAGGGCTCATGCCTTTTCGGCACAGCCCTCCGGTTATTATTGTTCGAGCGGAACAACCGCGTCGTGCAGCAGCGTATTTAACCACTCAGTGTGTTTTTCTTTCGTTTCGTCATTCCATTGGAATCGGTCGCTCATGTAATCAATCACGGCCGTTTTATACGTTTGCACCCATTTGATGTCGAAGAACAGTCTTCCCGTTCTGCGGACGAAGAAATCGGCAGGTGTCGCAGCCATTTCTTCTTCGATGCTGTAAGCCGCTTCCGCCAGAATGTGAACCGGAATCTGGCGTTTTTCCGCTTCATCTTTCAGGCCTTCAATCCGGCTGAATACATTTTCAACGTTAGAGCCGTATCTGATGGCTAACTGCTTAGCGGTTTCCTGTGATAAACCGATTTTCAAGCCGTCTTTTGTCTTTTCTTCCACAAATGACTCGAAGTTTTTAGAGCCGCCGACATGTCCGCCGGAAATCGGCATCGTCTTCGTCTTGCAGCCGCCGAAGTCCTGGCCGCCCTCTTCTTTCAAGCGGTCGCGGACAAGATCGACAATGTGCTCAGCCATTTTACGGTAGCCCGTCAGTTTTCCTCCGGCGATCGTAATCAGGCCTGATTGAGATGTCCAGATTTCATCTTTACGGGAGATCTCAGACGGGTCTTTCCCTTCTTCGTGAATAAGCGGTCTGAGGCCGGCCCAGCTAGATTCAATATCGTCCGCCGTAATGTTCAGTTCCGGGAACATATAATTGATGGAGCTGACGACATAATCGCGATCCTGCACCGTCATGCGCGGGTGCTCAAGTTTTTGTTTGTAAACCGTATCGGTCGTACCCACATATGTTTTTCCTTCACGCGGAATGGCGAACACCATCCGGCCGTCCGGCGTATCAAAGTACACCGCCTGTTTAAGCGGGAATACGGATTGGTCGAATACGAGATGGACCCCTTTTGTGTGCTGGAGATGTTTTCCGCTTTTGCTGTGGTCTTTTTCTCTCAGCTCGTCGACCCACGGACCTGTCGCATTGACGATTTTTTTGGCGTACACTTTGTATTCCTTGCCTGACAGCAGATCTTCAATTAAAACGCCGACAACTTTTCCTTTTTCATAAAGCAGTTCTTTCACTTTAGAATAGTTGACAGGCTCAGCACCGAATTTAACGGCTTCTTTCATGACTTCAATCGTCAGTCTCGCATCGTCCGTCCGGTACTCTACATAATAGCCTCCGCCTTTTAAGCCGTCTTTTTTGACGAGCGGCTCTTTTTGCAGTGTTTCTTTAGCAGACAGCATGCTTCTGCGCTCTGATTTTTTTACTCCCGCTAAATAGTCATACACACGCAGGCCGATTGAAGTAGAGAATGAACCGAACGTGCCGCCTTTATGAAACGGCAGCAGCATCCATTCCGGCGTCGTGACGTGCGGGCCGTTTTCGTACACGATGGCGCGTTCCTTACCGACTTCAGCCACCATTTTGACTTCAAATTGCTTCAGATAACGCAAACCGCCGTGGACAAGCTTTGTGGATCGGCTTGATGTGCCGGCCGCGAAATCCTGCATTTCGCTCAAAGCGACTTTCATTCCCCTTGAAGCAGCGTCAAGCGCCGTACCGGCACCCGTAATACCTCCGCCTATAATAAACAGATCGTATGTTTTTTTAGTCATGTCTTCCAGCATATGATCCCGTTCCAAACTTGAAAATTGGTGATTCATCATTACGCTTCCTCCTTGTTGTCACGGTATAGAAAAAGAGACCACAACAGCCAAAGCGCATGTCATCACTTTGGTGCTGTGGTCTCTCCTCATCTCAGGACCGTTCCTATTAACTTGTTTTCAGTATACCATAATTTTATCTTATTTAAAAGCCATAGCTGCATTTACTGCTTTTTTCCATCCGCCGTACAATTCATCGCGTTTTTCATCTTCCATTTCCGGTTTGAATTGCTTATCAAGGTTCCACTGATCGGCGATTTCAGTGCTGTCCTTCCAGTAGCCGACAGCGATTCCGGCCAAATATGCGGCACCGAGCGCCGTCGTTTCATTAATTTCCGGACGTTCGACCGGCACATCAAGCAAGTCGCTCTGGAACTGCATGAGGAAGTTATTTTTTACCGCTCCGCCGTCTACACGCAATGTTTTTAAAGAGATGCCTGAATCAGCCTCCATGGCATCAAGCACATCTTTCGCCTGATATGCGAGAGATTCAAGCGTGGCACGGATAAAATGCTCCTTCGTCGTTCCGCGTGTCAGGCCGAAAACTGAGCCGCGCACGTCACTGTCCCAGTACGGCGTGCCCAATCCGACGAAAGCGGGCACGACATAAACACCGTCAGCGGAATCCACACGCTCTGCGTATGTCTCGCTTTCTTTCGAATCCTGGAACATCCGCATGCCGTCTCTCAGCCATTGGATGGCAGAACCTGCGACAAAGATGCTTCCTTCCAATGCATACTCGACTTTTCCGTCTAATCCCCAGGCGATTGTCGTCAGAAGGCCGTGATCAGAAGTGATGGCTTTTTCTCCGGTATTCATCAGCATAAAGCAGCCTGTGCCGTATGTGTTTTTCCCCATGCCTTCTTCAAAGCACGCCTGACCGAACAGCGCAGACTGCTGGTCTCCGGCCGCTCCCGCAATCGGAATGTTCTTACCGAAGAAATGATAATCAACCGTTTTCGCGTACACATGAGAAGACGGTTTCACTTCCGGCAGCATTGATTTCGGCACGCCTAAAATATCAAGCAGCTCGTCATCCCATTTTAATTCATGGATATTAAACATCAGCGTTCTTGAAGCGTTGGAATAATCCGTTACGTGCGCCGCGCCTCCGGACATTTTCCAGATGAGCCATGAATCAATCGTTCCGAACAGAAGATTTCCGTTTTCCGCTTTTTCCCGCGCGCCTTCTACATTGTCAAGAATCCATTTGACTTTCGTTCCTGAGAAATAAGGGTCGATCAAAAGTCCCGTTTTTTCTCTGAATGTATCATTATATCCTTTTTCACGAAGCTCTTCGCAAATGCCGGATGTTTGTCTCGATTGCCACACAATCGCATTGTATACCGGCTTTCCGGTATCTTTATCCCATACGACCGTCGTTTCCCTTTGGTTCGTGATGCCGATGCCGGCAATTTGATCAGCGCTGATTCCGGACTCGGAGATCACAGTCGCGATAACGGCGAGCACCGATCCCCAGATTTCGTTCGCATTGTGCTCCACCCAGCCCGGCTGAGGGAAATGCTGTGTGAATTCCTTTTGAGCGGAATGCACGATTTTTCCTTCTTTATTAAAAAGAATCGCTCTTGAACTTGTTGTGCCTTGGTCAATTGATAAAATATAGGTCTCCATGATGCCGCTCTCCTTTTTAAATATATTCAGAATTTGATAATGTTTTCTGTGATTGAGATTTCTTGGTATAAATATAGAGTATGAAAAGCACTACAACCATTATAACGCTTACAAACCAAAAGCTAGGTGTCACATTTCCTTTAAACGCGGCATTGTAAAATACGCCGCCGAACGCACCGCCCATGATCGGACCGATTACGGGAATCCAGGCATATTTCCAATTTGACGGCCCTTTTTTCGGGATCGGCAGAAAGGCGTGAGCGATTCTCGGCCCCAGATCCCGCGCAGGGTTGATCGCATATCCGGTCGTTCCTCCAAGAGAAATCCCGATGGCAACGATGAGGAATCCGACAATCAGCGGGTTCAGCCCTTTTGTAAATTCATTCGCTCCGATTGCCAAAATGCCGAGCACAAGCACAAACGTACCAATGACTTCACTTATCATATTCCCAAATGTATGAGGAATACTCGGGCCGGTCGAGAAAACGCCCAGTTTAGCGGCCGGATCATCCGTCGCCTTCCAATGCGGCAGATAATGAAGGTACACAACAACCGCACCGATCATTGCTCCGATCATCTGTCCCGTAATATAAACAGGGACGTCTTTCCAAGGAAAGCTGCCTTCAAGCGCAAGGCCTATCGTTAAAGCCGGATTCAAGTGGGCGCCGCTGATGCTGCCGACGGCATATGCAGCCATGGCTACTCCCAATCCCCAGCCGAATACAATAACAATCCATCCGGATTGGTATGAAAGCGATTTCTTTAAATTGACTCCCGCACAAACGCCGCCGCCGAAAATAACAAGCAGCATTGTACCGATTACTTCTCCCCAAAATGCTGTCATCATCATTCCTCCTAAATGACAAAATAGCAGGTTTGACAGAGTTATAGAGAATAAAAAACCCACAACAAACCGCTTTACGCTTTATTGCTTCCGTAAAGAGCTGTTGTGGGTCTCCGGATCTCCATCACATAGTATTAACCTAGGTCTATTGTAACAATGGGTGTAAGCGGTGTCAATCTTTTTTTGTCATAGAATGTTCATATTTAGCCCATAGTTCGGTGTCTGAAGTCGTCACGGCCGTGGCTCCTGCCTGCAAGGCGTTTTCAACGTCCTGCTCCGTGCGGATAAAGCCGCCGGCAAAAATTGGAATCCCCGTCATTTCTTTAATTTCTCTGATTAAAGTCGGAACGATGCCCGGGAGAACCTCGATAAAGTCAGGCTTATGCTTTCCGACGAATTCCATGCTTTTCTCCATGGCGCTCGTATCCAAGAGAAACAGACGCTGGATCGCGTATATTTTCTTTTGTTTCGCTTTGACGATGACTGATGATCTCGTCGAAATGATGCCCGCGGGCCGGATATCCTGACAAATAAACTCCGCACCGTATTCGTCATGCTTAATGCCGTGAATTAAATCGACGTGAACCATCAGAAGTTTTCCGTGTTTTTTCGCTTCATTCACAACACCTTTTAATTGACCGAGGTGGATATCTAAAATGACGCCGTATAAGAACGGACTCTCTAAAAATGCATCGAATTGCTTCATGTTCCGGATAGCCGGTAGAATCTTCTGGTTGTGAAAACTCATGTTTTACTCCTTTACATTAAAAATCAATGCTCAGCACGCTTTCCTTGACGGTCGAAATGATGAAAGAGAGCTCCTCGTCGGACAGGCAAAAAGGCGGAGACAGCTGAATGACATTATTATATCCCGCTACAGTATCACCATTTTTCCCGACAAGTAGGCCTTTTTCTCTGCACGCGGTGATGACGTGCTGCACAAGAGCGGCATCAGCGGGTTCCTTCGTGATTTTGTCCTTGACGAGCTCAATGCCGGCAAGAAGGCCTTTGCCCCGTACATCGCCGACCGCCGGATGTTCTTTGAGCGGCTCAAGCTCACGGAGCAGCCGTTCTCCAAGCTCCCGGGAGCGGGCGATCAGATTTTCATCCTCCATCAATTGCAGGTTTTTCAAAGCAAGGGCGCAGGCTGCCGGATTGCCTCCGAATGTATTCACGTGCCGGAAGCGGCCGTACGGCTCACCGCCCGAATACGCCTCAAAAATCTCCCGTTTTACTGCCGTTGCCGACAGCGGCAGATAAGCGCTCGTAATGCCTTTTGCCATTGTGACGATGTCCGGTGAAACGCCGTAATGCTGAAATCCGAACGGCTCTCCCGTGCGGCCGAAACCGCAAATGACTTCATCACTGATCAGAAGCGCGCCGTGGCGGCGGCAAATGTCCTCTACCTTTGCCATATACCCGTCCGGGGGCATCAGTATCCCTCCGCCTGTAATAATCGGTTCCATAATAACGCCGGCAATCGTTTCGCTTAACTCCCACGTCATGATCCGGTCGATTTCATGCGCGCTTTCCAATGTGACGGCATCGCCGGGATTCCGATAAAGATCAGGCGGCGCCGCGTGCAAAAAACCTTGTGAGAGCGGCTCATATTTATATTTTCTCTGCGCCTGGCCGGTAGCGGCGAGCGCCCCCATCGTATTGCCGTGATAGCCTCTGTACCGGGAGATGAATTTGAAGCGGCTGTGATCGCCGTTTTCAATGTGGTATTGGCGGGCAATTTTGAACGCGGTTTCATTTGCTTCCGATCCGCTGTTGGAAAAGAAGATTACATAATCGCCGCCGAGCCATTCATTCAGTTTTTCCGCAAGCTCAATCGCGGGTTGATGGCTTTGGGTCAGCGGATAATAAGGAAGCTCCTTCAATTGGCTGTAAGCCGCATCGGCAAGCTCCTTTCTCCCGTATCCGATATTGACGCACCACAGTCCTGACATGCCGTCCAAATACCGCCTGCCGTCAATATCCGTAACCCAGGCGCCTTCCCCTTTTTGGACGATTATGCTGTCATCCGGCTCCGCCCCTTTCATCGCGTGCCAAATCAGCTCTTTATCCTTTTGTTTGAGTGACTGATTTTTTTGTCCATGTTCCACACCGCTCATCTCCCTTTCAATATCATTGCACTGTATCGAAAGCTGCCCGGCTTCTGACGCCGATTCTCTTGGTGAAGTTTTCCTCTTAATAAGAATATAAAGGCGCGGCATGGGCGAGTCAATAAAGCGGCGGCAATTAAAAAAACGCTTTCTCCCAGAAAGCGAAAGGGCTACAAGAGCATATCCCGAAACCGGGGCCGGCGCAAGTGTTTTTATAAAAAAACCCGCCCCTTAAGCGGAGCGGGCGTTTTTTTATTTCAGATGCGTAATCCGGTAAATGTCTTTGCGCCGGTCTTTCAGCTGGCGCACGGTTCCGTTTTCACGCTGCCTTCTTAAGATTTCAAGGTCCACATCCCCGATCACGACCATTTCGATATTCGGATTCGTTTCACCGACGATTCCGTCTCTGGCGAATTCAAAATCAGACGGAGCAAAAATGGCTGACTGCGCGTATTGAATATCCATATTTTCTGTTTGCGGCAGGTTTCCGACCGTACCTGAGATGACGGTGTAAATTTGGTTTTCAACCGCTCTCGCCTGAGAGCAGTACCTTACGCGCAAATAGCCTTGGCGGTCTTCAGTGCAGAACGGCGTAAAGATAATTTTCGCCCCTTGATCCGCGGCAATTCTCGCAAGCTCCGGAAATTCGATATCGTAACAGATCTGAATGGCGATCTTTCCGCAGTCCGTATCAAATACGCGCACCCTGTCTCCGGCGCTGATGCCCCACCATTTCCGCTCATTCGGCGTAATGTGAAGCTTATATTGTTTTTCGATCGTGCCGTCACGTCTGAATAAGTAGGCGATGTTATAAATTTTCCCCTCTTCTTCAACGAAGTGGGAGCCGCCGATAATGTTCACATTATATTTCACCGCGAGATCTGTAAAGAGGCTGATATAGTCCTCGGTATATTCGGTAATCCTCTGAATGGCCAGACTCGGAGAACGCTCCTCGAGAAATGACATGAGCTGCGTCGTGAAAATCTCCGGGAATACCGCGAAATCAGATCTCGCATCGGAAGCCACATCGACATAATATTCAACCTGATTGGCAAATTCCTCGAAAGAGTAAATCTTTTTCATTTCATATTGAATGACGCAGATGCGCACCGGAAATGCCGATTTGTAATAGCGCTTTGACTGCGGCAGATAATCGACATTGTTCCATTCCATTAATGTCGCATATTTAATGGACGCGGTGTCATCCGGGAGATAATTCGGATTGATCCGCATGAGCGTAAATCCGTTCATCAGCTGGAAAGAAAGCACCGGATCATAAATCTGATGGCGCGTCACCTGTTCGACATAGGCTCTCGCCGTCATTTCTTCCGCATACTTATGATAATTCGGAATCCGCCCGCCGATAATGATGCTTTTCAGATTCAATCGTCTCGCCAAGTCTTTTCTCGCCTCATACAGCCGGTGTCCGATTTTCATCCGCCTGTATTCCGGGTGAACCATTACCTCAATCCCGTACAGATTCAATCCGTCCGGGTTGTGGTTCGTGATATAACCGTCGTCTGTAATGTCCTGCCACGTGTGGCGGTCATCATATTCATCGAAATTGATGATCAGGCTTGAGCATGAACCGATAATTTCCCCTTCATACTCGGCGCAAAACTGACCTTCCGGAAAGTGCGCGAGATGGCTGATTAAATGCTCAGGCTCCCACGGCTCCATCCCCGGAAAACAATCCTTTTGCAGCTCAATAATTTTGTTGATATCTTTCTCTTCCATATTCCGTATGACCATTTTCTTTTCAAAACGGGTCAGATCAAGTTTCTCAGACAATGCCGCTTCCCCCTGCCGGTTCGTTTTGATCGTTCAATCGCTGTAAGAGTAATTCAAGTTCCATTTCCGCCATCGATTCCAGTCTGTGATCGTATTCTTCAAATAACAGGGCGCTCGTTACCTTATTCGGCACGATGACACATTTCATGCCGGCGCGTTTGGCTGCGATTGAGCCGTTGACCGAATCCTCAAAGGCAAGACATTCAGAAGGTTCAACGCCTAAATGTTCCGCAGCTTTCAGATAGAGCTCCGGATTGGGCTTCACTTCTTCTACGTCGTCTGCCGTCTGAATCACTTCAAATTCATCAAACAGGCCTAATTCCTTGAGATGGCCCGACACCCATTTAAAATCTGAGCTGGAAGCGAGCCCCACCTTCAATCCTAATTCTTTTGCCGCGGCTAAATAAGCCTCCACTCCGGGACGCGCCGTTTCCGTCTTCATCCGCTGTTCGAAGCGCCCGCGCCTGATCGCCGTCAGTTCATCATGATCGAGCTTTCTTCCCAGCTGCTCCTCTAAATATGCGAACGGCTTAAACCCCGCCGCCGTTCCGATCACCTTTCCCCAGACGGATAAAGGCAATGTTGAACCGTGTTCCTCAAACATTTCCTGCAGCACTTCATATTCATGGGTTTCTGTATCTAAAATTAACCCGTCAAAATCAAAGATTAATGCTTTTATCAATGGTTACAGCTCCTTTAGCTAAACGTACTGACCTATGTATACACTATACCGTGAATTTCTTTTGCATTCAAAATGTAACATTCTCACGGAAAGAAGAGCCTGCATGAGTGCAAGCTCTCTTCATCCGTTACTGTGTGTTTTGACTGGAAATATTGGAAAGAGCCGCTCCCGCAGACTCATTTGAACGCTGATCGACCGCTAAGTCTCCAAGCGCAACGATCCCGACCAGATGATTTTGATCGACAATGGGAAGGCGGCGGATTTGGTGTTGGGCCATCAGATGTGACGCCTCTTCAAGACTCATTTCCGGGTTTCCGGATACAACTTGAGAAGACATCACGTGTGAAACAGGTGTTTGGCCGTCGCGGCCTTGAGCCGTTGTTCTCAATGCGATATCACGGTCTGTCAGCATTCCTTTTAATTCCCCTCCGTCAACGACGGGAATTGCTCCGACATTATGCTGGTGCATCAGCGCAGCCGCTTCCTGGATCGTTTGGTTGGGAGAAACGGTAGCCACGTGGGTAGTCATTGATTGTTTGATTGAACTCATTGTAAAGCACCCCTTTCGCATTTTATTATGCTCGGGGATTTGACTCATTATAAAGGGAGTTAGAGGAAAGAAATTGTGGTATCATGTCAAGGAAGCAAAAAAGAGCCTGTCAAAAGGCTCTTTATACCCGTCAGATCAGCCTTCTGTGACCGCAGGCTTCTGATCCGGCCCCTGTCTCGAAATCATCATAGGTAAAGGGAAAATTCATTCCGCATTCATTCAGCAAAGCGCAATTTTTATCAAACAGCGCCCGCTCTTTGACGTCATATACGGGGT
Organism: Bacillus sp. EKM420B; assembly: GCF_011065565.1. Lineage (NCBI taxonomy): Bacteria > Bacillati > Bacillota > Bacilli > Caryophanales > Bacillaceae > Bacillus > Bacillus sp. EKM420B. The sequence continues at coordinate 48,599 of NZ_JAAMNX010000001.1, read as the reverse complement.
GCGGCTTTGACAGCATGATATGTACCGTTTGCAGACAAGCCATAATTTGAAACGCTTCTTTTAAAGTTCCTTGGTAACGTTGGTTTTGTAAAGACAATACGCCCCTTTTTTTAAAGCGCTGAATTTCCAGTTCGGAGAAATAAAGAGGAAAGACATTTTGAAACAATTCAGAGGAAAGCTCTTGTATCGCGCTTTCTTGTCCGTCAGTCGCTGCGTTCACAATTCTCACATCAATCACCTTTCTTGCCATGTGAATATCCTTAATCTTTATCAAGAATAGCATAGAAAAAAACGCGAAAGCTAAGGTAAGTGTTTCCTATTGAAACAGCCGCTTTCCGCTTGAAAAGGAGCTTTATGATATGAAACAAAATGACCGCGGTCTGGAACTCCTGATTACGGAAAAACACGCCGGACAATGGCTGTTTTCAGTCCTGAAATCTGAATTCCAGGCGTCAAAACCCGTGATAACGGAATGGATGAACCAAAAAAGCATTCAGGTGAATCGGACATCCCCGAAAAACAACATCATACTGAAAACCGGAGACCGCTTATTCATTGATCTTCAGGAAAAAACGGGTTCTTCGGTGATTCCTGAATACGGAGAGCCGGACATTTTATTTGAGGACAGTCATATGCTGATTGCAAATAAGCCGGCGGGAATGCCGACTCATCCAAATGAAGAGGGTCAGACCGGAACCCTCAGCAACCTGATCGCTTACCATTTTCAAATCAACGGCGAACAGGCGAAAGTGCGCCACGTTCACCGTCTTGATCGTGACACGTCAGGCGCGGTCGTTTTTGCGAAACACCGCCTGGCCCATGCAATCCTTGACCGTCAGCTCGAAACCAAAACATTAAAACGCACCTATATCGCCGCGGCGGAAGGAAAAGTCACGCCGAAAAAAGGCACGGTTGACTCGCCGATCGGCCGCGACAGGTCACATTCCGTCAGACGGCGCGTCTCACCCGGCGGACAAGCCGCCGTCACCCATTACAAAGTGAAAGGCTATCATCCCGGTGCGCAGCTTACATTGGCAGAGCTTGAACTGGAAACCGGGAGAACACATCAAATCAGGGTGCATATGGCAAGCATCGGCCATCCGTTGGCGGGCGATGACCTGTACGGCGGAAGCAGGGCGCTGTTTCACAGGCAGGCGCTTCACGCCAGAAAAGTCAGTGTCGTCCATCCGATCTCAGGAGAAGAAATCGTTGCCGAGGCGCCGATGCCGGCTGATCTGGCTCATTTTACCGAAACGTATTTTTCTTAAACCGGGTCGGCATATATAATATATCGTTTCGGCGCATTTCCAATGTAAGAAAACGGATAGCAAGTGGTCAGGATCAGTTCCTCCCGCTCGTGTTGAAGGGTGATGACAGACGTATCATCCCGGCTGACGATTTTTGTACGGCTGATTTTATAAGAAAACGTGCCGTAAGACAAAATCACGTTCAGTCTGTCTCCTTTTTTCAGTTCGCCGGTCCGGCGGAACACCGTGTCCCTGTGGCCGGATAACACAATTTGGCCGTGATCGCCAGGATAATAGCTGTCCTTATAATGTCCGACGCCTTTTGCTAAATCATCTGCGTCAGTCCCTTCGACGATCGGGAGCTCAGCGTCGATTTCAGGGATTTCTAAAATGCCGCTTGCCTCACCCGTTTCGGGATGAAATTCTTTTTTGCGCTGTGCCTGCACAGCGCTTTTTGTTTCGTTCTTTTCCAAGACAGGTTCTGTTGCTTTTTTTGCTTCTTCAAGCGATTGGTTCGTTTTCATATGTGAATCAATGATCTTCCAGCTACCGTAACATGTGATGATAACACCTGCGATGATGACGAGAAGCGGAATATGTTTCAGTTTGTTCATCGTGTGCGGGTTCCCCTTTTCTTTCTGAAAAGCCAATATACGCCGGCACCCGTGATCACCAGGCCGGCCAATGCCGTCTGATGGCTGCCCGCTGAAGTATCAGGCAATGGGCGGCCTTTTTGTGTGCCGCTTTCAGTCTGTTCTGTGCTTTGTTCCGAATCTGCGGCAGACGCCGGACGGGATTCGGGAATTGACTGCACTGTATCAGATGCTGTTTCTTCTGCGACAGGACGTTTAGGTTTTTTGGTTTGATCAGGCTGTTCTGCTGCATCCGGTTTTTTAGCGGGTTTTTCCGTTTGAGGTTTTTCTCCTTTATCAGGCCCGGTGCTGCCCGGTGTTTCCCCGCTTCCCGGCTGATTGCCGGTGTCATCAGGTGTTTCGGCGGCTGATGCCGTGCGGATGCGGCCGTCGGTTTGATAAGAAATCGGTGCGGAAAAGCTTTTGACATAGTCTACTGTCGCTTCCAAATCCTCAGGCCCCGTCACCGGATTCTTGCCGAGTTTCCCGATCGGACCGTATTTTGCCCCCGATGCCGTCGCCATAAATTGATTGACTGTTACTGTATATCCTTTTTCGGGCTGTATGTCTGTACCGTCCGCCATCTTCATATCCACCGCTTGTCCGGTTTCCGGGTTCCATGTATAGGAAAATCCGCTGATGCTGTAATCCGGTCCGTACACCGGAGATATTTGCGCGTTGATGATCTCCCGCAAATCTTTTCCTTTGATTTCAAGCTTCGTCAGCACATTGCCGAACGGCTGTACATTATATAGGTCTCCCCATGTGATCGTCCCTTTTTTTATGCCGTCCCGGATGCCTCCCCCATTCATAAGCGCAAAATCGGATTTCATCTTCGCTTTCATACCGTCGGCAATCAGATTTCCGAGCGCCGTGTCGCCGTCATTTGAATATCCGCCCGTTATATCACGGGCCGCTTCCCCGACCGTTTCGCTGATAATCGGTTTCACTTTCTCTTCATATTTGCTTAATATGCCTGCCGCATCCGGATCAGGCTTGATTTTACTTTGATCGATATATTGGATTTCCGCTGATTTTTTCACGATATCCTTCGATTCTTTATCTAGTTCGAGATCGGCGATTCCGATTGCTTTTCCGTATTCAAATGCCTGCACGATCAGCTTGCCGTTGATTTCTCCGTTTACGACTTTATGATTGTGCGCGGCGAAAATCACGTCAATCTCTGAGTCTGTTCCGCTTGCAAGCTTTGCGGATTCTCCCGTGATGGCTGAGCCATTTTGTTCAGCAGACATATGGGCGAGCACGGCGATTGCTTTAATTCCTTTTTTCTTCAGGTCAGCGGCGGCGTCATTGACGGCCTTTACCTCATCCGTAAACGTAATATTTTTAATTCCGTCCGGGATGACCATGCCTGCCGCCGATCTGGTTACAACCCCGATAAATGCGACCGGAATTCCGGAAACGTATTTGATTTCATACGGCGGCAGAAAGGACTCCCCTGACTTCAATTTACAGTTGGCGCAGACGAGCGGGAAATCTTGGCCGTCATAACCGCTTGTCCCCTTACCGTCCGGATGATCTCCTCCATTGATGATCCGTTTAAGCTCATTCGTTCCTTCATCGAATTCGTGATTGCCGACAGTTCCGACATCAAAACCGATGTCTTCCATCAGTTCTACTGTCGGTTCATCCTGAAAAAGGGCTGACACGGGAGAGCTGCCCCCGATCATATCGCCCGCATGCACGACAAAGGCGTGTTCTTTCTCGGCTTTCGCCTTTTTAATGTACGCGGCGGCGTAGTCCATCCGCCCGAAAGTGCCATCCGGTTTACCGTCTCCGTTAAGGTCAAGCTCATATTGCTGATCAATTTTTCCGTGCAGATCATTCATGCTGATGATTCTGAGCGGGACACGGCCGGAGTCTTCAGTCTGCCGTTCTTTATACGCTTTATCCGTTCCAGCTCCATTCAGTGATCCGGCTTGTCCGATTGCTTCCGCATCTTTCACGCTGAACATCATAAAACAAACCGTCAGCAAACAGCACGAAAGACGCAAACCCCTTTTTTTCTTCATTCATTTCCCCCCTGTCTTCTAAGAAATACGTTAGCTTATTTTCTTAAAAATCACATCACTTTTTTGTAAAGATTGTCTTCGCTGGCGCAAAATAGTAAATAATCCCCACGTAACGAAATAAGTCTTGATGTATAACGGATCGGCTTTTTTCACATCTTAAATGTGATTTGACATGAAGGAGGAAAACAACCAGTGGAACAGCAGCAGAATCAGCAGCAGCCGCCAGTAAATCAGGGGATTCCGGGTTCACCGCAAGTGAATCACGGAGGACATGAGCTTTTCGATATGCATGAAGTGCTGGCCGGAACAGTCGGCGTTTTGGATCAATTTATGATGCTCAGACAGTTTATACAGGATCAGCAGCTGGCCGACATTCTTGACCGCCAGTATCAATTCATTCTCGGACTCTATATTCTGACGGCAGAATGCTTTAAGACCGGCCAAAAGCCTTCTCAGGAAACGTCGACATATATGATGGAGGAACAGAACCAGGCCGTCTACGGTATAAAACCGACTCAGCCGAAAAAACCGAATCAATCATTAAATGATGTCAAAGATCTCGGAATAAGCGGCCATATGCTCGGCCTGATTAAAGCTCAAGCTTCTCTCTTGACGATGAGTTCGCTTGAAATGACCAATCCCGTCACAAGAAGAGTGCTCTCCGCCCAAATTCAGCAATATGTCGAAATGGCGTATGAAATCTTCTTATACCAAAACAAACACGGTTATTATCAGGTTCCTCAGCTCAATGCACAAGATATGCAGACCATGCTGAATTCATTTGCACCGGCGCAGGGACAGCCGCAAATGCCTCCGATTAAAGGACAAATGGGACAGCAGCAGCAAAACCTCCATTAATGAAAAAAACGGCGTTGGAATCCTGACTCTCCAATGCCGTTTTCTTTTTTTCATATGCTTTTGTGAAATCATGTTCAAATCGTTTCAGGCTTTCTTTCGTAGCCGCTTCAAAGCCTTTTTCAAAATCCTGTGTTTCGGCGGTTTTATTGATAATGGTTAAGATAATGCCTTCTCCGAATGTTTCGGTTAAATCCTTTATCATATAGAAGCTCTGCAAATAGACATCCGTTTCATATTCCATACGCGATTTCTGCCATTTTCGGTCGGTCGTTAATTGATCAAACGGCACGACGGAAAATGCAATCGGATCAATGACCACATCATAATGCGCAACCCACTCGCTCAGCCCCTCATGAAACCAAAGCGGAAATACAGACGTATCCGTCCCCAATTGCCGTGTTTTTTGATGAAACGCGTAGTGTGTATATTCATGTATAATCAATTGCTTATACATGAAAACGGCCAGCTCATCTTTTTTCAAAAGCTGTTTTTTCTCTTCTGGCAAAAGCCCCATCATCTGCTCCTGCTCTGAATAAAAACCGACTACATTTTTCAATCCTGAGTATTGCTCCATTTCAGCTTCATCTGAAAAGAAAATGAGTTCAAGAGGCGCCGCTCCTTTATAGCCGACAATGATTTGGTTGATACGCTTTGCGTGGTCCAGCGTAAGCTTGGTCAGATCCAAGAGCGGCTTTTCATCCGCCGTATAGTAAATCGCTGTATGTTTGTAAATTTCTTTATTCATGTGTTCAGTCACTTGTTCCTTCGTCGGAACAGAGCGGCTGTTTTGGCCTGACAGGACGTACATCATACTTACTGAAACGGCTGAACTGACAGCCAATATGACAAGGACTCCGCACAGGATCAGAGTGAATGCCGCCCGTTTCCCCATGCCGTCACGCAAACAAGCTCCCCTCCCCGATCCTTTAATTTTCATCTCATTCTTTACTTTATGCTCAGGAGCGCTGGGTCGTGACGGCAGATAAAATAAAAAAGCCGCAGCAAATGCGGCTTTTCCATTCATTTATTTATTGGGGTTTGGGAATACACGCTGCACCATTTGGCCGAATTCATCAAACAGTCCGGATACCGGGTGGCCGTTTTGGATTCGTTTTCCGTAGCCTTGCATACGTTCAACGAAGTCCGGGTTCGCTGATACATATACAGTCCGGACATGTTTATCGGCTGATTTCACCTTATCGGTAATCTTATTTTTCAAATGGTTGGCGATAGCGCCTTTTTGTCCGTTTGTCAGAACAACGGCTACATAAGCGCTGTTTCCGGCAACGATCACAGTCGCATTTTTAACTTCTTTTAAATCAGTCACCTTGTCGGCGGCTTTATCAGCCACTCTCAGGTTACGGTTGTCATTGTGATCGGTGTTTTGGTTATGACGGTTCACTGTATTCATATTTGTCGCACCGTCGTTAGGCGTGTTGCGGTAATTTACATTCTGGGTGCGGTTGTCATTTCGTTTTCCTTCTCCCTGGTTCCCCATGCTGCACCCTGCGGTAATCAGCATCGGCAGAAGAAGGGCAGAAATAACTGCTTGTTTTTTTATCATGTGAATTCCTCCTTTCTCACTTTACATATAGGTTTTTCTATTCGGCGGGATTTATGCACGCCGTTTGCATTCTGAGCGGTTTGGATAAATATCAGAAGGATAGGGAAAGGTAAGCGTAATCAATTGAATGAGGAGGGATTTAACTTGTTCAGACAAAAAAGCGGCATCAGCCCGACAGCGCTGCTGATCGGATCATCGATTCTGATTGCAGCTTTATCACCCGAAATCCGCCGGAAAATCTCCGGAATGGTTTCAGGCCGAATGCAGCATAAAGATGGTACACACTCCATGCAGCCTGCTGAGCTGATCAAACAGGCTTTCGGCGGGGAATCCGGCGGACAGCAGCACACGGACAAACCACGGCATTCACAAACAGGCTCCATGCAGCCTGCTGAGCTGATCAAACAGGCTTTCGGCGGGGAATCCGGCGGACAGCAGCACACGGACAAACCACGGCATTCACAAACAGGCTCCGTGCAGCCTGCCGAGCTGATCAAACAGGCTTTCGGCGGGGAATCCGGCGGACAGCAGCATGAGCAGACTTCCCGCAATCACTCCGGCTCATCCCATACGGACGGACAGGCAGACCGCAGTAAAGAAACTTCGCCGAAGCCTCACTATACCGAGCCGATTCACTTCGAAGAAAGCGCGGTAAATGTTTTAAATGACAGCACCGTGATGAATATGCTGGAAGAAATTGAACCCGGAAATCATTAGAAACAAAAAAATCCTTCATTCGTTCAACGATGAAGGATTTTTTCGTTTTAGCGCTACTTAAGCTTCTTCAGCTTCAATGACGATTGAGGAATCATTGTACACCGCGGTATCGGTTTCCTTCGTCATTTTACTTGTTAACAGCCCTGCGGTCATACTGCCGCTCACATTTAAGGCGGTACGCCCCATGTCAATTAACGGCTCAATTGAAATGAGCAGCCCGGCAAGCGCGACAGGCATGTTCAAAGCGGATAGGACGAGCAGAGCCGCAAATGTCGCGCCGCCTCCCACGCCTGCTACACCGAATGAACTGATTGCCACGATGGCGATGACGGAGATGATGAATCCCGGTTCAAACGGGTTTTGCCCTACTGTCGGCGCAATCATCATCGCGAGCATCGCCGGGTAAATGCCGGCACAGCCGTTTTGACCGATCGATAAACCGAATGAACCGGCGAAGTTCGCAATTCCTTCAGGGACCCCCATGCTTTTTTGCGTTTTAATATTAAGCGGCAAAGCCCCTGCGCTTGAACGGGACGTAAACGCAAACACCATGACAGGAAATGCTTTTTTCACGTATGTGATCGGATTTAAACCGCTGAACGTAATCAGCAGCAAGTGAATGATAAACATGACGATAAGCGCGGCGTATGAAGCGATCACAAACATCCCCAGTTTCGCAATGCTGTCGATGTCGCTTGTCGCGATCGTCTTTGTCATAATCGCCAATACCCCGTAAGGCGTCAGTCTTAAAATTAATGTCACGACGCGCATAATAATCGCGTATACCGCATCGACAATTCCGCTGAACGTCGCGGCATGCTCCGGCTGCTTCCGTTTCACGCCCAGAAAAGCGATGCCGAGGAAAGCGGCAAAAATAACGACTCCGATGGTGGAAGTCGGTCTGGCTCCCGTGAAATCAAGAAACGGATTTCCCGGCAGAAGCTCAACGATTTGCTGAGGCAGCGTTTTGGCCGTCATATCCTCAGATTTTTGCTGCAGCTCCTGGCCTCTTGATAACTCGGTGCTTCCCTGGTCGATATGAACGGCTTTCAAATCAAAGGAAAGCGCCGAAACAATTCCGACTGCCGCGGCAATTGCTGTCGTGGCGATCAAAATTCCGATGATCAGTCCGCTGATTTTCCCGATGTTATGGGTCAGTTTCAGCTTCGTAAATGCGCCGAGAATAGAAATAAAGACTAGCGGCATGACGATCATCTGAAGCAATTTGACATAACCGCCGCCGGCGATATTAAACCAATCAGCCGTTTGTGTCACGATATGTGAAGCCGGCCCGTAAATCAATTGCAGTGCAAAACCGAATACAATGCCTAGTCCGAGCGCGGTAAAGACACGTTTAGAAAAGGAAACGTGTTTTTTTTGCATGACAAACAGACCTGCTATAAGCAAAAGCATAATCAAAACATGTAAGACTACAAATAAATTCTCCAAAACAGGTAAACACTCCCTTGCTCATTATCCTTTAACACTATATTATATCAATTCCGATCGGTCAAGTAAGGATTGACAATATATGTATTTTTATTGATTTTTCTCTTTTCTTTCCACCCTTTCTCTAGTAACTTATATAAGGGTGATTGTTATGCTGAAGGAACTGTTTCTTAATTTAACGATTTTAATCACATTTAATTATCTGTTCACCCTTCTTTTTAAAGAGTCGCTTTCGTATAAAGAAGACCGTCCGATGTTTCAATTACTGAAGGGAACGGTCTGCGGACTTTTAGGGGTTTTTCTGATTGTTTTCGGCTTTTCTTACTCCGATTCCATCATTGATCTCAGAAATATCCCCATTATCATCGCCGCTCTTTACGGAGGCTGGGTGTCTACGGCAGCCGCCTTTGCGATTATCGTCGCAGGCCGTATCCTGATCAATTTCAATGCCAGCGCCATTTTTTCCATCGCCGCAGTCGGGGTTATTGCGATACTTTCGGCAGCCGTCCTCAGAGGAAAAAAGCCGGATCATAAAAAGGCGTTCGTTATGCTGCTTTTTTCAAATGTTATTTTCACCCTGACGCTGCTGTTTCTTATGCCTGAGCAGCCTGCCGGGGCCCTCGTTTATTATTGGCTCATTTCCGTCTTGGGCGGAATGCTGTCACTGTATATCATTAAACACGAAGCCGATGCCCGCGTTTTGTTCAAGCAATACAAGTTTCAAGCGAATTATGATTTTCTGACGGGGATTTTTAATAAGAGAAAATTCGAGGACGTCTCGCGCGTTCTGTACGATCGGGCGTCTCAATCCCCCTCGTCTCAGCTCGCGCTTATTTATTTGGATATTGATCACTTTAAGCAGATCAATGATCAATACGGGCATTATGAAGGGGACCAAGTGCTGAAGGAACTGGGGGCACGCCTGAGGTTCTTACTCAGCAGTTCTCATACGTCAGCCCGCATCGGCGGGGAAGAATTTGCCGTGCTTATGCCCAATTGCACGTATACAAAAGGGCTTCACCTCGCAGAGGAAATCAGGCACACGATTGACGCGGACCCGATTCTGCTGACGAGCGGAGATACAATTCCCGTGACCGTTTCCCTCGGCATCGCGCATTATCCGACAAATACACCGGACCCTCAGACATTGCCCCTGATCGCGAACCGGATGCTGTACAAAGCGAAAACATCAGGACGCAATCAAGTGTGCAGCACTGAAAAAAAAGAATGATCGCCCGAAGAGGAAATCATTCTTTCTTTTCAGTGAGAAAGCCGCCCCTCAGGAAAACGGGAATCAGGCTGCCCTCATATTCTTTTTCAATCAACGCCGCGGTATCATCTGATTGATACAAAGACAGGAGTTTTTGCATCCGTTCATCATCTTTATCCTCAGCTCTGACGGCGATCAGATGAATATACGCTTCCTTCATTTGCGCCATCGGATCAGCGCGTCCTTCTCCGCATGAAATCCTGCTTTTTTCGCCTCGCTTTGACTGAGAACTGCTGCGTCAGCATGTTCCGCCGCCTGATAGGCGTTCTTTTTTGTTTCCGTTTTTAAGGTCAGATGCTTCGGGTTGTCCTTGATCATATCAGTTGAACCCGTACCGGTGAATCCCTTTTTCAATGTAATCAGTCCGGCCTCCTGCATGAGAAAAAGCGCCCTGCCGAAGGCCGCCGCTTCATCAGGCACGGCAATGACCGCTCCGTCCGGTATATCCTTCAGCCGTTTATGTTGCTTGGAATACACCCCCAGCGATGCCGCATATGTCGTTCCTAAAGGAGCCAGCTTCTTTTTCACATGAGGCTGCAAAGATTTAAAATTAGTAACGGATTGAAACGCATTGGCGTCGAGATCCCCGCCGGCAAGTGCCAAATCGGCCTCGGCATAATCCGAAAACGTTACCAAAGAAAGCTGCAATCCTTCCTCACCGGCTTTTTTCGCGACAAACTCCCAGATCGATTGATCAGATTCATTGATTCCGATAGTAACGGTCCGGTTCCCATCAGGATAATGGCATGAAGTAAGTGACATGATCAAAATGAAAAGAAACAGACTGTTTATAAGCCGCAGATTCAAGTTGACCTACTCCCTATCTATTTTTATGTACAGAGGCTGCACCATGGTATTCGAGCTCATGATTACATACAATACCGATTAAAAAAAGGGTTGTCAATTGCTTCCTTAAGAGGCTGCAAAGCGGTTTTTATCAGCTGAAAATGGGCTGTTCTGGTCTCAAATCAGATTTCGTATCAGAGCGTTTTCCTCTTAAAACATGTTATTTCGAAAAAAGTTACATTTAGCAGTTGTTTTTTCTTCGGATTGCTGGTAGAGTAAAGGTAATTATTTTTGTTCGAACTATCTTTAAGAAGAAAGTTTTGTAAGAGTTTTCGTCTTGGAAGTTTGTTTTAGAGCAAGAATAGTGAATTTAAGCGTTATGTCGCTTTAGGAGGAAATTTCATGTTAGAAGGTAAAGTAAAATGGTTCAACTCTGAAAAAGGATTCGGATTCATCGAAGTAGAAGGTCAAGACGATGTATTCGTTCACTTCTCTGCTATTCAAGGCGAAGGCTTCAAAACTTTAGAAGAAGGCCAATCTGTTTCTTTCGAAATCGTTGAAGGAAACCGCGGACCACAAGCTGCTAACGTAACAAAAGCATAAATTGTTTAAAAAACCTGCCGGTGTACGCCGGCAGGTTTTTTCATCTAAAACGAAAAGCTGTTTTGCAAAGGCAAAACAGCTTTTTTATATCAGGTGGCAATATCCCGTTTTAAGAAGACGCCGAATGCGAGCGCCAGAAAAATAACGAAGTAAATCACAAGCATCACAACAGAAAATGTCATCGTCATCCCCTCTACTAAAGGAGTCCCGTTCATATATTGCGACAAATCCGTGTTCGCAAATAAAATATATTTGGTCCATTCAAATTTCGCAGCAAGAAATACCGTCGCCGTGTTCCCCATAACCAATAGAAAAATAGAAAATCCGACCGCTAATGAGCTGTTCCGGAATACCGCAGACAGCATAAACGCCATCGTCGCAAGCATAAAAGCGGAGACAGATTCATAGACATATGTTTTAGCGAGGAAAGCGATGATATTTTGCTCAAAAACATGGCCGTCTTTGTATACGAGATGAACATCAGCCGCAGTATCTCCGCCTGTACCGAAAAAGACCAATCCCAACAGAGCGGAGCCGGCAAATAAAATCACAAGCATCAGCAGTCCGAACAGCAGCACCGTCATATATTTAGATAGCAAAATCTGAAAACGGCTGAGCGGACGGATGGCCAGCAGCTTGATCGTCCCCCAGTTGAACTCATTCGCCACGATGCCTGCGGCAATGATAATCGTAAACAGCCCGGTCAAAACAGTCATCATCGAAGAATCAGCTACGTATGACCACACTGTGTACCCTGTATCCTCGGGGATGTTATGATCCATACGGTATTGATTTATCGCGACATTCTGTTTCAGGTTATCAATGAGCGTCTGATTTCCGGTTTCCTTCATCTGCTGTTTCATTTCTTTGTTTTCGGCCTGGAGCTCCTGTTTCCAATTCGGATTGGCTTCACTCGAGGTGAAATGGTTTGACAAAAGCGCAAAACCGATCATCGAAACGCCTAAAATCACAATCATAGCCCACGTCCCGACGCGGCTGAAAATTTTTATCCATTCATTATAGATCAGCTTAAACATATTGAACCTCCTCTTTCGTCCCGCCGGTAATCTCCAAGAAACGGTCTTCCAAAGATTTTGTCATGATTTTCACTTCATATAAGCGGATGTTTTCACGGACGAGCAGTGATATCACATCAGGCACTTCCTGTTTGGACAGCTGGATCTCAATGCCGTTTGTCTTCTTCACACAGTCAAACTGACTCAAAACGGCAAGAGCCTCTTCTCTTTGTTCAATATGGAAGTAGTATGTATCTTTATCCTCTTTTCCTTCATCCCTTACTTTTTGAATATCGACAAGCTCTCCTTTTTGCAGAATGCCGATTCGATCGCACATTAGCTCCATTTCTGACAGAAGATGGCTTGAGACGATGACAGCCATTCCTTTTTCACGTGTCAGCTTTTTCAGATGGTCCCTGATTTCTCTGATGCCGGCAGGATCGAGGCCGTTTGTCGGCTCATCCAGAATCAGCACCTTAGGATTATGCAGCAAGCTTTGGGCGAGGCCGAGACGCTGTCTCATCCCGAGAGAGTAGGTTTTTACTTTGTCATGTATTCTGTCCTGCAACCCGACGAGCTCGATGACCTCATCTATTTTTTCTTTCGTAACGCCTTTTACCATCCTTGCGTACTGCTGTAAATTTTTATAGCCGCTCAAGAATTTGTACAGCTCCGGGTTTTCCACGATGGCTCCGACGTGCCTGACCGCTTTTGAATAGTTTTTCGTAATGGATTCCCCGCAGATTACGATGTCTCCCTGAGACAGTTTCATTAATCCGACCATCATTCTGATCGTAGTGGTTTTCCCCGCTCCGTTCGGCCCTAAAAATCCAAACACTTCGCCTGCCCGGACGGAGAAGCTCAGATCATGAATAATCGTTCGTCCTTTTATCGTTTTCTTTACCTGTTGCAGTTCTAATACCGTTTCCAATTAGAATCCCCCTTCTATTTCGTGCGCCTGCATGACGCTTCTATACCATTGCAGCACGGACATTCCTTCCTGTTCCCGAATTTCTTCGACCTCGCGCCGTTCAGCGATTTTCCCTTTTATGAAAACCATCACTTCGTCTAACAGTGTCTCAATCTCGCCGATCTCATGCGTGGCGATGACGACGATCTGGCTGTCAAAATCAATATAAGATACGAGACTGTTGACAATCGACTCCCTGACCGCCGGATCAAGACCTGAAAACGGCTCATCCAGCAGAATGACCGATGCTTTTCTCGACAGGGCCAAAACGATTTTCAGTCTGCCCCGGCTGCCTTTGGACAGCTCTTTTACCTTCTGCTCCGCTGAAAGATTCATTTCCGCTAATAGGTTATGTGCTTTTTCCAGCTGAAAATCCGGGAATTGCGAATGATAAAATGTGAGCATATCACCGACAGTCGTCCGGGCGGAAAACATATCATGTTCGGTTAAATAAGCCGTACGAAACAGCATGTTCCTGCTTACTGCGCAGTCTCCCATCCGGACGGCACCCGATGTCGGGAACGCAAGCCCGGCAAGCATTTTAAGCGTTGTTGATTTACCGCTTCCGTTCGGCCCTAAAATTCCGTAGATTTTACCCGGAGACAATGAAAATGATACATCGCTGACCGCGATCCTGCGGCCGTATTTTTTTGTTACGCGTTCAAAATCAAGATTCATCGTTTGCTTCCTCCGCATATTGTTTGATCCCGTCGAGCATTTCCTCAGGAGATAACCCCAGCTCCGCCATTTCCTGAATAAAGCGTTTGAAAACGTCTTTTGTCAGCCTGTCTTTCAGCTCTGCTTTCAGATCGGATCTTTCCGCTATAAAGGTTCCCTGTCCTCTTCTCGTCTCCACGATCCCCAGCCTTTCCATTTCACTGTACGTTCTTTGTATCGTGTTCGGATTCACTTTCATCTGTACGGCCATCTCCCTTACGGACGGCAGTTTGTCCCCCGGTGAAAGCTCACTTCTGATCAGCCGGTAATATATACGATCGGCAATCTGCAGATAAATCGGCTTGGATGACTGAAATTCATTCTCCATCATTACACCTCAACCTTTCGATTCAGCAGCATAGAGGCCAGCGCGAGACAGAGCGCTGCAAGCACGATCACTGCCAGGAAGCTGAAAAGCGAAATGTGGACGGCTTTCAGCTCCATCGTCCATCCGGTCAATTTTGTATAATGAAAATGAAAATTCGCATACACTTTTACCGGCCATAAATCATGTTGAGATGAAGTGAAAGGCGTAATGATTTTATCGTCAATATAGGTCCAGACAAACGCAAGCACGATGCAGATCACCCAACGGAGGACGGGAAAATGTTTTAATGAGTGAAAAACAGTCCAAAATACGGCCACGATCACAGATAAGTACGCTGAACTGATCAGCAGGTAAGCATTCAGCCCGGTTAATGTGCCGGCCAGGGGAATGGTGTGTTCCAGCACTCCTTTTGCAGAAAGCATCCGGTACATCCAAATGCCGTAACCGGTCAGCGCCAGCTGCCCGATCAACTGATACAGCAGTGAGGCCGTCAGTTTGGAAGCCAGCAGATAAAATCCCCCATTCGGATTGTAAAGCCACAGCTGATTTTTTCCTTCTTTATGAAGGTGATAGTACATAAAAAGCGGCGCTACAAGAAATTGAAAAAACCCCATTGCCGTAAAAAAGCCGAAAATGACGAGCGGTTCTTTCTGACGGGCAGCGATGATGTGAGCTGCAAACGCCCAGCAAATCATGCCGCAAAGCCACACCGCGAGCCAAATCCATGAAACTTTCGCATCTTTTTTCAGCAAACCTAAAAACGATGTCATTCTTTCTCTCTCCATTCGGATCAAGTGTATGAGTAACATAGTACACTAGATCATCATGTATTACAATATCTTCAATAAAAAAAAGACAAATCCGCTCTTACGCGGATTTGCCTTTTCAATTACTTCTTTTTGTTTTTTAAGGAGAGCAGCGCATCACGATAGCTGCTATCCTGCATTTTGCCGCCGCTATCAGGATCGTTTGGTTCCTGATCCGTCTCAGAAGTCTTAAACTTCTGAAGCGCCTGACGGTACACATCATCGCCCATTGTATTCTTTTTCTCACGGGGAGATTCAGATTTTACAACGACGGGAGCATGCTCGGCTGAGCGCTCCTCGGCCGGATCATGCTTTTCCGGCTGTTCGGCTGTAGTGCCGATCGCTTCTCTCTTTTCTTCTTTGACATTCTGTCCTGCAGAAGTGCTGCGGACATTGAATGTGATAAGAAGTGCAATCACAATGACAGCAGCAATAACCGCTATAATAATGGCCATATAACCCTCTCCTTACTGTCGTCCGGCAGTTAGATTACCAGTGACCTGGCTGACACGTCTGCCAAGCGCACGGCCTAATTGAAGGCCTTCTTCCGTCATCAGCACATCGCTGTCAACCGGGCATGTGACGCCTGCGCCGTAGTAAGACCCGTACAGCGCGTTTTCAGGAACGTTGCCGGGAAGACCGACAACAATCATGCCTTGGTGAAACATAGGAGTGATCAGATTGTGCATTGTCATTTCTAATCCGCCGTGTGTTGTCGCCGTCGTACAGAATACAGCGCCGACTTTATCAATCAGCTCGCCTTCAGCCCACAGATAGCCGAGTCTGTCGATCCACGCTTTTAAGCCTGAACTGATGGTGCCAAAGTGTCCCGGGCATCCCCAGATAATGGCATCCATGTCTTTCAGCTTGCGGATGTCTGCTTGATCGACATGGTCGATCAGGACTTCAGCCTCAGCGTTTTCTCGTGCTCCTTCGGCAATGGCTTCAGCAAGATGTTTTGTGTGTTCGCCTTCACTATCGTACACTACGTAAATTTTCATTCAGGAAACCTCCCATTCAGATGATTAAGATTCCTTCACTTCTTTAGGGGCCGGAAGCAATGACAGCTCCTCTTTTTTCTTCGCCCGCTGTTTGTCTTTCCGTACGTCACGCAAGAACAGGCTCAGGACTACGCCGATAACCGCAAAGATCGTCGCCCACATAAACGCGTCATTAATCCCCATAACGTTGGAATTAAGTGAAGCTGTTTTGTAGAGATATGAATAAACGGTTTGTTTCGCCGCATCAAGCGACATGTTCATGTTGACCATTAAATTCGAAACCGCGCTTTGGAACGACTGCATGAAGCTTGGATCAGCCGTGCTTGTTTTATCCGCAATCTGCGAATAATGCATTGTCGTACGGTTCGTATAAATCGTTGTAATCAAACTTGTTCCGATTGATCCGCTGATCTGGCGGAGCGTGTTGCTCATCGCCGTGCCGTGGCTGTTCAACCGTGCCGGAAGCTGGTTCATTCCGGCTGTCATAACAGGCATCATTAACAGTGACATACCGAATGCGCGGATGGCATAGACAAGCATGATGTGTGTGTAAGGTGTGTCAATTGTCAATTTTGTGTACTGGAATGTCGTTGCGACCGTGATGACCAGCCCGATAATCGCAAGCGGTCTCGGACCGATTTTGTCAAACAGAATACCGGAAATCGGCGACATGATCAGCATGACAATCGCGCCCGGCAATAGCAAGAGACCCGATTGCAGCGCCGTAAAGCCGACTAAGTTCTGCAGGTAAATCGGAAGCAGGAACATTCCTGTGTAAAGCGCAACGGTAATAATGATATTAATGACACTGGAAAGTGAGAAAATATCATATTTAAATACCCGGAAGTCGAGCATCGGTTTTTCAGAGCGCAATTGCTGAATGACAAACGCGGCAATCGCGATGACACCGACAATGACGGTAGACAGCACGATCGGATCTCCCCAGCCGTCGCTGCCCGCTTCACTGACTCCGTAAAGCAATGAGGCGAATCCGACAATAGATAGAATCGCACCCAAGCTGTCGAGTTTGATTTTTTGCGGTTCCACCAAGTTCTTAAAGAGGAAAAACGCTATGATAATAACGATTGCCCCGATCGGAACAAGGCCGTAGAACATAATGCGCCATGTGTAATGCTCGATGATCCAGCCGGAAAGAGTCGGTCCGACTGCCGGAGCAAACATCATCGCAAGACCGAAAATTCCCATTCCTTTCCCCCTGCTTTCAGGCGGGAAGATAAGCAGAATGGTTGTCATGACCAGCGGCTGCAGGATACCGCCGCCGACCGCCTGAATTAACCGGCCGATCAGCATGGTTGAGAAGTTAGGCGCGATTCCGCAGACTAACGTTCCCGCTGTAAAACAGAACATGGCTACGAGAAAGAGGCTTCTCTGTCCGAACCGGGTAATTAAGAACGCAGATAACGGAATCAAAACACCGTTGACCAGCATGTATCCGGTCGTAAGCCACTGAATCGTCGTCGCACTCACACCGAACTCGGTCATTAAGTGCGGCATTGCCACGTTAAGAAGCGTTTGGTTCAAGATCGCCAGGAATAACCCGGCCATAAGCACAATAAGCAATGTTTTAGGACTTTTTACTTGATTATCTGATTTAGCCACCTAAGACAACCTCCCTTCATGGTTTGATGACTGATCTGTATTATTCAGAGATTTTTACAGATGCGTTCATACCAGGAAGCACCTTGTCAGATGGGTTGCTGAGTGAAATTTTAACTGGAACTTTTTGCGTTACTTTAGTGTAGTTGCCGCTTGAGTTTGAAGAAGGCAGCATATCAAATGTTGAATTTGTCGCATAACCGATTTCTTCTACTGTTCCGTCAAATGTTGTATTAGGATCGCCGTCAACAATTACGTCTACTTTGTTTCCTACTTCAATGTCTCTAATGTCTGTTTCTTTAATGTTTGCAGTGATGTAAAGGTGTTTCATGTCAATTTCCTGGGCAATTGTCGTACCGGCTTGCACCATTTGGCCGTTTTTCACTTCGTTTTTCACGATTGTTCCATCCATGATGGCTTTTACGTCAGCATTTTGCTGTCCTTTAATTTTTGCAACAACGTCGTTTTTGCTTACTTCTTTCCCCTCATCAAGGTTCCAGTCAGTTACTTTACCCGCAGCAGGAGCTGTGATAGCAGCCATGTCGCCGGCAACTTTCGCTTCATCGGTTTTTACATAGTGTGTGCTTTGATAATAGTAGTAAGCACCTCCGCCTATAATTGCAAGAACAACAATCAAACCGATAATGTTGGTCAGAATTAAACGTCCTCTGTTCATTTTGTTTTCTCCTTTCGTTTCTTCCTCTATCATTTTGTGGAATGATGATAAAAATATGTGGGGATTTTTTTATTTTCCGTTTTTCACTGCACAGCCGTTTGCAAGCTTCGTTAAACTTTCCGCAAGCTTGCGCAGGTACTGCAGTTCAGCGGTATTGAGCTGCCGGTATAAGACCGCCGCTTTTTCGGCATATTGAACAGCAGCTTTCTTTAGAAGTTCTTCCCCCTCTTCGGTTAACTGAATCATAACAACACGCCGGTCGTCGTGATAGTCGCTCCGAACCATTAGGCGGCGCTTATACAGAATATCGGTCATTCTCGTGACAGACGCCGGTTTCAGATCAAGCGACAAAGCCAGCCTTGAAAGCTGCGTGCTTTTGCTCTTATGTATTTTGAACATCAGCAGATACTGCAGCACTGTAATATCAAATGGTTCAAGCACTGTCTCCAGAATCATTTTCTGCTTTTTGTAAATCGATCTGGAAGTATCAAACAGTTGTTCAAAACTGAGCAAAGCGAGCTCTGATTCAATCACCGTATTTTCACCTCATTCCCTTAATAATAGTTCACAAGATAAAATATTAATAAATGAAAGAAGGTTTGTAAAGAGAAAAGTTTCATTTTTTAAGGATTTTTTTTATGCCGTTTTTTCTCTTTATTTTTAATTTAAAAAAGCCGGGTGAAGAACCGCGGCCGCACGATTCTTCACTCGGCTTTATATTTAATACGATGCTTTGCTTATACCGGCTTCCTCATTTTTAAAAAAGCTTTTCAGCGCTTGAAATACGTCCGATTTCTGTTTCAGGATGTAGTATTTAAATTTATCATCTTTGACATTTTTATAGGCGGACATGAGGGTGGAATGCCTGTTATATTGATTGACCTCCCCGTAACAGAACAGATTCGATTTTTTCATGATGTCATTGACGAGCTTTACGCACCGGGCGTTATCCGAAGTCAGGTTATCTCCGTCTGAAAAATGAAACGGATAGATGTTGTAGCGGGCGGGGTCATATTTTTCATCAATTAATTCAAGAGACTTCCGGTAAACGGAGGAACAGATGGTGCCCCCGCTCTCGCCTTTCGAGAAAAAATCTTCTTCCGACACAACCTTCGCTTCCGTATGGTGGGCGATAAATTCGATATCAACCGTTTCATACTTTGTCCGTAAAAATCGTGTCATCCAAAAAAAGAAGCTCCTCGCCATATACTTTTCCCATACGCCCATCGAACCGCTTGTATCCATCATGGCTAAAACGACAGCTTTCGATTCCGGCTTCGTCACATCATTCCATGTTTTGTATTTCAGATCTTCCGGATAAATAGGGTAAAACGACGGCTTGCCTGTCATGGCGTTTCGTTTATAGGCCGACAGCATCGTCCTTTTCTTATCGATATTCCCTGTCAGCCCGGTTTTCCGGATATCATTGAACTCGATATCGGTATGGACGATATTGTCCCTTTCCTTTTGCTGCAGATTCGGCAGTTCTAATTCCTGAAACAGCGCTTCTTCCAGATCCATCAATGAAACTTCCGCTTCATAATAATCCTCGCCTGCCTGATCGCCTGCTCCCTGGCCTTTTCCGGCGCCCTGCTTTTTATCTGCGCCGTCTCTTGCGACGACATCGCCGACTTCGCTGTCGCCGTCGCCTTGGCCGACATGTTTATTTTTATCATAGTTATAACGGATTTTATATTCATCAAGCGAACGAATCGGGATTTTCACGACATCTTTTCCGTTGGACATAATAATGCTTTCCTCAGTGACAAGATCCGGAAGGTTGTTTTTTATCGCTTCCTGCACTTTCTTTTGGTGGCGCTGCTGGTCGTCAAAGCCTTTGCGATGGAGGGACCAGTCTTCCTCTGAAATCAAAAAATTTCCGCTGTCATTACGGGACATGAATTCCCCTCCTTAACCGTTATGGTCGTTTTACATGTGTATTCCGGCTTGGTCCTGTTTATGAAACAAGTCCGGCGAAAAGATTTATTTTTATCTTATGCCGGCCGGACTCTCCAATTGACAAACAATTGCGAAAAACAGACAAAAGAACCCGTCCTTTTACAGACGGGCCTCTCGATGAAATCAAATATCAGCGGTTTAACAAGCTTCCGACATACTTCAGCAGTTCATTAGCGCTAGTCGAATTATAGCCGTGTTCATCTATTAACCTTGCCACTACCTCATTGACCTTTTTAAGCTGCTGTTCATCCGGCGTTTTGGTGGAGGTCGTAATTTTCACTACATCTTTTAAGTCTGCGAACAGCTTTTTCTGAATCGCTTCGCGGAGTCTTTCGTGCGAATTATAGTCAAAGCGTTTTCCTTTTCTTGCATAGGCGGATATGCGGATTAAGATTTCTTCGCGGAACGCTTTTTTCGCGTTTTCTGAAATGCCGATCTGCTCTTCAATGGATCTCATCAGTTTTTCGTCAGGATTCATTTCTTCACCCGTCAGCGGATCGCGAAGCTTATTTTTATTGCAGTACGCTTCCACATTATCTAAATAATTGTCCATAAGAGTTTTCGCGGATTCTTCATATGAATAGACGAACGCCTTCTGCACTTCTTTTTTGGCGATGTCATCGTACTCTTTCCTGGCGGCGGAAATAAAATTCATATACCGCTCTTTGTCCTCGGCGGAGATGGACGGATGCTGGTCGAGTCCTTCTTTTAAGGAACGCAGCACGTCAAGCGAATTGATGGATTCCATATTTTTTCTGATAATCGTTGAGGAAATGCGGTTGATGACATAGCGCGGGTCAATTCCGCTCATTCCTTCATCATGGAATTCCTTCTTCATATCCTCCAGATCAACGGAATTGTAACCTTCAACGCTTTCTCCGTCATAGAGCCTCATTTTTTTGACGAGATCAATATCAGAGCGGTTCGGTTCCTTCAGCCGGGTCAAAATAGAAAACATCGCGGCCACTTTTAATGTATGGGGGGCGATGTGTACGTCAGAAACATCACTTTCAGAAATCATTTTTTCATAAATCCGTTCTTCCTCTGACACCTTTAAATTATAAGGAACAGGCATCACGATGATCCTGGAGTGAAGGGCTTCGTTTTTCTTATTGGCGATAAACGAGCGGTACTCCGTTTCGTTCGTATGCGCAACAATCAATTCGTCGGCGGAGATGAGCGCAAACCGTCCGGCTTTGAAATTCCCTTCCTGCGTGAGTGACAGAAGGTGCCACAGAAATTTTTCATCGCATTTCAGCATTTCCTGAAACTCCATCATTCCGCGGTTCGCTTTATTTAATTCACCGTCAAACCGATAAGCGCGCGGATCTGATTCCGAGCCGTATTCGGCAATCGTCGAAAAATCAATGCTCCCCGTCAAGTCGGCGATATCCTGTGATTTCGGATCAGACGGGCTGAAGGTTCCGATTCCGGTACGTTTGTCCTCCGAGAAGAATATACGTTCAACTTTTACATCCTCAATTCTGCCGCCGTATTCTTCTTCAAGCCGCATGACATTAAGCGGAGAAAGGCTGCCCTCAATTCTGATGCCGTATTCTCTGTAGAAGTCGTCGCGCAGATGATGGGGAATGAGATGGAGAGGATCTTCATGCATCGGGCAGCCTTTAATGGCGTAAACAGCACCGTTGTCTGTCAATGAGTAGGCTTCAAGCCCTTTTTTCAGCATGGTGACAAGAGTTGACTTTCCGCCGCTGACGGGTCCCATCAATAGTAAAATCCGTTTTCTTACATCGAGCCGCTTTGCAGCCGGGTGAAAGTATTCCTCCACGAGCCGTTCCAGAGATTCCTCAAGGCCGAACAGCTCCCTCGAGAAAAAGCTGTATGTCTTTTTCCCGTCATCCTCCTCGATTCCGCTGTCTTTTATCATATTAAAAACGCGAGAATGAGCAGACTGCGCGACCAATGGATTTTCTTTTATGATCTCCAAATAATCAGCGAACGTCCCTTCCCATTTGAGACGCTGCTCTTCCTCTCTGTACTTTTCAATTTTCTTTAATATATCCATAAGAACCTCCTCTATCATGGTTAATGCACTAGAAATAAGGTACTTTGTTACAATCTATGCGGTGACGTGATAATACATGCTTTTCGTTTCTTAAAAATAAAGACGTTATAAGGCCGTCATTGACAAGGGTCCTGTGCACCGTTCATAATGAAAGAAATACAGTTTCATCCAGACTCGGACATCAAATGGAAAAGCAAAGAGGAGGAGACATGATGAAAACGATCATTTTACTTGGGGTCATTCTCACTTTTTTAGTATCCATTTTTACGGCGGGTTACGACAGCAAACCTGAAAACAAATAACGGCAAAAGGGTGCTCTTTATGGAGAGCACCCTTTCCTGTACAACATAACAATGTTTCATATTTGAATATGTTCTTGGACAGTTGATTTTTCATGAGACTTGCAGCTTGTTTGATACTCGATTTTTCCGATTTTGCACCCCGGGCCGATTTCCACACGCTTCCCTCTGACAATGTCCGCTTCCGTGAATTCGAGGTAAATTGCGTCTCCTTCGATCAATTCAGCAGAAAGCATGCCGGGTTTCCGTCTGACGGTGATCGATGTGCCGCCGATTTCTTTCACACGGCTTCGGTCATAACGCAAATGGATGTTTACGTCCCCTGCGTTTAACAATCCCGCCACATTGATACATCCTGTTACATGAAGCAGCTCCGTCTCGCAATCGCCGCCGACGGCGAGACTGCCTTTTATATGACACTGCTCTCCCGCGGCCCCGCCGCCAATTTCAGCAAGTCCTTTCAGCCTCATCCTGGCGAAACGCATGGAGCCGCCGACTTTCAATGTGCCGATCACATTTGCTGAATGTGCTGATAAATCTCCTGCAACTTCATGCTCTCCGAAAATTTTCAGCCTGTTGATCTCGGCATCTCCGAGAAAAAGTCCCGTGCCGAATATCCGGCAGCGTTCGCTTTGAAGTCCTTCGCCGACAGTTCCTTCCCCTTTAATGGTTACATTTTGGTAGGAACCGCCGGAGGCGTGTCCGGCTCCGTACATTTTTAAATGACTCAATTTTTTTGTCGTTTCCATCGCAGCTCCTCCTATCGTTTCACGACTTTGTTAACCAAAGCGAAAGGATCACATGTAAAATCGCCGCTGTATTCCACCGTCCCAATGGTGCAGCCTGCGCCGATCCGCACATGATTTCCGCGGACTGTCTTCGCGTTCGTGTCCGCCAATTCAATGATGTCACCTTCAATCAGCTCTGCTGTCAGCACCGGGGCCGGCATCAGCTTAAAACGCGTAAGCACGCTCTTTCTGCTCATCACTTTCAAATGGCGGCAGCCGATTTCTTTCACCCGGCTCTCTCCCGCCGCCAGCTTAATACTGACTTCATCGGCATTCAGCAGGCCGCCGATCTTGCATTTGCCTTCCGAACGGAACGTCTCTGTCTCGCAATCGCCTTCAATCCCGGCTTTCCCGGATATGAAAATATCATCAGCTTTCACACCGCCGCCGAAAGATGAAAATCCCGCGACGTTCAGCCGCTCCGTTTTGACATCACCTTTAATGACACCCGTTCCGTTGATACGGATGGATTCAGCTTCGGCACTGCCGGAAATTTTCCCCGAACCGCTGATCGTCAGCGTTTGCGTCTTGACATGTCCGTCTGTTTTTCCGCTGCCGTTAAACAAAAGGCTCGTGCACTCCACATCACCTGACACCGTGCCGCTTCCGTTGATCTCCACTGTATGAAAACGGCCTCCTTTTGAACTTCCCGAACCGTTAATGATTAATTTATCTGTTACTTCCATTGATGGTCCTCCTGCATCCATTTCGTTTTTAATTCTTCCGATGCCGCAGCAAGCGCTACCCGTTCAACCACTTTGACAGTCGGTTCAAATAAAATATGTTCCGCGTCTGCGATGAAGCACGTCGTTACGCCGAGCTTTCGGAGCATGACAAGCTCCGTATTCGCTTTCAGCTCGGAAGCCTCATACGTTTTCAGCACCCCTGCCGCCAATTTTCCTTCCTCAAGGCTGATATTGCCCGATTGCAAAAGCCCTTCAAGCACATATAAAGACAGCAGCGCGCGGGACGTGAATGTCACGCCGTCTTCGCCATAAACTTGCAGCGCGGCTTTTGAAATCAGTCCCTTTTGAAGCAGTTCCGCAGACGTTATATTGACATCAGTCATTTGCGGAGACAGCATTTCTCTCATTTCATCCAGAGACAGATTTTCTTTCATTTTCTGTATTTTTGAGATGCGTTTTAATATTTCCGCCCTCGGAAAAAATGTTTCCTGGCCTGTAAACGTCGATTTTCGGATAAACCATTCTTCAGGAATTAAATTTTTCCGTTTCCACCGGTACAGCTGCCCGTATGAAATTGATGTTTCTTCCAGCAAATCTTTTTTAGAAATCAGTTGTTCCTCCATGAATCCAGCTCCTTCGATGAATGTATTGTAACATAACACTGTTACGTTGTTAAGGCTGAAAATATAAAAATGCCGTGAACCGCTGCTGCCCGTCTTTTTATTCAATAAAAAAACGCCCGGATGCGGGCGTTTTTTCTCACGTCAAATCTCTGTAATTTTGCTGACGCAGCGCTTCATATACAAGAATCGCGGCCGTGTTGGACAGGTTTAATGATCTCACATGCTCGGTCATCGGCAGACGCAGGCAGCGGTCCATATTGTTTTCGATCAATTCTTTCGGAAGTCCGCTCGTTTCTCTGCCGAATACGAAGAAAAAGTCTTCCTCTGTATTTGAGTAATCAAATGATGTGTGCGGCTTTTGGCCGAATTTTGTAATGAAGAAAAACTTTCCGTTCTCATATGCCTCAAATAATTCTTCCAATGAATCATGATATACGACGTTGACGAACTCCCAATAATCGAGTCCGGCGCGCTTCAGCATTTTATCATCGGTTGAGAATCCGAGCGGGCGGATCAAATGAAGCGTTGTGTCTGTTGCCGCACAAGTACGTGCAATATTTCCCGTATTGGCCGGGATTTCGGGTTGATATAAAACGACATGTAATGCCACGATGTTCACCTCTGTTTTTTATTCCGCCCACCATTATATCATTAATTACTCTTTTGTCGTATCATCCGTAATATGAAAAAACGCATATCTGATGGAAGGAGTATACGCCGTTGAATCCTCATATGACCAATATCTCATTCTGCTGTCATACGTTTGGGCATTGACGAGCGGCATATTGCTTTTATCTTTTGCGACCACGATCGCCGTATGATTAAAACGGCCGTCTCCTTCAAAATCATAGCAAATGATATCTCCGGGCATCAGTTCTTCAGCTCTTGATACTTGCAATGCGCGGAGCCCTGCCTTGGATTGGGCCAGATACATCTTCATCGAATGCGCGACCGTCCAGCTGTAGCTCCACGAGCTTGCCTTCATCCACCAGCCTGAGCCTCTGTTCGGATGCCCCCGCATCGGTGCTTTTCCGGCATGTAAACATTGGGAAATAAAATTGGTGCAATTATCGCTGAAATTTTTATAAGCGGGATTTCGTTTATTCCAAAACTTCTCCGCGTACTGCACGGCAGCCAGACGGTCGTATTGAAACGCCCGCCCGAAATCTTCCCGTTCACTCCGCTCATATTCAATTACGCTGTTTCCGTCAGAAAATCCCGCCGGTTTTTTCTTTACTTCCCGGTCTTTAATCAAAAGCTCATCATAGAGAAATGCAATCCGTTCCTCAATCTGCTCTTCTAAGTAAAGGTGTCCGTCATGCTCCTTGCACAAATATTCGAAATGAATCGTGTACATGACGCATAACGTGCCGTCGTCCTCAAGACTGCTTTTGACAATGACGGCTTTTGCCTTCGCCTTCACGATATCAACTTTCCGTTTTTCAAACAGCTCTTTTTTTCTCGTCAGGACCTCAAGATCGCCGGCCTGCCCATTCTGCCTCATCTCGGTTCCGTTGATTAAATAATGAAGCCGGGCCTCCGCTAAATCTTCAATAATATGCTTCAAGCGCTCCACCCACCATACGATTTTATAAAGAAAAAACACTTGAACTCCGGCCAAGTGCTTTTTCTCTATACATATGTCAGGACCGGCCGGTTTTAGTCTTATCAGAAACCGATAACAGCTCCAGTCCCTTTTCAATTTCCCGTATGGCGTCCTCATCCTGCTCCTTTTGAAGCGCTTTTTCTAATTCCTCCGCATAATCAGGATCACCGATTTTCCCGATGGCCCAGGCGGCCGTACCCCTGATGACGGGGCGCGGATCTTGGTGCATCAAGGCCGTTAATTCCGGAAGAGACGAGGCATCTTTAAAATGAGCCAAAGCTAAAATCGCATTCCGCTGTATCGGCTTCTTGCCGCGCCATGATCCCGATACATGTCCGAATTTTTCTTTGAATTCGCGGTTGCTTATGGTCAAAAGCGGCTTTAACAGCGGCTTTGCGATTTCCGGATCAGGCTCCATCTGCGGATGAAGATGAAAATCTTTCCCCTTATTAATCGGACAGACCGTCTGGCACGTGTCACAGCCATACAGACGGTTTCCGATTTTCGTGCGGAACTCATCCGGCAAAAATCCCTTTGTCTGGGTCAGGAACGAAATACAGCGCTGGGCGTTAAGCTGTCCGGGATTGACGAGTGCGCCGGTCGGACAAGCGTCTAGACATTTTGTGCACGTACCGCACATATCTTCAATCGGCACATCCGGTTCAAAGGGCAGATTGGTGATCATTTCAGCCAGATAGACGTAAGAACCGTATTCAGGCGTGGTGATCATGCAGTTTTTAGCGCTGAAGCCGATTCCCGCCCGTTCAGCCACGGCCCTGTCGGACAATTCTCCTGTATCCACCATTGACTTTGTGCGGATATCCTCATGTTTGCTTTGGAGAAAATTTTCCAGCAGATCAAGCTTTTCCCGCAGCACATCATGATAATCCTTCCCCCAGGAAGCTCTGCAAAAAATGCCGCGCCGCCCGTCTCTCGTGCTCCTCGGCGCATCTTTCATTTTGGAAGGATAAGCAAGGGCGATGGCGACGATTGATTTGGCTTTCGGGAGAAGCAAAGACGGAGTAACCCGTTTTTCAATATCCGGCTCTTCAAAACCGGATAAATAGCCGAGTGATTCCTGAAGAATCAGCCGGTCCCGCAGACTGTCGAACGTATCAGCCGTTGTAAACCCGATTTTGTCAACTCCGATGCTTTTGGCGTATTCGATTAATTCCTCTTTCAGTTTATGAATATTCATTTTTTGCACAGCCTCCTTTCTTTGTGATCAGGCTCCCGCACGGGTATAATAGAGTTTTATCATCCCGAAATGGAGTGAACACACTTGAACATCAGTTTAGATCCACTTATTGCTGAACGGGTGCCGGGGATCAAAGCGGCAGCCGTCTTATATGAACAGATCGAAGTCGGGCCTGCTCCGCAAATGCTGAAAGGCCGCCTCCGTTTATTTCAAGAATCTCTTTACTTTGATTATGCTGACGGCGGTATAGATGAGCAGCCTTTTGTTAAAGAGTGGGCGCGTATGATGGAACAGCTCAGTCCCGCCTTTTCAGGACAAAAAACGCCGATGGAGCTTATGCTCGGCGATATTTCCCGGGAACGATTCATTGAAAGTGTGAATTCAGCCCATGATACCATACTTTTTTTCTCCTTGAAATATTCATTGCCCATCATGGCGTATGACGCCGCAGAAATAGATGAACCGATTTCGATTACAATCGGAGAAAAAGAACACGTACTTGCTTTCTCCGACTCTGGCGGCATTTTCGGCGGCCTTACCGGACATATCAACACCCGCCCTGTAACAACCGGCACAAAGAAAATGCTGCAGCTGATCTTTTTCCCGCCTTCATTTCATGCCGACGCGGCGGATGAGCTGCTATCATCTTTAACCAAAATGTTTGAACAAATTCACGGAGGCACGCATACCGTCTCTTGGCTTTCATAAAAAGACACGCCTTCGTGTCTTTTTTCACATAAAAAAACGCAATACTTCGTTTATCAGAGAAACGAAACACTGCGTTAATAACGTATGTATGGAGCGGGTGATGAGAATCGAACTCACGACATCAGCTTGGAAGGCTGAGGTTTTACCACTAAACTACACCCGCATCAAAGTTTTTTGTCAGTACCGATTTGATGTTTCTAATATTACATGTATATTTTTTTTTCGTCAAGGGAATGTTAAAAAATTTGTCGAAAAAAATTCTTTTTTTGTCCACATGTTAAGTTAGGTTTACATTTTGTTAAGAATCTCATACAATATAAAAAAGAAGAAAACTTGAGGTACGCCCTGATGATGAAAAATAAAGTAAAAGAGCTGAGAGCCAGATTCGGCTATTCTCAGGAAACGCTCGGAAAAGAAGCCGGAGCCACCAGACAGACGATTGCAGCGATTGAAAAAGGAGATTATGTGCCTTCACTCTTATTGGCGCTTAACATCTGCCGGGCTTTCTCCCTGCCGATGGAGGAAGTTTTCTGGCTGGAGGAGGAGAAAAAATGAGTTTGAAAAGAAAAGCGTGTTTTCACCTTGCACTCTACGGATTGGCCTGCTGGACGCTTATTTCCTTTATGGAAGCGGCGCCGCGGATCGCTCAGTTTTTCCAAACGGAGGGGAGCGGTTCATTTGAGCTGAATATCACTCCGTTTCTGCTGTTTACCGTTTGTGCCGCATTGTATATCTATGCCGAAAAGAAAAAACGAAACGGCAAAAAGCACAGGCTTGTGCCCGATGAATTTGAGGAACAGGATGAAAGAGAACGAATGATGACGGCTAAAGCTTGCCGTTCCTCGTATATCGCCGTTTACTTCTCATTGCCGGCCGCAGCCGTTCTGCTTTTGTTTTATCCGCTGATTCAGCCGCATCTACCTTTTTTTCCGATTCTTTTGATTTTCATTCTGATGATGATTCAGCATTTGGCTTATGTTTTCACTATTCATAAGCACGGCAAAAACTCCGGTTCATGACAGATCCGGAGTTTTTCACATTACCAGCTCGCTTTTTTCACCCCGGGAATCCGGCCTTTATGGGCCAGCTCCCTGAATGCGATTCTGGACAGTTTAAATTTTCTCATATATCCGCGGGGCCGCCCCGTCACCGTACAGCGGTTATGAATCCTGGCCGGAGCAGAATCACGCGGCAGTTTGCTCAGCGCTTCCCAGTCGCCTTTCGCCTTTAATTCTCTTCGGATGTCCGCATATTGTTCAACAAGCTTCTGCCGCTTGAGCTCTTTAATTACTTTTGATTTTTTTGCCATTTCAGCACTCCTAACAAATCGTAATAATTACGTTTTGTATCATATCATCCATATGAGCATCGTGCAAGCTAAGCGCTTAAAAAGGCGGGTGAATACCCGCCTTCACTGCCGGCATTTCCCCGGAAATGAAACCGCAGAAAGCACCCGCCGTCAATGATCCGCCTTGCGACGTCATCAGACTGTCGCTTTATTTCCTCTTGCAAAATGGTCGTTTCCCATTGCTTCACCCAATCTGCGCTCAAGCTTTTTAGTCCGCTCATTCTGAAACGGCAGAAGCGGAAACACGAGTTCAGCCAGATAATAAGCTTCTTCCAGATGCGGATAGCCCGAAAAGATAAACGACTCAATGCCGAGTGCCTGATACTCTAAAATTCGATCAGCGACAGTCTGCGGATCACCGACAAGCGCCGTGCCCGCTCCGCCTCTGACCAGTCCGATGCCGGCCCAGAGATTCGGGCTGATCTCAAGCTTCGAGCGGTCACCGTTATGAAGATCGGCCATCCGTTTTTGTCCCGATGAATCAGCGCGCCGGAGCACAGCCTGCGCTTTCGCAATTGTCTCTTCGTCTAAGTGGCTGATTAATCGTTCAGCCGCTTCCCATGCCTCTTCCTCAGTCTCCCTGACAATCACGTGAAGTCTGATGCCAAAACGCATCGTCCTTCCTTCCTTGGCAGCCTGTTTTTTAACGGTTTCAATCTTTTCTTTTACCTGCTCCGGCGGCTCTCCCCATGTTAAATAGACATCTGTATGTTTCGCCGCAGCCTCAATTCCCGCCTGTGATGAACCACCGAAATATAATGGCGGATGCGGAGACTGTTTTGGCGGGAACAGGAGGTTGCTGTTTTCCACCTTGATATGGTCCCCTTCATATGTCACCGTTTCGCCCCGCATGAGTCCGCGCCAGACGGTTAAAAATTCTTCAGTCGCCTTATAACGTTCATCGTGGCTGATAAACATGCCGTCTCCCGCCAGTTCATAAGGATCTCCGCCCGCTACGACATTTACGAGCAAACGGCCGTCTGACAGCCGGTCCATTGTCGACGCCATTCTCGCGGCGACAGACGGCTGCATCAGTCCCGGCCGGACCGCCACTAAAAATTTCAAGTCACTCGTTTCCCCCGCTAAAGCGGCAGCCGTCAGCCACGGGTCTTCACATGATCTCCCCGTCGGCAGCAGAACCCCCGTATACCCGAGTCTGTCCGCCGCCTGTGCCACTTGCTTAAAATAAAGATGATCAGCCGTTCTCCCTCCCGTTTGCGTCCCTAAATACCGGCCGTCACCATGCGTCGGAATAAACCAAAGAATCTCCATATGAATCTCTCCTTTTTTAATAGGTTACCCTTCATAACTGTTCCGCCATTTTAATAGTTTCCGCTCGAGCATTCTGACCAATGCATCTGTCAGCTTGCCGACAGCCGCAAAAATGATAATGCCGACAAACACCTTATTTGTCTGTGAAAATTGTCTGGCATCCATAATCATATAACCGACGCCCTCGCTCGATCCCATCAGTTCCGCCACCACAAGACCGAGCCATGCAATGCCTAGAGAGAGCCTGATGCCGAGCAGGATATTCGGCAGAGATGCCGGAAGAATTAATTTCGCCATCTGCTGATACCAATTAAATTCCAGCACCCGCGCGACGTCAAACAGCTTCGCGTCCACACTGCGGATTCCGAGAAACGTATTAATGTACACGGGAAAAAAAGCCCCCAATGCGATCAGCAGAATTTTTGATGTCTCATCAAATCCGAACCACAAAATAAACAGAGGAGTCACGGCCAAGTGCGGAACCGTTCTGAGCATTTGCAGAGACGGATCAAGATATGCTTCCGTCCGCTTTGAGAAACCGACCAGCAGCCCGAAAACAAGTCCGAGGCCCGCGCCAAGCAGAAATCCGGCAGCCGCCCGGTATAAACTGATCTCTAAATGACCCCAAAGCTCACCTGAAAGAAGAAGTTCCTGAAACGTCTGCAAGATGACGACAGGTGACGGGAGCACCGTTGCAGAGACGATGCCCAGACTTGCGATAAACTGCCATACTGCGATGACCGCAGCCGGGAGTACAATCCCTTTCATCCATTGGTATGAATACTTCCGCGATCTTGCCAGAGCTTTCTTTTCTGATTGGCTTATTGCGCCGGCAGCCGTTGATGCTTCTGCTTTCATTACTTGCCATCCCCCGTTTCAAGCGCTTTTTTAATAAATGAATTGTCGACCACGTCTTTTACATGAATTTTCTTACGAATCGCTTTTGTTCGATATTGAAAATCAGCGGTTTCCTGTTGGGCTTTGACAATATCATCATTGATCGGTTCATTAAGAGGCTCAGTATTGTTAAGCACGTTTCTGACGACTTTCGGATCAAGATGTTTGATTTTCGCATATAAGGAGACGGCTTCATCTTTGTGTTCCTTTTGCCATGTAACTGCTTTATTGAACACTTTCAGAAAACGGACAACCTCATCCGGGTGTTCTTTGGAAAATCCCGTTCTGACTAACGTGAAACCGGGAGAATATAAATCTGTGCTTTCTCCGTTCGCCAATATTTCCGCCCCGTGCTGCAGCGTTTCAATCGACAAATACGGCTCCCAAATGGACCATGCGTCAACTGATTTGTTTTCAAAAGCGGAAACCGCCTCATCAGGCTGAAGCTGGATGATAGTGACGTCATCGGCGGAAAGCCCCGCTTTATCTAAAGCTTTATAGAGAAAATCAAAGCCGCTGCTGCCTTTGGCTACGGCGATTTTTTTACCTTTCAATTCTTTCAGGCTCTGAATCCCGCTGCCCTTGTTTACGAGAATGCCGTTTGCCTTTAACCCGTCCTGAGACAGCCCGATCTCTTTAAAATCAATTCCTGCCGCCTGACCGGAAATGACCGGTGAATTGCCGACCTGGGAAAAATCAAGCTTATCGGCGGCAAGACCTTCAAATTGCGGAGGGCCGCTTTGGAACTCGACCCATTTTACTTTTATTCCGTCTTTTTTGAAGGTCTCTTCAAACCAGCCTTTTTCCTTGGCAATGAGAAGCGGGCTTAAACTCTGCTGGATGCCGATCCGGATTTCTTTCACCGTTTTCCCGCTCCCTCCTGTCCCGTCTGCACTGCATCCGGCTGACATCATGACTGCTGCGGCTAAAAGAATGATGATTTTTTTCACTTCGCTTCGTCCCTTCTATATCCCGGACCCGTCCGCAAACCGGAGGTCTTCCGTTTTCTCAAATTCAGAAAGCACCTTCTGCCGGACGGCCTGAAAATCCGCTGATGTCCGATTGCGCGGATGCGGAAGCTGAATCGGCATCAGGCTGTGCAGCCGGCCGGGCTTTGCCCTGAGGATCGCCAGCTTATCGCCTAAATAGACGGATTCATCAATATCATGCGTGACCAGAATCATCGTCGTTTTTTTCTCGCGCCATATATCAAGCAGCACATCCTGCAAATGTTTTCTCGTAAAAGCGTCAAGCGCCCCGAACGGTTCATCTAAAAGCAGCACCTCCGGCTCACGCAAAAGGGCTCTGGCGATGGCAACCCGCTGCGACATGCCGCCGGATAATTCGCGCGGATAAGCGTTCTCCGCTCCCTGCAGCCTGACAACCTCAATCAGATCATCCACTTTTTTCCGAACGGCCGGGTCGTTCATATTGAGATCGGCAGCGATGTTTTGTTTTACCGTCAGCCAGGGAAACAGCCGGTGCTCCTGAAAGATAAATCCTTGCCGGATGCCCGGTCCCGACACATTGCGGCCGTTTATTGCGACAGAGCCTTTATAATCGGTATCAAGACCGGCAATCAATTTTAAAAGCGTGCTTTTGCCGCATCCGCTCGGCCCGATGACAGTCAAAAATTCTCCCGATGCAATTGACAGCTCAATATCATTCAGCACCGGTGTTTTCCGGCCTTCATGCTCAAAAGCTTTTTCTTGTATGCTGATGGTTACAGCCATCTGTCTTCCCCTCTCTTTCTGCCGTATGCGATCGAAAAACAAAAAGGCCCCCATCTCCGATTGCTTGCAGAGATGGGAGCCTTCGGCGGTCCGATCGGCAACCCGTTTGTTTTTAAATTTGAATATCATGTTAATTCAAATTATTCCGACTTGTCAACTGTTTTTTATAAGGATTAAAATACGCCCTCCGGCATAACCCTGCCAGAGAGCGCATCAGCTGTATCACGTATTTACTTCCTTTTCTTTCCGGGCGATTTTTAATAATGTCCGCGCGTTGTTGCCGAAAATGTTTTCTATATCTTCTTCCCGCATATTGATTTCCCGGCAGGTCCTCACCTGCTCCTGAAGATATCTGTATACATATCCTCTCGGAAATCCGTTCGAATCCGTCCCGAAAATGATCCGTTCAGCACCGATTAATTCAGATGTCTTTCGAAACAGAATTTCCAAATCAAGCGGGTACGGCATCCACCTCATCCACTGGTTTGAGCCGGACGTGTCAATATACACATTCGGGCAGCTCCAGCACAGCTGCAGCAGTTCCTGATAATATCCGGCGCCGAAATGCGGAATGATGAACGGTATATCAGCATACTCTCTCGCGACGCGATAGATGGAGAGCGGGTTGATGTTGCGATGGCTGACAATGCCCCCCGCTCTCCCTAAAAGTCCGAAGTGAATTAATACAGGCAGTCTTTTGTCGGCCAGATACGTCCACAGCTTTTTCAGCGACGGATCATGAAACTCGATGTCTGTCAGCGGCCCGAACAGTTTATATCCTTTCAGACCGAGCTCTTCAACCGCTCTTTTCAGCTCCTCATACGCATCCTTTTGTTCCAAAGGATGATATGCAAATCCGGTAAACCTCGCCGGATTTGCTTGAATAAACGCCGCCATCCGGTCATTGCTCTCTGCAGTTAAAAAATTCAGCACATCAATGCCGTACTTATCTAATTCTTTCTCCCATCTTGTCATCAAAGCGATTTCGCCGTCATCGCCATCAACATCATGCGGATCAGGAAAATCCCAAGTGAGATTCATTCTTTCCGACCGCTCCCGGTTATAATCGGAAAATGTCTTATCGTTTTTGCCGAAATTAAGGCTGTACGGCAGATGACCGTGAATATCGACAGGTTTAAAATGCTGCCGGAAAAGCATACAATCGCCGCCTCCCTTACCGCCTGACAATAAAAAAAGACCCTTATCCAGTGAAGAATAAGAGCCTCTTGTGTCCAAGTCAGCGGTTTCTATTTTTTCTCATATTAAACCCATTATTCCCCTCAGTCAAGTGGTCTTTCAAACCCGAACTTTCTTTTCGATAATAAAAATAATTATTTTATAATCATTATAAAATAATATTGACTTTTTACTGATAGGTGATATTATGTTATTATAAATTTAAAGAGGTGATCACATGAGTTCAAATAAATTGACAACCAGCTGGGGCGCTCCTGTCGGAGATAACCAAAACTCAATGACGGCCGGCGATCGCGGTCCTGCTTTAATACAAGACGTCCATCTTCTTGAGAAATTGGCGCACTTTAACAGAGAACGCGTTCCGGAGCGTGTCGTTCACGCAAAAGGCGCGGGCGCACACGGTTATTTTGAAGTCACAAATGACGTTACAAAATATACGAAAGCCGCATTTCTGTCAGAAGTCGGTAAACGCACGCCGCTTTTCATCCGTTTCTCAACCGTTGCGGGCGAACTGGGCTCTAGTGACACAGTGCGCGACCCGCGCGGATTTGCCGTTAAATTTTATACAGAAGAAGGAAACTACGATATCGTCGGAAATAATACACCCGTGTTCTTCATCCGCGATGCCATCAAGTTCCCTGACTTTATCCATACACAAAAAAGAGATCCGAGAACACATCTGAAAAATCCGACGGCCGTTTGGGATTTCTGGTCTTTGTCACCCGAATCCCTGCACCAGGTAACCATTCTGATGTCAGACCGGGGCATTCCGGCGACTCTTCGCCATATGCACGGATTCGGAAGCCATACATTTAAATGGACAAATGATAAAGGCGAAGGCGTCTGGATTAAATATCACTTTAAAACAGAGCAAGGCGTGAAAAACCTTGATGTTAATACAGCCGCAAAAATCGCGGGCGAAAATCCCGATTACCATACGGAAGATTTGTTCAATGCGATTGAAAACGGCGATTTCCCCGCATGGAAATTATATGTTCAAATCATGCCGTTAGAAGATGCAAACACATATCGCTTTGATCCGTTTGACGTCACAAAAGTGTGGTCTCAAAAAGACTATCCGCTGATCGAAGTCGGCCGCATGGTTCTGAACCGCAATCCGGAAAATTACTTTGCGGAAGTAGAACAGGCGACGTTCTCTCCCGGCACATTAGTCCCCGGCGTGGACGTCTCACCTGATAAAATGCTTCAAGGCCGGTTGTTCGCATACCATGACGCGCATCGCTACCGTGTCGGCGCGAACCATCAGGCGCTGCCGATCAACCGTTCCCGCAATGAAGTGAAAAACTATCAGCGTGACGGACAAATGCGTTTTGATGATAACGGCGGCCGCTCCGTCTATTACGAGCCTAACAGCTTCGGGGGCCCGAAAGAGTCACCTGAAGATAAACAGGCGGCATATCCTGTATCAGGTTTCGCTGACAGTGTAAGCTATAATCATCATGATCATTACACACAAGCCGGCGACCTGTACCGCCTGATGAGCGAGGAAGAGCGCGCGCGCCTTGTCGCCAATATCGTCAGTGCGATGAAACCTGTGGAAAAAGAAGAAATTAAGCTGCGCCAGATCGGCCACTTCTACAAGGCTGATCCTGAATACGGCAGACGCGTTGCCGAAGGACTCGGACTGCCGTCACCAAAATAACATCAAAAAACCTGCCGGTCTGCCCGGCAGGTTTTTCCTGTTTATTATCAATAAAACCGTTTTTTTCTCAATTACACGAAGTGGCATGCCGCAAAATGATGAAGCCCTTTTTCTGACAGCGCCGGACTTTTCTCAGCACATATCTTCTCGGCTGCCGGACATCTCGTTCGGAATTTACAGCCTGAAGGCGGATCAGAGGGGCTCGGTATATCACCCTTTAAAATTATCCGCTCCCTTTTCGCTCCGGGATCAGGAACAGGCACGGCTGATAACAGCGCTTTCGTATAAGGATGGAGCGGCCGTGAAAAGAGCTCCTCCTTTGACGCATATTCCACAATCGTCCCTAAATACATAATGGCGACCTTCGTACATAAGTGCTCCACCACGCTTAAATCATGAGAAATGAACAAATATGACAGCCCGTGCTGTTTTTGAAGGCTGCTGAACAAATTGATCATCTGCGCCTGGATGGAGACATCTAACGCCGCCACGGGTTCATCCATAATGATAAATTGCGGCTTGAGCGCCATCGCTCTTGCAATCACGATCCGCTGCCGCTGCCCTCCGGAAAATTCATGCGGATAACGATCGATGAAGTTTGCGGAAAGTCCGCAGGCTTCAAGAACTTCCGCCGCTTTATCACGCACATTCCGCTTCACCGCCAATTGATGCTCGATCATCGCTTCACCGATGGCTTCTCCGATCCGGCGCCGGGGATTTAAAGAGCTGAACGGATCTTGAAAGATGAGCTGCGCTTCCGATCTGAAAGTTTTGAGCTCGCGCCGGCTCATCCGAAACACATCACGCCCCTGAAAAAACACCTCTCCCCCTGTTTTCTCATGAAGCCTCAAAATGGTCTTGCCGATTGATGACTTTCCGCTGCCCGATTCTCCCGCTAAGCCGAACACTTCTCCCTTTCCTATCGTAAAACTGACGCCGTCGACCGCTTTTACGGGTTTTTTATGAGTCTTTCTCATCCCCCCATGCTCCTCGTAATATTTTTTCAGCCCCTTGACCTCCAGCAACACATCACTCATCTGCTTTCTCCTCTCTGTAAAGCCAGCACGCCGCCTGATGCCCCTTCCCGAATTCAGTAAAATGCGGGCTCGATCTCCGGCATATTTCCGTGCTGTGTTCACATCGCTCCGCAAAATAACAAGACGATCCGGACAGGTCCGCAAGCTCGGGGACCTGCCCCGGAATGGTGTAAAGCGTCTCCCTTTTTTGACCGATAACCGGCTTGGCCGCGAGCAGCCCTTTCGTATACGGATGCTTCGGATCAGAAAACAGCTCTGCAACCGGTCCTTCCTCCACAATTTTTCCCGCATACATGACAATCACATAATCAGCCATTTCAGCAACCACGCCAAGGTCATGAGTAATGAATAAAATAGACGTGCGAAATTGCTTTTTCATATCCCGCAATAAATCCAATATCTGCGCCTGAATGGTTACGTCAAGCGCTGTCGTCGGCTCGTCGGCAATGATCAGTTTCGGATCGCAGCTTAGCGCGACAGCCGTCATGATGCGCTGCAGCATGCCGCCGCTCAGCTCATGAGGATAACGATGCATAACCTGCTCGGCATTCGGGATCTCCACTAACGTGATCAGCTCAACGGCCCTCCGCCATGCCTCTTTCTTACTCAGAAACAAATGTTCGCGAATCGGTTCGGTCAGCTGCTCACCGATTGTAAATACCGGATTCAAAGATGTCATCGGTTCCTGAAAAATCATCCCGATTTCGCTGCCGCGGATTTTCTGCATGTCTTTTGGTTTCAATTCCAACAGATTCCGTCCGGAAAAATGCACCGCTCCCCGTTCGATTCTCCCCGTCTCGGGAATAAGCTGCATAATGGACAATGACGCCATGCTTTTCCCGCAGCCGGACTCTCCTACAATACAAACCGTTTCCTCCTCATGTATCGTAAAGCTGACACCGTCCACGGCCTTTACCGCACCCTCCTCTGTATAAAAAGCCGTTTCCAAATGCCTCACTTCTAAAAGCGGTTTTTTCATTTCATTTTCACCTGCCGTTTTACCTTAGGATCAAAAGCGTCTCTTAAACCGTCTCCAAGCAGATGAATCGCCACAACGGTCAGAAAAATGGCCGTTCCCGGCGGAATCCACAGCCACGGGCGGAGTGTAAAATCCATAAAATGATTCGCCGCTTCCATCATGTTTCCCCAAGAAGGTGTCGGCGGAGCAACGCCAAGCCCGAGAAAACTCAGCGCAGATTCACTCAGCATCGCTCCCGCCACATGCAAAGTCGCCGCTACCAGTAATAACGGCAATGTGTTGGGAAGCAAATGATAGAGGATTTTCCGTTTATCACTAAGCCCCAAAACTTCCGCGGCCATCATAAATGGCTGCTCCTTCAGCGACAAAATCTGTCCGCGTACAAGCCGCGCCAAACCGGGCCATCCGATCAGGCTTAACATCATCATAATCAGGTACATTCTGTATTCAGAAGGCACTTTCCACTCCGACATCACCGCAGCCAAAATCAAAAGCAGCGGCAGGCCCGGGATGGACATGAGCATATCAGCAATGCGCATAATGATCATATCAGCGGCTCCCCGATAAAATCCGGCCGCAGCCCCGAGTAAAGAGCCGATGACAAGCGACAGCACCATTGAAGCAAGCCCCACGGTCAGAGAAATCTGCCCCGCCAGCATCAGCCTCGTCAGCACATCTCTCCCGTACTGGTCGGTGCCCAGCCAATGATGAACCCCCGGATGCTGATTGGCATTTGAAATATCCGTCCGATCTGTTATGTACGGAGAAAAAGACGGCCCGATAAAGCACAATAAAAACATAAAACATAAGAAAAGAAGACTGATGACCGTCAGCTTATGCTGCAGCAGGCGGCGGTACGTCTGCTTCCAAAGAGAAGGCGGCACCCCTTTTTGTTTTTTCATTCCGAACACCCCCTATTTCAGCCTGACCCGCGGATCAACCGCGGCATAAGCGATATCCGCCAAGAAGTTCCCCACAATCGTTAAACAAGACAAAAACAAGGTAAACGCCATCAAAACCGGATAATCACGATAATGCACGGATTCAAGCTGAATACGGCCGACACCCGGCCACCCGAAAATCTGTTCAATAATGATGGCTCCGGAAAACAGTCCCGGCAGTTCAAAAGCAAGCAGGGTGATGGCCGGAATGAGCGCGTTTTTCAACGCATGTTTCCAGATGACGGTGCGCTCTTTCAATCCCTTCGCTCTCGCCGTTCTGATATAATCCTGTCTGATCACGTCCAGCATGCCGGAGCGGAAATACCTTGTCAGCGAGCCGATGCCGAGCATAGATAAAATCACGACCGGAAGGATCATATGTCTGGCGGCTTCAAGCACGTACGAAAAACCTGTACTCGTGCTTCCGGTATCAATCATCCCGCCGACAGGCAATATTTTCAAATCCACCCCAAACCACTTAATAAACAGAAGGCTGATAAAAAAAGACGGAAACGCCATGGAAGCAAAAACAAGAAACGTCACGATCCCGTCAAACCATGAGTATTTCCTGACAGCGGATATGACACCCGTTATCATCGCAGCTGACCATGTGACAAGCAACGCCAAAAACGCGACAAAAAACGAATTCCAGACATATTTCCGAAGCAATGACAGGACGTTCTCCTGATATTTCAAAGAAAACCCAAAATCTCCGCTGAGCACATTTCCGAGCCACGTCACATAACGCTTCCAAATCGGCTGATCCAGCCCGTAAAGCGCTTTTAACTCCTTCGCTCTTTCCGGAGTCAGATTTACATTGGAATCAATATAATCGCCCGGCAGCATGGCGAATAAGAAAAAAATAATAAAGGACGTACCGAATAAGATCACAAGCATTTGAATGAATCGTTCTGCGGCATACTTTTTCATAAAAAGCCCCTCCTTTCCGCTGAAAGGGCAAAATCCCCAGGATGCATCGGGTATTTTGCCCAACCGTTCTATTGAATTGAGACATTTGAGAGACTTGAACTGATTCCAGAATAATTGTCAGGCTCAAGCCCTTTTATTTTTCCGCTGACCGCCCTTGCGCTCTGACGGTAATGAATCAGAATGTAAGGCGGGTTTTCCCCGAGCTCCCGGTACAGCTGGTGATAAATCTCTTTTCTTTTGCTGATATCAAGCGTGCCGGCTCCTTTCTCTATCAGCCGGTCCGCTTTCGGATTGGAATACCCCGTCACATTATTGGGATGGCCGGAAGCCAGCTTTTCCACCGTGTCATTCGGATCAAGGATCTGCGAGGTGGAAACGGCGGCAAGGTCATATTGTTTGTCATTGATTTTCGCTACTTCTGTATTAAAATCCATCACTTCCGGTTTTAATGAGATTCCGATGTCCGCATAATTTTCTTTCGCTATCGGGATGAAATCATCATCCGCTTTAGATGTGTAATAGCTGATTTCAAGCTTTTTGCCGTTTTTTTCACGTACACCGTCTTTGCCCGTTTTCCAGCCTGCTTCATCAAGAAGCTTTTTGGCTTTTTCAGGGTTAAACGCATACCGATTGACACCCTTGTCATCATAAGCCCACGAAACCGGAGACACCGGAACATTCGCGACCTCTCCGTAGCGTTTAAAGCGGACATCGACGATTTTTTGACGGTCAAGTCCGTAAATAAGCGCCTGGGACACTTTCTTATCTTGAAAAGGCGGACGCTTGTGATTGACGTACACAAGCCCGTAATCATTCACGACAGATACGCTTATATTCGCAAAACCGAGACTTTTTAAATGCTGAACCGTATCATCATCAGGTGAGAAAGAAGCGTAATCAAGGTCACCCGTTTCAAACAGCTGAAGGGAAGTTGACGGATCGATAATTTTATAAATCAGCTTTTCCGTTTTCGGTTTTCCGGCATAATAGTGTTCATTAGCCTGATAGCGTATTTCCTGTCCCGGAAGGTATTCTGTAAATTGGTAAGGTCCCGCTCCGAGAGGTTTGGCATAAAGCTCTTTTAAATAATCCAGTTTACCGAATTGATATTTCTTCCCGTAGTAGGCTTCTGACAGCACCTGCCCGCCCAAAAGAAGCAGCGACTTCGCACTGACTTTCTCAGTCGTGATTTGAATGGTTCTGTCATCAAGGACGCGAATGCCCTCTATCGTCTTTGCCTTTCCTTCTTTGTAAGCCTTACCGCCTTTAATATAAGCCGTAGTGATATCTTCATAGCCTGCGTATGCAGGATCATGCAGCAGTGTTAAAGTGAATGCGGCATCCTTTGCGGTCAGCGGTGAACCGTCGCTGAAAACGAGATTTTTTCTTAAACGGAACGTGTATGTAAGCTGATCTTTGGAAATTTTCCAGCTTTCCGCAAGAGCCGGAGCAGGCTTCCCCGTTTTATCCAGTTTGACTAACGGTTCAAAAATAGGATCTGTCGCATTTCCATCCCAGCCGTTTTCGTAGAAGTACGGCAGAAACACGCCGCCCGGCGCGGAAATCCCAGCAACAAAAGTGTCAGTTCTGGCTTTCGATTTAGCGGGAATCGCCGCCGGATGAGAAGCTTTAAATTCCTTTGTCTTGACATGGGCGATACGTGTTTCTTCCTTTTTATCAGCCGCAGATGACGGTTCTTCCCCGGCACTCCCTAACGCGCACCCTGATAACACGATGGATACCGACAGCGCGAGTACCGTTGTTTTTATCCTCCATTTTCTCTCCTTCATCTTTATCGAACCCCCGCATGCTTTTCATCTATCTTTATATAAATCTGCTCCATCTGTTCCTCATTTCTCATAATCTCCCGTTTGTTTTTCTCTACAAGCAGTTCGAAATTCAATGTGTGTTTTCTGTACTTTTTTCGCTTTTTACTTTTTTTGCGCACATGTGATGCCTTTTTTAACGCCACTTTTCATCCCTCCGCTTTTCATCCAATGGCTTTCACGCAAAAAAAGGCCCTTATCTGTTTACAAGATAAGAGCCTTCGGTGATCCGATCAGCCATCGTTTGGAAATATGTAATGATTATGTTAATTCATACAATCCCTACCTGTCAACTATAATTTAAAATATCGTGTCCTTCCGGGGGTTTTCCTCATACACTCTCTCATTTTTCCGCATATGCTAGAAAACATAGCAGATTACAAGTGAAAGTGAGTGAGAATGTGGAAAAGACAACATTGACCGGTCGCATCGTCAAAAAAGATGACCCGGACTATAATGCTGCAAGAACCAATATCAATTTAAGCCTGCAAAGATATCCAGACATCATTGTGTTTTGTCAAAACAAACATGACGCCCTCAATGCGGTGAGATGGGCGCGTGAGAACAATGTGCCTTTTCGTATCAGAGGCGGAAGACACAGCTACGAAAATTTTTCTCTGTTAAATGACGGACTAGTCATTGATCTCAGTGAAATGAAGAAAATAAGAGTAAATGAGGATAAGCGGCTGGTCTCGATTGAAGCGGGAGCCGAATTGGGGGAAGTCTATCGGAC
Source organism: Bacillus sp. EKM420B (assembly GCF_011065565.1). NCBI lineage: Bacteria > Bacillati > Bacillota > Bacilli > Caryophanales > Bacillaceae > Bacillus > Bacillus sp. EKM420B. The sequence continues at coordinate 5,860 of NZ_JAAMNX010000001.1, read as the reverse complement.
ACTCTGGCGGTACGGCTTGACCCTTCCTGCGGGAACCATTGCGAATGTGGGAATCACGGGGCTGACGCTCGGGGGAGGAATCGGATATTTAACAAGGACTGCCGGACTTACTTGCGATCGTCTCCTCCAGCTCGAAATGATCATAGCGGACGAAAAAGCGGGTGCTGACTTGATCACAGTCAACCGCTCAAAGCACTCTGATCTATTTTGGGCATCTCAGGGCGGAGGGGGAGGCAACTTCGGCATTGTCACATCCATGATGTTTAAAGCCGTGCCGATCTCGTGCGTGTCTGTTTTTTCTGTCACTTGGGGCTGGGATGATTTCGAGGAAGTATTTAACACGTGGCAGCGCTGGGCTCCATTTACAGACAACCGGCTTACCTCATCAATTCAGTTTTGGCCTAAGGAAGTCAACCGCATAGAAGCGCTCGGTCAATTTACCGGGACAAAAGAGGAGCTGAAAGAACTGCTGGCTCCGTTAATGAAAGCGGGAAAACCGACAAGCGGCATGGTCAAGACAGTGCCATTTATTAAAGCGGCAGCCTTTTTTAACAGCCCGGGAGGCAATCAGCCGCAAAAGATGAAGCGGTCAGGATCCTTTATTGAAAAACCATTATCAACACGCGCAATATCCACTTTAAAGCGCTATTTAGAGCACGCTCCGAACGAAAACGCCAGTGTCTGGCAGCAATCTCTCGGCGGGGCGGCCGGACGGATCGCTCCGGACCAAACGGCATTCTACTATCGCAACGCAATCATTGCCCAAGAATATATTACAACTTGGACATCTGCTGAAGAAGAAAGACTAAATGTCCGCTGGATCGAAGGACTGAGAACGTCCCTATCAAGAGAAACGATGGGAGATTATGTGAATTGGCCTGATAGAGAAATCAGAAACTGGCTGCAAACGTATTACGGAGAAAATGTTCACCGCCTCCGTCAAATCAAAACGAAATATGATCCGGAAAATATATTCCGCTTCGAGCAGAGCATTCCGCCGCTTCGCCGTTCACCGTTTTTCTAAAAAAGATGAAGATGGACACACTCCATCTTCATCTTTTCTTTTATTGATATAAGCGGCTTCCCTTCTCTGCAAACTCTTTTGCTTTTTCTTTCAGCCCTTCATTGACGGCCTCGTCTTCAGTAAGTCCGTTTTCCTTCGCATAATCACGAATATCCTGAGAAATTCTCATGCTGCAGAACTTCGGGCCGCACATCGAACAGAAGTGAGCCGTTTTTGCGCCTTCAGCCGGCAGTGTTTCATCATGATATTCCATTGCTCTTTCAGGATCAAGTGACAAATGAAATTGATCACGCCACCGGAATTCAAACCGCGCCTTAGACAGAGCATCGTCACGGATCTGTGCACCCGGATGCCCTTTAGCAAGGTCTGCGGCATGTGCCGCGATTTTGTACGTAATGACGCCTTCTCTTACATCATCACGATTCGGCAGCCCCAAATGCTCCTTCGGTGTGACATAGCAAAGCATCGCCGTCCCGTACCAGCCGATCATCGCCGCGCCGATCGCTGAAGTAATGTGGTCATAGCCCGGAGCGATATCCGTCGTTAATGGGCCGAGCGTGTAAAAAGGCGCCTCTTTACAAATTTCCAGCTGTTTGTCCATGTTTTCCTTAATTTTATGCATCGGCACATGACCCGGCCCTTCGATCATCACTTGCACATCGTGCTTCCACGCAATCTCCGTCAATTCTCCGAGAGTCTCCAATTCCGCAAACTGCGCTTCATCATTGGCATCCGCAATCGAACCGGGACGAAGCCCGTCACCAAGTGAAAAAGCGATATCATAGGTCTTCATGATTTCACAAATTTCTTCAAAATGCGTGTACAGAAAGCTTTCCTGATGATGAGCCAGGCACCATTGCGCCATAATCGCCCCGCCGCGGGATACGATTCCCGTCGTGCGTTTGGCCGTTAACGGGACGTAACGAAGCAATACGCCGGCATGGATGGTGAAATAATCCACGCCCTGCTCCGCCTGCTCAATCAATGTGTCACGATAAATGTCCCACGTTAAATCCTCGGCAATGCCATTAACTTTTTCAAGCGCCTGATAAATCGGCACCGTCCCCACAGGCACGGGGCAGTTGCGGATAATCCATTCACGCGTCGTATGAATGTCTTTTCCCGTGGATAAGTCCATCATCGTATCGGCGCCCCAGCGAATCGCCCACGTCATTTTTTCGACTTCTTCTTCGATAGAAGATGTAACAGCCGAGTTGCCGATATTGGCATTAATTTTCACATGAAAATTCCGGCCGATAATCATCGGCTCGCTTTCCGGGTGGTTGACGTTAGAAGGAATAATCGCCCGGCCGCTGGCTACCTCGTCTCTGACAAATTCGGGAGACACATGCTCGCGAATTGCGATAAACTCCATTTCCGGCGTAATGATGCCTTTTCTCGCATAATGCAATTGTGTTACATTTTTCCCCGGCTTGGCCCGAAGCGGTTTCCGCTGCAGGCCGGGGTATTCGGCGGCACGGCCCTCTTTTTTATAGCCGTTGTCTTCAGGTCTCACGGTCCGGCCGTTATATTCTTCTACATCTCCGCGCCCGGTAATCCACTTTGTGCGGAGCGCCCCCAGACCTTCATGAATATCAATCTGTACATCCGGGTCTGTATACGGTCCGCTCGTATCATAAACACGGACCGGCGCATTCTCCTCTTCCCCGAATGCCCCCGTAGTCGCACTCAGGCTGATTTCCCGCATCGGCACTCGTATGTCGGGCGAAGACCCTTCTGCATAAACCTTTTTACTGCCGGAAAAACTCGACATAATGGAAATGTTCGCTTGCTGTACTGATTGATTTTGCATACAAATCTCTCCTTTATCATTTGAATAACAGAACCAAGCTCAGCACCAGCACAAAAAACCGGGTTCAAAGAAGAACCCGGTTTTGCAGTCAGAAAGAAACTATTATTGTTTTCATCAACAATAATAAAACCTTTACTTCCCCACGCTGGTACGAACCAGATCAGGTCCAAAGGGTTAAGAAGCCGCCGCTTCTCTCTCAGCCCGCTCAGACGGGCACCCCCAGTAACTATTGATTTCGCTCTCATCGTAACATAAGTTGTGTACAAAAAAAAGCATATTATCAAAATTCAGATAACGGGACGGTCATAAGCTCTGTTTCCCGAACGCCTTCTTCGGTATTAAAAACCCGATAACCCTTTGCGGTTTCCCGGGAAGAGACAGCCCGGAACAGCTGACCGTCTTTATAATGAAGCGCAGCGCCGTCATCAGCGGCATAGCCCTCCCTGAGTTTCTTTTCTGAAATCAGACGGTGATACACCGGCCGGCGCTCCGCTTCTCCGTCATAGTGCGGACAAAAGCTGCCCGGCAAAAATCCTAAAGCTCTTAACTCTCGCAAATCCCCCGCTGAATCCGTCACCCCTTCTTCATACCAGCAAATCGCTCCGGCGCTGAGCCCCGCCAAGATGATGCCGTTTTCCCAAGCCTCACGAAGAATAAGGTCAAGCCCCCACTCTTTCCATAAGACAAGCATATTGCGCGTATTTCCGCCGCCGACATATATAATATCTTTCTTCATGAGAAAGGATCTGAGATCAGAACCCGGCGGTTTAAACAGCGACAAGTGATCCGGCTCACACCACAGCTTTTGAAAGGCCTGATAAAACCTGCCGGTATAATTCTCCGAATCTCCGCTTGCCGTCGGCAAAAAACAAACTTTCGGCTTTGACCGCGCCGACTGCTCTAAAATATACTGATCCAGCACAAGATGATCCGGCTCCATGGAAAACCCCCCGCCGCCCATTGCAATAATCTGCTTCAAAGTCATCACCTCTTTTTTTCTCAAGTATAACAGCTCATTAAAAAGGCGTTATCCCAATTTCGGATAACGCCTTCAAAAAGTATTTGTTATCTGAAAAATACGCACCGTATAACATAACGGAGATCCCTGCGGCGATAAGCGCCGGAACAAGCTTCGAACGGGCATACTTCACAACATCGATCCCCAACACCGTATTATCACTGAGGAGAGAAGCAAATCCAATGTTCCGCTCACAAACACGGCCCCGATCGCTAATAATAAGCTGGTATGTAACTGAACCGCCAGCGTCCCAAGTCCCCCAGGATGACCCGATAAAATAGGATATAACAGCCCCCAGTATAAAAAGAGACGGCGCAATAAACATATGAGGGATCCATGATGTTAAATGAGAAGTAACATATTTCGAGAATCCCAGATTTTCAGCTACTGCTGTTACGGCCCAAATCAGCGATAACATAATAATAACGTTGACCAATTCGTTTCCGCCCTTAATAAAATGGGTAACAAGCTCGCCTGCAGGAAAGCGCTGAAACATAAAAAGAGCTAATGCTGCAATAACCGCTGCCAATAATGCGGTTAACATGCCCCCAAACATATCGCTTTTGAATGGCCGCCCCACCAGCTGAGAAACAGTGTTAATAGCAAAAGCAGCCGATCGGAAAGATTAAACTCCACGGCCGAATCGGTGTTTCCTTAATATAAGCACGGTATGCCGAATCCAGCTCCTCCTGCTGCAGGTATCATGTTTTCACAAGCCTTGGAGATATTTTCATACAACAAAAAAGGCTTCTACATATTGTAGAAGCCTTTGTATACCGGTGGCCGGGGTCGAACCGGCACTCCAGAAGGAACACGATTTTGAGTCGTGCGCGTCTGCCAATTCCGCCACACCGGCATATAATCCATCGTGTTCAACCGACGTATATAAATATAACATGCATTTTATAAAGTGTCAATGGTTTTAGTAAAGTTTTTTCAAATGGTAATGCAGTATATACGATACAAGCAAGAAACTTATATTGATAGTCTTCACGCTTTTATTATATAAAAAAAAGCGACCTGCAATATGCAAATCACTCTCATATATGTTTTATAATAAGAAAAATGATGACCAATTTAACATAATTCGCTCAAAGTTAAATTGGTGCCGAGGGCCGGACTTGAACCGGCACGGTAGTCACCTACCGCAGGATTTTAAGTCCTGTGTGTCTGCCAATTCCACCACCCCGGCAATAGAAAGGCGACACCCGGATTCGAACCGGGGATAAAGGTTTTGCAGACCTCTGCCTTACCACTTGGCTATGCCGCCGTAATTGGAGCGGAAGACGGGATTCGAACCCGCGACCCCCACCTTGGCAAGGTGATGTTCTACCACTGAACTACTTCCGCAACATGTAAAAGAACTTAATACATCTTATGCTGTTGTTTTTAAAAAAATGCAACTGGGCTAGCTGGATTCGAACCAACGCATGACGGAGTCAAAGTCCGTTGCCTTACCGCTTGGCTATAGCCCAATGATAATATGGGGCGATTGATGGGAATCGAACCCACGAGTGCCAGAGCCACAATCTGGTGCGTTAACCACTTCGCCACAACCGCCATAATCTGAAGATGAATAAATAATATAGTGGCAGGGGCAGTAGGAATCGAACCCACACCGGAGGTTTTGGAGACCTCTGTTCTACCGTTAAACTATGCCCCTATTTATAAAATGGTGGAGGGGGGCAGATTCGAACTGCCGAACCCTGAGGGAGCGGATTTACAGTCCGCCGCGTTTAGCCACTTCGCTACCCCTCCATCATTTAGAGTGCCGGCCAGAGGACTTGAACCCCCAACCTACTGATTACAAGTCAGTTGCTCTACCAATTGAGCTAGACCGGCAAATGGTGGCTCGGGACGGAATCGAACCGCCGACACACGGATTTTCAGTCCGTTGCTCTACCAACTGAGCTACCGAGCCTTTTTATAAATGGCGGTCCGGACGGGACTCGAACCCGCGACCTCCTGCGTGACAGGCAGGCATTCTAACCAACTGAACTACCGG